>NZ_JAGGQP010000039.1 GCF_018613235.1 Bacillus sp. ISL-41
TAATGGCTGTTCTTTTTTTGTATGCCGATTTATAAATGGTGCGCGAAATAGTGCAGCAACTGAATATATTTGGCCTGACTTCGGACAAGTTTGAAGGTAATGAACGAAAAGTTGTCTGAACTTGATGTAACTTCAGACAGGTTTGAAGAAAAAGATCGAAAAGTTGTCTGAACCTGATTCAACTTCAGGTTTGGATGAAACAATCTAACAGCTGTCTGAACCAGTAGCAGCTTCGGACAAGTTTCCAGGGAAAAACACAAAAAGCTGTCTGAAGTATTCTCCCCTTAATCGCCACATAATAAAGACCCTCTGAATTAATCAGAAGGTCTTTTTATATGTTATTTCTTTTTCTTCCCAAGGGATTGCAATTGATCCATAACCTTTGCGCGTGACTTTTGGTCTTTTAGCAAGTATGCTGTACCTAGAGCAACAGTTGTCATCATTAGTTTTTTTCTGTCCATATTATACCCTCCTCGGTTGTTTCGTTGTCCATGTATTTGAAATTTCCCGATACTAGCATATATAAACATCCTAACTTTTAAAGCCATAGCAATAGGTGCCTCTACCCCTTGCTGTCATTACTTATTCATCAGGTACTGGTAAATTAAGTATGGTCCTTTTCTCAATGTTGATTTTAAAAAGGATTGGATCAATGGATAGTCTTCATTGGGCATCATCTTGATTAACTCACTCCACCATTCTGTTTCATAGCGGGCAATCATTCCAAGATTATATAACAGTAAGTAGTGCAGCAGCAGTTCTGGAAATAGAAATAAGTCCCCTTTATTTAAGGGAAATGCATAATGCTGCTCTTCAAGATTGTATTTTAACGGGAGGGGTTCTTGTATTTCGCTTAGGTTTGCTTTAAATCTGATCTGGCTGGAATCCTCTACAAACGAAACAGGTATAGTTGATTTGGCCTGAAAGAATTCCTTAAAGCGGTTCTCGGTCATATGAAAATGGTCGATTATTGATTTTGGAAGCGAGAAACCTGAATCGCTGGCAGTCACTGCTTCAAAGATTTGTTTACCTCTTAAGCTAGAGTAGATGTCGGATAATTCCGGCATCAGTTCCATCACATCACCCATTGTTGCTTTTTCACCTTCCAGTTGTTTCATGTGGAACATTTTTTCTGCCATAAGAGAGAATAGGCCATTTTTTTGGAATTTGACTTCATCATCTGTGAAGCTGTACTGTTGTTTTTTTCGTTTCCTTGTTGAGACGCCGTGAGCAAGAACGGAAGTGGTTTCAGGGTAATCAGGTTCGACTGTCAGGATGCATGCTTTTATTAGATGGACAAGTCCGTAAAAGAGCAGGATTGGCTGAATGGCCAGCGGAGAATTTTCTGCCTGTTCATAGTAAAGCTTCCCATGTTCGAGATAATACATAAAGGGATAACAGTTTTCGAAGCTTTTCATGTCAGGCTGGTCGATGTTGATTTTACGATAGCATTTTTTTAGATAGGCTTGTGAATACTCTGCTGAAAAGAAGAGTGTGTAACTGTTCCATTCCTTATAAGGCATAGACACATGAAAAACCTCCAAGTTATTTGAAAAATCGGACAAATAATAACCGTCTTGACAGTATTTTAACCAATTGATAACCTACAAATAATATTTTCTTAAAGGGGGTCATTTACTATGTGGGAAAGTAAATTTGCAAAAGAAGGATTAACGTTTGATGATGTGCTGTTAGTGCCGGCTAAATCTGAGGTGCTGCCAAAGGATGTAAGCCTTAAGGTCAGTCTGACTGAGACTTTGAGGTTGAATATACCAATTATCAGTGCTGGCATGGATACTGTAACAGAATCTGAACTGGCCATTTCAATTGCCAGGCAGGGCGGCCTTGGTATCATACATAAAAACATGTCTATAGAACAGCAAGCAGACCAGGTCGATAAAGTAAAGCGTTCTGAAAGTGGAGTCATTACCGATCCATTCTTTTTAACTCCTGAGCATCAAGTATTTGATGCTGAACATTTAATGGGTAAATACCGCATTTCAGGTGTCCCAATTGTTAATAATGAGGAAGATCAAAAGCTTGTTGGAATCATTACAAACCGTGACATGCGTTTTATCCAGGATTACTCTATTAAAATTGAAGAAGTCATGACGAAAAATGATTTGGTGACCGCTTCTGTAGGAACTACCCTTGAAGAAGCAGAGAAGATCCTTCAGCGCCATAAGATTGAAAAACTCCCACTAGTAAATGATGAAGGCGTACTGAAAGGGCTCATTACCATAAAGGATATTGAAAAAGTGATTGAGTTCCCGAACTCTTCGAAGGATTTGCAAGGCCGCTTGCTGTGTGGTGCTGCAGTCGGTGTTACAGCAGATACGATGAAACGCGTCGAGATGCTGGTAAAATCACATGTAGATGTCATTGTTGTTGATACTGCCCACGGCCACTCAAAGGGTGTTATTGAAACGGTAAAGCAAATCCGTGAATGCTACCCGGAACTGAATATTATTGCCGGAAACGTGGCGACAGCAGAAGCGACAAGAGAATTGATCGAAGCGGGTGCCGATATTGTCAAGGTCGGCATCGGACCGGGTTCTATCTGTACGACGAGGGTTGTAGCAGGTGTAGGTGTTCCGCAGATTACCGCCGTATATGATTGTGCGACAGAAGCCCGAAAGCACGGGAAGGCAGTCATAGCAGATGGAGGCATCAAATATTCCGGCGATATCGTTAAGGCTCTTGCTGCCGGAGGGCATGCCGTCATGCTCGGAAGCCTGCTTGCTGGCGTCAGCGAAAGTCCGGGAGAAACTGAAATCTATCAGGGAAGACGTTTCAAGGTATATCGTGGAATGGGCTCTGTTGGAGCGATGGAAAAGGGATCTAAAGACCGTTACTTCCAGGAAGATAATAAGAAGTTCGTTCCTGAAGGTATAGAAGGAAGAATCCCATATAAAGGCCCGCTTACAGATACAATCTATCAACTTGTTGGCGGTATTCGCTCAGGTATGGGATATTGCGGCACAGCTAATCTTATGGAACTAAGGGAGAATGCCCAATTCATCAAGATGACAGGAGCGGGTCTCAGAGAGAGCCATCCGCATGATGTCCAGATCACGAAGGAAGCACCGAACTACTCCATGAGCTAATTTATAAATAAGAATCAGCAGGAACTACGACTTTTTACCTGTATATCATTCGTTTTTTCCTGATTTTACAATAGACAGAGTGACTATTCTCTGTCTATTTTTTTCATTTTTTTTATGGTAAACTATACGGGTGTGATTTTTTGGGATTAACAAAAATGAAAGGTTCATAGATATTTTATAAAAATTTTGGAGGGAAAGTCGTCTTGAATCGTAAACAGAAACAGCTTTCAATGTTCTTTGCAGCATTCATTTTAACGATCACAACTATGTTTTCCGGATTTTCAATGGAGGCTGAAGCAGCAGAGGGACAATTAGGCATCGATGCCGAAGCAGCCATGCTGATTGATGCAGATACGGGAAGAGTTTTATATGAGAAAAATTCAGATGTTGTCCTGGGCGTAGCTTCCATGGCAAAAATGATGACAGAATATATGGTTCTCGAAGCTGTCAAAGAAGGCAAGCTTAAATGGGATCAAAAGGTAAAGATCAATGAGTATGTCCATAAGTTATCTGCTGCCCCTGGCTTATCGAATGTAGGCTTAACCCAGGGTGAAGATTATACGGTACAAGAATTGTATGAAGCAATGGCCATCCACTCTGGAAATGCAGCTACCGTAGCGCTCGCTGAGGTCCTTTCTGGAACAGAAAAGAATCATGTTGAAAAAATGAACAAAAAAGCTGCTGAACTTGGTTTGAAGGATTATAAATTTGTTAACTCCTCAGGGTTGAACAATAGCGATCTTTTAGGACAGCATCCTGCCGGCAGTCCGGAAGAAGAGAATGTCATGTCTGCACGCTCATTGGCGACACTTGCCTTCCGATTATTAAAGGATTATCCGGAAGTGTTGGATACAGCAAGCATGCCTTCCTTGAAGTTCCGTGACGGACGTGAGTATAAGAACTTTAACTGGATGCTTCCAAGCCTGATTTACCAATATGATGGTGTAGACGGTTTAAAAACCGGTTCGACTGATTTTGCAGGCTACGGCTTTACGGCTACTGCGATGAGAAATGACCAAAGATTCATTTCGGTTATCATGAAGGCAGATTCCAAGGACAGCCGTTTTTCTGAAACGCGTAAAATTCTTGACTTCGCTTTCAGTAATTTCACAGAAGAAGAACTTGTGAAAAAGAATCATCAGGTAAAAGGAAAGAAAAACCTTCCGGTAACAAAAGGGAAGGAAGACAGTGTGAAGATCCAGTCTAAAGAGTCCATTACGATGACCATCAGGAATGGCGAAAAGGATCAATATGAACCAGTACTTGTACTGGATAAAAAGAAACTGAATGAAAATGGCGAACTGACTGCTCCTATCAAGAAGGGCGAGCAAGTCGGCTATATGACTGTTAAGTCCAAGAAGGACGAAAACATCAGCTTCTTAACTGAAGAAGGGCAAAAGCAAGTCCAAGTACCAGTTGTTGCTGCTGAGAATGTTGAAAAAGCGAACTGGTTCGTGCTTATGATGCGCGGAATCGGCGGATTCTTTGGAGACCTTTTTGGCGGAGTTGCTGATACTGTAAAAGGTTGGTTTTAATTAATAGTGAAAGGTTTCCTGTCTTGACAGGAAACCTTTTTTGTTGTTTATTTTCAATAGGGGTAGCTGTAATTCCGACCAAAGAAGTCTGGATATCCAGTTATTTGCAAATTGCTTACATAGTAACCCTTTTACAGGGACAAGGGGGAAAAAGAATGAAGACAGGTACTGATCGTGTTAAACGTGGTATGGCAGAGATGCAAAAAGGCGGCGTCATCATGGACGTTGTCAATGCCGAGCAGGCAAAGATTGCCGAAGAGGCCGGTGCAGTTGCGGTGATGGCATTGGAACGTGTCCCTTCGGATATCCGCGCAGCTGGCGGAGTGGCTAGAATGGCTGACCCAAGGATCGTTGAAGAGGTAATGGGTGCTGTCACAATTCCCGTTATGGCAAAAGCACGGATTGGCCATATTGTAGAAGCCCGCGTCCTCGAAGCAATGGGTGTTGACTATATTGATGAGAGTGAAGTTCTGACTCCGGCAGATGAAGAATTCCATCTGAATAAGAGAGATTATACAGTTCCTTTTGTATGCGGATGCCGTGACCTTGGCGAGGCAGCGCGAAGGATCGGCGAAGGAGCTTCGATGCTTCGTACAAAGGGAGAGCCTGGTACGGGCAATATCGTAGAAGCTGTCCGCCATATCCGGAAGGTAAATGCACAGGTGCGCAAAGTAGTCGCAATGGATATGGATGAACTAATGACTGAAGCCAAGCTTCTAGGAGCACCATATGAGCTTCTGCTTGAAATCAAGCAGCTTGGACGTCTGCCAGTCGTGAACTTTGCTGCAGGCGGTGTTGCTACACCGGCAGACGCTGCATTAATGATGCAGCTGGGTGCTGATGGGGTGTTTGTAGGATCTGGTATCTTCAAATCTGATAATCCTGCGAAGTTTGCAAAGGCAATTGTCGAAGCGACTACTCATTATCAGGATTATGAACTGATTGCGAGCATTTCGAAAGGCCTCGGCATCCCGATGAAGGGCATTGAAATTTCATCATTGGCACCAGAAGCCCGTATGCAGGACCGCGGCTGGTAAGGGGATGCCTATGATGAAGATTGGAGTACTTGGCCTTCAGGGGGCTGTACGGGAGCATTTACGGGCAATTGAGGCATCTGGAGCTGAAGGTGTTGTCATTAAGCGCCCTGATCAGCTGGCAGAAGCCGATGGTCTGATCATTCCTGGGGGAGAAAGCACCACAATCCGCCGTTTGATCGATCAATATGGCTTTATGGAAGAGTTGAAGAAATTCGCAGCCGACGGCAAACCAATGTTCGGAACATGTGCTGGCTTGATTTTACTAGCGAGTGATCTGGTTGGTTATAATGCACCACATCTCGGTGTCATGGATGTGAAAGTAGAACGCAACTCATTCGGCCGCCAGCGAGAAAGCTTTGAAGCTGACATCAATATTGCTGGAGTGGCGGATAATTTCTCAGCAGTATTCATCCGGGCACCTCATATTGTGGAAGCTGGAGAAAATGTCGAGGTGCTGGCGAAGCATAATGGCAGAATTGTTGCTGCTCGTGATGGACAGTTCCTCGGCTGTTCTTTTCATCCTGAGTTGACGGATGATTATCGACTCATGAACTACTTTGTGAAAATGGTCGAGGAGACAAAGAGTAAAAATTTTGCATAAACAGCTTGCATGGAGAACATAATTGTAGTAAATTATGAATTAAAATTCGATAGTAAAAAAGCGATGAGAGGGAATAGTAGCTTGTGTCCATTCCAAAGAGAGCCGGTGGTTGGTGAGAACCGGTGTCTGGAGCAAAGGAATCCGCCCTCGAGCAGAGTATGGAACGCCATTAATGGCCAGTAAATACTTTCGGTAAAAACCGTTATTTTATGAGTGGAAAGCATTTTCTTGCTTTTAACTAGGGTGGCAACGCGGGTTAACTCTCGTCCCTTTTTGGGGACGGGAGTTTTTTATTTTATCAAAGGCTTTTTTACTTCAGAGAAAAGGGAGGAAATCGCAGTGTTAGACGTAAAATATTTAAGAGCAAATTTTGAAGAAGTGAAACAAAAACTGCAGCACCGTGGCGAAGACATGACCGACTTCGGCAAGTTCGAGGACCTGGATGTGAGACGCAGGGAATTGATTCTTGACGCTGAACAGTTGAAGAGCAAAAGGAATGAAGTGTCCCAGCAGGTTGCGCAGTTGAAGCGTGAAAAGCAGGACGCAGACCACTTGATTGCTGAGATGCGAGAGGTAGGCGACAAAATCAAGGTTCTTGATGACCAGCTTCGCGAGGTAGAAGAAGAGCTAGAGAACCTGATGCTCAGCATTCCCAATATCCCTCATGAAAGTGTTCCAATCGGAGAAACAGAAGATGATAATGTAGAAGTTCGCAAATGGGGAGAAATCCGTGATTTTGAATTCGAAGCAAAGCCGCACTGGGATGTTGCAGACCACTTGAAAATCCTTGATTTTGAACGCGCTGGAAAAGTGACCGGCAGCCGTTTTGTCTTTTACAAGGGATTGGGAGCCCGCCTTGAGCGCGCGTTGATTAGTTTCATGCTTGACCTTCATGTTGACGAGCATGGCTACAAAGAAGTCCTGCCTCCATACATGGTCAATCGTGCCAGCATGACAGGAACAGGCCAGCTTCCTAAGTTTGAAGAGGATGCATTCCGAATCGAGAGCGAAGATTACTTCCTGATTCCGACTGCAGAGGTACCTGTTACGAATATGCACCGTGATGAAATCATGACTGCGGATGAGCTTCCGATCAATTATGCAGCATACAGCGCATGTTTCCGTTCTGAGGCAGGTTCTGCGGGACGCGATACGCGCGGTTTGATCCGCCAGCACCAGTTTAACAAAGTTGAATTAGTGAAGTTTGTTAAGCCTGAAGATTCTTATGAAGAACTTGAAAAGCTGACTGGACATGCTGAGAAAGTGCTTCAGCTATTAGGTCTTCCTTACCGTGTGCTGAGCATGTGCTCTGCAGACCTCGGATTTACGGCTGCTAAGAAATACGATATCGAAGTCTGGATCCCTAGCTACGGCACCTACAGGGAAATCTCTTCTTGCAGTAACTTCGAAGGATTCCAGGCAAGACGCGCGAATATCAGGTTCCGCCGCGAAGCAAAGGCAAAGCCAGAACATGTGCATACACTGAACGGATCAGGCCTTGCGATCGGCCGTACAGTTGCCGCTATCCTTGAGAACTACCAGCAGGCTGACGGCAGTGTCATCATTCCAGAAGTATTGCGTCCGTACATGGGCAACAGGGAAGTTATTGCTCCGGAATAATGGTCTCTTATAGGAGAATTTGAACTTTCAGATCTTCTTTTTCGGGCAGGATGTACTCTTGCCCGAAAAAAACTTTTAAAGAAGTGTTGACTCGTTTTTAAATACATGATATTATATTTCTTGTCTCGGAGGTATACCCAAGTCTGGCTGAAGGGATCGGTCTTGAAAACCGACAGGCGGGTAACACCGCGCGGGGGTTCGAATCCCTCTACCTCCTCCATTAATTTTTCAATTAAAGCATTAACGCATAAAAACAATTTGGAGATTGTATAGAAAAACCCGTTACTATGTAGCGGGTTTTTTTATTTGTATGTTAATTTTGTGTGAATCAGTCGAACTGTGCTTTTTGAAGTGGTTATAAATGGTAATACTAATAAGCGCCATATAAAGTTTAGAAACCCTGTTGATTGGAGTGGAAGGCGCGTAGACTCCTCGAAAATGCTAACGCATTTCCATCGTGCGTGGGCAGTCTCGAGGAAGTAATTCAATGTCCTGCGGGATCAGCTGGAAAGGTGAGACCCCGCAGACGCCAGCGGCGACGAGGAGGCTCACCGCCAGCCCCAAGGAAGAATTCGCCTTTTGAAAAAGCCGGCAATTGGGCTTTTTCATAATTCTTCAAGCGGAAAGCGAAGCGCCTGGAATGGAAATCAACAGACTTGTTCCTTCTCCAAACAAAAAAACCGCCAATCGGCGGTTTTATTTTTTCAATAATTGAGTTTGCTTGATATGTGTAGCGATTTTCTCAACAATCGGTTCGATTGATTCAGGATTATTGAACAAATCATAATCATTGATGTTCAAACGAAGGACTGGGCATGCATTGAAGTTATTGATCCAGTTTTCATAGCGGCCGTGCATTTCTTCCCAATATGTGATTGGTGTCTGCTGTTCCATTGGACGTCCTCTTAGCTTGATGCGCTCAAGAATATCGTCTAGTGACCCTTCAAGGTAGATCAGCAAATCTGGATGCGGGAAGTACGGAGTCATGACCATTGCTTCGAACAGGCTCTTGTATGTTTCGTAGTCCACAGGGGACATTGTGCCTTTTTCATAATGCATTTTTGCGAAGATGCCTGTATCTTCATAGATGGAACGGTCTTGGATAAAGCCGCCGCCATATTCAAAAATCCTTTTCTGCTCCTTGAAGCGCTCTGCAAGAAAGTAGATTTGCAGGTGGAAACTCCAGCGTTCGAAATCGGCATAGAACTTATCAAGGTAAGGGTTGGTATCTACTTTTTCAAAGGATGTACGGAACCGAAGGGCATCCGCCAGGGCATTCGTCATAGTCGATTTGCCGACTCCAACTGTTCCGGCAATCGTGATGACCGCATTAGCCGGGATGTCATATTTTGTTCTTAGATTCATGGTTGTACGCTCCTTTTTCTTAATGATGCGGTTAGCTGGTCGATGATCAGCTGGAGATCTTCTTCATTTTTAACAAAATCCAGATCATCGCCGCTGAAACGGAGGACTGGGATTTCAGGGTGGTCTTTCTCGAATTGAAGCATTGCTTGTTCATAATCAAGGGATAATTGCTCTAAATATAATGGACTGATGTTTTTTTCGACTTCGCGGCCGCGCATTTTGATCCGCTTCAGCAAGGTATCAAGACTTGCATTCAAGTAAATGATGACATTTGGCTTAGGCATATCTTTCGTCAGGATTTGATAAATATCTAGGTATTTTTTATATTCCTGTTCATTCAATGTGCGCTGGGCGAAAATGAGGTTTTTCATGATATGATAATCAGCTACGACAGACTTGTCTTTGCTGAGGTAATGTTCATTAATATCTCCAAGCTGCTTGTATCGATTGCAGAGGAAAAACATTTCTGTCTGGAAACTCCATTCTTCTATGTTATCGTAGAACTTCCCCAAAAATGGATTTTCGTCGACAATTTCCTTTAAAAGTGCAAATTGAAACCGTTCGGAAATGGCGCGGGCAAGTGACGTTTTCCCGATCCCGATTGGTCCTTCAACCGTTATAAAAGGTGTTCCTTCCACAACATGTCCTCCCTCTCTGTTGTATCTATCTCTTTTTTACATTTCTGTCAGTTAAATCACGCAAAGTCCATTTTATCACACCATAGTATGGTATGGGTATGGAATATTAGGAGGCAATTTTAGCAAAAAAGAAGACAGCCGCAGAAATACTGCGCCTGTCATATATTATCGGAATTTGTAAAATTATTTTAACAGAAAATTTTATCTTTTTACGACATTGAAATTATCCTGGATGAGCAGCCAGTTTTGCGGGAAGGAAAGTCCGAGCTTCCAGTAGCTCATTCCTCTCAAGTTCAATTCTTTGATCAGGTCGAATTTTGCCTGAATGGATCGGGCGTCCTCAAACCAGACTTCATGCTGTTTTCCATCTGACGCTGTATATCGGAAGGTCGGCGCCTGAGACCTTGTATTGTACTGGATTGGTACATTATTATCGGCCGCAATCTGGATCGCCTGCTGAGGACTGACGGCCCTTGCGATTGTCCCCTGGACAAATGGAAGAGTCCAGTCATAACCATAAAGATTCTGGCCCATCATGACTTTTTGCGATGGCATTTCACTAATGGCATACTCCAACACCTGGCGAACTGGACCGATAGGGGAGACTGCCTGTGCAGGTCCGCCGCTGTACCCCCATTCATAGGTCATGATGACAACGAAGTCGACAATTTCTCCATGTGCTTTGTAGTCATGAGCCGTATACCAGGGACCTGTCTGTTCTGCACTCGTTTTTGGGGCGAGAGCAGTCGAGATGAACCAGCCTTCCTGTTTAAAACGGTCCCTTGCTTTGCGCAGGAAGGTGTTATAGGCTTCACGGTCTTCTGGACGCAGGAATTCAAAATCAAAATGGATATCGCGGAATCCGTACTTTTTTGCCGTCGTGACGATATTATTCAGGAATCTGTCCTGGACAGGAATATCATTCAGGATAATCCGCCCTAACTCATCGCTGAACTGGTCGTTTTCCTGGTTGGTGATCACCATCATCAATATATTATTGTTCGCCTCGGCAATTGCCGGAAAATTGTTCAGCAGCGGTTCCTTCAACGACCCATCGCGCAAAGCCTGGAAGCTGAATGGCGCAAGATAGGTCAAATAGGGGGCAGCTTCCCGGGCAGCTGTTTCCAATGCAGGTGCCACTGTGTTCCCGCGTGGTTCTACATATGCATTGAATTCCGCATTTGTTTTCGGCCGCTGTGGAATATATAAGCGGAATCCGACTGACAATGGCTGGTTGACCGAGATACCGTTGATCCTTGCAAGTTCCTGTGCTGTGATACCAAATCTTCTTGAAATCGCCCATAGACTGTCACCTGGCTGGACAAAGTAAAAACTGCCGACGATTGGGATGACCATCGCCTGGCCTACGACTAGATTATTCGGGTTGGGCAGTTCGTTCGCCTCGGTTATATCCGTAACAGAAGACCCGTAAAGTTGAGCGATCTGTGTCAATGTCTGTCCTTGCTGTACCACATGAATTTGCATCTTCTTCCCTCCCTGGCATTTTTAGCGCTACAACCATTGTATGAAGGAAGAAAATGCAGTATGTTATAAATCAAGTTCGATTGATGGCCTTGTTTCGGCGGACAGGACGTTTTTCATCATTGTCAGTGCGTATTGATTATCCTCGTCATCATTGGAGGCAATGAAGTCCTCTGGTATGATCAGGTTGTATTCTCGCATATATGCGTCGTTCGCGGTGAAAAGGACGCAAATGTTGCCTGCAATCCCTGACAGGATCAAGGTATCTACCTTCAATTGCTGAAGAAGGGTGTGAAGCGCCGTTCCATAAAAAGCAGAGTGCTTCGGCTTGATCAAGAAATAGTCCTGATTCTTCTCAGGTGCGATCTTTTTTATGATTTCACCGCTTGTTTCATTTGAGCAGTGATCCATGATTTTTTCAAAATCAGCCTGCCATAGATTATAATGGTCATTAATATAGATAACGGGTATGTCTTTTTCATTGAAAGATTTTTTTAACTTTAAAATGGGATCAATGATTTTTTTAGTGTTTTTTGCAAGGTCTTCCCCTGCGTCAAAGTTAAAATCATTGATCATATCGATGATCAATAGAGCAGTCTTTGCCATGAATAATCCTCTCCTTATCCTTTATATTTTTACCGGCGGGGGATTATTAAACCAATTGGAAATATAAAACACTTTAATGGAGGAAAAGATGGAATATACTCCAGATGAACGATATATGTTAGAAGCAATTGAAGAAGCGAAAAAAGCAGGCCAGATAGATGAAGTGCCAATCGGTGCGGTCATCGTCCTGGATGGGGAAATCATTGCCCGTGCCCATAATCTCCGCGAAACGAAGCAAAGTTCCATTGCCCATGCAGAGGTGCTGGCAATTGACCATGCGTGCCAGAAACTCGGAACGTGGAGGCTGGAGGATGCCACTCTATATGTGACACTGGAGCCATGCCCGATGTGTGCAGGAGCCATCATGCTGTCCCGCGTAAAAAAAGTGGTCTATGGCGCCAAGGATCCGAAGGGCGGCTGTGCCGGCACCTTCATGAATATTCTCCAGGATGAACGCTTCAACCATCAAAGCGAAGTTGTGACAGGTGTCCTGGAAGCAGAATGCGGCACACTGTTATCCGATTTTTTCAGGAATCTGCGGGAAAAGAAAAAGCTGAAAAAGAAACAGGCGAAAGAGGAACTGGAACAACAGACAGGAATTGACAGGGGATAAGCATTGCATTTTGGAACGTGAGTTAGTATACTATGTATGTGTCCTTGAGACACACCTAAATAAGGTTTCAATTTTGCCGTGCTAGTCGGGGAGGTAGCGGTGCCCTGTACCCGCAATCCGCTCTAGCGGGGATGAATCCCTTCCTGAGGCTGATTTACTGTAGGGTCTGCCTTAAGCAAGTGGTGTTGACGCCCGGGTCCTGCGCAATGGGAATCCATGAACCATGTCAGGTCCGGAAGGAAGCAGCATTAAGTGGACGCTCCCATGTGCCGCAGGGTTGCCTGGGCCGAGCTAACTGCTTAAGTAACGCTTATGGTATTCAGTCGACGGAAGGTGCGCGGCAGTTAAATATGATACATTCAACTCATCTCTTTACGGAGATGAGTTTTTTGTCGTTTTGAAAAGCTCTTTTCTCAAACTTGTTGCTATTGACTACGAAATAGGATTGAATGACCTATGTTTCTTCACAAAATAAAAGCATATTATGAGAAAGAGCTTGCACACTTCTTACCGACCTACAAAAAGGCTTTTTATCGCGTTAAAATCGGCTTTAGGATTTTAACAACAATCTTTACGAAAACAGCCTTTTAAAAAGCGTAAAAACTTCCTTTGGTAAAAGTGAAATTGAAAGTTATTTGCGTTATAATAGATAAGATAATAAAAGGAAGGGAGCGGTGTCATTGGCCTACCAAGCTTTATATCGTGTCTGGCGTCCACAGCAATTCATTGATGTGGTCGGACAGGAACATGTCACAACGACACTGCAAAACGCTCTGCTTCAACAAAAAATATCACATGCCTATCTATTTTCCGGCCCCAGGGGGACTGGGAAAACGAGTGCTGCGAAAATTTTGGCAAAAGCGGTTAACTGTGAAAAAGCTCCAACGGCTGAGCCTTGCAATGAATGCGATGCCTGCCGTGGAATAACGGATGGATCAATTCCTGATGTAATCGAAATCGACGCCGCTTCCAATAATGGTGTCGAAGAAATCCGGGATATCCGAGATAAGGTTAAGTATGCGCCGAACGTCGTGAAGTATAAAGTATACATCATTGATGAAGTGCATATGCTTTCCATCGGAGCATTCAACGCCTTGCTGAAAACCCTTGAAGAGCCTCCAAAGCATGTCATCTTTATCCTCGCAACGACTGAGCCCCATAAGATTCCGCTCACAATCATTTCACGATGCCAGCGATTTGATTTTAAGAGGATCACTGCTCAGGCAATCGTTGGCAGGATGAAGCAAATTGTTGAGGAATCTGGAGTGGATTGCGATGAAAAGGCCTTGCAGATCATTTCCAGGGCTGCAGAAGGCGGAATGCGTGATGCCTTAAGTCTGCTTGATCAGGCGATTTCATTCAGCCAGGATCGAGTTACGATTGAAGATGCCCTCACGGTAACAGGTACCGTATCACAGAACTTCCTGAACCAACTGGCCAGGGCGATTCACGAACGCAATGCGGCAGCCGGACTGGAAGCTTTAGAAGAATTGTTATTACAAGGGAAGGACCCAGCAAGGTTCATAGAGGATCTGATTTTCTTTTACCGTGATATGCTCCTGTACAAGGCAGCACCGGCATTGGAGGAATCTATGGAACGAGTGATGCTCGATGATGATTTCCAGGAACTGGCCAATCAGGTCGAGCCAGCACAAATCTATGAATTGATTGAAGTCTTGAATAAAGCACAGCAAGAGATGCGCTGGACAAACCATCCCCGTATCTTCCTTGAGGTGGCAATCGTCAAACTCTGTCAGTTGGAAAACCAAAATCCGTCAAGCAATGTCCAGGTTGAACCTTTGATGAGAAGGATTGAGCAGCTCGAGGAAAAACTGGCACAGTTCCAACAGAATCCTGGAATAGCAGCAAGTGAACCGGCTGCTGCTAAAAAAGCGCCTCGTCCAAACCGCAAGGGCTTCCAGGCACCTACTGGAAAGATTAACGAAGTACTGAAAAGCGCTACCAAGACAAATCTTCATACCATCAAGGGGCGTTGGGGAGATCTGCTCGAAATGCTTGCTGCGAACCAAATGCGTTCCCAGGCTGCTTTGTTGAATGAAGCAGAACCAGTGGCTGCATCAGATGAAGCAGTAGTGATAAAATTTAAATATGAAATCCACTGTCAGATGGCAATGGAAAACACCAGATTCACTGAAATTGTCAGCGGTGCGATGAATGACTACACCGGCAAAAGGATGCAGGTAATTGGTGTGCCGGAAGACCAGTGGCTTAAAATAAGGGAAAACTTTATCAGCCAGAGAGGCGACGGAGCATCTGAGGGGCAAGCTGCTGCAGCAGAAGACCCGCTGATCGCTGAAGCTAAAAAACTATTTGGCGATGAATTAATACAAATACAAGACTAAATTTTGGAGGTACGTTAACATGAATCGTGGAATGGGTAATATGCAAAATATGATGAAGCAAATGCAGAAGATGCAAAAGAAAATGGAAGAAGCTCAAGTTCAATTAGGAGAAGAAAAAATTGAAGGTTCAGCTGGCGGCGGCATGGTAACTGTTATCGTTACAGGTCATAAAGAAATCGTCGATGTGCAAATCAAGCAGGAAGTTGTCGATCCTGATGATGTTGAAATGCTTCAGGACCTTGTTCTGGCAGCAACGAATGATGCGTTGAAAAAAGCCGAAGAGTTGACAAATAAAACAATGGGCCAATTTACAAAGGGCATGAACCTTCCTGGGGGAATGTTCTAGGAGGAATATAACAGAATGCATTATCCTGAACCAATATCAAAGCTGATCGACAGCTTTATGAAATTGCCAGGTATCGGCCCGAAAACGGCCGCTCGTCTGGCTTTTTTCGTATTAAGCATGAAGGAAGAAACCGTTTTGGATTTCGCTAAGGCATTGGTCAACGCTAAGCGTAACCTGACATACTGCTCTGTCTGCGGCCATATAACCGACCAGGATCCTTGCTATATTTGTGAAGACCAGCGTCGCGACCGCAGTGTGATTTGTGTTGTACAGGATCCTAAGGACGTTATTGCGATGGAAAAAATGAAGGAATTCAATGGACTCTATCATGTGCTTCATGGGGCGATATCTCCTATGGATGGAATCGGACCCGAAGATATCAACATACCAGACCTATTGAAGAGACTCCAGGATGAAACTGTCCAGGAAGTCATACTGGCCACGAACCCGAATATTGAAGGGGAAGCAACGGCCATGTACATCTCAAGGCTGCTTAAGCCGTCAGGGATCAAGATTACCAGGATTGCGCACGGACTGCCGGTCGGAGGAGATCTTGAATATGCGGATGAAGTCACGCTCTCTAAAGCGCTGGAAGGCCGCAGGGAAGTTTAACTCCATATATAAAGAAGAAACTCTACTGGAGGAAAGTCATGTTATTTCGTAAAAAGAAATGGCTTAGAAAAGAATTCGACCATAAACTATTGGCACAGCTGGACAGCATGAAGAGGAACTGGAATAATCAAAAGCTATTGGTTGAAAGAAGCTTCGATCCGTCAGAAGAGTTTATCACTGAAGCAAAAATTGCCGAAGCCAAGTACTTCTTTCTTTTTAAAGAAGCGAAGCACAGGAAAATCACCATCAAGAAGAAGTGATGTTTTTTTCCATATAATAAGGTCTTATTTTGATAACTTGTACATAAAAATGTACAAGACATTGAAGTAAGGGGGAAGAGTATGGATCCTATAGTTGTCATATCGGTCCTTGGCGGATTGATTTTCTTGCTGCTTATAATCGGTGCGCCGACAAAACCGCTCCGTCTCGTCGGCCAGAGTGCTGTGAAGGTCTTGATCGGAGCCATCTTTTTATTTTTTCTTAACGCCTTCGGAACCAGCTTCGGAATTTATGTTCCAATCAATATTGCAACCGCAGCAGTGTCAGGACTGTTAGGAATACCCGGTGTGTTTGCGCTGGTTGCAATTCAGACGTGGATTATATAAAGAAGGAACGCCGCTTTTGAAGCGGCGTTTTATATTTTTTTGCACGCTCTTTCCGTAAGCTTTGCTGCTTTGACACCCTTTTTCGCAAAAATTCGATTCAGAAGCATCTTCGAAAAGAGCTCGAAACCTCTCGGAATTCGGATAACTGTATATGTTTGCAAAGCAACAATTAATGCTAAACCAGTTTTTTAAAAAAAGCTATTGACCAAGCAAGCAGAAGTTGATATTATATTAAACGTTGCTGTTGAACAGCAGTTAATAACTTTTTAAAAAAGTGTTGACGAAACAACGACAGCATGATATATTATTTAAGTCGCCTAATGATGACACAGAAAAATTGCTCTTTGAAAACTAAACAAACAAGCGTCAACAAACAATAAATGATCATGTTTCTTCTATAAGAACATGAGCCAACGTTTTAACTTATGAGCTAACTCATAACTCTTTTTTGGAGAGTTTGATCCTGGCTCAGGACGAACGCTGGCGGCGTGCCTAATACATGC
>NZ_JAGGQP010000040.1 GCF_018613235.1 Bacillus sp. ISL-41
TGTCAAAAGTCGGAGCAACTTCAGACAGGTTCGAAGGAAAAAGAGGAAAAGCTGTCAAAAGTCGGAGCAACTTCAGACAGGTTCGAAGGAAAAAGAGGAAAAGCTGTCAGAAGTCATAGCAACTTCAGACAGGTTCAACGGGTAAAGCGGGAAAGTTGTCAAAAGACAGAGCAACTTCAGACAGGTTCAGGGGGAAAAGCGGAAAAGCTGTCAAAAGTCAGAGTAACTTCAGACAGGTTCAGGGGGAAAGTAGAAAAGCTGTCAAAAGTCGGAGCAACTTAAGACAGGTTCGAAGGAAAAAGAGGAAAAGCTGTCAGAAGTCAAAGCAACTTCAGACAGCTTCAGCAGGAAAATCGGAAAAGCTGTCAGAAGTCAAAGCAACTTCAGACAGCTTCAGCAGGAAAATCGGAAAAGCTGTCAAAAGTCGGAGCAACTTCAGATAGGTTCAGCGGAAAAAGCGGAGAAGCTGTCCGAACCATGGTCACAAGGGCTTCGAAATGCTATCTATCCTTCATTATGTTAAAATGGCTTCATTCCTGAAAAATATAAAGGGGTGGGAATGTGAAAATTGTATCAATAGAACCAACACCAAGCCCGAATACGATGAAGATCATTCTGGATGAAGAACTTCCTATGGGCAAGAGCAATAACTATAAAAAGGATTCAGCGGCCGGGGCACCGGAAGTCGTGTTGAACATATTGGATATTGAAGGTGTAAAAGGGGTTTACCATGTTGCAGATTTCCTGGCAGTCGAAAGAAATGCAAAGTATGACTGGAAGGTCATTCTTCCTGAGGTCAGGAAAGCGTTCGGAGAAGATGCAGAGGAATCAGGGGACGCTGAACCTGAAATCAATGAGCATTTTGGGGAAGTGAAAGTCCTTGTGCAAGTATATAAGGGGATTCCCATGCAGGTGAAGCTTACTGATGGCACTGAAGAGAAGCGGTATGGACTGCCAGAAACATTTGTGAAAAAAGTAGGAGAGGTACAGACTCCCGAGGATAACGTTGTTATGGTCCGCAGGTGGAAAGAACTCGGAGTTCGATATGGAGAATTCGATCAAGTAGGAAATGATGTTCTGGAAGAGCTTTTAGCGGCATACCCTCCTGAGAGGCTGGAGGAACTCGTAAAGCTTGCTAAAAATCCGGGTCAGGAAGCTCAGTTAAAAACAGCAAAGAAAAAAATCAGGATAACAGAAGCGGATTTGGAAAATAAGGATTGGCGGGTAAGATACCAGCTTCTTGAGCAAATGGAAGATCCGAAGATAGACGATCTGCCAGTGCTTGAAAAAGCTTTACAGGATGAGAAAGCATCCATACGCCGGTTGGCCACCGTTTATTTAGGAATGATTGAGGACATAAAGGTGCTGCCTTTGCTGTACAAAGCCTTAAACGACAAAACCGTTACCGTTCGCAGGACAGCGGGTGACTGCTTATCAGATCTTGGTTTCCCCGAAGCGATGGACGAAATGATGGAAGCACTCAAGGACCCAAGTAAGCTTGTCCGCTGGCGAGCAGCGATGTTCCTTTATGAAGTTGGAGATGAAAGCGCATTGCCATCTTTAAAAGGTGCAGAGGATGACCCGGAATTCGAAGTAAGCATGCAAGTGAAACTGGCAATTGCCCGTATCGAGCTTGGTGAGGAAGCAAAAGGCTCAGTCTGGAAACAGATGACGGAAGCCAGGAAACAATAAATGATTATAAAGACACCCTGGATTGATTTAACATCCGGGGTGTTTTTTTCTAGGAAAAAAATATTACTCTCCAATGAAAAAATGTATCCGCTTACTTATTTTTAATAATTAAAATATTTAGATTATTATTGCAATTACCCCGAAAAAGCGGTATCGTAGTGAATAAAAAATTGGGAGGGACATACTTTGAAAAAAGATTTAAGAATCAAGAGCCATGTGTTTAGTGATGATGCAAGAAAGGCGCCGAACAGGGCTATGCTTCGGGCGGTAGGATTCGGTGACGATGATTTCAAGAAACCGATGATCGGAATAGCGAGTACCTGGAGCGAGGTTACTCCTTGTAATATACATATTGATAAGCTTGCTGTGAAAGCGAAAGAGGGGGCAAGAGCAGCAGGTGGGGCGCCGCTGATTTTCAACACGATCACTGTATCAGATGGAATTTCAATGGGGACAGACGGCATGCGCTATTCGCTCCCTAGTCGTGACTTAATCGCTGACTCGATCGAAACAGTGGTCCAGGGAGAGAGCCTTGATGGTTTCGTCGCAATTGGCGGCTGTGATAAAAATATGCCTGGCTGTATGATGGCTATTGCAAGAATGGATCTTCCTGCTGTTTTTGTTTATGGAGGAACGATAAAGCCCGGCAAACTTGATGGTAAGGATATTGACATAGTGTCCGCATTTGAAGGTGTTGGTCAATATAACAAGGGTGCAATTGGTGATGAACAGCTTCATAAAGTTGAATGTCATGCTTGCCCGGGTTCTGGTTCCTGCGGCGGGATGTATACAGCTAATACAATGGCCAGCGCCATCGAGGCCCTTGGAATGAGCCTGCCGGGAAGTTCATCACATCCAGCGGAAACCGATGAAAAGAGTGATGACTGCTATAAAGCAGGAGAAGTAGTTTACCAGATGCTGGAGCAGGATATTCGGCCAAGACAGATACTAACAAAAGAAGCATTTGAGAATGCGATTACAGTCGTAATGGCTCTCGGCGGATCCACGAATGCCGTCCTGCATTTAATGGCAATAGCACATGCTGCTGAAGTCGACGTGACGCTGGATGATTTTAACAGAATCCAGGCAAGAGTCCCACATCTTGCTGATTTGAAGCCAAGCGGCAAATATGTCATGCAAGACCTTTTTGAAGCTGGCGGGGTTCCGGCAGTCATGAAGCTCCTTCTAAGAGAAGGGATGCTGCACGGTGATTGCCTCACAGTTACCGGAAAAACACTCGAAGAGAATCTTAAGGATTTTCCTGACTTGAAACCTGGCCAGGAAGTCATCCGTCCTGCAGCTCAGCCGTTTAGGAAGGACGGCCCGCTTGTTGTTTTAAAAGGAAATCTTGCACCAGACGGCGCAGTAGCGAAAGTATCCGGCTTGAAGGTGAAAGCTATGACTGGTCCCGCCAAGGTTTTTGATGATGAGGAGTCTGCCTCTAAAGCCGTGATGTCTGATGAAATTGTCGCTGGAGACGTATTGGTTATCCGTTATGAGGGACCAAAAGGCGGTCCGGGAATGCCTGAGATGCTAAGTTTATCAGCAATCCTTGTCGGCAAAGGCCTTGGAGAAAGTGTTGCATTGCTGACAGATGGAAGATTCTCTGGAGGCAGTCATGGACTGGTAATTGGCCACATTGCCCCTGAAGCACAGGTTGGCGGTCCGATTGCATTGATACAAGATGGAGACATGATCACTGTTGATAGTGAACAAAGGCTGATTTCAGTTGCCTTGAGTGAGGAAGAGCTGGCTGCCCGCAGGCAAAACTGGACACCGCCATCACTTCCTTCCAGAGGGGCTCTTGCTAAATACGCAAGACTTGTATCTTGTTCCTCCAAAGGTGCCGTAACGGATCATTTTGAAGGAAAGACAGCTCAAGAGCCTGTACATTCCTAGTGTGAGACGACGTTCTTTTATTGCGTTTGGTACAAATAATATAGTATGCTAACACTGCAAACTATCGTTTGGGAGGGATTTATTTATGTCAATGGCATATGAAGAATATATGAGACAAATGGTAAAGCCGATGCGTGAGGAATTGACACGTGCGGATTTCAAAGAACTGCTTACCGCTGATGAAGTTGAAGAATTCATGGAAAATGTTGAGGGAACAACGCTTGTCGTAGTAAATTCTGTTTGTGGTTGTGCTGCGGGTCTTGCCCGTCCGTCTGCAACTCAAGCACTCTTGCGAAGTGAGAAGAAGCCTGATCATCTTGTGACTGTTTTTGCTGGCCAGGATAAAGAGGCAACTGCCAAAATGCGTGAATATTTCACAGGTCTTGAGCCATCCTCACCTTCAATGGCATTGTTGAAAGGGAAAGAAGTTGTTCACTTCATTCCTCGCCATGATATCGAAGGTCAGCCGATGGAAGCAATCATGGAAAACTTAACTTCAGCTTTTGTTGCCCATTGCTAGGCTGTCTTTATTTTTAAAAACAAGAGCAATCTTTAAGGGACAATACTAAGAGAGTATCCCAAACTGCATTGCTCAATAAATTCGAAAAGGATGTCTATTGACGTCCTTTTTGTTTGTATGCAAATAGGTGTCAGGAGGTTAGGGCGTGTTTGTGACAACAGCAGGCAGGACAAACGAGAGTATGACAGCGAAAGCAAGAGCCATAGCCCTGGAGCTTAATGTAGATTTCATCCCCAGGAGAAAAAGGTCAGTGTCAGGTATCCAGGAAATCGTGAAGGATGATTGCCTGGTAGTTGGCAAAGAGCGTCTTGAGCTGTTCCCGCTGGGAGCTGCGGAGCCTTTCTTTTTCCATCCGAATTCCGCTATGTTCCGAATCAAACGATTAATGAAAGGGGAAAGTGATCCTCTCATAGACGCAGCAAAACTTCAGGAAGGGATGAGTTTTATTGACTGTTCGCTTGGTCTTGGGTCCGATAGTATCGTTGCGAGCTTTGTGACAGGTGAGTCAGGATCTGTCACAGGTATTGAAGCAAGACGAGAGCTCGCATATTTGGTTAAAACCGGACTCAAAGCATGGGATTCAGGATATGAATCCATCAATAAATCGATGGCCAAAATAACAGTCATGCAAGGTTATTCACTGGAGTTCCTCAAGTTGCAGGAAGACAAAAGCGTAGATTGTGTATATTTTGACCCTATGTTCGATGAATCGATATTAGAGTCAGATGGGATCAGGGGCCTGACTCATTTCGCTGTATATGAAGGGCTTACACAAGAAGTCATTGATCATGCTAAACGTGTTGCCCGGAAACGAGTAGTTCTGAAAGACCATTTCCGAAGCGGGCGATTTGATGAGTTTGGCTTCAATGTTTACAGAAGAAAAACAGCAAAATTCCATTTCGGAGTAATAGAAAAAGAATGAGGATACACCTCATTCTTTTTGTATGTAACGAACTTCCATCCATTATTGAATGGTCAGAAGCCAATATCACTGCGTAACGGAAAATAAAGTTTTTCCGTCCACCGCATTTCAATTAAGACTTAATCTGCAATAGCCAAATAGACGAAATAAGCTAGTGTAATGAGACTGACTGCAACAGCGACCCATTCCATAATATGACCTCCCTTTTCCTTCAATGATGAAGCCTCTATTATTTCCTTATTACCATTTTTGAAAAATCTGAAACCCTTTGCCCAATTTTACGTATAAACAAGTTATAATATTCTTAAGCCGAATTTTATATATTATCACCAATTCAGGTGATTTCTACGCATAACTATTTTAGACAGATTGCTATTTTAAAAGTTAATGATTTCTTATTTACATAAGGATGTGATCCACATGCCCGCATGGCTGCGCAAATCGCTCGTTGTCATGATTTCCATCGTCACTTTTGGGATGGTGTCTCCTGCCCAGGTTAATGGGTTCCTGACAACTACAGCTGAAAGATCAGAAAAATCAACCTCTGCCGAAACCAGTTTCATTGATTCGCTCGATGTACCTTTAGATGAGGAAGCGGAAAGGGACATGTTCATTGACAGAGCTATGAGAGAAGCCGAACAACAATCTTTCCAGAAATTCGGAACGAAAATTGGTCCAGTGATTGAAGATGAATTCAGGGAAAGTATTTTGCCAAACATTGAGACGGCGATTGAAATGGTAGCTTTCCAGTATCCTGGTGAAAAACTGAATTCACTCCGTATCACAGAAATGCCTGGCGGCGGTGAGTCGGAAAAAATATTCCATATAATCGGAGACAATGGCAAGGACATTATCCGTTTCCACGTAAGGAGAGATCAGCCGCCGAAGGATGGTTTCTGGTTTAATTTCCATTACCATACGTATCATGATAACTTCCAGACCCATTATGAGCTTGGAAAAATCTTTTGGGCGAAAAATACTCCGCCTAAATGGAAGAGTTGAAGATAAGAATCGAAAATCCCATTTCCGAAAAAAGCTGTATTGATCAATAAAAAATGTGTAAATCTCATTTATTTTGGCTGATTTAGGACTGAAATTAAGAAAAACGAAATAAGTTTTTATAGAGGCCCGGCTAATGCTGGGTTTTTCTATACAGCCTAAGAACCAAAAAAATGGGAGGAACATCTAGAATGGCAAACATACTGCAAGGGTTTGTAGATACTTATGTCCAGTTTTTCAATTGGGATATGTGGGTCGAGGTTTTAACGGACCCTGTCAGCTGGGGGCTGATCGGGACACTCGTCATCCTTGAAGGGCTTTTATCTGCTGATAACGCCTTAGTGCTGGCTGTGATGGTGAAACATTTGCCAGAGAAACAGAGAAAAAGAGCATTATTCTATGGACTGCTTGGCGCATATGCGTTCAGATTCATCGCGATTGGGATAGGTGTATATCTAATCGAGTTCTGGTGGGTCAAAGTGATTGGCGCTGGTTATTTGGCCTGGCTGGCAATCAAATACTTTATCGAAAAGAAAAAAAGTGAGAATCGGGATAGCGGGGAAGTTGCTGGAATCAATCAGAGCGGCTTGCTGATCCGGTTGTTTGGTACATTTTGGGGTACGGTTGCTGCTGTGGAATTAATGGATATTGCATTCTCAGTGGACAGCGTTCTGGCAGCTTTGGGCATCAGTGAGGAAGTGTGGGTATTGCTTCTTGGCGGTATGCTGGGTGTTTTGATGATGAGAGGAGTTGCGGGAGTATTCCTTAGGTTGATTGAACGGATTCCAGAACTAGAGACGACTGCCTACATCCTGATTTTTATCATTTCGGTAAAAATGCTGGCTGGCGTTTTGGGCATCCATATAGAACATGCCTATTTCTTCATCCTGTTGCTGATCACTTTTACAGGAACATTTGTCGTCCATTACTTGAACAAGAAAAAAGCTGAAGTAAATGAGCAGCAAAAGAATGTCCAATAATGGAACAAGGAACGGATGCAAGTCTGTTCCTTTTTTTATTTTATATTTGAAAAGAATTTAACTATGACTTACTTTTCGTGATACTCAGAAATCTCTCTTGCTGTCCTCCTGACAAATAAGAATATACAGGAAAATGATACATATATGAGTAAATAGATGCCTGATAGGTGGAGTATTGGGGAGGCTGCTGGCATGATTAAAAGGGTGAAAATAAGTGAATAAAATAATAAATCAAACAAAACGAGACCACCAGAGCTCATAACCTGGCTGACTTTCCGTACTTCGAGCTGCAAATCTTCAACAGGCTCTCTTTTATAAATAAAGCGCATATGAGTTCACCTTCCAGATCTAAGTATTCATCTATATGCATGGACAGGAATAAAGGTGAAATCAAGGAATGATAAACTTTCTTGAAACTTTTAATCAACTTGTCCGTACTGCTATTAAAAGCCTAAAAAGACGTTTTGTTATTTGCCTTTTAATAATCCAATATGAATCGTTCATTTTAGACTATCGTCCTCAGCGGGAAGTGATTCTATGTATTCACATGTGAACCAAATTATAATACATCCATTGCCTGTTACATATGACAACTGGCTGGACCTGATCAATACTCCTGCAAGTGAGCGGCCATTTTACAAAAAAGACGGTGCCTTCACACATATCGGCCAGGTCACTGCCAATTTCATCGGCATTCCTCATGGTAAAGATGAGTATTATAACCAATTGTACGACTATGTTCACTCGAACAAGCTGATATTGTTGAGCGACTCGTCACTAAATCATTCATTTGATCACTTCCGATTAAAATCAATCGAAAAAATAAGCAAATTTAATGGAAAACAGGCTCTATCAATAAAACGCTTTGTGGCGCTCATGGACCAAAATAATTTACTGCCATCCTTTGATAACTTCCTGATCAATAGACAAATACGGGATGCTGCTGTTAAAATGACCGAACTTTATTTAAGAACTGAAAAAGGCGGATTCGAGAGCCAGGAGTTTATTTCACTTCTAAACGATGTCATAGCATGGCTCTTTTACAATTTGAATCACCATCTAAAGAAAGCAAATCCTGAAGGTGATATGCCTGCATTCCTCTGGTATGGAAACTACAGGAAAAGTCATCAGTACCTGTTATACTTCTTAATACAACTTGGGTGCGACCTGGTTACTTTCACACCGGCAGGAAATGATGTATTAGCGATCACCGGGCCGGATAAGCTGAAAGTGTTTGTCCATATTTTCCCGGAGACAAGTATTCCAAAGCCGTTTCCAATGGAAAAGAATAAGCAAACCTCGACGGTAGCATACCGGGCATCTAAGGATATTGAAAAACTCCTAAACTATGATGGATCGATTTTTTATAAACCATGGCAGTTAAGAGAGTACGTACCTAATGCCGTTACACTGAAGACAACATATGATGAATTGTTTTTAGTTGCCAGGGAAAAGGCAATGATCAGGCCATATTTTGAAGTGGAGAACAAAAGTGTTAAGATTCCCGCCTTGTTTGCAAAAGTTAATGGCGTCTCAAGTAATCGTCGTGAATATTGGAACCGCCTTCATGGATTGATTTTACAGGAAAATACCTATCTCGTTAAAGGTCTTCCATTTTCAAAGGGTGCAAACAATGATTTCCGATTCCACTATCATAAGTCCCTGGACAATGACGGAATGCTCAATCCGGAAAAGATGACAGGGGCCCGTTACTGGATGTACAGCCACCTGCCTTCAGGTCTGCAAAAAGGTCTTGCTGCTGCAATCAGGAATATATGTACAAAGCCAAAACTGAAGCCGCAGAATAGTGATAAAGAGGATGATGTCAGGGTCTATTTGTTTAACCAGTCAATGCAGATACCGCCATTTATTTTAAAAATGCTGCAGAAATACGATTACTCCCAGAATGTGCCTAAGCTGATTATTTTTAATAACCAACTCAATGGATCACTGACCAGGCCAGATGCTGCGCTCCTGCTGCTATTAAATCAATTTGGTATTGATTTAGTGGTTTATAACCCGGCTGGTCATAGTGATATAGAAAAATACATCGACAATAGCGAATTTGTATCCCACTGGCTTGAGGATGTTGTTTTCGAACAAGAGATAAAGGAACCTTCCGCTATAAAAAAAGTAATCTTTCAAGGCATTTTAAAAATCCTAAGGAGAGATTAAGCTGATGAATCCTATTCACGACCGGAATGTAAGCCCGTTAATGGACAATTCGAAGGAACTGTTGAGTGAAGATGCGGTTAATGATATACAGTTGGCACTGAGAAATGAACCCGAGGTGCAGCAACTGGCACGGAGCATTGATGAACATAATATCATCCAAATTCTCGAATACGGGAAGGAGGCCGCAGTTGAGTTTTCCCGTCTTTCGGATCAAATCCTTGCTGTAATGCGGATGAACAATGTAAAGGAATTTGGACAATTACATTCGCAGCTGGGCAGGGTTATGGATCGTTTTGAAAAAAAGGATTTTGAAAAAAACTCTGGAGGACTGATCAGCAAGCTATTCAAGAAACGGGAAAAGATGCTTGATAGGCTATATAGCAAATACCTGTCGATAGGAATAGAAATGGAACAGGTATATGTGAAAATTTCTGAATATCAGAGTCAGATGGTTGAAACAGCGACTATGCTAGAACGACTGTATGAACAAAACATTCAATATTACCTGCGTCTTGAAAAATTTGTGGCGGCTGGAGAGCTGAAGCTGAATGAATTGAAAACCAACAAGCTTCCGCAGCTTGAACAAAATGCTTTGAATGATGATCAAATAGTTTCGATGGAACTTGATTCCTTGCGCAATGCGATAGAGCTCCTGGAACACAGAATACTTGACCTTGGAATGGCAAAAATCGTCGCTTTGCAGACTGCACCACAAATAAGGCTGCTTCAGAGAGGGAATGCAAAGCTCATTGGCAAAATCAATTCGGCATTTATAACCACTATTCCAATTTTCAAAAGGGGGCTGGTTCAGGCGGTAGCAGCAAAAAGGCAAAAACTAGCGGCTGAATCAATGAAAGAGCTCGACCGGCGCACGAATGAACTGATGATCCATAATGCCCGGAACATTGCGGGTCTAAGTATTGAGGTTGCCCGCTTATCGGGTTCCCCAGGAATCAAGATTGAGACGATACAGGAATGCTTCAACATTATCCGGAAGGGAATGCAGGAAACAAAGGCAATCGAAGAAGAAAATAAGCGCCTCCTAGAAGAAGGGGGACAGCGCTTAAAAGAGCTGCAGAAAAACATTGAGAATAGTAAGCAGCAGTAATTGCTTCATGACCTGATTGACTCATCCTAACTGTTTTGGGTGAGTTTTTTTGTTTGCCAATCATCACGACTGTACCTTCCTGAAATTCTCAGCCAGCAGGCAAGCGATCATATGTTATAATTTTAGTAGATTACTATAGGAAATTTCCTCGTAAAAAATCAACTCGTCTACCCATTTTACACCTTCAGAAAAACACTTCAGGAAAGGGGATAATAAATGCGAAAGGTTTATCAAATATTCGTTGTTATTATACTTTCCTTCACAATGCTCGGCAGCTCCAATGCTAATATGGACGGCATTTTTCTATATGAATACCCTAAACAATCCCTGCTCTATGAATCACTCCAGCCTGATGACGCAAGGCTTGCTGGCAGATTGATTGTTTTGCCGGAAAAGGACTTTGACCAGGCAGAAGCGGCTAGGATCATAAAAAGACTTACAACCCTTCCGGAAAGCATGATTCAAAAAGCTGTAGACACCAATATTAAAGTGAAATTATTTGAAGGCAGTTTGACAGATAATCCAACTGCAAGTCATTTGAAGGGGATTGTCCCGCGAGGATATACTTCTGAAAAGACATGGGATCAGGTACCGGGGATTGGCGGATCAAGGACCGTTCTTGTGAAAATTGGCAGCAGTGAAAAGGGAAAGGGCCACGGTTCTGTCAATCTGGAGCTGCATGAATTCGCGCACTCACTTGACCGTCATGTTTATGACGGAATCAGGCACGAGGAAAGGTTCCAGGAAATCTGGAAGCGTGAAAGCCGGCTCCTTTTCCCAGGCCGTGCCTATTTCCTTGATTACCCTGAGGAATACTTTGCTGAGAGTTTTGCCATGTTCTATATTGGCGGACTGCCGGCAAAACTCCTTAGGGAGGCCGCACCGCAAACCTATCAATATATCGAAGGCCTCAAGTAGGCCTTTTTCCTATTTATTGCATTTCGGCAGGAAATCTGTGATCACACAGCAAAGTAATAAGAGTATTCAAAATAAGAGATATCCTTCCACCATTGTTGTTTAATTTGCTAAAATAGAAAAAAGAAATCGAACGTTTTGAAGGGCAGGGAGATTCATGAAACAATATCTAGAACTATGCGAACATGTATTGGAGACTGGGGTAGAAAAGGAAGACCGTACAGGGACTGGCACGATCAGTACATTCGGCTATCAAATGCGCTTTAACCTCCAGGAGGGATTTCCGCTGCTGACCACAAAAAAACTCCACTTGAGATCAATCATCCATGAACTTTTATGGTTCCTGAATGGCGATACGAACGTGAAATACCTTCAGGAAAATGGGGTGAGGATCTGGAATGAATGGGCAGATGAAACAGGGGAACTTGGCCCGGTCTATGGCAGGCAGTGGCGATCATGGACAGGTGCAGACGGAAAAACGGTTGATCAAATTTCCGAATTGATCCATACCATTAAAACCAATCCTGATTCGAGAAGGATGATTGTCAATGCCTGGAATGTGGCTGAAATTGATAATATGGCCCTTCCGCCTTGTCATTGCATGTTTCAGTTTTACGTCGCTGATGGCAAGCTTTCCTGCCAGCTGTATCAGAGGTCGGCAGATGTATTCCTTGGCGTGCCATTCAACATCGCATCCTATGCCTTGCTGACATTGATGGTCGCTCATGTCTGTGACCTTGAGCCTGGCGAGTTTGTCCATACTTTTGGGGATACTCATATTTACATGAACCACTTGGAGCAGGTCAAACTGCAGCTCACACGGGATCCCAAGCCGTTGCCGCAGATGAAAATCAACCCTGAAGTCAAGTCAATATTTGATTTTAAATACGAAGATTTCGAACTGGTCAATTATGAGGCACATCCACATATCAAAGGGGTTGTCAGTGTATGATATCGCTAATTTGGGCAATGGATGAAAATCGGGTCATCGGTTACCATAACCAGCTTCCATGGAGGCTCCCGGAAGACTTAAAGTTTTTCAAGCGTGTAACGATGGGGCACCCAATTATGATGGGAAGAAAAACGTTCGAGTCGATCGGCAAGCCACTTCCTGGGAGAGAAAATATCATCGTAACCCGAGATGAAAGCTACCAGAAGGAAGGCTGTGCAGTCATTAACTCCATTGAAGATTTCATGGCTTATGCAAAGGGAAAAGAAGAAGAGATTTTCGTCATTGGCGGCGCAGAGATTTTTAAGGAAGTTTTGCCAGATGCGGACAAGCTGTACTTAACCATGATCCATCATCAGTTTGAAGGAGACACCTTTTTTCCGGTTTTTGACATAGAAAAGTGGGAGCTGGAATCAAGGGAAATCGGACCGAAAGATGAAAAAAACCCCTACGATTATGAGTTTTTGATTTATAAGCGGAAGTAAGAAATACAGTCAATTTACCGGATGCTTTGTTAGTATACAAAAGGAGGTGGAATGAGAACATTCCACCTCCTTTATTTATAGTGCACAAATTACATATAGTCTCATTACATTAAATCCAGTATAATGACAACAGAATAACCTTAGGAGGAAACAATGCTTCGTTTAATTGCGTGTTTTTTGTATATGGGTGGTTATCTTGTTTACACCATACCCAGACTTTCACGATTAAAGAGATTGCCGGATGATTTGAAACCAGAAATTAAAAAGCACCTGATTCATCAGACGCCAAAAAAATGGTCTAAAACATTCATGGCACTTACAGGATCACAGGTGGAGGTAATTGGACTTCATCATATACCTGAAGGTCCAGTTTTATTTGCCAGTAACCATGAAGGCAATTTCGACATACCGGTTCTTATTGGGTCCATTGATAAACCTTTTGGCTTCATTTCGAAAATTGAAGTGAAGAAGGTCCCGGTTTTATCTTCCTGGATGGAAGCGATTGATTGTGTCTTTATTGATAGAAAAAATCGTGATAAAGCGGCTGGCTCCATTATGTCAGGGGTGGAGCTTTTGAAGAAAGGGAATTCATTAGTGATTTTTCCAGAAGGAACGAGAAGTAAGGGTGGCCCTGTAGGTCTCTTTAGAGCAGGAGGCTTCCGTCTTGCCAAAGATTCAGGGGTTCCGATCGTGCCGATCTCAATCCAGGGCACTGCTGATGTATTCGAAAAAAATGGCCGGCTTGTCAAACCTGCAAAAATAAAAGTGATTATAAATCCTCCGGTTTACAGCCGGCAATATAAGGATAAAGAACTGGTTTCTCTTGCTGAAGAAATAAGGGATATAATCGTCCAATCCCGTAATGAAAAAAAGATTGCCTCATAATCATATTTAAACGTCAACAGCCCCTGCTTTTCGCAGGGGCTGCTTTTTTTTGAAAATGGCTGGATGATGTTATGGAGTTCTTATTCGAATTGTGCCAGGCTTTTCATCATTTGGGTGAATTCTGCAGGTATGCAAAAATCATCTGGTTTAAAGTTGTCGCGAATCCACTTTACCATTTCCAGCGGACTATTGAAGTACTCTCCGCTTGTATCACTTTTGCGAATCATGTAGCGGCCGTTGTCCTCATCAAGTGTTACCTCTACCGGTAAAGCTCCATCATAACTGTTTAATGAAAATTCCATTTCATTCCCTCCAGCGTATTTTCGTTATTATATGTTATTTTACTACCATTTTATTCAACATGAAAGCCTAAAATTTTAAATATTTAAAAAATTCAATACATAATGAGATTTCATGTTATAATGGAAAAATTAATATTTTGCAAAGTGAGGGTGACAAAATGAAACAAGAAACAGTGAAGAAAAAATGGGTCAGTGTAGAGGATATCCTTATTGCTTATCGGCATCTTAAAGAGGTTGTTGCCCACACTCCATTGCAATTGAACCAGCGATTATCTGAAAAATATGAAGCGGATATTTATTTGAAGCGTGAGGATTTACAGCATGTCCGCTCTTTCAAGCTGAGGGGCGCTTATTATTCAATGAAGTTATTATGGGAAGAAGGGCTTGATAATGGTGTGGTTTGCGCGAGTGCCGGCAATCATGCTCAAGGTGTAGCATACGCTTGCCGGCAGCTTGGGGTGAACGGGAAAATTTTTATGCCGGCGACAACGCCTGGCCAAAAAATCAGCCAGGTCGAAATGTTCGGGCGAGAGTACGTCGACATCATCCTGGTCGGTGATACCTTCGATGATTCTTACCGGGAGGCACGGGAATGTGCAGAACAGGAAGGAAGGGAATTCATCCATCCTTTCGATGATGAAAAAGTGATTGCTGGACAGGGAACTGTTGCAGTTGAGATTCTGAATGATTGTCAGGAATCTGTTGATTTTATTTTCGCCAGTATTGGTGGCGGAGGCTTGATGGCAGGGTTGAGTACATATTTAAAAAGCGTATCACCGACGACCACCCTAGTGGGAGTCGAGCCCAGCGGTGCAGCATCCATGAGTGCTGCTTTTGAAGAGAATAGTGTTATTCCCCTAAAAGAAATCGATACATTCGTAGATGGTGCTGCTGTAAAATGTGTAGGCAGCAAGACATATGAAATTTGCAGAGAAAATGTCGATAGACTTGTTGCAGTTCCTGAAGGGAAAGTATGTACATCTATCCTGGAGCTATATAATGAGCATGCAATTGTGACTGAGCCGGCAGGGGCTTTGCCCATTGCTGCACTAGATCTTCTAAGGAAAGAGATAAAAGGGAAGTCAGTGGTATGTGTCATAAGCGGAGGGAACAATGATATCAGCAGGATGCAGGAGATTAAAGAAAGGTCCCTTCTCCATGAGGGCCTGCTGCATTACTTTATTGTCAATTTTCCACAGCGTGCAGGTGCGCTGCGCGAATTCCTCGATGATGTACTGGGACCTGGGGATGACATCACAAGGTTTGAGTACACAAAGAAGAACAATAAGGAAAGCGGGCCAGCACTTGTCGGAATCGAATTGAAGAATAAGCACGAATATCAAAGACTGATCGCCAGCATGGAGAACAAGGGCTTTGCCTTTATGGAATTGAACAAGGATAATCAGCTGTTTAATTTACTGGTATAATATTTATAATAGATAATTAAGGTTAGGTGTTATAAAATAAGAAATGTCACACTTCGTCAGATTACGGAGTCCTTTGTGAATTTCTTATGAACTTTCACGGCATTCCTCCACTTAGGGGAGTAAAAGTACTATAATCATAGTAGATTTACAATTTGAAAAAGGAGATGTTGATATGTTATCTAACATCGGAGTTCCTGGATTAATCTTAATCCTTGTCTTAGCCCTCATTATTTTTGGACCTAAAAAGCTTCCAGAGATCGGCCGTGCATTTGGCCAGACGCTTCGCGAATTCAAGAAGTCAACTCGTGAATTGACAAGTGACGTTATGGAAGAATTTGAAGAAGAAAAGAAAGAAATTACGAAAGCTACTAAATAAGGTGTAAGATGCTTTTGTCTTACACCTTTTTTCTTAAAAAGGTTTGTAAATGACAGGCTTTACTCAAGAAGTGCACCAAACGGAATTGGCAGGGGATTGTTATATGGAAGATAAAGAATTAAATCTGGTGGATCATCTCGATGAACTGCGGAACAGACTGATCATTTCTGCAGTAGCATTTATTATTTTCTTTGGCTTAGGATTTTTCTATGTTAAAGATATATATAACTTCTTTGTCCGCGATTTAGATGTAAAGTTAATAGTCTTAGGTCCAAGTGACATCGTATGGATTTACTTCATGCTTGCCACCATCATCGCGATAGCTGGTACGATTCCTGTATTGGCCACACAGATTTGGCTTTTTGTCAAACCAGCGCTCAGGCCGATTGAACGGAAAATATCACTTTCTTATATCCCGGCTTTATTCTTGCTATTCATCGTTGGCCTTGCTTTTGGATACTTTGTAATTTTTCCTACAGTATTGAACTTCCTTGTGGAACTTAGCGGGGATATGCTTGTAACCAACTTCACCGCAGAAAAGTATTTCAAGTTCATTATGAATATGACCCTTCCATTTGGAGTTCTGTTCGAATTGCCGGTTGTCGTCATGTTCTTGACATCTCTGGGAGTCATTAATCCTTACGTTTTAGTAAAGGTCAGAAAATATGCTTATTTCATATTGATTGTGATTTCAGTCATCATTTCACCGCCTGATTTCATGTCGGATATCCTGGTTACAATTCCACTCCTGGTTTTGTATGAAATCAGCGTAAACTTGTCCAAATTTGTTTACAAACGGAAGCTTAAAAAGGAAAAAGAGTGGCAAGAGCAATATGGTGATATGGAAGAGGAAAGCGACGAGGAATCATCTTTGTAAAAAGAATTAAAAAACATGCAAACGTGTGGATCTTCCACACGTTTTTTTGCTTTCACAGGTTCATGAAAAAGCCTAAAAAAAATATTATTTATCCGCGTAAACAGACACATTTCGACCAGCATTTAGGGTATAATATAATCAAACGGGTATAAAAGAGGATTGATATTTTGCTATTCAAAAGCCTGGAGTTCAAAAATGTTGTTGGACAGAAGGTTAAAGTCGTGGATATTCCTGTGTTGGAAGAAGAGAGCACCTATTATTTTATGATCCAAGTCCGTTTGCAAACTTTTATAACAGCAATCTACCAGGAAAGAAACGCAAAAAAGTTTTATTCTTTTAAAGAGTATTTAAAAAGAGTTATGAAGTGGCCGGATTATGAGCAGTTATTCCAAAGTGCTGAACTGAAAAATAACGCCTGAAGATTTATTTTTGAAGCGCCTCGACAAAGGCGCTTTTGTTCTTTTTACAGGGTTTTTTTAATGTAAATAATTTTTATTTGCATCTGAGAATAGGTATAATGGTCATAAGTGCAGTGCTTTTGATAGGGATGTGAATATATGTCTAAAATTAAAATTGTAACTGATTCTACTTGTGACTTAAATGATGAAATCATCAAAAAGTGGGAGATTATTGTTGTTCCTTTATCAATTTCTATTAATGGTGAAAATTATTTAGATAGAGTAGATATCTCTCCAAAGGAATTTATGGAAAAGATGAAAGCCTCTCCTGATTTGCCCAAGAGCTCGCAGCCGCCTGCCGGTGAGTTTTTGAAGGTGTATGACGAGCTGGCCGCGGATGGTTTTGAAATCATTTCGATACATATGACAGGCGGTATGAGCGGTACGGTACGTTCGGCTGAAAGTGCTGCCCAGATGACAAGTGCAAAGGTGAATGTGGTTGATTCCCGCTTTATTTCGAAAGGGTTAGCCTTTCAAGTTCTTGAGGCTGCGCAGATGGCCGCTGCAGGTCAAACAGCTGATGAAATAGTAGCAAGACTAAATAAGGTTAGAGAACAAACCCGTCTTTTTGTCGTGGTTGATACCCTTGATAATTTGGTCAAGGGAGGGCGAATTGGCAAGGGAAGGGCAATGATCGGCTCTTTATTGAATATTAAACCGATCGCCTCACTCGAAGGCGGAGAATATACCCCTGTCTCCAAGGCTAGAAGTCATTCGCAAGTTGTAAAATACCTTAGAAACCAATTTGCCGCAGATACAGACGGGAAAACCATTAAAGGGGTAGGGCTTGTTCATGCAGAAGGAGAAGGACTGGCCGAGAAGATAAAGGGTGCCGTTATTGAAACTTCTGGATACGTTGACTTTTCCATCGAAGAAACGACACCCATTGTAAGTACTCATACTGGTCCTGGTGCTATTGGTTTCATGTATTATTTTGAATAAAAGATTGAAGTGACAGGTCCTGAAGTGTAAAACTTCAGGACTTTTTTATGCCGTTTTCCTTGAATTTTATTGGATCTACCATGGTAGCTGGGCAAAGTTACTTAAATATACAGGATAATGATGACGTTGTGTCGAATATTTTCAACAATTCACTTTAGGATAGAACGGAATGTGACAATGAAATTATGAGGCTTAATGTTAAGAACCTGCCATTATTTAAAAAAATATTGATGTTTTCATTTATGATCACAACAATTGTAGTAGTGTCGATAATGGGAACAAGTTTCTACCTGCAGTCGAAACAATTGAAGAGTCAAATGGCTGACAAGGTTGAAGGTGTCGCAGGAATTTGGTCATCCACACTGGATCCTGAAGATATTAGAAAGGCAAATGAGTTTCGCGATGAGTCTAACCCTTCCGTCAAGCGGCTGGAAAAACTAATGACAATGGTAGGCGACAAAAGTGCTTCATTCCTTGGGGCTTATATTATTCTGCCTGAGGAATATCCAAATCAGAAAGTTTACATCCTGTCTGCATCCGATATTTATAAGGCGTACTCTTTCGATTCTCTGATGTTCTATAATGCAGGTGAAGAATTTATAAGTGCATACCGAGATACCCGGGAAAAGAAGAAGATATCGAGTACGGATATTTTCACCGATCAATACGGCTCCTGGATTTCATCCTTCGCCCCAATCACTGATAACAGTGGAAATGTGGTGGCCATTCTTGGAATCGATGCAAAGGCTTCTGTCATAAAGGAAAATCAACTGGAGATCCTTCTGCTGTTATTATTGGAGATGGCTGCCATTTTGGCAATTGTGTATGTAATCTTGAATTGGGGCCTTAAGAAGGTCATGAAACCAGTTGATGACTTGTTCTTTGGCATTAAGGAAATCAGTTCTGGCAATTTCACCGTGAAGCTGCCTGTTCATGATCAATCAGAGTTAAGTTTATTGAGTCAAAAGTTCAATGAGATGGCTTCCCAACTCTCCCAACTATTCGAGAGGGTTTCAGCCGCATCAAAGCAATTGGGTCAACCATCCCTGGAGGAGAAGGAATCGCTCTTGTTAGAGGAAGCGATTAACACAATGGAAGATATATTTGAGCGCACAAAGCTTCAGCAGGAGCTCCAGCGGGCTGAGAAAATGAACGCGATCGGCCAGCTGGCTGCTTCTGTAGCTCATGAAATCAGGAATCCTATGACTGTCGTAAAAGGTTTTTTGCAAATCTTCCTTTCTAAAGATATGACTGAGGAAGATCATATGTATTTAAAACTTATGATTGAAGAATTGAACAGGGCGGAGACAATCATAAATGACTATTTGAGTCTGGCAAAACCCGATGTTGGGAAGCTTGAAATCATTGATGGCAGTGAAATGACGGAGCAGGTCATGGATTTGATGAGTTCTTACGCGATGATGTCAAAAAACATATCCATGCATACTGAGATTAAGGATCAGGTAAAAATTAGGGGCAATAAAAGTGAATTAAAACAAGTGCTCATCAATATCTTGAAAAATGGCATTGAGGCGATGGGGGATGGCGGAAAGCTTAGCATGACACTGGAAAAGAAAGAGGATTTCGGTGTATTCATCATAAAGGATACAGGCATTGGCATGACTGCGGAGGAGCTTTCAAGACTCGGTACGGCTTTTTATTCGCTGAAAGAACGCGGTACAGGCATGGGGTTGATGGTTTGTTACCAGATTGTTGAAAGGATGAAAGGTCAAATCAAGGTATCAAGTAAAAAAGGAGAAGGTACCATTTTTGAGATTATGGTCCCGTTATTAATGGAGAGCCCTGAGTAAAATTCAGGGCTTTTGAAAATTTTGCCATTATTTTCAAACCCCTCAATATAATTTATAAAGGGAGGTGTCCGGACTTTGGTGAAAAAAATGCTTTTCTTTAGTGATTTTGGGATAGATGACAATATTGCTGTATTATATGCGTTTTTTAACAAAGACATAGATTTGGTTGGTGTCGTTGCCGATTACGGTAATGTATCAAAACAAGATGCGCTGCGTAATGCCGCTTATTTGCGGAAGCTGACTGGGAGAGGTGATGTTCCAGCTTTTGCAGGTGCAGAATTGCCATTGACAGGAGATCCGCCTGAATATGTACCAGACGTTCATGGCATTGAAGGCCTGGGACCAATCATCCCCGATATAGAGGTGGACTACACTCTGGAAAACTTTCACGGCATCCAGGAAATCATTGAACAAAACCCTGATGAAATCATTATTGTGAATGTAGGCAGGCTATCATCACTAGCAGCTGCTTTCATTCTTTATCCTGAAACCATGAAAAAAGTAAAGGATTTTTACATTATGGGTGGTACGTTCAACGAACCGGGAAATGTGACCCCTGTGGCTGAAGCTAATTTCTATGGAGATCCATATGCTGCAAATATTGTATTGACCCAGGCAACCCCCCCTGTGAAAATTATTCCGCTAGATGTTACAAGCGGGGCAATTGTGACGCCTGCTTTGATCAGCGAGCTCGATGAGTACTACCAATCTATTGGGAGTGAAGTAGGAAAGCTAGTGAAGCCAATGTTTGATTATTACTACAAGTTCTATAAAGAGAGAAATCCTGAATTGACGGGAGCTCCCCTTCACGATGTTTTTACACTATGGGCCTTAGTAAAAGAAGAACATGTAGTTTACCGCGACATTCCAGTTAAAATTGTCGTGAACATAGGAGAGGCATTTGGGCAGAGCATAGGGGATTTTAGGAACACAATTAGTAAAGCGGATTATCCAGTGCATAAAGTAGCTGTTAACTTTAGCTATACAGAGTTCATTAAAGATTTTTTTACAACGATGAAAAATTCAAATACACACAATGGCACAGGGTAAATGATGATTATTTCACACTTCTTTCATACCTTTTTCTTTCTTCTCTCAAATGCGTCTGCTAGAATTGTCTATGGACATTATTCGAAAGATTGCAGGTGATGATTTTGAAAAAGGTTTATGCCATTCTTATGCTTGCAGCCGTAATCATGTTTGCTGCGGGATGTGGTGACAGCGGTCTAAAGGATGCGAAGAATTATCCTATAGAGGATTTTACTTTCACGAATCAAAATGGTGAATCATTAAGTAAGGCGGATTTGAAAGGCAAAGTCTGGGTTTCCAGCTTTATTTTCACAAACTGTGCGGATGTATGCCCGCCAATGACGGCCAATATGGCGAAACTTCAGGATCTGATGAAAGAAGAAGGGCTTGAGGATGTCGAGATTGTTTCTTTCAGTGTAGATCCTGCTGTCGACAGTCCTGAGGTACTAAAAGAATATGGCAATAAGTTCAATGTTGATTTCACGAACTGGTCTTTCCTTACAGGTTATTCACAAGAGGAAATAGAAAAATTTGCGCTTGAAAGCTTCAAGACTCTTGTCAAGAAACCGGAGACAGGGGATCAGGTTATCCATGGAACTGATTTTTATCTTGTCGATCAAAAAGGGGACATGAGGAAATATTATACTGGACTGAAGGAAGTACCTTTCGAACAAATAATTGAAGATATTAAGACACTCCAATAGGCCGCATTTTGTGGCCTGTTTTATTTGGGTCAGGGAATAAGCCTATCCAGGTTGAACAAATTATAAGAAACATTGCGCGCTGTTAGAACGTTGCAGATACAGCTTACGGCCATAAAGGCGGGGGAAATGAGTGCGCATCTAACCCCTGGAAAGACAATAAATGATATAATGATTATACTTTTAAAGGCAGGTGATTAATATTGTTGAAGAAATTCACCTTACTTTATGTAATGCTGGCCATGATATTAGGATCCTGCAGCCAGTTTGAAAATTTTCAAAAAGGGAACTTCAATAAGGTCAAGGAAACAGGAATGGAAATAAAGGAAGCATTGCCGACTTCCTTCTTCCCGAAGGATTTGCATATTGTAGCTGCCGGGGATTCGCTTACCCAGGGTGTAGGAGACAGTACGGATACTGGTGGATATATCCCATACCTTGCTGAGCAGCTTGAGACAGAAAAGACAATAAAGAATGCGAATTTCGAAAATTTCGGTGTGAGAGGAAACAGGACGGATCAGCTTCTGGAAAGGCTAAAAAACAAAGATATACAATCTTCTGTAAAGGAAGCTGACCTAGTTATCTTAACAATCGGCGGGAATGATCTGATGAAGGTTGTCAAAGAGAATTTTTCAAGTCTAAAACTTAACCATTTCAAGACAGAACAAAAGTTGTTCGCAAAACAGCTGCAGGAAATCTTCCTGTCCATCAGAAACCAAAATCAGAAAGCTCCCATCGTATTGGTCGGACTCTATAATCCATTTTACAACTGGTTTGCGGATGTTAGAGAAATGAATCAAATAGTGGATGAATGGAATGCTCAAAGTCTTTCAATAGTAGAGCAAGATGGGAATGCTTACTTTGTCGACATTCATGATATTTTCCTTAATAATGAAGAAAACCTGTTATACACTGATTATTTTCATCCAAATGACCTGGGATACCAATTAATGGCTGACAGGATCTATGAAATCCTTGATGAACAGGTCATTGACTCGATGTCTAACTGAGGTAATGAGATTGGGAAGAGGAGTTACAAAGATTTATGACGAAAAATAAATGGAAAATCAGTTTTTTTATTCTATCGGGTATCGTGGCTGCAGCCATCCTGTTGGTTTGGATCCTCATTGCTTCACCAGTTGAGGAATCTAAACCAGTACCAGGAACGAGTGGGGCTGGTACGGATGATGTTGCATTTAATGTATCAACCAATAAACGTGATTTAAATAGGGTGATCAACCACTACTTAGAAGAAGAAGCAAAAAATAGTCAGATTGATTATCAAGTATTGCTGACAGATGAGGTTGAGTTATATGGGACGCTTCCTCTCTTCAGTCAAGAGCTGGAATTGCGTCTAACGTTTGAACCGCAGGCATTGAAGAATGGTGATTTAATTTTAAAACAGAGATCCATTTCAGTAGGGAAACTCAATCTTCCTGTATCAACTGTACTTAAATTCGTCCGGGACAGCTACGATATGCCGGATGCCGTGAATATCCAGCCAAAGGAAGAGAGAGTATACGTCTCTATGCAGAGGCTGAAGCTGAAAAGCGATATCAAGGTCCGGGTAAATGAATTCGATTTGAAAAAGGACAACATCAAATTTACTCTGCTTGTTCCAGCAGATTAAGAAGGTACTCTTTTTGGGTTCCTTCTTTTTTGATTTTAAAGGGCAGGGTGTATAGGTAGTGGACTTAAGAATTTTTAATATACATACAAGGTTGGATTAAATATAAAGTGGTAAATGCCAGTTAGCAGAAAAAAAGTCAGGCCGGTCGCCCGGCCTTTTTATCCTTGCAATATAATTACTTCAATTGGGGGTTCTCCTTTAGCAGTGCCTACTGCGACAATCGTGTAGGCATTGTTTGGCTCCAATTTGACATCTGGGATGGTAACGACTGTATTCTTGGTGCCTGCTACTTTAGCTTCCAACGTAACGGTCATTGGATTCAGGGCCAGATATGTTGTTGCCTGTTTATAGGATACGTCCGGGAATATGACGTCTCCATTTTTCCCTGTAATATCAACAGCCGGTGCGTCTGGAGATAGGTGGATAAATCTGGCTTTTGTTTCTCCCACAGGTGTTTGCGGGTTGTCTTCAAAAGTGAGCAGCCTTAGGTTATTAGCCGGCCCGGCAATGGCAGCTGTGTAAATGCTCCCTGGTTCGACCATAATCTTTTTGCTGATTACAGTAGAAACGCTTTCGCCTGCAGGATAGATGTCGACCTGATATTTGCCTGGTGGAAGCTGCATATGGCTGCTGTTGGTTTTATAGCTGAAGTCGCGGACAACTCGGCTGCCATTTACATAAATATCGACATCCTTTACCGCCGGGGAAGCATGCAAAAAACGCACCATGGATGGTAATGTGTTGGAAGGACTAGCCTGAATAGTATGGGAGCGCATTAGCTGGACAGCTTTGTTTAAATTTCGCAGATGCTTGTGGTAATACATGACGTGCAGATTTGGATCAAGGTATTTATAGTAATTAGCCAAAAGATCATACATGGCCGCTTTATGAAGGTAATCATTCTGGTTCCTGATGGACATACCCCTCACTCCTAAATTTATTGAATGCTCAAATGTAAAATATGCAAATTGGGCGCAATGGGTGCGAATCAGTGTCAATTGTTATAAAAGAATTTGAAATAAAGCTTTACATGAGGAATGTTTTTCCATATACTATAAATAATTAAACGAGAGGCAGGTGGAGTGTAATGAGCAGGATGTTAAATGTATTGATGTTGAATGTTACTTATTGCACGGCCCCTAACCTAAGCGGATCAACTGACTAATAGTCTTTTTTCTCCATGCTTATGAACCACGGGCTGTGCGTGCCTGTGGTTTTTTATATTTCAGAAAGCATAATGGAGGAAAAGAAAATTGAAGAATTTTGAAAATATCGGTATGACGGCTGAATTGAACAGCCATTTTAATGAAAACTATCCTGATGGAATCAAGCTCGGCAGGGTAGCGTTAGAGCATAAGCATAGTTACCGGGTATGGCTGGAAGAAGGAGAATACCTCTGCACTCTAGCTGGCAAATTGACATTTCATGCAATCGGCCGGGAAGACCTGCCGGCAGTCGGTGACTGGGTTGCCGTACAAACTTCTCCAGGCGAAATGCGAGGAATAATCAAGGGGATTCTGCCGCGTAAAAGCAAGTTTTCGAGAAAGGCTGCCGGGCAAATTACCGAGGAGCAAATTGTCGCAGCGAATGTCGATACTGTATTTATCGTAAACTCACTGAATGATGATCTGAATCTGAGAAGGATTGAACGATACCTGCTGCTCGCCTGGGAAAGTGGTTCAAATCCTGTCATTATTTTAAGCAAAGCAGATTTAGTGACTGATCTAAAAGCCAAAATGGATCAAGTTTCAGCAGTGGCGATCGGTGTACCTGTAATTGCAGTAAGCGTTCTCGAGGGTACGGGCATAGAGGAACTGCAACCATACCTTGCTCCTGGCCAAACAGTAGCCTTGATAGGTTCTTCGGGAGTCGGCAAGTCAAGTCTAGTCAATTACTTCACAGGTTTTGAAAAGCAGCTCGTCCGGGAAATCAGGGAGAGCGATGATAAGGGCAAGCATACTACGACCCATCGGGAAATGGTTCTCCTTCCTGGAGGAGCGATACTAATTGACACTCCTGGTATGAGGGAAATCCAGCTCTGGACAAGTGAGGATGGTATTGCTGAAAGCTTCGCTGATATTGAAGTGTATGCTGAATCCTGCAAATTTCGCGATTGCAGTCATCATAACGAACCAGGCTGTGCAGTTTGGTCAGCCATCTATGAAGGAACGCTGGATGAAAACAGGCTTGCCAGCTATAAAAAGCTGCAAAAAGAACTGGCCTATATTGACAGGAAGCTGGATAAAAAGGCGCAAGCTGAAGAAAAGAAGCACTGGAAAAACATCAGTAAGGAAGTCCGCCACATTTCAAAGCATAAACGAAAATAATGAAAGGCCCCTTCTCTAGAGGGGCTTTTATCATTTCTTAGAAAATTATCTAGTTGTGGAAACTACTTGTAGTATTCTTAATCCAGCTCCAGCGCCTAGCCCCTCGAGTCGCTTGTCTAGTGTCACCTCCTAGAAACTCCGAAACTTCAACTCCGCCGGCAGAAGCAAAAAGCGCTTCTTTGTCGAAGTCTCCAGTTTCTGCGTTTCTGGACAGTCGGCTATACTTTTCGATTTCGGTCTGCCCAATGAAGTCAAAGAGCGACTTCACTGGCAGGCCCTCCAGCGCTTGTCGGAGCTGACCAAGGCCCTTGCGCTATTCTAATTACTTTACGGGTTTGAAAGAAGGTGCCAATGTGGGAAAAATCATT
>NZ_JAGGQP010000041.1 GCF_018613235.1 Bacillus sp. ISL-41
CGATGGTAGTTGGGGGTTTCCCCCTGTGAGAGTAGGACGCCGCCGGGCACGCAAAAGAACAGCTATAATGGCTGTTCTTTTTTTGTGTGTTGATTTTAGAAAGATGCCGGATATAGCGCAGCGGATGCTTATATGCGATTGATTTTAGACAGATTTGAAGAAAAAACAGGATTAGGTGTCAAAAGATGATCCAACTTAAGACAGGTTTAAAGGAAAAGTACGAAAAGTTGTCAAAAGAAGAGCCAACTTAAGACAGGTTTGAAGGAAAAGCAGGAAAAGCTGTCAAAAGAAGAGCCAACTTCAGACAGGTTTGAATGAAAAGCATAAAAAGCTGTCAAAAGATGAGGCAACTTCAGACAAGTTTATAGGAAAAAATAAAAAGCTGTCACAACCTGATCCAACTTTGGACAAGTAGTTGCTTATCTTCTCTAAACTCCTGGTGCGTTAATCCAAGAAGGATTGACGCATTTTTTGTGGAATTTATTTAACAATCAGAGCGCTTACTAGTTACTCTAAAATCATTATGAATATCTAGCTATATAATTTTAAAAGTATAATTCGGACAACAGTAAATTGGTTTATTTCAACTACTTCAAGAAGTCTACAAAGATTACTTTTAGAAAAATACTATTTTTAAACAGCAAGACTAACAGGAGGAATGAAATGAAAAAACAATTAAATATTTGGTCATTCATCTTTTCAACACTCTGGCTTTTACTATTTTTTATAGTTTCCTCCACAGGGCCTATTGATTATACGATATTAGGCACACAACCATTCGTTCTGCTTTTATATGTAACCTTGCTGACTTTTATAACAGGGCTTTTAGGGATGGCAGGTATGGAAGATTGGAAGGGCATGGCCAGGAGTTTTTCGACGGTTATCCTGACTTTAGGATTATCCACGTTTTTAACTATCATCATCTTTTTTGGCCATTTATTAAGTTAGAGGATCCCACTTATACAGGCACAGGTGAGTTCCCCGAAAAATAAAATATACCAGCACTTTCTTCATAAGAAAATGCTTATGCTCTACAGAAATATAAATTGCCAATCAGGCACTGGCTCACACGCATAAAAGCTGGTTCTGAACATTTTTTAATCGATGTGCCCAGATACAAGTTTCCACATGTTACAAAATGGGTATAATAACCAACACACCCCTTATTGTCATGTTTTGGCATACATAATTTTGACGAACATAGTTCAGGATGCATTCATTGCATCGAAAAAAATTTTTTTGTATAATTAAAGTCAAATATAGTCAAAGTCAGAATGGGGGAGGTTTAGTGAGGAATATATCGGACATCATAGAACATTACCTTAAGCAGGTTTTAGAAATGAGCGATAAGGACATCGTTGAAATCAAGCGAAGTGAAATCGCCGATAAATTTCAGTGCGTGCCGTCCCAGATCAATTATGTCATCAATACAAGGTTCACGATTGAAAGAGGCTATCTTGTTGAGAGCAAACGGGGTGGCGGCGGCTACATCCGGATCATCAAAGTCCAGGCTTATGATCATGCACATTTGATTGATGATTTACTGTCTTTGATACAGACACGAATTTCGCAAAGCAGTGCTGAGCATGTCATCTTCCGTCTTGTGGAGGAAGATGTTGTCACTGACCGTGAGGCAAAGATCATGCTGAGTGTGCTCGACAGGTCCATCCTGTATATAGAGCTGCCGCAGCGTGATGAGCTGCGTGCGCGAATGTTGAAAGCCATGCTGATGGCATTGAAGTATAAATAATATCAAAGCAGATAAAGAGGTGAGGGCATGATCTGCCAAGAGTGTAATCAAAGGCCGGCAACGCTGCACTTCACGAATTATTCAAATGGAGAAAAAACGGAATTGCACTTGTGTGAAATATGCGCACAAGAAAAAGGCGAATTGTTTATGATGAACAACGGCCCTGCTTTTTCGATCAATAGCTTGCTTGCTGGATTGTTGAATATGGAACCTGCTTTTCCTGAACAGAAAAAGAATGCCTTTGACGCTGAGCAAGTTGCCCAGTGCCCGCAATGTTCAATGACATTTCCGCAGTTTGTGAAAGTCGGCAGATTTGGCTGTGCGACTTGCTATGATGCTTTTCGTGAACAATTAACCCCGATTGTTAGGAGGCTCCATAGTGGTAATTCCATGCACAATGGAAAAATCCCTAAAAGAGTCGGCGGTGACCTTCATGTAAGGAAGACAATCGATCAGCTGAAGCAAACTCTGAAAAGCCTGATTTCAGCTGAGGAATTTGAGCAGGCTGCTGAGACAAGGGACCAGATCAGGGAACTTGAGAGGAAATTGTCAGCAGGTCAAGAGGGAGGGGAGTAGCCTTGTCATTGGAGAAGTTTATCAATCAGGCTGTCAGCTCCTGGATGAGTGATGATGGTCCTGATTCAGATATCGTCCTTAGCTCTCGCATCCGCTTTGCAAGGAACCTTGACGAGTATAATTTTCCGACATTGTTCTCTAATGGTGAAGCAGAGGCAGTGACAGGTACGATCATGGAACGTGCCAGCAATACATCGACAGCTGCTTTTGGTCAGTTGGAAATGATTAAAATGGATGAAATTCCGCCTTTGCAGAAAAGGGTGCTGGTCGAGAAGCATTTGATCAGTCCGAATCTGGCAGAAAACTCCGTTCATGGTGCCGTCCTGTTATCTGAAAATGAAGAAGTGAGCATCATGATCAATGAGGAAGACCATATCAGGATTCAATGTTTATTCCCAGGCTTCCAGCTAGGTGAAGCCCTCAAGGCTGCCAATGAAATCGATGACTGGCTTGAGGAATATGTCAATTACGCGTTTGATGAGAATTTCGGCTATCTAACCAGCTGTCCTACGAATGTGGGTACTGGCCTGAGGGCATCGGTGATGATGCACCTGCCTGGCCTTGTTTTGACACAGCAAATGAACCGGATCGTCCCGGCGATTAACCAGCTTGGTTTGGTGGTAAGAGGTATTTACGGCGAGGGCAGTGAAGCACTCGGCAATATTTTTCAAATATCGAACCAAATTACGCTCGGAAAATCGGAAGAGGACATTGTAGACGATTTAAAAAGTGTCGTAAGCCAGATTATATCTCAGGAAAGGTCGGCACGGGAAGCATTAGCGAAGACTTCGAACATACAATTAGAAGACAGAGTGTTTCGGTCATATGGAACACTTGCAAACAGCAGGATCATCGAAACGAAGGAAGCTGCCCGCTGCTTATCAGATTTAAGGCTTGGAATAGATATGGGTTTTATACAAAATATATCCAAATCGATTTTGAATGAGTTGATGATATTAACTCAGCCCGGGTTTTTACAGCAATATGCGGGAGGTCCATTAAGACCGAATGAACGGGATATCCGCAGGGCTGCTTTAATAAGAGAACGATTGAAAATGGAAACAAAAGACGAGTCAGGAGGATGATCTTATGATGTTTGGACGATTTACCGAGAGAGCACAAAAAGTATTGGCACTCGCACAGGAAGAGGCCATTCGCCTTGGACATAACAATATCGGCACAGAACACATCTTACTTGGCCTGGTGCGTGAAGGTGAGGGCATTGCGGCAAAGGCGCTTTATGGACTTGGTCTTGGAGCGGAGAAAATCCAGAAGGAAGTTGAGAACCTGATTGGCCGTGGCCAGGAAACTTCCCAGACAATCCACTATACGCCAAGAGCTAAGAAGGTCATCGAACTTTCGATGGATGAGGCAAGGAAGCTGGGCCACTCCTATGTTGGAACAGAGCATATCCTGCTTGGATTGATCCGTGAGGGAGAGGGCGTGGCTGCAAGAGTACTGAACAATCTTGGTGTCAGCCTGAACAAGGCGCGCCAGCAGGTTCTTCAGCTGCTTGGAAGCAATGAAACTTCAGGACATCAGGGTGGCGGAACGGCTAATGCCAATACGCCGACACTTGACAGCCTTGCAAGGGACTTAACAGCAATCGCCAGGGAAGGCAGCCTTGATCCGGTCATCGGCCGTGCTAAGGAAATCCAGCGCGTCATTGAAGTGTTAAGCCGCCGGACGAAGAACAACCCTGTATTGATCGGTGAACCTGGTGTAGGTAAAACAGCGATTGCTGAAGGCTTGGCACAGCAAATCGTCAATAACGAGGTACCGGAAATCCTTCGTGACAAGCGTGTCATGACTCTTGATATGGGGACAGTTGTTGCAGGGACAAAGTACCGCGGTGAATTTGAGGACCGCCTGAAAAAGGTTATGGATGAAATTCGCCAGGCAGGAAATATCATTCTATTCATCGATGAGCTCCATACATTAATTGGTGCCGGCGGAGCTGAGGGCGCGATTGACGCTTCCAATATCCTGAAGCCGTCACTTGCACGCGGCGAACTGCAATGTATCGGTGCAACAACATTGGATGAATACCGTAAATACATCGAAAAAGATGCTGCGCTAGAACGACGCTTCCAGCCGATTACTGTCGATGAGCCAACTTCGGAAGAGTCTGTGCAAATTTTAAAAGGGCTTCGTGACCGCTATGAAGCTCACCACAGAGTATCGATTACGGATGAGGCAATTGAAGCGGCAGTAAAATTATCTGACCGCTACATCTCTGACCGATTCCTTCCGGATAAAGCAATTGACTTAATTGATGAAGCAGGTTCTAAGGTTCGCCTGCGCTCCTATACAACTCCGCCTAACCTTAAGGAGCTTGAGGTGAAGCTGGAGGAAGTGCGCAAGGAGAAGGATGCTTCTGTACAAAGTCAGGAGTTTGAAAAGGCAGCTTCATTAAGAGATACAGAACAGCGTCTTCGTGAACAGCTTGAAAATACGAAAAAGTCATGGAAAGAAAAGCAGGGCAAGGAAAACAGTGAAGTGACAGTGGAAGACATCGCCCATGTGGTGTCCAGCTGGACGAATATCCCTGTTTCCAAGCTAGCGCAAACTGAAACAGATAAGCTCCTGAACCTAGAGGAAATCCTTCATTCCCGTGTCATTGGCCAGGATGAAGCAGTTAAAGCAGTTTCCAAGGCCGTTAGACGCGCGCGTGCAGGCTTAAAGGACCCTAAACGTCCAATCGGTTCATTTATCTTCCTTGGACCAACAGGTGTCGGTAAAACAGAATTGGCGAGAGCCCTGGCAGAATCCATGTTCGGTGATGAAGATGCGATGATCCGCGTCGATATGTCAGAGTATATGGAAAAGCATTCAACGTCCCGTCTTGTTGGTTCACCTCCAGGATATGTCGGATATGATGAAGGCGGCCAATTGACTGAGAAGGTACGCAGAAAGCCATACTCGGTCATCCTGCTTGATGAAATTGAAAAAGCGCATCCAGATGTGTTCAACATCTTGCTGCAGGTACTCGAGGATGGCCGTTTGACGGACTCCAAGGGCCGGACAGTCGACTTCCGCAATACCATCATGATCCTGACATCCAATGTCGGAGCAGAAGCGTTAAAGCGGAATAAATATGTCGGCTTCAATATCCAGGATGGAGAACAGGATTACAAAGATATGAAGGGTAAAGTGATGGAGGAGCTGAAAAAAGCGTTCCGTCCTGAATTCCTTAACCGTATCGATGAAATCATCGTCTTCCATGCGCTCGAAAAGCCGCATTTAAAAGAAATCGTTACATTGATGTCCGACCAGCTTGTGAAACGCCTGAAAGAACAGGAAATCACACTAGAGCTGACAGATGCGGCAAAAGAAAAGATTTCGGAGGAAGGCTACGATCCGGAATACGGTGCACGTCCGTTACGCAGGGCAATCCAGAAGCATATCGAAGACCAGCTGTCTGAAGAATTGCTGCGTGGAACTGTCCTCACTGGGCAAAATGTCGTCATAGACGTTGAGAATGGCGAGTTCGTCGTCAAGGCTCCAGAAGGAACGGCAAAGGCTTAAAATGGCTTAACATGTAAACAAAAGGGGTATACGTACAAAATACGTGTACCCCTTTTTTTAAAAGCTCTTTCCTAATCTTATTGGATATCTCAAGCTTATCGTTGCAAGACAGGGTATTCGAAATCCAACAATATAACCTTTCTTAAAAGTATTTGGAATTGCACCAACTGGATATGAACATAATTTAAGTAGACAATGTAAGGCATAATCTCCATTCAGTCTTTAAGAAAAAATACATAGGCACTTCAGTCGCTATCATTTCTTTTATTACTTGTTTGGCTTTATTATAAAGATAATAACTTTTTTAATTGAGAGGCTAAGAAAATGGCAAAAAGAAAAACAAAGTTCATGTGCCAGGAATGTGGCTATGAATCTCCGAAATGGATGGGGAAATGTCCGGGATGCGGGCAATGGAATAAGATGGTCGAGGAAGTGGAAAGCACTGGATCGGCAAGAAGAGGAGCATTTGCCAATACGGGTAATACGAGTGTAGCTGCAAAGGCCACTCCAATTACCAGTATTGAAACAATCAGTGAGCCGCGGATTACGACAGACTTGAATGAGTTGAACCGTGTCCTTGGAGGCGGGGTAGTCAGAGGATCGCTTGTGCTGATAGGCGGGGACCCTGGTATCGGCAAATCGACGTTATTGCTTCAGGTATCTTACCAGCTCGCCAAGAAGGCGCATTCCGTCCTGTATATTTCAGGTGAGGAATCGATGAGACAAACGAAGCTCCGCGCGGACCGGCTTGGTGTAACATCGGATAACCTGCTTGTTTATTCGGAAACCAACCTTCATGAAATCTCCCTGACAATCGAAAACAGCAATCCGGATTTTGTCATTGTCGACTCTATCCAAACTATTTTCCACCCTGAAGTGACCTCTGCTCCGGGAAGCGTGTCACAGGTAAGAGAATGTACAGCCGAGTTAATGAGGATTGCCAAAACAAAAGGAATTGCGATTTTTATCGTTGGCCATGTAACGAAGGAAGGCTCGATCGCCGGACCAAGACTGCTGGAGCATATGGTTGATACGGTTCTATATTTCGAAGGTGAGAGACACCACACTTACAGAATTCTTCGGGCTGTCAAAAACCGTTTCGGATCGACGAATGAAATGGGTATTTTTGAGATGAAGGAAGTAGGTCTTGAAGAAGTGGCAAACCCCTCGGAAATATTTTTAGAGGAAAGATCCCAGGGAGCTTCGGGTTCAACAGTCGTGGCTTCGATGGAAGGAACGAGGCCTGTACTGGTTGAAATCCAGGCGCTGATCTCGCCTACTAGCTTTGGGAATCCAAGGCGGATGGCTACCGGAATTGACCATAACCGCGTTTCGCTGCTGATGGCGGTGCTTGAAAAGCGTGTCGGGTTGCTTCTTGCTAACCAGGATGCTTATTTGAAGGTCGCCGGCGGAGTGAAGCTGGATGAACCGGCAATCGACCTTGCTGTGGCAGTAAGCATTGCATCTAGCTTCAGGGATAAACCAACCCGTGCTTCTGACTGTATCATTGGCGAGGTCGGGCTGACTGGGGAAGTCAGAAGGGTCTCGAGGATTGAACAGCGTGTCCAGGAAGCGGCGAAGCTTGGCTTTGAAAGAATTATTTTACCGGAGAATAATCTTGGCGGATGGACTCCTCCACAGGGAGTTGAGCTTATCGGGGTATCATCTGTCAGCCACGCATTAAAAGTCACCTTGGGAGGTTGATGGATTGGAACATAAAGAGCTTGAGGAAAAAGAGTTAGGTGAAATCCTTCAATTCATCGCTCCAGGTACACCTCTAAGGGATGGAATCGATAATGTGCTCCGGGCCAAGACAGGCGGATTGATTGTGTTTGGGTACAATGAAAAAGTTAAAAACCTGGTTGATGGCGGCTTTGAAATCAATTGCAGGTTCAGTCCCAGCTATCTTTATGAACTGGCGAAGATGGATGGCGCGATTATTTTAAATGAGACTGGCAGCAAGATCCTATTCGCCAACGCCCAGTTAGCTCCGGATACGGGAGTACCCTCGACTGAGACAGGGATGAGGCACAGGACTGCGGAGCGGGTGGCAAGGCAAACAAGGGCACTTGTCATCGCAATTTCCCAGCGAAGGAATGTCATTACCCTATACCAGGGAAACCTTCGCTATGCATTGAAGGAAATCGGCGTCATCTTAACAAAGGCGAACCAGGCCATCCAGACGCTGGAAAAGTATAAAGTGGTGCTTGAACAAAGCATTACCAACCTGGGAATTCTCGAATTTGAGGATCTTGTCACCTATAATGATTTGCTGCAGGTGATCCATCGTTTTGAAATGGTGCTGAGGATCAAGACGGAGCTTTTTACTTATTTGAGTGAACTCGGGCAGGAAGGCCGGCTGATCCGCCTGCAAATGCAGGAGCTTTTATTTGAAATGGAAAGAGAAGCACTGCTTGTCATCAAAGATTATTCAGCAGAACCGGAAGTAAAGGCTGATGTTGTGATGGCCCGTTTCCAGGAGCTTTCAAAGGCAGGGGTCATTGAAGACTCTACCATCCTCAAGCTTCTCGGCCATCAGGGATACGTGCATATGGATGAATTCATCTGTCCTAGAGGGTACCGAATGCTGAATAAGATTCCGCGGCTGCCGATGATCATTATCGAGAATTTGATCAAACGTTTCGGCAAATTCACCAATATGATTGCTGCTTCCGTTGAAGAACTGGATGATGTAGAGGGAATCGGCGAAGTAAGAGCCCGGAAAATTAAAGAAGGCTTTAAACTCATCAGGGACCAGCTGATGGCGGACCGCCAAATGTAATCCCAAACATTGGCGGCCTGCTTTTAATTGACACCCACATGACCCGGTGCTACTTTAAAGATGAGATTTACTCCTATAGGGATTATGGCAATCTTGCTGTATTACAATAATAATTGTACAAATTACGTAACCTTTACCGTGGTTAAATCGTATAATCATTTGAGTCTTTATTTTAAGAAAATGTTTGATTACTAGGGTTTCAAAATTTGGAAGTTGTTTATAATGATTAAAAGGAGGTGAAAGGATGTTAAGACGTATCATTCAAGCCTGCTTCCTGATCATTGGGGGAACGCTTGGTATATTCTTAATTCCTGATTTATTAGCATTAATGAACGCGGGAGACATGACTCTCATCAATAATCCTTATGTTACTGCTGTTTTAGGCGCACTTATTTTTTATCTTCTTACTTTTTGGGCCGTAGATCCTGTGACCAATTTTGTGAAGTGGGCTGAAGAGTCGCTGATCAAGGCACCAATAACAGATGTCCTGTTCGGGAGTGTAGGCCTTTTCTTTGGGTTGCTGGTGGCATTTTTAGTAGGATTTGCCCTTAATGCAATCCAGGTTCCTGTTGTGAATACAGTGGCGCCGACTCTGCTGACACTTTTATTTGGTTATCTTGGATTCCAGGTCGGATTCAAAAAGCGAGATGAATTGCTTGGTTTATTTTCAAGGTCAAAGAAAAAGGGCACTGAAGAAGAAGTGGAAAAAGAAGGCCGTGCAAGAGAGTGGAAGATTCTCGACACAAGTGTGATTATTGATGGCAGGGTTGCTGATATCTGCCAGACAGGGTTTCTTGAAGGCACCATTGTCATACCGCAGTTTGTCCTGGAAGAGTTACAGCATATCGCTGATTCATCCGATGTGTTGAAGCGCAATCGCGGACGCCGCGGGTTGGACATCCTTAACCGTATTCAAAAGGAACTTAAGATTAAGGTTGAAATTTATGAAGGTGATTTTGACGATATCCAGGAAGTCGACAGCAAGCTTGTGAAGCTGGCGAAGCTGACAAACGGCGTTGTCGTCACGAACGATTTCAATCTGAACAAAGTATGTGAATTGCAGAAGGTTGCTGTGCTGAATATCAATGACCTTGCAAATGCGGTGAAACCAGTTGTCCTTCCTGGAGAGGAATTGAGCATCCAGGTCATCAAGGATGGCAAGGAACATAATCAGGGCATTGCATACCTGGATGACGGCACCATGATCGTCGTCGAGGAAGGCCGCGATTATATCGGAAAGCGTATCGATGTTCTTGTAACAAGTGTGCTGCAAACATCAGCTGGCAGGATGATTTTCGCAAAGCCGAAGCAGTTGGAAAAAAGTATAATCAGTTGATCCATCCCTCGATGGACCAAGCCTTTATGGGCAGTTGATTCCCGCTTCCTTCATTGATTCATTGAAGGCGTGAAGCAGGGCCTCAACTGCCCGTTTATATGTTAAAGTGGTATTAGAAATTTGTTTTTTTATCAAGGAATGAGCAGATAAAAGGATTGGAGTTTTCATCATGCCTTATCAGGTTATAATTCCGGCCGCAGGTCAGGGAAAGAGGATGGGAGCAGGGAAAAATAAGCTGCTGCTCACTTTGGAAGGCGTCCCGATCCTGATCCATACATTAAGGGTGTTTGAAGCAGATGCTGAATGCAATGGCATCATACTCGCCATAAGCCCGAGTGATGAGCAACAGTTCAAGTCTTTATTGAAAGAGTATGGTATACATAAGGTGTCTTCACTGGTCGCTGGAGGAAAGGAACGCCAGGACAGTGTGTATAACGGGTTGAGGGCGGTCCACTCCCTGGATGGAATCGTGCTCGTCCATGATGCTGCCCGCCCATTCATAAAAACAGAAATAATCCACAAACTTGTAGAGGCCGCAAGCAAGGATGGCGGGGCAATCGTGGCTGTTCCTGTTAAAGATACCATTAAGAAAGCGGAAAACAGCATGGTAGCCGAAACAGTCGAGCGTTCCAGCTTATGGGCAGTCCAGACCCCCCAGGCTTTCCGCGCTTCCGTATTGCTTGAGGCCCATAACAAGGCAATGAGAGAGCTATTCATCGGTACAGATGAATCAAGCCTTGTCGAACGGATCCCGCATCGTGTCAGCATCATCGAAGGGGACTATGATAATATTAAGCTGACAACACCAGAAGATTTATATTTTGCCGAAGCGATTCTGCGTAAGCGAAAAGAATCCAGTGTTTGAGAGAATATATAAACAGCCTAATTTTAAAAGGAGTTATTCATTATGTTTCGTATAGGACAAGGTTTCGATGTACATCAATTGACGGAGGGCAGGCCGCTGATCATTGGCGGAATCACGATTCCTTATGAAAAGGGGCTTCTTGGCCACTCGGATGCTGACGTGCTTTTACATACGGTGGCTGATGCATGTCTTGGAGCCATCGGCGAAGGAGACATCGGCAGACATTTCCCGGATACTGATCCTGAATTCAAGGACGCTGATTCAGCCAAATTGCTTGAACATGTTTGGAAGATTGTTAAAGGTAAAGGGTACGAGCTTGTAAACATAGACTGCACGATTATCGCACAGCAGCCTAAAATGGCACCGCATATCGAAGCGATGCGCGAAAGGATTGCAGGATTATTGGAAGGCACCCCTGATCAGGTGAACGTCAAGGCAACAACGACTGAAAAGCTCGGCTTTCCGGGAAGAGGAGAAGGTATCGCATCACAGGCAACAGTTTTGTTGAAGCAGGCGGATAAATAATTCGGTGCTACTTCCGCTTTATATATCTATAATGATACAATAATGGACAGCTATATTAGAGGAGGATTCACTATGTCATCAGATATCCGGGTGCGTTACGCGCCGAGCCCGACTGGACATTTACATATCGGGAATGCCCGTACAGCATTATTCAACTATCTATTCGCACGGAACAGAGGCGGAAAGTTCATCATCCGCATTGAAGATACAGATAAAAAGCGCAATATCGAAGGCGGGGAGCAAAGCCAGCTGAAGTATCTTAAATGGCTTGGAATCGACTGGGATGAGAGCGTCGATGTTGGCGGCGAATATGGGCCATACCGCCAGTCAGAGCGTAACCACATATATGAAAAATACAATCAGGAGCTTCTCGAAAAAGGCCATGCCTATAAGTGCTACTGCACAGAGGAAGAGCTGGAAGCGGAGCGCGAGGAGCAGTCTGCACGCAATGAGACTCCTCAGTATTCCGGCCGCTGCCGCAACCTTACAGCTGAACAGAAGGAGCAGTTTGAAAAAGAAGGACGCCAGCCGAGCCTTCGCTTCAAGGTGCCTGCAGGCAAGATCCTGAAGTTCGATGATATGGTAAAAGGCGATGTCAGCTTTGAATCAGACGGGATGGGTGACTATGTCATCGTCAAGAAAGACGGCACGCCAACCTATAACTATGCAGTTGTCATAGATGACCATTTGATGAAGATTTCCCACGTACTTCGCGGGGATGACCACATTTCCAATACGCCGAAGCAGCTTGTGATTTATGAAGCGCTTGGCTGGGAGCCTCCGGTGTTTGGCCATATGACATTAATCGTCAATGAAAGCCGCAAGAAGCTGAGCAAGCGTGACGAATCGATCATCCAGTTTATTGAGCAGTATGAAGAGCTTGGTTATTTGCCAGAAGCATTGTTCAACTTCATCACGCTGCTTGGGTGGTCACCAGCAGGTGAAGAGGAGATTTACTCTAAGAACGAATTCATCGAGATTTTTGATCCGGCAAGACTTTCAAAATCTCCTGCGTTATTTGACCAGCAGAAGCTTGCATGGATGAACAATCAATATATGAAAAAGGCTGATCTGGACCGTGTTGTCGAGCTGGCGCTGCCACACCTCATCAAGGCTGGAAAAGTCAGCGAGAACCGTACAGAGGAAGAAGATGCCTGGGTTCGCGGCCTCATTTCTCTATATCATGATAAGATGAGCTTCGGAGCAGAAATCGTCGAGATGTCTGATTTATTCTTCCGCGATGAGGTAAACTATGATGAAGAAGCAAAAGAGGTCCTTGCAGGCGAGCAGGTTCCAGAAGTGCTGAATGCATTCCTTGCGGAGATCGATAAGCTTGAAGAGTTCAAGGCGGATTCAATCAAGGCAGCGGTCAAGGCAGTACAAAAAGGAACCGGCCATAAAGGGCAGAAGCTTTTCATGCCAATCCGAGCGGCTGCGACAGGCCAGACCCATGGACCGGACCTTATGCTTGCAATGGAACTGATCGGCAAAGAAAAAGTAAAAGAAAGAGTCCAGAAGCTTTTGGGCTAATAACTTTTCTAAGCTGTTTTAGTTAACAGAAATTCAAAAATGTAATATAGTAAGAGTAATTCTATATAACCAAAGTGTTGAAGAGGAAAAGTAGGAAAATGACGCTTAATAGAGAGAACCATCACCGGCTGAAAGTGGTTCAGGCCTCTCGTTTTTTGAAATGCGCCTCGGAGTCCCTGTGCAAAAAGGCAAATTGCCTGAGTAGTACCGGGCGGGTCCTCCCGTTAACAGGTTAAAGTTGAGGCTATTGCCTGTTCAAAGGCGGCCTAAACAGAGTGGAACCGCGCATACCAAGCGTCTCTGTCGTATACGACAGGGGCGCTTTTTTATATTGGTGGACTAGCGGGAAAGCTGGAATGACCTTAAAAATGAGGCAAAGCCACTATAGGGTCACATAAACGAGAAATATGTGCCCGAAAAAGCCGGCCCAGCAAGATTACGGTCACATAAACCATAAACATGTGTCCAAAAAAGCAGAAGCCGCATGGTTAGGGTCACAAAATACAAATTAGTAAGGCTATAACCAGATGTCGGCTTTGAAGGTGCTCACTAATGAGCAAAAACTATAATAAATTTTAAAAGAAGGAGGATTTCACCATGTTTAAGATGATGAAGGAAGACATAGATGTTGTTTTTGATCAGGATCCTTCTGCCAGGAGTGTGCTGGAAGTGGTTTTGACATACGCAGGCCTGCATGCGATATGGTCCCATCGTTTGGCGCATGCTTTCTATAAGCGGAAGTTTTATTTTATCGCAAGGGCCATTTCGCAGATCAGCCGTTTTTTCACGGGGGTAGAAATCCATCCGGGAGCCAAGATTGGCAGACGTTTTTTCATCGACCATGGAATGGGGGTCGTCATTGGTGAAACGTGTGAGATCGGGGATAATGTGACCGTATTCCAGGGAGTGACCCTGGGCGGTACAGGCAAGGAAAAGGGCAAACGCCACCCGACTGTTAACGACAATGCTCTGATTGCGACCGGCGCTAAGGTTTTAGGTTCGATCACGATTGGGGAGAATTCTAAAGTGGGCGCTGGATCCGTTGTCCTGAAGGATGTGCCGCCGAACTCCACGGTTGTGGGCATTCCCGGCAAAATCGTCATCCAGGACGGCGTCAGGGTCAAGAAGGATTTCAATCATCGCGACTTGCCGGATCCGGTAGCAGATCGATGCATGGAAATTGAAATGGAATTGGTTAAATTGAAAAAAGAACTTGATTTAGTCAGATTACAAGAAGAATTGGAAGTTGCGAAGCAAGGAAGGGGCATGGAAAATGGGAATTAAAATTTATAATACACTCACTCGGAACAAGGAAGAGTTTATCCCTTTAGAAGAGGGAAAAGTGAAAATGTATGTTTGCGGTCCTACCGTCTATAACTATATTCACATTGGAAATGCCCGTCCGGCCATTGTTTTCGATACGGTCCGCCGCTATCTTGAGTTCCGCGGCTATGATGTACAGTATGTTTCGAACTTCACCGATGTCGATGACAAACTGATCAAAGCAGCGAATGAACTTGGGGAAGACGTACCGACAATCGCTCAACGATTCATCGACGCTTATTTTGAGGATGTCCATGCACTTGGCTGCAAAACAGCCGATGCTCACCCAAGGGTAACGGAAACAATGGATTTGATTATCGACTTTATCAGCGCATTGATTGAAAAAGGCTTTGCCTATGAATCAAGCGGAGATGTGTACTACCGCACGAGGGAATTTAAAGAATACGGCAAGCTTTCACATCAATCCATTGAAGAGCTGAAGGTTGGTGCGAGGATACAGGTTGGGGAAAAGAAACAGGATGCGCTCGACTTTGTACTTTGGAAATCGGCTAAAGAAGGCGAAATTTCCTGGGATAGTCCTTGGGGCAAAGGCCGTCCAGGCTGGCATATTGAGTGCTCGGCGATGGCCCGCGAATACCTTGGAGATACGATCGATATCCATGCAGGAGGCCAGGACTTGGCATTCCCGCATCATGAAAATGAAATCGCCCAGTCAGAGGCATTAACAGGAAAGACGTTTGCCCGCTACTGGATGCATAATGGATATATCAATATTGATAATGAAAAGATGTCCAAGTCACTTGGCAATTTTGTCACGGTTCATGACATTATTAAGCAGGTTGATCCACAGATATTAAGATTTTTCATGATTTCTGTCCATTACCGGAATCCAATCAACTACAGCCAGGAGCTGCTTGAAAAGACACAGGCTGCTTTCGAACGCCTGAAGACATCTTACCAAAATCTGAAGCACCGCATGGGAGCGAGTGCGAATCTAACCGATAACAACCAGGAATGGCTGGGTAAAATCGCTGGGCTTCGCGAGCAGTTCATTAAGGATATGGATGATGACTTCAATACTGCAAACGGTGTATCAACCTTGTTTGAACTTTCTAAGCTTTCTAATCTGTACTTGATGGAGAAAAATACTTCCGAGGAAGTTATCAAAGCATTCATGGATGAATTCGAAACATTGTTCGCTGTCCTTGGCCTGTCACTGAAGGATGAAGAGCTGCTTGATGAGGAGATCGAGGCGCTGATTGAAAAAAGAACGCAGGCCCGCAAGGAAAGGAACTTCCAGCTTGCCGATGAAATCCGTGACCAGTTGAAGGAAATGAACATTATCATCGAGGACACTCCTCAGGGCATCAGATGGAAAAGAGGCTAAATGATGCTGCATTACGAACAAAAAATAGATGAAAAACAGTTGAATAGCCTTGCGCTTGCTTATATGGGTGATGCCGTTTATGAACTGTATGTCCGGCATCACCTGCTGCAAAGCGGCAAGGTCCGGCCAAACAAGCTGCATAAAGAAGCAACCGCTTATGTGTCGGCGAAATCGCAGGCGAAATACCTTCATAAGCTGATGGAGCTGGACATGCTATCCGAAGCGGAGATTACGATTGTAAAAAGGGGCCGGAATGCGAAGTCAGGATCTGTCCCGAAAAACACCGATGTCCAAACATACCGTTACAGCACAGCCTTTGAGGCACTGATCGGTTATTTGTATCTGGCAGGTAATGAGAAACGGATAGAGGAACTGATTACCACAGTATTTGCACTCGCTGAAGAATAGATGGGAGGAAAGATTCCAGATGAGCCAGAAACAGCAACATAAACAGAGCCGGAACAGCAGGCCAAAATCAGTTGATGACAATAAGCGGAAACCAGCACGGAACCAGGCGGAAAGACAGGATGAAAAGCCAAAGAACAGGCCGGCGAAAGGCCAGGATCAGAAACATGAAGCAAGACAGGACCGAAAACATGAAGCAAGACGCGACCGTAAACACGAACCAAGACGTGACCAGAAATATGGACAAAAATCGGATCAACTTCGGGAACAAAATGAAAACCAGGATTATATCATTGGCAAGAATCCGGTAATCGAAGCGCTTAAGTCAGAACGTGACATCAATAAAATCCTGATTGCTGAAGGCTCCCAGAGCGGACAGATGCAGCAGGTAATCGGAATGGCGAAGGAAGCCAATGTCATCGTCCAATTCGTCCCGAAAAAGAAAATCGATCAGCTGGCCGATGGCAATCACCAGGGTGTCATCGCCCAGGTTGCAGCCTATGAATATGCGGAGATCGATGATTTGTTTGCTTTAGCAGAAAAGAAGAACGAAGCTCCTTTCTTCTTGCTTCTCGATGAAATTGAGGATCCCCACAATCTAGGCTCCATTATGAGGACAGCTGATGCATCGGGAGCACACGGGATCATCATTCCCAAGAGGCGAGCGGTTGGGCTGACAGCGACAGTAGCGAAATTATCTACAGGCGCAATCGAATATATCCCGGTTGCGAGAGTCACGAATATGGCCCAGACCATCGATGAATTGAAAGAACGCGGTGTCTGGATAGCGGGCACTGACGCTTCGGCAAAACAGGATTTTCGCCAAATGGATGGAACATTGCCTCTTGGCCTGGTGATCGGCAGCGAGGGAAAAGGCATGGGAAGGCTGATCAGGGACAAATGTGACTTTCTTTTAAGTCTTCCGATGGTTGGACATGTAACTTCGTTGAATGCATCAGTGGCCGCGGCACTCCTGATGTATGAAGTCCACCGTAAACGACAACCGCTAGGGGAATAGGAATGGATATCCTGCTTGTTGACGGCTACAACATCATCGGCGCATGGCCGGAGCTGGTCAGCTTGAAGAAGAGAGAACTTTCTGCCGCGAGGGACCGGCTGGTGGAAATCATGGCAGAGTACCAGGCGTATACCGGCTATCGCGTCATCATTGTTTTTGACGCCCATTTTGTATCAGGAACACAAAAGAAATATAAGAATTATAATGTGGAAGTAATTTTTACAAAAGAAAATGAAACGGCGGATGAACGGATTGAAAGGCTGGCGATCGACCTCAGCAACCGTAAAACGCAGATTCATGTAGCCACCTCTGACTACACCGAGCAATGGGCCATTTTTGGACAGGGAGCATTAAGGAAATCAGCAAGGGAGCTGCTTAACGAAACAAATTTAATTAGTAAAAAAATAGAAAAAAGCGTGAAAGTGATCCAGGAAAAAAAGCCAAGTGCCAAGATTCCGCTTACAAAAGAAGTGGCAGAAATTTTTGAAAAATGGCGCAGAGGGGAGCAATGACCTGTTGACGCCATAAAAACGCCTGCTGTATAATATTTCTAACTGTATGTGCGGGCGGGGGGATCGAAATGAGTACTGACATCGGGAATCGTTTAAATGACGCTTATTTGTTGCTGCAAGATGAAGAAATTGTAGAAGCAGTGCACAGAGGAGAAAGTGATGCACTTGATTTTCTGATTCATAAATACAGGAATTTTGTTCGGGCGAAGGCGCGTTCATATTTCCTAATTGGAGCAGATAAAGAGGACATCGTGCAGGAAGGAATGATCGGCTTATATAAAGCGATCCGTGATTTCCGAGAGGACAAGCTAACATCATTCAAAGCATTTGCAGAACTATGCATTACCCGTCAGATCATTACGGCCATCAAGACGGCCACAAGGCAAAAACACATCCCGCTTAACTCCTATGTTTCCCTGGACAAGCCGATTTATGATGAAGAATCGGACAGGACACTGATGGATGTTTTATCCGGAGCCAAAGTGATGGACCCCGAAGAATTATTTATTAATCAGGAAGAGTTTGACCAGATTGAAGTGAAAATGTCTGAGCTGCTGAGTGACCTTGAACGAAAAGTGCTCGCCTTATATTTGGACGGACAATCCTATCAGGAAATTTCTGAAGAGCTGAATCGCCATGTCAAGTCAATCGATAATGCGCTTCAGCGCGTGAAGCGGAAACTCGAGAGGTATCTTGAACTAAGAGAGCTGTCAGTGTAGGTTGAATTGCCAAAAAATAGCCGCAAAACTGACTTTTATTTTGTGTCAGAAATTATAAACTTTTCATTTGGATAGTTGGCCAGCTCCAGCGCCTAGCCAGTTTTCATCCCCGAATAGGCTTCTGGGAGTATCTTGCGAGAAGCGTTAGCTTTGAGCAGCTCGAGACGTTTGTCTAGTGTCGCCTCCTAGAAACTCCGAACCTTCAACTCCGCCGGCAGAAGCAAAAAGCGCTTCTTTGTCGGAGTCTCCAGTTCCTGCGTTTCTGGGCAGTCGGCTATACATTTCGATTTCGGTCCTGCCAATGAAGTCAAAGAGCGACTTCACTGTCAGGCCCTCCAACGCTTGTCGGGGCTGAACAAGGCGCTTGCGCTTTTCTATTATTGACACAAGCTATCAGCCGTGGTATCTTTTTAAAGATATAATAGATGGCGGTTTCATGGTATCAGATTGGAATCAGCCTGTTGAAGCGGGTGTAAGTGTCAATGAACAACAAAGTGACTCTTGCTTGTCAGGAATGCGGTTCCCGCAATTATTCCACACCGAGCAACAAGCAAACGCAAACAGAACGGCTGGAGCTGAAAAAGTACTGCAGCAACTGCGGTGCCCATACAGTTCATAAGGAAACGAAATAAGGTTTTCAGATAGATCATCATATGGAATTCCGATAAGTTGGAGGTTACAAAATGCAGCGCATCACTAATTTTTTCAGTGAAGTTGGACGTGAAATGAGGAAGGTCAGCTGGCCTAGACGCAAAGAACTGACTCGCTACACGATTACGGTTCTGTCTACAGTCGCTTTTGCTGCTCTATTCTTCGCAGTGTTAGACCTTGGTATTTCTGAATTGATTCGCTTAATTCTTGAATAACCACTACGCACTCATGGTATAATGGAAAATATAAACGCAGGACAAGTTTAAAAGCCCGGATAACGGGTTTTTTATTTGCTTGAAAAAATTCGCATTCAATGCCGGGGCTGCAGTTTACACATGACGGTAACGCCCGGGCGTCTGGAAATGGGGAGGGACGGACGAATTAGTCCTCGATGATGGAAAAGAATTGGTATGTAGTGCATACTTACTCAGGCTACGAGAACAAGGTCAAGACGAATCTTGAAAAGCGCGTTGAAACAATGGGCATGCAAGATAAGATTTTCCGGGTGATCGTACCTGAAGAAGAAGAAACAGATTTCAAAAATGGTAAAAAGAAAGTTGTCAAGAGAAAGACTTTCCCTGGTTATGTCCTGGTAGAATTGGTCATGACAGATGATTCCTGGTATGTTGTCCGCAATACTCCGGGTGTAACTGGATTCGTAGGCTCTGCTGGTGCAGGTTCAAAACCAACTCCGTTATTGCCTGAAGAAGCAACATTCATTCTCAAACGTATGGGTATGGCGGAGAAGAAGGTAGATATCAATTTTGAACTAGGTGAAACTGTCCAGGTCAGCGAAGGGCCGTTTGCCAACTTCACAGGCACGATTGAAGAGATCGATAAAGACAAGGCGAAGCTTAAGGTTCTTGTCAATATGTTTGGCCGCGATACTCCGGTTGAACTTGAATTTTCGCAGATTGAAAAATTATAATTTGAAATAGCTTGAAATCAACTTTAAAAAGTGTTAATATTTCATAGGTCAGTATGTCTTGGACGATTGACAGATATATGTCAAGTTCTTTATTTCATATAAAGACTTTTAAAATGAGTGGGAGGGGAAAATCCCCTATTACCAAATCACGGACTTTAAGGAGGTGTGTCTCGTGGCTAAAAAAGTAATTAAGATGGTTAAATTGCAAATCCCTGCTGGTAAAGCCAATCCGGCACCACCAGTTGGACCTGCACTAGGTCAAGCCGGTGTTAATATCATGGGATTCTGTAAGGAGTTTAACGCTCGTACAGCTGATCAAGCTGGACTAATCATTCCGGTTGAAATCACGGTTTTTGAAGACCGTTCATTTACATTTATTACGAAAACTCCTCCTGCTGCAGTTCTTTTGAAGGTAGCAGCTGGAATCCAGTCTGGTTCTGGTGAACCAAACCGTAATAAAGTAGCGACAGTCAAGCGTGAGAAAGTACGTGAGATTGCTGAACAGAAAATGCCTGACCTTAACGCAGCTAGCGTTGAAGCAGCAATGCGCATGGTTGAAGGTACTGCACGCAGCATGGGAATCAATATCGAAGACTAATTTCTGCTGCAGAGGATGAGTGGGTTGCGGAGCTGAATTAGATTTCACCCGCAACCTTTTGTCTGAAACGGCGCCTTTATGGCGCCTTCGCTTTTCGTTGTCAAGCTTAGACGTCATACGACGCCTTCGCTTTTCAACTTGTCTGGCTTTGGCACCTGACCAAGGTGCCTCCGCTTTTCAAAGTGGGAGGTTATTCCGTTAAAACCACAATACAGGAGGAAATAAAAATGGCTAAAAAAGGTAAAAAGTATCTTGAAGCTGTAAAGCTTGTAGATCGCTCTCAAGCATATACAGCTGCTGAAGCAGTTGAGCTTGCTAAAAAGACAAGCACTGTGAAATTTGACGCTACAGTTGAAGCTGCTTTCCGTTTGGGTGTAGACCCTAAGAAAGCTGACCAGCAAATCCGTGGAGCAGTTGTGCTTCCAAATGGTACTGGTAAAACTCAACGTGTTCTAGTATTCGCTAAAGGCGAAAAGTTAAAAGAAGCAGAAGCTGCTGGCGCAGACTATGTTGGCGATGCAGAATACATCACTAAGATCCAGCAAGGCTGGTTCGACTTTGATGTAATCGTAGCTACACCTGACATGATGGGTGAAGTTGGTAAGCTTGGCCGCGTATTGGGACCTAAAGGCTTAATGCCAAACCCTAAGACTGGCACAGTTACATTTGATGTAACAAAAGCAGTTAACGAAATCAAGGCTGGTAAAGTAGAATACCGCGTTGACAAGTCTGGTAACATCCATGTGCCTATCGGAAAAGTTTCTTTCGAAGACAACAAGCTTGTTGAAAACTTCAACACAATCTTCGAAACTATGATGAAGGTTAAGCCAGCTGCAGCAAAAGGAACTTACATGAAGAACGTTACGATCTCTACTACAATGGGACCTGGCGTTAAAGTAGATCCTTCAACTGTAAAATAATAGTATTTGACAATCAACGAAGGATTGGATATAATTCTTCTTGTTGTGAAAATAGAATTACATTTGTACCGCAGACAGCAGGGGCTTATTGCTTAATATCCTGCCGAGGTCATACGATAGAGCAACACACTTACTATTGTATACTTCCTCCGCGTCTGCACTGATGCGGAGGTTTTTATTTGATCGGTATAAATGCAGAAATCTACAGGAGGTGTAAGGATGAGCGCAATTATCGAAGTGAAAAAGCAAATCGTTGACGAGATTGCTGGCAAACTTAAAGAAAGCAAATCAACTATCGTTGTTGATTACCGTGGACTAACAGTTGCAGAAGTAACTGAACTTCGTAAGGAGCTTCGTGAAGCTGGTGTTGAATTCAAAGTTTACAAAAACTCTATGACACGCCGTGCTGCTGAAGCTGCTGAGCTTGCTGGCTTGAACACATCTTTAACAGGTCCTAACGCAATCGCGTTCAGTACTGAAGATGTAGTTGCACCAGCTAAGATTCTTAACGAATTCGCTAAGAAGCACGAAGCGCTTGAAATCAAGGCGGGCGTAGTTGAAGGCAACATCGTTACAGTAGAAGAAATCAAGGCACTTGCAGACCTACCGTCTCGCGAAGGTCTACTTTCTATGCTACTCAGCGTACTTCAAGCTCCAATCCGCAATCTTGCTCTTGCTACAAAAGCTGTTGCAGAACAGAAGGAAGAACAAGGCGCGTAAGTTAATTTTTACGGTTTAACAATAAAAAAACTAACCAATTTCAAGGAGGAAAATAATCATGACTCAAGAACAAATCATTGAAGCAGTTAAAAATATGACTGTTTTAGAACTTAACGATCTAGTAAAAGCAATCGAAGAAGAATTCGGCGTAACTGCTGCTGCACCAGTTGCTATGATGGGTGGAGCTGCTGGAGCTGCTGTTGAAGAACAAACTGAATTTGACGTAGTTCTTGCATCTGCTGGCGACCAGAAGATCAAGGTTATCAAAGTTGTTCGTGAAATCACTGGTCTTGGTCTTAAGGAAGCGAAAGAAGTTGTTGACAACGCTCCTAAAGCTCTTAAAGAAGGCGTTTCTAAAGAAGAAGCTGAAGAAATCAAAGCTAAGCTTGAAGAAGTTGGAGCTAACGTCGAAGTTAAGTAATCAACCTTAAAATAAAAAGCTCGCTGCTAAAGCGGGCTTTTTTTTCGCTTTATATTGTAGGTGGGTAAATGGAAGTTGCAAGATATTAACTTCCGTGGCGCTTTTAGGCGGGCAGCGCTTGTCGGGGCTGACCAAGGCGCTTCCGCTTTTCGTTTTTTGCTTTTTAATTTTAAAAAGTTTATAATACCGCAGTAGCAATGCAATCCGCGATCGCATTCTTCAAATGAATCCCCGTGGAGGTGAGAGATTTTGACTGAACATTATTACTCCCGTAAACCCAGTACTGACAGTAATCCAGTAAAATGGCAAAGTGAATTGAAGGGGAATAGCTTCCGCTTCAAGACAGACAGTGGTGTTTTTTCGAAAAAGGAAGTCGATTTTGGGTCAAGGTTGTTGATCGACACGTTCGAACTTAATAAAGCTGATGGATTGATCCTTGATGTCGGGTGCGGATATGGGCCAATCGGTCTTTCGCTGGCAAAGGCTTATCCTGATGCAATGGTCCACATGGTGGATGTCAATGAAAGAGCGATTATGCTTGCTGAGGGAAATGCGTCCGAAAATAAAGTGAATAATGTGAAAATCTATGAAAGTGACCGGCTGACTGGAGTGGAGGAAAAAGGATTCAATGCAATCCTTACGAACCCGCCGATCCGTGCCGGGAAAAAGATTGTGCATGATATTTTCGAACAAAGTTTCCTTCATTTAGCTGAAGGCGGAGAGCTTTGGGTGGTCATCCAGAAGAAGCAGGGTGCACCGTCCGCGATGGAAAAAATGAAAGAGCTTTTTGGTGAAGTTGACATTGCGGCGAAAAGTAAAGGATACTTTATTCTCAAATCTGTTAAATGTTGACGTGAGAAAACCGCTATGTTAATATTATAAAATGCCAATATATTAGTTTCCTTTTCAATTGCTATTTTCATCGAAAGTTGTATAATTTTAGGCATTAAGGGAAAACTAACAAAATAATTGTTCGTTGCAGGAAATGTGGTTTTTAGGTGAAAACCCTTTTTCTTTTTGTCTTTTGAAATGGAGGAAACTTCATGGACAAGACAGGGATAGATGAATAATAACGCTTGATTTGAGGGGTGAATCAGTTGACAGGTCAACTAGTTCAGTATGGACGACACCGCCAACGTAGAAGTTATGCTCGCATCAGTGAAGTTTTGGAATTGCCGAATTTGATTGAAATTCAAACCTCTTCCTATCAGTGGTTTCTTGATGAGGGCCTCCGTGAAATGTTCCAGGACATTTCACCGATTGAAGACTTTACTGGTAACTTATCGTTAGAGTTTATCGATTACAGTCTTGGCGAACCGAAATATCCAGTGGAAGAATCAAAAGAAAGAGACGTCACTTACTCTGCGCCATTACGAGTAAAGGTCCGCCTTGTGAATAAGGAAACAGGTGAAGTAAAGGACCAGGATGTCTTCATGGGCGATTTCCCGCTTATGACAGAAACTGGCACGTTTGTAATTAACGGTGCTGAAAGGGTTATCGTTTCCCAGTTAGTGCGTTCACCAAGTGTATACTACAGTGGAAAACTTGATAAGAACGGGAAGAAAGGGTTCACTGCGACCGTTATTCCGAACCGAGGCGCCTGGTTAGAGTATGAAACAGATGCCAAGGATGTTGTATATGTAAGGATCGATCGTACGAGGAAGCTCCCTGTTACGGTTCTTTTGCGTGCATTAGGGTTCGGTTCTGATCAAGAAATCATTGATCTGATCGGTGATAACGAATATATCCGTAATACTCTTGAAAAAGACAATACGGAAAGTACGGAAAAAGCGCTTCTGGAAATTTACGAGCGTCTCCGTCCTGGCGAACCGCCTACAGTTGACAATGCAAAAAGCTTGCTGGTTTCAAGATTCTTTGATCCAAAGCGCTATGACCTTGCAAATGTAGGGCGTTATAAAATCAACAAAAAGCTTCATATTAAAAACCGTTTATTCGGGCAAAAGCTTGCAGAAACATTAGTAGATCCTGAAACAGGAGAAATTATTGCAGAAAAAGGAGTCACTTTAGACCGCCGAACTCTGGATAAGATCATTCCTGCGCTGGAGAAGGATGTTGGCTTCAAGAATTTCAGCCCTTACGGCGGCGTGGTTGAAGAGGATGTAACTTTACAAAGCATTAAGATCTATGCTCCGAACGATGAGGGCGAAAAAGAAATCAATGTTTTAGGTAATGCCTATGTCCCTGAACCGATCAAAAACATCACGCCTGCTGATATCATTGCATCCATCAGCTACTTCTTTAACTTGCTGCATGGTGTTGGTGACACAGATGATATCGACCATTTAGGAAACAGACGCCTTCGTTCTGTAGGTGAGCTGCTGCAGAACCAATTCCGTATTGGTTTGTCCAGAATGGAGCGAGTAGTCCGTGAAAGAATGTCCATCCAGGACACAAATACGATTACACCACAACAATTAATCAATATCCGCCCGGTCATTGCGTCCATTAAAGAGTTCTTTGGAAGCTCCCAGCTTTCACAGTTCATGGACCAGACGAATCCGCTGGCTGAATTGACACATAAAAGGCGTCTATCGGCATTGGGACCTGGTGGTCTTACACGTGAACGCGCTGGCTTCGAAGTGCGTGACGTTCACTACTCCCACTACGGACGTATGTGCCCGATTGAAACGCCTGAAGGTCCAAACATCGGTTTGATCAACTCCCTTTCAAGTTTCGCGAAGGTTAACCGTTTCGGTTTCATCGAGACACCATACCGCCGTGTAGACCCTGAAACAGGAAAAGTGACAAGCCATTTCGATTACTTAACAGCTGATGAAGAAGATAACTATGTAGTTGCACAGGCGAATGCCCGCCTTGCAGAAGATGGTTCTTTCATTGATGATGAAGTAATTGCCCGTTTCCGCGGTGAAAACACTGTTGTTAAGCGTGACCGCGTCGATTATATGGACGTATCACCTAAGCAGGTTGTATCCGCAGCGACTGCGTGTATCCCATTCTTGGAAAACGATGACTCCAACCGTGCGCTAATGGGTGCGAACATGCAAAGGCAGGCTGTTCCGTTAATGCAGCCGGAAGCACCAATCGTAGGTACGGGAATGGAGCACGTGAACGCAAAGGATTCCGGTGCTGCAGTAATCTGTAAGCATGAAGGAATTGTAGAACACGTTGAAGCGCGTCAAGTATGGGTACGCCGTGTTACTGAAGTAGACGGCCAGGAAGTTAAGGGTGACCTTGATAAATACCGCATGCTTAAGTTCATTCGTTCCAATCAGGGTACTTGTTATAACCAGCGCCCAATCGTAAGCCTTGGTGACCGTGTAGTTAAAGGAGAAATCCTTGCTGACGGACCATCAATGGAAAAAGGTGAACTGGCACTAGGACGTAACGTTCTTGTCGGGTTCATGACATGGAATGGCTATAACTATGAAGATGCCATCATCATGAGTGAGCGCCTTGTTAAAGATGATGTTTATACATCAATCCATATAGAAGAATACGAATCAGAGTCCCGAGATACTAAGCTTGGACCTGAAGAAATCACACGCGATATCCCTAACGTCGGGGAAGATGCATTGAGAAACCTTGACGAGCGCGGAATCATCCGTGTCGGTGCCGAAGTGAAAGATGGAGATCTTCTGGTAGGTAAGGTAACACCTAAAGGGGTTACTGAATTGACTGCGGAAGAACGTCTCCTTCACGCGATCTTCGGTGAAAAAGCTAGGGAAGTACGCGATACTTCATTGCGCGTTCCACACGGCGGCGGCGGGATTGTCCTTGACGTCAAAGTGTTCAACCGTGAAGATGGCGACGAGCTTCCTCCTGGAGTGAACCAGCTGGTCCGTGCTTATATCGTTCAGAAGCGTAAGATTTCTGAAGGTGATAAGATGGCGGGACGCCACGGTAACAAAGGGGTTATCTCGAAAATCCTTCCGGAAGAGGATATGCCTTTCCTGCCGGACGGAACACCAGTCGATATCATGCTTAACCCACTAGGGGTACCATCACGTATGAACATCGGTCAGGTTCTTGAGCTTCACCTTGGTATGGCAGCGCGCTACCTTGGAATCCATGTTGCTTCACCGGTATTCGATGGTGCTCGCGAGGAAGATGTATGGTCAACAATCCAGGAAGCTGGTATGGCCAGAGATGCGAAAACAGTCCTATATGATGGACGTACAGGTGAACCATTCGATAACCGTGTTTCTGTCGGTGTCATGTACATGATCAAGCTTGCTCACATGGTAGACGATAAGCTTCATGCTCGTTCTACTGGACCATACTCACTTGTTACGCAGCAGCCACTTGGCGGTAAAGCTCAGTTCGGCGGACAGCGTTTCGGGGAGATGGAGGTTTGGGCGCTTGAAGCATATGGCGCTGCTTACACATTGCAGGAAATCTTAACCGTCAAGTCCGATGATGTTGTTGGACGTGTTAAAACATATGAAGCAATTGTAAAAGGTGAAAACGTACCAGAACCAGGCGTTCCTGAATCATTCAAGGTATTGATGAAAGAACTTCAGAGTCTTGGTATGGACGTCAAGATCCTATCAGGCGATGAAAAAGAAATAGAAATGCGCGATTTTGATGATGAAGAAGAATTGCAGCATGCAGAAACTTTGACAATTGCTCCTGAAGCAGAAGAAATGGATTCAGAAAAAGTAGGAATGAAAGAATAGGTCCATCTAATTGGCACACGTGTACAAACAGTTGAATAACAGTATTGTCCACGTGTGTTCCTTTTTGGGTGGCCATAAGGGTAAAACCCTAGATTAAAAGGGAGGTAGGCCCCTTGCTAGATGTTAATAATTTTGAGTACATGAAAATTGGCCTCGCTTCACCAGACAAGATCCGTTCATGGTCTTTCGGTGAGGTTAAAAAGCCGGAAACAATCAACTATCGTACTTTGAAACCAGAAAAAGACGGCTTATTCTGTGAGCGTATCTTCGGACCGACGAAGGACTGGGAATGTCACTGCGGAAAGTACAAAAGAGTTCGCTACAAAGGCGTAGTCTGTGACCGATGCGGTGTTGAAGTAACACGCGCAAAAGTCCGTCGTGAAAGAATGGGACACATCGAGCTTGCAGCTCCTGTTTCTCACATCTGGTATTTCAAAGGTATTCCTAGCCGTATGGGACTTATCCTAGATATGTCTCCGCGCGCACTTGAAGAGGTTATTTACTTTGCTTCTTACGTAGTTACGGAAACTGGCGACACTGCCCTTGAGAAGAAGCAGTTGCTGTCAGAAAAAGAATACCGCGCTTATCGTGAAAAATACGGCAACAAATTCCAGGCGGCAATGGGAGCAGAAGCAATCAAAAAGCTGCTTTCAGATATCGACCTTGATAAAGAAGCCGACATGCTGAAGGAAGAATTAAGAACAGCACAAGGCCAGCGTCGTACTCGTGCGATCAAGCGTCTTGAAGTAGTTGAAGCGTTCCGTGGTTCAGGCAATGAGCCATCTTGGATGATCCTTGATGTCCTCCCTGTCATCCCGCCGGAACTTCGCCCGATGGTACAGCTTGATGGAGGTCGATTCGCAACTTCCGACCTGAACGATTTATACCGCCGAGTAATCAACCGTAACAACCGTCTTAAACGTCTTCTTGATCTTGGTGCACCTAGTATCATTGTTCAGAACGAAAAGCGTATGCTTCAGGAAGCTGTTGACGCGTTGATCGATAACGGCCGCCGCGGCCGTCCGGTAACAGGACCAGGTAACCGTCCGTTGAAGTCCCTGTCCCATATGCTAAAGGGAAAGCAGGGTCGTTTCCGTCAAAACCTTCTTGGTAAGCGTGTTGACTACTCTGGCCGTTCTGTTATCGTCGTAGGTCCTAACTTGCACATGTACCAGTGTGGTCTACCTAAAGAAATGGCACTTGAGCTGTTCAAGCCATTCGTAATGAAAGAATTAGTGCAAAAAGGCCTAGCGCACAACATTAAGTCTGCTAAACGTAAAATTGAGCGCGTTAGCCCTGAGGTTTGGGATGTCCTAGAAGATGTAATCAAAGAGCATCCAGTATTGCTTAACCGTGCCCCAACTCTTCATAGATTGGGAATCCAGGCGTTTGAGCCAACGTTAGTTGAAGGACGCGCAATCCGTCTTCACCCGCTAGTATGTACAGCTTATAACGCTGACTTCGACGGTGACCAGATGGCAGTCCACGTGCCACTTTCTGCTGAAGCACAGGCAGAAGCACGTCTATTGATGCTTGCTGCTCAGAACATCCTGAACCCTAAGGATGGAAAGCCAGTTGTTACTCCTTCCCAGGACATGGTTTTAGGTAACTACTACCTGACTTTGGAAAGAGAGGGTGCAGTTGGCGAAGGTATGGTGTTCAAGGATACAAATGAAGCGTTGATCGCATACCAGAATGGCTACGTACATCTTCATACTCGTATTGCTGTTGCCGCATCATCACTTGGCAACCAGACATTCACTGAAGAGCAAAATGGCCAGCTCTTGATCACGACAGTTGGGAAGCTGATTTTCAATGAAATCCTTCCAGCGTCATTCCCTTATATCAATGAGCCTTCCAAGCAAAATCTTGAGGAGAAAACTCCAGAAATATATTTTGTTGAAAAAGGCGCGGATATCAAGGAAGTTATCAAGAGCATGAAATTGGTTGATCCGTTCAAGAAGAAAATTCTTGGAAACATCATTGCTGAAGTGTTCAAGAAGTTCAAAATCACAGAAACATCAAAAATGCTTGACCGTATGAAGGGTCTTGGCTTCACATACTCGACAAAAGCGGGTATTACGGTAGGTGTGGCTGATATCGTGGTTCTTAAAGAGAAACAGGAAATCATTTCAGAAGCACAAACAAAGGTAGATAATGTTCTTAAGCAGTTCAGACGCGGTTTGATTACCGAGGACGAGCGTTATGATCGCGTTATTTCTATCTGGAGCCAGGCGAAGGATAATATCCAGGCTAAGCTGATGAAATCACTAGATAATTCAAACCCTATCTTCATGATGAGTGACTCAGGTGCCCGTGGTAACGCGTCAAACTTCACGCAGCTTGCTGGTATGCGTGGTCTAATGGCCAACCCGGCTGGACGAATCATCGAGTTGCCGATCAAGTCGAGTTTCCGTGAAGGTCTGACAGTATTAGAGTACTTTATCTCCACTCACGGTGCTCGTAAAGGTCTTGCCGATACAGCACTTAAGACTGCTGACTCAGGTTACTTGACTCGCCGTCTCGTAGACGTAGCACAGGATGTTATCGTTCGCGAAGACGATTGCGGTACAGACAGAGGATTATTTATCAAATCACTTAAAGATGGTACTGAAGTAATCGAACCTCTAGATGAGCGTTTAATTGGCCGTTATGCAAGAAAGGCAATCAAGCATCCTGAAACAAAGGCTGTGATTGTACCTGAAAACGGATTGATTACAGAAGACCTGACTGTTGAAGTAGTAGAAGCAGGGATCGAAGAAGTATGGATCCGCTCTGCATTCACATGTAATACACGCCACGGCGTATGTAAGAAGTGTTACGGACGCAACCTTGCGACTGGTCAAGAAGTCGAAGTGGGCGAAGCAGTCGGTATCATCGCTGCCCAGTCAATCGGTGAGCCAGGTACACAGCTTACAATGCGTACATTCCACACAGGCGGTGTTGCAGGAGACGATATCACACAAGGTCTTCCGCGTATCCAGGAATTGTTCGAAGCACGTAATCCTAAAGGGCAGGCTGTTATCTCTGAATTGGAAGGTGTCGTAGTCGGCATCAACGAAGGAAAAGATCGTCAGCAGGAAATCGTCATTCAGGGTGAAATCGAAAGCCGCACATACAATGCGCCATATACAGCACGCCTAAAGGTTGCTATAAATGACCATGTAGAACGCGGTCAAGAACTCACGGAAGGTTCGATCGACCCTAAGGAACTTTTAAGAGTCAAAGACGTTCAATCTGTGCAAGAATACTTATTGAAAGAAGTTCAAAAAGTATACCGTATGCAGGGTGTTGAAATCGGCGACAAGCACGTTGAAGTAATGGTGCGTCAGATGATGCGCAAGATCAGGGTTATCGACGCTGGTGAAACAGATGTACTGCCAGGCACATTGCTTGAAATCCATCAGTTCACTGACGCTAACCGCAAAGCACTTCTTGAAGGCAAAATGCCGGCAACAGGACGTCCAGTACTGCTTGGAATCACAAAAGCATCACTTGAGACGGATTCATTCCTGTCTGCAGCATCCTTCCAGGAAACAACAAGAGTGCTTACAGATGCAGCGATCAAAGGCAAGCGCGATGAGCTTCTCGGCCTGAAGGAAAATGTTATCATCGGTAAACTTGTTCCTGCTGGAACTGGTATGCAGCGCTACAGAAGAGCTGAACCAATTTCTATGGAAGAAGAAAATGCTGAAGATGCAATCACTGTAGAATAAAATAAGGAGTGCGGCGCTCTCTGCTACGGCAGAAAGTGCCGCCTTTTTAAAGAAAAAAAGAATGGATCTATGAATAAAAACAACAATCTAGCGAAAAAAGTTTTCTAATGTTGTTGACATCCCTTGCACTAGATGTTAATATTTCAAAGGTGCTCCTATTTACTGGTTACTTTGGAGGATATCATGTCTTATGAAAAAGTAGCTCAGGCTAAAAAGATTATAGTAGGATCAAAGCAAACAGTGAAAGCACTGAAGGCTGGCGAAGTAATCGAACTGGTCATTGCGAAGGATGCTGACATGAAAGTGACAGCGAATCTATTGCAGACTGCCAGGGACATGAACACCGCCATCACCTATGTCGACTCTATGAAAAAATTAGGGAAGGCATGCGGGATTGCCGTAGGAGCTTCAGCTGTAGCGATAACCAAGTGAAAACTGTTTTTGCAGTGGACTGCAAGAACTTTGTTTTTTGTAAAAAAATGAACCACCTGGATGTGTGGGCTTACAAAAATGTGAAGGGAGGAAAATGATCATGCCTACTATTAACCAATTAGTGCGCAAGCCACGTAGCTCTAAAGAGGAGAAGTCAAAATCTCCAGCACTTAATAAAGGTTACAACAGCTTCAAGAAAGCTCAAACTAACGTTTCATCTCCACAAAAGCGTGGTGTATGTACTCGTGTTGGTACTATGACTCCTAAGAAGCCGAACTCCGCGTTGCGTAAATACGCTCGTGTACGTTTGACTAACGGAATCGAGGTAACAGCTTATATCCCTGGTATCGGGCACAACCTTCAAGAGCACAGTGTTGTTCTTATCCGTGGAGGACGTGTAAAAGACTTACCGGGTGTACGTTACCACATCGTTCGTGGTGCTCTTGATACTGCTGGAGTAAACAATCGTATGCAGGGCCGTTCTAAGTACGGTACTAAGAGACCAAAAGCAGCAAAGAAATAATAAACAAAACTAATTAGCCTTTTTGAAAGGAGGAAAAAACATGCCACGTAAAGGTCCAGTTGCAAAAAGAGACGTATTGCCGGATCCGATTTATAACTCAAAGCTTATCACTCGCTTGATCAACAAGATGATGATCGATGGCAAGAGAGGTAAATCACAAAAGATCCTTTATTCAGCTTTTGATATCATTCGTGAGCGCTCAGGCAAAGAGCCAATCGAAGTATTCGATGCAGCTCTTAAGAACATCATGCCTGTTCTAGAAGTAAAAGCACGCCGTGTAGGTGGAGCTAACTATCAAGTACCAATCGAGGTGCGTGCAGACCGCCGTACAACTCTTGGTCTTCGCTGGTTGGTAAACTACTCACGTCTTCGTGGGGAAAAGACAATGGAAGAGCGTCTTGCTAACGAAATTCTTGACGCTGCTAACAACACTGGTGCTTCTGTTAAGAAGCGCGAAGATACACACAAAATGGCGGAAGCGAACAAAGCATTCGCTCACTATCGTTGGTAATCTTACCTTCAATCTAAAAACACTTATACTAGGAAGGAGAAAGACCAAATGGCAAGAGAGTTCTCCTTAGAAAAAACTCGTAATATTGGGATCATGGCTCACATTGATGCTGGTAAAACAACAACAACTGAGCGTGTTCTTTATTATACTGGCCGTATCCACAAGATCGGCGAAACACATGAAGGTGCTTCTCAGATGGACTGGATGGAGCAGGAACAAGAGCGTGGAATCACGATCACTTCTGCTGCAACAACAGCTTCTTGGAAAGAACACCGTGTAAACATCATCGATACACCAGGACACGTAGACTTCACTGTTGAAGTTGAACGTTCTCTTCGTGTACTTGATGGTGCAGTAGCTGTACTTGACGCACAGTCAGGTGTTGAGCCTCAAACTGAAACAGTTTGGCGCCAGGCTACTACTTATGGAGTTCCACGTGTAGTATTCGTTAACAAAATGGATAAGTTAGGCGCGGACTTCTTATACTCAGTATCAACTATTCATGATCGTCTTCAAGCTAACGCTCATCCGATCCAACTTCCGATCGGTGCTGAAGATGAGTTTGAAGCAATCATCGACTTAGTTGAAATGAGAGCAATCTTCTATGGTAATGACCTTGGAACAGAAATCACTGTTGGGGAAATTCCTGAAGAATATATGGCTCAAGCTGAAGAATACCGTGAAAAGCTAGTAGAAGCGGTAGCTGAGCTTGACGAAGAGTTAATGGAAAAATACCTAGGCGGAGAAGAGCTTACAGTCGAAGAGATCAAAGCTGCAATCCGTAAAGGTACAACGAATGTTGAATTCTACCCAGTTATCTGTGGTTCAGCATTCAAAAACAAAGGTGTTCAACTAATGCTTGACGCTGTTATCGACTACCTTCCTTCTCCGCTTGATGTACCTGCAATCCAGGGCCATCTTCCGGATACTGAAGATGTGGTTGAGCGTCACTCTGACGACAACGAGCCGTTCTCTGCTCTTGCGTTTAAAGTTATGACTGACCCTTATGTTGGTAAATTAACATTCTTCCGCGTTTACTCCGGAACTCTTGATTCTGGCTCTTATGTCCAGAACTCGACTAAAGGAAAGCGTGAGCGTATCGGACGTATCCTTCAGATGCACGCGAACAGCCGTCAGGAAATCTCAACGGTTTACGCTGGTGACATCGCTGCAGCTGTAGGTTTGAAAGATACAACTACTGGTGACACTCTATGTGATGAAAAATCTCTAGTTATTCTTGAATCCATGCAGTTCCCAGAGCCAGTAATCCAGTTATCAGTTGAGCCTAAGTCAAAAGCTGACCAGGACAAGATGACAACTGCATTGCAAAAGCTTCAAGAAGAAGATCCTACATTCCGCGCACACACTGACCAGGAAACTGGACAGGTTATCATCGCTGGAATGGGTGAACTTCACCTTGACATCATCGTTGACCGTATGAAGCGTGAATTTAAAGTGGAAGCAAACGTTGGTGCACCTCAGGTTGCATACCGTGAAACTTTCCGCGAATCAGCTAACGTTGAAGGTAAATTCGCTCGTCAATCCGGTGGACGTGGCCAATACGGACACGTTTGGATTGAGTTCTCTCCAAACGAAGAAGGAAAAGGCTTTGAATTCGTGAACGGCATCGTCGGTGGGGTAGTTCCACGTGAATACATCCCAGCGGTTCAAGCTGGTCTTGAAGATGCTCTAGATCGCGGAGTTCTTGCAGGATATCCACTCGTTGACATCAAGGCAAGACTGTTTGACGGTTCTTACCACGATGTTGACTCCTCTGAAATGGCGTTTAAAATCGCTGCTTCAATGGCACTTAAGAATGCGGCTTCCAAGTGTAAGCCAGTTATCCTTGAGCCTGTCATGAGGGTTGAAGTTGTTATCCCTGAAGAATATCTTGGAGATATCATGGGTATGATCACAGCTCGTCGCGGACGCGTCGAAGGTATGGATGCTCGTGGTAACGCTCAAGTAGTTCGTTCGATGGTTCCACTTTCAGAAATGTTCGGTTATGCAACTGCTCTTCGTTCAAGCACACAAGGACGCGGTGTATTCTCAATGCACTTCGACCACTACGAAGAAGTTCCTAAATCTGTTTCTGAAGAAATCATCAAAAAAAATAAAGGTGAATAATTGATTTTCACCTATTAATCAAGTATAACTACTAATGTAAGCATAACGCTGTGGGATAGGGGTTCCTATTTCACAGCACATTAAAATATACTTAATTTTCATATATTAAAGGAGGATTTTTCTAATGGGAAAAGCTAAATTCGATCGTTCTAAGCCACACGTTAACATTGGTACAATTGGTCACGTTGACCATGGTAAAACTACTCTAACAGCTGCTATCACTACTGTTCTTTCTAAAGTAGGCGGCGGTGAAGCACGCGGATATGACCAAATCGACGCTGCTCCAGAAGAGCGTGAGCGTGGTATCACAATTTCAACTGCACACGTTGAGTATGAAACTGCAACTCGTCACTATGCACACGTTGACTGCCCAGGACACGCTGACTATGTTAAAAACATGATCACTGGTGCTGCGCAAATGGATGGCGGAATCCTTGTAGTATCTGCTGCTGATGGCCCAATGCCACAAACTCGTGAGCACATCCTTCTTTCTCGTCAGGTAGGCGTACCTTACCTTGTTGTATTCATGAACAAGTGTGACATGGTTGACGACGAAGAACTTCTTGAATTAGTAGAAATGGAAGTACGTGACCTTCTTTCTGAATACGACTTCCCTGGCGATGACATCCCAGTTATCAAAGGTTCTGCTCTTAAAGCTCTTGAAGGAGCTCCAGAATGGGAAGAAAAAATCAACGAGCTTATGGCTGCAGTTGATGAGTACATCCCAACACCAACACGTGATACTGACAAGCCTTTCATGATGCCTGTTGAGGACGTATTCTCAATCACTGGCCGTGGAACAGTTGCTACAGGACGTGTTGAGCGTGGACAAGTTAAAGTCGGTGACGTAATCGAAATCATCGGTATGACTGAAGAGCCAAAATCAACTACTGTAACAGGTGTTGAAATGTTCCGTAAGCTTCTTGATTATGCAGAAGCTGGAGACAACATCGGTGCACTTCTTCGTGGGGTAGCTCGTGAAGATATCCAACGTGGTCAAGTACTTGCTAAGCCAGGTTCTGTTAAGCCACACACAAAGTTCACTGCTGAAGTATACGTTCTTTCAAAAGAAGAAGGTGGACGTCACACTCCATTCTTCACAAACTACCGTCCACAGTTCTACTTCCGTACAACTGATGTAACTGGTATTTGTAACCTTCCTGAAGGCGTAGAAATGGTTATGCCTGGTGACAACATCGAAATGACTGTTGAACTAATCGCTCCAATCGCTATCGAAGAAGGAACTAAGTTCTCAATTCGTGAAGGCGGCCGTACAGTAGGCGCTGGCGTTGTAGCTTCTATTCAAGAGTAATTTTTAATAAACAATGAAAGCAGCTGGATGACGATCCAGCTGCTTTTTTTATATTTTGCATGCAGTTTAGGACCTTTAAATTTAAATAAGAATTTCATGTTTCTTCTATATTATAAGATGCCATCCTCCGGAATAGGTTAGCAAGCGTGAGAACGGTAAAAGCAGAAGCAATTCATTGCCGAAAAGTGAACATAAAAGAGAAAATGGTAAAAGCAGAAGCAATTCATTGCCTGTATTGAGTTAATAATAAATAATCCTCACAAAAAACAACCATTATAGAATTTTAATCTCTTCTAAAACTCCACAGGAATTATTTTCTCCCCGTCCAAATAGTTAGAAATCTCTTTCCCCACTTGTAAAATACCAATGCGCCCGCTATAATAGTAAAAGTGTGTTAAACATAATTAAAAAGCGGAATACTTCTTGCATTTGGGTTATGTTTTATGTATAATAGACAATGTTGGTCTTTGACTGCGATGATGCGAAAGGTTGCTGACACACCCGGCCGCTTTGCCATGGCGAGTGTGTGGGAAATTTTCGCGGAGAATGTCTATTTTAAAATAGGCGAAAAGGAGGGAAAGTAATGGCAAAACAAAAAATTCGTATCCGTTTGAAAGCTTATGATCACAGGATCCTTGATCAATCTGCAGAGAAAATTGTTGAAACTGCAAAACGTTCTGGTGCGGCGGTGTCTGGTCCAATCCCACTACCTACAGAAAAGTCAATTTACACAATTCTTCGTGCGGTGCATAAGTATAAGGATTCACGTGAGCAGTTCGAAATGCGTACGCATAAGCGTCTGATTGACATCATCAATCCGACTCCGCAAACGGTCGACTCACTAATGCGTTTAGACCTGCCATCAGGTGTAGATATCGAAATCAAACTTTAATAAATAAACATTATAATTCACAGGAGGTGTGACTGAAATGACCAAAGGAATCTTAGGAAGAAAGATTGGTATGACTCAAGTATTTGCTGAAAACGGCGACCTTATCCCGGTTACTGTGGTAGAAGCTTCTCCAAACGTAGTGCTTCAAGTGAAATCTGCTGAGACAGATGGCTACGAAGCAATCCAGCTTGGCTTTGAAGACAAGCGCGAAAAGCTCTCTAACAAACCTGAAAAAGGCCACGTTTCAAAAGCAAACACTGCTCCTAAGCGCTTCGTAAAGGAATTAAACGGAGTCGATGTAGCAGGATATGAAGTTGGTCAGGAAGTCAAAGTTGATATTTTCGCAGAAGGCGATATCGTAGATGTTACAGGAATCTCAAAGGGTAAAGGTTTCCAAGGTGTAATCAAGCGCCACGGACAATCTCGCGGACCAATGGCTCACGGTTCTCGTTACCACCGCCGCCCTGGTTCAATGGGTCCTGTTGCTCCAAACCGCGTATTCAAAGGTAAACTTCTACCTGGACGCATGGGTGGAGAGCAGATCACTGTTCAAAACCTGCAAATCGTTAAAATTGACGCAGAGCGTAACCTTCTTCTAATCAAAGGAAACGTTCCTGGTGCTAGAAAAGCCCTTCTAAAAATCAAAGCTGCTGTAAAAGCTAAGTAATTTTTACAGGAAAGGAGGAAACAAGAATGCCTAAAGTAGCATTATTTAACCAAGCTGGTTCACAAGTTGGAGATATCGAACTTAACGATTCAGTATTTGGTATTGAGCCTAACACCCACGTAATGTTCGAAGCAGTAGTAATGCAGAGAGCTTCATTACGTCAGGGAACTCATAAAACTAAAATTCGTTCTGAAGTAGCGGGCGGTGGACGCAAACCGTGGAAACAAAAAGGAACTGGACGTGCGCGTCAAGGTTCTATCCGTTCTCCACAATGGCGCGGCGGCGGTACTGTATTCGGTCCTGTTCCACGCAGCTACAGCTATAAATTGCCTAAGAAAGTTCGTCGTTTAGCAATCAAATCTGCTTTATCATCAAAAGTACAATCTGAAAACATCCTTGTTCTTGAAAGCCTTGCTTTTGAAGCTCCAAAGACAAAGGAATTCAAAACTGTACTTAGCGGTCTTTCTGTTAACACGAAAGCCTTGATCGTTACAGCAGGTCTTGAAGAGAACGTAGCACTTTCAGCACGTAACATTCCTGGAGTAACTGTTGTTACTGCTGATGGAATCAACGTATTGGATGTTCTAAATCATGATAAGCTGATCATGACAAAAGCAGCTGTTGAAAAAGTAGAGGAGGTGCTTGCATAATGGATGCACGCGATATCATTAAGCGCCCCGTTATTACAGAACGTTCTTCTGACCTAATGGCTGAGAAGAAATACACTTTCGAAGTTGATACTAGAGCTAACAAGACTCAAGTTAAAGATGCTATTCAAGCTATTTTCGGCGTAAAAGTTGAAAAAGTTAACATCATGAACTACAAAGGTAAGTTCAAGCGTATGGGCAAATTCGGCGGTTACACAAACAAGCGTCGTAAAGCAATCGTTAAACTTACTCAAGACAGCAAAGAAATCGAATTCTTCGAAGTATAATAATCCAATAAGAAGAGGAGGGAAACGAAATGGCGATTAAAAAGTACAAACCTACCTCCAACGGTCGTCGTAATATGACAGCATCTGATTTTGCTGAAATTACAACTGACAAGCCGGAAAAATCCTTGCTTGCTCCGTTGCACAGAAAAGGCGGTCGTAACAACCAGGGTAAGTTAACTGTTCGTCATCAAGGTGGCGGCCATAAGCGTCAGTACAGAATCATCGATTTTAAACGTACAAAAGATGGCATTCCAGGACGCGTTGCCACAATTGAGTATGATCCAAACCGTTCAGCAAACATTGCGTTAATTAATTATGTAGATGGTGAAAAGAAATATATCCTAGCTCCTAAAAACCTAGTAGTAGGTATGGAAGTTATGTCTGGCCCAACAGCTGACATTAAAGTAGGTAATGCTCTTCCACTAGCTAACATTCCAGTTGGTACTGTAGTACACAACATCGAATTGAAGCCTGGCAAAGGCGGACAATTAGTTCGTTCTGCTGGAACTTCTGCACAGGTTCTTGGTAAAGAAGGTAAATATGTATTGATTCGTTTGAACTCAGGCGAAGTACGTATGATCCTTGCTGAGTGCCGTGCAACTGTAGGTCAAGTCGGCAACGAACAGCACGAATTGATCAACATTGGTAAAGCAGGTCGTTCACGCTGGTTAGGCAAGCGCCCAACAGTTCGTGGATCTGTAATGAACCCTAACGATCACCCACACGGTGGTGGTGAAGGACGTTCTCCAATCGGACGTAAATCACCAATGTCTCCATGGGGCAAGCCAACTCTTGGCTTCAAGACTCGTAAGAAGAAAAACAAATCCGACAAGTTTATTGTACGTCGTCGTAAAAAATAACGGGATTGAGCTACGGTTCGCGGGAACCGTAGGGCAATCACGAAGGGAGGTTCAATCATGGGTCGCAGCTTAAAAAAAGGACCTTTTGTTGATGAGCACTTAATCACAAAGATCGAAAAGTTAAATGAAACTGAAGGCAAGAAAGTTGTTAAAACTTGGTCTCGCCGTTCAACGATCTTCCCACAATTCATCGGACACACTATTGCTGTCTACGATGGTCGCAAACATGTACCTGTTTATGTCACTGAAGACATGGTAGGCCACAAGCTTGGAGAATTTGCTCCAACTCGTACTTACAAAGGTCATGGTAATGACGATAAGAAAACAAGACGTTAATGAGAGGAGGGCATCCAAATGCAAGCTAAAGCTGTTGCAAGAACAGTTCGTATTGCTCCTCGTAAAGCTCGACTAGTTCTAGATTTAATTCGAGGAAAGCAAGTTGGTGAAGCGGTAGCTATCTTAAACCTTACCCCTAAGGCAGCTTCTCCAATCGTAGATAAAGTGTTAAAGTCTGCATTAGCAAACGCAGAGCACAACTATGAGATGGATGTTAATAACCTTGTCGTTTCGGAAGCTTACGCTAACGAAGGACCAACGTTGAAACGTTTCCGTCCACGTGCTATGGGCCGTGCAAGTGCTATTAACAAACGTACTAGCCACATTACAATCGTTTTATCAGAAAAGAAGGAGGGATAATCAGTGGGTCAAAAAGTAAATCCAGTCGGTTTGCGTGTCGGAATCATTCGTGATTGGGAATCAAAATGGTACGCAGGCAAAGACTACGCTGATCTTTTACACGAAGACCTTAAGGTTCGTGAGTACATCACAAAGCGTTTACGCGATGCATCTCTTTCTAAAGTAGAAATCGAGCGCGCTGCAAACCGCTTGAATGTAACTGTCCACACAGCGAAACCAGGAATGGTTATCGGTAAAGGTGGTACAGAAGTTGAAGCACTTCGTAAAGCGCTAAACGAACTGACAGGCAAACGTGTTCATATAAACATTCTTGAAATCAAAAAAGCTGATATCGAGGCGAAATTGGTTGCTGAAAACATCGCACGCCAATTGGAAAACCGCGTATCTTTCCGTCGCGCACAGAAGCAAGTTATCCAACGTGCAATGCGTGCTGGCGCTAAAGGGATCAAGACAATGGTTTCCGGCCGTCTTGGCGGTGCAGACATCGCTCGTTCAGAACAATACAGCGAAGGAACAGTTCCACTTCATACTCTTCGTGCCGATATCGATTATGCTACTGCTGAAGCAGATACAACTTACGGTAAGCTAGGCGTTAAGGTATGGATTTATCGTGGAGAGGTCCTTCCTACGAAGAAGAAATCTGAGGAAGGAGGCAAATAATATGTTATTGCCTAAACGCGTTAAATATCGCCGTCAACACCGTGGCAAGATGCGCGGTCAAGCTAAAGGCGGTACTGAAGTAAACTTCGGTGAATTCGGTTTGCAAGCTCTTGAAGCTTCTTGGATTACAAACCGTCAAATCGAATCTGCTCGTATTGCAATGACTCGTTACATGAAACGTGGCGGTAAAGTCTGGATCAAGATTTTCCCTCACAAGCCATATACTGCAAAGCCTCTAGAAGTCCGAATGGGTTCTGGTAAAGGTGCTCCTGAAGGCTGGGTAGCAGTTGTTAAACCAGGCAAAGTAATGTTTGAAGTTGCTGGCGTTTCTGAAGAGATCGCACGCGAAGCATTACGCCTTGCTGCACACAAGCTTCCTGTAAAGTGCAAGTTTGTTAAACGAGAAGAAATTGGTGGTGAATCTAATGAAAGCTAATGACATTCGTGACCTTACCACTGCTGAAATTGAACAAAAAGTTAAATCTTTAAAAGAAGAGCTATTCAACCTGCGCTTTCAATTAGCGACTGGACAACTTGAAAATACAGCTCGCATTCGTGAAGTACGCAAAGCGATTGCTCGTATGAAAACTGTAATTCGTGAACGAGAGATCGGCGTTAACAGATAATTGAGAGGAGGTTCTCACAATGAGTGAACGCAACCAACGCAAAGTTTATACTGGACGCGTTGTATCTGACAAGATGGACAAAACTGTCACTGTTCTTGTTGAAACATACAAAAAGCATTCATTATACGGCAAGCGTGTAAAATACTCTAAGAAATTCAAAGCTCATGATGAGCAAAATGAGGCAAAAATCGGCGATGTAGTACGTATCATGGAAACTCGTCCGCTATCTGCCACAAAACGTTTCCGCCTTGTAGAAGTGGTGGAAAAAGCTGTTATTATCTAATTGTTCGGATTAAGGTTTATTCCGAAGGGAGGTTACTCGCATGATCCAACAGGAAACACGTTTAAAAGTTGCTGACAATTCAGGTGCTCGTGAGGTTCTTACTATTAAAGTTTTGGGCGGTTCTGGCCGTAAGACTGCTAATATTGGAGACGTTATCGTTTGCACAGTGAAACAGGCAACACCAGGTGGCGTTGTTAAAAAAGGTGACGTTGTCAGAGCAGTTATCGTTCGTACAAAAACTGGTATGCGCCGTACAGACGGTTCTTACATCAAATTTGACGAGAATGCTTGTGTAATCATCCGTGACGATAAGAGTCCTCGTGGTACTCGTATCTTCGGACCAGTTGCACGTGAGCTTCGTGACAACAACTTCATGAAGATCGTTTCATTAGCTCCAGAAGTACTATAATCTATTTCAAATGCCTTTAAGGAGGTGCACACAGATGCATGTAAAAAAAGGTGACAAAGTAATGGTCATCTCTGGTAAGGACAAAGGCAAAACAGGGATCATCCTTGAAGCTTATCCAAAGCAAAGCCGTGTTCTTGTAGAAGGAATCAATATCGTGAAAAAACACGCTAAGCCTTCTCAAGTAAATCCACAAGGTGGAATCTTGAACCAGGAAGCACCTATCCATGTATCAAACGTAATGCCTGTAGATCCGAAGTCTGGCACACCAACCCGAGTTGGTTACACTGTCGAGAACGGCAAGAAGGTACGCGTTGCTAAAAAATCCGGTGAAGTTCTAGATAAATAGTCTATTGAAGAAGGGAGGTACAATCGATGAACCGCCTAAAAGAAAAGTTCAACAATGAAATTACTCCTGCTCTTATGAGCAAGTTTAACTATAAGTCAATCATGGAAGTTCCTAAACTTGAAAAGATCGTAATCAACATGGGTGTAGGTGACGCTGTTGCCAACGCTAAAGCTCTTGATGTTGCAGTTGAGGAATTAGCAACGATCACTGGTCAAAAGCCAGTCGTGACTCGTGCTAAGAAATCAATCGCTGGCTTCCGCCTTCGTGAAGGTATGCCAATCGGTGCGAAAGTAACACTTCGCGGTGAGCGCATGTACGAATTCATCGACAAGTTAATTTCAGTATCTTTACCACGTGTACGTGACTTCCGCGGTATCTCGAAGAAGTCTTTCGACGGACGCGGTAACTACACACTTGGTGTTAAAGAACAGTTAATCTTCCCTGAAATTGATTACGATAAAGTAAATAAAGTACGTGGCATGGACATTGTTATTGTAACGACTGCTAACACTGATGAAGAAGCTCGTGAACTATTAACACAATTCGGAATGCCATTTCAAAAGTAATCTCTAATAAGAGGGAGGCGAAAACGTGGCTAAGAAATCAATGATTGCGAAACAAAAACGCACGCCTAAATATAAAGTACAAGAGTACACTCGCTGTGAGCGCTGCGGCCGTCCGCACTCTGTATACCGCAAATTTAAGCTTTGCCGTATTTGTTTCCGTGAATTAGCATACAAAGGACAAATTCCTGGTGTGAAAAAAGCTAGCTGGTAAAACTGAAAGCTCTGGAAGGAGGTAAATTAAATGGTCATGACAGATCCGATTGCAGATTTGCTAACTCGTATTCGTAATGCGAATATGGTTCGTCACGAAAAATTAGAAGTACCTGCTTCTAACATTAAAAAAGAAATCGCTGAGATCCTTAAGCGTGAAGGTTTCGTGCGTGACGTTGAATATATCGAAGACAATAAGCAAGGTATCATCCGTATCTTCTTGAAGTACGGTGCAAACAATGAGCGTGTTATCACTGGTCTTAAGAGAATCAGTAAGCCAGGTCTTCGCGTTTATGCAAAATCAACTGAAGTACCACGCGTACTTAACGGTTTAGGTATTGCTTTAGTATCAACTTCAAACGGCGTTATAACTGACAAAGAAGCTCGCGCTAAGCAAGTGGGCGGAGAAGTTCTAGCATACGTTTGGTAATAGATTTTTCTGAATGAATGGAGGTGCAACAAATGTCACGCGTAGGTAAAAAACCAATTGAAATTCCAGCTGGTGTTACTGTTACTCTTGATAACAATCACGTAACGGTAAAAGGACCAAAAGGTGAATTGTCTCGTACTTTTCACTCTGACATCGAAATCAAGATCGAAGAGAACGTAATCAACATTTCTCGTCCAACTGATAACAAAGAACATCGTGCATTGCACGGAACGACTCGTGCGGTTCTTGCTAACATGGTTGAGGGTGTATCTAAAGGATTCGAAAGAGGCCTTGAGCTAGTAGGTGTCGGTTACCGTGCGTCTAAGCAAGGTAACAAGCTTGTACTTAACGTAGGATACTCTCATCCAGTTGAAATCGAGGCAGAAAAAGGCCTTGAGATCGAAGTTCCAACAAACACTAAGGTGATTATTAAGGGAACTGACAAAGAGCGTGTTGGCGCATTGGCTGCTAACATCCGTGACGTACGTCCACCAGAGCCTTACAAAGGCAAAGGTATTCGTTATGAAGGCGAATATGTACGCCGCAAAGAAGGTAAAACAGGTAAGTAATGCCGCATAGGTTAACGAAAGGAGTGACGTAAATGATTACGAAGGCTGATAAAAACGCTACTCGCCGTAAAAGACACGGTCGTGTCCGTGCGAAACTTAGCGGAACTGAAGCTCGTCCTCGTCTAAATGTGTTCCGTTCTAACAAGCACATTTATGCTCAACTAATCGACGATGTAAAGGGAGTAACTCTAGCGAGTGCTTCTACTTTAGATAAAGAAGTGAATGTTGAAGGCAATAACCTGGAAGCAGCAAAGCAAATCGGTGAATTGATCGCTAAGCGTGCTGTGGAAAAAGGTTATAAATCAGTAGTATTTGACCGTGGCGGATACCTTTATCATGGCCGCATCCAGGCACTTGCTGATGCTGCCCGCGAAAACGGCTTAGAATTTTAATAAAAAAAGGAGGGACATACAAAGATGCGTCGTATTGATCCAAACAAACTTGAACTTGAAGAACGCGTAGTTACGATTAACCGTGTTGCTAAAGTTGTTAAAGGTGGACGCCGTTTCCGTTTTTCTGCTCTAGTAGTAGTAGGAGATAAAAACGGTCATGTCGGCATGGGTAGTGGTAAAGCACAAGAAGTACCTGAAGCGATTCGCAAAGCTATCGAAGATGCGAAGAAGAACCTAATTCAAGTACCTATGGTTGGTACTACAATTCCACACCAGGTTATCGGACACTTTGGTGCTGGTGAAATCCTTCTGAAGCCTGCTTCTGAAGGTACAGGAGTTATCGCTGGCGGACCAGTTCGTGCGGTACTAGAATTAGCAGGTGTTGCTGACATCCTGTCTAAGTCACTTGGAACTAACACTCCAATCAACATGGTTCGTGCAACTCTTGAAGGTCTTTCTCAACTTAAGCGTGCAGAAGACGTAGCAAAACTTCGCGGTAAATCTGTGGAAGAACTGTTAGGATAAGGAGGGAAATCAAATGGCTAACAAATTAGAAATTACCCTCACTCGCAGCCTGATCGGCCGTCCGCAAGATCAGCGCGAAACAGTTAAGGCTCTTGGCTTACGTAAAATGAACCAAACAGTTGAGCAACAAGATAATGCAGCAATCCGCGGCATGATCAACAAAGTTTCTCACCTTGTTACTGTAAACGAAAAATAATTTATCCTTTTTAAAATAAGGAGGTGCCAACATGAAACTTCATGAATTAAAGCCTGCAGAAGGTTCCCGTAAAGAACGCAAACGTCTTGGACGTGGTATCGGTTCTGGTCAAGGTAAAACTGCTGGTAAAGGTCATAAAGGTCAAAACGCTCGTTCTGGCGGCGGTGTACGCCCTGGTTTTGAAGGTGGTCAAACTCCTTTATTCCGACGCTTGCCGAAACGCGGTTTCACTAACATCAACCGCAAAGAGTACGCAGTCGTTAACCTTGATGCTCTAAACGTTTTCGAAGAAGGAACAGAAGTGACTCCAGAACTTTTAATCGAAACAGGTCTTGTCAAGAAGGAACTAGCAGGTGTTAAGATCCTTGCTAAGGGAAGCCTTGAGAAGAAATTAACTGTTAAAGCTCATAAGTTCTCCTCTGCAGCCGAAGAAGCGATTAAAGCTGCCGGCGGTCAAACTGAGGTGATTTAATGTTCCAGACAATCTCCAATTTTATGCGCGTGGGTGAAATTAGAAATAAAATTCTCTTCACCCTTTTAATGTTGATTGTATTTCGTATCGGTACATTTATTCCTGTACCGAGCGTAAATGCAGATATTTTGAAAGCACAGGATGACATGAGTGTCTTCGGTGTGCTGAATACTTTCGGTGGCGGTGCGCTGCAGAACTTCTCGATCTTCGCGATGGGAATCATGCCGTACATCACTGCTTCAATCATCATCCAGCTCTTGCAGATGGATGTTGTGCCAAAGTTTACCGAATGGTCCAAACAAGGAGAAGTCGGACGCCGTAAATTAGCTCAGTTTACCCGCTATTTCACGATCGTTCTGGGTTTTATCCAGGCACTAGGTATGTCTTATGGCTTTAACAATATGGCAGGAGGATTACTGATCCAGAATGCCGGTATCACAACTTACTTGCTGATTGCTACGGTCTTAACTGCCGGAACTGCATTCCTGATGTGGTTAGGCGAACAGATTACGGCAAAAGGCGTAGGAAATGGTATTTCAATCATTATCTTTGCTGGTATCGTTGCTGGTATTCCGACAATGGTCAATCAGATTTATGCACAGCAGTTCTCTGATGCAGGTGACGCTTTGTTCCTTCGCATCGTGACTATGCTGCTAATCCTTTTGGCTGTTATCGCAATCGTGGTTGGGGTTATCTTCATCCAGCAGGCAACTCGTAAGATACCAATCCAGTACGCTAAGCGCATGAGCGCAGGAAACAATGCGGTTGGCGGCCAGAACACTCACCTTCCATTGAAAGTGAATGCTGCTGGTGTCATCCCGGTTATCTTCGCGATTTCGTTTATCGTTACACCTCCGACAATCGCTCAGTTCTTCGGCACGAATGATGTGACACTTTGGATCCAGAAGACGTTTGATTATACACAACCGATCGGTATGATCGTGTATGTGGCACTGATCGTTGCGTTCACGTATTTCTATGCGTTCATCCAGGTGAATCCTGAACAGGTAGCCGAGAACCTGAAGAAGCAAGGTGGATATGTCCCAGGCATCCGTCCGGGCAAAAACACACAGGAATACTTGACTAAGGTCCTTTACCGTCTGACTTTCGTCGGCGCTATCTTCCTTTCAGTAATCTCTGTGCTGCCAGTATTTTTCATTCAATTTGCTGGTCTGCCTCAATCGGTACAGATTGGCGGAACAAGCTTGCTGATCGTGGTCGGCGTTGCGCTTGAAACGATGAAGCAGCTTGAAGCTCAGCTTGTAAAACGCCATTATAAAGGCTTTATAAAGTAAGATTTAGGGGACTCTGAAGTTCCCTGAATCTTTAATAGAGACTGAGGGGGGAAATCTTGTGAATTTGGTTCTGATGGGGCTTCCGGGTGCCGGGAAGGGCACGCAAGCCGATAAAATTGTTGGTAAATACAACATCCCTCATATCTCAACAGGAGATATGTTCCGTGCAGCTATCAAAGAAGGAACGGAACTTGGATTACAGGCAAAATCATTTATGGACAAAGGAGAGCTAGTTCCTGATGAAGTCACAATCGGGATTGTCCGTGAGCGCTTAAGCAAAGCTGACTGTGAAAATGGATTCCTCTTGGATGGATTCCCGCGCACAGTTGCCCAGGCTGAAGCTCTGGATACTATGCTTGCTGATCTTGGCAAAAAGATTGATTATGTCATCAACATTGATGTTGATCAAAGCATTCTGATGGAACGTTTGACAGGACGCAGGATTTGTAAGAACTGCGGCGCTACCTACCACCTTGTGTTCAACCCTCCTGCAAAGGAAGGCGTTTGTGACCGTTGTGGCGGCGAGCTATACCAGCGCGCTGATGATAATGCCGAAACTGTTCAAAACCGCCTGGATGTAAATGTCCAGCAGACAAAGCCTCTGTTGAACTTCTATGAAGATAAGGGCTACTTACGCAATATCAACGGTCAGCAAGACATTAATGTTGTATTTGCTGATATCGAAGAATTGCTCGGGGGCTTGAATTAATGATCGTTTGTAAAACCCCTCGTGAAATAGAGATTATGCGAGAAGCAGGTCGCATTGTAGCGATGACTCACCAGGAGTTGAAGAAGCATATTGCTCCTGGCATTACAACTAAAGAACTGGATGCCATTGCCGAGGATTTCATCCGCAAACAAGGTGCAACTCCTTCTTTTAAAGGTTATAATGGTTTTCGCGGCAGCATCTGTGCATCAGTTAATAACGAACTAGTTCACGGGATTCCTGGCGAACGGGTTCTGAACGAAGGCGACATCATCAGTATCGATATCGGAGCAAAGTACAACGGATACCACGGGGACTCTGCATGGACTTACCCGGTAGGAAAGATTGATGAGGAAGCCCAGCGTCTTTTGGACGTGACAGAAGAGTCGTTGTTCATAGGCTTGAAAGAAGCCAAGCCAGGGGAACGTCTTTCGAACATCTCCCATGCGATTCAAACGTATGTGGAATCAGAAGGCTTTTCTATTGTTCGTGAGTATGTCGGCCATGGAATTGGGCAAGAATTGCATGAGGACCCGCAAATTCCTCATTACGGACCTCCAAATAGAGGACCTAGGCTGAAGCCTGGTATGGTTCTATGTATAGAACCGATGGTGAATGCAGGAAGCCGCTATGTGAATACGTTAGCCGATGATTGGACTGTTGTAACGGTTGACGGTAAAATGTGTGCCCACTTTGAGCATACAATCGCGATCACAGAAACTGGTTTTGAGATTTTAACAAAAGCCTGATGAAGTGATTGGCCGTCTGGTTCTGTTTTTAGTCTTTAAATGGGCGGAAAAGAGATTTCTATGCGGACGGGATGCCAGCTTTATGTTATAATCATAAGGTTGAGTATTTCTCAATGATATTCTCAATTGCTTGCTGCTTAGAACGTGTCACAAATAGGAAGCTACATTCCGTCAACGCGGAGTATTTGATTTAATACGATTTGAATAAGGAAGGGAGACCAGTTTATGGCGAAAGATGATGTAATTGAAATTGAAGGCACAGTATTGGAAACTTTGCCTAATGCAATGTTTAAGGTAGAATTAGAGAATGGTCATACAGTGTTGGCTCATGTTTCTGGCAAAATCAGAATGCACTTCATTCGGATCCTGCCTGGAGATAAAGTAACAGTCGAGCTTTCTCCATATGATTTGACTCGCGGAAGAATTACTTACCGCTTTAAATAAACCGTGACTCCGTACTATCAAGGAGGTTAGAGTAATGAAAGTGAGACCATCTGTTAAGCCAATCTGCGAAAAGTGCAAAGTTATTCGCAGAAAAGGCAAAGTTATGGTGATCTGTGAAAACCCTAAACATAAACAAAAACAAGGATAATTTTAAAGGAGGTGCGCATCTAGATGGCACGTATTGCTGGTGTAGATATTCCACGTGAAAAGCGTGTAGTTATTGCTTTAACATACATTTTCGGAATCGGCAGATCAACTGCTGTGAAAGTTCTAGCTGAGGCTGGTGTTTCTGAAGACACTCGCGTTCGCGATCTTACTGAAGAGGAACTTAACAAAATCCGTGATATCATCGACAAGCTAAAGGTTGAAGGTGACCTTCGCCGTGAAGTTTCACTAAACATCAAGCGTCTAATGGAAATTGGATCATATCGTGGCTTGCGTCATCGTCGTGGCTTGCCTGTTCGCGGTCAAAACACGAAGAACAACGCACGTACTCGTAAAGGTCCACGTAAGACTGTAGCTAACAAGAAAAAATAATCCGTAAAGGAGGGTAACATTTAAATGGCTCGTAAAACTAATACACGCAAACGCCGCGTCAAAAAGAATATTGAAAGTGGAGTTGCGCATATTCGTTCAACTTTCAACAATACTATCGTAACAATTACAGACGTACATGGTAATGCATTATCATGGTCTAGTGCAGGTGCGCTTGGTTTCAAGGGTTCACGTAAATCCACTCCATTCGCAGCACAAATGGCAGCAGAAACTGCAGCTAAAACTTCTATGGAACATGGTTTGAAAACTCTTGAGGTTACTGTTAAGGGACCAGGTGCTGGCCGTGAAGCAGCAATCCGTGCTCTTCAAGCAGCAGGTCTTGAAGTTACAGCAATTAAAGATGTAACTCCAGTTCCACATAACGGCTGCCGCCCGCCAAAACGTCGCCGTGTTTAATTTTTCTGTATAGAATTTGTAGTCCTGTCTATAATGGGATATGATACAAATATTTTCTAGGTATACAGAAATCATTAATCCAGTTGTTGTGCACAAACGGGAACGTATACATGGGGGAATTTCGGTAAGGTAAAGAGCCTGCCGGGGTTTCGACGTTTTGAAGGAGGGTATATTTGATGATCGAAATAGAAAAACCAAAAATCGAAACGGTTGAGATCAGCGATGATGCCAAGTACGGCAAGTTTGTCGTAGAACCGCTTGAGCGTGGATATGGTACAACTTTGGGTAACTCCTTACGTCGTATCCTATTATCCTCACTCCCAGGTGCAGCTGTCACATCGATTCAAATCGATGGAGTACTTCATGAGTTCTCAACAATTGAAGGCGTCGTAGAAGATGTAACATCAATCATTTTGAACGTTAAGAAATTAGCGTTGAAAATCTACTCTGATGAAGAGAAGACACTTGAAATCGACTTACAGGGCGAGGGTCCAGTAACTGCAGCGGCAATCACGCATGATAGTGATGTTGAAATCCTTAACCCGGATCTTCATATCGCGACACTTTCAAGCAAAGGTTCATTGCGTATGCGCCTGAATGCAAGAAGAGGCCGCGGGTACAATCCTGCTGATCAAAACAAGCGGGAAGACCAGCCGATCGGTGTCATTCCTATCGACTCAATCTATACACCGGTTTCACGCGTTTCTTATCAAGTAGAGAACACACGCGTAGGGCAAATGACGAATTATGACAAGCTGGTATTTGACGTATGGACAGATGGCAGCACAGGTCCTAAGGAAGCTATTGCACTAGGTTCAAAAATCCTGACTGAGCACTTGAATATCTTTGTCGGTTTGACTGACGAAGCTCAAAACGCTGAGATCATGGTAGAGAAAGAAGAAGACCAAAAAGAAAAAGTCCTTGAGATGACGATTGAGGAACTAGATCTTTCTGTTCGATCATATAACTGCTTAAAGCGTGCCGGTATCAACACTGTTCAGGAGCTTGCTCACAAGACAGAGGAAGATATGATGAAGGTCCGCAACCTTGGCAGAAAATCACTAGAAGAAGTAAAAGCAAAACTAGAAGAGCTAGGCTTAGGCTTACGCAAAGATGACTAGTTAATGCAGATTAACTAGGCATTTTGCTGTCAGTACTAATAACTGCCGGCTTATGACTTCAACAAAGGAGGGAAACACTCATGGGATACAGAAAGTTAGGACGCACAAGTGCCCAGCGTAAAGCAATGCTACGTGACTTAACAACTGATTTGATTATCAATGAGCGTATTGAAACTACTGAAACACGTGCGAAAGAACTTCGTTCAGTTGTTGAAAAAATGATTACTCTTGGAAAGCGCGGAGACCTTCACGCTCGCCGTCAAGCATCTGCTTGGGTTCGTAATGAAGTTGCAAACGCTGAAACAAACCAGGATGCAGTTCAAAAACTATTTGCTGACATCGCTCCACGCTACGCAGAGCGCCAAGGTGGATACACTCGTATTATGAAACTTGGACCACGCCGCGGTGACGGTGCGCCAATGGTTATTATCGAGTTAGTTTAATACCATTAAACACTCAAACAAGGGCGATGGACAGTTTATACAAACTTGTTTCATCCCCTTTTTTTGCTATACAGGGTTAATCCCTTACGAAAACTAAAAAAAGCAGCACAAGCCAAAAACGAGCGTTATGATGCGCAGGCCACTGGGAAAGAAGAGTTCACTGGCCCCATCGGCCGGTTACTTCGGGACTCTCCTGAATCGGTTAGCGATAACCGGAGCTGTTCTGCCTGTCTCGTCTAGCTCATGTACTTCTCCCCAGTCCATTTTAGGACCCTGCACTATGCGGATCGCTTCCGCCCGGGGAGAGGTGCAGGCTTTTTTTATATACAAAGAATTTTTTATAAGTAGAAAAGCAGATACAATGAGAAGAGTCAGTTAAGAAGAGTTGAGAGGAGGGCGGAGATGAGCAACCCGTTAGTCAGAATAGAAAATGTATCTTTCCGTTATGAAGGGCAGCAGACTCCCGCGTTAAAGAATATCAGCTTTGATATTTTTGAAGGAGAGTGGCTGGCGATTGTCGGTCATAATGGATCAGGGAAATCTACACTAGCCAAGCTCTTGAACGGCCTGCAATTTCCGCAAGAAGGTTCGATCGAGGTATGTGGGATAACTTTGTCAGAGGATACAATTTGGGATATAAGAAAAAATGTAGGAATGGTTTTTCAAAATCCTGATAACCAGTTCGTTGGAACAACGGTTCGGGATGATGTGGCTTTTGGTCTGGAAAATCACGGCATACCTAGAGAAGTAATGGTAGAGCGCGTGCAAAATTCACTTGATAAAGTCAATATGGGAACCTTTCTAAATCAAGAGCCGCACCATCTGTCCGGCGGCCAAAAACAGCGTGTGGCCATTGCAGGTGTCCTGGCACTGCAGCCTTCGATCATTATTCTGGACGAAGCAACATCCATGCTTGATCCAAGAGGCCGTGCTGAGGTGATCGAAACGGTCCGTGAGCTGAAAGATCGAGAGAACATAACGGTCATATCAATAACACATGATCTTGAAGAAGCTGCGAAAGCAGACAGGATTATCGTCATGAATAAAGGTGAGCTATATCGCGAAGGAACACCTGAGGAAATTTTTGAAATGGATGAAGAGCTGATTAAGCTGGGGCTGGATATTCCCTTCCCTGTAAAAATGAGCAAAATCATGCGTAAAAAAGGAATTTCACTTACGAAATCATATTTGACAGAAGAAGAGCTGGTGACGGAACTATGGACATCTCACTCAAAAATGTAGAATATCGTTACCAGGCTGATTCCCCTTTCGAGCGACTTGCGATTTCAGATGTCTCCATCGATGTACCTTCTGGAACATACCTTGCGGTTATTGGCCATACGGGCTCTGGCAAGTCAACAGTGCTGCAGCATCTGAATGCCCTGTTAAAGCCGACTAAAGGCTCTGTTGTGATCGGCAGCAGGGAAATCAAAGCTGGCCGCAAAGAGAAGAATTTAAAGGGTGTCCGCGAGAAGGTGGGCATTGTCTTTCAATTCCCGGAGCATCAGTTATTCGAAGAAACAGTGGAAAAGGATATCATGTTTGGCCCGATGAACTTTGGCGTTACCGAGCGGGAAGCAAAGGCGCGAGCAAGAGCCTCTATTAATCTTGTCGGATTATCTGAAGAAATCCTTGAAAAATCGCCATTCGATCTTTCAGGCGGACAAATGCGACGTGTTGCCATTGCTGGCGTACTGGCAATGGAGCCAGAGGTCATTGTGTTGGACGAGCCTACTGCGGGTCTTGACCCACGCGGGCGTAAAGAAATCATGGACTTATTTTATTCTCTTCATAAAAAAAGAAATTTATCTACTGTACTTGTTACCCACAGCATGGAAGATGCTGCCCGCTATGCGGATGAAATAGTTGTCATGCATCAGGGGAAGGTTTTTACAAAAGGGACGCCTGACGAGATTTTCTCGAATCCCAAAGCATTAATGGAACTGGGACTTGATGTACCAGAGGTAGTCGGCCTGCAGCTGAAGATCGAAGAAGCCTTCAAGACGAAATTCAGCAGAATCAGCCTTTCCGAGGAGGAACTTGCCGAAATGGTGGCAGAGTTTCTGGAAGGGGGCGCTCCAGAATGATGGAAAAAATGATTTTTGGCCGTTACGTGCCGGGAGATTCCATTCTTCATCGGATGGATCCGCGTTCTAAGCTGATCACTGTCTTCCTGTTCGTCATCGTCGTGTTTATCGCGAATAATGTCCTTACGTATGGAGTTTTAGCAGCTTATACTCTTATCATGGTTGGATTGTCGAAGGTTCCGCTGCGATTCTTATACGGTGGTCTCAAGCCTGTATTCTTGCTGGTGATTTTCACATTCCTGCTCCATATCTTCATGACCAAGGAAGGCGATGTCATCTTCGATCTGGGATGGGTGAAAATATATGAAGAAGGGTTAAGGCAGGGTATCTTTATTTCACTAAGGTTCCTGTTGCTGATTCTGATCACGTCGCTTTTGACTTTGACCACTACTCCAATCGAGATTACAGATGGTCTGGAGACATTGCTGAACCCTTTAAAGAAGTTAAAATTCCCTGTCCATGAGCTGGCACTGATGATGTCGATTTCCTTGAGATTTATTCCGACGCTCATGCAGGAGACTGACAAAATCATGAAGGCGCAGACAGCCAGGGGAGTGGAGTATAACAGCGGTCCGATCAAAGAGCGGATCAAGGCGATTGTTCCTTTGCTGATTCCGCTGTTCATCAGCTCGTTCAAACGGGCCGAAGAACTGGCAGTCGCAATGGAAGCACGAGGCTACAAAGGCGGCGAAGGCCGTACGAAATACCGCCAGCTGACCTGGGGAGTGCCAGATACTATGCTGATTATGTTCCTGGCAGCTGTCACGGTCCTATTAATCATCTTAAGAGGGTAATCATTATGCCGCGAATCAAATGCATAGTTTCATACGATGGCACCGGCTTTTCCGGCTACCAGGTCCAGCCTGGCAAAAGGACGGTCCAGGGTGAGCTGGAAAAGGTCCTTGAGAAGATGAACAAGGGTACAAGCATCAGGGTCAGTGCATCAGGCCGTACAGACGCAGGAGTCCATGCCCGCGGCCAGGTTATCCATTTTGATACAACGCTTGAAATTGAGCCTGCCAGGTGGCAAATAGCGCTTAATTCCTTACTGCCTGATGATATTGCTGTTAGCTCAGTAGAATATGCCAGGCCGGATTTCCATGCTCGTTTTGACGCAGTCGGCAAGGAGTATCGTTATTTTTTGCTGCCGTCCAAGCATCGCGACCCTTTCCAGCGGAATTACGCCTATCAGTTCCAGTATGAACTCGATCTTGACGCAATGAGGAAAGCGGCAAGGCTGCTTCTTGGCACACATGATTTCACTAGTTTCTGCTCGGCCAAGACCGAAGTGGAAGACCGTGTGAGGACATTGCAGAAAATTGATATTTTTGAAGAGAACGGTATGCTGGTCTTCAAGTTTGTCGGTAATGGCTTTTTATATAATATGGTCAGGATCCTTGTCGGGACCTTGGTGGAGGTCGGGACAGGCAGGAGACAGGCTGACAGCATGCCCAAGCTGCTTGCAGAACAGGACCGCACCCAGGCAGGCAAGACCGCTCCAGGACACGGATTGTATCTGTGGAATGTTTTTTATGAAGAAAAAGATGATCAATTTGAAAATAATTTTTAAAAAAATGATATGACAACTATTCCTGGTGTTGACAATCTCTCAACCACAGGTTAAGATATCATATGTATGTATTTTAAACCCACGATCAGCCCCGGAAGAGCTTTATCGTGTTTGAAAATATACTAAAATGAACTTGATTTTTTTTTGACTATTTAGGAGGGAAACTCATGCGTACAACGTTTATGGCAAATGCCAACAATATCGAGCGTAAATGGTACGTAGTTGACGCTGCAGGCAAGACTCTAGGTCGCCTTTCAACTGAAGTTGCAGCTATTCTGCGTGGTAAACATAAACCAACTTTCACACCACATGTTGACACTGGTGATCACGTAATCATCATCAACGCTTCTCAGATCGAACTAACTGGTAAGAAATTGACTGACAAAATCTACTACCGACACACAATGCACCCAGGTGGATTGAAGCAAAGAACAGCTCTTGAAATGCGTACAAACTACGCTGAAAAGATGCTTGAACTTGCAATCAAAGGTATGCTTCCAAAGAACTCTCTTGGACGCCAAATGTTTAAAAAGCTTCATGTATATGCTGGTAACGAGCATCCACATCAAGCACAACAACCTGAAGTTTACGAACTTCGCGGATAATTATTAAGGAGGTAATTAACTTGGCACAGGTTCAATATATCGGTACCGGTCGTCGTAAGAGCTCCGTTGCGCGAGTTCGTCTCGTACCAGGCACTGGAAAAATTACAATCAACGATCGTGAAATTGAAGATTATATCCCATTCGCAGCTCTACGTGAAGTAGTTAAGCAGCCGCTTGTTGCTACTGAAACTGTAGGAAGCTACGATATCCACGTTAACGTAAATGGCGGTGGATACACTGGCCAGGCTGGCGCAATCCGTCACGGTATCTCTCGTGCATTGCTTCAAGCTGACCCAGAATTCCGTCCAACACTTAAGCGTGCTGGACTACTGACTCGTGACGCTCGTATGAAAGAACGTAAGAAATACGGTCTTAAAGGCGCTCGTCGTGCACCTCAGTTCTCAAAGCGTTAATTTTTGGCGCTTCAAAAAAGCTCCCAACCAATTTGGTGGGAGCTTTTTTATTTCTTATTTATACGTTGTCCAATGCAGACAGGGAATTAAGCTTCCTTTCACTACTTCTTTCGTGCAATATGATCCTTCTTATTTCACCAATTTATTTTTCACAGCAAAAAGGGCAGCCTGTGTTCGATCAGCCAGCTCGAGTTTTGCCAACAAGTTAGATACATGGGTTTTTACCGTTTTTTCTGTAATATACAAGGAGGCGGCAATCTCTTTATTGCTCTTTCCTTTAGCGATTTCTTTTAAGACATCGAGCTCTCGTTTCGTTAATTCTTCTAGTAACTTTTTTTTCGGATTGCTGCTGTGAGATAAATTGGCTAATAAATGGGATGTGGCTTTAGGGTGAAGCTGGTTCTCTCCTTTGACCATTTTCTTTATGGATGTAACGAGTTCATCAGGCTGGATATCCTTCAATTGAAATCCGGAGGCACCTGCCTCTAGTGCGGGGATGACATGGTCCTGGTCGGAGAAACTGGTGAGAATCATGATTTTAATGTTGGGCTCTTCTTCTTTAATAATCTTCGTAGCTTGTATTCCATCCATTTCAGGCATAGCTAAGTCCATCAAGATAATATCGGGCTTGAGCTCCTTTGCCATTTCAACAGCTTTTCTGCCATTTTCTGCTTCTCCGATAATTTCAAGGTCTTTTTGAGTTTTAAGAAAGAATACGAGGCCTCTTCGGACGACATGATGATCGTCGGCGATTAATATGCGTATGCTCATTGAATTTCCTCCCTAGAGTGGAATGGTTATCTTTATTTCGGTTCCACTTCCAAATTGGCTTCGCAATCGAAACAGGCCGTTCAGTGCTTCTGTCCTTGCTTTCATGTTCTTTAAGCCTAATGAAGGAATCGAAAGGTTTTCATTATAATGAAAGCCGCAGCCCTTATCTTTAATGGTCAAAATGGTCTCATTCCCAGAAGTGTGAAGTGATAAAAATACATCGGTGGCCCCGGAATGCTTTTTACAATTGGCGATCGCTTCTTGTCCAATTCGCCATATAGCTTCCTCAACTTTTCCTGGCATGCTGGTCGCTCCCGTCACCTTAGCCTCTACTTTCAGACCAAGCATTTCCCCATAACTTTTTAATGCGCTGACGAGTCCATTCTCAAGACCCTGAGGCTTCAACTGCCAAATGAGTGATCTCATCTCCCCAAGTGCTTCCTGGGTCAAGTCCTGCATATAGCTAAATGTTTGTTTCACTTCTTCATCTTCTGTCATTTCCATTCCAGCTCTAGCGGTCAGGCTGAGAGAAAACAATAGCTGGTTCACCGAATCATGCAGGTCCCGTGCAAGCCGGTTTCTTTCAGCAACAAGCGCTGTTTCTTGTTCACGCTGAGTGAGCTTGATGCGTTTTAATGCTGTACCTATCTGGTAGGCAATCGCTTCAAGCAGGGCAAGCTCATTCTTATGAAAATGTGTTTTGTTAGGTGAACCCACATTCAATAAACCGAACCGTTCATTTCCCGCACGGAGGGGGACAGTAGCGTGATGGGTCAATCCACAGGTTTCCCCAGCATCTTCATTAAGTGCGTCTTCAATTCGCTTACACTCAATGATATTCGTTGCTTTATTTAAGGTTTGGTTATTGTATTTATTCACACACCAGCATTCACCGTGACACATTCTTTCCTTGTGATTCATTGCCAAAGCGGGTGGAAGAGCAAAGTCTGCCGTAAGTTCGTGGTTTCCGTGATCATCAATTAAAAAGATCCAGCCTGTTTGAAGTCCTGTTATATGCAAAAGCCTTCTCAGAACATCAGCTAGCATGGTCTTCGTGTCCGTTCCTTCGTTCAACAGTTCTGCAATTTCCTTAAGGATGCTGATTTCTTCATATTGCGTTTCCTCAGTCATTCCAGCATCTCCTTCACCGTCCTGGTATCTAATGTCATTATAGCTCATATTTCATCATTGGATGTTAAAACTGGTGCGCGCTTTATGAGGTCTGTAAAAATTCGATTATTTCCTGATTGGGTCCTTCATAAAAGACCGTTTCCCAGCCATTATCAAGTTTATAAGGTCCTTCTGCTATTTGAATAGATCCTAAAGTATTGATCACTTGCTGAAGGTCGGAAACTTCAAAACAAATATGAGCAGAGTTTGTGCTATGTGGATGAAATGCCAGTTCGAGTCGGAAATGACTGGACGCTAGGAACGCAATCTCTTCCCCCAGAAAAGAATGCCTGCTTTCCAGTTCTAAGCCCAATAAATCTGTGTAAAAATTTATCGCCTCTTCAAGGTTGGTCACTTCCAAGCCAAAATGATGAAGGCGCATAAAATATCTCCTCCTATATGATTAGGTTCATATCACCAAACTCGTGCCATAAATATCCTTCGTGAATCGCCTGTTGATAGGCATGAAGCAAGTGATGTTTTGGTAAAAAGGCAGTCAGCATATCCAGATGGCTAGCCTTTGGCTCGTGCAATCCAGTGATGATTCCGTCTACTATTTTTAGAGAAGACTCCTGACTAATATATAAATTGGTAGCACCTGAGAGTTCTCCGGTTTTCGCTGCACTCTCAAGCGCACGGACGACTGTCGTTCCAACTGCGATGACTCTTTTGCCAGAAGAATGAGCCTTTAGGATTTTTTTCATTGTATGATGTGGTATGTGATACTCCTCTGGATTTTCTTTGGGGTCCACATGATCCTCAAGCAAATAGCTCAGCCCTGTGTGCAATTGAATGAAATCAACTTGAATACCATTCTTCTTCAATTCAAATAGCAGCTCCCAGCTAAACGCTCTGCCGGCAGATGGCATTTCCACAGAACCAGGGTGGGTGGCAAATACATTTTGATAATAATTGAGGTCCCATGGTTGTTCTATATATTCATAACGGATCGGGGCGCCAAGAACATAGATTAAATTTAATAACTCACTCCCGTTTTTATTGAATTTAATCGTCTTTAACGGGGATGCCTCCTTCTCAGAGATCACCGTAGCAGCCAATTTCTCTGAAAAGCGTAGAACATCCCCCACTCTGACAGGGTTTGCGATGATGAGTGCTTCCCAAGTGTCATCAAAAATTCGTCTAGATAAACGGATTTCCACTCTAGGAGAAATTTGAACGCCACTTCTTAACCATCTGCCTTTTAAAGAAGCAGGGATGGTGCGGCTGTTATTTAAAATAATTAAATCGCCAGGCTGAAGGAAATGGGGGAGATGATAAAAACGATCGTGTTTAATTTCGCCCGTTTTTCGGCTCAGTGTCATTAACCTTACTTGCTCCCTTCTTAGGCCTCTTTTTTCCGGAGGAAGGTTCGCATTTAGGTATTCGGGCAGATAAAAATCCATTACACCTGCTTCCATTACACCCCCTCCTCTGATTGAGCTTCAAAGCGCTGGCCATTTATCCCTTTAGCCTTATCCGATGCTAAATGAAGAAAGATGCCCACCACATCCTCAGGTTTTGCCAAAGGGTAATCGCAATCAGGGACAGCTAATTGGTGCATTTCAGTGTCCATCTCACCGGGGTCGACCATATTTACACGAACATTGGTAGCACTTAACTCATCTGCCCATGTTTGAGTGAGTCCTTCTACAGCAAATTTTGAAACTCCATATGCTCCCCAGCCTGCATAGCCAGCATGACCAGCTTCAGAAGTCACATTGATAATGGAACCTTCATTACGCTCAAGCATGATAGGGATGACTCTCTGGCAGACTAGAAATGAGGAGGTTACATTGACTCTTAACACCTCTCCAAAATCCTCTTCAGGATAATCCAGAAGCAGAGGCATTGGACTAGGTCCTAATACGGAAGCATTATTAACCAGCACATCGATCTGTCCATATACTTCCTGAGTTAAGGCTACGAAACGTTCGACATCCCCTGGCTGTGATACATCTGCTCGAATCGCCAATACTTCGGCACCTAAACCCTCGGCTTCTTGTTTTACTTTCTCCAGGCTTTTCTCGGATCTTGAGCAGATGGCAAGTCTTGCTCCTTCTTTCGCAAAAGCCATAGTTAATGCTTTCCCTAAGCCTTTAGAGGCACCAGTTATCATCACGACTTTTTTATTCATTTTTATCATCTCTCCTTATTGTCTTGTTGCTTTAAGCATATAGGGAATTAACAAAATTTCCCTCAGGAGAAAGCTTGAACTTTTCCTACAACTTTTGGATGAGAAAAGGTAGCGGATAGGGGAGGGGTAAAGAGAATCGAATGTACTTTGGCTTAACCATTGGGGGCTTTTATCAAGAGGAGAAACTTTGTGAAAGCATAAAGCAAAAAGACGGAGGAAATGGTGCAATTCCTCCGTCTTCTGTATTAATCGTCGTATCCTTGCATGGAATCCATATGGCTGGCAATCATTGCGATGATGGTAGGAGCCTCTTCTTTTGTAAAAATGAAGTTCGTTTCGTCTTTGACCATTTCATCATCTTCAGTCCAGATCCGGTTGATGCGGCGAAGGACTCCGTCACCTGTATCCTGGACAAGTCCAAACTGATAGGTCACTTCCACATCATCTTCCATAAGGAAGGCTGTTACCTCGGGAGTTTCCCACTCGACATCGATTTCCTCGAGAATGTCGTCCTCATCTATCAGCTCCGCCACATATAGTTCATCATCTTCATTGATTCCGTCATCTTCATAATATAAAGTATCGTCCTCTTCCGTTGCATAAACGACATCAAGTTCGTCTTCATCGTCGTTTATGTAATCGTGGAAACCCTGGTGAACCGCATCGACAATATCATCAATATCTGAAAGAATGACACGCGCCGGCTGCCCCAGGTCTTCATCAATGGTTTCCGTATAAAACACCTCATTATGCGGGTCAAAGTATAGTATATAGAAATAATCTCTTTCGCCATCATCATAGTCCACAAAGAACTGAATCCGCGGATGTTTCGCGCCTCTCTCAACAGCCATCTGGCCTTCCTGATCATATTTTTCGCAAATAGACTCAAGATGGTCCTGCAGCTCCCCAACAACCCGATCAAACCATTCCATAGACATAGAAATCCATCCCTTCCTCTGTATTCTCGATTAGCTTGCCCTATGCTGAACATTTTCTCTGTTAGTAAAATAGAGGAAATAGAGATGGCTGCTTTAATCTGGTGTGCAAGGAAGCAGACCAAAGCATCTGCATTGCCCGAAAATGCGAAATCGTAGCCCAAACGGTAAAAGGGAAGCCTCTGCATTGCCCGAAAATGCGTAAATGAAGTCGAAACGGTAAAAGAAGAGCCTTTGCATTACCCGAAAATGCGTAAATGAAGTCGAAACGGTAAAAGAAAAGCATCTTCATTACCCGAAAATGCGAAATCGTAGCCCAAACGGTAAAAGAAAGGCCTCAGAATTGCCCGTAAATCCAAAATCGAAGCCCAAACGGTAAAAGGGAAGCCTCTGCATTGCACCACAATCCCAAAACCTCCCCAAACTCAAAGAGAAAAACCGCCGGCAATCAAACTCAATTACCAGGCGGTTCTCTTCTATAACCCAAGCATGTCTCTAGCTTTATCCGGGAAATCAATATATGGGTTTCGGTTCCCCTGCAGCTCCTGGATTGCGGCATTCCGATGCTTTTCATATAGAGTAACAGGGTGCTCCTGATGCCAGCCAAGCAGAAGCTTGAAGTCCATCTGTGCATCAAGCTTGATGGCATCCATATATCTTATTGCAAAATAAAACACGGATCTCGCAACGATACCTTTTCCATATTCGGGTTCGAATTTTCCTTCTTCCACCATGCCGCATCCAGACCTTATTCCTGAAGCAGCTAGCTCAGGTTCATAGGATGAGAAATCATGATAAGGGTGATTGCTTCTCATGCTGTTGCATGCCGGCTCACAGGCAAACAAGTGGTGGAGGTCGCCTCGCATTGGCTCATCGCCATCAAACCATGATTGAGGAACAACGTGTTCAGTATTAAAAAGAATCTCAGAACTTGCCGTAAAACCTCCTTGCCTAAGAGTCTCCATGATACGCAAATCCTCCTCAATCACCTCGACAGGGTCAAGGTCCTGTCCAGAATAAAGGCTCTTCAGCTTCAGGTTTTCCTGCAAGTCCACCCATGGATAAACGTATTCATGCGGCGAATACTTTAAATGGGAGGAATGTGTCCGGACCAGCAGAGAATGAAGCTCTTCTTGTGTAAAAGCAGTATCGCAATAATACTCATTGCGAACTCGAGCATCCCGCTCTGCATCATAATACGTTTTATTCTCGATGTTATGAATGTACGCCTCACTAGCCGAAAGGATCATATCGCATCCATAACCATCGTTTTGAAGCTCTGGTCGAAGATTTCAGCCAGATGCTCAGGCACCGTCAGGTAAACGAGTCCGTTACCCTCCAGCTTTGGCGAATTGCCGAGCGGCACAGTCCGCTTGACCAATTGTGCGTACAACTCTGGTTCTGTCAGCTCTCGCTCAAAATGGGCTTTTGCATATGTCTTGATCAATGCCAGGGCGCCTGAAACGTGCGGAGCAGCCATCGAGGTACCGCTCAAGGTCGCGTATTTCCCGTTCAGGTAGGTTGAGGTAATGCGCTCGCCCGGAGCGACGACATCAATTTCATTATGTGAGTTGGTAAAATCGGATGAACCTCGTTCAAGGTTTACAGCTCCAACACTGATGACTTCGTTATATGCACCAGGGTAGGCGAATTCATTGGTAGAATCGTCGCCATCTCCCTCATTGCCAGCAGCACAGACGACAAGGATATTCTTTTTGACTGCAGCTTGAATCGCCTCGTGTAATTCGGGAACGTCAGCTGGTCCGCCAAGCGACATCGAGATAATATCTGCTTCCTGCTCAATGGCATAGTGGATTCCATTGATAATCCATTCATACTTGCCTGAACCGGCCTTGTTCAACACTTTTACAATCAGCAGCCCGGCTTCAGGCGCAACGCCGATGACCCCTGACTCATTTTCCTGTGCGGCAATCGTGCCTGCCACATGTGTACCGTGGCCATTATAGTCAGTATAAAGATCAGGGTTGCTGCGGTCATCATCTGTAAAATTCCTTCCGCCAATGATTCGGTCCTTTAAATCAGGGTGAGTCGTTTCACAGCCAGTATCCAATACAGCAACCTTCATTCCCTTTCCTTTTGTTTCATTCCAAAGCCGGGGTGCCTGGATCAGCTCAACACCTTTTGGCACCTCTTTGATTTCCTCCGCTTCATCAATCACGGTATAAGGAATAACGCGAACACCTTGCTCCATTTCTTTCCCTCCTTAGAGATTAAATTGAAGCGAGTTCTAGTTGTGTTAATAAGTCTAACAATTCTGACTATTAATAAAAAGGACCGATAGTAGGGTATTTGCTAGAAATAAATAGCCATAATTGGGCATTTAATCCTAATGAGAATGCTGAGTTCTTATTCAGTAAACGTCTGAGAAAACTGGAAAAGGAATCGTCCGTCGATATTGCATTACACCCTTCAAGAGGTTGAACACTACTTCCTAAGGGGTGAGAATACTTTGAACGTCGTAACGACATTTGTAGATAAAAGAAAACAAAAACAAGTGAAATATGAGCGAGCGATGCTCCGTGAATTATCCATCAACATCCTGCAGGGCAGGGTGAAACAATATTTTGGCTCATCAAGGCTGACCTCGAATCTGATCATGAATTCAGGAATCGAAGAAGCTTGTTATGATGTAGCGATCGAAGCCTATTTACTTGGCGCTAAGTTCAGCCGATTTGGATATTTCGGTGAACCAATAGAGGCAGTCAAACCTCGCTGTGAAAAAGAAGAGCGCCATTTAATTGACACCTTATATAACTTTTTCCTTTTTTGGGGGAAGGGTGAAGAGGGAGCCGGTTCCGAAGAGCTCTATTATTTATGCGAACAGTATGTCGACAGCTGGTGGCGAGAAGGATTCATGAAGGGTGAAAAGAAATATAAGCTCAGATTGCACTAGCAGCATTAGTTCTAAATCATCTACCTGTCCCATATAGTTTATTATCAGGGACTAGCAGGGGAGAGGATGGTTTAGAACATGCTGAAAAAACTCAAAATTGGATTATTCGCAGCCGGCCTGGCCGTGCTTTTCCTAATATTGCAGTATGACTTTACCGAAAATGATTCTTGGGAATCGTGGAACCTGCCGCTTTCGGGGAAAATCATCTATCTTGACCCAGGGCATGGCGGGGTTGATCCTGGGGCAGGAGAAGAGGAACCCTTTGAAAAAGATATTGCGCTTAATGTTTCCTTGAAATTACGGGATTATCTACAACAGCAGGGGGCTCTCGTCATTATGACGCGCGAGACAGATGTCGACCTTGCGGATAAAGGACTCAAGGGCTACAGTAAGCGCAAGGTCCAGGATTTAAAAAGACGGCTGGATTTGATTAATGAATCCGAAGCTGATTTTTTTGCAACAATCCATTTGAATGCGATCCCCTCATCAAAATGGAAAGGGGCGCAAACGTTCTACTCTAGCAATTATAAAGAAAACAAACGGGCAGCCAAACTAATCCAGGATGAATTACGCCGAAGTCTTGAAAACACAGATCGAGATGCAAAGGCAGCGAATAGCATCTATTTGCTAAAGCATACGAATAAACCGGGAGTATTGGTCGAAATAGGATTTTTATCCAATCCGCAGGAAGCGGCAAACCTGAGAGATGAAGCCTATCAGGAAAAAGTAGCTGCCTCCATTTACGACGGCATGCTCCGATATTTTACAGATGAACAGAAATTTTGGGAAAAATAAAAGTGCAAGCGCCTTGTTCAGCTCCGACAAGCGTTTCGAGCTGCTCAAAGCTAGCGCTTATCGAAAGCTCGAAGAAGCCCTCACGGGGAGGAAAACTGGCTAGTTGCTGAAGCTACATTAATACTCTTAAGTTTAAATAAAGAAGGGTCATGGATCCTTCTTTTTCATATGGGGTTTTTCATTTATAGGTTATTCTAAATGGTATTGGTAAAAATATCTTTCAGAAATGTGTGATAGGTTTAACACTTAGGAATTTTATCAATATGTTATACTGTCCTTGGAGATAAATTTTTACAGAGGAAGGTGTCATTATGTTAACTGAAGCTAAGGTGCGAGAAAGTTTAAAAGACCTTAAGGAACCATTTTTACATAAAACACTCGAAGAAATAAATGCAATCGAAGAAATCAAGATCAAAGAAGAGAAAAACCATGTAAGCGTTAAAATAGCTATCGCGAAAACAGGTACAGCTGAACAGCTGCAGCTGCAGACGGAGATTGTCAATATTTTAAAAAGCGCTGGAGCAGCATCTGTAGGCTTGCGCTTCTCTGAACTTCCTGCAGAAGTCCTTTCGAAGTTCCAAACAGCGGCTCCTGAAGAAGAGGAAGGGCTGCTTTCTCCTAATAACCAAACAACGTTCATCGCGATTGCGAGCGGAAAAGGCGGAGTAGGGAAATCCACGGTATCCGTGAACCTTGCTGTCTCTCTTGCACGCTTAGGCAAAAAAGTCGGACTAGTTGATGCGGACATCTATGGTTTCAGTGTTCCTGACATGATGGGCATCACAAAGCGACCTGTAGTGAGAGGGGAAAGAATCATTCCTGTTGAAAGACACGGAGTAAAGGTCATCTCTATGGGATTCTTTGTGGAAGATAATGCACCGATCATCTGGCGCGGGCCAATGCTAGGCAAAATGCTGAACAGCTTTTTCAATGAAGTCGAATGGGGAGAGCTCGACTACCTCCTTTTGGACCTGCCTCCAGGAACAGGGGATGTGGCGTTGGATGTGCACACCATGCTGCCATCATGTAAAGAAATCATCGTTACTACACCACACCCGACAGCGGCATTTGTCGCGGCACGTGCAGGTGCGATGGCGCTTCGAACAGAACATGAAATCCTTGGTGTCATTGAAAACATGTCTTACTTTGAAAGCAAGCTGACAGAGGAAAAAGAATATGTCTTTGGACAAGGCGGCGGCGAAAAGTTAGCGGACGAGCTTAACACACAGCTGTTAGGCAAACTGCCATTAGGCCAGCCAACATGGAATGAAGAAGACTTTGCGCCATCCATTTATCAGGAAGACGATAAGATTGGAGCAATTTATACGAATATTGCCCAGCAAGTTGTTCAAATGCTTGAAAAATAAACAGTGAGCCTCTCCTGGATCAGGAGAGGCTCAATTCTCATTATAAAGGAATTTCCAGCTCGGGGCTGATTAAAGGACCTGCGCTAATACAATCATTACTGACCTCCAGAACCGCCGCCAGATTCTTCGCCGCCACCGCCTCCGGAACCTCCGCCGCCTTCTTCGGAGCCTCCTTCAGACTTTTGAGTTGGCATTTCCTCAGCAGCTTTGACAATCAATGCTTGAAGCTTTGCTTTAAATAATGGGCTTTCAAAGGTTTCAGTCATGACCTTTTGCAAATGCTCCCGATATTCTTTGCTTTTCAGCAAAGTGGTCAGTTCCTTTTCAAGCTCCGGGTCTTTCATTACTTCAATCATCATGCCCTTATATTCTGGATCCTTCATAAGATCCTTTAAAAGCTTTTCATTTTCCTTCTTCATGCTTTTTGCAACGCTCTCAGCGAATTTTGGATCTTCAAAGGATTTTTTCCAAAACTCCATGCCTTTTTCGGATGTCATTGTTTTTTCGACTGTATCAATTACGACCGGCTGGTCCATTATTAGCTTTTCTTTCATGCCATCGTCACCCATGACTTCCTGAATCGCTTTTTTGCCATCGTCAGTCTTCAGGATGTCGACAACCATCTTCTTTGTTTCTTCATAATCGACTTGCCCCCCTGCTGACTCGGCTGGAGCAGCGCAGCCGGCAGCTAAAAGTAAAAAGGAAGCAGGGAGTATAAACTTCATGATTTTCTTCATCTTCCATTCCCCTTTCACATAGACAGCCCTAATTTTAGGATGAGTAAAATGACAAATTGTTATACACGAATAACGACACCTAGATTTTTCAAATCCTCATTGGTACAATCAAATAGTGAAGTTTAATTTGGTTTTGGGGGAAAAAATCGTGACAAGCCGTAATTGGGTACATTTATTTCTCACCACCCTGGTTGTAGGAGCGGTGACAACTGCTGTGGTTGGTTTTATTGTCCGCTGGAGTGAATTCCAGCAGCTGTTAAGTGATTTCAACATTCTTGAATTCCTTTCAATATTAGTATGGCTAATGGGCGTTGGTCTTATATTTAGCATTCTTAGCCAAATGGGTTTCTTTGCATATTTAACAGTACATCGCTTTGGCCTTGGAATCTTTAAGTCACTATGGAATCCAGTACAAGTCCTGTTGATTGCCTTTGTATTGTTTGACCTTGTATATCTGCGTTTTACCACATTTGCGGAAAGCGGTGAGAGTATCATTTCCTATTTGGGACTCGCGGTGATCGTACTGGTAACCGGGCTGATTGTGGCGTTCATGAAGGTTAAGCAGACAAATAAAGAGGCTTTCATCCCAGCATTGTTTTTCATGGTTGTCGTAACGGTGATTGAATGGGTGCCAGTCCTCCGAGTGAACGAGCATAGCTGGCTTTATCTCATGCTATTCCCATTATTAGTATGTAATGCCTATCAGCTATTGGTTCTGCATAAGCTTAACCAACGATCACTCCAGGAACGGAAAGCCCTTGAAGAAAAGGCTAAGACAAAGACAAAAACAAATAAAAAAGCACAAAAAAAGCCGTCCAACGCATAGTTGGACGGTTATTTTATTTCTGCTGATTTAGAGTCACCATTGGCGATCATTTCTGAAACTGTGACCATCTTCAAATTTTTCGACCTGATGTCTTTTAAGACCATAGGAAGTGCTTCCGCTGTTTGTTTAGCTGAATCAGAAGCATGCATTAACAGGATATCACCCTTTTTTGCTTTAGAAGCATTCGCGGCGATTACCTCAGTACCAGGATTCGTCCAATCCTTTGTGTCAAGACTCCAGTGGACCACAGTATAACCGAGGCGCTCGGCAATTTTCAGTGTCCGTTGGTCAAAGTGGCCGGTAGGGGCCCGCAGCAACTCAATGTTCTTAACATTAAGTTTTTTAAATGCCTCTTGAGCCTTTAGGATATCACGCCTGATTTTATCATCCTCAAGATCGCTATAATCCTTATACTCATAGCCCAGCATGCCAATTTCATAACCTTCTTTCACCATCCGGTTCACCAAGTCTGGATGCCTTTCTGCCCAGGAGCCCGATAAGAAGAAGGTGACCGCTCCCGCTTTCTCTTTCTTCAGGACGTCAAGGATCGGTTCAGCTTTTTCATCGCCCCAGCCAATATTAAAGGTCAATGCTAAATCCTTTTCTCCTTTGTAGATGGCCTTAGGACCATCCTTTGCTGAAAAAGCAGGGATTTGCACCATGTTATCCATGAAAAAAAACCAAGCTGTAAAAAAGGCTGCAATTACAATGACAAAAGCTGTTTTAATCGACTTCGCATTCATTACGTAAAAGAAATTCATTTTTTCACCACCTCGTCCAATGCACTCCTTGTCTAATTTTTATTCTTCAGTTCAAAAAGATATGATAATAAAAAATCAGATTATAAAAATATGCGAAAAAGACAACACTACAATCACTATGTGAAAATGAACAGGAGTGTATGTATGCTTGGTGTTCTGATTAATGAGAAGGAACTGAAGGAGCTAGAATATCTAATAAAGAGGGAAATGGATGAAATCCTATTCGATCTCAAGGATGATCGTATTGATCATGTAGTGAAGAGATCAATGAAAGAAAGATATCAAATTTTATTTTGTCTTTTTAAAAGAGTAGCTTCACCAAAGGAGTGTCTTAAGTATATGCCAGCGAAGAAAAACATGTATAAAGGTCAATAAACAAGCGAGAAAACTTTTTTCGTAATTTTTGTTGACGGAAATAAATTATCCTGTTATATTAATAAACGTCGCTGCTGAGCCACTCGGTAACACGGTGATTTGGCGGTAAAAATAATAAAAAATGTGGTTGACACCAAATCGGTCACATGTTATATTATGAAAGTCGCTTATGAGCGGCGAGACAACGAAATTGTTCTTTGAAAACTAA
>NZ_JAGGQP010000042.1 GCF_018613235.1 Bacillus sp. ISL-41
CAACATGTGCCCGAAAAGGAAGAGGATCCACGATTTCGGTCACAAGAGGAGGCAACATGTGCCCGAAAAGAAAGAGGATCCACGATTTCGGTCACAAGACGAGGCAACATGTGCCCGAAAAGAAAGAGGATCCACGATTTCGGTCACAAGACGAGCCAGCATGTGCCCGAAAAGGAAGAGGATCCACGATTTCGGTCACAAGAGAAGGCAACATGTGCCCGAAAAGGAAGAGGGTCCACGATTTCGGTCACAAGAGGAGGCAACATGTGCCCGAAATGAAAGAGGATCCACGATTTCGGTCACAAGACGAGCCAGCATGTGCCCGAAAAGGAAGAGGATCCACGATTTCGGTCACAAGAGGAGGCAACATGTGCCCGAAAAGGAAGAGGGTCCAAAATTTCGGGCACAAGATGAGCCAACCTAGAATTCAGTATTGAAGTAATACGGAAAATACCTTGTCTATAACAATTAAATTGTTAGAAAATTGCCATATAACTCTCACACTTTTTCTTCAGCTTAAAGCTATAATGAACCCAAATGGACTATGCACGGTGGTCTGGAATACCAGAGGGCTGATGGGGGCGATCTGATGAAGAGTTTGATTGTTTACTGCTCAACACATGGTACGACAGCAAAAGCGGCACATCTTTTACGGAAGCGGATTGAAGGGGATGTCATTGCCATCAATCTGGATAAGACAAAGCTCCATTCAGATTTGGAGCTGTTTGATTCTGTGTTGATCGGCGGATCGATCCATGCCGGCAGCATCCAGGGGAAAATCAAGAAATTCATGAAAGAGCATGAGGACGTGCTGCGAAGAAAAAACCTCGGCTTGTTTCTATGCTGCATGAGGGAAGGGCAGGAAGCATACACTCAGTTTGAGAATGCATTCCCGCCAAGCCTCAGGGAAGCGGCTATCGCGAAAGGATTGTTCGGAGGTGAATTCATCTTTTCAAAGATGAATTTCTTCGAGAAAATCATTGCGAAAAGCGTAAGCGGATCGACAGAAGAAATTTCGCATCTTGACCTGCACTCAATCGACGAATTCGCAGCGACTTTCAATACAAACAATAAGTATTTACCTGTCTGAAAATCGAAGGCTATCTTGGCCTTCGATTTTTTATTTTGGACTGCGGAAAATATTGTATAATCAAATTAATTTGTCAGGGGGAGAGTGTTTTATCGAAATGAATATTGAGCTTTTCAGAATAATCAATGACGCAGGAAAGGAGTTCGAGGCCTTGAATCCGTTCATCGTCCTTATTGCCAACAATGCGATTTATCTTTTGGCGGCGGCTGTCCTTGTTTACTTGTTCAGCCGAAACCAACGGAATCGATTGATGGTGGTGAGTGGGGTGGCAGCACTTTTAATGGCAGAGATAGCCGGGAAAATTGCGGGCATGCTTCACTCGAATCATCAGCCTTTTGCAACGCTTCCCAATGTTAATCAATTGATTGAGATGGAAGTGAACAATTCATTTCCAAGCGACCATACTATTATCTTTTTCACGATGGCGGTAACCTTCTGGCTGTTTAAAAGGAAGCATTCATATTTATGGAACTTGCTCGCCGGAATGGTTGGTTTTTCACGAATATGGGCCGGGGTGCATTATCCGGCGGACATCGTCGTAGGTGCATTACTCGGATCGGGATTCGCTTATCTTGGCTATCGCGTGATTCCAACTATCCATTTATTCAATAAGAATAAATTAACAGGGAAGGAAATGAAAAATCTCTGATTATGAAACCTTTGCGCTGGGTAAACCGTACATAAACAAGGCGGAGATAGAGTATTTGATTTATAACCGCCAGAACAGTAAAATATATTCTGACAAATATTTTTTCGGAGAGTGAATTTTTTTGGAAGTTCCCATAGGTTTAGTCATTTTATTAGGTGTTTTAATTTTGTTATCTGCCTTCTTTTCTTCGGCAGAGACCGCTTTTTCCAGCGTCAATAGAATCAGGCTGCGGAATTATGTGTCCGAAGGCCGCGCTGGAAGCAAGAATGCTTTGCATATTTCCGAGAATTTCGATGATGCGTTGTCTACGATTCTAGTAGGAAACAATATCGTCAATATCGCCGCAGCGAGTATTTCATCCAAGGTAGCCGTCGACCTGTTCGGCGCGAGCACGGGTCTCCTCGTGAGCACCTTTGGGATGACGGTGCTGATCCTGATTTTCGGCGAGATACTGCCAAAATCGATGGCCAAGGAAAATGCAGAGGAGTATTCGTTGAAAATATCCGCCATTCTGCTGCTGCTGATTAAAATCCTGACTCCGGTCAACTTCGTGTTCAGTAAATTGAAGGCATCCGTATCGAGGATGTTCTCGAAGGATGGGGAAGCCCAGCCATCTGTCACCGAAGAAGAAATCAAGGTGATGGTGGACATCAGTGAAGAAGAGGGCGTCATCAACAACGATGAGAGGGAGCTTGTGCACCGTTCCCTGGAATTTAACGATGTTCTTGTCGGCGAAATTTTAACGCATCGAATGGATATGATTACAATCGAAGTAAACCAGCCACTTGAGGAAATCAAGCAGATTTTTCTTGAGGAACGTTTTTCGCGAATTCCGGTTTATGAAGATAATATAGATAATGTCATCGGATTCTTGTCCGAACGTGAATTTTTCGCTGAATTGATTCAGAATAAAGAAGTGAATGTCCGCGAGATGCTGCGTCAGCCGATGTTTGTCGTGAAGTCAATGAAAATCGCAACTCTCTTGCCTGAGCTGCAAAGGACGAAAAGCCATATGGCCATTGTCGTCGATGAATTCGGCGGAACAAGCGGCTTGATTACGCTTGAAGACATCCTGGAAGAGCTTGTCGGCGAGATTTGGGATGAGCACGATGAAAAGGTCAACATCATGACGAAGATTGATGAGAGCACGTATGAATTCGATGCAGCCTTTGATCTTGATGATTTTGCCGAATTATTCGATGTGCCAATGCCGGATACATCGTACCACAACCTCGGCGGCTGGATTTTTGAAACTCTTGAGAGTATTCCGGTAAACGGAGATTCATTTGTTTACGAAAACCTGAGGATCATCGTCAAGGAAGTAGAAAATCATCGTATCCGTAATATTAAAGTGGAAATCATGCCAGTTCTTGAAGTTGAAGAATAAAAATGAAGGTGGAATCAGGCTGTTTGGATGCCTGGTTCCACCTTTTTTGTTGTTTTTGGAATGATAAGATGCTATAAAGATGTGCTGGAAAATTTATTCTCTTAATCAAGAGCCTTATTCTCCCGAAGGTACACTATAATTTCCCGAAAAAGGGTGATAATCTCTCGATAAAGCGCGGGAATTGCCCGAAAAAGAACAATAATCTTGCCGTCTTCCTAATATTGTAAAAATATTAACAGCAAGAAGTATCACCGCCGCAGCAAGCTTCGTTTTTCTCTTCTTTGTCCTGGACTTCTTTGATTTCCACGTTGCAGCAATCAGACTTTGAGTTGCTGCCCATCAGGATTTTAATAAAGTTAGCCATTGATTTCACCTCCTTTCATCAAGAAAATTTGATTTATTAGACGAAATAGAACACAAATCCAGAGATCGTCGACATCGTCACAACTGATGCGATAAAGGCAATCACCAGCTGCTTTTTAAAGATTGATTTTAACAGGATGACTTCAGGCAGACTGGCGCCGGCTGAGCTGATCATCATCGCCATCACAGGGCCAAGGGCCATTCCTTTTAAAATCAGCATTTGTGAAATCGGGATCATGCTTGAGAGTCGGATGTATAATGGAATTCCTGCAATTGCTGCGACGGGAATCAGCCACCATGCATCATGCCCGAACCATTTCGTAATGATTTCAGTTGGAACAAGTCCGTGGATGACGGCACCGATTGCGGCACCTATAATAAGGTAAGGATAGACACTTTTCATAAGCGACCATGTTTCTTCTATAGCAAATTTCCAATTGAACTTTTGATTCTTTTCTTCATAGCCAGACATGATGACATTTTTGACGTACCGCTGGAATCCCAATTTATCGAGTGCGAAACCGATGACGACTGAGAAAACACTCGTGATCACTGTGTAAATGATCGTTACCTTCCAGCCCATCACGACCCCCATGATCGTTAAAATTGTTGGGTCCAGCACCGGAGAAGCGAAGAGGAAAACCATGACGATTGAAAACGGGATTTTCTTTTTCAGCATATTGACGACTACTGGAATCGTGGAGCAGGAGCAAAAGGGTGTGATAAACGCGAACAGGATGGCGGCAAAGCTGGCAAGCACCTTATTGCGTCCTGTCAGTTTCTTTTCGATTTTTTCGTATGGAATGTATCCCTGGAGCAGGCTGATCAAGAAGGATATCCCGATAAAAAGCACCGTCAATTCAAGGGCGATCCATAAAAAGCTTTTTAGAAATTCAATCATTTTCCTCTACCTTCTTCCTCTATTATTTAAGCGTTAGCTGGAACTGGGCAGCATTTAGGCTGCTGCTTTTGTTTCCGTGAAAACAAAGGGAATTGCTTCGTTTCCGGCTGTTCAAAGAACTTCCAGGCGTGTCTAGCTTTCCTTTCAACTTCCTGCTGTTTTAACTGTGCCAATGCTTGATAATCTTGATAAAACATATATATCCTCTCCTTAATCAAAATATGTTGATTTATTTATCAAAAAAAATTGATTAATACTTTGAAAAGTTAACCTAACAACAGTTGCTAGGTCTGAAAAGGCAGCAAAGCTCTGGAGATAATAGATGGTTGATTTCTTCGGTGTTTACTGTGTAGTAACTCCAGGTTCCCTTTGCTTCTTTTTGGATCAGATTGGCATCAAGCAAAATCTTCAAATGATAGGACAATTTTGATTGGGGCATGTCAATCAGTTCACTGAGATCGCAAACGCAGCTGGAGTCTTGCTGGCAAAGAAGATTGAGGATATGCAGGCGTTTTTGGTCGGCAAGGGCTTTGAATTTCTTTTCGTATTTTTCAAAGGTGCTTTGAAGCGGCGGTTCCTTGGCTGCTTTGGTATCAGTTGTCAGGTCTGTTAAAGGAATGAATTTTTCCACTTTCAGCTCTCCTTAATCAAAATCTCTTGATATATTGTATTATATTTCCTGTAAAACCATTTTGCAACTGTTAAATCAAAAATTTTTGATTTATTTTTTTAAAGGTCATAAATAAGTCAAAAATAAAACTACAAAACTAGAAAAATAGTTGTATACTTTTAGTGGGAGGTGCAGTTAATGAGTTGCAAAACTGGATGGGAAATAAAATCGTCAAACTCCATGGAAGGAATCATTGCTGGAGCCAAGGAAGAATTTCCTCTTATGAATGATGCAGAAGAGCTTGAAAGCAAGGCAGCTTTTTTCAAAGCGCTCGGAGATGAGACGCGACTTAAAATCATGACCTTGTTATGGTTCGAGGATCTATGCATGTGTGAGATCGTCGATGGCCTGTCGGGAGCATCCTCAACAATCAGCCACCATTTGAAGATCATGGAAAAGGGTAAACTCATCAAATCCAGAAGAGAAGGTAAGTTCACTGTCTACAGATTGGATAAAGAAAAACTGGCACCTCTGATCCCGTATATAAAAGAAGGCGATCCGAATGTTTAATCAACTGGCCAATTGGCTTGTCGTCGATGTCATGAACATGGAGCTGTCCTCCAGACTTGGCGGGGCATTGCATTTTTTCATCTACGACACGACCAAAATCTTGTTCTTGCTCGCGGTGATGATTTTCACGATTTCATTCATCAGGAGCTTTTTCCCGCCGGAAAAAGTCAAGGAATGGCTCGAGGGCAGAAGGAAGGGAGTTGCTAGTGTGATGGCAGCTGTCCTGGGTGTCTTATCCCCGTTCTGCTCCTGCTCAACGGTACCTTTATTCATCGGCTTTGTCGAGGCTGGAATTCCATTGGGTATCACATTTACGTTCCTGATTTCATCGCCGATCGTCAATGAAATCTCATTGGTCATGCTGTTTTCTATTTTTGGCTGGAAAGTAGCGTTAATCTATGTCCTTGCCGGAATGACTCTGGCGATTGTCGCTGGGGCCATCATCGGGAAGTTGAAAATGGAAAAGCATGTGGAGTCATATGTCTATGAAATTGCAGCTGGCCAGGAACGAATTTCTTTGCCTGAGGGAGACTCCAGAACGCTTACTGAAAAAATCAAATCCGTATTCACTTGGGAAGAGCTTAAGGAAAGAACGACTTTCGCTGCCCGGAATGTAGTGGAGACGGTACAGAAAATCTGGCTATACCTTCTGATCGGAATTGGCATCGGGGCGTTTATCCATGGATATGCTCCGCAAGATTTGCTTGTCAAATATGCCGGAGAAGGCAATTTCTTCGCGGTGCCGATTGCGACGATACTTGGCGTGCCGCTTTATTCTAATGCTGTCGGTTCCCTGCCGATTGTCGAAGCATTATTGAACAAAGGCGTAGGAGCAGGTACTGCGCTGGCATTCATGATGGCCATCACCGCCCTGTCCCTGCCGGAAATGATTTTGCTTAGGAAGGTAATCAAACCAAAACTGATAGCTGTATTCGTCGGCGTTGTCGCCACAGGTATCATCTTGATTGGCTATGGGTTCAATGCAATTCTATAATTATGAGGAGGAAATGAAAATGAATATCAAAATACTAGGTACAGGCTGCAAAAAATGCCAGGAGCTTGAAAAAAACACACGCCTGGCGGTAGAAGAATTACAGTTCGACGCAGTGGTAGAAAAGGTTGAAGATATCAAGGAAATCATGAAGTACAAAGTAATGAGCACCCCTGCACTTGTCATCGACGAAAAGGTGGTTTCCACAGGTAAGCTGTTAACTGTGAAAGAACTGAAAGGCATGTTGGTTTAATATCGTTTAACAATGACGCCAAGGATTAGTCCCGGGCGTTTTTTTTGGATAAAATAAATTCTGGATCAACTGCTTACAATAAGGACAAAGACACCTTTACAAAGTCTTAATAATTTTTACATATGATCAACTTGAACATATAAGCAAATCATTATATGATAATACGGTAATTGGAGGTGGAGAGTAATTGATTAAGCAAAGTATTGAGATGGATCAGGCTGCAGGGATATTTAAGCTGCTTGGGGACAAGACGCGTTTGAAGATGATGAGGATTCTCGCTGATCATGATTGCTGTGTTTGTGAGTTTGTAGCTATATTCGATGCCAGCCAGCCGGCGATCAGTCAGCATATCCGCAAGCTGAAGGACGCAGGACTGGTAAAAGAAAGCAGGAGAGGGCAGTGGATTTTTTACTCGCTGAACCGGCAAAATGAGCATTTCGATTTTGTACAATTGCTCATGGATGCACTTCCAAGCCAGGAAGAAAAATTAACAGAACTTGAAAAGCAGGGAAAGCGAATTTCCTGTGATTAATGGAGGTGTGTGGATTTGTCATTACCGATTATAGCTTCACTGATTTTCCTCGTGACGCTGACATTGGTCATCTGGCAGCCGAAGGGATTGGGGATTGGCTGGTCAGCGGTTGGTGGAGCGATTTTAGCATTGATTTTTGGAGTTGTTGACTTCCAGGACGTCATCGATGTTACCGGAATCGTCTGGAACGCAACACTCGCGTTTATTGCTATCATTATTATTTCACTTATCTTAGATGAGATTGGATTTTTTGAATGGTCTGCCTTACATATGGCAAGGGCCGCAAAGGGTAACGGAGTAAAGATGTTCGTGTACGTGACCCTGCTTGGTGCAGCTGTTGCTGCGTTGTTTGCAAATGATGGCGCCGCACTGATTTTAACGCCAATCGTTTTGGCGATGGTGCGTAACCTGAAATTCGAAGAAAAAATGGTCTTTCCTTTTATCATCGCGAGCGGGTTCATTGCCGATACGACGTCATTGCCGCTGGTTGTCAGCAACCTCGTCAATATCGTCTCTGCTGACTTCTTTGATATTGGATTCGTCGAATATGCATCCCGCATGATTGTGCCGAACTTCTTCTCACTGGGTGCAAGTATTTTGGTATTGTATTTATTTTTCAGAAACAGCATCCCGAAAAATTACGAGATGTCCGATTTGAAAAAGCCTGTTGAAGCGATAAAGGATGAAAAGATGTTCCGCTTATCGTGGATTGTGTTGGGAGTGCTGCTTGTTGGCTACTTTGCAAGTGAATTCCTGGGAATCCCGGTATCTTTCATTGCTGGTATTGTCGCGATTTTCTTCTTGATGATGGCAAGAAGGAGCCCGGCTGTCCATACGGCCAACGTCGTAAAAGGGGCACCATGGGCAATCGTCTTCTTCTCAATTGGTATGTATGTTGTGGTTTATGGACTTCGTAACGCAGGGTTGACAAACATCCTGGCCGACGTCATCCAAGCTGCGGCTGACCAGGGCTTGTTTGTCGCAACGATCAGCATGGGTTTCATCGCGGCAATTCTTTCTTCGATCATGAACAATATGCCAACTGTCATGATTGACGCACTGGCGATTGCGGATACTAACACAACAGGAGTCATCCGCGAAACACTGATCTATGCGAATGTCATCGGGTCTGACTTAGGGCCGAAAATTACCCCGATCGGATCACTGGCAACATTATTGTGGCTGCACGTCCTCTCATTGAAAGGCGTCAAGATTTCATGGGGCACTTATTTTAAAACTGGAATCATTTTAACCATTCCTACTCTGTTCATCACTTTGGTAGGTCTATATATTTGGTTACTCATTATTTAAACAAGGGAGCGAATCACTATGGCTAAAAAAACAATCTACTTCTTATGTACTGGAAACTCTTGCAGAAGCCAGATGGCTGAAGGATGGGCAAAAAAATACTTGGGCGACGAGTGGGAAGTGAAGAGTGCCGGTCTTGAAGCGCACGGTTTGAATCCTAACGCTGTAAAAGCAATGAAGGAAGTGGATATCGATATCACGAACCATACCTCAGATGTAATCGACCCGGAAATCCTGAATAATGCAGACCTAGTTGTAACTCTATGCGGCCATGCGGATGAGCATTGCCCGGTAACACCTCCACATGTAAGACGCGAGCACTGGGGCTTTGACGATCCAGCAAAGGCTGAAGGAACGGATGAGGAAAAGTGGGCAGTCTTCCAGCGGGTCCGCGACCAGATCAGCGATCGTATTAAGACGTTTGCTGAAACAGGGAAATAAGATAAAAATAATGTGCCAAGGGGAAACTCTTGGCCTTTTTAAAAGGAGGAGTAAAGCATGAGCAAGAACTACCAGGCTTTAATTCCAGGCAGGATTTTTATCGGCGGCGCAGATGCGATCCCCGAACTGCTTGAAAATGAAAAAATCGATATGGTTTATGATTTGCGCGCGGAAAATAAGGAAGGCGCGTATGAATATCCACGCACACACCTGCCAATGTATGATGATGACTCCCAGCAAGATGAGTCGGTTCAGAAGGCGCTTGAGGAAGTGGAGAGAGCCTATGATGCCGGAAAAAACATCTATTTCCACTGCTCCACGGGCAGAACCCGGACAGGTACGCTGGCAGCAGGTACTTTGCTGAAGCTGAATGAAGCTGGCAGCATCGACGAAGCAAAGGCAAAAGCACGGGAAGTCCGTGATGTACTGAATCTCGACTCCAAATTGATCACATCTCTAGAAAGAATTTTTCCTGAGAAAAAATGAAGATAACTGACAAAGCACGCGAACGCATTACGAAACTGCTGGGAGAGAAAGAGGCTCCGGGAATTCGTCTATATTTCGCCGGCATCAGCTGAAGGAGCTCCAAAATTGGACTGGCTCTGGATGAGCCGGATGAAGATGACGAGATCATGCTGGTCAATGGCATCACGGTCGCTGTTGACCCTTCGATTGAATATGAAGTGAAAGGTTTGACGATAGACTTTCATAACGAATTTATTTTAACAAAAAGCAAGAGAGACTTCTGCTAAGCAGCCGCTATTTTGGTGGCTGTTTTTCTATATTCACGAAAATAATTGACTATGTGGTGCACTACATAGTTTAAGATGATTCTATAAGGGGGCCGAAATGTACAAGGTAAGCGAATTTTCCAAAATGACGGGGCTAAGCAAGGAGACGCTCAGGTATTATGCGGAGATCAAGCTACTCGAGCCCGTGTTCATCGACCCGAATAATAAGTACCGCTATTATGACAATGGTTCCTATTTGGTTGCGCTGCTATTGGTGCATCTGAGACGGTTCAATTTTACCATCCAGGAAATGCTGACCGTAGTGAACGATGAATCGTTTGAAAATCTAGAACAAATATTATTGAAAAAGAGACAGGGACTCGTCGAGCAAGTGCAGAAACTGAATAAACTCATTGAAGAAATGGATGATTTCTTCGAATTTGGGATGGAGGGTGCAGAAGATGATTAAATGGAATGAAGAGCGGAACATTCCGGTCAATATCGAGACAATCTGGACATTATTTCAGCTTGAGAACATCCAGCGAATCATGCCGAACGTGGTAGAGAACAAGGTGATTGAAAAGAAAGAAGGAGTCGTCGGCACGAAGTACGAGCAGAAATATAAAGAAGGCAAGCGGATCGAAACGTATATCGTAGAAGACCTTGAGTACGAAAACACTCCTGATAAAAAACACAATAAAATCGGATTCACGCTAGCTAAAGCATTTCAGGTCGAAGCTGCGTTCACGCTGGTCAAGGTCGGTGAGGATCAAACTAGATTCATTTATCAAGGTCAGAATACTGGGCTGAACTTCCTTGGCAAGACATTGTTAAAATTGGGCGGTGAAAAGAACAACAAAAAAGTTGTTACTGATTTTATGGATACAGTGGAAAAGGAAGCATTGAAGGAAGCGAAGAAATGAGGGGAGGCTGCCATTTTGGGATGGCAGTTTTTTTATGGAAAAAACCTGCTCAATATTGGCATGAATAAGGAGAAATGGGGTGAGCAGCGAAGGAACTTGTAAGAAAAGTTCCCTTTTCGCTTTATGGAAGGCAATTTTTTTAAGTTATTTTGGCATCTATAAGCCACATTTATCATCTTATTGGCGAAACCTCTAAATATATCGACCACATTTTCGAATATATCGGCGGATTTTGAATTATATCGACCACATTTTCGAATATATCAGCGGATTTTTAAATATATCAACCACATTTAGAATTATATCGATCAAGTTGTTCATTCCGCCAATTTTAAAAGCCCGGGCACCACGGCCCGGGCTTACGTTTCTTCACCACAAATTCGGCTTCACGACCATGAACCAGAGCATGGACATCAAAAGAAAAATGTAGGTCCAGATGGTGCGCTTCAGCTTTGCGGAGAGTTCTATTTTGTTCGCGCCTTCTTCGGCAAATTTCCGAAGCGTTGGCGAGAATGCCCTTGCGAGGAAAAAGAGCGAAGCAAACAGCAAGGCCAGAGTTGCGATGATCCACGGTGTTTTCCATGTCCATGGCCCGAGGATGACGAGCAGCACTCCTGTACCAATCAGTACATGGCCGGCGTGCTTTGACAGCCGGACAGCTGATTTCAATGTAGCCAAATAAGCCTCCAGTTCTTTCCCCACTGCATCAGGCAGTTTTTTTACAATTGGCATCAAAATGAAGAATGGGCCAATCGACATAATCACGCTTGCGACGTGAAGATAAATAATCGCTCGGTATGCTAAGTCCATTTCTTATTCTGCAACAGGGCTGAATTCGTGTACCCAAACGCGCATCTGCGGAAGCCAAGGCATTCCCGGGTGGTAAGACAGGATTGACTGCTTGTATTCCTCGACATTTTCAAAACCTTCACGCTGTGCATCTGCGTCTGTCAATTCACCAAGAGATTGTGAGTAGACATTGTCCACAACGAATTTCTTTCCATTTAACTCCATGATTTCACCTACATCGGCATAGCGGCCGTTACGACGAGTCGCTGTTTTCTTGCCTTCAAGTACCTTATTGATATCGTCTTCCATTGTGATCAGACGCTCAATCTCACATGTTTTTGGCGGCAAAGCATTGTTCTGTTCATTCATTAAAAAAACTCCCTTCCTTTAGTTCCTATAATAATGTACCATACTTCGAAAAGAGAAAGCCAAGGCATTCAACGTGAAAATAGTGTTATTGAAACTTTTTAACAAAACTACTGATATTGAGTGTAACATTTTACATAGTTCATCGTTTTAGTATCGAGATTTTAAAAATGAGGGGCATTTGTATGGACGAAGGCAGAAGGAATGAACTCGAAAATTTGTATAGGAAGTACACAAAGCCCCTGTATTATTTTTTGCTGAAGCTTTCGGGGTCGCATCAGCTGGCCGAGGATTTGACGCAGGAAACCTTTGTGCGGGCAACGATTTCTCTTTCCTTTTACCAGAATGAGGATGTGAGGGCCTGGCTGTTCAAGGTGGCCCGCAATGCCTATCTGGATGAATGGCGCCGGCGACAGCGGAGAAAATGGGTTCCGTTTGCGGATTATTTGTTTTCGAAGGATGAGATGGCGAGTCCATATGGGCTACCGGAGGACGAGGCCATACAGTCCGAGACTTCTGATGATCTGGAGCAGCTGATGACCTTTTTGCCGGAGCAGTACCGGTCGATCCTGTATTTGCGTGAGGTCGAGATGTTCAGCTATCAGGAAATACAAGAAGCGCTCGAGCTGACGGAGAGCCAGGTCAAGGTCTCGCTTCACCGGGCGCGAAAAAGACTTGCGCAATTGGCGGAAAAACAAGGATGGAAGGACGATGAACATGGAATGGACAAAAGACAAGGAAAAGAAAATCCTTTTTAAATATCGATTTGCATTGACGGTGAAGGTCATCAGGGTGATTCTGGCCACGCTGTTTTTCCTCTGGCTGTATATGTTGATTGTTTCAATCAGCTATGACGCCCTGGGGCTGGATAAGAAACATCTTTTTTACAGCCGGGTGGCGATGGACTGGACGCAGCCGAATGTGCAGGAGGACTTCGGCAGCATCGATTCAGCAGAAATCACACCTTTCTTTACGCAAAAAATTTCCTATCCAGTCTACAAGATGATTGGGAAAGAGCCGGAACTTATAGGCACAAAACAGTTAGCCAAACGGTTGGTTCCAATGTATTCAACGAATCAGACGGAATACCTAAAGCCTAAAAACGAGCAAGAATACACCTTTTACCTGCCGGAACATCCAAAGACAGGCAACAGGCTGGAAGCGTACGAAGATCCATCGGTCTGGACGAAACTGGATAAGGTCCACGAGGGCACGGTTGCCGAGCTTTCCTTTTCAACGAAATCGTATATGACACCTGAGGAAATGCTGGAATTTTTGAAGCCATATGACCTCGATGTGTTGTGGATGCCTCTGTATACAGGAGAGATGAAGGGATTTGAGCCTGGAAGCTGGAGTGGCGGAGGAAATACATTTTCGGTTGAACCGATTGGTTTTACAGGCGGGCGTGAAGCGAATGATGGCTACAATTCGCAGAGCAAGTATGGCATTGAGGAAAAATTCACTGATTTAAATAAGAAATTGATGCTAAGGCAAATGAAAAATTTGCTCGAAAATGAATCAAACAGCTACCGGGAGAATTTCCTTGGCCTCTCCCATCTTGATGAGCGCTACGATTACCTTATAAAGGAAGGATTCCAGGTCTACGGTGCTGTTGTGACCGGGCCGGTAAAAGAGTTGCTGAAGCTGAAGGAAAACGAACAAATCCAGGGTGCCAGCCTCGGGGATATGTCTTACTGGAACTGGTCTGAGGAGTAAAGTTGAATCAGCATAAAATTTTATGAAGAAGCAAGGTCTTTTCTGGGACTTTTGCTTCTTCTTTTGCTATTGGAAATATACTAAAATAGAGTTTTCTAGTACAATGGAAGTATAGGGTGGACCGCTGTTTTACGCTGTGACGCCGCCTTCCACAGACATTTATTTCAAATTCAAAATAATTACTTTCGAGAAAAAATCTTGAACCGAGGGGCTTCTGAATAAGGCGAAGCGAGCAATATGGATTTGCCGATGTCTTATAGCTGGGGAGATGAGAAAGATGTTTAATAACTTTGAAACGATTGAGGAACTTAAACGAAGCGTGTACATGTGGATGCTCCCGATTATTACGGTTGCCCTGGTCATCAATAGTTTTTTAAATAATAACAGCCAGTTTGATACAATCATCAATACAACGCTGATTGTCTGGTTTTCTATCAGCTGGGTTATAGCATATACAAATCGTGGAATTCGCATAGCGGAATATGTCACTCTCTTTTTGGTGAGCGTGTATCATATCACCACGATGTTTGATGTCGTTGCTAATGATCTTGCGGAAAAAGGCGGGTCATTGGGGGATTTCATTGTCTGGATGCCGCTCATCATTATGTTCTTCTTTTTAGCGATCGGCATTAAAAAGGGATTGTATTATTCAATTTTTATTTTCATGGTAACACTGGCAATCGGAGTGAATTACAGCGGGAAGATGACCTCCGAATCAATCGATTCGCTCACGCAGTTCCATGCGGCGAATATCGTCTATATACTGGTTCTCTACTATGCGCAAAATATGTTCCGTGCTTTTACAGAAAGAGATTTGCTTAAAAAGTACGCCTATCTCGATTCCCTGACCCGGGTGGCCAATCGGCACCAGATTGATATCTGGCTGGAGGAAAGGCTCGAGGCTGCTGAAAAAGAGGGCAATCCGTTTTCGATTATCTTTTTTGATATCGACCATTTTAAAAAGGTAAATGATGTTTTTGGTCACAAAATCGGTGACTGTGTTTTGAAGGAGCTGTCAGCAATTGTCTCTGGCAATTTGACGGATAATGACCGTTTTGGCCGCTGGGGCGGGGAAGAATTCATGCTGATCACCAGTAGTGCAGGTGGACAAGCGTATGAAAAAGCTGAGCATTTTCGCAAGATGGTCGAGAACCACTGCTTTAAAGGTGCGGGCAGTCTAACCGCAAGCTTCGGAGTCACGGATTATCGTCAGACTGACAATATTGACTCGCTGCTGAACCGTGCCGATGAAGCATTGTATCGATCAAAAAACAGCGGCAGGAATAGAGTCAGTGTGAATTAGCCATCCTGATTGCTCGGGGTGGTTTTTCTTAACTTCCAGTAAATTTATGATTAAACTCTATATAGAATGTGGTAAGATAACAATGGTTAGAAATCTTGCATAGTATTAATATATGAAATCGCTTTCAATAGATTGGTAAAGGAGCAGTGCACCATGAAATATCGTTCTGCATTTGATATTATAGGTCCGGTGATGATCGGGCCATCGAGTTCGCATACAGCCGGCGCTGCAAGGATTGGCCGTGTGGCGCGCACATTGTTCGAAAAGCAGCCGACGAAGGCCGTCATCTCACTGTACGGCTCTTTTGCTAAAACTTATAAAGGACATGGAACCGACCTGGCGCTTGTTGCCGGGATCCTGGACTTTGATACATTTGATGAGAGAATACCAGACGCTTTGAAAATCGCGGAGCAATCCGGGCTCGAAGTTGAATTCATTACAGAGGATGCGGTTATGGAGCATCCGAATACAGTAAAAATAAATTTGTATGATGGACAGGGCAAGGAGCTTGAAATCGTCGGAATTTCTATCGGCGGCGGAACGATTGAGATCACCGAGATCAATTCGTTCAAACTCAAGTTGTCCGGCGCCAACCCGGCCATCCTCGTCGTCCATCATGACCGATTCGGGCTGATTTCATCCGTGACGACCGTTTTATCAAAGCATCAAATCAACATCGGCCATATGGAGGTCTCCCGCAAAGACAAGGGAGACATTGCAGTCATGGTCATCGAAATGGACCACAAACTCGAAGACGGAGTTTATACGGAGTTAACTGCCCTTGATGGCGTTGACCAGGTCATCCGTCTCGTTGACTAAATATGAGTTACATCAGGAGGGCTAGCCATGTTTCGTAATGTTGCGGAGCTTGTTGAATTAGCTGAAAAAAATCAGGTGAAAATCGCCGAAATCATGATTCGGCAGGAAATAGAAGTTTCAGGCCGTTCCCGCGAGGAAATCATTGCCCAAATGGACAACAATCTGCAGGTTATGGAACGCGCTGTAGAGAGAGGATTGAATGGCGTCAAGTCCCAGACCGGCCTTACAGGCGGGGATGCAGTCCTGTTGCAAAAATACATTGACAGCGGTAAATCCCTGGCTGGCAATCTATTATTAGATGCTGTCAGCAAAGCGGTTGCCACGAATGAAGTGAACGCCGCAATGGGCATCATTTGTGCGACACCGACTGCAGGATCAGCAGGCGTCGTTCCGGGAACACTTTTTGCCGTAAAGGAAAAGTTGAACCCGACACGCATGGAAATGATCGAGTATCTGTTCACGACAGCTGCTTTCGGTTTCGTCGTTGCCAATAACGCATCGATTTCCGGCGCAGCAGGCGGATGCCAGGCAGAAGTCGGATCAGCTGCCGGAATGGCTGCGGCTGCCATCGTGGAAATGGCTGGCGGAACTCCACAGCAGTCATCTGATGCTTTTGCGATCACGCTAAAAAATATGCTTGGATTAGTCTGCGACCCTGTTGCTGGACTAGTCGAAGTTCCATGTGTAAAAAGAAACGCGATGGGTGCTTCAAACGCCATCACTGCTGCCGATATGGCACTGGCAGGCATCACAAGCCGTATCCCATGCGACGAAGTCATCGGCGCGATGTACGCCATCGGCCAGACAATGCCATCGGCGCTTAGGGAAACAGCAGAAGGCGGACTTGCAGCGACACCAACAGGCCGCCGGTTGGAAGAAGAAATCTTTGGGAAGCCAAAGACGAAGCTGGTAGATTACTTGATTCAGAAATAAGATGAAAAACTTGGAGATATATTGATTCAGAAATAAGACGAAAAGCCACCCTTGTGAATTGCGACTTAATTGTTAGTTTTATGTCTAACAATTTAAGAGCAGTCATTGATGGTGGCTTTTACTTTTTCTTATAATAATTGAATATTCCGCTTCCTGCACTCCTCTAAGGTTTCCTCATCCCAGACGGAAACCTGGACCTCACCGATATGGATTTTCCGTAGCAGGAACATACATAGCCGCGATTGGCCGATGCCGCCGCCGATGGTATATGGCAGCTCTTTGTTCAATAATGCCTGATGATACTCCAATTGAGTTCGTTGCTCCTGGCCGGCAAGCTTCAATTGTTCCAGAAGACTTTTCTCATCGACCCTGATCCCCATTGAAGTCATTTCAATTGCCCGGCCTAATGGCGGGTACCAAAGCAGTAGATCGCCGTTTAGATTCCAGTCATCATAATCAGGTGAGCGGACATCATGCTTCACCCCAGACCGGAGTTCATGGCCGATTTGAGTAATAAAAACAGCTCCAACCCTTTCTGCAATTTTATCTTCCCGTTCCTTTGGAGATAGCTCGGGATATAGATCCTCCAGTTGCTGTGAAGAAATAAAGCTTATTTTTTCCGGCAGGATTGTTCCGAGGGATGGATAGAGATTTGCCAGGAAACTTTCCGTTTTTTTCATCACCTCATAAATTTTTTCAACTGTTGCCCTCAGCACCTGCGCATTCCGCTGCTTTCGGGAAATCACCTTCTCCCAGTCCCACTGATCCACATAAAGGGAGTGCAGATGGCTGAGAGTTTCGTCGCGCCGAATTGCATTCATGTCGGTATAAAGTCCTTCCCCCTGAGTAAATCCATAGCGCTTCAACGCCATCCTTTTCCACTTGGCAAGGGATTGAACAATTTCCATTACATCGTTTTCAACACCAGGTGCATCAAAGGAAATCACCCGTTCATTCCCAGCCAGGTCATCATTGATCCCCTTGCCGCTCCTGATGAAAATTGGTGCCGAAACCCTTGTCAGCTCCAATGTTTCTGCAAGGTGATTCTCAAAAAAATCCTTCGTTTTCTTAATCGCTATCTCGGTTTCCCTCAAATCCAATATTGAATGATACTTTAAAGCAGCACGGCTCAATTGTCCTCATCCCTCCAGATTCATTTAGCACTTTAGTGTATTTACGCAAACATCCATTTACTTTATGACAGAAGGAAGCGAAAGTTGCTACTGTCCTACTTCAAAAACGAAAAGCGACAACAGAAGTCGACAGGTTTAGTAGCTTCGTAGATATATACTAGTTGATAGAATTAAGTGCAGGAGGCGTCAGATGAGGAAAAAAGCTTATATAGCCGTAATAATAGCCGGACTAGTCATGACAGGCGCGCAGCCTGCCGAGTCGGCAGAGCAATCGGAAATCCGCCAGCAGCGCCTTCAGCTTAAGGATAATGTAACTAGAAAAGAAAACCAAATTCAAGCAATGAACAAGGCAGAGGAAAAATATCTTTCCGAACTGAATGCGCTGGATGATGAGATGTCAGAGATGAATCAGAAAATCCGTGATATGCAAAATGTCTTGGAAGAATCGGAGACATCTGCAGCAGATATGACAAAGGAAATAGACAAGCTCACTTTCAACATCGAACACCGGGAGCAATTAATCAAAAAACGGCTGCGTTCGATGCAGAATAATGGTGGACTGGGAATGTATGTGGAATTGATTTTTGATTCGAAAAACGTATCCCAGTTGTTCGATACCGCAATTGCGGTCAGCAAAATCATTAAGGCTGATAAGGATTTTCTGATAAAACACAAAGCTGATTTAGAGTCGCTGAAGGAAAAGGAAAAAGCGCTTCAGGACAAGGTAATCCTGATGGAAAAGGATCAACAGGAAATGATGTCATTGAAAGCGGACTTGGAAAAGAAGGCAGAGGAGAAACAGCGCCTGCTCGAAACTGTTCATGCCGCTAAGGAGGAAAGTGAATCACAGCTGATGGACATGTACGAGGTCTATGTCAACCTCGCATCCCAGGAGATTGCGATTTTAAAAGAGAACCAAAGAATAGAGTATAGTAGTGCCAAACCAGAGGACGTGTTTATCATGCCGGCAAAGGGAGAGATTACCTCAGGTTATGGACCAAGATGGGGCAGGCTTCATGCAGGCATTGATATTGCTGATGAATCGGACGAAACAGAAGTGGTCGCGGCAGCATCCGGAACCGTCATCCGCTCCTATTATTCAACAACCTACGGAAACTGCGTGCTGATCACCCACAAAATCAACGACAGAACCTTCACTACCCTATATGCCCACCTGGAAAAAAGTACGGTCACTACAGGGCAGCCTGTTAAAAAAGGCGAGTTGCTGGGATATATGGGCAACACCGGTGACAGCAGGGGAAAGCATCTGCATTTTGAAATCCATGAAGGCCAATGGAATTATGAAAAATCATACAGCGTCGATCCGTTGCTGTATGTGAAAAAATAAGCCAGGTTTCCAGTGGGAAATCTGGCTTGCTCTTTACGTTAACGTCAATGGTATAATTAATTTACTGATTATTCTGTTAAAATAAGAGGTTTTGCTGATGTATGCGATTTCTGACTTGGCCGAGCAGTTTGGAGTTACAACACGAACAATCCGCTATTACGAAGAGCTCGGTTTGCTGCAGCCATCACGGACTGAAGGTGGCCGGCGGATTTACACTGCTAGTGATGTAACACGCTTGAAACTCGTATTCCGCGGGAAGCGATTTGGATTTTCGCTTGATGAAATCAAAGAAATGGTACTGTTGTTCGACGAGGATCGGACTGGTGAAAAGCAGCTGAAGGTGACGATCCAGTACGGAGAAGAAAAGCTTGCAGAAGTGAATGAAAGGATTTGTGAACTGGTTGAGATCAGAGAAGAAATCGAAAGGCTGTTAACCGAATTCAAAGGGAGGCTAAGTGAATGAATTTTTACAGTGAAGAACCACAGTTTCGAGCATTGCTGAAGGAATTATTGGATGAAGAATACTACGAGTACGCAGATAGGGAGCTGCTGAAGTTCGGTGAAAAATGCGCCAACGAAATCGACCAGCGCGCCAGATTCACCGACCGTGAAGGCCAGCCGAAGCTGATTAAATTCGATGCCTATGGCGACGATATCTCTGAAGTGTGGGTGAATGACGGCTACCGGAAAACGGTAGAAGATTCCTACAACACCGGAATTGTCGGCTATGTCCATAAGGATATTCCAGAGTTGGGACGCCGCGGGAATTATATCTATTCCTATGCTCAGGGCTATCTGCTGTCCCAAACCGAAGCCGGCTTTTACTGTCCGGTCACGTTGACGATGGCCACCGCTTATTTATTGGATCAGTACGCATCACCAGAGGTAAAAGAGAAATTCCTGCCCCATGTTTTATCAACAGGTGAAACAACATTATACGAAGGCGCCACCTTCCTGACCGAACGCCAAGGCGGATCCGACGTCGGTGCAAACGTGGTGAAGGCAGTCCAAACGGCTGACGGCTACAAGATATACGGAGAAAAATACTTCGCCTCCAACGCCGGAATGTGCGGGGTCGCGATGGTGTTAGCAAGAAAAGAAGGCGCCCCCTCCGGAACAAAGGGACTGACATTGTTCGCCGTGCCGTGGCGCAAAGAAGACGGAAAACTCAACGCCATCAAAATCCGCAGGCTCAAAGATAAACTTGGAGTACGCGCCGTCCCATCCGCCGAAGTCGAGTTTGACGGAGCAGAAGCATTCGTAGTCGGAGACCCAGCAAAAGGCTTCTATTATATGATGGAAGCTCTCAACCTTTCCCGCGTCTGCAACACCGTCGCTTCACTAGGCATCATGCGCCGCGCCTACCGCGAAGCACGAGAGTATGCACTAAAGCGGGACGCCTTCGGCAAGAAGTTGGCCGATTTCCCAATGATTAAGGATTCTCTTGTTAAAATGGCAGTGAAACTCGAAGTCGAAACCAGGGCAGTGTTTAAGTACCTCCCGTTGTTCGAAAAAGTCATGAGGAACGAACCAGGAGTAAGCGAAAAAGATATCGTATTGAATCGACTCTACATCGCACTTTTGAAAAAAGAAACCGCAGAACAAGCCGTCCACTTCGCGCACGAAGCCATCGAAATGCACGGCGGGAACGGGTATATCGAAGACTTTGTCACTCCACGGTTGCTGAGGGATGCTCAGGTGCTGACCGTTTGGGAAGGGACAGCGAATATCCTTGGGCTTGAGGTATTGAGGTTGATGGAGAAGTTTAATGCAGGGGAACTGTTTCTGGAGGAGATGAATGGGCGAATTGCTGCGATGGAGGGTGAGTGTGTAGAGTTGGTCCGTGACGCGATCGGGCAGCTGGAGAAACTGCTGATGTCTATGCAGACAGCATCACATGACCATAAGACATTTCACTCTAAACGGGTGGCTGAATTGATGGTGAAGATTTTTGAGAGTGTTAATGCGTTGGAGTATGGAATTTCTGACGACCGAGCAAGGAAGGTGATGGAGGTTTATATAGAAACAACTTTAAAATCAGCACATGAATTTGATGAACAACTGAAAACAGTTTGTTATTTTTCCGACATTGTCCTGGTCCCGGATAAAGTTGAAGAAAGTCTAATTGGGCAATAATCATTGAATTGAATTCAAAAGCCTCCTCTAATGGAGGCTTTTGTGTTTGTATTACGGTAAAAAAGAATGAAAAGTTTCATGGTCGGTATCCATACTATTCTCTGAAGTAATAAGGTACAAAAAATGGATGGTTATTTAAAAGGTGTGAATGGTATATACATAAACAATAAGGTCTATGATAATAATTCACATTAAGTCATCCAAGAGGTGATAGAATTTGACTTTTCTTTTTTATTATTTAACAGCATTGAATCTGCTTGACGCTTTCATAACATGGTTCGGAATAAGGAATGCGTTTATCGCTGAATTTAATCCAATCATGAAAGCCATATATGAAACCCATCCAATGTTATTTGTTCTCACAAAAAGTGCTCTATCAATTTTACTTATTTTATTTGTATTGTTTAAAATCGTTCCTCGCTCTTCGTTGGTCAAATTTCTGCTATTATTTGCATCCGTTTCTTATTCAGTTGTGGTCATTTTGCACGGCTTCTGGCTGGTCCAGATTGTGTGATCAGTCAGCCTCTTTATCTCCCCTCAAAAAAATTCACTTCTTTTTACTATTTTCATATTCATTATCCATTTTAACAGGCGTATAATTTTTCTTATAAAAGAATAGGAAAGAAGGCGTATCGTACATGTTTCAGATGCTGAAGCGTGAACTATTGGCCGGGATTACGGTTTCGGTTGTTGCGCTGCCGCTTGCGTTGGCTTTTGGGATGCAGGCGACGGGTAATTCGGATGGGGCCATCATTGGTTTGTATGGTGCCATTATCACTGGTTTTTTTGCTGCTTTGTTTGGCGGGACGAAGGGACAGGTGACGGGTCCGACTGGTCCGATCACAATTATTTTTACTGGGATTGTGGCGACTCAGGGACTGGAGTATGCGTTTATTGCTGCGTTCATGGGGGGACTTTTTCAGATTGTCTTCGGGTTATTGAAGGCGGGCAATTATTTGAAATTCATTCCCTTGCCGGTAGTCAGCGGTTTTATGAATGGGATCGCCATCATCATTATCATGGGGCAGCTGCAGTATGTGACGGGCAGCTTTTTAGTCGTGCTGTTGACAATTGTTTTTATGTTGGTTGCGATGAAGTGGATTAAGTTCATCCCGCCAAGTTTAATGGCGCTTATTTTAGGTACCGTGGCGGTAATTCTTCTGGAGAAGGTAGTACCTGCTGTTCATTTTACACTGCCATTTATAAACGACTTCATTTTCTTTGACACCGCAGAGAGAATTGGCGAGATTCCAAAAGGCTTGCCGCAACTTCATTTGCCGATTGCCGACGTGGGTGTTATGATCCAACTGATTCCTGCAGCATTAAGTATAGCTGTCCTTGGATCCATTGACTCCCTGCTGACATCAGTTGTCATGGACAATATGACAGGTACAAAGCACAAGAGCAATAAAGAGTTAATTGGCCAGGGGATCGGTAATACACTTGCCGGTTTGTTCGGCGCAATGCCAGGAGCTGGGGCTACAGTCAGATCAGTAGTCAATTTGCGCAGCGGCGGCCATACTGCTCTGTCAGCGATGGTCCATAGCGTTGCCTTGCTGCTGTTCATGCTAGTATTCGGACCGCTGGCGGAAGAAATTCCACTCGCAGTGCTTGCCGGCATTTTAATCATGACCGGAATCACGATGTTCGATTATGACAGCTTGAAAATCCTAAAGGATGAGCCTCGCACAGACGCAGCGGTCATGCTGGTCACCATGATTCTAACAGTAGCCATTGACCTAATGGTTGCCGTCGGTGTCGGAATTGTCATGAGTGCGCTGATTTTCATGAAGCGGATGAGTGAGGAAGGCTTCAAAATCAATAGTAAAATGGACAATGGATTAATGATATACAGCCTGGAAGGACCTCTTTACTTTGGTGCTACAGAGCTAATAACGAAGACAATAAGTTCGGATAACAGTCTTGATATCGTTATAGATATAGAAAAAGTAACGGTTGTTGATGCCTCTGGTGCACTGCTTCTGCTCCAGCTCAAAGATCAGTTGAAAGAACGGGGGCAGAACCTTTATCTAATCGGCAACGACCTTGACCTTGGCGGAATTTTGCGGAAGATGAATATATTCCATGAATTTGGCACTGCCGGACACTTTGAAACCCTGGAAGAATTAATCACTTATTTAAAGTTTCATAACAAACTAGTTCACGGTGCCTGAGTAAAATAAGGCAACATTTATTTTTTTACAATATCGTTGCCAAAATTTTCTTAAACAGGTACAATATGAAAGTATTCAAATAACCTAAGGAGGCAGTCGAAATGATTGATCGTAATCAAGCAACTAAATCAATTTCATATGGTTTACCTTCGGCCTGCCTGTATTGTGTGTAGTAGCGCTTATTTTTGTCATGTTAAAATAAATGCGTAACCACGGACTGGGATGTCTGTGGTTTTTTTGTGCCTAAAAATCGAATGTATGTTCTTGGGAGTGGTATGAATGATTACAGTGGAGAATTTGAAAAAGGAATATAAATTGGTGAAGCGGGACCCTGGTCTTAAGGGGGCAATCAAGTCGCTTTTTAATAGGAAGTATGAAACGAAGCATGCGGTGAAGGGGATTAATTTTACCATAGAGCAGGGTGAGACGGTTGGCTATATCGGCGCGAATGGTGCCGGTAAGTCGACGACAATCAAGATGCTGACGGGAATCCTGACACCGACTTCGGGCCAGGTGACGGTAAATGGGCTGGTGCCTTACGAAAACCGTCAGAAGAACGCAGTAAACATCGGTGCGGTCTTCGGGCAGCGGACGCAGTTGTTCTGGGATATCCCGGTTCGTGAATCTTATAATCTGTTAAAACATATTTACGAGATTCCAGAGCAGGAGTATCAGGAAACGGTCGCCATGTTTACAGAGGTGCTGAATCTGGAGCCATTGCTCGGCATTCCGGTCAGACAGCTTTCGCTGGGGCAAAAAATGCGCTGTGAGCTGGCTGCGGCCTTCCTTCACAGGCCCAAGGTTGTCTATTTGGATGAACCGACAATCGGTCTCGATATTGCGGTAAAAGTAAAGATTCGTAAGTTTATAAAAGAAATGAATCAGCGCTGGGGCACAACAGTGCTGTTGACTACACATGACATGCAGGACATCGAGGAAATTTGTGACCGGATCATCATTATTGATGGGGGTACGATTTTATATGATGGTGGGCTTGAGCAGATTAAGAAGCAATTCGGCCAACAACGCGTAATTCATTTTGAGCTGGCAGATAAGGAAAAGTTCGCACTGCCTGCGTCGCTAACCGGTCAGGTGGAAGTATTACCGAATGAAGAAGAAACGAAGGTCAGCTTATCGTTTGACCATGAAACGGTTAAAAGCTCGTTCGTCATTTCGGAAATGATGAGCATGTATGAAATTGGAGATTTGAATATTGCCGATCCTAAAATCGAGGCGATTGTAGAGGATCTGTACAACAAGCAGGAGCAGGGGGGAGAGCATGAGAAAGTATTGGCAAATAGCTAAAGGGCGTATGCAGGAAAATGCTGCCTATTCCGCCTGGTACTGGGCGGGGACAGTATCTTCAGTAATGAGGCTGTTAATTATCTACTTCTTCTGGCAGGCAGTCTATGCGAATCAAACAACTATCCAAAATATTAATCTAGAAACGATGCTGACGTACATCGTCATTGCGATGCTGCTTCAGGGTTTTGTCGGCGGTGTCGGCAATGAGCTTGCCGAGAATATCAAGGAAGGTCAGGTTGCAATCGAACTGATGCGTCCTTACGATATGATTTTTAAAATGTTCGCGGTGGATATTGGAGAGAAGATCATGTACATGATCCAGAGTACACTTCCGATGGTATTGATTGCTTACTTCTTTATGGATTTAAGTTTTCCGAAATCTCCAGAAACCATCTTGCTATTCATGGTGAGCGCGCTGGTGGGCATCTGGATTGGTACGTTCTTCGATTTCCTTGTCGGTGTTCTTGCGTTCTGGACAGTCAATGTCTGGGGTGTCAGAGTGCTGAAGGAATCATTGATCACATTTTTCTCAGGGGCGCTTGTGCCGATCACTCTTTTCCCGGATTGGCTCCGAACGATAACTGAGTTCCTGCCGTTTCAGGCGATGGTGTATCTGCCGGTTTCGATTTATTCCGGACTTATTAGTGGGACGGACGCATACCTGGCACTTGGAGTCCAGTTGTTCTGGCTCATTTCATTATATGTTTTGGTTAGGGTAATCTGGTCACAGGCGATTAAACAGATTACGATTTTTGGAGGATAGGAGGCGATTTCATGCGTCGTTATATGAGATTATATTGGGAGTTTGCGAAGAGCCATATGAAGGTGATGATGGAGTACCGGATCGACTTTCTGATCGGTGTCGCCTCCGTCATGCTGGAGCAGTTCGCTTCGATCTTTTTTGTAAAAGTGGTGTTCGACCATATTGAGCAGATCAATGGCTGGTCGTTTTACGAGATATTGTTCATTTACGGAATCGCGGCAACGGGCCGCTCGATTCACCAGATATTCTTTGATAATTTATGGACGCTTGGCTGGCAGTATATCCGGCCAGGGAAGCTCGACCGTTTGCTGATCAGGCCGGTCAATCCATTGTTCCATGTCGTTGCGGATCGACTGCATCAAGATGGATTCGGCCAGCTGATTATCGGGTTAATCATTCTTGGAACAGCGATTCCGCAGCTTGATCTCGTTTGGGGAGCAGCGGAAATTGCGATGCTGGTTATCATGATCATCTCATCCGGATTGATTTTCGTGGCGATCAACTTATTTTTTGCGACGTTCAGTTTCTGGATGATCGACAGCCTGCCGATTGTCTGGGCAGTCTTCAACCTGAGTGACTTTGCGAGATACCCGCTGACCATCTATCACAAGGGTATCCGCATGTTCCTGACATGGATTATTCCTTACGGTTTCACGGCATTCTATCCGGCGGCCTATTTTATCGACAAGTCCGGATACAAAGAATTCGCGCTCTGGACCCCGGTCGCGGCGATTGTTTGCTGTGTCCTTGCCTATGCATTCTGGAATAGGGGCTTGAAGGCTTTCGCGAGTACAGGCAGTTAAGCTAAAAGCAACCCGATGAATATAGGGAATTATCAGATAATACGTTCGTTTTCGGATTGCCCAATAGGACTTCCGTCAGGTATGATGGAAATAAATAGGTTGATAGGGGTGGCTAGGATGTTGGAAAATAAATCGGTTAGAGAAGTATGGGAGGAGATCGAAAAGGTAATGAAAGAAAGGCCTGAGCCGATTCAAGGCATGAATACGGCCTATCAATATGACATCACTGGTGATGACAGCGGAACATACCAGTTGTTGATTATTAATGGAACTGCCCGGGTAGTTGAAGGAACAGAAGCAACACCAGACTGTACCCTGACGCTGTCGGATAAAAACTTCAAGAAGATGATTATGGGCAAACTGAACGGAACAGCCGCCTTCATGACAGGAAAGCTTAAAATCCAGGGCAGCATGGGACTCGCACTAAAGCTCGAGGGAATCCTCAACGAATACAATTTAAGCGAAACCGCATAAAAAAATGGATCAGGCATCCTATCGCCTGGTCCATTTTTCATTCCATAAAAAATCCCTTTCCATCCATAAAAAATATCTATCAAAAAATTATTGCATGATGAGACAAAATCTAACAAGATGCGACACATCCTGATATAATAAGGCTAACAAGTTTTCAGATTTAAGGAGATTCGTATGGATCCACTCAAAAAAAATTCGGTTTTAGTATATGAAGAAGTAAAAGCAGTAAAGTTCTTTTTGTGGACTTTTTATATAATATTAGTTCCTTATGATTTAATTTATTATTACTTAGTTCCTTACTTTAATAAAGAAGAGATAGGCTTACCTTTAGGGGGCTTAGGATTTCTTTTCCACATTTTCCTTTTTGCATTAATACCACTCGCCATGTACTTAGTTAAACGTGGGCAACCAGAAAAAATTAAATATATATATTTTCTCGCGTTTACACTCTTGGATGTGGTAAACAATCTAATGATCTATTGGGGAACGAAGGAGCAGTTTGGCAGCGGGCATGTACTAGAAATATATTTTATTCTTTTTTCGCCTATATTTGTAAGCAGCCGATTTTTCTGGACAATGACGATCGGCTTTTTCCTGAAATACCTAATAACTGGCCTTCTTTTTTCAGCTGCAGAAGTATTAATGCCTATGGGCTTGATTATCTTCATTGCTACAATTGCATTTATCCTGCTAAATCGTTTCCAGTCCTATGTTAAAGCAATAACATCCATTCATGAAGATATGAGACAGAAAGAAAAACTAGCTGTTATTGGGCAGATGGCAACTGCAATTGCCCATGAAATTAAAAATCCCTTATCTTCTTTGAAAGGTTTCACGCAACTACAGCAAGAGAAGGATAAGGGTGATGAACAATACTATCCAATCATGCTAAATGAAATCGACAGAATCAATGCGATAGTAAATGACCTGTTGATTCTTGGGAAACCTAACACTGGAATTAAAACTCCTAAAAGACTTGTTGATATAATCCAGTATGTTATATCAGTGATTGATCCCCATGCGCAGAGGAAAGATATTTTCATTCAATATGATGTCGATGATTCTACTGTCCTATTATGTGACGAAAACCAAATGAAGCAGGTATTTATCAATTTAATTAAAAATGCGATGGAAGCAATGCCTAATGGAGGGACAGTAACCATTAAGTCCAAAATAGATAGAAGGCATGTTTTAATTTCTGTCAAGGATGAAGGATGTGGAATTCCTCCAGAGAAACTGGCTAAGTTAGGTGAACCATTCTATACAACCAAGCAAAACGGAAACGGATTAGGGTTGATGGTTACGAAAAAAATCATTGAAGAACATGAAGGTACATTAAATATTCAAAGTGAATTAGAAAAAGGTACGATTGTTACCATGTCGGTACCATTTTGTGAATAAAACTATAGTCGGATAATGAAAATATACCCATTAAATAAACCGAAAGGACTATTTTTAAAATAGTCCTTTTGGTTTATAATGAAGAAAATTGTCGAATGTTGCCATTTTAAACTAGGCCTAATTAATCATTTTTTATTCATATTTTACTAAAACTATTAACTTATAAAGAAAATTGGCGATATGAAGGTAAACAATGATTCGGTAAGTAATAGATAGAAAACGAGGTACTCCAATGCAAAATTCTTTTAAAGATCCATCCTTACACCATGAGGAAAAAAGGGCTATTAAGTGGTTTTTGGCTTTATTTTATATATTGTTTATATCGTTTGAAATTTTTTATTACTATTTACATCCGAAATATGTTTTGCACACTGATGTTTTAATTTTTGATAATTCAAGATATTACTATCACCTTTTAATTTTTTTGTTGTTTCCACTTGTAATTGCAATGTTAAAGAGGGGGAAACTCTATTTAGTAAAGTATCTTTTTTTTCTAGGAATCATTTTTATAACGATTCTCTATGATTCGGTTACTTATTTAAACAGTGATTCAGTCTATAGCAGTGGCAATATTGTTGAAGTATTCATGATTCTATTTGCGCCTATTTTCGTAAATACTACATTTTTTTGGACTGTCTCACTTGGGACAATTTTTAAATACTTATTTATAGGGCTGCTCCTTAAGACAACGGTAGTTTTCTTTCCGATAGCGGTGATATTAATCCTTTCTTTATTAGGATTTGCTATCTTAAAGAGATATCAAGGGTACGTTGATGCTATAAAAATATCATATGATAATCAGCTTTCAGGGATTGTTAAAGGTGTTATAGCAACTATTGAACTGAAAGATCCATATACTAAAGGGCACAGCGAAAGGGTAGCTTATTATGCAAATTCACTTGCAGAAGCCACTGGTAGATTTACAAAAGATGAACTGAGGTCTTTTACAAATGCATGTTTACTTCATGATATAGGGAAAGTAAATATTCCCGACTCAATACTTATGAAACCTGGAAAATTATCAAGAGAAGAATATGAAATTATTAAAACACATCCAGAAGTAGGTGCTGAGGCCATAACTAAAGTGCAGGGACTAGGCGACACACTCGAAATTATAAAATCTCACCATGAAAGATGGGATGGTAAGGGATATCCAGAACAGCTTAAAGGTAACAAAATTCCTTACCTTGCACGGATTGTTTCAATTGCAGATGCTTTTGATGCAATGACATCATCACGCTCCTACCGTGCAGCAATGTCTGTTGAAGAAGCTTTTAAAAGAATAGTTGAAGGCCAAGGCACACAGTTTGACCCTGATTTAGTTGAAAATTTCAGAGAGGTTTTTCCCGAATGGATTATATTCCATATGAATTATAATTGGCATCATGATCTTCCTGTTAATAATAATTATATTGGTTGAGAGGGGGTGGCCATAGTGAAAGTTCGTAAACTAAAAAAAATCAAGACAACTTGCTGGTGGTGTGCATTTATAACAATATGATTACACACGGGGGATGTAAAAATGTTTATGCATCCCTTTCCTATTCTCTAAACAAGGTGAAGGTATGAATATTACCTATGAAACCCGAGTTATATTGAAAAAATTGGTTATACAAAAGGATATGAAAAATTATATTGTCGAAGATATATTAAATAGCGAATTCTACGAAATGCCAGAAGTTTGTATTTTTGCTATTGAGCTAATCGATCAAGGAAAACCACTTGATGAAGTGGAAAAAGAATTGCTTGTTAAATATTCAGATGAAGATATAGATATAGATATATTGGACTTTGTCTCACAGCTCCTTGAACTTAACTTAGTCAGCGAACTTAACGGCGAAAAAATATTGAGTGGTTTAGGTGAGCAAAACAAGAATGGCTTTTCTTGGCTCCCGCAATCACTAGGCCGTTTCTTCTTCAACACCATAAGTTCAAAGTTGTACGTCCTTTTACTCGTGGCAAGTATAGGTTTGATTATGTTCAAGCCAGACTTATTCCCACGCTATTCGGACCTGTTTATGTTTGACCTGATGTTCCAAAATATCATCGCCTTGCTGTTGATCTCTTTCTTCCTTGTGATCCTGCATGAATTCGGTCATGTGCTTGCGGTTCGTTCTGAAGGTTTGCCGGCAAAAATAGAGGTGGGAAACCGTCTGTTTTTTGTCGTGTTGGAGACGGATATGTCCCAGGTGTGGAAATTGCCGGCAGAAAAGCGCAATAAGCTTTATCTTGCGGGGATGAATTTTGATCTCGCAGTATTGTTCCTGGCATTGGCAGCCCAGATTTTTGTAAGTGATAGTACAATAACTATGGGATTGCTGAAGCTGGTCGTACTGGACACGTTTATCCGTCTAATTTACCAAACTGCCGTTTTTATGAAGACTGACCTTTACTATGTCATTGAAAACCTAACAGGCTGCTATAATTTAATGGAAAATGGGCGTAACTTCTTGGCGAGATGGCTTCCTTTCCTAAGAGTGCCTGAAACAGAGACCTTCGCCGGAGAAGAGAAGTTCGTTCGCAGATACGCCGGTTTTTACCTTGCAGGCGTCCTGCTCACGTTTATCATCGCCGCCTACTACTACATCCCGCAAATGATCTTCGCGGTGAGCGAAATCATGCTGCCGGGATTCCTGGAACCAATCAACAGCATTCGTTTTTGGGATTCGGTTGTCTTTTTGCTGCAAATAGTGTTAGTTTTGGGTTTATTGCTTTACTCATGGAGAAAGAAATATCGTTTAAGCAGTTAAAAAGACAGCCGGGTGGCTGTCTTTTATTACTTGGTAAGAGTATAAGTTTTTCCACTTAGATCAGTGTCTAGCTCCAACGCCTAGTCCCTCGAGACGTTTGTCTAGTGTCGCCTCCTAGAAACTCCGAAACTTCGACTCCGCCGGCAGAAGCAAAGTGCGCTTCTTTGTCGGAGTCTCCAGTTTCTGCGTTTCTGGACAGTCTCTATACTTTTCGAGTTCGGTCCGCCCGATGAAGTCAAAGAGCGACTTCACCGGTCGG
>NZ_JAGGQP010000043.1 GCF_018613235.1 Bacillus sp. ISL-41
TGCCCGTGAAAGAGGAAATCGAGAGAGCACGGTCACAAGAAGGGTGAACTTGTGCCCGTGAAAGAGGAAATCGGAAGAGCACGGTCACAAGAAGGGTGAACTTGTGCCCGTGAAAGAGGAAATCGAAAGAGCACGGTCACAAGAAGGGTGAACTTGTGCCCGTGAAAGAGGAAATCGCAAGAGCACGGCCACAAGAAGGGTGAACTTGTGCCCGTGAAAGAGGAAATTTCAAGAGCACGGTCACAACAGGTTTTAGAGCATAGAAAAAGAGGAGGAATCCTCCCCTTTTTCAAAGTTTACTACTCATAAAAAGTAGAGCTGCCCTCCCCTTGAGCGAGAAAATTGTGCTTTAAGACTCTTCGAATGGTTTTTTGGGGGAAGATTCCATTTACCCATTCGTAAATTATTGATGTGGTCACCTTTTGGTCAGGGAAGAGCAATTGATAGGTTACAATAGTACGCAAGACGGCAGAATCAATTGTTTCCTTAGAACTACAATGAATACAGTAGAAATTATAACGGTTGTAACTCTCCATCAACCCACCGCACTCTCCACAAATAACCCCCTTCCTCAACATTCCAAATTCATAACTCGGCACTCTTGAGTATGGCGACTTCTTGATATGCAGGGACAATAGGGCTTCGGCCAATTTGGTATGTTTGTTATTCAGCTTAGAAGAGGCTCTATTCATATTTTTCATAAAGCGATTCATCTGGTTTGGCAAAATAATGGGTGATTTTAATGGTGCCTGCAGAAGGGCGAATTCTGGGTTAATGAACACGAGGTGAGGTTCAAGAGGAATGTAGAAGCCAAGTTCCTTAAGCAGTTGTTTTAATAGTGATTCAGCGCGACTTAGTTGGTGGAGGGGGTTTTTGATTTCTTTGCCGGCGGCCGTCTTAAATTTGTCTCCATCCAGATAATAGTCCCCTTCAAGATTCTTCACTTCAAAAAGATGCAGCCGGTCCTGCGTGATGACGAATGAGTCGATTTGAAAAAGGGTGCCATTCACTTCGAGCAGCAGGTCGTTGATAATGATACTCTCAACTTGGTAATTCGTAAACCAATGGTCGAATTGCACTTCACCTTCATAGCCTTTTTCCAGCGTTCGCAGGTTCTGTGCATCTTTCTCTTCCAGTTCCATCCTTGGCTCCAGGGCTTGCAACAATTGTAATTCTTCTGGTTTGGTTCTTTCTTTTACTATCATATTCCACTTCCTTTCTTCTCTATTTTAAAAAAAGACCAAACGAAAAACAGTGAACATTTTCCAACATTTTAGAATCTTGATTTAACTAAAAGATTCTGATAGTATTAACCTAATTTCATATGATCTTATCAGATCGGTGAGGTAGAGGAGCGAATAACAAGAGTAGTCCATCGGAGTATGACATCGTTGATGGTGGATAAAAGGGTTGTTTGCCGAAGCGTGGCCAGGGTCAAACTGGTTACTGCTGGGATGTTTCCTGAATAAGGAGCAGACTGTCATGCTTGATTTTGTGCATGGAGAACTACTGATCGAAATGGAGGATAACGTATATTGTAAAAAGCAATGATAGGTTATTTTCTATCATTGCTTTTTTGCATGTTAGAGCTTTTCCACTATCCCCTTCTATCAAACTCCTTTTGCATACGTCCGTATGCGCACTTCTCATTATTTTCAAGCATGATCTGTCTCACTTTAAAACCAAAGGGGAGAATCTTCTTGAGAACCATCTACAAAAATGGAACGATCTATACATTCAATTCACGCAATCCAATTGTACAGGCAGTGGTCATTGAAAATGGCCGTTTTATCGATATGGGAACTACCGCGGATATGGTGCTGCAGTGGGGCGGCCAGGCGCAAATCATTGACCTGGAAGGGAAGACGGCTACGCCGGGTTTAATCGACAGTCATCTTCATCTGTCCATTATGGCGGATAGTTTCATCAACCTTGATTTTGTCGGAGTCACTTCAAGGCATGAGATGCTGGCAAAAATCAAGGCAAGGGCCAGTCAGCTTGAGCCTGGCGAATGGATTGTCGGCAGCAGCTGGGATGAGAACCTTTTTACCGATGGAGGAATTCCGACGATTGCAGAGCTGGATCATGTTGCTCCAGCCAATCCGTTATTTTTAACGAGGACTTGCCTGCACGCGACCCTGGTCAATAGCAAGGCGCTCGAAGTGAGCGGCTATCATCCCTTAATCGCAGTTCCAGAGGGAGGAACAATCGTACTTGATGAATTCACGAAACAGCCGACCGGCCTGTTCCTTGAGTCAGCTGCGAATCTGGTCAGGACGTACATCCCAGAGCGTTCATACGATGACTGGAAAAAAGCGATGCGCCAGACGATGCATTTTGCGATGAGCAAAGGGCTGACAAGCGTGCATACAAATGATCCGCTGTATCTCGGCGGACTTGAAAAAACATGGGATCTATTCAATGAGCTTTTAAATGGAGAGCAGCTCGGCTTGCGCAGCAATCTTTTGATTAACCATGAATTTTTACCAAACCTAAAAGAGGCTGGAATGTACACAGGCTATGGCAATGACACGCTGCAAATCGGGGCGGTGAAAATTTTTGCCGATGGGGCCTTTGGACGAAGGACCGCTTTGTTGTCGGAACCATATAGCGATGCACCGGGCCATTACGGCGATGCGATGTATGACCAGGAACAGATGTACGAAATCGTCGGTGGTGCACGTGAATTGGATATGCCAATCGCGGTGCATACAATTGGCGACAAAGCCCTCGAAAATTTGCTGGACGTGCTTGACCAATTTCCTGCAGCAGCGTATCGCGACAGGCTGATCCATGCGCAGGTCCTGCGGGAGGAACTGATTCCTCGCCTGAAATCACCGAGCCGGATTGCTGATATACAGCCGCGCTTCATCGCCAGCGATTTCCCATGGGTTCAGGAGCGTCTTGGCGCAGAGCGGATTAAGCTTTCATATGCCTGGAAAACACTGATGGAAGCAGGCGTCATTTGTGCTGGAGGGTCGGATTCCCCAGTCGAACCCGTCGATCCTATTCTCGGAATCCATGCTGCAGTCACTCGGAAAAAACCAGGCGAAACTCACGATGGTTATGTACCAGAGCAGAAGCTGTCGATGGTCGATGCATTTCGTCTTTTTACAGAATTAGGAGCTTATCCAACTAATGAAGAGACACTCAAAGGCACAATCGCTCGGGGGAAATTAGCTGACCTGACCGTTTACTCCAAGAATCCATTTGAGATGAAAGACGCTGATGAGCTTTTATCGTTGGATATCGAAATGACAATAATTGGCGGGGAAATCAAATATCGAAGGTTCTCGTAAAAGCATGGGGACGGTTCTAACTTCCATTCGGAAGAAAGAATCGTCCTTTTTAGTTTTTATGGCTAAAGTCCTAAAATCTTCTGAATTTGTGCCGAAATAGATAATAGATAGAATACAGTGCAATTTGCGCTGCTAAGGAGAGCGGATGATGAAGATCAAAAAGCGATTCAAGGTTAAGCAGGTAAAGCTTAATACAAAGTTCACGGTTCGGAAAAAACTATTTGCTGGCTTCTTCTCTGTATTGGCGCTGCTGGCGTTGGTGGCAGTGATCACCAACTTACAATTCGGCAAGATGAACAGCCAGTATTCAACCTCCATTAATGATCGTATGGAAAAGCTTAATCTGATTGTCGAGATGAAGGATGCCATCATGAGGGAACAGCTGGCACTCCAAAAATATATGGCAAATGGCGATGGTGAAAGCCTGATTGAATTTGAGGGCGCTGTTGAGGATTTCAAGAAAAACTCAGAGAAATATTTGAGCATTACAGAATCCGCCGAGGGGAAAAAGGTAGGAGAGAACCTTATTGCTGCCGAGGCAGCATATTACGTAGTAGCTTCAGAGGCCTTTATTTTAATAAGGGATGAACAAACGGTCAAGGTCAGATTGCTGATGCAAAAGGAAGGAAATCCACTCATCTTCAACCTGAATTCTGCCGCTGAGGATGCAATTGAGTACCAGCAGGATGCCTTGGATGCGACGAGTGAAACGTTATCTGGGGAAGTACAGAAAGTAGCTCTGCTCATCATTGTGATCAGTGCAGCGGCATTTATCATTGGAACGGCGATTGCTACCTATATCAGCAGAATGATTTCTAAGCCTGTCCAGCTTGTATCAAGCGCGGTCAAGCAAATGGCTGACGGAAACCTGGCTATCGAGAAAATCAATGTGAAAAATAAAGATGAGATTGGCCAGTTGGCTGCAGATTTCAATGAAATGGCAGCTAACTTGCGGAACTTAATTTATCAGGTTAGCAGCACATCGGAGCAGGTTGCGGCATCTGCTGAGGAAATGATGGCTAGTGCAGACCAGACGAACTCGGCTACGAACCAGGTAGCGACAGCCATCCAGGAAGTGGCAGGCGGTGCAGAACTTCAAAGCAAGAATACGGAAGAAAGTGCGAAGGCAGTAGGAGAGATGGCGGGAGGAATCCAGAGGGTTGCCGTCACAACATCCACGGTCGCAGAGTCCGCAGCGGATACGACGAAACAGGCTATGCTCGGACATGAATCTTTGGAAAAAGTGATTGAGAAAATGAAAACAATCAATCATACGACAAGTGAAACGAATGCCGTCATCAAGGATTTGGATCGCAAATCGGCTGAGATAGGAAAGATCATTGAGGTCATTACCGGAATCGCTGACCAGACCAACTTGCTTGCCCTGAATGCAGCCATTGAAGCAGCAAGGGCTGGTGAGCATGGAAAAGGATTTGCCGTTGTCGCGGATGAAGTCCGAAAGCTTGCGGAACTCTCAAGACAGTCAGCAAGCCAAATCTCCGGCTTGATTGAAGTTATTCAAAAAGAAACCCACCAGGTCGTTGAAATGATGAACAAAGGAACAACTGAAATTTCCGAGGGAACTTCGTTGGTGGAAGACACTGGCAAGACATTTGACGAGATTTTAAAATCGATTGAGAATGTCAGTTCGGAAATCCAGGAAGTCTCCGCAATTTCAGAAGAGATGTCAGCAAGTGTCATGGAAGTGAACGCCTCAATTGACGAAGTGACCAAAATCGCCCGCGGCTCCGTCGCAAGCACAGCAGAAATCGCTTCTGCAACTGAAGAGCAGCTGGCTTCGATGGAAGAAGTCGCAGCATCATCCGCATCCCTCGCACGACTTGCAGAGAACCTGAGAGAGATGGTCGGGAAGTTTAAAGTTTAATTAGGGGAGAAGCATATCACGCTGATATGCTTCTTTTTTTGCGACGTATTGGCGTCCGAAAAAACGAGATATTGGAAAGAGAGGTCACCAATAAAGAGTATTGGCGCTAGAAAATTGAGTTTTTGAAAAAAAGAGGTCACCAATGGAGCGTATTGGCGCCTGGAAAAATGAGATATTGGAAAAAGAGCTCATCAATAAACCGTATTGAATCATTCAAAAGAGAACAGGTCACTAATATTCTCGCGATTGCCTCCCCAGGTGCATTCGCCCAAGCCAAAACCGTGATAAACGCATATAAAATTAGTGAAGACAAAAAGAGAAGAGGGAGGTAAGCCGTATGCATGCATACAGACATCCTTATCGTTCGCAGGATCAGAGGTTTTTCGGCTGGGGCTTTGGATTGCCGTTTTTAGGTGGTTTGGCTGGTGGATTATTGGGTGGCGCTTTATTTTACCCGCGTCCGTTTTATCCGCCATACCCGCCGATTTATCCGTGCTGCCCGCCTAGATATCCGTTTTATTACTAACTACAACAAACAAAAGGGAGTAAGCCAACTTGGCCCGCTCCCTTTTTGTATTAACTGATATTCGCTTTTTTAACTTGATGCTTGTCCATAAATTCTAGGGACAGCTCATTGAATTCTTCTGCTTTATCAATATTGCAGACATGCCCGCACCGCTCCAGGATCACGAGCTCCGAGCTTTTATCCCCGTGAAGGTCTTCTGCTAATTCCCTTACAAACATATGGTCCTCAGCACCTGAAATATAAAGCTTTGGGACATTCCTGCTTTTTTCCTGAACATTGCTATAGGTAGTTTTGACATCTCCGGCAAGAGGGTACCAGGCAAGGAAGTTTTTCCGTTTCATCTTATAGGCTTCCTGGATGAAAAATCTCCTGGAGCTCTTATGATTTCCACGAGGCATCAGGATCCAGGCCAGTATGCGGTACAGCCACATAAACGGAATGAAATTCCTAATTAACCATGCGAATTTGATCAGTGATTTTGCAAATAGGTTCAATTTTGTGATCGCCCCGCCAAGGACTGCTGACCTCACTCGTCCGGGTTGCGTTTGCAGCAGGTGATGGACAATGATCGTTCCCAGCGAAACTCCGACAAAATGAGCCTTGCGAATCGAGAGGTGGTCCAGTGTCGTGAGGATCTCTCTGACAATTGAATCAAAAGAAAAGCTTCCCTTATAGGAATCTATGTCAGGCGATTTCCCGTGGCCAGGCATGTTGATAGCGACGATATTATATTTTTTAAGAAAAGGTTTTAGCTGCTTGTAAAAAATATTGGAGCTGCCGCCAATTCCGTGCAACAACACGATGTACTCCGTGCCTTGACCTTTATATAATCTGTAATCCAGCATCCGATTCTCCTTAGCCGTACTTTGTTGTGTTAATTAATAATACCCTTGATAGCCTTTTCAGTAAACTATTGAGGCAAAAATAACGGCAGGTACCATCTGGAAAGGATGGTACCTGCCGTGTTGATTTGTTACTTTTTGCCCTTTTTGTCGACTTTGATGACCACAGTTGTTAATGGATCAAGAGTTAACTTGCCATTTGACAGCTTAAAGCCGGTTGGCTTGGAAACAGGTGTTTTTCCTGCTTCATCGTTATCGACAAGAACCTTAGCTTTAGAGAAGTCAAGATTTTCTAATGTCAAGGTACGAGCTGTCATATCAGCGTTTACGAATACATAGTACGTGCCAGTCTTATCGGTTGATACATTTTCGTACGCTATGACTAAGTCTGTATCCTTGATTTCAGGAAGGTCAAGCAATCTTACATTCTGGTCAACGAGTTCTTTTTCACCGAGGCGGAAAGCGTTCGTTGATTTTCTCAGCTCGATCAAGCCTTGAGTGTAGGCTTGTGTTGTTGTGTTGACTGAGAATTCCTTCTTGTTTGTTGCCTTTTGCCAGTCGAACATGTTGATTGCATCTGATGAATCATATGAATCGTGGATGAAGTAGCCAAATGGCTGGCCTTGTGCATCTGTCAATTCATGATACTTTTGCTCAGGAACACCTTCACCTTTCCATTGCTTCGTTCTTCCATACTCCTGGCCTGCGTGAAGGAAAGCAGTACCCTGTGACGTCAGGATCAAGGAGTTTCCTAGACGAATGCGTTTGTGAATTTCAAAATTGTTCTCCGGAATTGCCGGATCCTTTTTAATGGACTGGGCAATAACATCATATAACGGTAAGTTATCGTGTGCTGCGATGTATTGAACCATGTCTCCTGGATCGTCGTCAGCTGTGTTGCCAGGCTGGCCTTTGATATTGTTGAAAATCGTGTTGATATCACGCGCACCGCCAGTCAGGAATCGAGGCTCACCTTCTGAACCGAAGCCTGATTTCAATTCATTGCGGATTTCATCAGAGAATACACCGACATCATCGGTTTTATCCATCCAATCCTGGTCAGCGCCCATGCCAGCTAGATCAGGCTCGGCGATGTGGCCAGCGAATGTTCTCCAGCCTTCACCGATGAACAATGCATCAGGGTTAACAGAAGCTGCTGCATTATATGCATTTTGCACTGCAGGATAGGTAGCGTCACCCATCATATCAAAGCGCATTCCATCGATCTTGTATTCTTCGAACCAGTATTTCACTGAATCTACCATCAGCTTTTCAGCCATTGTATGGCTTGTTGCCAGATTGTTTCCAAAGCCGCCAAGGAAGTTACCTTGTGCGTCCTGGAACGCATAGTAGTTAGGAACGATATCATTCAGCTGGCTTGCTTGTGCCATATGAGTGTACACAACGTCAAGGACGACACCCATTCCAGCATCATGGATCGCATCAATCATCATTTTCAGTTCTTTCACGCGTAATTCAGGATCTGTTGCATCTTCTGAATAGGCGCCATCCGGCGAGAAGTAGCTGTGTGGGTCATAGCCCCAGTTATACTCGTTGCCGCCAGCAGAGTATTCAAGTTCTCTTTGGCCCATCTTCGTTTCATCGCCATAATACCACGCCATTACAGGCAGTAATTGAACGTGTGTTACGCCAAGCTTTTTAATATAATCCAGCTTGTCGACGAAGGCATTGTAAGAACCCCATCTTGCGTTCAGGTCACCTGCGATTGTAGGGTCAGACGTGAAGTCACGTACGTGAACTTCGTAAATCACAGCGTCTTCACGTTTTTCATAGCCTTTGATTTTTGCATGGTCGAAATCTTCAGGGTTCGTTCCGCTCAGGTCAACAATCGCTGCTTTACCAACGGTATCCCCATCCGGACCAGCTTCACCCTTCGTATTCACCGTAAAGGCTGCCATCGATTTTGCATAAGGGTCAAGAACCTTCTTTGTGACTCCATCATTTGTCACTTCATACTGGTAAAAATAACCCTTAAGATCAGATACATTCAGGTCGCCAGGAGCAATGTCCGCAGACCAGACACCTTTTTCACCCTTTGTTAACTCAATGCTGCCAATTTGCTCTGCTGCATTGTCTTTATTGAAGAAGTTCGCCACAACCTTAGTTGATTTTGGAGCCCATAGCTTCAATGTAGCTGAGCCATCCTTATAAATAGCACCAAGATCATCACCATCATAAGCAAACATTTCATCGAGCATTCTCCAGCTTATAGCTGCAGAAACTGTTCTGTCTGCAAAAGTTACGGATAATGGAAGCTTGTTTAAATCAAATGAAGCTTTTACTTTAACGGTTTTGTTGTCGTTTGTAATTTCAACACTTTCAATTGAAACTGCTGTACCATCTGCATCTTTGATTTCCAGCTTTGATTTTAAATTATCAGCTGTTAAGCCATCTGTCATAGTGAAGCCTAATAGAATAGTATCTTCTGAGACTACTTCTGCAGATGTAAGGCCGGTTGCCTGCTCCCAATATGGAGAGATATAGACATTATCATCGCCTTGTCTGACCCAAACGTGGTTGTATCTGTCCAGAAGGTTGAAAGTTTTATCTCCGCCATCCTTCGCACTATTTGTCCTATTGAGAGTGATCATGCCAATTTCTTTAGCATTTTCCTTTAGTTGAATGTCAACATACGCACCATAACGATCCGTGCCAGAGAAGGAAGCAGCTCCTGCTGGCCAGTTCTCAGAAGGTGCAGCGACATCGCCCCAGTTCCAAAGACCAAAGTTTTCATAGTCAGCGTTGTCACGTACATAGTGGACGCGGACAGTGTTTTCAGGAAGGTTGACTGGTTCGAAAGTGTAAACCTTGTCATCTTCTTGCTTGATAAAAATTTCATTGATTTCAGATGAAGTGATCGTAAAGCCTTTGTCACCGCCGTCTTTACCTGCATCACCTTTTGTTACATCCATAACCAGGAAACCAATGTTCTTTGCGCCGTCTGCAAGCTCGACATCAATGTATGCGCCATAGCTGTCTGTTTTCTCAAACATGGTAGCACCTGTCGGCCAGTTGGCAGAAGGGGAGGCCACATCGTTCCACAGCCATGCACCATAATTCTGATAGTTGTTGTCGTCACGCTTGTAGTGGATGCGGATATGGTTCGCTGGGATTGGTTCGACAGTGCCGTCGCCATTTCCGTCGCCATTTCCATCATCATTTCCATCTTCAGCAGGAATGATCGCGCCATTTTCAACCGTTAGTAGAACTGTACCGCCATCTGCTTTAGAGGGGATTGTTAATGTCACTTTTCCAGCTGTGGCAGTGTAAGTGTTATTTGAATAGTGGTCAGTTACCGTTGCGTTTTCACCATCAACAGTAAGTGTCACTTCTTTTGCGCTATCAGAGATGTTCAATCCTACATATGCGTTTTCATTTCCGTAATTTCTCGCAAAAAGTAGATACTGATCAGTGTCTGATCCAGCGATTGTCGTGCGTTCACCTTTTGCGAACACTTCAGAATGTTCTCCCCTGAAGTTTAAAATCTTTTGATAGTGTCCAAGGACATCATTGCCTTCGACCTGATCCCATGTCAGGTCATAGCGGTTGTCGTATTGTGGATAGTTATTTGCTCCTGATTGTCCTAGTTCTTCACCGTAATAAATAACTGGCTGGCCCTTAGCTGTAGCCTGCAGGGAAGCAGCCACTTTCAACTTGCCCTCGTCATTCCCTACAGCATGTAAGAACCCATCTTCATCATGGCTGCCGAGGAACTGTCCAAGTGTAGCAGTGTTATCAATTTTTGCGTTACGGTCAATCAGTGCATTGTTTGCTGAATTAAGGCTGCCGTTAACAAAGCTCTTTGCGATATTTTTAAAATCAAAGTCAAGCAGGGAGTCCATCATGCCTGTTTCCAGGTAGCCTAGCTGATTCTCTGCGCTTGCACCCCAGGCCTCGCCAATCATTTTGTGTTCTGGCATTTTTTCGGTAATAGCATTTTTAAATGCCATCCAAGTAGTATCTTCAACGTGCTTTACTGTGTCAACACGGAAGTAGTCGATTGTGTTGCCGTTATTAGTTGTTGCTTCCTCAATCCATTTTGTCTGCCAGTCGATGATTGTCTGGCGGACTGTTGGATCTTCTGTTTTAAAGTCAGGAAGATCTGCCAGCTCCCCGACGACTTCATCATCGCCAACATTGGAACCCTGGCGAAGAAGGCTGCTAAATGTGCTGCGCTCCGCGTCAGTTGGGTAGCCAGCTGGCGGATTCTCCGCAGTGCCATCAATATCTTTCAAGCCGTACCCCGTGTGATTCAATACCACATCGACCATGATTTTAATGCCGCGCTCATGTGCAGCGTCAATCAAGGTATGGAAATCTTCCATTGTTCCAAAGTGAGGGTTTAACCCACCGAAATTGCTGGCCCAATAGCCATGGTAGGCATAATAGGAATGCTCATCATCGGAGCGTACATCGTACTTAATGTTCTCCACGATCGGGCTGATCCAAATGGTATTAACACCCAGCTTATCCAGGTAATCGAGTTTCTGGGTAATTCCTTTAAAATCACCGCCCTGGTAGGTACCACGGTCATTCTTTTCTTCATAGTTCTGATTGTAAGGATCATTATTAGTGGAATCCCCATCAAAAAACCTGTCTGTCAGCATGAAATAGATAATCGACTCATCCCAGTCAAAATCATTTTCACCGACGGATTGTCTTGTTTTTACATCCACAGTAGCTGTGCCATTATGTGCATTTCCAAATGAATCAATAACTGTTAGTGGAATCGATTTTGTTCCTGCAGTTACGTTATCGTCGACTGCAATTGTTACTTCTTTTAACGCTGGGTCGACTTCAAGAGCATTAGATCCGCCAATTGAGGATACGTCGGCTGTGATCTTCCTGACTTCAATGCCATCTGTCAGGCCTTCTACATCAACTGTCAGCACAGCATTTTCGTTGTAGTCAATCTCATCCGGTTGAACAGAACCGGAAACAGTTAACTCAGTGTTTGTGTGAGAAATCGTTGACTTGCCATCAACGGTGTTGTAAGGATCAGTTACTTCATTTGTCCCGCCATCTTTCGTCGTGACGAGGTAAGTATATTCATTTGTGCCATTTGGAATGTTTTCATATGAAGCTGCGAATCTCTCATTCTCTGGCTCGTATGTCATTGGAATCGTTTCGCCATTGAACTGTAATTCTACTTTTTCAATCGTGTGCATTGCATCGGAAGCGAAAAGTTCTTTATCTCGATAGAAGAAAGTAGCATTGCCATTATCGATGACAGGAGCTGACCCATCGGGAACGATGCGAATTTGCTCAACGCCACTTGTGATGAATGCTTTTGTAATGGAATCGTTCTGGTTAACTGAGATAAAACGATCTCCGAATTCCTTTTGAGCAGTATTCCAGTCAGTAGTACTGCGAAGGACAAAGCCGATTTCTTTGGTGGCAGGTGCAACAGCAATATCAGCTATCGCTTTGTTACCATCATATTTTTGAAAATTGATCTGGTCATTTTGCACTCCTGTGTTCCAGACCCATATATTCCATTCGCCAAAATTTTGATCTTCACGAATATAGGTAAAGCGCACTTTGCGATCAGTCGTTTCTGAGGTTACAGTGGTTCCTTCCGCATTAGCCTGCTGTACGGGTATAAAAGGAAGCCATAAACTCAGAATCATAATTGCAGTCATGAAAATAGAAAAGCTGCGTTTTGTGCTTTTACTCATGCGAATCTTTTCCTCCCTAAATGAATTAATCTTGCAAGAATAGTAGAAGAAGTCCTCCTTTCTTAAACAATGGAATCCTAAGTGAAACCGTTTGCACAATTCGGTAAAAAATTTTAAAAGGCCCAAATAATGCAAGCGCTTGCAAAAAACTTTCGTCTCAATTTTACAATACTTTAACACGGTCAGCAATGAATGGAGAGGAGCCTGAATGCATGTAAATAGTGCCAAAATACTACATGATTTGATAAAAGAATAGGCTTATAGTATTTGTTGATTGTCAGTTTATAAGAAATTCTCTTGGTAATCTACTTGAAAGCAAAGAAATATGTCGGAATAAATATATAAATGAGATAGAAAATGAATAATAAGACCTATCTTGAAAGTCTGCTTTATTGAGTAAAATCATGTATCTTTACGATAGATAGTTAAACGAAAGAGGTTTTGGAAAATGAGTAATCTTAACGAGCTATTCCGCAAAAGGATTGGACTGTCTAGTTCAACTCTAGTGACAGTAACAAATTTAGATCAAATTCTTGAACTGACCGCAGCTTCAATCCCCTTTGAAAACCTGTGTACCCTTTCGGGGGATTCAAATGAGTTGAATAAAGGACATTTAATGGAGAAAATCATTCAAAGGAATGAAGGCGGTCTCTGCTATGACTTGAATGGGATCCTCTATTTGTTTTTAAAAGAGAATGGACTGGATGTCCAGTTGATCCGTGGGTCTGTTTATGTTCCGGATTTAAAAGGCTTCAGTCCGACGGGAAGGACGCATGCTGCGATTTTACTGAATGATAATGGAAGAAGATACTTGGTTGATACCGGTTTTGGCGGAAATTTGCCGTTAAGGCCGGTCTCTATGAATGGTACTGAAATCATTTCTCCTAGCGGTGAGTTCCGTGTGAAAAAAGAGGCCAGTGAGTTCGGAGATTACTTTTTGGAAATGAAGCTGAAGTATAAGGATTCTGATTGGAAGATCGGCTATGCCTTTGATTCCAGAGAGCCGGTAAAGAATATCAGCGATTTATCCGAGATGAAGAAGATCATTACGACGCATCCGCAGTCTCCATTTAATAAAAAGCCGTTGCTGACAAGAGTGACATCCGATGGGAGCATGGTATTGACGGAAACCAGTTTTACCTCTTGGACGGAAGATGGGGCCAAGAAAGAGGAAATAGACTCTAAGCGTTTCAAGGAATTGGCGAAAGAATTCTATAATATCGAAGTAAAATGAAACCTTCCTATAGTGTAAACCGTTAATATAGTATCAAAAAATGACAGGTGGATGAATGCGATGGACTCAAGGGACTACTTATTGAAAGAACTGGAGCAGATTGAAAAGTGGGAGAAGGACCAGAAGGGGCTCTGGTTTTGGGAGCGTCTGACTCGTCTGCCATTCAAAATGCTTGATCGGTTCACGCCAAAATTCATCCAGGAAAAGGTAGGTGTCCTGCTTGATGAGCTGGGAAGCTACATTCAGACGGGCGGACAATATTTAACAAGCGAGAAGTCAGTATTTCAATTTTTCGAGAAAAAGACGGGCAGGAGAGTCAGTCAGCTTGCAGATATGGAACGCATTCCGGTGGAAGAAATGAAGCAGGCATCACTTGCACTGGGCGAGCAGCGGAAGAAGGCGGCGACAATCCAGGGAGCAAGTACGGGGATTGGCGGGATTTTTACGCTGGCGATTGATATTCCTGCGGTGCTGGCCCTCTCGCTAAAAACAATCCAGGATATTGGCATCCTCCATGGATACGACCCAAGAGACAAGAAAGAGCGGGTTTTCATCATCAAGTGCCTCCAGTTTTCCTCAGCAGATGTCGTCGGAAAACAGGCAATATTGAATGAATTGAGCGATTTTAACAATGAAAATAAATCAAGGGAAGTGATCTCCCAACTTCAGGGCTGGCGCGAGGTAACCTTGACGTATACAGAATCCTTCGGATGGAAAAAGCTGCTTCAAATGGTCCCGGTGGCCGGAATAGTGTTCGGCGCCTTCGCCAACCGGTCGATGGTCAGCGGTCTTGCCGAAACCGCGACAATGCTGTATCAGAAGCGCCGGATTTTGGAGAGGCTCCAGGCCGAAACCTTGCTGCCAAAGAGTGAATAGCCAGTCAAGAATGTTTGGATAATAAGGAGAAAAGCAAATAAGGAGGTCTCCATATGAGCCCAGACAAAAAGCAGCAAGTGGAGCAAGTAAAGCAAGACCCGAAAAAAACAGAAACAAACAATCAGAGTTCCAATCAGACTGACGGCTTCCGTTACGACTATGATGATTCTTCAGACTTGAAATGAGAAAGAGGAAAAACCTTTCAACCGGGTTTTTCCTCTTTTTTGTATCTTGTACCTTCGATAAGAACTTTACGATAAAGACACCCGTCATATAGCAGCTCGGAAAAAACACTGGTCAGTTCATGAGCCTTAGTCCAAATTAGGACCACATTCGAGTATTTTCCTGTAAAAAATGATAGTAAATCACCTTCCCGCGTTGTAAAATAAATTGAAAAATTGAATAGAGTTTAAGATTCGGTTTTGTCATCCATTTTGAATTACAGGAGGAAACAAGGGACATAAAGAATGAATGATGCTTTCGTTTATATATCAATCTAATTTTTGGAAAAATTTGTGATTAAGAGGTTGATGAAAGTTGATAATGGATGCTGTTGATTTAACTGTAAAGGAACCAACGATTTTTAATCATATCGGGAACAAAATCAAAACCGACGATCGTGAAATCAACATAATTGCCAGGATGGAAGAACCGTTAATCGTCATTTTGGGTAATGTATTGAGTGACGAGGAGTGCGATGAGCTAATGGAGCTGTCGAAGGACAAGCTGCAGCGCTCGAAAATCGGGAATACCCGGGAAGTTGATCAGCTCAGGACAAGCAGCAGCACGTTTATTGAAGAAGCTGAAAATGACGTTGTTGCTCGAGTTGAAAAAAGAATTTCGCAAATAATGGGCATTCCGAATGAACATGGAGAAGGCCTGCAAATCTTGAATTATAAAATCGGCCAGGAGTATAAAGCTCACTTTGACTTTTTCTCGTCAAATGTCAGCAACCCGAGGATCAGCACATTGGTCATGTACTTGAATGATGTCGAGCAAGGAGGAGAAACTTACTTCCCTAAGCTCAATTTTGCTGTATCCCCGCAAAAGGGCATGGCCGTTTATTTTGAATATTTCTATGACAACCAAGACTTGAATGACTTGACCCTGCATGGCGGAGCGCCAGTCGTGATCGGTGACAAATGGGCCGCAACGCAATGGATGAGAAGGAAAAGAGTTAAATAGAGTATGAAGAAGTATGCTGAGCATGCTTCTTTTTTTGTTTAGCAAGGCTTTAAAAATTTGTGGGTGACTTTATGTAGTATTCTTAATCCAACTCAAGCACCTACCTTTTCCTCTCCTAAAATGTTTAGCATATGGTCCAAGGCCTTTCTAGTCCCTACTATTTCGCCTCTCTACTGCTTCTGAATCTTACCAACAATTTTATTATTTCGTATAATGGGTTTTCGCTTCAAATTATGGAGGACACCCTCTATAATGATAAAGGTCTTATTGCACTATTTGTCTGAATATTTATATTAATTTGAAGGAGTGTATCATGGAAACGACAAATAAAAAAGGTTTTATTTTGCGTTCACTCGATGTGATTGAGCGTGTGGGAAATAAATTGCCTCATCCGGTCACCTTGTTTGCTATTTTCTCCGTAATGGTCATCGTGCTGTCAGCGGTTTTCTCAGCAATGGGTGTAAAAGTGGCAGACCCTATGAATGAAGGGGAATTTTTAACAGTCAAGAACTTGTTAAGCAAGGAAGGGATCGCCTATCTATTTGAAAGTGCCGTCACTAACTTCACTGGCTTTGCTCCGCTGGGAACGGTTCTTGTTACGATGCTGGGAATCGGGATTGCGGAACGTACTGGTCTGATCAGTGCGGCATTGCGCGGACTTGTTACTTCTGTTCCTAAGCAATTATTGACTGCTGCGCTTGTTTTTGGCGGCGTTATGTCCAGCATGGCAGCTGACGCTGGTTATGTTGTCTTGACACCACTTGGAGCTGTCCTGTTCGCTGGTCTAGGAAGACATCCGCTTGCTGGTTTGGCGGCAGCCTTTGCTGGTGTATCCGGCGGATTCAGCGCAAACCTGCTGCTGACTTCATTGGACCCGCTTTTAGGTGGTTTGACGAAGGATGCTGCGGCTATTTTTGATCCGGCATATGCTGAAAACATCAACTATGCAATGAACTACTATTTCATGATTGTTTCAGTTTTCTTGATTACGATTATTGGAACTTTTGTGACGGATAAAATTGTTGAACCGAGACTCGGCACTTTCAAGGGTGATGTGAAAGAAGAGGTTGATTATTTATCTGCTGTTGAGAAAAAAGGTCTTTGGGGAGCTTTGATTTCAATCATCATCACATCAATCGGAATTGCCTTGCTTGTAATTCCTGAATGGGGACCACTTCGCGGCGGGGAAGAGAACATCATCAATGCTCCATTCTTCCACTCACTGGTGCCTGTCATCTTGATTCTGTTCTTCGTACCAGGTTTTGTATACGGCAGAATCACAAAATCAATTAAGGATGATAAGGACGTTGCGGATCAGCTGTCAGACACTATGGCAACAATGGGTTCATACATCGTTCTGGCATTCGTTGCCGCTCAATTCGTTGCTTATTTCAAGGAATCGAACCTTGGTTTGGTACTGGCTGTAAACGGTGCAGAGCTGCTTGAAAATACAGGCTTCAATGGAATTCCTTTAATTCTGGCGTTCATCGCCATCTCAGGATTCATTAACCTGTTCATCGGCAGCGCATCTGCCAAATGGGCAATCATGGCGCCGGTATTCGTGCCAATCATGATGCAAATCGGTTACACACCTGAGTTCACTCAGCTTGTATACCGTATCGCTGACTCAACGACAAATATCATTTCACCATTGATGCCATACTTCGCAATCGTCATCGCGTTTGCGCAAAAGTACGACAAGAATGTTGGAATCGGTACACTGATTGCAACGATGCTGCCGTATTCAATTGCCCTGACGGTGGGCTGGGTAATAATGCTGATCATCTGGATGCTGACAGGAATCGATATCGGTCCAGGGTCTTCCATCTATATGCCTAAATAATCTCGAAGGAACCCGAGCGCTTTGCTTGGGTTCTTTTTTACAAAAAAATACTGCCAAATTTTTCATGTTAAATGTATAATAATAGAACAAATTTGAAGAGGGAGGTGTCTTCCGTGGAACTATGGAATATTTATGACCAATACAGGCATATGACGGACCGGATTCATGAAAGAGGGCAGGAGTTGGAGGCTGGGAATTATCACCTCGTTGTCCATGTCTGGATTGTGAATGATGACGGCCAGTATCTGATCCAGAGAAGGCAGCCATGGAAAATCGGTTTTCCGAATATGTGGGACTGTTCAGCAGCGGGTTCTGCGATCATGGGTGATGACAGTGAGCAGGCGGCCATCCGTGAGGTGAAGGAAGAGATCGGAATACACCTGGACATAGAAAAAGGGGAGCGTATCTTCACAGTGAAATTTTCGCACGGCTTCGATGATATCTGGCTGGTCAGGCAAAATGTCGGTATTGAAGAGCTGACACTTCAGGAAGAGGAAGTCGCTGAAGCGAGATGGGCAAGTGAAGACGAGATAAAGGAAATGGTTAAAAATGGAGAGTTCATTCCGTTTAACTATTTTGATCAGTTATTTGAAATCGTTAATTCGCCTATCAGCCTGGAAAAAGCTTCAGAAGAGGATGCTGAGGAACTTTTAGCACTGCAAAGAGAAGTATTCATGCCTTTATATAATAAATACCAGGATCATGAAACCAGCCCGGTAACTCAAACAATGGAGAAATTCTCCGCCAGATTCGAGCGGGGCGATTATTATAAAATCCTTTTTGAAGGCAGGCTTGGGGGCAGTGTTCATGTCTATGAAAAGTCTCCTGGATTGATGAAGCTGCATATCATCAATATCCTTGAAAAATACCATAATAAAGGCATTGCGCAGGAAGTTATGAAGCGGCTGGAACTTATGTACCCGGAAGCAAATGCATGGGAGCTTGATACCATCCTGACTGAAGAGCGCAATTGCTACTTATATGAAAAGATAGGGTATAAACGAACCGGAGAAGCTAAAGAGATCAACAAAGACCTGACGTTGATACGCTATCGGAAAGACTCCAACTTATCCAAAATTGTGGGTATCTAGGTGGCCATATACATACTTCACTACATGGAAAAGGCCTGCCAATTCAGTCAGGCCTTTTCGCTTTTTTAATTCCGTAAAATAATATAAACCAAATACGCGATATAAACTGCTGCGAGAATGCCGCCCTCCACTTTTGAAATCTTGAATTTTGATCTTGAGAATATCAGCAGGACAGCTGTCAGAATAATCATCAGGGCGATATCGGTGAAAATTTTATCATTGACCGCGAGTGGCGAGATGGTTGCTGATACCCCCAGGACGAAAAGGATGTTAAAGATATTGCTTCCGACAATATTACCGAGAGCGATTTCGCTTTTCTTTTTCAGGGCAGCGGTAATCGATGTGATTAATTCAGGCAAAGAGGTACCGACAGCGACAATCGTCAAACCTACGAGGGTCTCGCTCATTCCAAGGGAAAGTGCGATTTCTGTCGCATTATCAACTACCAGGTCACCGCCAAATATAATCGCGGCGAGGCCAGCAAGAGTAATGAATATATTCTTCCCCCAGGTTCCTTTGCCGGTGACTGCAGCCACATCCGATGCTGGTTCCCGGTTATTCAAGGCAACCTCAATGATGTAATACAGGAAAATCAGAAAGAAAAGAAGAAGGATGATTCCTTCGCTTCTGCCAATTGAATTAATGTTGGCCATCTGGAGTGCAATATCACTGGCAACTGCTGCCAGCGCAACGCTCGCCAGCAACGTAAAAGGAATCTCTTTCCGAATGGTTGTTGTTTCAACTGCAAGTGGATTGATCATGGCAGTGATGCCGACAACCAGTGTGATATTGAAGATATTGCTTCCAATCACGTTCCCAAGAGAAACCGCGCTGCTTCCCTCCATTGCGGCAATGATACTGACGGTTGCTTCCGGTGAGCTTGTTCCGAAAGCGACAATTGTCAACCCTACCAATAATGGAGGTACCCGGAGCAGAGCCGCGATTTTTGATGCCCCGTCGACAAAGTAGTCAGCACCTTTTATGAGTAAAGCAAAACCTATGGCTAAAAGGATATATGTCAAATTACCATCTCCCTAAAAAGATTACTGTTTACAAGATAGCAAAAAAATCCTCCAAAGAAAAATTTCAGCAGCAAAAAAAGACGACTCGGAGTGAGTCGCCTTTTGTATAACAGAATTATTTAATTCCCTTCATATACCCTTGAATCTTTGGAGACATGATGAACAGGATGATACCCAGCACGATGGATGCCCCACCGATTGTACCGAAGTAAGCCATCTCTGTTTCAGCAGAGTAGAACTTGACGATCTGTGCGTTAATAGCTTGTGCTGCTGCACTTGCAAGGAACCAGAGGCTCATTGTTTGTGCAGAGAAAGCAGCCGGTGCCAATTTTGTTGTTGCTGACAGACCAACTGGGGAAATCAGCAATTCACCGAATACTACGATCAGGTAGCTAAGTACAAGCCATAATGGACTAACAAGTGCATCTGAACCTGTGAAGTATCCAGGAATCAGGATGACAAGGAATGAAAGGCCGGCAAACATCAATGAGAATGAGAACTTCTTAGGAATTGATGGCTGACGGTCGCCAAGCTTCACCCAGAACCCAGCAAAGATTGGTGCAAAGATAATGATGAATAATGGGTTCAGTGACTGGAACCATGCTGGAGAGATGGAAATTCCAGCGAATTCTAATTGGGTACGCTTGTCCGCATAGTTTGCAAGGATGGTTGAGCCTTGCTCCTGGATTGCCCAAAACATGACAGCTGCCAGGAATAGCGGAATATATGCAAGAACGCGTGAACGTTCAACTTCAGTTGTTTTAGGGCTGCGATACATGATGATAAAGTATGCAGTCGGAATTAAGATACCTAGGATTGTTACAAGGTTAATAAAGCTTTCGAATGTTAAAAGTCCAGCAGGAATTAAAATAGCACTTAAAATACCGATTGCGACAACCGCTATAGCAAAAATCGTGAAAGTTTTCTTCTTTTCAGAAGGAGAAAGCGGGTTTGGTACAGCTGTACCAGCAAGACCAAGATTCTTTTTCTTTGTAAGAACAAAAACAACTAGTCCAATAAACATACCGATTGCGGCAATTGCAAAGCCGTAATGGAAGTTGTAAGCCTCAGAAACTGCTCCAACAATTAGCGGCGCAAGGAACGCACCTGCGTTGATCCCCATATAGAAGATAGTGAAACCAGCGTCACGACGAGCATCGTTTTCGCTGTACATCTCACCAACGACAGTGGATACGTTTGGCTTCAAAAGACCTGTTCCGATTACGATCAGGATCATCGAAACGAAGAACATTGTGATGCTGCCAGGAATCGCAAGTGCGATATGACCTAACATAATCAGGACTCCGCCGTAGAATACAGCTTTTGATGTACCGAATATACGGTCAGCCAGCCATCCGCCGATGACACCTGACATATAAACGAGTGAGCCGTAAATGGACATGATAGAAAGCGCTAACGTTTCATCAAGCCCTAAACCGCCTTTTGATACTTCGTAATACATGTAGAATACGAGGATCGCTCTCATTCCATAGTAAGAGAAACGTTCCCAGAATTCTGTGAAGAAAAGTGTGAAAAGTCCCTTTGGATGTCCGAAGAATCCTGATTGAGGAACACTATCCACAATTTTCTGCCTATTAAGGTTTGACATGATTACCCCTCCCTATTTTCTATTTTAGGATACTTTTTGATGTGTGAATTGTCAAAAACAATATTAGGAAGGAATATCCTGAAGTGTTGATATATAAGTGTTTTTGGTGATTTCCACACAAAAAGAAAGTTTATTAAAAATTATTAAATTAATAAGAATTTGTTAAATAATCAGGTAAATTAGTAAAAATATCCCATGGCGCACAAAACCGTATTTACCCACTTTTACAGAATGACAAACCAACAATTGGGATGAATATTTATTAGCCATCAGGGTATTCGTAGAATATAAGGCTTATTGATGAAAGGGAGGGAAAACAATGAAGAATAAATACGGCAGATTTGCACTGATGGTACTGACTTCCACGGTTATCATGTTCATTCTCATGTATTTAAATGCCTACAGTATTGATCACGTATTCTTCAGTGAAACTAGACTTTACATGGCTTTGATTATGGGCGGTGTGATGGCCATTGTCATGCTATCTTTCATGCTTAAGATGTATACAAACAAGAAAGTCAATATAGGTATTTATGCCGGAAGTGCTTTATTGATCGCTGTTTCGTTGTTTCTGGTACGCAGCCAGACAACCGTTGATGATACATCATGGATGAAAGCAATGATTCCACACCACTCAATTGCCATCCTGACAAGTGAGCGTGCCGAAATCGAGGATCCTCGCGTGAGAAAACTTGCTGACGAAATTATCAAGGCACAGCGTAAAGAGATCAGCGAAATGAAGACGCTGATCAAAGATCTTGAAGAGAAGGAAGACTAACTGGTATTTTCAAAAGAGACTAGTCCATATCTGGATTAGTCTCTTTTCTTTTATCCATAAAGGAAAACTTGCTAGTGGTGGAGAATTATCGTGAGTACTGAATATCTTTAGGAGTGACTGAAATGAAGACTAAATTAATTTTAGTAGAGGGCCTTCCTGGATCGGGAAAGTCGACAACCGCGGGGTTGATTCATGAAATTCTTACTGAGAATCAAGTATCAGCTGAGCTTTATATGGAAGGGAACCTCGATCATCCAGCAGATTATGAGGGTGTTGCTTATTTTACAGAAGTAGAGTTTGAATATCTTCTTAATGAGAGCGGCAGTCTCAGCAGGGTTTTTCAGGATTGGGTAATCGTTAAGAGGGGGCGGCGTCTGCTGCCGTATATGAAAATTAAAAATGAACTAGGCAGTGGTTTTCCGGACGAATTCTTTGCCGCTATCTCCAAAAAAGATGTATATGAAATTCCGCTGGAGGAGAATATCGCAGTCATTTCGGAAAGCTGGGAAGAATTTGCAAGACAAGCAGCTTCGGAAGAAAAAGTCTATATTTTTGAGTGCTGTTTTATCCAAAATCCAGTGACTGTGGGCATGGTCAAGTATGGAGCGGAATCAGAAGTGACCCTTGGATATGTAAACAGGCTGGCTGAAGCCGTAAAAGCTCTAAACCCTTTGCTTGTCTATGTAAGGCAGGAAGACATCGGAAAATCGTTCCGCAAAGCAGTGACAGAAAGGCCTGATGACTGGTTTAATGGTTTTGTTCATTATTACACGTCTCAAGGGTACGGGATGGTAAATGAACTGAGTGGGCTGGATGGCACAATTGAAGTCCTAAAAGCAAGGCAGGAACTCGAGGATAGTATTATTAATCAACTCCCTATTTCTGCGCACATCCTGAATAATTCACAATTTGATTTTAGTATACATAGGGAAAATTTAAAGAAAAATCTTAAATGGTAACACTATTACAATTTTATTCACGAGTCTGATTATTCTTTGAATCAGGCTCTTTGGCGTGTTTTTAGAATAAATGAATCCATCAAGAGATTAGCAGAGTACAAGAAAAATTATGGCAAAAAGGATGCTGCCGATTAGCAGTGCTTTTTTTATGATTTGCAGGGTAACTCAAAAGCATGAAAATAAAGAGTTTTATTGGAATATCCCGGAAAATCCATGTAATATAATAGTGTGAGGGGTATGTAAGGGGTGGATTGTATGGGACAGATTTTGTATAAAAAAATTTATAGTGTGAAAGAAGGGTATCTTTCACTGCATAAAGGGTTACGGACAACTGGATATTTATCTAGAGCAAAGAGAAACAAGCTAATGTCATCACAATTTATTGAAAGAATCATGCTGGCAGTCACTGAGGTGAATGGTTGCGAGGTATGTTCCTACGCCCATACGAAAATTGCATTGGAGCAGGGAATGAGCAATGAGGAAATCCAGATGCTGCTATCCGGGACAGCAGAAAATATTCCAAGGGACGAAATGCCGGGGATCCTGTTTGCGCAGCACTATGCTGATTCGAGGGGAAATCCCACGGAAGAATCCTGGAAGAGGATTGTTGATGTCTATGGGCAAGAGAAGGCATGGGGTATATTAGCTGCTATCCGGATTATCATGATCGGAAATGTTTTTGGCATTCCTTTGAGTGGCTTGAGGACGCGCCTGAAAGGAAAGCCAAGCGGGAAAACCAATGTATTTTATGAGCTTTCGATGATTCTCAGCTTCCCTATACTTTTTCCGCCAGCGTTGTTACACGGATTAATTTTGAGTGCATTAAAAAAGCCGGTTATCGAATTTCCATAGAATCAGAAAATCCTGTTCCGAACAAGGAACAGGATTTTATTTATCTGACTCATACATTCTAATAAAGGTCACTAATAGAGGGTAACGGTACTGCGTATTGGCGCCCGAAAAATCCAAGTCGAGGAAAAACAGATCACCAATAGAGCGTATTGGCGCCCAAATAATCCAAATAGCGGAAAAACAGGTTACCGATGAATGATGCATAACAAAAGAGGAATTTAAATATTTTTAGAGAAAGTAGATAAAAAAATAGATGGTGGTGAGGGCGATGGAGGGTTTCAATTACAAGCACTATGACGGACTGGGTCTTGCAGAGCTGGTAAAAAAGAAAGAAGTTCAGCCAATGGAACTGGTTGAGGAAGCAATCCGTTTAACAGATTCGTTGAATCCGAGAATGAATGCTGTCATCAACAAGATGTACGAGCAGGCAAGGAAGACAGCAGGTCAGCAGCTGGCTGGGCCATTTGCAGGAGTCCCGGTGTTTCTAAAAGATATCTCTCAGGAAATTGCAGGACAACCAATTACGGCAGGGTCCAGGGCGTTCCTAAAATATCGGGCTAAAACAGATTCAGAGTATGCTAGACGTCTGAGACAAGCTGGAGTGGTTTTCCTTGGGCAGACGAATGTGCCAGAGTTCGCACTGGTCGCGGTGACGGAGCCTGCTCATTTTGGTCCAACCAGAAATCCCTGGAATCTAAACCATACACCGGGGGGATCAAGCGGTGGTTCGGCTGCAGCTGTGTCCTCGGGAATCGTTCCGATCGCCGGTGCCAATGATGGCGGAGGATCAATTCGTATCCCGGCTGCCTACTGCGGGTTGTTCGGCCTAAAGCCTACCCGCGGCCGTACACCGGTCGGTCCGAATTATGGACGTGCATGGCAGGGAGCTTCTGCGGAACATGTACTGACACGTTCGGTCAGGGACAGTGCAGCTATGCTGGATGTCCTGCATGGACCTGAGAAATCAGGTGCATTTTCCGCTCCTCCGTATTCGGGGAGCTATTTTACAGCAGCAGGCACTCCTCTTGGAAAAAAGCTAAGAATCGCTATTTCGGTAAAATCACCGATTGGAACAGAGGTTGATGCTGATTGCAGGGAGGGTGTCCTGAAAACGGTTCGGCTGCTTGAATCGATGGGACACCAGGTTGAAGAAGTGGAGGTTCCAGTGGATGGCGATAAAATCGCGAAAAGCTATTTGACGATGTATTTCGGAGAGACGGCTGCTCTTTTAGCATCTTTAGAGGAAGTGCTTGGACGAAAAGCGACTGCTGCTGATGTGGAGCCGACGACCTGGCTGCTAGGCCTGCTTGGCAAGGCGACGTCAGCAGAAGAATTTGTTTTAAGTTTAAGAGAGTGGGACAGGGCAGCTTTACAGATGGAAACCTTCCATGAGACCTATGATTTTTATATCACTCCAACAACTGCTTATCCGCCAGCTAAAATCGGGGAATTGGACCCGTCATCATCTGAAAAAATTCTTATCAGTACTGTGGGTAAATTAGGCCTTGGAGGAATGTTAAAGAAGGCGGGCATCGTTGACCAAATCGCGCAAAAAAATCTTGCCCGCACGCCATTCACCCAGCTCGCCAATCTTACAGGCCAGCCGGCAATGTCTCTGCCGCTGCATCAAACAAAAGATGGTTTGCCAGTCGGCGTACAGGTAATGGCGGCGAGAGGAAGAGAGGATTTGCTTTTCCAACTGGCTGGGGAGCTTGAACAGTCAGAGCTCTGGCAGGATGTCAGAAAGAATCCCCTATTCTAAGTTTAATCAAACGTTTGATTAAAAAGAGTCAAACCCTTGATAGTACTGAAAAGAGGCAGTTGCGGCTGCCTCTTTCTTTTTTAACATAAAACAATAATCCTAAAAGGCGTAGTCTGCGCGGGGATGCTGAAAGTAGATGGACCATACACCACCATTAGATTCCTGTTTGCAGGACTCTTTGTAAACCTTTGTCCATTTTCCAACAAAATCGGTGTTCCCGGTGAAAGGTTAATCTTCAGCATGCCATCACTGCTGATGAGCTGCCTATTGAAAAAATCGACCTTCACATTCTGCCCTGTTGTTTCTTTGACCATGACAAGCGCCCGGTATTGTGGCGGATAAATCAATGGAACAGGCGCGTCAGCATCATAGTAGCCTGTCACCCGGTCGCCTACCCGCACCATTGCCTGGTCGAGGAAAAAGGTTTTCGGTTCGACCACGAAATTGACTTGCCTTCCACTTCCGTCAATGACAGACATTAATTTATAGCAGCCTTCATTTTCGCCAGATGGCGTGATCGAAAAGTCGCTTATCATCGTTACCGTTCCGCTGAAAGGTTGATACTTGACCACTCAATTTCCCCCTTCACTGTATTCCTGCCCATATTCTATTCGTTCGGGGCAAAAGCGTGCTTGTTAGCAAACTGCCTGAGCGGGTAAAACAAGCTAAAAAGGAATGGTTTAAATGCCTTTTAATTATGATCTTGATTTTGACAGCATTGACTTTCGTGAGCAGCCTGAGCTGTACCGGGTGGGCAGGGGCGAACAGGGGGTACTGCTGGTGGAGCCCTATAAAAGCGAAATCCTGCAGCATTGGCGTTTCAAGACACCGGACATCGCCCGGGAGTCGTCCGAAAAAATTTATGAGATGTTCCTGGATTACAAAGAAAAAAATGATTTTGTCGGCATGGATATGGCAAGAAAATTCCTGCAGATGGGCTACACCCGAGCCCGCCGCTATACAAATTATAAGGGCGGACGGAAATATGATGAAGATGGCAAGGTGAAAGAGCGCCAGAATGATCCGGTGAAGGCTGAATCAGCCTCCATTTTTATGGAAAAGTGGAAAAACGCCAGAACAGATAAAGAGTATCTTGGTATGAAAAAAGAGCACCAGAATAGATATGGATGAAAAAAATTCCCCCTGATGATAGAAAAATCAGGGGGGTCACTTATTTTACAGGTATGACAGCTTCATTTAAAGCCCCTTCAAGTTCCAAAGTAAACGCTTCTGTTTGCCGGTCATTCCAGCTGAATTGGTCACGCATGAAGTTAATAACATTTTCCTTGAAGTTATGCACAAGGCGGATATTGAATAAAATCGCTCCTGTCCGCCTATTGAAGAAGTCGACTGGTGTGGCTGCCGCTTCATACTGGATAGCGTAAACCAGCTTTGCAAACAACTCTAATGGCAGGCCATATTGATCTGCTTCTTGCTTGTGTTCGGATGCAAGCTGGAACATAATCGGAGTGTTCGAACCATACTGGCAGGCAAGACGGCGGGCTTCTTCTTTAGTGAGGCCAGCTATCACGCCTTCTTCAAGCTGTTTTTCCACAAAAGAGTCAAGGTTTGCAGAACCGCCGACATCCCCGCCTGAAATAGGCAGGTTCTTCGTCTGGCAGCCAGGGAAGCTGAGTCCATCTTCTTTAGCGAATTTCTCGGCAAGCAGGTCGACAATCGTTTCCGCCATTTTACGGTAGCCAGTCAATTTTCCGCCGGCGATGGTGATCAGTTTTGAATCAGATTCCCAGATTTCATCTTTTCTGGAGATTTCAGAAGGAGCCTTGCCATCCTCGTGGATCAGCGGCCTGATGCCTGCCCAGCTGGATTCAACATCTTTTTCCGTCACATTGACATCCGGGAACATATATTGAATTGCTTTAAGAAGATAGCTTCTATCTTCCTCCGTCATGCCCGGATTGATTGGATTTTCATTGTAAAAAGTATCGGTCGTGCCGACATAGGTTTTGCCATCTCGCGGAATCGCGAAGACCATCCGTCTGTCAGGCGTGTCAAAATAGATAGCTTGTTTGAGCGGGAAACGTGATTGGTCAATGACGATATGGACACCCTTTGAAAGCTTCAGGGTTTTTCCTTTTTTCGAATCATCCATTTCACGAATGCCATCAACCCACGGGCCAGTTGCATTGACCACTTTTTTGGCATGGACTTCGTAATCCTCGCCTGTTAACAGATCCTGTACAAGGACTCCTGAAACAACTCCATTTTTATAAATAAGGTTTTTAACTTTAGAATAGTTCAATGCTGTTGCGCCTTTATCCACAGCCTGCTTCATGACCTCGATTGTCAGGCGGGCGTCATCGGTGCGGTATTCCACATAATAGCCGCCACCCTTCAATCCGTCTTTTTTCACTAGCGGTTCCTTTGCCAATGTTTCGGCCGCGCTGAACATTTTCCGTCGCTCCGATCTTTTGACGCCAGCTAAAAAGTCATATACCCTCAGGCCGATGGAGGTGCTGAAGCTGCCAAATGTTCCGCCTTTATGGAAGGGGAGAAGCATCCATTCCGGTGTCGTGACATGCGGGCCATTTTCATACACAATCGCCCGTTCCTTGCCGACTTCAGCAACCATTTTTACTTCAAATTGTTTTAAATAACGCAAGCCTCCGTGCACGAGCTTTGTAGAACGGCTTGAAGTGCCTGCCGCAAAATCCTGCATTTCCAACAGGGCGATGTTCATTCCCCTTGTTGCAGCATCCACTGCGATCCCGGCACCGGTAATGCCGCCGCCAACGACAAGGACATCAAATGTTTCAGTTTTCAGTTTCGATACTATATTTTTACGGTCGAGATTTGAGAATCTCATACGATACGCCTCCTTAAGATGAAAAAAAGAGAGACCACAAACAACATTATCGCCCAAAAGCCGAAATGTTATCGTGGTCTCTCCAGTTCTCCTACCCGATTTATTAACTTGTAATCATTATATCACAGACACCCCGAATTTTCATGTGTCGGATTCTTGAAATTGGGAAATTTCCCATAATTCTCTTTTCGATGTAGTGATCGCCGCGGCACCAGCATCGAGTGCGTTTTTTACTTCCTCAGGGGTTCTGATCAGGCCGCCTGCAAAAATCGGGATGTTCACTCGTTCCTTGACTTCCTTGATCATCCAGGGCATCGCTCCCGGTAAAACTTCAATATAATCAGGTCGCGTTTTTTCGATGAGTTTATAGTTTTTCTCGAGTGCATGGGAATCAATCAGGAATACCCTTTGCACAGCGAGCACTCCTTTTTGCTTTGCTTTTAAAATGACACTCGACTTTGTGGAGATCAAGCCATACGGTTTGTATTCCTGGCATAGATATTCGGTCGAATAATCATCACTTTTCAACCCTTGAATCATATCAACATGATAGATCATTTTTTTGCCGTAGCGCTTGGCCATCGCATTAATATTTTTCAATTGAGCGATATGTACTTCCAGAATGACACCTATTTCAAAAGGGCTTTCGAGAAACAGCTCAAATTCTTTCATATTCGAAGAGGCGGGCAAGATTTTTTGATTCAAAAGAATCCCATCCTTAAGTTAGATTCTCCATTATCTTAACATGAGAGGCTTGTTTTTTTCTATGACGCAGAGGACACGAGCATACTCAAAATTGTCGAAGATCATCAAGACTAGTACGATAGTAACAAAGTTAAATATCAAATGACGATGAGGAGATAACATGCAGATTAGAATAGAAAAGAAGAGCACACAGGTTTTTGAGCAAGACGCCGTCCTGGCAGCGATTGAAAGGTCTTTGGCCATGATTGAGTTTGATCCAGATGGAAAAGTGCTCTGGGCGAATGAAAATTTTGCGGAGACAATGGGCTATCGAGTCGAAGAAATGCCGGGACTTTTGCATAAACAGTTTTGTACAACAGAATTCGCTGGAAGCAGAGCCTATAAAGAATTATGGAGAAACCTGCGCAACGGGAAAAGCTTTCAGGAAAAAATACAGCGAGTCACGAAGAGGGGGAAGTTCCTCTGGCTTGAGGCTACCTATACACCGGTTTACGATTCTTTAGGCAGAGTTGCTGGTGTGGTCAAGGTAGCTACTGATATAACCGAGCGCGAATTGACTGCGACAAGACTTGCACAGCAGCTTCAGCAAATGTCCGAAGACTTAAGGGCACGGGCGGAAATGGGCATTACAAGAAGTGAAGAAGCAGCCTCGGCGGCTAGCAAGCTTGTTGAGGAGTCAAAAGAAAATTCCGAAATTCTCGTATCTCTCCAATCACAGGCCAAATCGATCGGCAACATCGTGCAGACCATTCGCGAAATAGCCGCACAAACCAACCTGCTTGCCCTGAACGCAGCCATCGAAGCGGCAAGAGCCGGGGAGCATGGAAGAGGCTTTAATGTCGTTGCCGGAGAAGTAAGGAAACTCGCTACACGTGTCCAGGATTCAATCCAGGAAGTCAATGAACACATCGAAGGAATAGCAGGCGAAATTACCAAAATCAACGAAGCCACCCAGCGCTCGCAAAATGGCATCACCAACAACCAGGCACTCAATGAACAAGCGGTAGCCGCCTTCAAAGAAATCGGCAGTGCTGCCCGCGAATTGGACCAGCAGGCAAAGACATTCAAGGACATATTATAAGGAACACGGACACCGTCGATTATGGCGGTGTTTTTTTTGTGGTAAAGCAAGAAGCTTTATAAAGAGAGGGTAAGCATGGTGACATAGAGAGGCCGTCTATGTCACCAGATGAGGTGAACTGTTGACGAGAAGTCAGGTAGGCAGGTTCTATAAGACCGTATGGGATAAAGGAATCGATAAAAGTTCATATAGGTGAAATCAATATGCTCCTGCATTGCCCGAAAAAGAGTCGGAAGAGGAAAAACGGTAAAAGAAGAGGTTCTGCATTGCCCGAAAAAGAGTCGAAAGAAGAAAAACGGTAAAAGCAGAAGCTCCTTTCTTACCCCTGCATACGATTAAAACATTATGACGCAAAATCCAGCTGGTCTCAGCAACTTTTCCCTATATTTCTCGTCTCATTAGTGCAAGGGGAAAGCATTATTTGTTGTAACGCTTAATTTATGGTATATTTTAAGAACTTCAAACCCCTATTTTCTCCATCTAATTTCTTCACTATTCTTTATTAAGAGATATGATTCCCATGGGAATTTATAAATACATTTGCACAAAGAAACAGGAGTTGAACTATGGAAACGAAATTGAAAAAAGATCTTAAGATTTTCGCTTTGGGCGGTCTTGGTGAGATCGGAAAAAATACGTATGTAATCGAATACAAAAATGAAATGGTGCTGGTGGACTGCGGAATTAAGTTTCCGGATAATGAGTTGTTCGGAATTGATTATGTGCTTGCGGATTACACTTATTTGAAGCAAAACCAGGACAAGCTGGTCGGGATTTTTGTCACTCATGGCCATGAAGACCATATCGGCGGCCTGCCGTTTTTGCTGCAGGATGTGAAGGCGCCGATTTATGGAGGCGATTTTGCGGTTGAGCTGATTAAGTCCAAACTGCAGGAGCACAAGATCAAGGGTGTGAAATTCCACCAAATCAACAATGATACAGTGGTGGAATTCCAGAACATTAAGGTGCGCTTTTTCAGGACAACGCACAGTATCGCCGATTCATTCGGTGTTGTGGTGACGACTCCGGAAGGGAATATTGTCCACACAGGTGACTTCAAATTTGATTTAACTCCGGTTGGAAGAGGCACTGATTTCCAGAAAATCGCTGAAATCAGCAGTGAGGGAGTGCTATGTCTGTTATCAGACAGCACGAACAGTGAACAGCCTGGTTTTTCCGTATCTGAAAGACGTGTCGGGGAAGCAATCGAGGATATTTTCCAGACAGTGGATGGCCGTGTTATTTTCGCAACCTTTGCATCAAATATTGACCGAGTACAGCAGGTTGTGAAGTCATCCCTCAAATATAATCGAAAAATAGCTATAGTTGGCCGAAGCATGGAGAAGACATTCGAGATCGGTCGCAGGCTGGGTTATATCACTGCGCCGGATGAGGCTTTCGTCAGCATCAATGAAATTGGGCAGGTTCCAAGCCATCAGCTAACGATCATCTGTACAGGAAGCCAGGGAGAACCTATGGCAGCCCTTGCGAGGATTGCGAATGGTACGCACAGACAAATCTCCGTCATACCAGGAGATACGATTGTCTTTTCATCATCACCGATCCCAGGCAACACAATCAGCGTAAACCGCGTGATTGATAAGCTGCACCGAATCGGGGCGGATGTCATCCATCATAAAATCAGTGAGGTCCATACTTCAGGACATGGAAAGCAGGAAGAGCAGAAGCTAATGATCAAGCTGTTGAATCCTAAGTTTTTCATTCCAATTCATGGTGAATACCGCATGCTGGACCAGCATGTCAAATTAGCTGAGCAATGCGGAATCCCGCGTGAAAACTCGTTTATTTTAGATAATGGAGATGTCCTGGAATTGTCTGCTGATGGCGGCCAGCTCGGTGGAAAGGTGCCGGCACAGCCAGTATATGTCGATGGCAGCGGAATCGGAGATATTGGCCATATCGTGTTGAAAGACAGAAGAGTTCTGTCCCAGGATGGCCTTGTGATCGTCACCATGATGATTGATCGCGAGAAGAAGCAGCTTGTCAACAAGCCTACAGTCGTGACAAGAGGATTCGTTTACGTCAGGGAATCAGGCGACTTAATGAAGAATGTAGAAGAACTGATCAAGGATAAAATTGTAACGGAATTGGCTGGAGGCACGAAGGACTGGTCAAGCATCAAGAAGGCGGTCATCGACGTCGTCAACCCATTCCTGTACAGCCAGACAGGCAGAAGACCAATGATTTTGCCGATTATAATGGAAGTCTAATCAGAGAACGCTCCTTTATGGGGCGTTTTTTTATATCTAATGATTATTCTTCAATTAAAAAACCCCGCTGATTAATCAGCGGGGTCTAAATCATTATTCCTCATCTTTTTCATAAAAACGAAGCAAGTCTCCGTAAATAATCTGGTCTGAGTAGCTCAATTCGTTCTTGGCATGCTCGATATAAGGTTCACAGCTTGCACCGTCTGTCGGCTCTCCTGTGGCTTTATCGTAGCAAACGCCTTTCGTGTAGACTACATCTTCGGTAATGAAGCTTCCGTCTCTTAGAGCAACAAAGTTATCCTGCTTTTCGGAGAACATGTCTGCTCCAAACTGGATATCTTGTTTTGTATCAATTCCAGCAAGATTCAGCAATGTTGGGCGAAGGTCGATTTGACCTGTTACAGTTGAAATAGTCTTGCCTTCGTGACCTGGAATGTGAATGATCATTGGCACACGCTGCAGCTGTGTTGATACAAACGGCGTGATTTCCTTGCCAAGGTACTGCTCCATTGCCTTGTTATGGTTTTCGGAAATTCCATAGTGGTCACCGTAGATCACGATGATTGAATCCTCGTAAAGACCTTCCGCCTTCAAATCTTCGATGAAAAGCTTAAAGGCTTCATCCGTATAACGAACAGTTGGGAAGTAGCGGTTCAAAGTGCCGCTGTTTGAATCAAACTCATCAATGAATTTATCTTCTTCATCCAGCTCGAACGGGAAGTGGTTTGTCAGCGTAATGAACTTCGCGAAGAACGGCTTTGGCATTGCTTTTAAATGTTCCACTGACTGGTCAAAGAAATCCATGTCCTTCATGCCCCAGCCAACAGAGTTTTCTTCATTCACTACATAATCCGGCAATGAGTAGAAACGGTCATAGCCGAAGTTGTTGTACATGACGTCACGATTCCAGAAGCTCTTGTTGTTCGCATGAAGCTTCGCAGTGTAATAAGAGTTTTCCTTCAGCCTTTCAGCAAGTGACATGTACTGATTCCCTGAATGGGTGAAGAATACTGCTCCGCGTCCAAGCGGATATAAAGAGTTTTCCAATAGAAATTCTGAATCAGATGTTTTACCCTGTGCCGTCTGATGGTAAAAGTTATCAAAGTAATAGCTGTCTTTAATGAACTCATTCAGGAATGGCGTGATTTCCTGGCCATTCACCTTCTGTCCGATGACAAAATTCTGGGTAGATTCCATTGAAATCACGATGAGGTTCTTGCCCTTTGCCGCGCCGAACATTTCTTTAGATGGTTCTGTGTATTGTGCACGAGTGTAGTTCTCGATTTCGGTCAACTGGTTGCCATCTGCCATGGCTCTTTGTGCAGTTGTTTTAGTTTGCAGGTACGCATCATAAATATGGTGATTGTACGTCCCGATATTCTTGACAAGGATCTCCCTGTCAAACGTACGAGTCAGCAATTCAGGACGTTCCGACTCTGAAAGCCCAAGGTTGAAAAATGCAAGGCCGATCGCACTGAAGTAAAAGGCAGATGCATATACGCTTTTGTACTTTTTAAAAGAAATCTTTGGTGTTTTTACAAAAGCCAGGGCTAAAATAAGCAATGCATCCGCAAAATAAATGATGTCAGTGAAGCCGATCAATTCTCCGACACTGCTCTTTAAATCGCCCATATTGCTTGTCTGTGTCAACAGCGGAATCGTGATGAAATCACTGAATTCCTTATAGTAAACAACATTGGCGTAAAGAATAAAGGAAGTGATGAAGCTTGTTGCGACAACAAAGATTTTTTGCTTCCTGCCGGCCATGAAGATCCCAAGTCCTAAAGCGAACATAAGGAAGCTCAATGGATTAATGAACAGGATGAATTCCTGCATTTTATTTTCAATATCTATATCAAAATTGAACTTATAAACAGTGTAGGTTTTAAGCCATAATAGGATAATGGCAATCAAGACGAAACTTACGGACTTGTTCTTATTAGTCCCCATGCAATCCCTCCTAGGAATCTATTGAAGTTTTCATTTTACCACAATTGAAAATAGTTTTGTAGCTGTCCCGATAATCGCGTAATTTTCCGATATTTATTAGTACGAAACAAACACCTGAAAAGTTTCTGGTAATTATTCCTATTTAACCGTAAATCCAGCACATTTTCCGGGCTGCCCAAGGCGCTTGCGCTTTTTTTGTCTAGCTCCAGCGCCTAGCCCCTCGAGTCGCTTCGGTCCGCCCAATGAAGTCAAAGAACGACATCACCGGTCGGCCCTCCAGCGCTTGTCGGGGCTTCCCAAGGCGCTTGCGCTTTTCTTTGCCAGAGGAAACTTTTTTGCTGCCATGTTAATTAAATGGATAAGGGTAAAAAGGTTGCTGTAGACTCACTCGCCTTTGGATTGTTAAAATGTTCTAGCAGTTGAATGGAGGCCAGTCATGAATGAACAACGTTATTCCAATTTAAAACTAGGTGAACGCGGGGCCATTATAAGTATCCTCGCTTATATACTTCTCTCTGTCTTGAAGCTTTCTGTAGGTTATATCAGCGATTCCGAAGCATTAAAGGCTGATGGTCTGAATAATACGACCGATATTCTAGCCTCATTGTCCGTTTTGATCGGTCTCAGGCTCTCCCAAAAACCTGCGGATGAAGACCACCTTTACGGCCATTGGAAATCAGAAATGGTCGCTTCGATGGTAGCATCTTTTATCATCATTGTTGTCGGATTCCAGGTTTTAACCAGCGCCTTCACCTCGTTTTTTGAAGGAGCTGCCGAAGCACCAGATCTTATTGCTGCCTGGACAGGTTTATTTTCGGCACTCATTATGTATTTCGTGTATCGTTACAACCGAAACCTCGCAAGCAAAATAAAGAGCCATTCGGTCATGGCCGCGGCTAAAGATAACCTGTCCGATTCCTGGGTGAGTATTGGGACTGCCGCAGGCATCATCGGCTCCCAATTTGGCTTGCCCTGGCTCGACCCCGTAACGGCATTCATCGTTGGCGCACTGATTTTAAAAACAGGCTGGGGCATCTTTCGTGAAGCATCCCACCAGCTGACAGACGGCTTTGATGTTGACCTAATTAAAGAATATAACGATACGATCTGTAATATTCCTGGTGTCAAAGGAATTAAGGATTTAAAGGCAAGAAGCTACGGCAACAATATTGTCGTGGACTGCGTCATCACCGTGAATCCCACCCTCGACATCAGTACTGCCCATGATATCTCGACAAGGGTCGAAGATAAGCTCATGGAAGAATACGATATATATGACGTCCATGTACATGTAGAGCCGGACTGATCAAGAAAAAGTTATGAACGACTATAGACTTGTTCATGCTATACTTAGCTGGACTATTAGATTTTGAAGGGTAAAGGTAAAAATAAATGAAGTTTGTAAAATCACAGATGAAACAGTTGATTAAGGATCATCCAGAGCTGCAAATGCGCTTATCCAGTTTGATAAAAGAACATGATCTGGAGAAAAACTTTGCCCTTAAGGCTTTGTATCATTCTGAAGTAGCTGAGGGCGGAAAGTATCAGCTCGCATACCAAGCACTTGACTTGCCCAAGGGGTAAGTCATTTTTATTTCGAATTCCACAAGGCAAGTTATAAGATATGGAATGGATAAATTTATACTTTGATTAGTGTCTAGCTTCAGCGCCTAGCCCCTCGAGACGTTTGTCTAGTGTCGCCTCCTAGAAACTCCGAAACTTCAACTCCCCCGGCAGAAGCAAAAAGCGCTTCTTTGTCGGAGTCTCCAGTTTCTGCGTTTCTGGACAGTCGGCTATACATTTCGGTTTCGGTCCGCCCGATGAAGTCAAAGAACGACTTCACCGGTCGGCCCTCCAGCGCTTGTCGGGGCTGACCAAGGCGCTTACGC
>NZ_JAGGQP010000044.1 GCF_018613235.1 Bacillus sp. ISL-41
TAAACTCCCCCAGCAATCACCAGCAATAGTACTAGACCAAGTAGAGTTTCCATCCAAATCATCCTCCATAAACTTCACCGCGTTAAACGGGTGGGGGTCAGACCCCCACCCGTTTAACGCGGTGAAGCAGTTCTTTCGAATTATGTCTGACTTTGTTGTCGATTTTTTTAAGTATTTGATGAACGATACTTATTATGCCTTTTGACCTATAAGGAAATACTTGGGATATCAAAAAAAGAGAGGTGAGAGGAATGGGATTACCAAATTTGAGGATGCCTACAGGTGGCGGCCGTGTATGGTGGTTCACACTAGAAAGCAGGAATGGGTTTAAGTTGCAACAAAACAAATTGACCGGGCATTATAGGGTGCTTGATCCTGCGGACTACGGGCTTGATTGGGGATTAAATGAACATGATATTCGCGACACTTTTCAAACGGTATCAAGATAATAATACAACCTAAAGGAGGTATATTTAATAATGAAAATCCAAATTCCAACCCCGATGGGACCAGTAATTGTTGAAACAGATTCTTGTGGTAAAGGGAAATAAAAGATTGATTTCAAATGACTATTAAAAATACAAAAAAGGCAGGGAATTAAACTCCCTGCCTTCGTTATGCTTTCTTCTGCCAGGCAAAACACATAAATCGCGCATCTGACGTAAGCCATTTTTGTGCATGAGCCTGATTAATTAGTTCCTTATGTTCAAAGAAAATCTTCTTGGCATAAGGAAGTTTTACATCCCTAACCGCTTCATTCAATAAACTCAAAATCCTCTTGTCCTTATTTGTCAGCATAGCAAACTCATTTGTTTCTTTTTCTTTTGCAATAACTTTGACCAAATCCTTGGATTGTTGGCTAAGCATATGAAAGTTATTTGGTTCAGTTATCCGGTTCCATTCCTTTAAAATGACTTCTCTGGCTGCCCCGTAGCGTTGTTTACTCATTAGATTCTCAATTTTAAAGACAACACTTTCGATTTTCACAATTTATCCCGTCCATAAGTTTATTTAATCTACCTCTATTTTAATTAGTAAAATAGTCCTAGTCAATCTATATTGAAGGAATATTCAAATATATTATTAATCCTTCTTTTACTTATTTAAATTAACGAAATAAATGGAGTTGGTGTTCGATAGAATTAGATAAATCAAAATGAAATAGTAACAATATTACTTTGATTTCTTTCTTGCTAGCGATAGTCAACTGTCTTAACTCGTCACTCGCTTTAACACTTTAACTCGCTGGGGGTCTGACCCCCGCTCCTTTAACGCGGCAATGTCACGCTCATGTTTACCACTTCTTCTTATCTTTACGTTCTTTTTCTAATACAACATCCAGGTATTTTAAGATATCTGAGCGGAGATTGGGATCTTTCAAGGCGAATTCAATGGTGGTTTTGACAAAGCCGATTTTTTCACCCACATCGTACCGTTTTCCTTCAAAGTTATAAGCGAAAACTCGCTGGATTTGATTGAGCTTTTGTATGGCATCTGTCAGCTGGATTTCGCCGCCCGCCCCGGTTTCCATCTGGTCAAGGAACATGAAAATTTCAGGCGTAAGGATGTAGCGTCCCATAATCGCCATGTTAGAAGGTGCAGTTCCTGGAACTGGTTTTTCAACGAGATTCTCTACAACATATCGTCGGTCCTCCAGCTCCGCCCCATCTATAATCCCATATCGGTGTGTCTCACTCATTTCCACTGGCTGTACCCCAATAATCGTGGACCTGGTCTTATCATATTGCTCCATTAACTGCGCCAAACAAGGTGTGTCACTCTGGACAACATCGTCCCCAAGCAGGACCGCAAATGGTTCATCGCCAATAAAATGCCTGGCACACCAAACCGCATGTCCTAAACCCTTAGGCTCCTTCTGCCTGATATAGTGGATATTCGCCAGATTAGATGGATACCGAACCTTTTCGAGCAAATCGAGCTTACCTTTTTGCTCCAGATTCATTTCTAGTTCAGGTGAAAAATCAAAATGATCCTCAATCGCACGCTTACCTTTACCTGTCACAATGATGATATCTTCAATTCCAGAAGCGACCGCCTCTTCCACTATATACTGGATTGTCGGCTTATCAACGATTGGCAGCATCTCCTTGGGCATTGCTTTCGTCGCCGGCAAAAAACGCGTACCCAACCCAGCAGCAGGGATAATCGCCTTTCGGACCCTTTTCTTCATATTCCCCCTCCTTTAGAAATCATCTCTTTTGGTCTTTACCTTATCAATTTATATTAGCAGTCTTATTTCTTCATGAAAATTATATTCTCTAACTACTATTATTATTTAATCAAACGTTTGATTAAAACCCCTTGAATCCAAGCCTATCAAGACCTCCGGACATCAGAACAAATAACCCTCCCTTTAACACAGTAACGCGCCGGGGGTCAGACCCCCGGCGCGTTACTGTGTTAAAGGATAAGCGGTGACGAACTCCTCATTATACGGAACATATCCTTTAATGCAGAAGCAAACGCATGGACTGTAAACTTCCAGTATGGATTCCAGGGGCAAGAACTTGAAATCACTATAGCAGAGTGAAGAGCAAAATCCAAAATTTGGATGATATCTATCACTTTAAATCCCTCTTTATACTTCCGATATAAATAGCATCAAAGTTATTCAACAAGAAGGGACAGAGTATGAATAGGAAAAGGTTTCGTAGTTTAGTTGTCGTTCCGTTGGCTGCAATGAGTCTTATGGTTACATCTGTATCTCCCGCGCTTGCATTGGAGTCACATCCTATAGCAGCAATACAGAAATCGGAAGTTGTCGTAGTTTACAAGAATACAGTCGGCCGAGAAAAGGTTTTGAATCAGGCCATCGAAGTAAAGGATGAATTCACATCCTTGAAAGCTATTAATCTAGTATTACCGGAATCTGCAATTCATTTTTTAAAAAGTGACCCTGATATCAGCTATATCGAGCATCAGGTCGATCAACAGGTTGAATTGCTGGGCACACCTGGACAATGGAATGTAGAAGCTGTCAATGCACCAGAGGCATGGTCTCAAGGGATTACTGGCCAGGGAGTAAAAGTCGCAATCATTGATACTGGGATTGCCATTCACAACGAATTGCCAAACGTTGTCCAAAGAGTCAGTTTTGTGGAGGATGACCCGGCAACCTTGATAGATGAGTCTTCCCCTCTTGACAATCATGGACATGGCACACATGTTGCCGGAATTGTCGGAGCAAAAATTGGCGGATCGATTTCAGATGGAAGTGAACTTGTAGGTGTTGCTCCCAATACCAATCTTTATTCACTAAAAGCCATGGATGGTGACGAGGGAAGTATTTTGAACGTCATCGAAGCGATTGATTGGGCAATTGCCAATGATATGGATATCATTAATCTTTCCCTTGGCCTGTCGAGCCACGTTCAGTTATTGCAGGATGCAGTTGACAGGGCATATAACGCGGGGATTTTGCTTGTTGGCGCTGCCGGCAATGATGATGTGGGCAGTCCGGTCAATTATCCCGCTAAATACGAATCAGTGATTGCCGTTTCTTCCGTTGACTACAGGAAGACACTATCCAGCTTTTCCTCTACCGGTGCCGAGATTGAATTCACAGCGCCAGGCAGTGGAATAGCCAGCACCTATGTTAATGGAAGCATTGCTATGATGAGCGGAACATCGCAGGCAGCTCCTCATATTGCAGGGTTCCTCGCGCTATTGAAGCAAAAAGACCCAACCAAAACGGCGAGCGAGCTTCGTCTTGAATTGCAAAAATATGCAGAGGACTTAGGTCCTGATGGCCGTGATGAGTTCTATGGATACGGGTTCATCGACTACAATACCTTGGACGATGTTCCACCCGCTGACGTAATGAACCTCCAAGCAGCTGCAACAACCACAGATTCTATTACAGTTTCTTTCACGAAGCCGTCTGATGATGATTTTGTAAAAACAAATCTCTACATTGACGGTGAGCTATCAGGCGAAACAACTGCTGATTCATACACATTTACAGGATTGAGTCCTGACAAGGAATACCATATTAGCTCCAAAACCGTTGACGGACATGGCAATCTTTCCAATGGTGTCAGTATTTTGGTGAAAACAAAGGCTTTACCAGATACGACCGCACCCTATGAAGTAACAGAAATAAAAGCAGAAAGTATCACAGAGACTTCCGCATTAATCTCGTGGACAAATCCCGATGATGATGACTTCGTCCATGTGAATCTTTATTTTAACGGTGAAAAAATAAAGACGGTTCTGAAAGATGCCACCCCTTCCCATACATTGACCGGCCTTACTCCTGATACTGCCTACTCTGTGCTCATCAGGACAGTCGATCAGACAGGGAACGAATCACCTGGTAAAACTGTTGCTTTCACTACAGAGGCTAGTGCAGTAGAAGATCCTGTTGAATCGCCCGCTCCTAGCGATCCAGGTGTGCAGGATCCACCAGAGTCAGGCGGAGAAGAACAGCCTGTCAACCCGGATCCATCAGAACCTGGCACACAAGAACAGCCTGTCAACCCGGTACCTACTGAACCTGCACCGCATCCAGGTGAGACAGCACCGCTACCGGATACACAAAGTGAATTATTGGTTACAAGAGAAAAGCTGGTTGAGACCAACGGTAAAATTGAACTGACTTTACCATCAACCACTGGGAAAATCATTTTCTCTCCTGATGTTTGGAATGAGTTAAGAATAATGAAAAAAGACCTCTACGTGTCTTTTAATGGATTGTCTATTTTAATGCCGAAAGAAAATATAGCGAACTTGAGACTTGAGCACCTTACCGAGATCGCTGTCAGTTCGGAAGCTTCTGCACCACCAAAAGGTGCTAATCTTTTAACTGACCTTGCAAAAATCGAGATGGTTGACCAGGTGACAAAAAGGCGAATCAATACTTTTGACAAGCCACTTACAATCACATTAGACCTTCCAGCTGTAAAAAGTGCAGGCCTTACTAAAGCAATATTCGGTGCTAGAAAAGCAGGCAGCGAGTGGCAGTTTGCAGGCGGAAATATTACCAGTGGAAAGTTAGTGCTGCACACAAGGCAATTAGCCTCTTTTGCTGTAATGGAGAATCATCGAACATTCCTGGATATTAAAAATCATTGGGCTAAACCCGAGATTGAACAGCTTGCATCACGGTTGATCATTCAGGGCAAAACAGCTGACCTATTCTCTCCTAATGAGGAGATCACACGCGCTCAGTTTGTCGTCCTGCTCTCAAGAATGCTCAGCATCCCAACCAAGGAATATTCCGGCACGTTCAGGGATGTGCCGAAAAGCCAGACATGGGCCGCCGTGTATATCGAAGCTGCCCAGCGCCACGGCATTACATCCGGACTTGGCGATGGCACATTCCAGCCGAACCGCATCATTACCCGTCAAGAAATGGCAGCCATGATCGTGCGGGCATTGAGAGTTGAAAATCCAGATGCCCTTCAGGAGAGCTCAGCTACAACTAAACCATTTACAGACGACAAGCAGCTAAGCACCACATTCAAACAAGAAATCTATCAAGCAACCAAAGCAGGCCTCATAAAAGGCCTCCCAGACGGAAGCTTCAACCCGCTAGCCAAAGCAACAAGAGCCCAAACAAGCGTAGTACTATACCGCGCACTACACTAAAGCATAAACGCGCCAGTGCGCCGGGGGTCTGACCCCCGGCGCACTGGCGCGTTAACTTTTTAAAGTCTTACCTAGCGGCCCCTTGATGAATTGTATTAACCTTTGCGGCATGGTCAATGGTTATAGGCTCCCCTTTAATCATTTTTCTTCATACTTTTAGCTATTAGCCAAATTGTGAAAGCCCCGACAATAATCAGCGTCCCAGCGGTAAGCACTGTTTCAATTTTAAAAACAAAATGATGTAGCTTCATAATCAGTTTCCTTCAAGATTTATTTTCGTCCAGTCAAACAAGCTTCCCGGATCGTTCTTTCGCTCAGGAGCGTACTCGTCATGCCCAATAATATGCTCCCTGTTTGGCAAGATTCTCTTATTCCTGGCCAGGATATCTTCTAGCAACAGGTTCAATGATTGATATTGAGCTTCTGTGTAACCAATATGTTCTTGTGGAATTTTTTTATAGGCATCGGCAGAAAGCATGGTTCCCATTTCAACTTCAGTACCGATCGCCATAAGCTCAATCCCAATGGAATAGTCATTCAAATCATCTATATATTCAGGATATCCTGCCAGCTCTCCTTTACCCGCATGCCGGGCAGCCCTGGTTTCCGGCAGCAAAAAGTAGATCTCTCCTTCACGGTCAATCATATAATGAGGAGATACATCATAATCCACAAAAATCTTCCGGATATCCTCATATATGTATGGATTCTCAGGATTCATTGCCGCATTGCTGGTAAAATGGAGCACCACATGAGTTTTACTATTGCTCCTTGGCACAAAGTTAAGCCTTGGCATAAAATCCTTGATGACAGGGATTTGAATTTCTGCGTAAACATCCTCACTCTTCTTCGTCTCAGCCTTGGCCACAACTTCCTCATGTGTTTGATCAGAACACCCACCCGTTATCAGCAAAAAAACCAGAAGAACCAGCAGAACTCTTATATTCATCTCAATCTTTTCCATTCTCTTAAAATTTATAAATATAAATTCTGTTTTTGTCTCCAAAATTCCTGCTAAGTAGTGGCATCAACCAAAATATGGATGGTGTTTCCCGCCCCACTTAGGCCAATAGACATGCTGACTTTTTCCAGTCGCCAGTTTAAACTAAGGACATATTATTAATGAGGTGAAATTTTTGAAAAAAGCTATTATTTCTATTGTTTCTGCTGTCATGCTATTTGGTGTTTTCGGAGGCAACCCTGCTGCTGCAAGCGCCTTTTCCGATATTGATTCCTCGCCGATGAAGCCGCATATCGAAAGGCTTGCACAGGAAAATATCATTAGCGGATATATGGATGGCACGTTCAGGCCAAAGGAAAAAGTAACAAGGGCACAATACGCAAAAATGCTTGCGCTTGCGATGGGACTGTCTCCTGATGCGAATGCTTCCAGACAGTTTACTGACCTGGCTGACTGGTCAAGGCCATATGTCGGCGCTTTGGTAAAAGCAGGAATCACCAATGGCAAATCCAAGACGTCTTTTGGCGGAAATGACTATATTACTAGACAGGAAATGGCCGTGATGTTCGTCCGGGCCATGGGTCTTGAAGAGTTTGTTTACATGCTCGATTACAAGGAATCATTTGCTGACTCCAACAAGATCTCAAGCTGGGCCAAACCACATGTATTTTTCCTGAAGGATATTGGTTTTGCAGATGGAAATGGAAAATACTATTTCCCACAGGATGCGACCACACGTGAAGCATTCGCCAAGCTGACCTACCGATTCACAATCGAAGAGCATAAGTACTTCGAATTAGCGTTGAACCGCATTGCTTTAGAAGTTTATGAAAATATTGAAAAAGTAACCTATTTGGGTGAAAGCCTAATAAAGGTCACCTATACCGACGGCACAGTGGAAGAAGATCAGATTGAGGTATTCCTTGATGAACTGTGGTGGAACTACCATTACTATTCACTCGATGAGATGGACGGATACGACTGGGCAGCGATGAACAGTACCGAAAAAAGGGATCTCATCATGTTCATCCTGAACTACTGGGATACAGACTATGATATCTATGTACTCACAAGGACAAAAGAAGATGCCTATAGAGTCCTGTTAGAAAGAGTAAATCTTGTATTCTTGCACGAACATCAACAATACCAGAACTTCATGCGCGAATTCATCTGGGCGGCCGTTGATACACGTACGATCGACACTGCCGATGAAGAATAAAAAGCAGGCTCGCTGGGTCCAATAACTAGGATCTGAGTGAGCTTGCTTTTTTTATAACACTATATGACTGCTTCCTCCGCAATTTCAGACAGGGCTCCCGTATAATAGTTTTTGAAAAAATTTAGCGAGTTCTCCGCACACTTCCCGTCCAGCTTACCTCCTAAATCAAACCTCCTGCAAAAACCTCATGGCCCTTTCCCTTGCCTTCTGCTCATACTTCTCCGCTGCCTTTTTTACCTCTTCAGGCTTATGGTGTTCAAGATGTGCCTGCACGAAGGAAGAATAGCCCATGACACATAGCACGTACATGACACTGCGATTTAAGAGCGGGCAGTAAGGATTATCAGGATTTATCTCGGTGCTGCTGATCAGTTGTAAATTCTTAGCTTCTTTTACATAGATGATAGAGCCTGATTCTTCCCCATCCTGAAACTTGTATCTCTCAAGGAAATAGGATGTAGTCCGCCCATCGAACTGGATATATTCAACAGGGATACAGGGAAGCTGCTGCTTCTTTAGGGCTTCCTCCGATAAACCAAGGTTCAAACGTTCATTATATTCGAATTTCAACTCCCGGAAAGTTCGCGGATCCTGCAAAACAGGCTGCTCACTTGCTCTTCCAATAAAAGTTATTATATGAATCTCTTGATCCTCAATCTCGTAAACAAATAAAATATCCGAGTCAATTATCGCTCTTTTATTCGAGTTCATTGTGATTCTGTTCGGGATTGCAAGCAGCTGGTTCAGCAATCGTTCCAATTGCGCAAATCCAATGTGCGGTCCTACTCTTTCGTTCCACCTTTTAAATGCATGTACAGTTAATTTGATTTGGACATCATCCCCCGGAAAGGAAGGTCTTACGTTAGCCACCCTTTGAACACTCCATAATACTTCTTGTTTTGAGTAGACCTTTTCATTGTCCAAAAGCTGCACGGCTTTTATTATTTTCGGTCTCCTTAATAAACTCTTAGTTTTACCCGTATTAACCATTGTTCTCATTCCCTTAGCATTTCAAGTTGATTTCCGTGGCCTTCCCTTTTCTTCCTCTTGGATTCTTCAGTTCAAAAAAATGAAGCAGGAGAACCGTCCCTCTGCTCACATTTTCTTTGAAAGCTCTCGGGATTTTTGTTGGACTAATATTATTTCTGATTGGTAGTGGACTGGGTGGACGGCTGTCTTTGCTATTGTTGCCATGGTTTGGGGCAGTATTTGGATTGTATTGTCTGGCCTGTTTTGAATAGATTGGGAGATTGCGAGTAATTCTTCTTTTCTGTTGAGCAGGTATTTTCTTTCCTCTGTAAAACGGTGCTGTGAATCTTTGGCTAGAATATCATTGGCTTTAGATTCTCGCAGATTTCCAAGCAAATTGTCCATTTTCTTATCTTTAATCTTCAGCTTCTCCTCAATCTGGTCAACAACTTTGCTGATCAACTTGACCATTGCCTCATTCAACTCAGCTTCTTGTTTTTTGGAAAAAGTCCTCTTGATTCCTGCAGATAATCTTCCTGCCTGGCTCACTCCGGCATAAGTTCCAACCATTGCACCGACTACGCCGCCTGCCGGACCAAAAATCATTGTTCCAACAATTACTGTCGCTTTCTGGCCGAGCGCTCCCAGTACTACCCTGGAAGTCGTATCGCTCACTACATTGAAAACCGCCTGGTTAATCGAGACCTCATCCGTCCAGACTCGTTTTATGTTGTAAATTGAACTAACTCCAGCAGCAATCCAGGGAATCTCGAAATCCAGCAGGTCATCTGCATGGGAAATCGTTGTCGAAGTCGCCTCAAGCACCTCATCCCTTGAAATGCTGGACACATATACCTGCGGATTCCCTTCAAAATACGGCGCCAGTTCTTCATTCACATAAACCGGGATATCCGGATATTTCTCGAGATGTTCCCGCACTCCGGCCGGGTCAGCCAGATTTTTCACCTGGAATGGCTGCCCATCGACCAATATGTCCCAACCCGGATTATTCGAGGTTTCAGGAAATTCAACATCGTGGCCCTTGGCCTGAAGCTCTGCTGCAATCATCTGTTCAGCAACATATCCCTGCAGCTGAGCCATATCCCCGGTCAATGTTTCTGTATCAATAGTGCCGGCAAATTGGCTCAAGGTAAATAAGCTCGATAGGTCCTCTGTCCGTGCAAAATCCAGCCCCTGAACAACTGCAGGATTGATCATGACATAATCATAGATGAATTCTCCGACACTGATTGCCGTAATCACTCCCGTCTGCTTCAATTGATCAGGCGGTCCGAAAAGCATCGTCTGCAGCCTGTTTCCAGAGGGCTTGTCCTCCTTAATTGAACATTTCAGCGCCTCTTCATATTCGCCATTATTCCAACGTCTCCAAAAATCCTTATTGGATATCGCCATCTTCAAACTCCCCTAAATTTTAGTAAACAAATCTGCCAGGCCGTAGTTTTCCTTTTCAAGCTTTTTAATTTTGTGGATGAAGCGAGAATGATCACTGTTCAATTGGCTCAAGCCATCTTGTAAAAAGGTCTTAGTCTCTTCTTCCTGAGCTTTTGCCGTCAGCAATTCCTGGATATGATCACGACTTGCAAGTACCGCATTCCGTTCACTCTCTTTAAAAGAACTTTGGGAATGGATTACATCATCGACCATCATATCCAAATACGAGTCAGCAACCTTCTCTTTTCCCTGGATATCCAGCGATGAAGAGAAGTTGGAGAAGCTGTTCTTCACTCTCTTAAAAAACCCGGTACTGGAATCATTCACTTTCTTGCTTCCCTTGATAAAAGCTATTTGTCCAAGTGTATTATGGTACAATTGCTTTCGCTTCAAAAATGATGAACTCACTTCCAACTGATCTAAATCAGTATTCTTCAGGGCGGACTTGATTTTCTGCCTCTCACTCACAAGTACACCCTTTTCTGCAAAAATCTTCGCACTAAGGTCATTTATTCGCTTTTCTCGCTCTGAAATTTGCTGCCTTACCGAATCCTGCTCAGCCACAATCTTCGCTAGTTCCTCCCGCAGCTCCGTATCATTCTCATACCGGCCTTCCCATTCCTGGATAAACGAATAAAAAGAAACATCCTCCCCTCCCTTGCTCATATATGGCAGAGCAATTTGCATGATGACAATTGGCAGAAGCTTTGATTTAAGAGATTTATTTTGATGATTGAACAGAAGATAACCACCGCCCAACAACATTGGAATAATGAAGAATGGGTTAGCCAGGACCGCAACGGCAGATGTCATCCCCGTATAAAAGCCAAACGGCAGAGTGAGACCGAACAAGCCCGCAAAGCTTGCCACCAGGGATGTTGCTGTAGTATAAAACGCAAATCCGCTGACCTCGACAATGATCGCAAAAACAACGCTTGTCCCGCTGGCCGCAATCGTCTTCCGCACCATTTCATCGGACAAATCATTTAGTCCCAGCTTATCTTTGATTTTCTGCTGCTTTTCTTCAGGCAAACTATGAATATAGTCATTCACCTGCGATGCGAATTTGGTCTGGTCTTCGATCGTAAAGTCCTTGAAGCTATCATCCAGCTCGCTGAACACCTTGCTCATCTGAAATTGGATCATCTTCTGCAGCAGCGTTGAGTTCGCTTGTTTTTCCGAAAAAGCCTGAAATTCTTTATCCTGCTTTTTATATTGCTGGTAAACATCCCGAATCATATTCCCACATTGGTCGGTGATTTCCTTTTCCAGCGTATATTTCATCCCTCTTAACTTTAACAGCCTGGTAATTTCAAGAAACAAATCAACCTGGATCACCTGGTCATCTGTATGCTGAAGTTTTCTCACTTCTGCTTCCAAATGTTTTGTAAAATGGTCCCCATCCTCTTTCGAGAAAACGTCCTTCGTTTTCGAAGATACAAGGTCTACGATATTGGTCTTGCACAATAAAGCATAAACCATCCTCAAGTCGCTGCCTTTCAAAGAAACCAGACTATTAGCCAATATTGCCCCATCCATTTCTTGTCACCCCTGCTGTAAAGATATTTAAAGGAGCCATACTCACTCCTTTTAGTTACTTTCATCGACCGCAAAATTCTTCAGCCTGAATTTGAATTCAACCCTGCGGGATTTTTGCCGGTCCACATTTCCATCCTTCTTTTTCAGCTGACTCTCCGAACGACCATTCGCGGTGATATCCTTCACGACCTCCGCTTTATACGGAAAATCACCGAATTCATCACTTAAAATATATCTGACGACGTTATATGCCCGCTTTTGTGACAAATCCAGGTTATCCATATAAGAACCGACATCGTCTGTATGCCCTTCAACAACAATTTCAGCGATACTTTCCTTGTTATCTTTATAAAGGACATTAAAGTAAATGGGAATAAAGGTTTTTAATTGGCCTTTAAATTCCGGCCTGACCTCAGCCTTTCCTGTCTCGAATAGGAGGTCCGCATTGAATTTAATCGCCCCTGTCTCTCTATCAATTTCAATATCAAGATTCGTCTTTTTGAATTCCGCTTCGAATTTTGCAACTATATCCTTGCGAACCCCGGTAAGCATCGCAATCTGCTTTTCTTGCTCTTCTATTTTCTTCTTGCGATCCTCTATTTCCAGCTTCCCTTTAGCAATTTCATCCTGCATCGCCTTGGTCACATTCTCGTTATGAATTGTTGTCGTAACCATGATCAGAATGACAACCAGCAAGATGGTGGCAAGCAAATCGGTAAAAGTTGGCCAAAAATCATTATCAGAGTTTGTTCCATCGAGAAGGCGCCGATACTTGTTATTCATCCATCATCACCTTCTTATTGCCCAACCGGTTCTGGGGTTTTGTCTTGTATTCCTGTAGCCAATTTCTGGACATTCGAATCAAGCGACATGATCGAGTCTTGAAGCTGGTTTAACGTAAAATACCCCACTTCTTCCATCGTAGATCTTGAAGCATCCATCGCGTCGAACTTTCTCTCGATAATGTCATTCGTTGTGCCAATATATCTCTGAAAGTGTTTAAGTGTATCTTTGAAACTATTATCCAGGCTGTCCTCAAGCAGCGAAAACAGCTTATTCATACTTTCAGACGACTTTATCACATATTCATTAAGCGCCGCCTTTAATGATTCTGACTGCTGTTGCTGCTGGACATAGTTGTTCTTGAATGTGTCCTCCATCTGGGCTGCAAGCTCTGTCAGGCGCTCATTATTTTGTTTGTAATTCTCAAAGTTAGATATGGCCTCTTTGAAGGACTGCTGGATCTGCTCATTTTGCGAGAAGCTATCCCTTAGGTAGGCATTAAAATCCTCCTGGGTCGTACGATGAGAAGATAGCTGCTCGTCCATAAGGGTCGCCAGGTTTTGGAACATCGATGTCTGCGAGTCATTCTGGACTTTAAGCTGGGCAATTTCGAACCCAAGCTTTTGAAAAAATTTCTGCAGCTTCTCCGTATTCTCGGAAAACGACTCCGACACGCTTGCAAGGTTTTCGAATGAACTGTTTTCAAGTATATGCTTCATCACGCTGGTTGCTGACTCAACTTCCTTAATATAAGACGAGTTCTTTTCCTCAATCCGCTGCTGGCTTTCCACAAGAAGTTTCTGCTGGCCGAGACTTCCATCGAAAAACTTGGCCATTTCCTCGTAAGCATCATGGACACGGTCAACAGCTGAATTGAATACATTCGAGAATTGCTCTTTGGTGGCATGATAATCCTGAACAATATTATTTAGGACAAAACTCATCTCTTTTTGCTGCTGGGCCTGAGTTGCCCAAATAGAAGCCACCTTTTCTGCTGAATATTGGACACTGTTGACAAGAGTGCTTTGAACCGCCTCCTGCTGATGGAAGTAATCAAATAATTTGCCGAAATCATCATGTATTTGCTTCGATCTTTCATTAAATAAAGCACTTACCTCGCGCATATCACCAAACAAGCGGCTGAGTTCGCCTGTATTTTTGCTAAAATCAGCATTGAACTGGTACATATTCTTTGTCGCCCTCTCAAAGTTCTTCGAAAAGTCTGCGACGTCAATGAACGATTGGCCCATCCGTTCGATTGCTTCCTTCACATCGACCATCGCGTGAATAACCTTCATATCAGAACTCTCATGGTCACTCTGGTGAATAAAATTCTCGATTTTCAGCATCAGCTGGATCAGGAGCTGTTCGGAGTTCACGATCCTGGAATGCAGGTTTATACCAATTGAATAGAGGATACCGGCAATACTCGTGTAAAATGCAGTATTAACCCCTGATAAAATATTCATTATAGAATTGTCCTTTAAACCAGCCTCAATACCAGCAAGCGAGTATACTAGTCCAACGAAGGTTCCCAAAACTCCTATCAAAATGGTGATAGAGGCATAGGTTTGAATCAGCTTCAAGTTTTTTACGATATTTGTATTCTCAAGCTGAAAATCTGCAAAATAGGATTCCAGGAAGGATGGAATATTGATTTGCAGATCATCATTCTTTTTTTCAGCCCGATATTTTGCGAGTATTTCTTTTGCTAATGGGGATGATCCAGGATCCCTGTTGATCGTCTCCAGGATCCCTTTCAAATGAATATTGAATCTCTTATTCTGGTAGATCGAGTAATAAGTGATGAATGACAATAAAAGAATCGTCGATATAACAATGATGTCGCCTGTTACTGATTGACTTTTTACTACCTTCAAAATGTTTGCTAGGAATATATAAGCAATTGGGGGTGAAAAAATGATGATATACTGCCATGCCGGCAGCACTTTAACATTACTTCTCATGTTGCTTCCTCCTTGTTAGATGATGATGCTTTCCCAATAATCCGTTATGAAATGGTGCCTGTCCTTAAAATGAGCAACCATTTCCTGTGATGTATCCTCTGGATGAATCGATATGACGTCAACCTGCACACCCTTTTCTTCATACTCTTTCATGACCGGGAGGAAGTGCTTGTCCCCCGTCAGGACAAGAATCTTAGTGTACTTATCCATTCGCTCTCTCATTTTTGCAATCAGCTTGAGGTCATCCGCATCCATTTCCCTGCCATTTTCAATTACCTTTGCTCTCTCTGTGCCATTTTCTGCTGTCAGCACTTGAAATCTTTGCGCCTCGAGGCTGACTTTAAACTCGTCCCTTCTTGCCTTTTCATAACTGGTTTTTGACTCACTCTCATCCTTCGGATAAAAAATTGCTGCATATTGATCTGAGATATTTTTCTTCTCTCCAAATACCTGCGTTAACAGCTGGCTAAAATCAATATTATAAGTATGCAGGCCAGTAAAAATATTGGCTGTATCCAGGAACACAGCAACCTTTTCTACCTTCGGAGACCGTCTGCCTTGCTGGTCAAGGAACGCAGCGATTTCTCTAAAATCATCAAAAGCATAATTATTCTGATCAAGTGCGATCATTAATAAATTTAAGTCCGAGTTATATTGATCTTCCCGGTAACTACCCGATCCGTATAGTTCTCCAGAAAAGTCCTGGATTAGAGCCTGAAATACTTTGAGATTATGAAGAAGGATTTCCAACCCGGGAGCAGAAGAGCGATCAAGAAGGTTATACATAAAAAACTGTTTGATTTCCCCTTCTTTGTTAAATAAGAAGGCATCCATTTTTAAACGATGATCTGCTTTTACCTTTATGTCGGTAATGAACTGGAAGAAGCTAATTAATTGCCTGATCCATTTTTGATTATGGAGCATTTTCGAGACGTGCTTATTTTTGAGAGAGTACTCCTCCATAGACTGAATCACTAAAACGGGGATACGATTAATCGCTGCACTCTTTTCCTTAATTAAATATCTATTAACACTCTTTATCGTTCTATGTATACTTTGTTTATTCACGAAGGCATTTTCCCCATACGAAATCAACTTTGCCTTGTTCTTGATCGAATCCAGCGGTGAAATCGCCTCAATAAATACTTGCAGGAATTCATGAGATTCCCGTGGAAGAATGGTTTCTTTTAATAGCACAATCTCATGCATCTTTGCATTTATGTAGGAAGGATCAGCTATTAAAGAATGTCCCCCACGTCTTTCAGCAAGCCGGAATACAAACTGATGATTCCCCACCATCTTAAAAAACGCCCGGTAGACCCCATCCCCTTCCTCCTCCGACAAAAAAGGAAGAACATAGAGAAACTCTCCAGATAAAGACATAAAACCAGCCCCCTTTCAACATCTATTCACCAATAAAACCAACAGATATTTAGCCCTACTAAATATATCGGCAAAAAGTCCCATTTTTTTAGAAGCAGAGGGACGGTTCTCGTGCTTCAACTTTTAAGTCTGACGATTGAAAAAACAAGCACGAGAACCGTCCCCGTGTACTCTTTTTTGTGTAAAATCTACTAGTTATGGGTAGGAATAATAATATGAAACCAAATAAAAACAATAAATGGTCTTTTGGGCTTAAGATGTTAGGCGTTATCATTCTTGTCCTCTTTATTGCTGTGGGAGGATATGCATTTTATGTGTATAATTCTTTGTCCCAAGCAGTGGATACGATGCAGGAGCCGATTGAGCGTGAGAAGTCGGAAAAGCGTCCGGAGCCTGTTACTCTGGAACAAAAGCAGCCTTTTTCTGTTTTATTGTTAGGTGTGGATGAACGTGAAGGTGACAGGGGGCGCTCTGATACTATGATTGTCGTCACTGTGAATCCAGATACAAAAACAACGAAAATGCTGAGCATTCCACGTGATACAAGGACCGAAATCATCGGTAAAGATTTTGAGGATAAAATAAATCATGCCTACGCCTTCGGCGGAGTTGAGATGTCGATGGATACGGTAGAAAACTTCCTTGATATCCCAATTGATTACTATATGAAAATCAATATGGAAGGCTTCAAGGATATTGTAGAAGCTGTAGATGGGATAACTGTTCAAAATGACCTTGATTTCACGTATGAAGGTGATTATTTCCCAAAAGGTGACATTCATCTAAACGCTGATGAAGCCTTAAATTACTCCCGGATGCGATACGAAGACCCCCGCGGCGACTTTGGGCGCCAATCTCGACAGCGTGAAATCATCAAGGGCGTAATCAAAAAAGGCGCGAGCTTTTCCTCTTTAACAAGATTCGATGAAATTTTTGATGCCTTAGGCAAAAACATCAAAACAAATATAAAGTTTGATGAAATGGTAGATATCCAGACGAATTACAAGGAATCGGCTGAAAGCATACAGCAATTGGAAATCAGCGGAAAGGGCGCAAAGATTGACGGCATCTATTATTTCATCGTAGCCGACGAAGAAAAACAAAAATTACAGCAAACATTAAAGGAGCATTTGGAACTGAAATAGACAAAAAGCCATTCCTTCTTATAGATGGAATGGCTTTTTCGGGTTTAATATTGCTTAACCAGATGATTGAATCAAACAGTGAATTAGCTAACTATTTACAGCCCCCATATCATTTTTTAAGTTTTGCTGGCGAATCCTCGATGCTGTTATTCCTCCCCGTCCCTTAATCGCTCAAAATATAAATAATCATCGTAGTTATCATATGGATTTTCAGCATTAAATTGGCTCCGGGCATGGTAATATTCCATACGGTAGGAATCTTCCGTCATCAACTCTGCTCTTTCCTGATCAGATGGTTCATAATAAGGAGTCACGGTTGGACCAGTATAAGCAGCTTTGGGTTCTGGGCGCTTTTTGTCTTTATAAGTATAAATACGCTCACTAAACGGAAGTTCGTGAATATTCACTTTCTGTATGATGATTTCCTTTATTTTTACCACCGGCTGGGTGCTGAATATGATTTCTTCATATTCAGTGACTGGATTGTCAGCTGCAGCGTTAATGGCTGCTCGGTACTCTGTGTTATTTTCCATATACCACTGCTGAATTTTTATACTATGAGAACAGTTCCACTCTTCCTTTACCTTTTCAATCCGACTTTTCACGTCCTGTTCAGGATAACGGAATTCTACAATCTTTCTTTGGCCATGGTATACTACCGCCCCAGGATTATTTGACCACCATTCCATCATCATCTTTGAATCCGCATTGTTCAAATAACCCATGAAGCGATTATCATACTCCGAGGAAGTTGATATCCTGAAGTTTTCAGCATCAGGATATGCTTCTAATTCATCAAATGGGTTACAATAAATTTTATCCCTCGGCTGATAAGCCGGGATAAATCCTCGATCATCCTCTCCTGATTCAAGCAATCGCTCGTATTCGTATTCTGCAAAGTCGAATCCATAATCAGATTCATCCCATTCGTAATTCTTTTCATAATAAACTGTTTTCGTGAATTTCAAAGAAACGATCGCTTTTTTACCCGCATCAGCTAAAGATTCATGATCCAGCTGCTGTTTCGTGCCATCCAAATAAACTAATTCTATTCGTTGATTTTCAGGGCTTAAGTATTTTCCAAGCCTTTCCCCAAGTTCACCTGATTCATGCCATTTTTTTAACAATAACCCAAAAGCGGGGTCCTGCTTCTCGGCCAGCTTGATGGCAGAGGGAATTAACAAACTAAGATTCATTTTATTGAAGAAGGGCGCTATGACTATAGTAGAATTTAAAATAGATAATTGGCCTGCAAACTCCTTAAGCTTTCTCTCTTCCTCTGCTGAGAAAATAGCTTTGACAACCGTTGTTTCTAATTGGATTGTTTTTTTACAGGTTGTGCATTCAAACGTATGGTTTATAGCATCTTTCTTTTTAAGGACAAAATCTCCATCCCCGGAACATTCGCATAGTGTCCCAGTCAGTTTTTCTGAAGTTTCCCCATTAAACCAGGCTGATTTTATAAGAAATAAATATTGGTTCTGATAGAATTTATTCATACTTGATCTCATGACCCTTCGACTAATACTATTTAATTTAATTTTTAATAAAGCAAGATGCAACTGTGGCTCGCCAGAGTTCTGCAAGATAGCGACAGGTAACTCCCTTTAAAAGAAAATGCCTGCCACACTATGCCGGTATCTCCCTGTATCTCTCAGGAATCCTGATTCCACTTCTTCAACTCATCAATTGTTTTCTTTATATCAATCAAACCTTCTTCTGTTGCTTGAATATAGTCTTTCCTCTGGGCAATGGTCATTGTTTTCCCTGCGCGCAATCTAGACGGCTTTTGCACCTGCAGTCCCTTCAACTCGGATTCTAATAAAACAGCACCCATGACCTTGCGCACCCTTGACAGATCCATCCCTTCTTCAGCTTCAAGTTTTACGCATAGCTTATTTTCCTCAAGCTGAAGGTAATAGCTTCTATCAGAAAGCGATTTCCACCAAAAGCCCCAAAAACCGCCCCGTCTGTTTGATACATATCCCCAATTGCCGTCAAACTCTTTTTGCAGCTCCATATAGAATCCCTGCCATGCAAAGTCATCCCAGTCCCTTACAGGAATGGTTCTGAACGCTTCATACTTTCTATCCAGCCACTCTAGCCTGGAAAGGTAATCGAGGAAAACATCATGATTGACGCCATTCTCTCTTCCACGCCTTAAAATAGGAAGCATATGTTTTCTTGTTAATGGAAAGTAGTGTGCAGCAGTTACAGAATGATAATTGCTCTGATCGGCAATTTTATAGTAAATCGGCAATTGAATCCATTCAGGGTTCCGTCTCGCTACGGCTTCCGAGTATCGAATAAGTTGATTCGAATGGTCTTTTGTGAACGTCTTGTCTTCTATTAAAATTGCATACTGGTCATTTACTATTGCTAGCACATCAAGGCCTTCATACTGTTTCTCAATGGTGATATTTTTAATCACTGGGACAGGCTCTTCATGTACATTGAAAATCATCGAAATAAAATCAAGCGCTGCCTGGTGCAATGGTTTATTGTTTGAGCGATAAACCTCATGGCTCCAGGCTATAAGCCAGCACAAAAACGCATCCTGTGATAACTCACTCGTCGCATAATTAAATAAGTTTGGCTGCTCGATCCCATAAGACTCACTGTCACGGGCATTTTCCAGAAGGGTTTCGACATCATGATTCCCGGTATATTCCTCCCAGTATCCCCTACCAAGGATGGATAGATAATGTACTGGCGGCCAAATCACCCTATCCTTCAAATCTACAATTCTTCCTTGTTCATCAGGATAAATCAGCAACAAACGCTCGCCATCCTGCTGGTACTTAATTTCCGGTACAGGTTCAACCCGCTTCATATAGCCACATTTCTGGTCTGAACACATATATACAGGGTGAACAACGACTTTGATCCCACCATCTTCGGTCTCGCTGTTTTTCTCCCAAACCTTCTCAATTACATTAGCTCCGCAACGCGGACAAGTATAACCGTTCATCCTCATTCACCATCTCCTCTATTTGCTTCTTGCCAGCAACTAAAAGTTTGTTTGGCACACATGGAAACTCTATATTTGGTATATCGGACAAAAGACCTACCCATGAAGTTTTCCCCAAATAATTTCTATTTTTATGTAAAAACCTTATCTTGAACAATAACTACTGTATTATATAGAACAGGATTCCCCAAGTTCTTGTCATATTCTTATGTAAGAGGTGATCTGGATGTTTCACAACTTTATAAAGTTCAACATAAAACTAACTCCTGTTTATTTATTCTTTACTCTCCTATTAATATTCGGCATTGCCCTGACCGGAGACAGGGAGACATATATTTCAGATATGGCAGCGGTAATCGCACAAATCGTTAGATTACTTTTGATTCCTAATCTTGTTTATATGTTCCGTCATAGAAAAAAGGTTGGCAGTTTCTTGGGATTAATTGGGGTTTTACCTCTCATTGCACTCCCTTTCATATTGATTGCGATATTGATGAGAATAATTTACTTATAAAAAAAGTTTTTTATTAATGTCACCGAAATCAACTTTTTATTTTTGTCGATCGTCTAAACAGGGAAGCTAAATTGTGGGTGAAGCAGTGGAGAGAGAGGAAGCGATTGTTGAACTGATGGAACGCTTTGGCACAGATGTTTTGCATCTTGCTTATTCATATGTACGGAATAGGCAGACTGCGGAGGACCTGGCTAAGGAGATTTTCTTGAAGTGCTACAAGAGGTTTGACACATTCAAGGGAAATTTGCAGGTACAGACTTGGCTTTATCGTATTGCCTCTAATCATTTCACGGATTATTTGAAAAGCTAGAACCATCGACAGGTTTTGGTTACAGGCTATATCTCGGCGAAACTTTCTGGCCATCATAAAGAATCACCTTTTACACTCGAAAAAATATCTGAAACGGATTACCGAATTATCCAGACTCAGAATTTTGAAGATGGCAGGGTCCAAAAATTTTCCGCTGGCTTTGGGTTCGATTCTGGATCCTGGAAAATAACTTCAATGGAAACCAGAAGAACTGAGCGCTCCCCGGCTTGAGGAGCAGGAAGCCGTCGACTTGCTGAACAAATACAATAGTGTTAGGGAAGCCGCCTTTAAAGATGCATTGGATCAGCCAAATTTTAAGTTCCGAACGTATAAAACGAAAGAGAAATTTTATCAGTTATTCCTTGATTTCATGTCGAGAGATGAGGTTGCCGACAAATGGGTAATAGATGCTAGAAACATTACTGAAGAAAACTGAAGCACAGGGACGGTTCTACTGCTTGTTTTTCAAGCAGTAGAACCGTCCCCATGATTGACGAGCACGAGAACCGTCCCTCTGCTTACCCATACCATATCGTTATACAAAGCAGTGCGGAGATGTTAATGTGAAGAAAGATGGTAAATAAATGGTAAGGGTGAAAAGTGATGAATAAAATAACTACGATTTTGTTAAGCGCTATTTTAGCCTCTAGCCTCTTTGTATTCAATGGTGATGCAAAAGCCAGCTCATTTAGTGACATCAACAATCACTGGGCAAAGGAAGAAATGGAGTATTTGGTGCAGAAAGGGATTATCGGTGGTTATGCTGATGGCACTTTCAGGCCGAATGAAATTGTCACCCGAGCTCAAGCTGCGATTATGATTGGCCGCGCACTGGGATTACCGGGAGAACAGCCGGTTGACACAAGGTTTCCTGATGTTCCAGCAAGTGTGACGGGTTCAGGTTATATTCATGAGTTGGAACTGATCGACGTACTGACCGGATATGGTGACGGGACTTATCGCCCTCATCAACCAGTAAACCGGGGAGATGCAACCGTTCATTTAATACGATCAGGCCTCGCACCTTCAGATCAGCAGCCATATCCAGAAAATCCATTCACAGATGTTTCTTCAAGCCAGCTTTCAGGACCTTTCGTCATCATCGCTTACCATAACGGCATTGTAGACGGTTATGCAGATAAAACATTCCGTCCATATGAACCGATTACCCGCGCCCAATTTTCGGTCTTTCTATCACGGTCTTTGCAAAGTAAAAAATAAACTAAGCAGATGAATCTCAGTCTTACATCATGGAAGAAGCTCGGCTGTTTAAACAGCCGGGCTTCTTTTTGGCTTTCCCCCATTATTTTTACCGAAGGAGGCAGCAAATTAGTCATTTCTAACCATAGATATATGTCGTAATTCATCCATGTCTATTAATTAAATCATAAAAAGCCGGCCACAGGATCACACCCATGCCCGACCTTTAACTCTATAATTCTCTTTTGCTGCTAATACCCTGTCTCAACCATTCTAATGAAATCCTCTAAAGTATGTTCTTGCAGGATCATAATCCGAGGCAGTTCATATCGGTAACTTTGATCTGTGCTGATTCCGCCGCCTACTTTGAATGCGCCTTTAAACCCTAATTCCTCTAAAACGGAGATTGTATCGGCATTATAGCTTCCATATGGATAGGCGAAGGTATTTGTTGTTCTTCCAGTTAACTCTTTAAGGGCACTCGTTGCTTCATTGATTTCTGTGTATTGCTGCTCCCTGCTTAGATCGGCAAGCGCTGGATGTGTTACTGAATGATTTTGGATATCTACCCCGTTCTCCATTACGGTTAGAAGTTCATTAGAAGTCATATTCCAGCTTCCATCCACCCAATTGGACACCGTGAATTGAGTAGCCTTCATTCCATATTTCTGCAGAACAGGATATACATACGGATAAAAATCATTTGAATTGTCATCAAACGTCAGGAGAATTGGCTTCTTTGGCATGGCCGCTTTTTTATCAAGAATGTTAAAATATTGCTTCATTGTTAAAGTGCGGTAGCCATTTTCATGAAGATAAGCCATATGTTTTTCGAATTCTTCTAGACTGAATTGATAGGGATTATTCGGGTCAGGATTAGGTTTCACAACATGATAAAGCAGGACAGGAATTTCAACCTGCTCAGTTTGTTTAGCGCTGGCTGGCAGCTGATATTGAGTACTTGCAATTAGTAATAGAATCAAAGCCATAAACAGTCCTTTAAATTTTTTCATCCGCACCGTTCCCTCCTATTTTTAGCTGCATCCACTTTGTTGATAAGGACAACAAAGTGGATGCAGGAATTCCCAAGGAAATCAATAAAATGCAGTTATTAATCTAAAATTCTAGTCAATAATCGCCCAATAAGCCGGCTTGGCATTGTATTCATTATCGAATACAAACGGCGCGTCTACTCCCACTCCGTCATTGTACTGTTCTGCGCGGTCATTCAGCCAAGTGTGGTTATCTGCAACACCCCAGAATGTCACACTGCTAATCTTGTCTCCCAGACTTTCATAAAGTTCGAATAGCTGGTCATAGCGTTCTGCCTGACGTTCAAACTCGCTTGCAGGGATTTCATCATAAGCTGGATAAGCAGGTCTTGGCGGCCATCCATAAAGGCTTACATCCAGTTCAGTAATTTGGTTATCGAGGCCCAAGCCGGCAAACATGTTAATGGAATCCTCTATTTCCTGAAGAGATGGCCAGCCGATTTGGATATGTGCCTGATGCCCAACTCCATCGATAGGAACACCAGCTTCAACCAATTCCTTCACCAGGTTATACAGGTGGGTTCTCTTCGGTTCTACTTCGGTATTGTAGTCATTGATGTAAAGCTTAGCGTCCTTTGCGGCAAAGCGATTCGCCGTTTCAAAAGCAACCTTGATATACTCTTTACCTGTAATTTGATACCATGGAGATTCGCGTAAGCCCTCTTCGTTAGACGCATACTCATCAATCACTTCGTTGACTACATCCCATGAGCTAACATCATTTTTATAGCGCTTGACGACCGTTTTAATATGAGTCTCTAATCGTTTTAGCAATAGCTTTTTATTCTTTTCACGCTGCTTAGGATCTGTTTCATCGACCATCTTGTTTCCTTCCTCATCCAGGAAGAACCATTCAGGGACCTGACTGTGCCAGATCAGCGTATGAAAACGCAGCTCCATGTCATTCTCTTTCGCAAACTTAACGATTTTATCTGCTTCCTCGAAGGTGAACTTCCCTTCTTCAGGCTGGATATTAATCGGTTTCATAACATTCTCGGCAACAACGCTGTTAAAATGGCGCTTTAGGACATCAGCGTCCTTTCCTTCAAGCATGCTAGGCTCAACGGCTGCACCAATATCGAATGAATCTGCATACCTTTCATCAAGTTCCACTTCGACATCCAGTGCACTCACCGGTTCAGCTGCTGCAACATTGGATAATCCGGCAGGTAAAAATAGGGCCAAAGCCAGTCCAGTAAGAAATGGTTTACGCAATACTTTTAACATATTAGGAGTTCCCCGCTTTCTAAAATTGTTTTTTAGCATTTTACACAGTTCTAACGAATTCTCCCCCCTCAATCAGTTTTCTTGGTCAGGAACATAAGAAAGGGCTTTCATAGAGGTGTAAAAAAATAGGCAGCAGTTACCTGACGTAAGAAGATTATATCAGCACTAAACTTTGTTTATCCACTTAATAAACTAATAATTTAAAGTTTTCTCTAAAAATGATAAAATATGACTAGATGGAAATTAAGCCATTTGCATCCTAAATTTTTGTACATTTTACCTGAAATAGACATATCAACAGCTACTAAGAAAGGAGATATAATAGTAAGTACAAATACTCATAGAAAAGAAAGGCGAACTCCCCGTGCTGAAACAACTAAAAAAGTGGAACACATTACGCAACCAGATTCTATTTATCTTTTTGATTGTCATGGTCATTGTCTTATTGATCGTCAGTCTTCTAACATTAGGACAAGTCTCGGCACTGCTCCAGAACAACGCCGAAAAGCAAATACAGCAAGTAGCGATTGAAGCCAATGGGCGAATCGAATCTCTTTACGAGCAGATCAATATGAATTCAAAGCTTGTCATAACAGATGAAGGGGTTCAAAGAATCTTAACGGATGTCCATGACGGAAAACAGGTATCTTTTAGCGACAGGCAGCAATTAATGGGGCATATCAACCGGATCATCGGGAATACGGATGGGATTTTTTCCTTTCAGCTGTTTTCTGAAAAAAAGCAGCGGATCCTCCCACTTGATGAGGATGAACTAATAAACCGAATCGGCAAAAAGTGGATTGATGAAGCATATAAGGCAAGAGGACGGATCGTTTGGATTGGTGAAGATCCAAATGATAAAAACTACTACCTGGCCATCCGGAGAGTTAATTTAATGGAAAGACAATATAGAAATGGCGGCTATCTTTTAATCAGTATTAACCGGAATCATTTTCATTTTGCGAATGAAAAATATGAGAATGACCAATACTCGATTCTTTTGGATCAAGATCAAAATCCGATCATCCAAAATTATACCGGCGATATCGAGAGTATCATTGAAAGCAAAGAAAACGTCGTGCAGCTAAATGAGCGGGATTATATCGTAACAAAGCAAACATCAAGCCTTACAGGGTGGACTGTCTTCATTTTAACTCCTGTCAGTGAGCTGACTGAGGGAATGTCCTGGATCAGGAACGGCATCATTTTGTCTGGAGTGGTCGGCCTCATCATTTTTTCCATCAGTTCTTTCTTTTTATCTACCTTGATCACAAGCCCGATATTAAGATTGACAAAAACCATGCGGCGAGCTGGAGATGGTTCATTAACACAGAATCCGGAAGTGTATTCCGTTAATGAAATCAATGAATTAAACAGTACCTATAACCAACTGGTAAAAGAAACGAACCACTTGATGCAGATGGTTTATCAGAAGGAGATTTTAAGAAGCCAAAGTGAATTGAAAGCGCTTCAGGCGCAAATTAACCCGCATTTCCTTTTCAATACGCTGGATGCGCTTCATTGGTCTCTTGATGAAAAAGATGAGGAAGAGCTTGCTGAACTGGTAGTGGCCATGTCCGATTTATTCCGTTATACCATTACAAAAGAAACCGATGATGACTGGGTGGACCTAAAAGACGAAATCAAGCACATCAGCGACTATATGGAAATCATGAAAATGCGTTTTGGCAATAGGCTGCAATGGCATGTCTCAGTCCCGGAAAAATATGAGCATGTCAGGATCCCTAAATTGATCATACAGCCTCTGGTGGAAAACGCAGCCCTCCATGGAGCTGGAAATAAAACAGGAAACTGCCAGATTTCTGTAATCGTAGAACCCGTCAAATATGAAAACGAAGAACGGATTCGTATCATCGTAAAAGATGATGGATCCGGGATGGACTCAGAGCGGCTGTCACAGATTATCCAGAACATTGAAGATGGCGGTACCTCCTCTGCGAGCGGAAAAGGGATGGCCATTTCAAATGTCTATAAGCGCTTAAAACTATATTACCAGGGCATTTCACACACAGACCTTTTGATTGAGAGTGAGTTGGACCGGGGAACTCGGATTACGTTCGAACTACCGATTGAAGGAGGCGAAAAGAATGTTGTCTAAAAATATTTTGATTGTGGATGATGAACCGAGAACGAGACAAGGCTTGCAAAGAACGCTGGAAAGCTGGAACAACGGTGAATACACCATCCTCACTGCAGAAAGCGGTGAGGATGTCCTGCGCATTGCACAGGAAAAGAAGATTCATATTTTACTATCCGATATCCGGATGCCGGAAATGACAGGTCTGCAACTATTAAAGACTTTGAAGGAAAAAGGAATGAGGCCCGTAGTGATTGTCATATCCGCCTATTCCGAATTCGAATACGCACAGCAAGCATTAAAGTTCGGTGTCATCAATTATCTTTTAAAACCCATTGGGAAAAAGAAGCTGATTGAAGCTGTCGAAGATGCTGTGAAAGTCATGGAGAAACAAGAAAGGGCCGGATTGATTGAAAAAGTGGTGGACGAGAAAATAGTCGATGCCAGCAACAAGATGGATTCAACCAAAGATACCATCCGCAAGGCGATCATTTATATTGACCGCAATCTAAAGGAAGAATTCACATTGAAAGATGTTGCTGCCCATGTCCATTTGAACCCCAGTTATTTTAGCGTATTGTTCAAGGAGCAAGTCGACCTTAATTTCAGTGAATATGTGACCAGAAGAAGAATCCAGCGCTCAAAGGAATTAGTCCTTTCGACTACCCTCCCGATTAATGAAATAGCAGAAGAAGTCGGCTATAAAACCGCAAAGTACTTCATTAAGATTTTCAAAGAAATAGAGGGTATGACACCGAGCGCTTATCGAAAAACAGGAAATGAAAGGGCTTTCTAAAAATAGTAGTATTTTTCCTAATCATAGTTGCCTTTTTTGGTCTCCCCCCTGGTGTTAGACTTTAACTGTAAGGCATAGACAAACAAACAATTGAGGGGGTTTTGGATTAATGAAAAAGAAAGCGTTTTCCTCTGTGATGACCTTAGCATTGGCAGGCGGACTGATTTTGGGAGGCTGTTCTTCCTCTACTGGTTCCTCGGGCGAGAAGGCGTCCAGCGGAGATAAAACTGTCGTGAAAATGATGCATCTATGGCCAGAAGGAAGTTCAAATGCACAATACACTATTGTGGATGACATTATCAATGCATATGAAAAGGAACATCCAGATGTAGACATCCAGACCGAAATTCTAGGCAATGAGCAGTACAAGGAAAAAGTCAAAGTATTATCTGCTTCAAATGAACTGCCGGATGTTGGGATCACTTGGGCCGCAGGATATATGAAGCCTTTCGTTGATGGAAAAATGTTTGCTCCATTAGATGACATTGCTAAAGAAGACAATTTCGTTGCTGGTACGCTTGATGCTTTCTCAGTTGACGAAAAGCCATACGCTGTACCTCTTGAATTGAACATCACCCCGGTATATTACAATAAAGAAATTTTTGAGAAATATAATTTAGAAGCTCCAAAGACATATGATGAGTTCCTGAATGTCGTTGAAACACTTGCTGATAACAAGGTTACTCCGATCACTTTAGGAAACAAAGACCGCTGGACTGGATCCATGTGGTATATGTACCTTGCTGACCGCATTGGCGGACCAGAAGCTTTGAACAATGCAATCAACCGTTCTGGAAGCTTTGAAGACCCAGCTCTTGTCCAGGCAGCTGAAGAAATTGAAAAGCTTGTTAAGATGAATGCATTCGTCAAAGGCTACAACGGCCTTTCCAATGATGAAGCAAAAGGTTACTTTATGAATGAACAAGCTGCTATGTACATGATGGCAACATGGGAGCTTCCAAACTATACAACAACTCCTGATGTATCCCAGGAATTCAAGGACAAAGTTGGTTACTTCAAGTTCCCTACCTATGAAGGCGGAAAAGGCGATATTGACAGCTATGTAGGCGGACCTGGTGTTGGTCTGTTCGTATCCGAACAATCAAAGGTTAAAGACGAAGCGAAAGAATTTGTCTCCTACCTGGTAGAAGAATGGGGCAAGCGTTCCGTTGTTGACGCTGGAGTCATTCCTGCTACAGTCGTTGATACATCCAATGTCGAGCTTCACCCAATGTACATTGACATCCTGAATGACTTAGGAAACGCAACGAACCTGACTCTATATGCAGATGTTCAGATGTCTGCCAGCGTAGCAGATGTTCACTTGAACCAGATTCAAGCATTATTCGGCGGACAAACAACTCCTGAAAAGTTTGCAAAAACGCAAGAAGAAGCACTCGCTGCTGAGAAATAATACTTGCTTAGAAAGAGGGCATATTGCTGATGAATATGCCCTTTTCTTTATAGGAAAGGAAGGCGGCTAACCAACATGAAAAATGTTATGTCGAATAAATACGTAATTGCCCTTTATACGCTTCCAGCACTGCTTCTCATACTCACCCTTATCTATATTCCCATTGTATTATCAGGCTATTACGGTTTCATGGACTGGGATGGAATCGGTGAGATGACATTTATTGGGCTGGATAACTATATCACCCTCGTTCAGGATAAAATGTTCTGGACAAGTACCTATCATTCTTTTCTTTTAGCTATTTTCTCTACAGCGAGCTTGGTGCTGTATCTGGCCATTTCCCTGGTTTTAGCCAGTAAAATCAAAGGTTCAGATCTATTAAGGAAGATTTATTTAATCCCAATGCTATTATCCTCTGTTGCCATTGCCCAGCTCTGGATGAAGATTTTCGATCCAACGAACGGTATGGCGAATACATTACTTGAAATGTTTGGTGTGGAAAATACACCAATTTGGCTGGCAGACCCTGAAATCGCGCTATATGCGATCTTCATTCCGGTTATCTGGCAGTATGCAGGATTTTATATTCTTATTTATTATGCTGCACTAAAGAACGTGCCCGATGAAATCATTGAAGCGGCGAAAATTGATGGAGCCAGCTCATTGCAGATTGCTTATAAAATAAAACTGCCCCTGATATCTGGAATTTTTAAAGTGACAATCATGCTCGCAGTAGTTGGTTCACTGAAATACTTTGACCTGATTTATGTTATGACAGGCGGAGGGCCTAACGGAGCCAGTGAAGTAATGGCTTCCTATATGTACAAAGAAGCATTTAAATTGAATAATTTCGGTTATGGCAGTGCCATCGGTTTTGGACTATTAGTGATCGCACTCTTCATGACCTGGTTAATTTCGAAACTAACGAAATCTAAAGACGATGTTCAATTTTAAGGGAGTGAAACATAATGAGCGAGGTTAGCACACAACCAGCAGCAACGACCCTTTCCGCACCCCAAAAAACAAAGAAATCTTACTTGAACAAAATCGGATTTGGATTTCTTTATCTAATATTAGGGTTATTTGCTGTCATTCAAATTTACCCATTAGTATGGCTGTTGTTCTTTTCATTAAAAACCAATCAGGAAGTATTCGGGATGTCACCTTTCTCGTTGCCGCAAGACCCGCAATGGGGCAACTATACAAAGGCCTGGACTTCAGGCAATATCGGGGTCTATTTCTTCAATAGCGTATGGATCACCGTTTTATCTGTTGCTCTGACGATCATCCTGGCCAGTTTCGTGACATTCGCTGTTACACGTATGACCTGGAAACTTAGCGGCCTAGTTCTTGGCTTATTCCTGGTCGCTTATATGATTCCATTGCATTCGACCATCATACCTTTGTTCAATATGTATAACAGTGCCAATCTAATTGATAGCCCAGTATCGATTGTCTTATCATATACGGCATTCAATCTACCTTTGACGATTATGATCTTGCTCGGATTTTATAGAACCTTCCCGCGTGAGATTGAGGAGGCTGCGGTCATGGACGGATGCTCGGTCCACAGGATCTTCTTCCAGATTACCCTGCCGATGACCGTACCTGTTCTATCAACAACCGCCATCATCAATATGATCTACAACTGGAATGAGTTCGTGTTTGTTAACACCTTCATCAGTTCAGATAACTGGAAGACACTGACGGTTGGGATCAATAACTTTGTAGGACAATATTTAACAGACTGGGGAGCAATCGGAGCAACTCTAGTTATCAGTATTGTACCAATTCTGCTTGCCTTCTTGTTCTTAAGTGACAAGATTGTTGAGGGGATGGCAGCTGGGTCTGTTAAGGGTTGATTTTGGGCAAATCCTAAATGAAAAGTATAAAGACTGTAGACACACTCGATGAACTTGAGCTGGGCTACAGTCTTTATTTTTGATTGAGGTAAAAAGGGGGCTGTTGATTTCCGTTCCAGGCGCTTCGCTTTCCGCGGGCAGTCCGCGAGCCTCCGCGGCGCTTTTCGCGCCTGCGGGGTCTCCCGTGACTTGCTGATCCCGCAGGACATTGATTGAGCTTCCTCGAACCTGCCCACGCACGATGGAAATGCGGTAGCATTTTCGGAGGAGTCTACGCGCCTTCCACTACAATCAACAGGACTTTATAACTTTTTTCGGGCAGCACTGAAAGCTCACTATAAAATAGACTTATTTAACGCATGACCAAAAATCAGTTTCCTCACTTCTCATTGCCAGAGTAATAACTAAGCCCAATGAGACTGTTCACAAACATTCAGCAAACAGTCCCATTGGGTCCTTTCTCACTACTAATATATCCATCTTTATTCAGTTACACTTCTTTTCCTGTCCATCTTGCCGAAAACGAGATAGGCTGCGGACATAATGATGGCTGCTATGAGGCTGCCGCCAAAGAAGAAGCCTAGAGCAGGGATGAATTTTACGACGAATAGCACTGCGACGATTCCTGCGAGCATCACTATATTTTCAATCGGGCTGATCAGCATCATCAGGAATGAGTTTTTAACGATTTGTAGCCACTTCAATTCAAAATGGACATATACCGGGAATAGATAGAGTATAGTCATGATGGCAGCAAACATAAACAGATAGATTGGGATCTGAATGAAACTTACAAGACCGATCACCGACCTTTCTACGAAGACCAGGTTAAAAACAATCAGCCCAACGACTGCAGCTACGAGCAATCCCAATCCATTGCTGCGGAAAAACTCCGATTTCCAGGTTGTCCAAAAGGTCCGAAAAATCGGGATGTCAGTTTCCCCTTTCAGCCACTTGCGAATGATCGTGAACATCGCAATCGTCGCTGGGAAAAATCCCAGGACAATGAGACCCGCGAGTGAGAATCCAATCCATAATAGATTTATATAGGCAAATTTCGTAATCCATTCCGTAGCTGCAAAAGCCCGGTTTGCCAATGTATTCATCCAATCCCTCCATCCAAAACCCTTAACATGTAATCCATTTATATGTTCCTTGTCAGCACACCACTAGGCGGTACCAACTTAAGGAAAAGAGGGCTAAATTATGCGGATTAACCCTCTTCCTATCATTATAAAATAGTTTAACTAACCGTCCACCGCCCAAAATCAAAAAAGAAAGCACAAAGTTTAAATTTGTGCTTCAATTCTTTAATATCAGTAAGGCCCTCTGATAAATTCTTTAACATTCTCCTGATAAAAACGCTGAATTGTCTGAAGCTCTTTTTCTGTGAATGGCTTTGTTTCCAGTGTCTGCAGATTATCCTTAACTTGATCAATGTTTTTAAATCCAGGTATGATGCAAGTAATCTCTTTTTGGTCGAGAATCCAGCGCAGTGCGGCGCTCGCCATCGATTGGCGTCCTTCTGCAATCCACTTTAGCTGGTCGGCCAGTTCAACACCCTTCTTGAACCCAAGGCCGGCAAATGTTTCTCCGACATTAAACGCTTCTCCATTTTCATTGAAACGGCGGTGGTCATCCTCTTCAAACACATGCCTTGCCGTAAATTTACCAGTCAGCAGCCCGCTTGCAAGCGGCAATCTCACCAGCAGTCCTACCCCTTTTTGATAGGCTTGAGGGATCAATGTTTCAAGCGGCTTCTGGCGGAACATATTAAAAATGATCTGCAGGCTTTTGACATTTGGGTTCTCGAGGCTGATCAGCCCTTCTTCCACCGTTTCGACACTGACTCCATAGTGGCGGATTTTCCCTTCTTTCTTGAGACGATCAAGTACTTCAAACACACTGCCATCCCTCAAAATCTCTGTAGCTGGGCAATGGATTTGGTACAAATCAATTGTTTCCCTGTTCAAACGGCGAAGACTATCTTCACAATAAGACCTGACTGTTTCATAGCTGTAGTTTTTCGGATCAAATATGTCACCCTGGCGGCAGAACTTTGTTGCGATATGAATCTGGTCTTCCTTGCCTTTGGTGGCCTTCGCTAACAACTCTTCACTATGACCGTCACCATAAACATCGGCTGTATCGAAGAAATTGACACCCTGGTCAATCGCGTACTCCAGGGATCTTAATGCTTCTTCATCATTAGTCTTTCCCCATGACCCACCGATTGCCCATGTCCCAAAGCTCACTTCACTGATCTTGATCCCGGTATTTCCTAATTCACGGTAATTCATTTCAACATCTCCTTATTCCAATCCAAATTTATACTTCGTGATAGACGAGTACATCTCCCCTTTGTCCAGAACCATCGATGGAAAATGTGGATGATGGATGCTATCAGGAAAGGCTTGTGTTTCCAGACAGATTCCCAAATATTTTCTGCATGGAACCCTCCTGAAGTCCCCTTCCGCTTTTAGAGAATTCCCCGAGTACACGACAACAGCAGGTTCATCTGTTTCAACCGTCAGGGTACGCCCGCTTTCTGGGTCCTTCAGAGCAATTTCATTATCATAGTTATCATCTAATATAAACGGATGGTCATACCCATTTCCTACGAGAACATTTTGGGGGTGATCCGATTCAGCGCCACTTTTTACAGTACCACCTTTTTTAAAATCAAATGGCGTATCTTTGACATCCAATATACTGCCGGTCGGCAGGAACTCCTCATCCAGCTCAAGAAAACGCGAACTTTTCAGCTGTAAGGAATGATTTAAAACATCCCGTTTCAAATTGCCGCTCAAGTTAAAATAAGAGTGATTGGTGACAGTAAGCAGCGTTTTTTGATCTGTTTGCGCCCGATACTGGATCGATAATTCATTGTCGTTGTTCAGTCTGTAAGTTACTTCTATGTACAGATTTCCAGGATAGCCTTCCTCGCCGTCCCTGCTTAAATAGGAAAACAGAACACCGTCGTCAATGACCTTCGCATCCCATACCACCTTGTCAAAGCCCTTCAATCCGCCATGGAGATGGTTGGTGTTATCGTTTTGGGCCAGAGTGAAATTCTTACCAGCCAGTTCAAAACTGCCGCCTTTGAGGCGTCCTGCCACCCTCCCGACAACAGCACCGAGAAAGTAAGGGTCGTTCAGATATTCATCAAGTGTGTCATGGCCGAGAACAATATTCTCAAATTTTCCATCTCGATCGGGAACAATCATTTTCGTGATAATACAGCCATAATTAATGGCCGTCACTTCCATGCCATGGTCATTTCTCAAAGTAAAGGAATGCACAGGATGGCTGCCGATCTGCCCGAATTTTTCTTTCGAAACTTCCATTCAGATCCTCCTCTCTTTTAAAAGAAAGCCCCACATTAAGTGGGGATTCAAATTTATCTTCTGAATTCTTTTAACTGGTCATTAAGCGTCTTGGTCTGTGTGTATACATTCTGATAAATCGAAAAGAGCTTCTTATATTGTTCAACATTTGCAGGAATTGGCTCATAGGTTTTAGAGACTTGAATGAATGCTTTTGCACAATCCTTCAGTGATGGGAACCAGCCGCAGCCGTATGCAGCGAGCATGGCGGCTCCCATTCCAGGCCCCTGTTCACTTGCCAGCTTTTCAATTTTCGCATTGAAAATATCTGCCTGCATTTGCAGCCATGTTTCGTTTTTGGCTCCGCCGCCGATGGAGATGATAGCATCAATCGTCTTTCCGCTGCTTCTGAAAATTTCAATGGACTCATTTAGAGAGAATGTGATTCCCTCAAGCACTGCCCGTGCAAAGTGCTTGCGCTCGTGTGAAGCATCGATGCCAATAAAGCTGCCGCGAATGGCGGAGTCAGCATGCGGTGTTCTCTCCCCGACGATATAAGGAGTAAATAACAGACCGTTGCTGCCGGCTGGTACTTCATTCACTCCCTCTAAGAACTCGTCAAAAGCCTCCTGTTTTGCAAAAGTATCCTTGAACCAGCTTAAACTGTAACCGGCTGCCAGCGTCACGCCCATTGTGTAATAAGCATTCTCTTCCCCATGGTTAAAATAATGAACCTTTCCTGCAAAATCGAGGTCATTTCTTTCTTCATAAGATAGAACAACACCCGAGGTGCCGATGCTGCATAAGCTTTTTCCTTCCGTTAAAATCCCGGAGCCAATCGCACCGCATGCATTATCTGCACCGCCAGCAAACACTTTTGTTCCTTCCGTTAACCCGGTTGCCTTCGAGAATTCAGGTGAAAGACTGCCAACGACTTCATGGGATTCCACCAATGGCGGGCAGAACTCAGGAGAAAGACCAAATGCATCGAGGATTTCCTGGCTCCATTGACGCTCAGCCACGTTCAACAGCAAAGTCCCGGCAGCATCCGAGTATTCCATCTGAATCTCCCCGGTAATACGATAGCGTAAATAATCCTTAGGCAGCAAAAAAGTGCTGGCACCTTTAAATACTTGCGGTTCATTTTCTTTTACCCAGAGGATCTTTGGCAAGGTGAATCCTTCCAATGCAGGATTCTTTGTTACCTCTAACAGCCGCTCCTTGCCAACAACACTGTAAATCTCCTCACATTGCTGCGTTGTTCTTGTATCATTCCATAAAATCGCATTCCGTAATACCTGATGGTTTTCGTCCAATAAAACAAGTCCGTGCATTTGCCCGGAAAAACTGATGCCTTCAATTTCAGCGGCATCTCCATCAAATTGATCTAAAAGTTCAGCAAGACCCTCCGTGGTTTTTTCAACCCATTCTTCAGGGTTTTGTTCACTGTAACCAGATTTTTCAATGATAAGGGGGTATGATTTAGAAACTTCCTTACACACTTCTCCACTTGGATTGACCAGCAGTATTTTAACGGCACTTGTGCCAAGATCCACTCCGATGACGTATTTCACCCTAGATCCTCCTATTCTATAGAAATGGGGCTGTCTAACAGGGCCGGTCCTCACAGCGAGGATTTACCACTTCGTTATTTAGACAACCCCAATGCTTAAGTTTAAATTATACTTTTACGAATTAAAGTGTTTCCAGAAGGTATTGATTGATCACTGCTTTTAAGCGTTCTGTTCTGCCAGACTGGTTTTTAATCTCGGTTAACTGAAGAGCATATTCTTCAAGTTCACGGAAGTTTGTTTTACCTTCTGCGATCCTTAAGCCGATTCCTGTTGTATAGCTGCTGTAACGTTCTTCAACGAAGCTATCAAGAACCTTATCTTCAATTAATTTGTTTGCTACTTTCAGGCCGATTGCAAATGCATCCATTCCTGCAATGTGGGCGTGGAAAAGATCTTCCTGCTCGAAAGAACCTCTTCTTACTTTAGCATCAAAGTTCAAGCCGCCGCTTCCCAAGCCGCCATTTTTCAAGATCTCATACATTGCCAGTGTATTAGTATACAAATCTGTTGGGAATTCATCTGTATCCCAGCCTAGCAGTGTATCGCCCTGGTTCGCATCTACTGAACCAAGCATTCCGTTAATGCGAGCCGTTCTAAGTTCATGCTCAAAAGTATGGCCGGCAAGTGTAGCGTGGTTCGCTTCAATATTGAACTTGAAGTAGTCTGTCAGATCGTATTTTTGCAAGAATCCTAGACCAGTAGCAACATCAAAGTCATATTGGTGTTTAGTTGGCTCTTTTGGTTTTGGCTCAATCAGGAATGGTACATTCAAGCCGATCTCTTTTGCATAGTCGACTGCCATATGGAAGAAACGGGCCAGGTTGTCCTGCTCAAGCTTCATGTCCGTATTGAGCAGTGTTTCATAGCCTTCACGGCCGCCCCAGAATACATAGTTTTGTGCACCAAGCTCTTTCGCTACTTCAAGGCCTTTTTTCACCTTCGCTGCAGAATATGCAAAAACATCAGCATTTGGAGCAGTTGCAGCACCATGAGTATATCTTGGATTCGTGAACATATTAGCCGTGTTCCAGAGCAATTTCGTCTTGCTAGTTTTCATATAATCTTTAATCATGGAAACAATTGCGTCCTGGTTTTCGTTTGTTTCTTTTAAAGTGCTGCCCTCAGGAGCGATATCCACATCGTGAAAAGCAAAGAAAGGAACATTCAATTTTTCAAAAAGTTCAAACGCAGCCTCAACGCGTGCTTTTGCCAAATCCATGCCATCGAACCGGTCCCATGAACGGATTGCAGTCCCAACACCAAATGGATCTGTGCCATCAGCCGTGAATGTATGCCAGTAAGCTACAGAAAAACGAAGAAGTTCCTCCATTGTTTTTCCATTGATCTTTTCTTCTGGATTATAATATTTAAATGCAAAAGGATTGTTGGAGCGTGGACCTTCAAATTGGATTTTGTTCACTGATTCAAAATAAGCCATGCCGTAATTCCTCCCTGGATTTTGTTTAGAAACCATTCATGTAAATGCTTACAAAATTTTGTTTTATAAAATATCTTTTCTCCTGTTACAATTCAAATTATAGCACCAGATACTTAGTTTGTCTATCTGATAAACTAAGATTTTGTGAAGAAAATTTAAGATATGATGGATAAAACCCTTCAGTTTTCTTTTACTAACCCAGAACTCATACTTAAAATTAAGTTACACTAGCTACGATACCTCCAAAGTTTGTATGTTTGGCAAACTAAGATTATGATAAAATAAAATTACTATTAAATAAGGGAGCTATAAATCAGTGGGAACCTTAACGTGGAATCAGCATGTTGTAAAGAAAAATAATAAAGCACTTGTCCTGAGTCTGATCATTGAAAAAGAGACAATCTCCAGAGCAGACATTGCCAATGTAACAGGCTTGAATAAGACGACCGTTTCTTCTTTAGTCACTGAATTATTAGAGGATGAACTGATTTACGAATCTGGCCCAGGGATTTCAAGCGGCGGCAGGCGACCGGTCATCCTCCATTTCAACAGGAGTACTGGCTATGCAATTGGTGTTGATATTGGCGTCAATTATATCCTGGCAGTGTTAACGGATTTAAAAGGGAAGATTATCGTTGAGAAAAGCCAAAATGTGAATCGGACCTCCTATTCTTCTATTATCAGCACTGTCCAAACAATGATTCAATCCCTGATGGATGATATGCCTAACAGCCGATATGGCATTGTCGGAATTGGAGTAGGTGTCCCTGGAATTGTGAACAAAGAAGGATCAGTCCTGCTTGCTCCAAATTTAGGCTGGACTAACATCCAATTAAAAGAAGACCTGGAAAGAATATTTAACGTGCCAATCATCATCGAAAATGAAGCAAATGCCGGAGCGGTCGGCGAGCAGCAGTTTGGGGCAGGCCAGGACTATGAAAATATCCTTTATGTCAGTGCCGGAATCGGTATCGGCGTAGGAATTATTTTAAACACAGAGCTGTACCAGGGGAAAAGTGGATTTTCAGGTGAAATGGGCCATATGATTATAGAATTGAACGGTAAACGCTGTAACTGCGGCAGCAGAGGGTGCTGGGAAGCCTATGCTTCTGAAAACGCCCTTCTTGAAATGGCTGGAGAAAATATTGACTCATTGGAGTCCTTGATCGAGCATGCTAAAAACGGAGAAAAATCAGCAATCGATCTTTTTGAAAAGATTGGACAGTACTTAGGGTTCGGGATCAATAACATCATTAATACCTTCAATCCTGACCAGGTGATCATCGGAAACCGTTTAGCTCTGTTAAGAGAATGGATTGAGGAACCAATCCTTACGACGATTGAGAATCATACACTTGCATACCACCAAAAGGAGATGCAACTAGAGTTCTCAAAGCTTGGAAAATATTCAACTGCCCTGGGCGTATCTGCTTTTGTCGTTGACCATTTTATAAAAGCAGGAGAAGCATAGACTTGATAAAATGAAAACCCGATTCAGCTTTGAATCGGGTTTTTCTCTGTAGAATTTTATCGATCAGCATAAGGATCGATCGTTTGGATCGTTCCATCTTCATTATATTTTAGTTCCGTGAATTTCACAGAACGTTTGTGGTTCACGCCGCCAGACATCGAGCAGTCATGATAGAACAAATACCACTTATCTTTGAATTCAACAATCGAATGGTGGGTTGTCCAGCCGCTGACAGGTGTAAGAATCGTGCCTTTATATACAAATGGCCCTTGTGGATTCTCGCTGACAGCGTAAACAATTTTATGAGTCGTACCTGTTGAATAAGAAAGATAGTAAAGACCATTGTACTTATGGACCCATGGCCCTTCAAAATATCTGCGGTCCTCATCACCTGCAAGAATCGGATTGCCCTCTTCATCGACAATGGAAATTTCCTGTGGTTCCCCTTTAAAATTCAACATATCATCGGTTAATTCAGCAACGATTGGTCCTAAAGCAGGTTCCGTCGGTGCCGGGCCTTCAGCATCAGGTAGGAACGTGCCTGTCTGCCACTTTTCCAGCTGTCCTCCCCAGAGGCCGCCAAAATAAACATAAGCTTTTTCATCCTCATCCACTAACACCGCCGGGTCGATGCTGAAGCTGCCAGGAATATAATTTGGCTCAGGTTTGAAAGGCCCTGCAGGACTTTGGCTCGTCGCCACACCAATTCTGAAGATCCCTTCCTGGTCCCGTGCCGGGAAAAATAAATAATACGTATTGTTTTTATAAGCAGCATCCGGAGCCCATAGCTGCTTGCTTGCCCAAGGGATATCTTTTAGATGAAGCACTTCCCCATGGTCAATACATGGAGCATCAGCATCTTCCATGGAAAGGACGTGGTAATCCTCCATTTTATACTGGTCACCATTATCATTCGAAGGCTCATCATGATCAAGATCATGTGAAGGATAAATATAAAGCTTCCCTTCAAAAACATGCGCGGAAGGATCTGCCGTAAAAATATGCGTAACTAAAGGTTCATTCTGCTTAGAATTTTTCACACTGATAACCTCCATGTTCATTTTAAGATCTATTCAAATTATAAACGAAGTTCATCTACTTTGTATACCGATTAAACTAACTTTTCTTACGGAGACAAAGGGACGGACTTTCTTGTTCTAGTAACTTTCTGGTTTTGATTGCTTATATAGTAACTTCTTCTTTCTTTTCTAAAGATGAGTAGCAGGCATCAATGACACGCATATTGGCGATGGTTTTTTCTGCTGGATAGCTCAGAGGTTTCTTTTCGAGAATCGCTTCGGAAAGATGATCTATCTCGTATAAATAGATATCTCCATCAACCTGTTCAGTTCTTTGCTGGCCGTCAGATTCAACTATAACCAACCCAACACCACCCTCTACATCCGGACGGAAAGCTCTGGGTACCAGAATCCTCCCCTTAGTGCCCACCACCTCAAATTCCTGTCTGAAGTTTGCTTCAAAGCTGCAATCAAAAACACCCTGAATACCCTGGTCGAATTCCAGATAAGCCACAGCTGAAACATCTACACCTGTCTCCGGATCCAGTCTGCCATGTACATGGACTTTTACAGGTTCAGCTCCTAAAATAAACCGCATGCTATGGATGCAATAGCAGCCAACATCATAGATACTGCCCCCGCCCAAGCTTTTATTCATGCGGATGTTCGTCTCACGGTCAACCATGTAATAAGAGAAGCTGCTTCGCATCAGCTTTACCTCGCCAATTTCTCCAGACGCGATGATCTCCTTGACACGCTCATGCTGAGGATGAAATTGATACATGAAGGCTTCCATAAATAAAACATCCTGTTCCTTGCAGTACCTTTCCATCTCGACCATTTCTTCGGCTGTTAACGCCGCCGGCTTTTCACATAGAATATGCTTCCCGTGTTTTGCTGCTTCGAGGACCCATTTTCGATGGAGATTGTTAGGCAGAGGAATATAGACAGCATCAATATTCGGGTCTCCCAGCAGCTCTTCGTAGGTATCATATACTCTTGGAATATTCAGCTCCACCGCCACCTCTACCGCTTTGCCGCTAGAACTGGCAATCGCTTCAACCTCTCCTATAGCCGATCTTTGAATCGCAGGAATGACCTGTGTTTGAGCAATGTTCGCCGTACTTAAAATTCCCCATTTAATTTTCCTCATTACCTTTCCTCCCATAGTTCAGGATTAAGAAATTACTGCCGGCTTATAAAAAAGAGACGAGAGTTCCCGAATTATAGTTAACCACCCTAATCTTAACAACCGCCATTTTGTTTGTCTAGACGATTGACTAAGTAGGATCAGACAAAGCCAAACACTTCACCACACCACCGCAACGGGGGTCAGACCCCCAGTGCGGTGGTGTGCTAAAGTCTTCAATTCACTCTTCTGTAATTTTAATCTTCGAAGCTTTTATGGTAGCTCCCCATATATCTACTGCTGCCTGCTCTTTATAGTAGATTTCGACTTTCTGCCCTTTTTTAAGCTTCTCGAAATCTCTTCGATTTATTGAAAAGTAGTTGCCTCTTGTTCCATAATCCCTCGCATCTTGCTGTGCAATATGATCTAATTCGGCAGCATCTGTATATGCTTCAATTTCCTCTTTTGTTATATCTTTAATAACCAGCACAATATAACGATCGTCTTCCACTTCGGTAAATGCCACATACCCTTCGTACTTATTATAGAACAGGTCGATAGCAGACCTAAAAGCAATGAATACAGAAACACCAAAGATTATAATTGTCATAATTACTATTACAATCTCAAAGCCTTTTAGCTTCAACTCAAATCCTCCCAACAAAACTCTCCCATTCTATTCAATTATGACTTATCAAAGCTGTGTCGTCACATACTTGCAATCCCTTTCTATCAAACCAATGTTGCTCCAATTCAAAAATACAGGAAAATAGATATACCCTCCTCTTCTCTTGTTTCTAAATCAAAACTACCAATATCCCAAGGTTTCCTAGTTCGTTCCTCTCATTTATTTCGAAAGTCGAAATATTCGACAAATTACAACAACATTCCCCTATTAACCCTATTAAAATAGCTAGGAAATTACTTTTATTAGTTAAAGGAGCGATGTGTTAATGAAGAAAAATAAAGTAATCATCGGACTAAGTGTATTGGCATTATGTACTGCCCTTGCCACACCAACGCTGGCAACCAACTCGCCAAACGGGAAACTCTATAACGAAAATCAGGTTTATTCAGTCAATGGATTTACAGACTATGCGGAAATGGTCAAACGACTGCAGCAAATCGAAGCGAACAGCCAGGGAAAAGTCGCCTTGGAGGTTGTCGGACAATCAAACCAGGGAAGGGATATTTACCAGGCAAGAGTCGGGACCGGAGAAAAAGTAGTCCTGATTGAAAGCGAGATCCATGGCAATGAGAGCACTGGAACAGAGGCGCTGCTCAGCATGCTTCAATACCTGGGATCGAGCAATTCACCTGAAGCTCAAAAAATCCGCGAGGAAATCACTCTCGTCACTTTGCCAAAAATGAACCCTGATGCATCCGAGCTGGACCGCCGCGGCAATGATATGTCATGGGAAGAAGTCGTCGAGGATTTCCCTCAGCTTGCAGATGCAGCGTCTCCTGCCTGGAATTACTATAACAACCGCATCATCCAGGATAGGGACTACAATGACCGTCCTGGATTTGACGTAAACCGGGACTTTAATCCAGACCTTGATTATGTTCCGCAGGCAGAAGATTTCCCAGGCACATCAAGTAAAGCCGGCTGGTACATCACTCCTGAATCACAAACAGTGCGTGATGTGTATAAAAAACTCCAGGCAGAGTTCGGCAAAGTGGATGTCTTCATCGACCTTCACCACCAGGGCCAATATTATGTTGAAGGAACAGACGACCTTGTCACTATGTCCCTCTCAGCAGACTTTGTTCCGGATCCGAACACAGCAGAAGGCGCTAAGTACGCTGAGTACAAGGACAACTATAATTTCGAGTTTTCCAAGCAACTGAATCTTGCCGCCTATAACGCGCTGCAGTCACTTGGTGAAAACTCACCATTCAACAATATCACCCTTTATCAACAAAACTTGGATCTCCCAGGAACTGCCCTTGGAAGCTTCGCGTTGAACGGAAGCGGCACAGTCCTTTTCGAAGTAAGAGGCCAATCGCACTCTTTGGGGCAAAAGAAAAAAGGCCAGCTGGTCAAAGCAGTAGAAACCGGCCTATATGGAATCATCAACGGAGTGGTTGATGGCTCAGTGGAGAAGCTGGACGCGGCTGAATATAATAACATTCCGCAAACTGCCTATTCACCAAGTTTATAAGAGTATGAAAAAAGCGGAGAATGGTGCCTCCGCTTTTTCAATACCTCCTAAAAACCAATCAACGCCGCCAGGCTCCTGACCCGTTCTTGAAAGGACACTTCCATTTTTAAGAAAGGCCTTTCATTAATATATAGCAAACCTACTAACAGTATCATCAAGAATATTGGGTAAACATGAAACACACTTGAAAGAACCCTCTTCTTATTAGCAAACAAATAAGACAACCCTAATGTAATACCAATTCCCATACTTACCCCTGCAATATTTGCCACTGCATCCAAAAACTCAGCACTTCTGCTAGGGTCCAGAAACTGTCGGTACTCCTCAATGATTCCGACCGTCACCAGAGAAAACCATACAATCTTTAACTGTTGTTTTACGCAATCAGGACCTGAGATTATTAAAATGAATATTCCTATTAACACTGAAACACCCGCAAAACCCAAGAAATGCATGAGCTTATCCAGCCCGAATATCAGTTGAAAATCCAACATCTAATCACCCTCTTCAACCACAGCCTAGCCAAAGTGAGCAGGTGATAATCAGTTCAGGAATTAGAGTAGTAAGCACTTCAAAAGCCAAAGACCATTTTGCCTGATAGATTGGAAGCAAGGTTAGTAATTCCCTCTCTAAACAGGATACTATTACTGTTTGTCCGTTCCCGGGTCAATACGACAAATTTAACGTTAGATAGGTAAAATCCGACAAATTCTTATTGAGTAATACCCCCATAAGGATTAATATAAAGGTAAGTTTTAGAAAAATTATCCAAAGGGTGTTTTAGATGGCAACTCCTGCACAGAAACATTTTAAAAAGGAAATGAATAAGCTCAATCGGGACGGCTTGAATTTTGAACAGGAAAGCATCTATTTTCCCGTTAACAGAAAAGAGAAAAGTAACAGGCCATGGTGGACCTACAGTTTGGCCGGAATCGTCCTATTTGCCATTATGTTTTCTACTATTCCAACCAAGATTTACAATGACTTGATCGTTAATAAGCATGATAGAATTTTCAAGTACCTGGAGGCGCACCGCGAATATACCGAGAAAAGTGACGCCCTTTTAAATCACCATTTAACCGTAACACCATTTCCTTCAGCTGTTGACTTAGCCTCTTTACAACAAGATAAAACCTCTCTTAACGTCCTTTTGCTGAAAGCTGAAAAGTTAAAGGTCCCTTCCGCATTCAAATCCCACAAACAATCATTCTTGGAAATCATGGAAAAACGTCTATTCATTATTACGTATCTTGAAGTACTTGCAAAGACAAATAGTACATACAACGGAGAGCTTACCCAGCATATAAATGAACTGAATGTAAAAAGGCAATTGGAGAGGAATAAATTAATAGGGATATTTGAAACAGAGGACATTGACTATACCGTCGAAGCGGATGGATCGATCATCTATCACATTAAGACCTATTATCCTAACAATTCAAAATACAACCAGTGAGTAGAATACAGATCAAAATTCATTTCAAAAAAATGCCTGGCTGTATTTAGCCAGGCACTCAGACTACTTCAGGTTACCATCTATCGCTTTCCAGAACTCTTTCGCCACTATTTTATAGCCTTCCTCGCTAAGATGTATATCAGCTGGATTAGGAAGGTATTCTTGATAACGTTTTGCGATTATTTTCTCAGTTGGAACAAAAGTGTCACCGTTATCTTCGGAAGCTTTCTCAATCGTTTGGTTCAAATTCTCCAGCAATGGCATCAAGGATGCTTGCTGCTCCTCCGGCATGTGTTGGAATGGGTTGTAATACCCCATTACATAGACATCGACATTTGGGTTTAATTCATCTATTGTTTTTAAAATTTGGTTTAAATTGTTCTGCACTCCTACCAAGGCTGCCTGGATTTTCACAAGATCGTTCGATCCCAGCTCCCTCAAAAGATCATTTGCCCCAATGTCCATCACGATGAATTCTGCATCTTCTATGGATTGTATGACATCTGTGTTTGTCAGCACATCTTTTAATAACTGACTGGAAACATATCCTGAGACACCATGTTTATTTAAATCCCCTTTGTATTGAGATTGTTCAAACCTTGCTTTTAAATAATCCCCATATCCCGAACCAATTTCACGATATGGAGTCTGTCCTGCAGCCAAAGAATCACCTAGTACTGTTAAATCTGCCACTTTCTTTTCCGGCTTTGCAAATGCTCCACCAGGTAAGCCTAATAACAATGTCCCCGTCAGCAATACACTGGCAAACTTCTTTGTAAGAATCATAGTATTCCCCTCCAACTGTTCTTAATAAAGCACAATTTTATTTTATCAGAGAGAAACAATAACAGATAGAATATTTAGTTAATTAAATCTTCTGCTCAATAGTAGCAATTACCGAATTTCTTTTTCATACAATTAGGAATGTAGAAAAGCGTCTCAAGTCTTTAAAGCTTTTAGAAAAAGAAACTGATGGTATTACTACCACCAAGATATTCCTAATTACAACAGACCATTTTGTGTTTGAAAAATGAGAAACCTTTAGTGTTTATTACCGTCTAATTTATTTAGAAAGGGTGATGACATTGAAAACCACCATACTGCCACTTCTATTCGCTTTATTTTCATCACTATTATGGTTATATGGCTGCAGCAATGATCCTATAAATAATCAACAATACTACGACATGGTCGCCAACGAAAAATCCTTGCCTGAAAACATGCATGAACTGGCATTTAAACGAGAAGAAACACCTCACTATCAATATCTAGTAAGGATGGCAGATAACCAATCAGATTTTGAGGATTTTTGGATGTTATATGAATTAATAAGGCAGGCACCTGAAACTCACTTTAAGGAGAAAAATGTTTTCTTTATAGGACTCCACGAATCTGGAAGTTGCCCATCCGAGATTGAAAAGGTCGAACCAGACTCTGAAATTATGAAAATAACAATTGCCACCCCAGACGGCAATTGCACTGATGACGCCACACCAAGAACATTTGTAATCCAAATTGATAAAGCAGAATCCAAAAATTTAGAGAGCGTCATTATCGTAGAAGGTGGTACCGAAACAACCGTGCCACTGGAAAAATAGCAATTCCTGGGTAGTGGACAAAGCTTTACTACCCTTCACGAAGTATGTAGTTGTATTTATTTTTCAGGGGGTTAAAATGTGAGAGCAGAAAAACATACAGGAAAGAAAAAGAGAAAATGGCTGCGAATTACTGGTATTGTTTTCTTTTTACTGATGATTGCTATAGGGGCGTACATCTATAATGTGTACTCTTCCCTCACAGATGCAGTGGAGACAATGCACCAGCCGATTAACAGGGATCAATCCAGTAAGAGGGATCAGAAAGTCACTATTGAAAATAAGGAGCCTTTTTCTGTTCTGATGCTGGGAGTAGACGAGCGCCCGGGCGATAAAGGCCGGTCAGATACAATGATTGTACTGACTGTAAACCCGGAACTCAATTCGACAAAAATGTTAAGCATTCCCCGTGATACAAGAACAGAAATTATCGGAAAAGGATTTGAGGACAAAATCAATCACGCCTATGCATTTGGCGGAGTGGAAATGTCCATCGACACAGTAGAAGAATTCCTCGATATCCCGATAGATTACTATATTCAGGTGAATATGGAAGGCTTTGAAGACATTGTAAATGCCGTGGGTGGAGTCGATGTTCACAATAATTTGGCTTTCTCCGCCGGCGGACACAACTACCCTGAAGGCGAAATCACGCTTGACGGAAAGGAAGCTCTATCCTACGTCAGAATGAGAAAGCAAGATCCAAATAATGATTTCGGCCGCCAGCAAAGGCAAAGAGAAGTCATTCAAGGTGTTATTAGAAAAGGTGCCAGCTTCAGTTCACTCACAAGATTTGATGATATTTTTGAAGCCCTAGGAAAGAACGTCAAAACAAACATGACATTCGAAGAAATGACAGATATCCAACAACATTATAAAAATGCAGGCAAAGACATGCAGCAGCTGCAATTAAACGGAACAGGAACAAAGATTGATAAAATCTACTATCTTATTGTAGAGGAAGAAGAGAGACAAAGAGTTCAAAGTGAGCTGAAGGATCATTTGGGACTTAAATAAGTTCTAAAGGAACGGAAACGCACGGAACCGTTCCTTTGTTGTATCAAAGATATCCATCCTACTTCACTTTTAACTAATCCGCCGCAGAATCCTTCAATAATGAAAGAGAGAGGAGCTCTGCTCCCCTCTCTTCAAAACAATATCGCCATTCAGAGATTTTTATCTAAATTAGATAGAATTATCTATCCAAGAAGTCCTTAACCCAGTCATTATTAGCGGGTCTCGATATCTCCTATATCCTTTTTATCCTTATTTATTTCCACTGCACATCTTCGTAGCCTTTGTCTTTTATTCCTTGGTTTGTTTCCTTGATGATGGCTGCTCCTCCACGTTGGAGGTATTCGTCGACTAGTTTATCCCAGTCAGAGACAGGCCTTTGGCCAGCGATCATTTTAGCTTGTTCATTCATAAGGAACTGCATCAGGTCTGTTCCCTTTTCCTGGTCTGTTTGTGAAATGACTCCATTAACAGGGTTGATAAACATCTCATTTGATTCGAACATATCTTGTAAGGAATTCACCAAGTCTTTCATTTCTGCTAACTTATAATCATCTGCATAGCGAATTTTTGCATCAGATGGTACATGTTCCCTGTTATCTAAGAAATAGGTAGATGGAGCAAGACCGTCGGAGGAGAAGTTTGGCACACGGACTGGCTGGTCTCCTTCCATGTTATAGCCTGTTCCTTCTTTACCCCACATCCAGTCGAAATCCTGTTTTTGTGGATTCCTTTCTTCTCTCGGGAAGAATGTCTTCCCTACATCCACGATTTCAAGTGCTCTGTAGATTTTTCCTTCATCATCGGCAAGCTTGGCATTAAGTGCCATGATTCCTGAATTTCCTGATCCCATTGTAAAGCCTTGAGACCCATCAGGAGCTTTGAACGGAGGAAGCGCCACAAATTTTGCATCTGGATGGATGGCTAATAAACCAGACATATAATCTTCACTCATCCCGGACACACCGCCGACAAAGATCCCAGCTTTGCCCGAGTAGAATTCATTATTCGTATCTGCCCAATTCAGCACCGCGAAATCCTTCGTCATCGCTCCCTCTTTATAAAGGTTGGCGAAGAATTGGATCAAGTCCTTGCGTCCCTCGGAAATCATGCCCGGGATATAATCGCCGTCTTCATTCTTATGGTACCAGGCACCGAAATCCCAGTAAGCACCCATATTGAAGTTCGGGTTGATATTTTCTCCTATTGCAAGGCCGTAAGTATCATTTTTACCGTTTTTATCTGGGTCATTTTTTGTAAAAGCAACCGCGACATCTTCCAGCTCCTCATAGCTAGTAGGAACCTCAAGCCCTAAGTTGTCCAGCCAGTCTTTACGGATGATTGGCACGAGCGGATATTCATTTGAATAACGCGGGATACCATAAATCTTGCCATTTACTTTAAAAGCATCGTAAACATGATCTGGTATTTTTGAAAGTGTTGGGTAATGTTTCAGGTAATCATCTAATGGCAAGAATGCGCCTTCCTTGGCCCACTGATAAAATCTTGTATCATTTGCCTGGAATCCAACAAGATCAGGCATACTTCCTGAAGCAACAATAGCGGAAGATTTTTCTGCATAATCACCCTGCGGAATGATTTCAGGCTTGAAGTTTACATTAAATTTCTCATTAATCATATCCAAACCAGGGCTTTTTGCTGGCGGTGGATCACCGAAGCGGAATGTCATCCCAGAAATGTCATACTTTTTGCTGTGGTCAAACGGATCGACGACACTATCTTTTTCATCCTTATCCTTCTTATCGGTATCGCCCTTTGTTTCTTCCGATGTACAGCCAATTAACGACAAGCTAAGTGAAAGACTCAAAAAACTGACTAAAAGATTTTTTCTCCTCAAATTAACCCCTCCAGCTTCTATTTTATATTCAAATCAACACTTCCGAAGGCACGCATCCAAATTCATCAGCCTTTTACAGAACCCAGCATCACTCCTTTAGCAAAGTGTTTTTGCAGAAATGGATAAACAATTAATATTGGAATGGTCGCTAAAAGGATAGCTGCCATTTGTACCGTTTCTGGTGGAGGTAATGACTCCATCATTTCGTGGGCGCCGAGTGCGGCGTTTGGTTCATTCACAATGACAATCTGTCTTAAGATGACCTGGATCGGCCATTTTGCAGGATCATTCAAGTAAAGAATGCCTGTAAAATAACTGTTCCAGTGGCCGACCGCATAAAAGAGCCCGAATGCGGCCAGCGCTGGTTTTGATAATGGTAAAATCACTTTCGTAAAAATCTGAATATCGTTGGCACCATCAATGATGGCCGCTTCCTTGAGTTCTTCCGGTATCCCCAAAAAGAACTGCCTCATGATAATTAAATTAAATGGGCTGATGGCAACAGGAATGATTAAAGCCCACCATGTATTAAGCAAGCCTGTAGCTTTTACAATCATATAGGTTGGGATCATCCCGGCTGAGAATAGCATCGTAAAAAGTACAAGGAAAAGTATCGCTCGCTGCCCGTAAACTCCCCTCGTCAATCCGTAAGCCATAGTCGAAGTGAACACCAGGTTGACGAACGTCCCGACCACCGTGATGTAAATCGTGACGAAGATTGACCGGATGAATTGGTCAGATCCGAGGATGAAGGTGTAAGCATCGGTTACCCAGTCCTTTGGCCATAAAAGTAGATCATTTTCTAGAAAGTCGCTGAGACTTGAAAATGAAACAGCGAAGATATAAAAGAATGGGAAGATCATTGTTGCAGATATGATTACTAGCAAAATAATATTTACGCCATCAAAAGCTTTCTCTCCGGCTGAAGTTTTATACATGACTATCCCCTCCTATGCACGTTAATATAGACCCTCTTCTCCAAAGCGTTTCGCCAACCGGTTCGCCATCACGACCAGTATAAGGCCGATTACTCCTTTGAATAATCCGACAGCGGTCGCAAAGCTGTAGTTTGCTTGCTGGATCCCTTTAAAATAAACGAAGGTATCGAGGACGTTTCCGGACTCCATATTGAATGGATTGAGCATCAGGAAGATTTGTTCAAAACCGCTGTCCATAACATTCCCTAGACGCAGAATCAGCATGATGATGATCGTGCTCTTGAGAGCAGGCAGCGTAATGTGCCAGATCTGCCTCCACCGATTCGCCCCATCCATCACTGCCGCTTCATATAAATGCGGGCTTATGCCTGATAGCGCTGCCAAAAAAATGATCGTTCCCCAGCCAGATTCCTTCCAGATAATTTGGAGCACAATCAACGGTTTAAACCATGCTGGATCTGTTAAGAAAGGCAAAGCATTCATTCCAAGAACATTAACGATAAAGCTATTGATCAAACCTTCACTCCTTAAAAAGATGACCGTAATACCTACTACAACAACCCATGATAAGAAATGGGGCATGTAAACAACTGATTGTAAAAAACGTTTAAGCAGCTGACTGCGCAACTCGTTCAGCATCAATGCAAGTGCGATGGAGATTGGAAACGCAAAGATAATTTGCAGCATCGATATTTGCAGCGTATTCCAGATGACCCTTACAACCTCTTTATCCTCAAATATCAATTGGAAATACTTAAGCCCTACCCATGGGCTGTCGGCAAAGCCCCGAAATGGACTATAATCCTTAAAAGCTAGTAAAAGTCCAGCCATGGGAATATAGCGATAGATCAAGAAAAACAAAACACCTGGCAAGAGAAGCAGGATTAAATATCGGTCACGCCATAGTTTCTTTTTAAATTTACTCCAGCTTGTATCGGGTTTTATTTTATTGTGAAGGTCCGGGGAAGATTCATATTCAGGATTGTGCTTGACTTCCAATAACTAGCTCCCCTTTCTCGTATGTATTTTCTGCAAGAGCATCTTGTAACTAATACATGTATATGACATGTATTTATAAAGTAACAATAATACAAATTTTAAGAAAATTCAATATTTATTTTCAAATCTTTTATTCCTGTGCTTTTTGATCCAGGAGCTCAAACAGCCTTAAAGAGAGACTCATTAATGGCAGAGCAATTAAACTCCCACCAAAAAAAGGTAAAAGGCCTGGAATTTTGATCATCAAATAGTATGGGAAATAAAACCCCAGGGCCATGAGTACAGAATATATAGGGTTCGAAAGTGCAATTAATATCGAGTTCTTGATATATTGGAGCATCCGCAAATCATATTGGACATAGACAGGAAAAGCAAATAGCAGGGCTGCAAGATAGAACACGCCAAGGATAAAAAAGAAGAACGAAAAAAGAGTGCCCCATAAATACGGAATGCCGCGGAAAAACAGAAGGTCTACATACAGAATCACCCCGATGATGAGCCAGACATAGCCATAAAGGTTGGCTTTTAGAAACTCACGCTTATACTCCTCTTTAAAATGAAGGTACAAAGGCAGCTCCACATCCCCATTTTGCCTCCATTTCCTGATGACAGCAAACATGGCAACAGTTGAGGGAAAAACACCTGCAAGAACAGCGCCAAACAATATTCCACCAAGCCAGAGCAAATTCAAGAAAGCCAGTTTCATAGCCCAGTTTCCATATCGGTAGAGACCACCCTTCCATCCTGTTAAGTCCATCGGTGTGTCACCCTTTCAAAAAATAACCAGATGTGTAAATAATCTGACTATTCTCATCTTACAATAGCTTCTTTCTTTTTACTAGACTGCCTGGAAAAATAACTCCAATTCATAGATACCCTGTGACAAATCAATCTCTAGAACACCTTTTTCCGCATCCCAGAGTACCTGATTCTCTTTTGGAGAATTACCGTTAAGCAAGATACAGTGAGGGTTAGCCGCTAGAATATATACTTTCCCATTCTGAAGCTGTTCTATTTTTACTTTTGCAGATTCTTCGTATAAAAAGCCAGACACACATATGTTTTCACTAGAATGTATGAGGACAGTTTCATTCATAATTAATTCTTTGCCATTCACGATTGCGAATTTAATAGGCGTTTTCTCATTATGAGCAAGCGAAACCCATCCTTGTTCTGCTTTTATCTTTATTTGATTGTCTTTACTAGATTGATAAACAGCTGTTTTCTCCTCATTAACTAGCAGATAATCCGTTATCCCCAAGTCTGGGTCTGTTACCTTCAGATCAAAAAGCGGACCCGAACGGGATAATTCATAGCTTAGTTCATTCTTGTTTTCTGATCCACATGGCCTAATTAAGGTAATGAGATTCTGAAACTTATCACTCTCTTTGAGCCTAACCTGCAGACAAGCCCCATACTGCTCTGCTCCTGGATATTTGGTAACCACCTTTTTTGCATCAGAAGGATAACAAACAGAAATCTCTGCTGCAGCTTTCTCACCAGTAAAGCGAATCGTGTTTCGGTTCGATTGATCTCCAGGTCCCAGAATCTCTCCCTCCGCATGGATGCTGACAGGTGTATGGAACAGGAAGGAAAGCTCGCTCTCATGCATCGATTTTTCCACTTTATCGAACATCACAAAATAACGCTGATCAATGTGAATGATTTGCCGTTCCCAGCCAATTATCTCCGAACCATAAGCAGCGCTTGCGTCCCCAATAATGTAAGAAAATCTTTCTGAAGTATACCAATCTACCAATCTGCTTCGGCCCCTGTGCATTTGCCCTAAGCCATCGACAAGCATACTATTATGCCCCACAGTACCGAGCGTGAATTCCCTTCTTGGTCCCTCAACATAATCCTGATAGCCAGGATTCGTAATAAGCCATTCTCCCGCAGCATGTAGAACAAAATTATTCTGATCGAAATGGTTATGATCTTTTGCAGATTCACTGGAATTAAAAGCAAGCAGATGATCCGCTCTCTGCCAGCCACTTCTTAGGGACGCCCAGCCGATAACCGGAAACACCTTCGAGCTTTGCTTGTAAAATTGTTCAGGTTCCACAGGGGGTGGTATCTTTTTAAAATCCAGCAATAAATCCAGCTTCCTCTCTGGAAATCGATGGATAAACCAACTTGCAACAGGATGATTCCGATTCGACGCAAGCACAGCCATACAATACAAAATATCCAGCTTATAAAATGAATCAGAAAAATTAACGAAGCTGGCTTCTGCACCCGTGCCTAACATATACATAAAAACATCAGGAAGAAAGCTGAAGTAATCATGGTTGATCAGCTCACCCCTTGCAGCAGACCGTTGCAAAATGTCAGACGCCATTAACAAATGGCGCGCCGCCACATTCAAATATAATAAGCCTTCAATTTCTGGATCTTTCAATCGGTTATCCAAATAAGTGCTGATGTACGCAAATGAATTCTCCAGGAAAGGCTTGACCCGATCCGTATATACCGGTACTTCCAGTATTGCTAGTGCGCCAACGAACATTGATACTCTCTTGGATGCAATGATATTATGGCTGTCCTGATTATCGAAATCGATTTCAAGCGGTTGAAGTCCCTTTGAAAAAATAGCTTCTTCAATCGTCTCCTTTTCCCGAGACGATAAAGTGCTGAATATTGCATCATATCCAATTGCCACTCCTAACAGGAAATGCGCATTGCTTAAGTTGCCCTCTGCGCCACGATGCGGGAATTCATACCATTTTGAAAAAGAAGATAGAGACAGTAAATATTCTCTTATCATTGAAGAGTAACGGATATCCCCTGTCATTCCATAAGAAAAGCTCAGCACCTTAATTCGCTCCTCTATTGCCCTGGAATACATCGTCCAAAACGGATAGTCCACATAGCCAGGCGGGTCCCCTACAGGACCCAGCTCAACAAGCGGTAGCGGGATGTCGAGTACAACATCACAGCTTGGATACGCCACCTTGAACTCCTTCTCAGCGAGGTACTTCTCTGCCTGCAGCTGGACTTGCTCCCAGATATCACCGAAAGTGATAGCACTGGCGGAATCGTGCATACCTATTCTGGATTTGATTTCTGTTATTTCCCGGTCATTGAACAAGATTCTCGGATGAGGCTTTAAGTCTTTAAGAAGCTGGATTGTATCCATTTTAAACACCAAATCCTTTCCGGCTATCGAGCTTATCAAAGCAAATGCTAAGAAACGATGACTCCTTCGTTCAGCATGTCATCAATCCTTTTGCAACTGGCCTCTGCCTTTTCCATATTGGCCCATAGCAAGTGAAGTTCACTTTCAATCAATTCCAGTTCCTTGATTGTTACATTGAGATCCTTTACCGTCACAGCATGGGGCATAATTTCCTTGAAGGCATTGTAATGTGGCGGATGCACTCCTGGCTGAAGCAAATAATTGTCTTCAGCCACGAAACGAAGAACCGGAATCGTACAGCCATTCTGTTTAACCATCGTTTGCGCCTCTGTACTGACCATATAGCTAACCAGTGCCTGAGCTGCTTCCTTAACCTGACTGTCCGCATTGATTCCCAGAGCCCCACCAAGCAGCAATGTAGCCGGTGCCGCCTGCTTCGGCGGAGGGAGGATATCCCATTTAATTTTGTGATCCCTGAACTCGTTCATAAAATAATAGGTTGTCAAAATCATAGCCGCTCGTTCACGCATGAAAAGATTTTCAGCAAGGACATTGCTTCCATGTGAAAAAATAGGTGAAACTTGATGCTTATACATCAAGTCCACACAAAAATCGAGCGCCTCGATGTTCTCTTTGCTGTTCATTCGTGACTTTGAACGGTCATCCGACATGAATCGTCCATTGTTTTGCAAAAGGAAAACTGGCCAACGGTTTGTCAATGATGAGAAGCAAAATCCGTATTGGTCAATTAACTGGTTGCCATCAAGGTCTTTTGTATTGCGGCTGGCGATATCCAGTAAGTCATCCCATGTTTCCATCTTCACTTTTTCAGGAATTCCCGCTTTTTCAAACATCTTCTGGTTGTAGCAAATCATAACCGGAGAAAATACGAATGGTGTGACGAGCAGCTTTTGATGATAAGTGAACATTTCAAAAACCTTGTCATAGCTATCCTTTTCCGGATTGATATTTTCAGGTAAAAATGGCTCAATAATGCCTAATTGCTTCGTCTCAGCCAGCTGCCGGAAATGATAATCTGACACAACGAACACATCCGGACCGTTGCCAGCTCCGATTGACTCAGTCAAATTATACACATACTGACTGTTAGGCAGGATTTGAAGGTTCACCTTGATATAAGGATTCAGTTGTTCAAACCGTTCAATGATCTGTTCAACTATTTCAATTTCATAAGAATTCGAAAACCAGCCAAGATTGACCGTCTGCTTCTGGGTGTCATGCGGAACCGTAACCCTGTTCCCTTTGCCAGGTATCTTTTCAATCAGGCCTTCCTCCACCAGTTGAGCAAGTGCCTTCCTAATGGAAACACGACTTAAATCATATTCTTTGCTTAATGTATTTTCGGGAAGGATAAATTCACCAGGACGAATTCTCCCTGAGATAATTTCTTCCTTTAAATCACGGATGAACTTATTGTACCGATCCTCAAAATCACTTTTTCTTTTCAGCATTCATAGACAGCTCCCATACAGCTTAATAACCCTAATTTTAATAGAGTTATTGCAGTTTTGCAAAGATGATTTTTAATCCTTCAGCCCATCTCCGCAGACAGCCAGCGATCAAGAAAAGAGTACGATATCTCCCTGATTTCAGGGGGGAAATCATGCCCGGAATTTCCTATCAAGGAAATGAATTTGCCTTCCTCTCCCAGCCATTCATATAAAGTATGCAAGTCTGCGAGACCCTCGGCTGCCGGCTTCCAATGAGGGAAAATACGATCATTCTGCCCCATCCACATAAATAATGGCGTCGACGCAGCCAGGGCGGCAATCTCATTGAATTCAAATGGAGTTTTCCCTTGAGTGATATCGTCACTAAGCTTCGGGATATGGGAAAACCATTCCCTCCTTCCCCATCGATGAGTTTCAGGATCATCAGCCAAAGGAGAGAAACCGCAGCTGCAGACCACTGCCTTAACTCTTTGATCAGCTCCGGCAAGAAAATAAGCATTATAGCCTCCCAACGAATGTCCGATTACACCAATTCTCTCTGGATCAACCAACTTAAAGGCTTGGAGCAGGATTATACCTTGCTGATGGTCAATTATCATTTTTGCGACAGCAGACCATTCGGGATGCTTTTGATAAAAAGAGGCAGTATGGAATGGCTTGTCATCAGCCAGGATTCTCTCTCCAGCCGTTATGGTATCTGGTGCAAGCACCACATATCCCCTTTTTACAAGCTCCAGTCCATATTGGCGGTTCACTCTTCCTGTGGACAAACTGATGTCGTCCTTTCCAGTCGCACTCGTAGGGTGTAATGCAAGGACTGCAGGAAGGGGCTTTTCTGAAAAGCCTCTGCCGGAATATAGCAACACTTGAACTTCTTCATCATTTGTTATCTGAACACCATGAAGCTTTGGGATTAGCAAATTAGCCGTTACCCAATCATCGTAAACCGTTGAATAGCGAATTTTGATAAGATAATGATCTTCGTTGGCCACCCAAGAATCGAGGGTCATACTCGTTTCCACAAGCCGTGGTAGCCCTCCGATACAACCTAGCCATTTGCGCTGTATCGATTCCCTCTTCCTGTTCCAGTCATCACGCGATCGTACCCCCTCCAGCAAGGGCGGAATCCCTTTAGCAGAGAGTGAACTCAAAGAATACAAAATCCTCACCTCAATCCAATGTACTTCGACATTACAATCCAAACAGGAAGCTCAGTCCGCTTTTATACTGCATAGATGGCTGCCCCCTCCGTAAAACACCCTCCCATTATGCAGAACCAATCCGCTTGACGCCTCTTCTAGGAGTGTGCGGACTACAATAGGGTCATTAAAACTTCCTCCATCAAGTTCAACTGAAAGCAATGTCTTTGTTAATAGAATCAGGAGATTACAGGAATCTTGATCATAAACAAAGCCATTGCGGACGACAGTTCCCCATTGTGACAAGTCTTTTCTGTAGTGAACTTCATGGGTCAATGGATTGCATACAAAGTAAAGGCACTTGTCTGTCAGGCAGTGTGCCTGACCAAACGGATCGATATAGATTTGGGCAATTTCCCGCGTTCCTTTTATTGGAATAAAAACATCTGCAATCATCTGATTATGCCAATCTAGCAAATACAACCGGGCATCTTTCTCAGCTGACCTCGCTCCTCCCGGCGTATCAATGCTTGTTCCGCCAACGATCAACCCCGAGCTTAGTTCTCCGAGACTTACCGTGCTTTGGTTCGGTACAACTTGATTATGGGACAGAACTGTATTTTGTTCGGTAATGGCATTGTAGATGCCCAGGCCGCCGCCTACCATTCCATAACCAGGGAATCCTCCCCAAATTATATGTTTTCCGTCGCTAACAGCAATGGAACAGCGCGGACGATGAATCTCCTCTGTCTGCAGGATCAGCTTCGGGTTATTCCCTTTGATAAAAGGTTTTTCCGTATCAATTTTATAAAGCTTACCGCCTGCATAAGCTGCTCCAATGAGGAGCTTGCCTTGTGCTGCATAAGCTGCGATATTCCCTCCACCACCATGCTCCATCACCTCACCGCCAAAATTCGTTAACTGATATTTCGAAAAATCATATCTAAATAACTGGAGCGGATGCATGGACGTCCCATATAAATATCCGTCAGGACCTTTGACCAGGGTGGACAGGCTTGCCCCCTCAGATTGATAGCTGAACTCTATTCGTCTTAAGGCACCTGTTTCTTTATGCACTAAATCAACATAGCCCTCTGAAAGACTGTAAGCAGGCACTCCATACACTGACTCCATACTTTGGTGCACTTTCTTAAAGCCAGTACCTGAAAAACGTGAAGGTCCCAGATCACGCATGCCACATTCCTTCACCCTTCCACCGAAAAATCCCATCCAACGTGAAGACTTGTTTACCTCTTTTAGATCCGCTGCTTCCCAGTGGCCATAAACCTCGCCATCTGTCCCCAAATAGACATATCCCGCTCCCTTTTTCCGCTCGATCTCAGGAACAAGACTTCTTCTCTCTTCACTTTCAGGATGGAAAGCAACAAGATTCTTATGCTCTGTTCCAATTCCGATATAAACCCAGCCACTTCGATCAACCGCTACGCTTCCCGGATATTTTTCCGTCGCATCCATTGAGCCGTAATCCTGCACTTCTTGCCTTTTAGGACAATACCTGAGCAGGTGGCAATGTGGATAAGAGGTGAAATAAATATAGCCAGCCTCATCCTCGGCAAAGCTGAAGCCGACTATTTCTTCCCCATTATCAATAACCTTATGAAAAATGAATTCCTCCAAAAAGGGATCAAGGACGAGCAGCATTTGGCCGGCCCCTGTGTAGAACAATCCTTTGCTGCTGAAAGAAGAGAATGGATATTCCTTATTGCGGTCGGGAAAGAAAACTTGTTTTGCAGACCCTGTATCAGGATTAATGATGAGCACAAACCCTTTGGCCGCAATAACCAACCTTGTTTCATTCTTTCTAGAACAAAAAGCAGCGGTCCGTTCCTCATCAGCCTGTACCGGAATCCCATGGTCAATAAAACCCTCTTGCACTTCCATCTCCATTCCTCCATTCCTCCTTTCAACTGTCAATCTATAAATCCAAGGTATAGAACCTTTTTGCAGTAACCCTTTTCCTGCGGTCCACCTGTTCTGGTGCGGAAGTCTACTTTGTCGTACAGCAGCGCTCTATTAATAGGCCTATCACCATCACCTTGCATAATAGGCAGCTACCTTTTTCACAGCCATGATCATTTCTTCAATATCCTGATTAGAATAAAACTCATTCAAGTTTAGGCGAATAGCAGTATTAAGGATTTGTTCGGCGTTAGGACAGCTGCCCGCTGAATAATCATATGTTCCCTGGTCGAACGGATAGTGGCTATTCTTATAGGCTTGCCTTTCCTGAAATAACGACTGCGCATAGAGAACCTTTGGGATATAACCAGCTTGGTTAGGAATCCCTTCAGCTGTGAGTGCATCAGAGAATTCTGCTCGTGTGCAGCTCAGTTCGTCTAAATTAAGCGTTAACATGTAAAACCAGTAACTGCACCATCCCCCGTCAGTTATTTTCATCGGTATGATGCCTTTCAGGCCTGTTATGCCTTCATTCAGTCTTCCACCGAGCTCGTTCCTTCTCGTGCAGATCCATTCCAGCTTCTGTAGCTGTGCAATTCCGACGGCTCCCTGTAGTTCTGTCATACGGTAATTCGGTGCCAGGTACTCTAAATCCTTCGTCACTGAATTCCCATGCCTGTGATAGTTTTTATCCGCAAACGCATGCGTGGTAAAATAATCAGCCTCATTTCCTGAGTTGACGGTAACAATGCCGCCATCACCGGTAGAAATATGTTTGAAATCATTTGTGCTGAAGCAGCCATAATGCCCTATTGTCCCTGTTAACTGCCCCTTGTAGGTGGTGAGGTAGCTCTGGGCGCAATCTTCAATGACCTTAAGGTTATGCTTCCGAGCCAGCTCCATGATTGGATCCATATCACACGGATTTCCGGCAAGATGGACAACCAGAATTGCCTTCGTCTTCGCGGTAATCTTCTTTTCTATGTTTTCTGCTGTCAGGTTATAACTTTGTGGATCGAGATCAGCGAACACTGGAACCGCATTTTGATAGAGGATTCCAATAACCGTCCCCTGATCTGTAATCGGGCTCGTGATCACCTCATCACCTGCAGTAACGCCAGCAGCACCGAGAGCAACATGAAGGGCAGCAGTGCCTGACGAAGTAGCAACACTATATCTCACCTGATACATATCGTTAAAGTTTGAGAGGAATTTTTTCACTTTTCCCCCGAAATGGTAAAACAGGGTATTCTGTTCAAGGGCCTCAAGCAGTTCCCTCGCTTCTTCGAGTCCGAAGCGCTTTCCTGTTCCAAAAGCGGTCTTTTTCACACTTTCGCCGCCATGTATGGCTAACCGAGTATGACTCATGATCCTTTCCTCCCCTCTACCTAGACCATATTCGATACTGTCTTGACCTTACGGCATTGGAACCCGAACCTTATCACGGTGTCTTCATCATCGGAGCACTGATTAGCTGCCAAGGGAACGAGCAGGACAAAGTCGTCTCTGCCGATAACACCGTCAATTTTAATTTCACCTGAGGTCCCTTCAATTACCACCTTTCTCCGGGCTCGTTCCCATTGATTGACTTGCTTCGATGTCCAGAAGGTGAATTCTTGATCCCTGGCCGTCCGTATCATTTCGACGATCGCTTCCCTTACCTTAGGCTGATTGTAGATATGATATTGATGGAATAAAAAGTGAGCCAAGCCATTCACCCTTTTAACACCCTCCAGAAATGGCTGTATTACACTGGAGTCAGCAAGAGTATTGTGGTTTAAATCCTGAGTCAGGAAGCCAAGTTCGAGGACATCATAATGACGGTTTTTTTCATCGGCCCAGGCAACCGGAAAATAAGGGTGGCAGGTACCAAATAAAAATCCGATATTTCCCTTCTTGCTCGGACCTCTTGTCTGATCTGTTTCAATTCCATACTTTTCGCACCAGGAAAACAACTCCCCCCAGCCTTCAAAAAGCGTATAATGGTTTTTATTCGAAGTGAAATGATTTAGTCCTGTCACCTTTTTGAGCCACTCAAGCTGGTCGGAAAAGGCTTTTTCGGACCAAACACCATCGTCTTGATGGAGCGCATTATAATGTAGTGCAAGCTCATGGCCGTCAGCTTTGATTTTTTCATAGATTGATGGATTGTATCCAGGCGCAATCATGCACCAAGTCGTTTGGACATCTTCCGCTTTCAGCGTTTCTAATGTAATAAGGGCCGATTCATCTAAGTTCAAATCACTGTCATGAGAAATCATCGCTACATGCTTCACATCAGCAGGCCAGTAATCTATAAAAGGAACCGTCATTGATTTTTCCGCGGCACAGGCAAAAAGATGCCCGACAATCGCTTCCTTCCACAGATCCGCATACGGATGAGCGAAATATGGCATTCCTGTTTCTGTATGGGAGCGGTCCATATCCCAGTCCAATTCAAATCCATCATCCGCTTTTAATAAATTTTCATCCAGGTTTGCTGTCCCATCTGGAGCCGGGATGCCATCTTCGGTAACTGGAAGGGTCCCTTGCTGCAGGCCGACAATGGTTCGCGGCACCTTAATTGACCATCGCTGGATCGAGCCATTTCCATATGCAATCTGCTGCAGAGCAGGAACAGCACTATCAGCAGCTGCATTCGTTTTACTTATATAACCTTTTTGTATAACTTTCAGCAGACCAGCCCCTGAATTCCATGGGTCAGCAGCAAGATACCTTAACGGTGGCAGGTCTTGGGATAGAACATTTGATAAAAAGGCGTATCCTTTCTGATCCACGGCAATGGAATCAAATCCAAGGATCTCTTTCAAGCCTTCCAATCCGCCATAAGATATCAGCGTGCCACCAGTGCTTACATATTCAAGCAGCTTCTCATCTGACTCCGTTTGCTTGCTTTCGAGGACAGCTAATACGATATCAAATGATTCTAGGACATCATTAACTCCTATCTTTTTATAAGGGATTCGGAGATGCTCGAACACTTCGAATAGAAATACCTCAAATACATTTTGACCTGAAGCCCACCGCTTCTCGGCTTCTTCCTGGTCAAAATACAACCCGACTTTCGCCATATTCATTTTTCTTCCACCAACCTTTATATATACATGTATTTAACATGTATTTCATTTTACTTTATAGTATTATAACTCCCCTACATTTTCAATTAATTATTTGATAATTTAAAAAATAATAAGGGGAAAAGTTTCAACAACTAATTGGAGCGATAAATTATCTTCGCATCCGGCATTATTATATTGAGCTTTTAATCAGCAAAAAATAAAACCCAGGAATGAAAAAACCTCATTCCCAGGTCTAATAGCAAACCTTTAACCTATTTATTCCCACCAGCGTTATTAATCCATATTGAAACAGACCTTGTTTCGACTGTAACGCCATTCAACTTCACCGTGGCGGAGACTTCTACTCTTCCGCTTTTTAACGCGGTCATCACACCATTCTCGACAGAAAGCATTTTGGGTTTATCAATCTTGAATTCTACTACTGCGCCTTCAAGGTCAAGCGTACTTCTTTGCTTTTCCAGAAGGCCTTTGATTTTAATAGTCTGACTGTCGCCAACCGTCAGCTTTTGGTCTTCTACGAGCAGCTGCGCACTTGTTAGATTCACTAGCAAAGCTTCATCAACATACTTATAAAGTCTATTTCCGCTAGATAAATAGAAAGCTCCAAAGTCATCCTGAGCCAGATGGTCAACATTGCCGGCAATGAATTCGAATGCCGCTGTTTCCAGCTCGAATTTGAAAAACTTATGGCCGATGATGCCATAAATATTTCCATCTGTTCCAACTTCAAGGGTAGCGTTGCGCCAGTTGCTCGAAGCGAGCGGGTCAAGTTCATACTGTCCAATGACCTCATTCGTTTCAGGATTCAGTTTAAACAAAACTCCATCAGCCATTCCCCAGATATTCCCCTCTGGTCCAACAGTTAAAGCAGTTAAAGCACGCTTTCCTGCAACAGGTATCAATTCAGCTGTTTTCTCCCTCTTTTCAACATCCCATACAAACAGCTTGGCTTCAGTTGTTGTCGGTATAGAGCCCTGTCCACCCGCAACAGTGGTTCCTCCGTAAACCTTGCCGTTCTTATAAACCAATGAAATGATACTTTGGTCAGGCATCAGGTTCCAATGAACTTCAGGGTCCTTTCCCGTTTCCGGTTCATAAATCGTAAATGCGCCGCCCAGATTCCCGTTCTTAGGAACGGTTCCAATGAACAGCTGATTATGTTCTTCTACACCCAGCATCGCAAATGCTCTATCCTGTGGAGTATACCCCGGGATATCCGCATTTTTCTCGAGGCTGAATAGTAAATTCGGATTCAGCGCATTGGAATCGGTCCGGTTCCACTCCTTGAAAGGATCGAACTCATACATTTTCGCATTCGGATAGATGCCTAAGTACATCTTTCCATTCAGATTGGCCATCCCTTCACTTTGACTGATGCCATCAAAGCGGATGTTTTCACCTGTTGTAGGGACATATGCTCCCATATTTCCTGGAAGATAGCCCGTGCTGTAAATTTTTCCGTCTGGCCCTTTGGACATATCGTGAATCAATGCAGGCTCTGAAGGCAGAACCAAATCGGTCAGCTTTAGATTTCCAGTCTCTAGATTATACTTATACATCTTCCCCCCATTCCCGGATAGTCCGACAAGCGAATAGCCTGGGAAGCCTTCCTCATTTAGCTCAAGGAACTTATAGCTAATTGCACTTCCTTTAATATCCACATCCAACGACTTGAATGTATTTGTATCCAAATCATATTCGTACAGGATTCCGTAATGGGTAAAATACACCTTGTTAGCTACCGGTGATTTTCCTGAAATCCCACGTGATGATTCAGGAATATCAAAAGTTTTCTCGCCTGTATCTCCATTTGTCGCTTCCACCAGTTCACCAGTGGCAGTATCAAGGACAAACATTTCAAAGGCTGATTCCTTCTGGGCAAACAGCTTCCCGTCGACCAAACCCATATCGTAAACAGAAATAATATCTGAATACTGAGGCGGAAGGATATTGCGCTTTTCGCCTGTAGATATGTCATATTCAATCAAATGTGCTTTACTGCCCACACCAGCGTAAATTTTATTGTTCTGTTCATCATAGACTGTACTTCTCACCCAGCTTTGGCCGTCAGCCATCCTTCCGAAGTCCGTGAATTCCTTAGTAGCAGGATCATACTGGTATACACTTCCCGAGCTATAGGCACCACCGAAAATTTTCCCGTCACTGGCGATATCCATTGGATACAGTACCGCATCGGTTGAGGATATTGGATGTCCTAAATTCACTAACTCATCTGACTCTGGAAGATAACGATAAAGATAACCTTTATTGTAGCCTCCTAAGTATACGGTACCGTCGGCAGCCACCTTGATTCCCCAAGCTCCCGAAGTATCCTCAAGCGGATAACTCTTGATCAAAGTCTCCGTTTCAACATCAACAATGGCAAATTTCGCTGGCGCTCCCGCCACTACTGTATAGATGACATCACGGCCGTTTGCGTCCTTTCCAATGTCCCCGAGCATGACGGTCGTTTTTGAGACCTGGATTCCTAAATCCTCGCCGACTTCTTGAATTGACTGTATTGGTTCAATCTCCATTAACATTGCATCATCATAATAGAAGGTACCTTTATTTCCTTTCCCTGAGTAAAATAATAGCGCGGCAGAAGCAGCATTCTCTGGGGCAACAGCATTTACCCGGATGTCAATCCAATTGCTGACCGGGCCTGGGACAGATTTATTCAGCCCGGTAATGTATTTACCATCCCCGTCAAAGAAACGAATGTAAATTTCCCCCGCTCCAGCCGTGCTCTTCATCTTGGCCGAAGCAATATACTCCCAGCCAGGATTGACGGGAACATTGTCACTAATGATTCCAATATTTTTACTGTCCGTATCGATAAGCTCCAGGCTTTGATTCCCAGAAGCGTGTTCATGATTTGCAATCGCAATGCCCCCTGTCCCAAAATTCTGTGCCCATCCAGGGATATTCCCGTTCACCACATTTTCTTCAAAGCCAGGATTCAATAAAGGAATATACTTAGCAGCCCCTTCAGCATTAGTTTCCTGATGAAGCCAAGGCAGCACTAGCTGCAGCATCAAAACACTGCACACAAAGACGATAAATCTGGTCATCTTCTTCATAATTTCCTCCTCAAGAAATCTATTTTTCTTTAAAAAATCTAAACTCACACCTCCCTTTTGGATAGAAAAAGAGTTAAAATACATGTATATTACTTGTATTCAATTTAAAAATAGTACTTATTATCAGAAAAATCAATAAATTATTAAAGCGTTTTCAAAGAACAGGACTTTCGCCCTACATGAAATACGAGGAAGGTTCTCACGTTCCTGAAACACGAGAACCTTCCCTATGTACCAATTAAAGACATATTAAAGACATTGTCTTAATTTAATTGTCTAGATAACATGGAAATATAAGAATTCTGAATTTACGGAAAATAATATTCGGAATATCTTGATCTATTAATACAATTTAAGGGAGGGGTTTAGAAATGGAGTCTGGTATTAACCAAAGTCCTGTTACTCCGGGTCAGGAAGCTGGAGTAAAGAAGAAGAATTTTTTAAGTCTTTTAGGACCTGCTTTTATTACATCAGCACTGGTGCTTGGTCCAGGCAGTTTGACGCTGTCTTCGAAAATTGGGGCTATTTATGGTATGCAGTTGATCTGGGTGCTGGCAGTTGTCGTCTTTTTTATGATGATTTATACCGAAATGAGCACAAGGATCGGTCTTGCAACTAAGGAGTCTTTCATCCAGGTTATGAAGAATAAATGGGGTAAACCCGCTTCACTCTTAATTGGGTTAGGAGCATTTCTCGTTACAGCATCTTTCCAGGCTGGAAATGCTCTAGGTTCTGGGCTGGCAATCTCAACAATTACGGGCTTCTCTTCAACATTTTGGATAACAGCGATAACATTGCTAGGCATGGCACTTTTATTCGCTAAGAACTTTTATAAAATCCTTGAAAAACTAATGCTTGGTCTGGTTCTCGTCATGCTTGTCTCCTTTGTGATTACTCTCATTTTAACAAAGCCTTCTATCACTGAAATCTTTTCTGGATTTGTCCCAATCATTCCAGATGGCTCACTTCCTCTCATCATCGCGCTCACAGCTACAAGCTTTTCTATCGTTGGGGCCGCTTATCAATCTTATCTTGTCCAGGAAAAAGGCTGGACGCTCCAGCAGAACAGCTCGAGCATTAAGGAAACCTATTGGGGAATTTTCATTCTTGGATTTATCTCGATGATGATCATGATTTGCGCAGCCGCCATCCTCAAGCCGCAGAGTATCGTCGTTAATTCCGTTTCTGAAATGGGTTTAGCCTTGGAGCCGCTCTATGGGAACTGGGCGACAATTTTATTCATGGTCGGGCTATTCGGCGCCTCCTTTTCGTCTCAAATGGGGAATGCCACCATTGGCGGATCCATGCTGGCTGACGGGCTCGGACTTGGCAGCAAGCTCTCCTCAAAAGCGGTTAAGGGGCTCATTTTACTCGTCATGGCATTTGGCTCACTGATTGGGATCATCTTTGGAGCTGCTCCGATTAATATGATCATTTTTGCCCAGGCGATTACGATTGTTATTGTTCCTTTCATCGCAATAGCCCTCCTTGTCGTGGCAAACGATGAAAAGATCATGGGATCGTTAAAAAACACCCTTTGGAAAAATATCTTTGGAATCGCTGGACTGATTGTCCTGATTTTGCTAGCAGTTAACAATGTTATTAATATCTTTCTCAAATAATTTTGGAGGTGCTTTACATGAAAACAATTGAAGAAATTGAAGAAGTCATGACTATTCCCTCGATAGAATTGATCAACGATTTGTGCAGCCTTGATGGCGACATCCTAATCCTTGGTGTAGGAGGAAAGATGGGGCCGACGCTGGCAAAAATGGCTGTCCGCGCATTGAGAAAAGGAAATTCAACAAAGAAAGTCATTGGGGTCTCTAGATTTTCTTCTGGCACTCTACAGGAAGAGCTAGAAGCTGCTGGCGTAGAAACAATTGCCGCAGATCTCTTGAATGACGATCATCTTCAAAATCTACCAGACGTCAAAAACGTAATCTATATGGCCGGGAATAAATTCGGAACAAAAGGCAATGAACATTACACTTGGGGAATGAATGCCTACCTGCCAGGACGCGTAGCCGAGAAGTTTAAGGATTCCAGAATTGTTGTTTTTTCAACCGGGAATGTCTACCCTCTTGTACCAGTTTCGCAAGCTGGCTGTGATGAAGAGCACCCTGTCAATCCGATTGGCGAGTATGCGCAATCCTGTCTCGGAAGGGAGCGAATCTTCACGAACTTCTCCCATCGAAACAACACACCAATGACAATCTTCCGACTGAATTACGCAATCGATATGCGCTATGGGGTCTTACTCGAGATTGCCCGCCAGGTATATGAAGGAAAAACAATTGATTTAACGATGGGACATGTGAATGTCATCTGGCAGGGCGATGCCAATGAATATGCTCTTCGTTCCCTGTTACTGGCCGACAGCCCGCCAGCAATCCTGAATGCGACTGGCCCTGAGACGATTTCTATCAGATGGCTTGCAGAGCAATTTGGCAAGGCCTTCAATAAAGAAGTCTCATTCGTTAATGAAGAACAGCCTACTGCGCTGTTGAATAACTCTGCCAAAGCACACCAGATGTTCGGATATCCTAAAGTATCTTTGAACCAGATGATTTCATGGACTGCGGACTGGGTCAAGGAAGATGGATATGTCCTGAACAAGCCAACACATTTCCAAGAACGCCAAGGAGCGTTTTAATATGCTAAAAGAAAACATTAGACAGCTTTTGTTTGAGGGAACCGTCATCCCTGCCCACCCACTGGCATTGAACGAAGACCGCAGCCTCGATGAGGACGGCCAAAGAAGGCTGACAAACTACTATATGGATGCTGGCGCTGGCGGTGTTGCTGTCGGCGTGCATACCACTCAATTTGAAATCAGGGACCCTGAATTCAACCTTTACGAAAGGGTTTTGCGCCTTGCTGTAGAAGAAGTTAACAAGAAGAACCTTACTCGCCCATTCATAAAAATTGCAGGTATATGCGGACCAGCCGATCAGGCGGTCGAAGAAGCGCAAATTGCCAAAGGATTGGGCTATGATATGGGATTGCTTAGCAATGGTGGTTTATCTGGACTTTCGGAAGCCGAGCTTCTCGACAGGACTAGAAAGGTCGCAGACGTAATCCCAGTTTTCGGCTTTTACTTACAGCCATCGGTAGGCGGACGAACTTTTTCCTATGAATTCTGGAAAGAGTTTGCCGAAATCCCGAACGTCCATGCGATCAAAATCGCCCCTTTTAATCGCTATCAGACACTTGATGTCGTAAGAGCCGTTTGCCATTCTTCACGCTGTGAAGAAATCGCCCTGTACACGGGCAACGATGATAATATTGTCAACGACCTTTTAACAACTTACCAGGTCAATGTCAACGGTCAGCCTGTCAAAAAGCAGATTATTGGCGGCTTGCTTGGACACTGGGCTGTCTGGACACAAAAAGCTGTAGAATTGTTCGATGAAATCAAAGCTGTCCGAGACCAGGATGCTATCCCAGTTTCCCTCCTGACCAAAGGACAGGAAGTTACCGATGCTAATGCTGCATTCTTTGATTCATCTAACAGATTTAAAGGTTGCATTGCTGGTATTAACGAGGTACTTGCTCGGCAAGGTTTGATTAAGGGAAATTGGTGCCTGCTTGATAAAGAAAAACTGAGTCCTGGCCAGGATAACGAGATTGACCGGATTTATCAAGACTACCCGCATTTGAATGACGATGCCTTTGTAAAACAACTTTTTGAATCAACAAAATAACCTAAAGACCCGTTGCAAAAAGCTCTGTTAGTGATAATCGATGTTTAAAAAGCAACTGTTATCACTAACAGACTACTATTAAAAAGCCATATTCCTGAACTCCTTCCTGCCTGGAGTGTGTTCAGTTTTACCGGAGGGATAGCATGCAGAGCCAAATTCAAATCGGGGTCATCGGCCCTGAAGTTCTTTTCGATAAGATTAATCAGTGTCTACAATTGTTCCCGAATTTTCAGCCTATTTTCCGCTTATCCAACCAAATCCTTGACGCTCCAGCGTTCACAAAGGAACTGGCAGACCAGGTTGATGTTCTTTTATATTCTGGCTGGTCGCCCTATTCCCTCTCCAAACCTGATATCCCTCCACATATTCCTGCCCACTATATCCCGTTAAAAGGGTCTGGTCTTTACAAGGCTTTATATAAAATCAAGCAAACCCAGCCCAGGGTCATTGGCCTTTCAATTGATACAATGCCTGCTGCAGAGGTTAATCGGGCACTAAAGGAATTAAACGAAGACTTTAATGTCTGTTTTTATGAAGAAACCTTCCATTTAGAACGAATTCAAGAGATGATCTCCTTCCACCAAAATTCCTTCACTTCAGGGATAACGAATGGAGCGATTACCGGGGTCAAGATGGTGGCAGACGAGTTAACGAGACTGAACGTTCCAACCCAGTGGGCAGTGCCAACCGTTGAGGATATTATCGTGACCCTTGAAAGGGCCCTTCTATCAACGGAAAAAAGGAGGAATCGCGAATCTCAGATTGTGTTTGGGCTGATTCAAGTCGATGGCTACCATGAACTCGTGAATCAAATGACTTCGGAACATCTGATCCAGAGGCAGAACCTCCGCTTATACCGGCTGATACTGGATTATGTAGAACAGCTCGAGGGACATCTTACCTCTCTCAGCGGCAATGAGTATATGTTTATTACAACGAGAGGCGTCTTTGAGCGAATCACGCAGGGCTACAAATGGATTCCGCTCATTAATGAGGCAAAAAAACAGCTGAAAATGAAATTGTCGATGGGCGTCGGGTTCGGTTTGTCCGCGAACGAAGCTGGCACACATGCCCGCATAGCACTCATGCAGGCTAAAGATTTTGGAGGAGAAAGCTGCTTCATTGTGAAGGAGGATCGCAGTGTGTTCGGACCGGTAGAGGTGTCTGCCCCAATATCCTATCCTTTGTATATCACGGACGAGACATTGCTAAAAAAAGCAGAAGATGCCGGGATGTCAGCGATTTATCAACAAAAACTTATTTCTTTGGTAAAGCGGAAGAAAGACAGCCAATTCACAGCGCATGAACTAGCCGAAACACTCGGAATTACGGCCCGCAGCGCACACCGAATAATTTTGAAATGGCTCGATGCAGAGCTTATCTCCATTATCGGAATGGAGAAAATGTCGACACGGGGCAGGCCGAGACAAGTATACCGTCTCAATGACAGCAGTCTTTTAAAAATATAAGGAGGAAAGACGAATGCGACCTTTAATAATTGGCATGATCGGCCTAGATACTTCCCATTGCCTTGAATTCACAAAGCTGTTAAACGGACCCGAACACCCTTTTCATATAGATGGAGGCAAGGTTGCCTATGCCTTTCCCTTCTACTCCGAGGATCTGCCAATTAGCAAAGACCGTGTCCAGGGTTACACAGAAACACTGCGTGATGAACTTTCGGTCAAGATTACCAGCTCGATTGCAGAAACAGCCGAAACCAGTGATGCAATTCTATTAACAGCCGTTGACGGCCGGAAGCATCTTGAATTATTTAAACAACTGCTCCCTTATAAAATTCCTGTTTTTCTTGATAAGCCGCTTGCACTTTCCATGAAGGAAGCAAGGGAGATATATGCCTTGGCTGAAGAGCATAACATCCCAATTATGAGCTCCTCCTCCCTGCGTTATGCAGATTCATTCAATACGGTAATCGACAACAAGAAAGACGAAATCAGTGGAATCTATGTTCACGGACCCCTGCCGATGCAACCACTCATGCCCGGCTACTTCTGGTATGGTATTCATATGATCGAAATGGTCATCGCCACAATGGGAACAGGCGCCAATAATGTAACCGTAAAAACAAGCAATGAGCACGAAACGGTCATTATCGAGTGGGAAGATGGCAGACACGCCATCATACGGGGAGAGTACGAATGGCACTCCAGATTCGGAGCTACCCTCCATACCAAAAACGGATTTCATCTCGCCGATATCAGCAAAGACACCAAGCCTTTCTACGCAAGTTTATTAGAACGAGTCATCACCTTTTTCCAGACAAAAGAATCTCCAGTACCAAAAGAAGAAACACTGGAAGTGATTAAATTAATTGAGATGATCAATAAAAAGCGGAACATGGGGACGGTTCTCGTGTCCCAAAAATCGGAGCTATAGTCCGATTTTTGGTGCATTTGAGCCGTCCTTTTGTTTTATAAAAATCAATTTTATTATTGACCAAGTAAATGGTAAAATATATAATAAAAGTGTAAATTTACACTTTAAGGAGATAATGACAATGAAAAGTGTCTTGATTGTTCTAACCTATTTTGCAATCGTATTTTTCGCAGGCTTTCTCATTTTTAAAATCAATATGTTCCACTATGAAAAAACAGCTGACAGCCGGATTGCGAAAGCAATGGAATATCAGAAAGTAGACCTATCTGAGGGTAGAGTAGAGCAAAGCTACTTCAATTATAAAACTGGCTGGTCTAAAATGGTTTATTACAATGATGATCCAGAAATCCGTTATGAATATGTATATGACAGATCCGAAAATGAAGTAGATGTTTTTGGAATGCAAAATAATATGTCACTTGATTTAGCTAAAAAAGAAGCCAAATATCCATTAGGAAGCTTTTGCTTTTTAAAAAATGGAGAAATAGAGGACTTTCATCATGAGTGAGCGGTCCCAAGCACGCGCCCCTAAAAGTGGCACTTTCTCTTTTTGTCCTGTCAATGATAATTACCCAAAGAGGAGGAAATCCTATCAAATCACTATGGTTCGTAGTTTCGTTAATTCCTAGTGCATTCTTGTTTCATTACATTGAAATTATTCATCCCCCAAGACCTGCCATTTTGCTGTCAGGCACATTGCTATTTGTAATTGTGGCAGGTCTCTTATCTATAAAAATAAAGTATCCAGTGATTATTTTGACAAACATTATCACTATTATAATATCAGTTGTGTTAGGGACAGAGTTTATTACTCCCCCAAATCCTTCCTGGTTTAACCCTTTTGGAAGGAATTTCGCGATTATATCGACTGGTATTGTTATGTTAATCGGGGTTTTATTCATTCGTTTTTTTATAATAAAGGTATTACTGAAAAATAATTCCTACTTAAAACAGTAATGAAAAGCCAGTGTCCCACCTACCTATGGGCACTGGCTTTTCATCTAATCCGTAAGTTCTTAAATCATCCCAAAGGTTATTGTCGGCTGACTTTTCCCACCTAGAATAACTTCACTTGATAGGCATCAAGCACATGTCTTGGAACCAAAAATCTTGCTGTCAAAAGCGGATCGACAATTTGCGATACCTGGACCTGGCCAACCGCACTCATAAGCATTGTCAGTTCAGCCAGGCTCAAATCTGTGTGGGGCTGCAAAGTATCAATAAAAATCTCCACAGCAGCTTTGGCCGCCTCATCAAGCGTCTCTTTCGAAACTAGAACAGCCATTCCTTCTTCATTCTCAAGGAATGGGTAAGGAATCGTTGTACCTTTGACGACTTCAAGTGTAACGGTTACTTTTCCAGGAATCTCAATGCCTGAAACGCCAATTTCTCCGTCTCCCATCGCTGCATGCAAATCTCCGAGGCCAAACAAGGCTCCTTCCTGGAATACCGGGAAATACAGCGTTGCACCAGTGGTGACAGATGTAGTATCCATATTTCCTCCGTGAGCGCCCGGTGTACCGCATGAAACAGGATCTGATTCAGGGGCTACGCCAATGACACCGATCATCGGATTCAATGGAAGCTGGAGCTTTTCATTAAAGACAGCCTTGCCATTTTCAATAGGAATCATCTTAACCGTAAACTCATCAATTCGATGGCCCATGACGCCAAGTCCGGGTCCGGTTGCCATCACTCCCTGATTCCCCAATTCAATATTGTCGATTTTCACCTTAAGGATATCGCCCGGCTGGGCACCTTCTACATATATTGATCCGGTAGCCGGGTTAATCTGGTTCCAGTCAATCGAATTGAAGGCTGCATCATTACTCTGAATCTGGTTCTGGAAACAATCATACGTTTCAATCACCACCTGTGAGCCTGAAGGCACTTTTAGTGCTGATTTATTCTCCTTACTGAAAGCATAGAAAAATTGCTCCTTTGCAATGGTATGTACCATGAAACCACTCCTCTCCTCTTTCTCTTATTATAAAAAAGGAATACAGGATGTGCAGGGATTTTGTTTGAGTATATAAAATTTTCTTACTTTTAACTCTATTTTTCTCTCGCGCCTTAATTCCCCAGATCTATATTTTCGGCAATATCTCTTAGTGCCTCTGCACGAGAAACAATAAATTCTCTCATATACCTCTCCAAAAACAGTTTATCGGCCAAAACGCCAATTGGTCCAAATGGTGACTTATACTGGAATTTATCGATCATTATGGTGCCTTCTCCTTTTTCAAGAAACTGATGTGTATGAACAAAGGAATGGAAGGCCCCCTTCACCATAATATCAACAAACCTTTTTGGTTTTTCCATTAATGTCACCTTGGCTGTCAATCTTTGTTTAATACCGAAATGAACAGCTTCCCAAGTAACAACATCCCCTTCCTCTAATAACCCTTCTGTCACTCCACCGACAGCTCTTTCCTTTGTTTTAAAGGTTGTTTGAGTGTGGATATCTACGTTCCTCGCAAGGTCAAAACAGACCTCGATTGGTGCATGAATAAATTGTTGATGCTCAATGACAGGCATTTTAATTCCCCTTTTTAAGCGCATTATAATACTTTTAATAGTCCTTAACAGTGCCTTCAAATGTCTCACCATTAAGCTCTAACTCTGCGTCCTGTTTCAAAAACAGGTAATAAATAGTTTATTGGCAGACGATTATCTTCTTTTAATCTTATCAGCATGCTTTTTAAAATTCCTACTTTCACTTCATTTCTTCCACCTCCTGGTATTACGATCTCGACCTGGAGATGGTTCTCATATTCCGAAGGTTGAATTTTTAAGGCCCTCGTAATGTCCTTATACTGGACTTCTATCCCTTCATTCCCTATTATAAAATTAAAAATGTCAGAATTTTGTAACATTTACTGTCATAAAGTATACCAGAGCTAGTAAACAAGTTTATAAAGGAGGAAATAGTTTTAATGGCTGAAACGAAGAAAAACCGCTGGTTGATTGCTGCTGCCGCTGTTGGAATTCATATTTCGATTGGTTCTGTTTATGCTTGGAGTAACTTTACGAACCCGTTGAAAAATTTGTTTGGCTGGTCCGATTCAGAAGTGGCTCTTACCTTTAGTATTGCGATCTTGTTCCTGGGTCTTGCTGCTGCGTTTTTGGGTCATTTTGTGGAAAAGCATGGTCCGAGGAAGGCTGGATTGCTTGCGGCGACTTTCTTTGGAATCGGGATTGCCGGTTCCGGTCTAGCTGTCCTGTTGGGTTCCAAGATTCTCCTATATCTGTTTTACGGGGTGTTAGGCGGGATTGGTCTTGGTGTCGGCTATATTGCACCGGTTTCCACGCTGGTAAAATGGTTCCCTGACCGGCGCGGACTTGCCACGGGTCTTGCGATTATGGGCTTCGGCTTTGCTGCAGCCATCTCAAGCCCAATCATGAACAGTTTAATTGAAAGCGTTGGAGTCGCGAACACGTTTTTCATTTTAGGAAGCGCTTACTTTATTCTAATGACCGCATCGTCTTTGTATCTGGAAAAGCCGCCTGAAGGATGGATGCCGGAGGGCTTTAAGGAAAAGGTCGAGTCTGGTGCGGCAAAGCCAGTAATGGACCTTTCACAGCTAACGGCGAATGAAGCGGTAAAAACAACCCGATTCTGGTATTTATGGCTGATGCTGTTCATCAATGTCACATGCGGAATCGCGATTTTGGCGGTAGCGAAACCGCTCGCGATGGAGTCGATTGGAATTGGGACAGCCGCCGCTGCCGCTCTGGTTGGGGCAATTGGAATCTTCAATGGACTAGGCCGGATTGGCTGGGCATCGATTTCAGATTTCATTGGACGTCCAAATACGTATACAACTTTCTTCATCCTGCAAATCGGATTGTTTTTCATGCTTCCGCACACGACTAATGCCCTTCTTTTCCAGGTAATGCTTGCAGTCATTTATACGTGCTATGGGGGTGGATTTGCATCTATCCCAGCCTATATCGGCGATTTATTCGGCACAAAGCAGCTCGGTGCCATCCATGGCTACATCCTGACAGCATGGGCAGCGGCCGGTCTGGTGGGACCAATGTTTGCCGCCTATATAAAAGATACAACCGGATCATACGCCGGCAGCTTATCAGTGTTTGCGGGGTTATTTGTGGCAGCATTCGTTATTTCCCTGCTGATCAGAGTGGATATGGCTAAGCTTCGTAAACAAAATGAATCAGAAATAACCGCCTAGATTTAACTTTTCCCTATTTTGTTTGCGTACGGGGGAGGAACAAAAAATCGTGACGAAGACGAGAACGAAACGAACCATTACCCGTTATGTAAATGGGAACATTGAAAAAGTTGAAGATGATATCGCGACTGAAAAACCGTTTACGATCAAATTGAATGAAAAAGAGTTTGCTACTCTAGTCTGCACAGCGGAATACATTGAGGATATGGTCATCGGATTTTTAGCATCAGAAGGTGTGATCAGGAAATTCGCGGACATTGAAGATTTATGGATTCAGGAAAAAGAAGGATTTGTGCATGTGAAAACACACTATACCAATTCCTTTTATGAAAAATTTCACTCGAAACGTTATATCACCTCTTGCTGCGGCAAAAGCAGACAGGGATTTGTCTTTTTTAACGATGCGAGATTATCCCACCATTTTAAGAAAGTGAATGTTCTATTAACCTATCAAGATTGTTTTCGATTAATGGAAGAGATGCAAAATCGGTCGGCTGTTTTCCAGGAAACAGGCGGGGTCCACAATGCGGCACTGTGTACAAGAGACGGTGTCCTGCTGTCCCGCCTGGATATCGGACGCCATAACGCCCTGGATAAAATATACGGCTACTGTCTGCGTCATCAAATTTCTTTGGAAGATAAAATTATCGTGTTCAGCGGACGGATCTCCTCTGAGATCGTCACAAAAGTTGCCAAAATCGGCTGTGAGGTGGTGTTATCGAAATCGGCACCGACAGAAATGGCACTTGAGCTTGCAGAGGAGCTTGGAATGACTGCGGTTGGCTTTATTCGGAACAATGCTTTGAATGTTTATACAAGGCCAGACCGAATTGTAGAAAAGATATAAGCTTGAACCATTTTATAAACATACAAAAGTCAGGAGGTATAAAATCGGCATGCAGGATCAACTAAATCATGTGGAAACGATATGCGGTTTTTGCGGTACAGGATGCGGCCTTATCGTCGAAACAGAAGATAACAAGATTAGCAAAGTAAAAGGATATAAGGAAAACCCTTCGAGCCATGGGGAAACATGTGTGAAAGGTGCGCTGGGTTGGGGATATCTCCAAAGCGATCGGAGGCTGACCCAGCCGCTGATTCGAAAAAACGGAGAGTTAACACCTGCCAGCTGGGAAGAAGCACTGACCCTGATTGCAAATAAATTTACGGATATTAAGAATGAGCATGGACCAGATGCCTTTGGCTGTTTTAGTTCTTCGAGATCGACTAATGAATTGAATTATCTCGCTGGAAAATTCATGCGGACCGTCATTGGCACCAATAATATCGACAGCTGCAACCGAACCTGACACGCTCCAAGCGTCACCGGTCTGGTGACTGTGTTTGGTACGGGTGCTGCCACGGGTTCTTATGACGAACTTGAGGACACCGATGTCATTCTTGTCTGGGGAAGCAATACGCAGGAATGCCACCCGATTATTTTTAACCATATGCGCCGCGGGATAAAAAATGGGACAAAAATGGTCGTCATTGACCCCCGGCAGATTGACCAGACGAAACTGGCCTACAAGTGGCTGCCAGTCCAGGTTGGAACGGATATTGTCCTGGCCAATGCGATGGGCCATGTCATTATCGAAGAAAACTTAGTCCACAATGGGTTCATTAAAAAGGCAACAGAACAGTTTGATCAGTATAAGGAAGAGGTCAAAAAATACACCCCGGAATTTGCGGAGCAAATCACCGGCATTCCAGCGGAAGATATCCGGGAAATCGCCCGGCTATATGCAACTGCCGATAAAGCAACGATTTGCTGGACGCTGGGGATTACAGAACATCATAATGGAACCGAAAATGTCTTTGCGTTAATTAATCTAGCCTTATTGACCGGTCATATTGGAAAGTACGGCTCGGGACTGAATCCGCTGAGAGGACAAAACAATGTCCAGGGCGGCGGAGACATGGGCGCTCTGCCGAACAGGCTTGTCGGCGGCTGGAATTATGACGACCCTGAAGGAAGAAAACTGCATGAACAAGTGTGGGGCACCCCGGTTCCTGAAAATATCGGAAAGCATCAAACCTTGATGCTTGAGGCAATGGAGAAAAAAGAAATTAAGGCAGTTTATGTGATTGGCGAAAATCCTGTTCAATCCGACGCCAACGGGAATCAGGTTGAAAAGATTTTTAAAGGCGTCGATTTCCTCGTTGTCCAGGACATTTTAATGACAAGAACGGCGATGCTTGCGGATGTAGTCCTTCCGGCAACAGGCTGGGCGGAAAACGACGGGACACTAGTTAACTCCGAACGCCGGATTCAGCGCGTCCGGCCGGCCCTAAAAGGACCAGGTGTATCGCGTCATGATCAGGACATCATCCAGGATATTGCCAATAAGATGGGAGCGAACTGGACGTATCAATCAGCGGAGGAAGTTTGGGAGGAAATCCGCAAGCTTGCACCAAATTTTGCGGGTATAACGTACGAACGGATCGATAAGGATGGCGGCCTTCAATGGCCATGTCCCGATGAAAATCATCCAGGTACTCCATTTCTCCATAGCCGTCTCTGGTCAGATGAGGTGGGAATGAAGGCAAAATTCGTGCCGACCCATTACCAGCCTCCTGCCGAAGAGCCTGATGAAGAGTTTCCTTTGATGCTGACAACCGGACGCAGACTGCAATTTTATAATACAGGCGTGCAAACAAGAGATTATAAGAAAATGAAAAACGCGGAAGAAGCTTTAGAGATCCATGCAGAGGATGCAGTGAAATATGGATTGCAAGACGGAGATCAAGTAAGAGTAAGCTCAAGAAGAGGAAGCCTCATAACCAAAGTCAACATCAGCAAAAAACAGCCAAAGGGCTTAGTCTTCATGTCCTTTCACTTCCCAGACCAGGCTAGCACGAATGTGTTAACCAACTCCGCAACTGACCCGCTTGCAGGGACTGCTGAGTTTAAGGCGTGTGCTGTGAAGATTGAGCAAGTAAAGTGAAGCAGAGGGACGGTTCTACTGCTTGTTTTTGCTCATACAAATACACAACTGATGATTGAGTTCTCTTAACGGATTGTAAAAGGCAGGAAAATTGAAAGATGGGTTTCTTTTGTCCTTATAGAAATAAAAGAAACCCTTTTTTTCGTTATTTATTCCTCTTTTTACACCGTGCTTCTTGGTTCTGAATATGGGAACGATCCGCCCTAGACATCTCCGTTGAGGATGGAACAGGCAAAGTGATAACAGACGATTTAAGTGGCAGTGACTTCTTATTCGATAATATAGCTGTAGAAGTTTTTAGACAAAGTATAATAATCAATTAATCTAAGAAAAACAATCAGTGGACGATTTCCTGCTTGTTTTTTTCTGGGACTTACCGATGGTTCAGTGTACAAGGTAGTCATCAAAGTTCTAAGGTAAAACAAATTATTGAGGGGTCAGGCCAAGCTCAAAATCTTTCATAGAAAATGGTTATGGCAATATTTAATTTTCTTCTTGCAGGCTCTGTAATTTGGTCATGGATCGATGCCTTCTTTTCTCAATAAACGAAATGACGAGTTGAACGAACAAACAGAAATCAGTATACTCAACACAATACGTGAACAATGGATTATGAGAAAAGCAGAACGAAATTTGAAGGAACGTACTCTTCCGCTTCATGATGCCAGCACCTTTCGGGAATGAAAGGTGCCGTTTCTTTATTTTGAAGATAAAAAATTCACTTTCCTTCGTAACGGTTGATATCGTGCTTTCGAGAACCACCTGTACCTTTTTCTGTATGTGAGTTTAGGAAACAGGGACAGATACCTTGTCTCCCTTTGATCTCAAGCAAAAAAGAAGCAATTGGAACGTTAGAACACTGTACCTCTACTATGTCTCTAATCGTCTCTATGTCACTTACCACAACATTTTTTATACTTCTTCCCGCTGCCGCACAGACATGGTTCGTTCCGGCCAACTTTGGGCTCGTTCTTTGGAACTGCCGAGCTAGTGAAGTTCAGATCATTAAGTTCCCTTGAACGCTTGTCATAATATTCACGTCTTTCCATAGCGCTTTTTCCCCACTCAGCAAGCTTCGGATGCTGTACTCCCATTACTTTATAAAAACCATAGTAAAGCTCATCCACTTCAAATGCAGAGGTATCGTATTTCTTCTGGATAGCATCTTCCACGATTGGGAAGGCATCCTCTGTGAGTTGGGAGCAAAGTGCCTCGACAATATACATTTTGACTTCCGGGTCGGTTGTCATTGAATAGTACTTGATTAGTTTATCAACAGAACTTTGTGTTTTTGTGTTTTTTAACACGCCTATTGGAAAAATTACCATCGCTGAATCTTCAATATCAGGATTTACAGATTCCACCACGGCATCCGATTGAAAACTGGACAAGACCTCCAAAAGTTCTTCAAGTAACAGGTCGTCATCTCTCTCAAGTAACCCTGCAAAATACGGGATATGCTGCTCAAGCTTCATTTCCTTGGCCATATACACCGCTAAAATATCCTCAAAACTGAAAAACTCTTTGTTTTTATGACCGTCAAAATTCCGCTGTATATAACCATCATCAACAAATCCGTTCCTTGCCAAAATGCGGGCAATCTCCTTCGCCATCCCATATAAGTTTGAATTAAAATATTTTTCTTTCTCCAACTCAGCAAGAGTGGCATGGTACTGATTCCACATGGATTCCGACCCGCTAGCCAGGAAAGCCACATTCTCTTTTAGCATCTCTTCACTGTAAAAGCGCTCCGCCAAATCCCGGTTAGCCAGAATGAAATTGGGATCTGCTTTGTCTAATAATCTTAGATATAAATGCTTTCGATCAAGGTCCGCATTATCAGCACCCTGAATAAGAAGCTCCAACGATTCCCGATTAAGCGGCGCATGCTCCAGCGATATTAAAATCAAACTCTCCTGCCCTTTGTTGGCAAGAGCCTGCCTCAACAATTGCACCGTCCACTCTTCAGGAATATCCGGAAACTCCCTCAAACTATGCATCACATAACGATGCACAAGCAAATCATCAGAAAGCAGAAATGGTTTTATTCTATCAAGAAAGCTCATAACAATTCTCCTCATCACAAAATCGGTAGACTATGAATTTATTGTAACTTATTAGGTAAGCACAGGTAAGCACAGGGACGGTTCTTGTGCTCATTTTCCCGAAAAAAAATGAGCAGGAGAACCGTCCCCCTGCTCACTTTTTTAAGTTTACTTTGATTGTATATAGTCGTTATAGCGTTTGATAAAGGCTGCTATGTGTGCTCTTAGTAATGTTTTATCAGCCCCATATGATTCATAAGTTTTGGGTATTTGGCCATTTTTATCAGCATAGCCTGAACTGATATTGGCTTGGTACATAAAATTGACCGCTTCCTTTTCAGAGACATTGCGTCCGAAGTGCTTAGAGGCTAGCAGCTCAGCTAGTTTGCCTCTAGTAGTAATTTCATTAGAACCAGATTGATTTTTAATAGAACCTACTACATTTAAACCATCTTGCTCAGCTAACTGATACGGTACGGATGCCCACCAATTAATTTTAGGTGTAGTGGTTCCCATGGCTTTAGGTTCAAAATAACGATATAGAACTGTAATCGCTTGCGCCTCTGTTAACTTATCATCAGGTTTTAATGATTTAACACCATTATGAATGTATCCTGAGATCAACTTATTCTCAATAGCCCAAACCATATCTTCTGACCAATATTCCCCTTTTCTGAAGTCTATATATTGTTGTTCTCCAACAGAAAGAGGATTAGCAATATATCCAAATTCCCCATCAACAAATACACGAATTAAGCCATCAGAGGAATATCCAGCACCCGTTATAGCCCGGAGTGGACCTGGTATCATAGTATGAGAAACATATTGTGGTTTGATAACCTCTTTCCCTGATTTATCAATAAAACCATCCATACCATTTTTACTAACCTTAGCTAAACCTTCATGAAATTCATCTATAAAACTGTATTGCGGGTTTACAATGATTTTCCCGGTCATATTAATTAATCCGTACTTATTATTCTTTTCAACCATAGCAAAGCCGTTTTTAAAGTCTGAAATAAAATTATATTGAGGACTTACAATATTCTTCCCAGCCTTGTTAATAACACCATATTTATTTTGTGGACTTTTTACGACCGCTAACCCTTCCTGGAAATTATACACTTCACTATATTGAGGTTTTACAATAATCTTTCCCTTATTATCGATCAACCCATTTAGTCTGTTTCCATTTACAAAAAGAGTTGTAACTGCAATACCTTCATTGAAATCTCCAATCCAGTCATACATTGGCTTGAGAAGAACTTTTCCACTTCTATTCTTCAAACCGTAAAGATGATTCTGGGAAAAAATAGTGACTCCATCTACATACTTTTCAGTAATATTTCCATTGTTGTCGATGTAATAACTTTTATAGTTTAATCCGACTCTTGCATAGCCATTTTTAAAAGAATCAGCACTATCATATTTTAGAGGGATTACCACCTTACCCGTTTGATCAATAAAACCAGATTTGCCGTTTTTGCTCACTTTTGCTAGACCTTCTTGAAAACTAGCTATTTCCTCATATTGTGGCTTTACAATTTCTTTACCTTCTTTATTAATTAAGCCATAACTTTGTGTAATTCTTATCATAGCAATTCCATTTATAAATTCTCCAACCTCATTATATTTGGGTTTTATAACTTCTTTACCTGTTTTATCAATAAACCCCCACTTGCCATTAAAATCGCACACCGCAGCCAGACCTTCATCAAAAGGCTCATGGTTCATGTACTTCTTATTCGTAATAAATTTTCCTTGCTTGTTAATCGGTCTAAATCCATCTGTGAATTCTAACCAACTAATCCCTTCTTGAAAAGAAGTATAGAGATCGTCTTTTAAATTTCCTGCTATTGGGGGAATCACCCAATTTCCAGTTGTATCAATCGCACCCCAGCCATCCTCATTTTGAACCCATGCCAAACCTTCTTGGAAATGTAATGCATATGTATATTGAGGTTTAATCCCACTTGGTAAATTAGCTGCTGTTGAAACAGCACCACTCGCAGAAACAGAGTTTGTTGAATAATTCATAAAAAATAGATTCATAAATAATATAGTTGTTAATAGAATAATAAAACCTTTGTTCCTCATCCTTTTCCTCCTTGAAATTTACTAGCCTTCATATAATCCTATTTACCCACTCCTTTTGTACCATATATTCCTAATACTAATATAACAAACCAACTGAGCACAGGGACGGTTCTTGTGCGTTTTTTTCGGGAAAAAATGAGCAGGAGAACCGTCCCCCTGCTCACTGCTCAATTTAATAGGTATACTTTACATTATTTATGATGTTTCCCCACTCCATGGTGAGTGCTGGCTGGGTGGATTGGGTTGGGCTGCCGCAGGCTGTGGTGAATTGCTGGGTGTTTACGTAGGCCGGTGTTCCTGTTATTTTCCCTTTGATGGTTCCTTTTATATATAATTGGCCCGCAATATCGATTTTGGATGCTGCCAGGTCGCCTGCCACGCACATTTTGGAGTTGGCATCGATTGTTAGATGCTTGTTAATCGTCGCTTTTCCTCCAATATAGACAGAAGAATTTTCTAAGTCTAAATGTCCATTAATATTGAGGTTTTCACCCGTATAGATTTCAGCATGGTCGACCCTGAGCTGGCTTCCGAAGTTTCCTGTCTTTTTGATCTCCAATATCGAATTGCTAAGGTTATTCATATTCTTACCCAAAGAAAAATCACCGTTTGTATGTATCCTAACATCGTCCATATTGTTCCCATTGCCACTTACTGACAAGGAATTATTAGCATAGATCAATTTTCCTGATAATCCATTGTAGTTGCCAGTGTAGCTTTTTGAGTTTTCAATGAGAATGCTGCTGCAATTCACGCTTAATGAGAGTGGGTTTTTACAGGATAAAGATACATTTTCAGGGTAGGGGATCTTATTAAAATCTGGCAGTGCATAAAAACCGCCACTGCCACCAGACCCGCTGCCGGGATTGCGGGAGGTTTCCAAACCCTTGATGGGAATCTTCAGCTCCGCTCCGAGCATTGCCTTCTGATCTCCCTCAACACCTTTACTGCTGTATGTTATGTTTATTCCTTCGGCCACCTTTTCTACCGATAAATCAACGATTGAAAAGGAAGCCCCAGGCTGATTGTCCATTGATTTTGTCGAACTAACGGTATTTAGGTGCCTTAGAATTGCCTCAAACATCAGAGAAATAGCTAAATCTCCATAGTATCCCTCAGGACGAGCCTTCTTATTATTAAAATCCGATAGCAACTGGCTTTCGACTTGATTGTCCACTGGCTGTTTATTGGTTACATAGGCATTTCGAATCGCTGTTTGGTAATAGGTAATGCCCATCTCAGCCAGCGCAACGGATTGATTGTTATCTTCCACAATGTTGTTTTGCTTTGTACTGTTATACGAATGGGCAAATAAAGTCATTCCCATAGACATGAAGATAATCATCACCAGAAGAACCGTCAATAAGGCGTAACCTTCGTCATTCTTTAAAACTCTCAAACTAGCCGTCTCCCTTCAGCCTATAAAGAAATGTATCTTGGACAATCCGGTTTTCAGCATTGGCTTTTTCATTGATGGTCAATTTCATCGGCAAGTCATTAAGATCAGGTTCCACCTCACCAGTAAAATCAATTTCGAGACACATCTCAGGGTGACTGAACTCTTCCACTGCCGTCGTTCCCTGCCTCATATACTGGACAATAATACTGCATGATGGGTTAGAAAGCTCATATTCATCGGAGGTTTGATGGATCTTGGTTAATGTAGCAGTAAGAATAGTTGCTTCCTGCTGCATGTTATTTTTAGAAATCGATTTCGCCGAGTAATTCATCCCCTGGAAAAAAACTTGCCAGACAAGAATTCCGATTATGGACAGGATCGCCAAGCTTGCCAGGAGTTCAATCACAGTCATTCCCCGCTGATTTTGTACCATATATTAATCCCCTCTATTAATCGACAATGATATACCCATATGTATCGCTAATATTTCCATTATGATTATCTGCTATTTTTATATAAATATAATGGGGCTTCCCGGGTCCCGAAACTAAATCAGGGATCTTTTTAATCTGGATATCCCCAATGTATCCGTGAATCGTCGTCTTAAAAAAATAATACTCCTGGTCTTCCCCTGCATATTCGGCAGGCCTGTTCATCTCGTCTGGGTTTTTAAGATAAATCTTCGCCTCATTAGAACCCTTCCACGTAATAAGGAGCTCCTTAGCAGCCTGTATGCCATTCGACTTAGACTCATTCTTCGCATTCAGCATGTTCACCTGAGGAAAAAAACTCATTATCGAAACCAGGATAATCGATAGAATCACCATAGAAAGAAGAACCTCAAGAAGCGTCAACCCTTTTTCATTAGACAGCATACAATTACCCTCTCAAAAAACTAATTATTCCCATTATAACATCGGGACTTATTTCCTAGCATTCTATTTTTTGAACATTTTTGAAGCACAGGGACGGTTCTTGTGCTCAACCCCTTGCTCAACTCGTGGTCAAATAATCATGGGATTGAAAAGGAACTTGAACATTAGGGTTACACATATATTGATGGGGATTGGCACTTTAATAATTTAGAAGAAGTGCAAGAGATGAATGAAGAAGAAGTAGATGATGCTATGTTTTTAGGTGGTTTGCTTACGGAAATGGTTTTCATTGGGGTAGTGCATGTTTCCATAACTCTTTCGTAAAATTAATTCCTGTTTATCAAAGTGACTGCCAAAAAAATTGATAAAAAGTTTAAACCACAGACAAAGAGCCTATAGGATTACCCCTTGTATCGGATAGTGAATCTTTCAGTTTCAGGAAATTAGAACCCTCATTCCCGGTTAATCCTCCCAGCAGTAAAACTATTATCGATTGCCGGTGTATATATGCAGGAACCGTACTAATGTCTCTCTTAATCCTACTCGCCAATCAAATTTACAAGAACAAAGAGCAGGGAACCATACATAAATCTGTATAGTCCCGCTCTTTTTCCATATAGTGCCTGTATCTGTAAAACTAACTCATAAAGGAATTTCCTTATTTCTTATTGTTACATTAATTTTTTCCTCACAATAATTAAGCAATTCTACTAAATTGTTAATTAATTCATTGTGATAGATTTCTCCAGCCTCTTTTGTTGAGACTGTAGGATCACCCACAACGCCGATTCCTTTAGATCCTTCTCTATAAATGGATACATCACTTGGTACAAATACACTGTCGCCCTCAACGAATGGATCATGTTTAAAGAAGCGATGTTTTTGTTCAATGTTTTTTACTGCCCTATCCATATCACAAAGCTCAGGATAAAGGTGAAGCATATGTGAAGTTTCCATCTCAGCAGCATGCCCTACTCCACCAGGTTCTGACTTTTTCACCTTTCTGCCTACCTGATCAGCTATATAAAATGGATCGGCAATCGCTAAAAAAGCACCAGTCTCATTACGGAGTTTTGTAATCGCGATTTTTAATGGTGGAAGATTAGCTTCACGGTGTCCATTAATAACAATAATTTTTTCAAAACCATGATAGATTAAGCTTTTACAAATATCATAGAGTAAATTAGTTAATGTTTCAGGACGAAGGGTGATTGTACCAGGATAGGCCATATGATGGGGAGCCCACCCAACCCAGTTTGGTGGTGCAACAAGAGTGTTAGTTTTACGTCCCGCTTCCTCCGCTACTTTAACTGCTACAAAGGAGTCTGTTCCCAATGGTAAATGCTTTGCATGTTGCTCAACACTTCCAACTGGAACGATAATCGTTTTCTTCGATTTTAAATAGTTTTCTACATCTTCCCATTTATTATCTTGTAGCCAAACGCTTTTCATAAGTAAACACTCCTAGTTGGTCATTTTCTCCATTTCCTCTTCATCGAGATATTCCCATTTATTCCTAGAATAAGCAAAGTACCATAATGTAATTAATACAAGCCAGGTAATACCTACTAACAAAGGTATTGTAGCGATGTAAGTCAACACCCATAAAGACGCGATAGCTGCAACAATTGCTAACACAGGAATGTTCCTTATATTAAGAGGAAATCTAAAAAGTGCTTTCTCTCTTAGTTCAGGTCTCTTTATTCTTACTACAACAAGGGCAATATTCATAATAGCCATCATTAACCAATTAGAAAAGACGGCAGCACCTACAGCAATCCCAATTGCTTTACCATAGCCCATAGTACTCATTAATGTTGCACCTAAAGCGATTACCCCTGTGAAAATTATTGCATATTGGGGCACATGTGTTGTTTCACTCACTTTACCTAAAACTGAAGGCACTGCTTTTTCACGAGCCGCTACGAATAGCATTCTTGAGGAACCTAATAAACAGCCTACAGTTGAGGTTCCAGTGGCAGTTAATGCGGCAATGGCAATTAGTACTGCTCCGATACCAGGAAGTACATTTTCCATTGCTAGAGATAAAGGCGCCTTTGAGGCCGCTAGCTCAACAGGATCTGCAGCTGCAACAACTCCAAAACCTGTTAAAACGTAAAGTATCACAACTGTTACCAGCGCTGATATCTGTGCTAGCGGTAGATTGCGTCTAGGATTCTTCGCCTCTTCTCCAAGAGTAAGAACTGCCTCAACTTGCATCTGTCCAAAAGCAATAAGTGCTGTAGCTGCGAATATACCTGTCCAACCATTCGGTAAGAAATCACTATATTGGAATGGACCACCTGGGTTTGCAAAAATAGCAATAGTAGCGATTGCAAACAAAGCAATGACTTGAATAATAGAAAAAATTGTGTTGATTTTACCAGTGACTTTTATGCCGATAAGAAGTAATCCTGTAATTATTATCGAAATAATCGGTGCCACAACTGTTGCTGGCAATGACGGAAATAAATAATTAAAATATCCTGCAAACCCCAGGTTTACTGCTCCTGCAGCAAATGCAAAGGATAAAAAGTATAAGCCAGAACACCATAATGCCATAAGTTTACCTAAGTCTTTATTAATGGGTGAAAAAGCGAACTTGGAATATGCATAGGATGCTCCTTCATAAGGCCAGATAGATGCGAGTTCAGCATAGCTCATACTAGATAGAATCGCGATGATTCCAGCAATTAAAAATGCTACGAATAATCCTGCTCCAGCTTGTGCAACAGCTGGACCTATAACCGTAAAAATACCTCCACCTATCAACGCCCCTACACCGACACTCCATAAATCAACAAAGCCTAAACCTCGCTCCAATTTCCCATTAGTTACTGGAACATTTGTGTTTGTGGATGGTTGCACGACTCCCTCTCCCTTCATTTCATATTATGAAATGTAAATTTCATTTTATTCACACTGAATTATATTAGACAAATAAACTATTATTCCTGCCTATTTTTAGAAAAAATTAAAAATTCAATCAATAAAAAAACTCCTCAAAAGAGGAGTACCTATAAATCTATAATTTTTGCTTAATTGATGCTGCAGATTTTTTTAGCTCATTAACGTATTCTTTTAATTGCTTTTCATTTGTGATGTCATTGACTACACCAATTATACTTAGAGCGGCTATTACCTTATTATTAACTGAATATATTGGAACTGCTATTGCAACAGTCCCCTCATATAATTCACCTTTACTAGTGGAATAACCTTTACTTCTAATCTTGTCGATTTCTTGTTTTATTTGTTCTATATTCGTTATTGTTGATTTCGTGTATGCCTCATATGTGAAGTTTTCTAGTATATAGTCAAGCTCATCTTCTGGAAGGTACGCTAGTAAGATACGTGGACACGCTGCGGCGTATAATGGTACTCTTCGTCCCACTTGAGGGAAAACACGAATTGGATTTAATGATTCATATTGTTCAATATAGATCGCTTCATAACCGTCTCTAATAGCAAGCTGCACTGATAGTCCTATTTTGCTCCTCAAGCGAATCATTTCACTCTTAGCTATCTCACGTAAATCTATTTGGTTATTTACCAATTCGCCTTTTTCAATAAAAGTCATGCCAAGACGAAACTTCACTTCCCCACGTTCATTAAATCTCTTTAAATAGCCGAACTTTTCCAGCGAACATACAATACGGAAAACAGTTGGTTTCGAATAACCGGTCTTTTCTGCAATTTCCTGAAGAGACATTTTAGGATTTCTAACATCAAAAAACTCAATAAGAGAAAGTGCTTTTTCAACACTATTAATTTTACTAGACAGTTCTTTCATAGTTAATCTCCCTTACTACCCTCTTCCTATTAGTGTACCATATCGGTATCAGCATAGTTATTAAGTGTAAACTATTTATATTTTGAATTTCATTCTATCGATTATTGGTTCGCAGCCTGAAATAGACCAATTGATATAGTTAACAAAACAAGCACAAGAACCGTCCCTCTGGTTGTTTTATTGGGAAATTTTTGAAAACCCTCCCGCTTCTTTAATCTACTATTATCCCTGTGTTAACCTATTAATAGTAGAGAGGAGTGGAGAAAGGTGAAAAAACTTTTATTATTAATTTGTTCTGTGTTTTTGTTCAGCGTCTTTACCCCGAGTGTAAATGCTAGTACAGAATTTGCAGATGTAAATCCAAGCTACAATTTTTATGACGAGGTTATATATCTGTATGATCGCGGGATTATTAGCGGATATGGTAATGGAGAGTTTAGGCCAAATGCTGTTGTAACGAGAGATGCTGCTGCCGCAATGATTGGCAGAGCGTTAAAGTTAGATGGCACACAAAGAAACACGACTTTTTCTGATGTGAGTGCAAGCAATTATGCATCCGGATATATAGATTCAGCGGTTAAACAAGGAATTATAAGCGGTTATGCTGATGGCACATATAGGCCAAAGGAGCCGGTTACACGTGGGCAAATGGCTATTTTCCTGGCCAGAGCGTTTAAGTTAAATAATGAAGCAACTGTTTACTTTTCAGATGTAAGCCCAAGTATTACTGCATACTCCTCTATTAAAAAAATTCTTGCCTTTGGAATCACGACAGGATATGCAGACAATACCTTCAGACCAAATAAACAGCTGTCTCGCGGAGACTTTTCTGCTTTCTTGGCTAGAGCTTTAAATGATAGTTTTAAAGTCGAGCCGCCTACCTCGAGCGGTGAATTAGCTGTTCACTTCCTGGATGTTGAACAAGGTGACAGCAGTCTATTAATTACTCCAACTGGTAAAACGATTCTAATTGATGGTGGTAAACAAACTGCTGGTGAAAAGGTTGTTTCTTACCTTAAGGCAGCTGGTGTAACTTCGATTGATTATTTAGTGGCGACACACCCTGATGCAGACCATATTGGCGGTTTAATTCCGGTGTTAACTCAAATACCTGTTAAAAACGTGATTGATAGCGGGAAATCGCATACGTCTCAAACTTACATGGAATACTTAACATTGATTGATCAGAAAAATATCCCTTTCCATGTTGCACAAACAGGTGAATTCATTGATGTAGACCCTGCAATCAAGGTTCAAGTATTGAATAGCGGTGAAGGTTCTTCGGATAATAATGAGGCATCCGTTGTATTGAAAGTAACTCATGGTTCAAAATCTTTCCTATTTACTGGGGATGCAGGGGTCGCAAGGGAAGCAGAGATGGTTTCAAGCTTTAATGTGAATGCTGATGTTCTTAAAGTTTCCCATCATGGATCTGAAACAGGATCTTCCCAACTGTTCTTAAACGAGGTCACACCAGCATGGGCAGTATTGTCTTTTGGCGAAGGAAATAGCTACGGACACCCCGATAGCGTTGTAGTGAACCGACTAACAGCTATGGGTGCAACAATAGTACCAACAACCAATGGAGACATCGCTTTTGAATCAAATGGTTCTTCCATACAACTTGTTAAAGGCGTTCCAGGAACCGAACCTCAGCCAAATCCCAATACTGGTAAAATCGATATCACTAATCTAGACTTGGACAAAGAAATCGTTACATTGAAAAATATCGATTCAAAAGACATTTCGATGGATGGCTGGACATTAATCAGTGTGGATGGTAACCAGCAATACAACTTCCCAAGTGATTTTGTCTTGAAGAAAGGTGCCTCGGTTACTGTGACGACTGGAAGAAATGCTTATGAAAGCAGACCGACTCACCTTCTTTGGACGACAGCTTACATCTGGGATAATAACGGGGACGCCGCAAGGCTCATAGACCCACAGGGGACGATAATTGATGAATTTACCAGGTAAATACACACTCGATCGATTCGAAAAAGACATTGCTGTACTGCTGTTTCGAGATGATGAGACTAAAGAGCTTTTAATCAGTAAAGTATCCTTACCCCCAAACGCTGCCGAAGGCGACATCTTATTTGTCGAATTTAATGAGGATGGCAATGTACAACAAATAAAACTGTTAGAAGAAGAAACTCAAGCTGCCAGGCAGAAGGTTGAAGAACTTTTGAATAAACTTAAAAGAAAGTGAGCAGGGGGACGGTTCTCCTGCTCGCTTTTTTGGTGTCTGGGTAGTTAGAAGTGAGCACAAGAACCGTCCCTTTGCTTACCTGTGCTTACCCTGATGGGAATAGAAGGAAACTGATATTTTAACACACTAAAGCGTCGG
>NZ_JAGGQP010000045.1 GCF_018613235.1 Bacillus sp. ISL-41
GGTCCTGTTGGTCCTGTCGCTCCGGTTGCTCCGGTAGGCCCTGTTGGCCCGGTCGGTCCCGTCGGCCCTGTTGGTCCGGTTGGCCCTGTTGGTCCTGTTGGTCCTGTTGGTCCGGTTGGTCCCGTTTGCCCTGTTGGTCCTGTTGGCCCAGTCGGTCCCGTTGGTCCTGTTGGCCCTGTCGCCCCGGTTGCTCCGGTTGCTCCGGTTGGCCCTGTTGGTCCTGTTGGCCCAGTCGGTCCCGTTGGTCCTGTTGGTCCTGTCGCTCCGGTTGCTCCTGTGGCTCCAGTTGCTCCTGCTGGCCCCGTCGGTCCTGTTGGCCCGGTTGGTCCTGTCGGCCCAGTCGGTCCCGGCGCTCCTCCACCTATTGGAACTTGTTGTTTCTGAAGAAGCTTGATCGTAAACTTGACAATCATCTTTTCCACGATGTTCCTAAAGGTTCCTTCAAATATTGCTCCCTCTTGTAAAGGCACCCTGTCTGTTGCTTCATCGTACTCTACAATATTACTGGAGACCAAATCACAGTATGGAAGTTCATTATAGTGTTGTGTACTGGCTTGGTGATATTGCGAAGGGTCGCTCGTTAGTAGTTCATCTTTTTCAGGATAGCCTTCCGGTAAAGGTTCGCTGAGCAAAAAATCAAATTCACTTCGCTCGTTAAATCGCACATCTACTGGACGAGTAATGAACTCCCTGATTGGGGTCACACACTCAAAAGGAGCTTTCACGGTAAGAGATCGAATATCCGAGTCTATAGACTTCCACTTCCATCCCGTTGGTGCAGCAGCGTATCTGATATTTTTTTCTACATATCCCTTAATGAATAGCTGATTGGTTGGCACCAGCAGACGACATTGAACAAGGACTACCCGTTTTTTTATATCCTTGATTTCAAGTACATCCTCCGGAAAGGTAATGTCTGCTTTAACCGGGGTACTAACTTCAATCTCAGCTAAGACTACAGGTACTTTGCTTATCCTTGCATCAAAGTTTACGTCTGGTACTACGTTTCTGTTTGAACACTTGCCAATATTCGCCGATAAATCCTTATTGTGATTCTCTTTTTCTCTCAATAATCTCACTCCCTTATTTTTTATTGAGAACACAATATCTTATGGATATTTCTAATAAGAGGATTGGACTATTTGTATAAAAGCCAGAATCCACGGGGAAAAATCCACATCTGCCTTAGAAGATAAATGGAGGTAGGAGCTGTGAAGGAGGTCAAGCTTTAGAAACTAACTATAAAACTTGGAATTTTGTAATATCGCAGAACCCGAAAAACGACCTTAGAATTTGTTCATCCATTACTAGGTACAAAAAAGACAACTCCCAATTGGTAAGTTGCCTTTCTTTGCAGTTAAGACACACACTCCACAGTTATTGATAAATACAATGAGGTGTCGAAGGGGTTATCAACAAATGCTTTCCAGTAGCCTTATTTTAAAATGACATCCTATAGTGGTGGAAATACAATGGCATCTAATGACCTATCCGAAACAGTAGCAGAGTTTGGGGCAATAACCAATACCTCAACAGTATACACTTGGAGTCCAGGTGCAGGAGGTATATCCGTCCATGTTATATTAGGAAAATCTATTGCTTGTACTGGTGGCGTTAACCCATTTTGAAATAAGGTTGTACGTACCAACTCAATTGAATTTCTTTGTAAGCGGTATGTGATGTTATAGGTAGTAGAGCCACCTGTGAGTACAAAAGTTTCAATCATGGAATCAAGTCTTACCCTCTGACCAGGCACTGTTGTAGTTACTGGAAGTTGTAAAACGATATTAAAAGCTCCTGGGTTTATAAGCAAATTAGTTGAGGCCTGAATAAAAAAGTAAGATGAGCCCGGTCCTGTTGGTCCGGTTGCGCCAGTCGGTCCTGTCGCTCCTGTTGGTCCTGTTGGTCCTGTTGGTCCCGTTGCTCCGTTTGGCCCGGTTGGTCCGGTTGGCCCAGTCGGCCCGGTTGGTCCCGTTGGTCCCGTTGGCCCTGTTGGTCCGGTTGGCCCGGTTGGCCCGGTCGGCCCCGTTGGCCCTGTTGGCCCGGTTGGTCCTGTTGCACCAGTCGGTCCTGTCGCTCCTGTAGGTCCTGTTGGTCCAGTTACGCCGGTTGCGCCAGTCGGCCCTGTCGCTCCTGTTGGTCCTGTTGGTCCGGTCGGCCCCGTTGCTCCGTTTGGCCCGGTTGGTCCTGTTGGCCCCGTCGGCCCGGTTGCTCCTGTTGATCCCGTTGGTCCTGTTGGCCCCGTCGGTCCGCTTGGTCCCGTTGGCCCAGTCGCTCCGGTTGGTCCGGTTGGTCCGGTCGGTCCCGTTGCTCCGTTTGGCCCGGTTGGTCCGGTTGGCCCCGTTGGCCCTGTTGGCCCGGTTGGTCCGGTTGGCCCCGTCGGCCCCGTTGGCCCTGTTGGCCCGGTTGGCCCGGTTGGTCCGGTTGCGCCAGTCGGTCCGGTTGCTCCTGTTGGTCCGGTTGGTCCCGTTGTTCCAGTTAATCCTGTTGAACCAGTCGGTCCTGTCGCTCCTGTCGCTCCTGTTGGTCCTGTTGGTCCAGTCGCTCCTGTTGCTCCCGTCGGCCCCATTGCTCCCGTTGCTCCGGTTGGTCCGGTTGCACCTGTTGGCCCGGTTGCTCCTGTCGGTCCAGTCACTCCCGTCGGCCCGGTTGCTCCGGTTAGTCCTGTCTGCCCAGTCAGCCCATTCGGTCCTGTTGGTCCCGTTGGTCCTATAGCTCCAGTTACGCCTGTCGGTCCTGTTGGCCCGGTTGGTCCGGTCGCTCCAGTTGCTCCCGTCGGTCCGGTTGCTCCTGTCGGTCCAGTCACTCCCGTCGGCCCGGTTGCTCCGGTTAGTCCTGTCTGCCCAGTCAGCCCAGTCGGTCCTGTTGGTCCCGTTGGTCCTATAGCTCCAGTTACGCCTGTCGGTCCTGTTGGCCCGGTTGGTCCGGTCGCTCCAGTTGCTCCCGTTGCTCCTGTTGCTCCCGTCGGTCCGGTTGGTCCGGTTGCTCCTGTCGGTCCAGTCACTCCCGTCGGCCCGGTTGCTCCTGTTGATCCCGTTAGTCCTGTCTGCCCAGTCAGCCCATTCGGTCCTGTTGGTCCCGTTGGTCCTATAGCTCCAGTTACGCCTGTCGGTCCGGTTGGCCCGGTTGGTCCGGTCGCTCCAGTTGCTCCCGTCGGTCCGGTTGCTCCTGTCGGTCCAGTCACTCCCGTCGGCCCGGTTGCTCCCGTTTCGCCGATAGGCCCAATTGCACCAGTCGGTCCCGTTGGCCCAGTTGGCCCAGTCGGCCCAGTCGGTCCTGGCGCTCCTCCGCCTATTGGAACTTGTTGTTTCTGAAGAAGCTTGATCGTAAACTTGACGATCATCTTTTCCACGATGTTCCTAAAGGTTCCTTCAAATATAGCTCCCTCTTGTAAAGGCATCCTATCTGTTGCTTCATCGTACTCTACAATATTACTGGAGACCAAATCACAGTATGGAAGTTCATTATAGTGTTGGGTACTGGCTTGATGATATTCCGAAAGGTCGCTCGTTAGCAGCTCATCTTTTTCCGGATAGCCTTCCGATAAAGGTTCGGTAATCAAGAAATCAAATTCCCTGCGTTGGTTAAACCGAACATCTACTGGCCGAGTTATGAACTCCCTAATTGGAGTGGCACACTCAAAAGGAGCTTTCACGGTAAGAGATCGGATATTTGAGTCTATAGACTTCTGCTTCCATCCCTTTGGTGCAGCAGCGTATCTGATATTTTTTTCTACATATCCTTTAATGAACAGCTGATTGGTTGGCACCAGGAGGCGACATTGAACAAGGACTACTCGTTTTTTTATATCCTTGATTTCCAGGACATCTTCCGGAAAAGTAATGTCAGCTTTAACCGAGGTACTAACTTCAATTTCAGCTAAAACTACAGGTACCTTGCTTATCCTCGCATCAAAATTCACGTCTGGTTCTACATTTCTGTTTGAACAATTGCTAATATTTGCTGAAAAATCCTTATTGTGATTCTCTTTATCTCTCAATAATCTCACTCCTTTATTTTTTATTGAGAACAAAATATATTATGGGAAATTCTTTACAGAGGGTTGGACTATTTATATAAAAGCCAAAGTTCGCGAGGAAATATCCACATCTGCCTTAGAATAAAACCGTAGTGAAAACATTGAGGAAGGATATACTTTGAATTAATTTTAATTTTTTCATAAAGGATCCTCTTAGATTGAAAATAATACTCCATCTCCTGAAGTCCTTTTTCAAATCGGAGTGAGCAGTTTTATGTCTTGGGGTACAAAAAAGCCTTATCCAACAAGGGATAAGGCTTTCATGTTTATGCAAGTACAATCCTTGAAATAGCTTAACGATGTGCAGAACTTTATGTAGCTACCCTGAGATGTTACAGTATTGTCTTTTATTGCTGGCAATTGGGACAAAAGTGAGTTTTCCTTGAAGAGATTTCCGTTTTAATAATGGAAGCTTTGCAACGGGAACATGCCTCACCTTCTCTGTCATAAACATAAAATTGATACCCTCCTGTTTTTTCATCTCCTTTATATAGGGGGTTTTCCATATAACCACCTTGTTCGATTCCCCTTTTAAGAATGAACTGTATCGAATGATATAGCCGTGATAATTGTTGATCGTTAAGATCATTGATTTTTTTATCGGGGCGAATCTCTGCATGCCAGAGTATTTCATCAGAATACCCATTCCCTATTCCAGCTAGCACTTCTTGATTGATTAATGTTGTTTTAATAGTCCCTCTTCTTTTGTGCATTAAATTTTGAAATGCATCCAATGTAAAATCGGGATCAAGCACTTCAGGTCCCAACTTTTTAAACTCTTCCTGGATCTCTCCAGATGATAAAAGATGCAGGTAGCCCAATCGCAGTCCAATGAAGTATAAATGTTTGTCCCCAAATGATAGCTTTACTTGAATCGTCCTGTTTGGTTTATCTTCCTCTTTGCCAAAAAACATCCATCCGCCAAGCATCAGGTGCAATAATAAACATTTGCCATCCTGTAATTGAAATATTAAATATTTAGCTCTTCTAGTAATCGTTTTTATGGCTTGATTTGATACTTGCATCGTAAACCTGTCAACCGGTACATTAATGGACTTTTCCCGACCAATCTCAACATGTGAAATTCTTTGCCCACCTATCAATGACCCCAGTAATGTTTTATATGTTTCCATCTCCGGCAATTCAGGCATAATTTCGTCCCCCATTTTACAATTTATTTTTACAGTATTTCCTACTGGGGAATTATTATAATTCGCTGGCATTCAGCATGAGACATGGGGAAGGTACCGGTTCAGATATCCTAAGTACCTTTATCAATTAGTATAAATTCCTGAAACTACAAGAGCCTTATCCATCGATGGATAAGGCTCTCCTATTTATGATAGTACAATTTTCGCAACAGCTTCACAATGTGTTGAGTGCATGTGGCAATACATGGGGTGTTGGTGAGTTCACTTCTTTTAAAGAGCTTTATCACTACTATATTTACATAATCATCCTATACAGAAAAAAGCCGTTTACCTCGTAAGTAAATTCGGCTTTTTTCTAAAATTCTTCACAAAATTATATAATTAATGTATCCTAATTTAATCTTTGTTTATTCTTGCCCCTAATAATAATCTTATAAGGATCTCCATTAATCTGATTTTGAATTTCCTCAGAATTTAGGAATTCATTGATTGTCTCTTCTATTTTACGAACCTTCTCAATTGCATCTTTATCAGAAGCCTTAATTGATGTTTTTATAATGATTTGCAGTGGCGCAGGGTGGAAGGAGTACGCAAACCCGGTTACATTATACTCCTTTTTTGCCGTTAATCCTTCAAAAATCGCGTCAAATATTTCATTCCATTTAGCTTCTTTCTCTCTTTGGGCAAGGTCAATTTTATTGACCTTAATAGAGTAGGAGTCAATATTTTTTTCTTTTAGGCTCTCATTTACAATTTTCTTTATTTCCTCTGTCCTTTTCTCATTGTTAGGAATATCTATGTTGATAATCACTTTATCAGAGTTAGGAGCAGTATATTGATAGCCGTGAGAAAGAATAATAAATTGCGATTTAATCAAATGGTCATAACTTTCTTTCAATGCTTCGCTGATTGCCTGATCACGCTCAGGAAGCGGTGGAACTGGTCGATCAATTTGTCTCTCTACTTTTATTTTATAGCTATCATAGTCATTTGCTTTTAATATATCGGCAGCGATTTCTTTCACTTCTTCATGAACATCTTGAAAATATTGTTCTGAGCCATCTATAGATATGAAAATATGGCTGCCATTTCCACCTACTCCAACTATTTTATAATCTTTTTGTATTAATTCCTTCCATATAGTATGGTTTATTGGTTCTGAATGAAAGATTTTACTTAGATAAGGGATTTTGGATACAACCTCTGCCATTGCAGGAGAAATATAAGCTGAGCCAATAAATAAACTAAATAGTAATAGCAAAGCAATACCCGAATACGTTAATTTCCGAATCACACTTCCTTTTTTATAGCGATTTGAAAAGCCAAGGTTCTTGTTTTGCTCATTGAATTCAAATTTTTCAATATCAGTTAGGATTCGGTTTTTTAATTCTTGTTTTTGTTTTGTCTCCCAAATAAAATGGGAATCTAGCTTTTTTAAGGGATTATCGAATTCAATATCTTCGTATTGCTTCCTCACTTGTATATCCCTCCTTTAATATTTGTTTTTTCAATGCAGGGATGGCTCTAAAAAGTGTTGATTTGACTTTACTCTCAGACCACCCTACTATCTTTGATGTATCCTCTATAGAAAAGCCCTTAATTTTCCTTAAAATGATTACCTTTCTATATGTATCTTTTAGTTCTCCCAATGCCGTATAAAGTTCATCTGATTCCTCTTTTATCCGAATTATTTCCTCTGGCAACGGAAAATTATCTTTTTGCAAATGAAACATTTCTTTAAGAAACATAGCTGGTTTACGCTTCCTTAAAAAATCAACTGTAAGATTGTGGGCAATACTAAAGAGCCATGTTTTTTCACTGGAATGATGTTTAAATGAATCATAATATAAGTACGCTTTTACAAAGGTATCGTGAGTTAAATCTTCCGCTTGTTGATAATCCTTAACCATCAATAAGATAAAACTTAATATGGATTTACTATGCTGGTCATACCAATCTGCAATTTCTTCTTTTCTGTGCTCTAACAAATTTCCACCCCTCCTTTTCTTGAATGTTCAATGCTTAGACGTAATAGCTAAACAAAAGTTGTGTTTTTTAAAACTTTTTTAAATGAGGGATTCAAATAAAAAATATCATGATCAGTTTTTCAAAGTCTCATTTTTGTTGAGGAATCTATAATTATGTCTACCTTCCAACTTTATGTGGTAAAAAGACATATGGGTTCTTCCGTCTCAATCCGAGATTCGAAATATCACTTCAAGTGTGATATTTCGAGCTGTTAAAAAAGCCTTATCCGCTAAAGGATAAGGCTCTCGAATTTATGCTAATACAATCTTCGCAACCGCTTCGCAGTGCGTCGTCTGCGGAAACATGTCAACTGGCTGTACTTCAACTGTCTTGTATCCGCCGTCCTCTAGAATTCGGAGGTCCCTCGCCAATGTAGCCGGGTTGCACGACACATATACTACCTTTTTCGGTTTCATGTAGATAATGGTCTGCAGTAGCGCCTCGTCGCAGCCTTTGCGCGGTGGGTCCACAACCAATACGTCTGCGCTGTTGCCTTCTTCATACCATTCAGGGATGACTATTTCGGCTTCACCAACTGCAAATTCCGCATTTGTAATCTCATTTAACTCGGCGTTTCGTTTTGCGTCTTCGATGGCTTCAGGGACGATTTCGACGCCGAATACCTTCTTTGCTCTTTGCGCTAAAAATAACGAGATCGTCCCGATGCCGCAGTATGCGTCAATCACAGACTCTTCGCCTGTAAGTTCAGCGTATTCAAGCGCTTTGTTGTACAGAATTTTTGTCTGTTCAGGGTTCACCTGATAGAACGAACGCGCGGAAATCGCAAACTTGATGTCGCCGATATAGTCATAGATGACCTCACTTCCCCAGAGGACCTCCGTTTTGTCTCCCATGATGACATTCGTTTTCTTCGAGTTAATGTTATGGACAATTGATTTTACCTTAGGAAGCCTTGTGACGATTTCATTCACCAGCTTCTTTTGCTGAGGAATCTCATTTGTCCTGGTCACAATCACAACCATCAGCTCACCGGTTTGTCTTCCGTAACGGGCCATGATGTGGCGAAGCACACCTTTATGTTTTTCCTCATTATATGGCTGAATTCCAAGCTCGCTGGCGATTTCTTTTACCGTCTTGATTGCCTCGTTGATTTCAGGAATATGCAGCAGGCTCTCGTCTGTATCGACGATTTCATGGCTGCGCGGCTTGAAAAAGCCAGCGATCAGCTTTCCGTCCTTCTCGCCAACTGGCACCTGTGCTTTGTTCCGGTAATGCCAGGGGTTGTCCATTCCCAAAATCGGGTGAACCACAACATCCTCAAGCTTGCCGATCCGTGTCAGCACTTGCTTCACCTGGTTTTCCTTATACTTCAGCTGCCCCTCATAGCTGATATGCTGCAGCTGGCAGCCACCGTATTTATGGGCATCCTCTGCAGGACACTCAACACGGAAAGTGCTTCTTTCAAGGATATCCATCAGGCGGCCAAAGCCATAGCCTTTATTCACTTTAGTCACTTTGATGTTTGCTTTTTCGCCAGGAAGTCCCCCCTGGACAAAAATCGGATAGCCATCAATCTTGGCCACACCCGCTCCGTCATGCGTCAAATCCTCAAACTCTACATCTATAAAATCGTTCTTTTTAACCGGGATTGTTTTACTCATCATTTCAATTCCTTTGCTGTGAATTAGCTAAGTCAGATTTTATCATATTGAATGAGGGATTGCGAAACGCATCCACCTGTTTTCAAAATACAGAAGCAAAACGACCGAGCCGTTTTGCTTCTTTTTCGAAAAATATTACCAACCCTGTGGTCGATACCCTCCGGACCACGGTGTCGACTGGTATCCATAGCCGCCAATGCCCGGTGTTCCCTGGTAACCATAAGCTCCGTAACCTGGAGAGCCCTGAAATCCATACCCAGGACCTCCCTGGTAGCCATATCCCGGGCCACCCTGGAACCCGTAACCTCCATATCCCGGTCCTCCCGGGTAGCCGTACCCTCCAAAACCGGCTCCTCCTGGATATCCATACCCAGGACCATTAAGCAATTGTCCTCCCAGATAACCTATCCCAGCACCTAATAAACCGGCAGCCAGAGTTCCGGCGGCGCCAGTTTCATATGATCTGGAATCATGATAATAAGGCATATTATGTGAATACATATACATGTAATTTGTCCCCTCTCAATAAGTGTGTTTATTATGTCCCTCTAACACCCTATGTAAGAATTGGGCAAATGGTTTGGGTAACCTGCCTACTCTAGGTGAAATTGGGCAGCCATTTACGTTGGGTTTAGGTAAACTACCATCTCTTCATTCCAATAAATGAATAGGATATTTGTTAAAGGGGGGTGATGAGCATGAAGGAAACCGAACTTAAAATAAAAGAACTAGAGATGAAAATCGAGGAATTGGAAAGTCTGCAGGAAAACTTCCAGGAAACAATCCAGAACCAGCTGGACAACAATGATGTACGAACTTTAATGAATCAAATCTTAAACGAAAAAGACTTTGTCACAACCCCGGATATGGAAAAAAGCTTAAGCAAAAGCCAGGTACAATTAATCAAATGGATTGTCGGAACAGGAATCAGTACGATTTCGATTGTCATTGCCTTATTTGAGTTTCTGAGATAAAAAAAAGCGGAGGAACATCCATCCGCTTTCTGAACATCATTTTTACTGTACAGTGAATTCCTTCGTCACTTCGTATTTCTTTCCGTTTTTAGGAGTCATCCACGCAGTGAGGATATATTCGCCTTTTTCAAGTGACAATTCATGTAGATTCAATTCATATGTCAGCGAGTCACCCTGCTTCAACTTCTCTTCCCCCAGTACCTGTAAAAAGGCCGCAACACTTGAGAACAAAAATACCTCTTTGCCATCCTTTGTTTTTACCGAATAATCGTATCTTTGTGAACTCGTAAACTCTAGAGTCACTTCTTCCTCCGTCTGATTCTTCACTTCATATTGGAAAATCAACGGGCTTTCCTCTGTCAAACTTGCAGCCATTTCTCCTGCCACGATTCCGGCACCTCCTTTATCCTCATCATTATTCAAAACCTGGTTTCCCGTTCCACAACCAGTGATCAGCAGCCCAAGCAGCAATATCATCCATAACTTTTTCATCTTCCGAACCTCCTGTTGAATAAACTCTTTATCTATTTGTCAGGAGAACCGTTCAAAAGGTTACATAAATAGATAAACTAAATCACCCATTTTCAAACCTAAGGGGAGGTGCCTGTTACACCTCCCCCTTCATTTAGGCTCTTTTATATTTTTTATCAAAATATTGCTGCAGTCCGCTGCTGGTCATCGAGAAAGCTAATATCGTAATCCCAATAGCCACGGTACCAGTAATCGGCAGCCACGGATGCGACCAGATGTGGTGGGTAATCTTCGCGAAGTAGGTTGGCCAGGCATTAGATGCATTCATCGCCTGATATCCTCCACCGAGCTGGGAAACGAATTCAACGCTCAAGAAGATTTCCACGATTCCCAGCTGGCCGATGAGAAAAAGGGTTCTCCCCAGGTCGGAGAAAAACTGGACGATGAAAAACGGCCTTAGCGGCGGCCAGTAATAATTTTTTAACATGGTCAAAGCCGATGAGCCTGAGACAATTCCGGCCTCTACATAAGGTTTCTTCGAGATATCGACCATTCCCTGGTAAAAAATATCGGCAACCCTGCCTGCTTCAATTAAAGCGAGCACGAGCAGAATCCATAGAAACCGGTCACTCGAAAAAGTAACGAATGGTGTGCCGATAATCAAAATCACAAAGAAAATCGGCGGCATAAACGAGAACAATCGATTCCACATGATCAGTATACGATGGAAAAGTTTTATATAAAAACTTGCCATCGCCAGCGGAATCGCAATCAGATAACGAATCAGGACAATTGCGAGTATCGTTAACAGCGTTTCTTTCGTACCCAAAAGTACCCTGCTCAATAGATCTTTGCCATTCGCATCAGAGCCGATTGGGAAATCCGCAGACGGCGCGAACGGTGGAAGCTCGAATCCTCCGCCTTCTTTTTGCCTCATCACGGTTTCTTTTAATGAGGTGTCTACGAACGGAAGGTATGGTGCTATAAGGACAATAATCAACAGAAAAGACAAGATCGTCAGGCCAAATACTAATGATTTATTCATGATTCATCTCCTGTGAAGCCGGGGTGACTAGACTTTTAAAAATCTGTGTGACCAGATTCGAAACTAAAATGATTGAGGCAAAAAAGACCGTATAACCGACTGCCGAAATACCGTCCACCATGATTTCCAGCCCAATCCTGAAGCCTGTGCCCCTCAGCACCGCGTCAAACAGGCCGTCCGCTGCTCCCTGGAAATCCATCAATTTTTCAACGATAAACAGGTTCGATAATACATATAGTGTGATTGTATTTCCATGCGCCAGAATTCTCGGAAACGAATTTTTCAAGATATGCAGGAACAATATTTTGAAACCGGGAGTCCCTTTTGACTTCGCGGTCCGGATGTAATCATTTCCCGCCTGCTCCTGCAGACTCACATTGGTGATATTAGCAAGATAGAAAACAGGATAAATCATCAAAAATATAATCCCAACCACATAGGTTTCGAGCTTTTCGCTTCCATATAACGTTACATGGAAAAACAAACCTTTTTCATGTAAAAACATCAAGCCAATCTGGATAATGATGATGAAAAAGAGATCCGGCATCGAAATGAACAGCCATGTGGTCCCATTGCCAAGAAAATTCAGCTTTCTTTTTTGCATCCTGAAATCAAAGATTCCTTTCAAGACGCCTAAAATATAAGCCAAAATCAGGGTAGGAACAATTAAAAGCAAGCTCTTCCACGCCTTGCCCGCAATCCGATTCGCATACGACTGGCCAGGAACAAACTCCCCGAGGTCAGGGTTTTCCTTTATATAAGCAAAGAAACCTTTGATATTTTCAATATGCGTGTCCAATTCATAATCATAGCTCGCCGATTTGAACTGTCCGCCCTGTCCTGTCTCAAAATCCGTCTTAGCCGGCAAAAACAATATCCCAATAAACAAAAATACGCAGACGATCCATAACACAAACTGCTCGATTGCCCTTTTAAAATAAACCATGAAGCCTCCTGATGGACTGTATTTTATTGAACTAGTAAGCTGCAAAGATTCAACAACAAACTACTTTTCTCCTAATCTCAAATTCTAGCTTTTGTGACACTAGTTATATTTTACCATTTTTAATTTTTCAGAAAAGTATTTTTTTAGATATTCAATTTTACTCTAGCCAGAGTATGGCAAATAAAGAGGGTTACGTGACGATAAATTGGACATGTTTCCCCTTCTTATGACCGAGCTCTTACGTTTTCTTCTTTCACGGGCACATGTTTCCCCTTCTTGTGACCGTGCTCCCACGTTTTCTTCTTTCACGGGCACATGTTTCCCCTTCTTATGACCGAGCTCTTACGTTTTCTTCTTTCACGGGCACATGTTTCCCCTTCTTGTGACCGTGCTTCCACGTTTTCTTCTTTCACGGGCACATGTTTCCCCTTCTTGTGACCGTGCTCTCACGATTTCCTCTTTCACGGGCACTAATCACGACGATCATTTGGAAAAGTGCCTTTTTACGGGTACTTTGAAGATTAAAAAGACGAAGCCCGCGGGCTTCGTCTCTTCTTAATGTACCTTTTTCTTAGACATATACAGAAATGCTTTGATCATAAAATAACTAACCTCATCCGGCAGTAGTTCTTTGATTGGCTTTAGCCTGTCGCGGCCGGCTTCTTCAACGGCTCGCTCGAGGTCTTCAATATGTTCAGGTGGAATCAGCAACTCATAATCAACTTCCATTCCCTGCTGGATGCACTGGGTCAGGTGATTTTCGACCGTGCTTTCGACCAGCTCGCGCCTCGAAGCAATCTCAGCAACGGACAGTTTCTCCTGATGCAGCTTGTAGGTTTCAAGATGGGAATCCCCGACGGCTTTTTTCGCCGGTTTCCTCACTGGTTCCGCAACGGCATTCATCACTGGCTGACGTTCAGGATGCTCCTCGCAGAACTCGATAATCCGCTGTATGAATGGAGCACCATATTTCTGCAGCTTGTGTTCCCCGACACCTGCCACATTGAGAAACTCCGCATCCGTCAGCGGCAGCTTCAGGCACATATCCTTCAATGAGGAATCGGAGAAAATCATAAACGGCGGCACCTTTTCCGCAGCTGCAACCTCCCTACGCAATTCACGCAGCTCTTCAAACAACGGATCATCGTTTGAAACCTGCTTAACCTTGACGGCTTCCTTCCTGAAAACCTTTGTCTTGCCGAGCAAAACGTCCTTCCCTTTCTCCGGCACATAAATCGTCGGGTAGGTGCCATGCTCGACGCCAATCAGCTCCTGGGAAATCAAGAACTCAATCAGGTCATTGACCTGCTTGGCATTCCGATCCTTCATCAGTCCGTAAGTCGGCAATTTATCAAGGCGGAACTCAAGGACTTTTTTATTCCTGGAGCCGGTCAAAACATTAGCCGTCATCGCCTTCCCGTATTTCTGTCCCATTCGGATGATACAAGAGAGTACCATTTGTGCGTCCTTGGTGACATCTTCTGTTTCACGAGCATCGGTACAATTGCCGCAGCGTCCGCAGGGCTCTGTCTCTGTCTCGCCAAAGTAATGCAAGATATAAGATTGCAAACATTCCTCGGTATGGCAGTATCCGACCATCTGCTGCAATTTTTCCAGCTCAGGCCCTATTCGTTCGCGATCGGCGGACTGGTCAATCAAAAAGCGCTGAACCTGGACATCCTGCGACGAATAAAGCACGGTACATTCACTGTCCAGGCCGTCACGACCGGCACGGCCAGCTTCCTGATAATAGCTCTCCATATTCTTCGGCAGCTGGAAGTGAAGGACGTATCTGATATTGCTTTTATCGATGCCCATTCCGAATGCCGATGTCGCAACCATCACAGTCGCTTCATCCTGTAAAAAACGTTCCTGTTCGGTGTTCCGGTCTTCATCATTCATACCTGCATGGTAGCGGGCGGCACGGAAACCTTCCTTCTGCAGCCATTCATAAAGCTGATCGACGATTTTCCTTGTCGCCGCATAAATGATGCCAGCTTCCTTTTCATTCTTTTTAATAAAATCTCTTAAATACGCCTGGCGATCCTGTCCTTTTACCACAGAAAAACTGAGATTGCTGCGCTCAAACCCTGTAATGATCGTATTCTCAGGGTTTATTTTTAACGAAGCGCAAATGTCTTCCCGTACTTTCGGAGTTGCTGTTGCCGTCAAGGCGAGGACAATTGGCTTTCTGGGCAGACGATCGGCCAGACCTGAAATCTGCAGATAACTAGGCCGGAAATCATGTCCCCACTGCGAAATACAGTGTGCTTCATCGACGGCGATCAGCGGTATTTCCATGTCCTGCAGGTCATCGATGAATTCCCAGGAACCCAGCCGTTCGGGCGCGATGTACAATAGCTTGTACTTTCCGTTCCTGGCGTCATCCATTCGAGCGGCAGCTTCACCCGCAGACAAGGAGCTATTGATATATGTTGCCGGAATACCAAGCTGGGTGAGCGTATCGACCTGGTCCTTCATCAGGGAGATCAGCGGAGAAATGACGATGGTTGTCCCAGGCAGCACGAGCGCCGGGATTTGATAGACGATCGATTTACCGCCTCCAGTCGGCATGACGCAGACCGCGTTTTTTCCTTCAAGCACAGATGAAATAGCCTGTTCCTGCCCCAATCGAAATGAGGAATAACCAAAATGATTTTGCAATAATTCATGGGCTTTTTGCAGCATAAGAGGTGGCTCCTTTCAGTGAGAAAATATGGGGATAATAGAGGGTTGCTCTATCATTTTAACAGATAAGCCTGGCAGAGCGACAGCAAAAATGCCATGCTTCCAAAAGAAGCATGGCGCTAGCTATTCTGCGATCAACAATGTAACAGTATTTTTATTCCGAGGCAAAACGATCCGTATGGTTGTGCCCTCTCCAGGCTGGCTTTCAATATCAATGCTGCCTTGGTGAAGGTCGATAATCCGTTTGCAGGTGAGCAAACCTAATCCTGTACCCTTTTCCTTCGTTGAATAAAAAGGTTCAAACAGGCGCTTCAACCGAGGTTCTGGTATTCCGCAGCCCTTGTCACGAATGGTGATCATGACCGATTCCGCACCCGCTTCATCAAGGCTTACGCTGATAAAATGGCCATTGTCCTCTGTCGCCTCAATCGCATTCTGGAGAAGGTTAATCAGCACCTGCTTCATCTGGTTCCGGTCACAATCTACAATAATTTCCATTTTTACATCAAACTCGATTTTTATACTTTTAAGGTTGGCCTGAGGTTCCATGAAGTGAATGCAATCGGTAACCAGCTTACTAAAATTCATAAATTGAAAATGAACATTCTCATTCGGTTTGGCAATGAACATAAACTCATTGACGATTTGATTGATTCGGTCCATTTCATCGAGCATGATATCTAGATAAGGGATTAACTTTTGATCCGTAACGCTTTCTTTGACGATTTTAGCAAAACCTTTTAGCGAGGTGAGAGGATTCCTGATTTCATGCGCGATCCCTGCGGCAAGTTCTCCAACTACAGAAAGCTTCTCCATTTGCTGGACCTGCTTCTCCCTCGTTTTTTCGTGGGTTATATCTATCGCTGTCCCAATGACCTCAACCGTCTCTCCATTTATGCGAATTGGATTCAGAACCGCCAAATAATGGATTCCGCCTATATTCCCCTCATAGTTAACCTGCTCACCACTCCACGCCTTTTCGTAAATACTCTCTTTGCGTTTTGCCTGGTCAGGCGGCAAAAATCCCGTCAAAGACCTTCCGATGACTACATCAGGACAAAGACCGACCTTTTCTATAAGCTTGCCTTCAATAAAAGTATGGATGAATCGGTTGTCTTTTTTGATGAACTTGAATATAAAGCCTGTCTCCCTGGGTATGAACTGCTCATAATCTACTGCGGTACACTGGTCATTCACACGGCAACACCCTTAGAAAAGATTCATTCCCTAATAATTCTTTGTCACTTGGGGAAATCCTTTAAATAGTAACGAATTAGAATTAATATTTATCGATTGTCACTCCAAGTACCGATGCCCTGATAAAATCAAGCTTCCTGAATCGCTTCAATTCTTCCGGGGTCCCCGTAACAACCGCCCCGCTGATTAGAAGTTCACCATTTTTGGCATTGGACTTGATCGCTTTCAAGGCTTGTTTTGCAGAGGAGTTTGACTGGCTCGCTAGTTCTAATTCGTCTATATACCCTGGGCCATAATCTGCTGAATATGGATAGGCTTCTGTCACTTCAAATCCAAAAGCATTGCCGCCGCCCTTTACTTTTAAGCTGTCAGAGTCTAATTCATCACTCATCTTTGCCCTTTGTGATTCAGTCGTGGTATCCACCCATAACCAATTGACATTTTCATGCCCAAGAGTCTTGCTCAGCTTATCTAATGTCATCGGCTCCTTGAAAGACAGGGCAACTTCTACAAGCATATTCTGATCCAAACCTGCAGCAAGATCCAACTCCTTTGGTAAAAAGTCATATGTCAGTCCTGGATAATAGAAATCAATCTTCCGTTCATTATTAAAATCATTATAACGGACCGTCCTTTTCGCTTCTTCGTCCATGCCATCCGTTGCAACCATTCCGCTGCCGCGATGGATGGTTTGGGTCCGCCCAAATAGAGGGATTTTCTTTGTTGTTTTATCCCAGACAATCTTCCGGCCGCCAATCTCCTTATAATATGTTGTTTCCCCTAAGACGCTGAATAGATTATGAATATAATAAGTGTTTGTTCCAGTAATATTTGCACCTTTCACCATGCGCTGCATGAAATCCTTATTATCCCGCAGCTTTTTATTCATGAGATAATCACTGCCTATAAATACCACAGTCAACAATACCGTGGACGCAAGGAACGCGATGACTGTGTACTTGATGGTCTGCTTCATTCTCGATTTCCTTATTGCTCTCTGCATGGAAGGACTGCTCATAAAGTCAATATCCTGTGGTTTATTTTCTCTGTTATTCTTTGTCATAGGCTGCCTCCTTTAATACCTTAGCTAACCGCTGCCTGGCCCTGAACAAATTAGTTTTGACGGAACTTACACTCATGCCTAATAATTGCGCTATTTCCTGGTAAGAAAGTCCGCTCTGATATTTTAATAATAATAACTCCTGGTATTGCTGCTTTAACTTGCCCAGCAATTCTCCAAGCTCACTTGCGTTTTCCTTTGTTAATATGGCTGCTTCAGGCTCTTCTTCACTATTGGATGTGTGCTGTTCATTCTCCAAATTAAGTTCAATGCGCCTAAGCTTCCGGCATTGGTCATAATGAAAATTCAAGGCGACTCGGATCAGCCAGCTGCGGGTTTTTGCAGGCTGGATCGAATCACTATAAAGCAGATATTTATTTGCGGTTTCCTGAACAATATCCTCTGCATCGACATGGGCAATCCCCTGCTTCAGCAGGTACCGATACACAATGTTCAACTCATTATTAAGATCTTGATTTACATCTCCCATACCGACCTCCCGCATACATAACGTTTATCCTATTGAAAAGTTAACATATTCGGACAAGGTTTTTGTTTATTTTCCAATAAAAAATGAACCTTATGATTAGGTTCAGAATCCATGCAATTAAAAAAGACTGCTTCCCCCTAAGGAAAGCAGCCCCCACTATTCCATCTTCTCTCCAGTCATCTCCATGACCTTTTCTTTCACTTCTTCTATGTTGCGCATTTTGTTGTCCCAGCATTTCTGGCTGAGGTCGACTGGATATTCCTCGGGATTGAGCATACGTGTGTATTCTTCCCATAGAACGCCGAGGCAGTATTTAGAATGCTTGCGGACTTCTTCCAGGCTCGGCTGGGTGTACACAAGCTTGCCCTCCTTAAAGATATCGTGGTGCAGATCCCGCGCGTCAAAATTGGTGACGAATTTGCTGATAAAGGTATGGACCGGGTGGAACATCTTCAAGCGTTTTTCCTGCTGTGGATTCTCATCCTCAAGCGTAATGTAGTCCCCTTCAGAGCGATTATTGGCTTTGTTGATGATCCTGTATACATTTTTAATGCCAGGCGTCGTTACTTTTTCCGGATTGGAAGAAATCTTGATGGTATCCTCCATCGTTCCGTCGCCCCGCTCGACTGAGACGATTTTATAAACAGCACCAAGGGCAGCCTGTTCGTAGGCAGTAATCAGCTTCGTGCCGACTCCCCAAGTATCGATTTTCGCACCCTGTGCTTTCAGGTTCATGATTGTATACTCGTCCAGGTCGCTGGATGCAACGATTTTCGCATCCTTAAATCCGGCTTCATCCAGCATTTTACGAGCTTCCTTTGAAAGGTAGGCAAGGTCTCCGCTGTCGAGACGAATGCCGATGAAATTGATTTTATCGCCGAATTCCTTCGCGACTTTTATTGCGTTTGGCACTCCGGATCTCAGCGTATCATACGTATCGACGAGGAAAACGCAGTCCCTGTGCGTCTCCGCGTATTTTTTAAAAGCGGTGTAGTCATCTCTGTACGCCTGCACCATCGAGTGTGCATGCGTTCCGGAAATTGGGATTCCAAACAACTTGCCTGCACGCACATTGCTTGTGGAATCAAAGCCTCCAACATACGCAGCGCGCGTGCCCCAGAGTGCCGCATCCATTTCATGCGCTCGGCGGCTGCCGAACTCCATCGCGATCTCATTCTTTACAACCTGCTTGATTCTTGATGCCTTTGTCGCAATCAATGTCTGGTAGTTCACAATATTAAGCAGCGCTGTTTCAATCAATTGCGCTTGAACCAGTGGTGCATCGACCCTGACAAGAGGCTCATTGGCAAAAACAATTTCACCCTCCTGCATCGCGCGGATACATCCGGTAAAACGCAAATCTTTTAAAAAGGCAAGAAAATCCTCATCGAACTTCCCTTCTTCTCTTAAATATTGAATATCATCTTCCGTAAAGCCAAAGTTCTCTATGTAGCTGATGATTTTTTCTAGCCCGGCAAAAACGGCATAGCCATTGCCAAAAGGAAGCTTCCGGAAAAATAAATCAAACACCGCACGGCGATTATGCACGCCATCTCGCCAGTACGTTTCCATCATATTTAATTGGTATAAGTCCGTATGCAGCATCAAGCTGTCGTCATTGAATTTAGTACTCATTAAAAAACCTCCAAATTTACTGCCATCAATAGAGAGCTATTTAACGCCGGTCGGCATTACCTGCCCTGGCTTCAATCGAGCAATTTAACTTCGTTGCGCATTACTTGACCTCGGCTCCAATCGAGCTCTCGAAATGGCGGAGCGACCACTCATGGCCGATTTGGTCAAAGGATGCAACAGCATCTCTATAAACAATAACCTTAAATCCCTTGTTATAAGCGTCAACTGCCGTGTGAAGGACACATATATCCGTGCAGACGCCGACTAGATGCACTTCAGTGATTCCCCGCTCGCGCAGCTTGATCTCCAGGTTTGTGCCCGCGAACGCTGAATATCTGGTCTTGTCAATATAGTGCACATTGTCGAGATGCTTATTTTCCTCATAAACCGCCTGAAGGCTGCCGTACAAATCCCTGCCCTTCGTACCGCGGATATTGTGCGGCGGATACAGCTTTGTCTCCGGATGGAACTCATCGCCTTCATCATGGACATCAATTGCGAATACAACATAGTCACCATTTCCGATGAAATCCTTCGTCACGCCGACAAGCTTCTCTTCAATCGCCTGCCCCGGCTCTCCGCAGGTCAGCCGCCCATCGTCCGCAACAAAGTCATATGTATAGTCGATATTGATCAACGCCTTCTTCCCCATCATGTATCCACATCCTTTTATCTTATTATCTTTTATTTTCTTCCAAATATGATTTACAGGCAAATTTTTCATATCGAAAAATGGACACCGGACAAAATCTCTGCTCTTTCCTCATGGTTTTTTCCGAAGAACAAAATCGCAGCCTATCCACTTGTTTTTTCCAAAGTAATAGGAAATACGCTATTCTCGTTGCAGTTATCCTCCTATACCCTATCTCAGCGCACAGAAAAACCACTCCAAACCCGGGAGTGGTTTCTGATCATTCTGCTTTAAAATTCAAGTCCAGATTTTCCGGCCGGTCTTCTGGACGGATTTCATCCAGCGGCACATAGACTTGGATGTGCCTGAACAGGTTTTCAAATTCAGCTGGCAGATTGCCGCCGTATTCACCGTCAAGGTTCAATTGGACAGTTTCCTTGGATTGCACCTTGATGCGGTTTGCCTGTGTGTAAATCACGCCTGGGTCATTAATGTGCTCACCGCGGACAGCAAGTGAGGCAATTCTAATAAAATCAGCCAGGTTAGTCTTCTTTAAAATCAATAAAGAAAACAATCCATCATTAATTGACGAGTTTGGAGCCAGGCGTTCAAAGCCGCCGACGGAATTAGTAAGCCCGACAAGGAACATCATGACTTCGCCTTCGTAAAGCTTCCCATCATACTCAATCGTTACTTCAGAAGCACGAATGGATGGCAGCATCTCGATTCCTTTTAGATAATAAGCGAGCTGGCCCAGCATGGTCTTGAGCTTGCTTGGCACTTCATATGTCAGCTCCGTCAATCTGCCGCCGCCTGCGATATTTATGAAATATTTATCATTGATCCGGCCTACGTCGACCGGGATCGTTTCGCCTTTAACAATGATGTCGACCGCAGCATCAATATCCCTTGGGATATGGAGCGCGCGTGCAAAGTCATTTGTTGTGCCGACCGGAATGACACCGATTTTCGGGCGGTATTCCTGTTCAGCTATCCCATTGACTACCTCATTGATCGTGCCATCTCCGCCAGCCGCAATCACCAGGTCATAGCACCGCTCGACCGCAATCCTTGCTGCCTGCGTCGCGTCCCCCTCACCTGTTGTTGCATGGCATGATGCCTCATAGCCGGCATTCTCCAGCTTCACCAAGACCTCTGCAAGATGCTTTTTAAAAACTTCACGACCTGAAGTCGGATTATAAATGATTCTTGCTCTTTTCATACCCATCATCCTACTTAATATGGTTTTATATTCCATTCTTTTACATCATAGCCCATTACGACTATCCAGGCAATTACCCGAATATCGATGGTACCGGATATATCATAAACTAATTTCTGTCCATTTGCCAAAAAGAATCCACTATTTATTCAAAGTGTTAACTATCGTATTTTTCGAAAAACTCTTCCATTCATCCTCTTTCTTTTTTACAATACAAAGAGGGTGGTTACATAAATTGGAAACCCCCACCCGTGATTTAGGGGTGCAAAAATATAGCCCATTCGACCTTATTACTCAATTTACAATCTTGGCAAAAGTACAAGCTTCGATGCGGACAGCACTATTGATTTGCTCAATTGGACTTGAACATTACTCGACTCAATTTCCATGCTTGTTTTGACATCCTCACACTTGTAAGTGTTCCAATAAAAAGAATAAATTGTGCTATTTGATATTACAGACGTTAAAAACGGTATAAAAGTTCCCGAAGGTTATCTGCCTGCACAACACCAGTTTTAGTATCAAAATACTTTTGGCACGGTAATAAAAACCTTCTGACCGGGACTATTTCAGAATAAAATTATTTAACTAGATTAAAAGGGTGACGCTATATGACTTGGATTTGTCTTTTGGCAGCATATTTGGTTGGTTCCATTCCTACTGCTTTATTGATTGGCAAATATTTTTTCCATGTTGATATCAGGGATCATGGCAGCAAAAACCCTGGTGCGACGAATACTTTGCGGGTCATGGGCAAGCGGGCGGCGATTATCGTGCTGCTTGTGGATGTCGCAAAGGGGATTCTGGCAGCTTCGCTCCCGCTGATCTTCAATTCTCCTGTTGAACCGCTGTATGCCGGCTTGATTGCCGTCATTGGGCACTGCTTCCCGATTTTTGCCGGTTTCCGCGGGGGCAAGGCGATCGCAACGACTGCGGGCGCACTGCTGATTGTTGATATCGGAATGTTCCTGGCTGTGTATGTGACGTTTTTTGCAGTCATTTTTCTGACCAAATATGTGTTCATGGGTTCAATTTCGGTCGGAATCGCAATGCTTGTTTATTCATTTTTCTCTCCGGAAATTCATGAGCCACTCATCTTTACTGCTTTTATTATATTTTTGATTTTCCTCCATCGTTCGAATCTGCAGAACTTTTTTAGCGGCAAGGAGCCGAAAATCACTGACAAAAAAGTGAAGGGTGACCGCCTTCCTCCAAAAGATCTTAAGATGTAAACTTTTAGCCATGGCTTTCGGGCCATGGTTATTCTTTTACACTATAGATATATTAGAAAAATAAATTACTATTTAAAGAATAGTATTTTTGGAGAAAAAATAGATTGTTAATCATTTATGTGAAATGATAGAATATTATTTGTATTAGCAATATTTTTTTAATAATTTTTCACAATAACAAAGGGGGAAAGATTATGTCCAATGAAATGTATCAAATCATTGCCATTGGGATCTACATGGCCGCGATGCTATATATCGGCTGGTATTCCTACAAAAAGACAAGCAATCTGACTGACTACATGCTTGGCGGCAGATCGCTCGGTCCGGCAGTCACAGCGCTCAGCGCCGGTGCGGCTGACATGAGCGGATGGCTTTTGATGGGTCTTCCTGGGGGAATTTATGTAAGCGGTTTAGCGAATGCATGGATTGCCATTGGATTGACCGTCGGCGCGTATCTTAACTGGCTTTATGTAGCACCTCGACTTCGCTCATACACCCATGTGGCGAATGACTCCATCACGATTCCAAGCTTCCTGGAAAACCGTTTTAAAGATGATACAAAGCTTTTAAGAATTATATCCGGAATTGTTATTCTTCTATTTTTTACTTTCTACGTTTCCTCCGGAATGGTCGCCGGAGCTGTTTTCTTCGAGAATTCATTCGGCCTTGACTACCATACCGGCTTGTTGCTGGTTTCCGCAGTCGTCGTTGCCTACACATTATTCGGCGGCTTTCTGGCAGTATGCTATACAGATTTTATCCAGGGAATGATGATGCTTCTCGCCCTGCTGCTCGTGCCGATTATCGGTTTCTCAAAAACAGGGGGACCTGCAGAAACATTCGATACCATTCGTTCGATTGATCCAGCACTGCTTGATTTGTTCAAAGGTACGACTGTGCTCGGCATCATATCAACTGCAGCATGGGGTCTTGGCTACTTCGGCCAGCCTCATATCATCACCCGCTTCATGGCCATCACCTCAATAAAAGAAACAAAGAGTGCGAGAAGAATCGGCATGGGCTGGATGATCTTCTCCTTGATTGGGGCAATGCTGACAGCTTTGATCGGTCTTGCTTATTTTACACAGAATCCAGATGTGAAGCTGGATAACCCTGAGGCAGTCTTCATCGTACTCGGGCAACTTTTCTTCCATCCATTGTTCGCCGGCCTTATGCTTGCAGCCGTACTTGCTGCAATCATGAGCACAATCTCATCCCAGCTGATCGTTACATCCAGCGCACTGACTGAGGACTTGTATAAAATCTTATTCAAAAAAGAAAAAACTGATAAGCAATACGTATTTTTTGGACGTTTAGCAGTACTCTTAGTAGCCATTATCGCTGCATCACTTGCCTGGGTGCAGAACGACACGATCCTTGGCCTGGTTGCGTACGCATGGGCTGGCTTCGGCGCAGCGTTCGGACCAATCATCATCCTAAGCCTATACTGGAAGAAGATGACCAACTGGGGTGCGATTCTCGGTATGATCGCCGGTGCCGCTACCGTCGTCATCTGGAGCAATTTTGGCTTGAGCGACGTCATGTACGAAATCGTTCCGGGTTTCATTATCAACCTGATTATTTCTATTGTTGTCAGCTTGGTCACTTATAAACCAAACCCTGAGATTGAAAAAGAATTCGATATGAGTGTTGAGAACTTAAAATCCTAAACTCGATGCCACAGAGATCCTTTCTCTGTGGTATTTTTATATTCGATAAAATCTTACAGGAAATTACATATTCTTAATAGAATTATATAGTGACCACTTAAGCATGAGGAGAAAATGATGAAAAGAAATCTGCTATTCTATGGAACATCAACCATATTGCTTTTGACCGTATTGATTGCCATGGACCGCTATAAATTATATAAAGAGGAAAAGCCGCCTGTACCAAGCATCACGGTGAATGGACAGGAGATTGCACAAATTCTCGGCCAATATGATTGGCATGGCACCAAAACGGAGAAATTGGATCCACTCAAAGCCATGGCTGGCATGAATCCATCCAGGGTGAAGGAAAGAGAAACACTAGAAGTCTCATTTCCTCCAGAAGTAGAGCCTGAATCTATTACAATCAGCCAGGTTAACGCAGCCCCTGGCATGGAAAAGCAAAAAGCTAAAGAAAAAACCCTGCCAATTCCTAAAAGCCTCACCCAAGAGAGAATTTATTTTCAAATAAAGGCACAATGGAAAAGAGGTTACAGCACATATTATATTAAAACGGATATAGAGGACCTGCCACTTTTCTATGATTTCCTCTCAAAGGATCCTGAGAAACTATCTGTACTGGCGATTGTTCCACGTGGAGAGTCAGAAAAGTATGACATTCCATCCGAAGTTAAGGAAAAACTCGATTCCTTCCAAATATCAGATGATTTAGAAGGACTTAAGAAGAGATATCCAGAGCTGTTAACCAATATAACTCCCGTCTATATGATATTTAATAGTGAGTTTCATCAGCAATCCGTCGAAGATAAGGACAAGTTGATCGACCGTGTAATGGATGATGGTCTGGATTGATATCCATGGCTCAGGTTACTAAATAATATAAATATCGATTCTACGCCCTCTTTCCCGGGAAATATCGACAAAAAAGCTGGCGATTGGTTCGCCAGCTTTCGCTATTATCTCTTATTCAATTCCTCGACTAGCAACTTGTTGACTAATGGCGGATTCGCCTGGCCTTTGGTTGCTTTCATGATCTGGCCGACAAGGAAGCCTTTCGCCTTGTCCTTACCGCCTTTGAAGTCCTCAACGGATTGCGGGTTAGCGTCGATAATGCCGGTGATGATTTTAAGCAATTCACCTTCGTCGGAGATTTGGACAAGTCCTTTCTCCTTAACGATTTTCTCCGGATCGCCGCCCTTTTCAACCAATTCCTTGAAGACTTGCTTCGCAATCTTAGAAGAGATCGTGCCGTTCTCGATCAGTGTGATCAATCCGGCAAGTCCTTCTGGAGTCAGGGAGGTTTCATGCAGCTCTTTCGATTCAGCTTTCAGGTATGCAGAGAACTCACCCATCAGCCAGTTGGAAGCCTGCTTCGGATCTGCCTCCGCTTTAACGACAGATTCAAAGAAGTCAGCCATCTCTTTCGATACGGTCAATACCTCTGCATCATAAGCTGGCAGCCCCATCTCCTCAACATATCGCTTCTTGCGCTCGTCTGGAAGTTCAGGGATTTCCGCACGGATTCTTGCTTTCCACTCTTCATCGATATAAAGATCAGGAAGATCCGGTTCAGGGAAATAACGATAATCATCTGAACCTTCTTTTACACGCATAAGAAGAGTAGTGTTGGTCGCTTCATCGTAGCGGCGTGTTTCCTGCTGGATTTCACGGCCAGCGAGGATTTCCTCTTCCTGTCGCTTTTCCTCGTACTCAAGACCTCTGCGCACGAAGTTGAAAGAGTTCAGGTTTTTCAGCTCGGTTTTTGTGCCAAATTCCTTCTGGCCAACCGGCCTGATGGATATGTTCGCATCACATCGAAGTGAGCCCTCTTCCATTTTGCAATCCGATACGCCCGTATATTGGATGATTGACTTTAACTTTTCCAGATAGGCATATGCCTCATCCGGCGTGCGTATATCGGGTTCCGATACGATCTCAACGAGCGGCGTTCCTTGGCGGTTGTAGTCTACCAGCGAGTATCCATTGCCGTGGGTCAGCTTGCCGGCATCTTCTTCCATATGGATGCGCGTGATGCCGATTTTCTTTTTATAGCCATTCACTTCGATCTCAATCCAGCCGTTCTCGCCGATCGGCTTGTCGAATTGGGAAATCTGGTAGGCTTTCGGATTGTCCGGGTAAAAATAGTTCTTGCGGTCAAATTTCGTATGCTCTGCGATATCGCAGTTTAAAGCCATAGCAGCTTTCATCGCGTACTCAACCGCTTTTTTATTCACCACAGGCAATACACCAGGGTAACCCAGATCAATCACGCTTGTATTCGTATTCGGCTCGGCACCAAAATGGTTCGGGCTCGCCGAAAAGATTTTCGATTCTGTTTTTAATTCAACATGGACCTCAAGGCCAATTACCGTTTCAAACTTCATCATTTTCACCCCTTTACAGCTCAGGTTGTTGTTTATGGAAATCTGTTGCCTGCTCGAATGCGTGAGCAACATTATATACAGTGCTTTCATCAAAATGACGTCCGATGATTTGCAGACCAAGCGGCAGTCCTTTGTCAAAGCCGCACGGAACCGAGATGGCTGGCACCCCTGCAAGGTTGACAGGAATCGTCAAAATATCATTGGCGTACATCGTCAGTGGGTCTCTTGTGTTTTCGCCAAGCTTGAATGCCGGTGTTGGCGCTGTCGGTCCGATGATGACATCGTACTGTTCAAACACTTTTTCAAAGTCCTGCTTGATCAGCGTGCGGACCTTCTGTGCTTTTTTATAGTGAGCATCATAATAGCCTGCACTCAGCGCAAATGTTCCAAGCATGATCCGGCGCTTTACTTCCTCGCCGAAGCCTTCTTCGCGGGTCATTTTATACATATCGAGCAAGTTTTCGGCGTTCGGCGTTCTGTATCCATAACGCACGCCATCAAAGCGTGCCAGGTTTGCGGACGCTTCTGATGAAGATAATAGATAGTATGTAGCCAAAGCATACTTCGAGTGCGGCAAGGACACCTCTTCCCAAGTCGCACCCAGGCGCTCGAGGATGACAAGTGCGTCCATTACTGATTTTCGGACTTCTTCGTTCACGCCCTCACCGAGGTATTCCTTCGGCACAGCGATTCGTAAGCCTTTTATATCACCAGTCAATGAAGCGATATAGTCAGGGATATTAACATTTGCGGATGTAGAATCCATTTCATCATGCCCCGCGATCGCTTTTAACAGAAAAGCATTGTCTTCTACATTCCGAGTAATTGGTCCAATCTGGTCCAAAGAAGACGCGAATGCGATCAATCCGAAGCGTGAAACAAGTCCATAAGTTGGCTTCATGCCGACCACTCCACAGAATGATGCCGGCTGGCGAATCGATCCACCTGTATCGGAACCTAAAGAGAACAGCACTTCTCCGGCAGCCACAGATGCAGCCGAACCGCCTGAAGAACCACCAGGTACACGATCAAGGTTCCAAGGATTGAATGTCTTCTTGAAGCCGGAATTTTCGTTGGAAGATCCCATTGCAAACTCGTCCATGTTCAGCTTGCCGATTGTCACCGTTTCTGCCTGTTTCAGCTTCTGGATGACCGTCGCATCATAAATAGGATCAAAGTTTTCGAGAATCTTGCTGGCTGCCGTCGTGCGCAGGCCCTTGGTAACGATATTATCCTTGATGCCGATTGGCAGTCCGTATAATTTATTGGCTGGTGCACTTTTCGCTGTCTTTTCATCCAATGCCTTAGCTGCTGCCCTAGCATTTTCTTCATCCAATGTTAAAAACGCCTGGACCTTGCCTTCGACCTCGCCAATCCGCTTGTACGATTCGTCGACCAGGTCGGAAACGCTTAGCTCTCTTTTGTGTAAAAACTCATGAAGCTCCGAAATCTTATGTTCGAATAAACTCATCGCCGGTCCTCCTACTCCATAATTCCAGGTACTTTAATCTGCCCATCCTGATGTTCAGGCGCATTCTTTAATACTTCCTCGCGCGGAAGGCCCTCTTTTGCACGATCTTCCCGCATGACATTCTTTATTTCAAGCACATGTGAAGTTGGCTCCACATTATCCGTATTCAGCTCATTCAGCTGCTCAGCATATGTAATGATTTTATCCAGCTGGTCCGTCAGCATTTTCGCTTCATTTTCCGTAATAGCCAGTCTCGCCAGGTGCGCGACATGCTTCACCTGTTCCTCAGAAATCCTTGACATAAAAGCACCTCCATCTTAAATTCTCTGACAATAATAATAATGATCATAGCAAAGTTTTCCACGTTAAAGCAATACAAGTCTTGCTGTTTGTACTATTTTATCAGAAGCAGAGGTTGATCGCAGACATATAGGACATTTTCGTCATTAAATTAGTTTGTGGTTGATAGACAGCGGGAAGGAATAGCCTAAGGAGGTGTAAAAAAACTTGGCTATTTTGACTTTTTTCCTGGTGATCCTGTTAGCAGGAGTTCATCTATCTGTGAAATACTACTCCAAATTAATGGAACAGCCGCGTAAACCCATACTCAGCTTCGCCGGCGGTGCGTCCGTTGCCTATGTGACCGTGCATCTGCTGCCTGAATTCCAGAAGGTGCAGAAGGAGTTCAATAAGCTGATACACATACCCAAACATTATGAAGAATACAGTTTGTACCTGATCGCGACAATTGGCTTCATCGCTTTTTATTCCATCAATCATTTTGTAAAAGAATCTGAACAGAACAGGCCCAATTCTTCTGTCTTTGTTTTTCATATAGGAGCCTTTGTCCTCTATAATTCATTCATTGGCTATTACCTGATTAAAGGCTTGAAACAGGAACCTAAAGCTTTAATAATTTTCACAGCCGTTTTTATCTTACACCTCATGGTCAATGATGTCGGACTCCGGATCGACCATAAAAAGCGATATGACCCATGGGGTTCACTGATCCTGGCTGTATCTGTGGTGGGAGGATGGCTGCTCGGCTACCTCGTCACACTTCCTACCTTCATTTTCGCCCTGTGGTTCAGCTGGCTGGCTGGAGGCATCTTATTGAACACCATTAAAGAAGAACTGCCTAAAGAACGCAAAAGCAAGCTGCTTCCGTTCATTTTAGGAGTTGCTGCCTCAACATTATTGTTCATTCTCATTTAAAATCTGTTTTTAAAAAAGGGATGGATTCTTTATCCATCCCCTTCCCGTTTACGAACCCTGAAAGAAAAATTACTTGAATCTCTTTTTTTTGTTCATTACAACTGATCACTGATTTCCAGCGCCATTTTTAAATATTCCACAAACAGTATCGATTGCTCTTTAATCCTCAAATCTTCCTTCGATAACATCGCGTCCTCTACCGCTAAACCGTCGATGAAGGCAATGATCGACCGGGCAATGATTTCATGATCAAATCTAGTGCTGAATTCCCCGCATCTTTGTCCATGTTCAATAATATGCGCATATAATTTCAAGCCATTATTGTATCGAACTGATCCGTATTCTCTTCTATGTTCATCATTTCTTCCGATTATAAAAAATTCAAGTTTTGCCGGCGCCAAAGGGTCCATTTCATCATCAGGTTCCCCGTCCTCACCAAAGATAGTTTTCATGAGCATATCCCAATAAGATGTTGCATTTTCCTTCAACATCTCCAATGTCTCATCCATTTCTATCGATAATCCTTCTTCCAGAATCGTTTCGAATACTGCTTCTTTATTTGAAAAATATTGATACAACCCGCCTCTGCTGACATTCGCAGCGTCCATTATATGCTTCATCGTGGCCCGCTCATATCCATATTCAATGAATACATTCTCTGCCGCCTTCAAAATTTCAGCTCGACGCTGCTCCATGTGTTCCTGACTGACTTTCGGAGACATTTGCTCTCCCCCGTTCTATTTTACTCTTAAAAACCAGACCAACAATCGAGACCGCAACCAACAATAATCCAGTTATCACAAATGTGGGGATGACTCCCAGGACAGTGGCAAGCAATCCGCCAGCCAATGGCCCAATGATTGTGGCCGTGGTGGTTACGCTGTTCAACACCCCGAAAACCCTGCCTGTCATGTGAACAGGCGTTTCGGTTTGGACTGCTGCCTGAAAAGGGATGAACACCAACCCTGCTGAAAATCCAGCCGTCAATCCCAGAGCTGGCCCCCATAACACCGGCAGTGCTAAATCCAATTGGGTCAATAAAGCCAGCATACTAAAACTAATCCCAATCCCGCAAACCCCAATGAACAATAGCATCAGCGCATTGTAATCTGTTTTTTTAGCCAACAGTAATCCTGTAAAAAACATCCCAACACCTGATGCCGTAACAATATAACCAAACAAATCAGGAGAGGCATTCGATAGTTCCCTCAATAAAACAATAATTTGAGAGTCAGACAATTGTAAGATCAGGAGGCTTACCCCCAAAACAATCATACCAACAACTAAGTAACGACTGCCTTTGATAAACCTGATTCCTTCGAGGAAATCTTCCTTAAACGAAGCTTCCTTTGGTTGATCTGAACCGCTCTTTATAACTGCGGCTGTCTTTGGCAAAGCAAGCAGCAAAAGCGCTGAAATAACAAAGGTACCGGAATCGATAAAAAACACCAGCTGTGTTCCAAAAGCCGAGACCAACAGTCCGCTCAACAATGGTCCAAGCACCTTCGTCCCTGAGTCAATCATCGAGGTGATGGACATGGCACTTTTCATATTTTCTTGATCAATTAGTTCTTTAAGCTTACCATTCTTTGCCGGGACAAATATAGCCGAGAGCATTCCGACTATGAACAAGCAAATATAGACAGTCCATAAGGAGTCAGCAAATGCCAGAATCAGAATTAGACCCGCTCTGACTACGTCTGACAAGATCATGATCGCCTTTCTGTTCATCCTGTCAGCAATCGTTCCGGTGAACGGTCCCAGCAATGCCATCGGAACAGCCAAACATAAAATGATAAAGGAAACCTCCATTGGAGAAGCCTCCCACTTCAATCCAACCATCGTGATGATTGCCACAATACTTAACCAGTCACCAATACTTGATATTAACTGCGCAAGCATTAAGGTCATAAACCCCTTGTTCTTTAAAAGACCGCCCATGTTCATCCCTCCAAATTAAAACGACACATATGTCGTTTTATTAATTTTATTATAACGACACTGTTGTCGTTTTTCAACCTTTTTTTTGTAAACTTCTGGATTTTATTAAATGTTTTCGTTGAAAAAATGGCAAAAAAAAAGAGCCAACCTTAAGGCAGCTCTATTTCCTAAAAAACTTACCAATCCCAGATAAGAATCCCTTTTTCTTCTTAGGTTCCTCTGGTTGGAACACCGGTTTCTTTTTACCAAGATAAATCTCCTCTTTATCAATGGCATGGTCGTGTGCTAATACGAGTCCTAGCTCCGAATCGTAATCCTTATTAGTCACGATCGTGAACTCAATGCCCCGTTTTTCAGCCGCTTTAATGTACTCAGATAAATAAGAATATGATATATTGCCATTTAAAAAGAGGTGCGCTTCACGATTTTCATCCATCAGCTGCTCAACTTCTGATTCAACACCCTTCCTCATGACCTCGCCCTGAGTAAGCGCAATGACCACCCGCTCTCTAATTGTTGTGAGGAACCTTCTTCTCTCATCAGGTTTCGTCTGTTTAGCACCATGGATTCCCTGCTGTAAGTAATCATCCACTTTATTGTTGCCCATAATCGTCACCCCCTCACATATACTTGTTTCCGCAGTCTCTAAATACATTTTTATCTTAACCCAGGCAGTCGCTTATGTCCTGATGAAATACAATTCATTTAGTTTTCTTATGCCGCGGACTTGTTACTTTCTTTTTCGGGCACATTATAGCCTTACTTGTTACCGAAATTCTCGGTTTTCTCCTTTTTCGGGCACATGTTCGCCTTACTTGTTACCGAAATCCCCGGGTCTCTCCTTTTTCGGTCACATGTTGGTCTTGCTTGTTACCGAAATTCTCGGTTCTCTCCTTTTTCGGGCACATGTTCGCCTTACTTGTTACCGAAATCCCCGGTTTTCTCCTTTTTCGGTCACATGTTGGTCTTACTTGTTACCGAAATCCCCGGTTTTCTCCTTTTTCGGGCACATGTTGGTCTTACTTGTTACCGAAATTCTCGGTTCTCTCCTTTTTCGGGCACATGTTGGTCTTGCTTGTTACCGAAATCCCCGGGTCTCTCCTTTTTCGGGCACATGTTGGTCTTACTTGTTACCGAAATTCTCGGTTCTCCCCTTTTTCGGGCACATGTTGGTCTTGCTTGTTACCGAAATCCCCGGGTCTCTCCTTTTTCGGGCACATGTTGGTCTAGCTTGTTACCGAAATCCCCGGGTCTCTCCTTTTTCGGGCACATGTTGGTCTTGCTTGTTACCGAAGTACTGGATCCAGCCCTTTTCGGGTACATCCTAATTCTTCATCATATCCATACACGTTTCTATCCTTTAGAATTTATGTGTATTATTCACCCTTATATGTATGTTCCCGCCCAAAAGTCTGTGCTAGTTTAAGGTTAACCTATTTTGAGCAAAAAAAACCTCCTCTTCATACCGAAGAGAAGGACACAAATAGGAGAATGCAAGGTTAAAAATCAAAAACAGTTATGGTAAATCTCTGCCTGAGTTGGAGGGCTCAGGCGAAGAGAAAACCCGTGATCAGGAAGTAGTAAACTGTGCTTCTTCGGTAGATCCTTTTAACGCAGTCGTTGAGGATGTTCCTCCAGAAATGACCATTGATACATCATCGAAGTAGCCTGTTCCGACTTCGCGCTGGTGCCTTGTTGCTGTGTAGCCGTACTGCTCGCTGTCGAACTCAGCCTGCTGCAGCTCAGAGTATGCAGCCATTCCGCGCTCTTTGTAGCCGCGAGCCAGCTCGAACATGCTGTGGTTCAAGGCGTGGAAGCCAGCAAGTGTAACGAACTGGAACTTGTAACCCATCTTGCCAAGCTCAATCTGGAATTTCGCGATTGTTTCGTCATCCAGCTTCTTTTTCCAGTTGAATGATGGTGAGCAGTTGTAAGCAAGCAGCTTGCCAGGATACTTTGCATGGATCGCTTCAGCAAAACGGCGGGCTTCATCCAGATCTGGCTCAGATGTTTCACACCAAACAAGATCAGCATATGGAGCATAAGCCAAACCGCGCGCGATCGCCTGGTCAAGACCAGCCTTCACACGGAAGAAACCTTCCGGCGTCCTATCACCAGTGATGAACGGAGCATCATATGGATCCACATCGCTTGTAATCAAATCTGCCGCATTCGCATCAGTACGGGCTACAATTAAAGTTGGTGTTCCCATTACATCAGCTGCAAGTCGGGCGGCAATCAGGTTGCGGACTGCTGTCTGTGTAGGAAGCAGTACCTTTCCGCCAAGGTGTCCGCATTTCTTTTCCGAAGAAAGCTGATCCTCAAAGTGAACGCCAGCTGCGCCAGCTTCGATCATGCCCTTCATCAATTCGAAAACATTCAGCTGGCCGCCAAATCCTGCTTCAGCATCCGCTACGATTGGTGCGAACCAGTCGATGGAATCGTCTCCCTCTCCATGAGTGATCTGGTCAGCACGCTGCAGCGCCTGGTTGATGCGCTTAACAACTGCTGGTACGCTGTTCGCCGGGTACAAGCTCTGGTCAGGATACATGTTTCCGGATAGGTTAGCATCCGCTGCAACCTGCCAGCCGCTCAAGTAGATTGCCTTAAGGCCAGCTTTTACCTGCTGGACAGCCTGGTTGCCAGTTAAAGCTCCAAGTGCATTAACGAAATCCTCTTCATGAACAAGCTTCCACAGCTTTTCCGCACCGCGCCGAGCCAGTGTATGTTCAATATCAATCGAACCGCGAAGCTTGATGACATCCTCCGCACTATAAGTTCTTTCCACTCCAGTCCATCTGCTATCCATTTCCCAGCTTTCCCGCAATTGCTTTACACGATCTTGAGTCATTTTTTATTCCTCCTAATGTTTGTAATTTATCAATCTATTAAACTAAAGCCTGATAGCTAGGCAATGTTATAAATTCAACAAACTCATCATTCTGTGAATGAAGTTTTTTCAGATAGCTGAAAATATAATCCCAACGGCCGCAGTTCAAGCCAGCGGACTGCTCTTTCATTCATGTAGAATCTCATTCATTTCGAATGAAGCCAGGATTGTTTCAATCAAACAGTTGCTTTAATCGTTCCCTGTGGAATACCAAGATGATTCTGTGCATAAACGAACACATCGTTCCAAAGGCGCGCTTCAAGGTGGCTCTCCATCTTAGGAAGGTAGAAGTATGGGCCTGTGCCTGCTGCACCAGCTTTTTCGCATTATGGAAAAAGTGCATCGCGAAATCGAATAAGCTGCCTGAAATTAGGTTCCAATCGAGCAATACATGTTTTTCTTCTAGGTGCCAGCCTCTTGGGAGAACCATTAAAACAGCTGTTTTTTCATTCAGTTGATACTTTTTGCCATTTGCATTTTCAAAAGTGATCATTTTGTTAACGGCGTCCCTAAGATTGTCGACATCGACTGTCTTCATCCCTCCTCCTTTGTTATAGTACAGTACCAATAACTCTAATATGTATTATATAACAGAGATTTTAGATTGCAACTATTTTGTTAAATTTTTCTGAAAAATTTTTAAAATGGGGCTATAGTCCTTTATTCCATAAAGAAGTAAACGGTGCAATTATGCTTTTGAAGCATGCAATTATGTAGTCAGAACGTGTAATTCCTCCTCTTTTCGGTGCAATTAAAAGCGGAACTGTGCAATTCCCAATCCTTATCGCGCAATTAAAGCTTGGAAATGGCAGAAAACACAAAGAAACCCCTGATCACAGGGGTTTTTTCGCATTCTTTTTCAGTATGAATTTTACAAAGAGGAATGTAAGAGCGGGTACAACCAAATTAGGCAGCAGGAATTGTATGAAGAAGGATAGTGTATCTGTGAGGTAGTGTGCTTTGTCTACTTGTGGGATCAGGATTTGATCGCCCAAGGGGCCTTTTGAAAAAACAGAGTTAAAAACAAAGTTCCATCCTAAGTGCAGACCAATTGGGAGCATCATCGATTTTGATTTTTCAAAAGCATATGCCCAAACTAATCCAGAGATCGACGTCATCAGGAACACAACAAGCATTAAAACAATATTTCCAACTACTCCAAAAGAAAACCAGTGGTAGATGCCAAAGACAATCGCGGATAATATAATTCCTGTCCTCGCTCCCCATTTACGGATAACGATATAGAGCAATGCTCCTCTAAAAATCAATTCTTCAAAGACAACTGACGTAACATTCCACCATAAGAAGTTTAATGTGCCAAGGACAGATAGATTTTCATTCAGTTTCCAGTCCGTATTTGTTAGAGCAGAATCGACCAATTGTATTACTGTACAAAGTAATGCGGTAAAAATGAATCCAAGAGCAAGCTGGGATATTCTTGATTTTGTGGGTGTGATTCCTAATGCACCAAGGTTTTCCCTGTAAAAAACTCGAAGTAAAACCCACGATATTATGAGCTGTACCAATATTCCAAGCAATGCATCAACTCCATTCCAGGGTAATTTTACCTAATTATATCAAAGTACATGCTTGTACATTCCCTTAAACCGAAAAAATCCCCCTCTCAAGTGAGAAGGGGATTCCAATTCTGTATTAGTACATTTCAGAAGTAGTCTTAGCTTGCATGTGCAGAAGCAGATAGTCTGGTCCGCCAGCTTTTGAATCTGTTCCTGACATGTTGAAGCCGCCGAATGGCTGGTAACCTACGATTGCGCCTGTGCAGCCGCGGTTGAAGTAAAGGTTTCCAACATGGAAATCTTCACGTGCCTTCTGGATGTTTTCACGGTTGCGCGTGATAACCGCTCCAGTCAGGCCATATTCAGTGTTGTTCGCGATTTCAAGCGCATGGTCGAAATCCTTCGCTTTTGCGAATGCCACAACTGGTCCAAAGATTTCTTCCTGCATGATGCGAGCTTTTGGATCCAAATCAGCAAATACGGTTGGCTTGATGAAGTAGCCTTTAGAGCTGTCTCCTTCGCCGCCAGTCATCAAACGGCCTTCCTGCTTGCCGATTTCGATGTAGCTCATGATCTTGTCAAACGCACCCTGGTCATTAACTGGACCCATGAAAGTGCTTTGATCAGTTGGATCATCAAGCTTAAGCTCATTTGTCAATTCAACCACACGGTTAAGAACTTGATCATAAACATCTTCAACGATGACTGCACGTGAACATGCAGAGCACTTCTGGCCAGAGAAGCCGAATGCTGAAGCAGTAATCGCTTGAGCAGCCAATTCAAGATCAGCGTCTTTGTCGACAACCATTGTGTCTTTTCCGCCCATTTCAGCTACTACGCGCTTAAGCCAGATTTGGCCTTCGTTCAGCTTGGATGCGCGCTCGTTAATGCGCAGACCTACGTCACGTGAACCTGTAAAGCTGATGAAGCGAGTGTCTTTGTGGTCAACAAGGTAGTCGCCCACTTCTGCTCCGCTTCCTGGTACGAAGTTAAGGACACCCGCAGGCAGACCTGCTTCTTCCATTACTTCAACGAACTTAGCCGCAACAACTGGAGTCGTTGAAGCTGGCTTCAAAAGAACTGTATTTCCTGTCACGATCGCTGCTACAGTTGTACCAGCCATGATTGCCAACGGGAAGTTCCATGGAGAAATGATGACTCCCACTCCAAGAGGAATGTAATCATAACGGTTATATTCATTTGGACGGCTTTCTACTTTCACGCCCTCTTTGATTCTTAGCATTTGGCGAGCATAGTACTCCAGGAAGTCGATTGCTTCTGCTGTATCAGCATCTGCCTCGTTCCATGGCTTACCAGCTTCTTTTGTTAAAAGCGCTGAGAATTCATGCTTGCGGCGGCGAATGATTGCAGCAGCCTTGAATAATACATCGGCACGTGTCTCAGGCTTCACTTTTTTCCAAGTCTTGAACGCTTCGACAGCAGCCTGCATTGCTTTTTCAGCTAGATCGCGGTTTGCCTTTGATACGCGTCCAATAACTTCTTCTTTATTGGATGGGTTGTAAGATACAATCTTGTCTTCAGTCGAGATTCTCTCTCCGCCAATCACCAAGTCATAATCCTGGCCAAGATAGCCTTCTACTGTTTTTAATCCTGTAAGGTATCCTTCACGGTGTACTTCATCTTTAAAATTCGTGAAAGGCTCGTGTTTGTATGGCTGAACCATTCAATCCCCTCCTATGTATTAAAACGTTTTCATTCCTTTCCCATTCTATCATGAGAGTCTCATAGTGTTCAACGGCAACGTACTAGCAAGTCTTGGATTGCAAATTTTCACAATATTTATTATGGCAATATTATAATAGGGGCTGTTTTATGACTTGGTCGATATATTTGGGAAAGTGGTCGAAATATTTGAAAATGTGGTCGAATTATTTGAAAATGCTTTACGACCCCCTAATTCTT
>NZ_JAGGQP010000046.1 GCF_018613235.1 Bacillus sp. ISL-41
TTCTTGTGACCGTGCTCTTGGGATTTCCTCTTTCACGGGCACAAGTTCACCCTTCTTGTGACCGTGCTCTCACGATTTCCTCTTTCAACGGGCACAAACTGATTTGTTCGTGTAATAAGAAAGGTCAGCCCAATTACACTTTGGGCTGACCTTTTTACTGCGTGAGCCGAAGCCCACTTACACAAACCACCTAATATAAATCCCCACCGCCAGAAAGGATAGAACAATCACAACAATATAAATCAATGACAGATTCGTAGTATTTTTTTTCGTTGATTTGCTGTACTCTTCGTCTCCCTTGCCGGACAGTAATAATGTTGCCAGCAGTGCTCCAATGATGATGATGATTACCAAAATTAGCCCCAGAGTCATCCAAACACCTCTTATATGAAATCCTTAATAATTCCCATTATAGCAGACTCCAAACTAAAGTATGCCACAGGTGTTGTTCCCATAATATATAATAAAACTAAAAATATTGAATCGGGGTGCTGAATCTGAAGAAGCCTTGGTCTGAAAAACTACCTGCTGTCCAGTTCCGGATCGCGCGGCCAACGGATCAGTTGGGAAAGGTCGTTGAATTTTACCGTGATGGTGTGGGGCTTGAAGTGGTTGGCGGCTTTGAAAAGCATGATGGCTATGATGGCGTGATGCTTGGTCTGCCTGATTTGAGCTATCACCTTGAATTCACCCAGCATGAAAATGGCAGTCCCTGCCCTGCGCCGACTGGAGACAATCTATTAGTCTTCTATATCCCGAATAAGGAAGCACGGGACGCAATCGCCGAGCGCCTCCATGACATGGGGTATCCGGAGGTCGAGCCGGAAAATCCATATTGGAAAAGGGCCGGCCTAACGATTGCCGATCCGGATGGCTGGCGAATTGTGCTGCAGAATACGGAGGGGCTGGGCTAAATTGCTTCCGGAAATAGTTCCTCATAAAAATAGTGGAGTCTGGCTGCACCTGACGGCCTGACTCCACTTTTATTTTGAACGTGCATTTTGAAGCTGTAATGACCCCCAACGGGTTTTCCTTGCCATCAGCGGAAGCCCACCACTTCTAAAATTCCAGCTCCGCAACCTTCTGATAACTGTCCATTTTATGGCTCGTTATTTTTTCCGCCGACAGGGCGTACAAGGTGTCTCCGATGTAAAGCAGGCGCTGGATTTGGCGCTCCCATTCTTCGTAATACGGCATGTCGCCGTTAATATGGGTTATTTTTGATTTCAAATGAATTCCGGTCGACGGATCAATGTCATAAATATAAGCCCCCTGGTATTCAAAGATTTGTTCGTATTCGTTCTTCTCGCTGTTCCGGTAAACCGTTATTGGGAAAGCAAAAATATCTTTGTCTTTATTGAACAGCAAGGCTTTATGGTCATGATTCAACGGAGAGTAAGTGCCCCGTCCCCCAATGACTTCAGTGAATTTCTCTTTCGGGTTGGACATATCACTGACATCGAACAGGGAAATCTTGACTCCGTCTGTCAGGATTCGCGGCTGCGACGCTCCTTTTTCAGCGACAATTTTTGTATCCTGGCCAAAGCCGATAATATGGTTTTCATCATAAGGATGCAGGTAATTGCTGAAACCTGGAATTTTCAGCTCGCCAAGCACTTTCGGGTTGGCCGGGTCGCTTGCATCAAACACAAACAGCGGGTCTGTTTCTTTAAAAGTAACCATATAAATCCGGTCACCCATGAACCTTGCGGAATAGATTCTCTCACCGCGGGCCAGCTCCTCAATCTTCCCGGTTTCCTTCAAGTTTTTATCCAGTATATATAAATGGTTGGAAGACGGCCGCTTCTCGTCCCAGGCATAGCCCTTCGTCGTCACCACCCGGAAATAGCCGTTGTGCTCATCCATCGAGAACTGATTCAGCACAGTTCCCGGCACGGTTGCGGAGCTGTGGTATTGGACATCCAACCCGCTGATCGCGAATTTATGGACATCGGTGTCCGGTGCAATCACACCGCGATCTTTCAAATCCATATCCTCGTAATTCGCCACTGCAAGATAGAGGTTCTCCTTTGACATATAAAGCTGGTTGCCGCTGCCCAGATAGGTCGTCATGGAGATTTCCTTTTTCGGCTGGTCCAGGTCAAGCGCGGCAATCACTGTATAGTTCGGCTGGCGGGATTCTGGGAAATAGTGAATATCGTCATATCCGACTGTTTTTTCTTTTGCACCGTCTGCTGTATCGGTGAACTTCGGCCTGATATCCATTTTCCTGCTCTCCTTCAGCAGCCAATAGTCGGGATAATGCTGTGTAATTAAGTAAACAAGATTCTCTACCTTCCTTGCCGAAACATAGTGACCCTCCACTTTGACTTCACGAACCTGCTTCGGTTCGGCAGGATTTTTAACGTTATAGACAATGATGGTCGTCGACTGCATCATCGGAGCAACCAGCGAATCCTTGGCAGCTTCTTCATAGGTCCTGTAATTCTCATTGTACTGATGGCCAATGACCACAAGTCGGTCTTCTTCCAGGAACAGCTGGCTGGGTGAAAAATTCCTCTCAAAACGAATAGTCGACAAAACCTTCATCTGTGCGCCGGGTACAGCCTGAATGATCCGCACCTTATCATGCTCAGCCTGAAAAATGCTTTTTCCATCTGTCTTGACGATATCCGCTTCGTCAACGCCCTGGACCTGGACATTTGTTTCGGAAACATCCCCGCCGCCTCCGGATTTATCGGCTGACGCTGACTCCTCCGCCGAGTCGTTCATGGAGAATGATTCCTTCAACCCGCCAAGCCAGCCTCGGGCCTTTTTCTCTTCCTTCATGATTTCTTCAAAATAGCTCGCCAGATTCTCCTGAGTTCCCACCGTCGGAAGTGTTTCTTTTACAAAGAACTTCCACGTGTGCTCGGAGTCCAACTCCCTGCCGAGCGCAGATTTAATTCCTTTTTTAAAATGAACCGTATACTCCTTCGCTTTGAGGTCATAACCGTTTTCCGGAGGAAGGATGAAAATGGTTTTGCGGTCGTCACCCAGCTCCAGCTTCGTTTCGAGCTTTTCTCCTTTGTCATTCGTCACATAAATCAAATCAGGATCAAGACTTTCTTCAGAAATCTTCTCCGAAAACTGCAGCTGCCACACCTTGTTCGGCAGGACCCTCTGCTCCTCTTCCCACGCATTGACCACTTTGAACTGGGAAAAAGAATAAAACGCCACTGCTGCGATTGATATGAGCAACATACTGCCATATATCCACCATTTTTTCATCTTTTTCAGCCCCTTTGAAAAATTAGACGGAAAATGGTTCCAGGTGTTTCACTATTTATCGTGAAAATGAAAAGGCTCCGCCGTTTTATGAAGGAATAAAAATGAGAGGCTCACCCATATATGAAGGAATCTAACATCAATAGGCTCACTCGTATCACGAAAGAATAAACATAAATAGGCCCCTCCGTATCACGAAGGAACCTTGATTTTGCTAAACTCTTCTCCCGGAACAGGTTTGCTGAAATGATACCCCTGTGCTTCGTTGCAGTGATGCTGCTTCAGTAAGCCCAGCTGCCTCTCTGTTTCAACGCCTTCTGCAATGACAGATAACCCGAGGTTATGCGCCATCAGAATAATGGTCGTGGCGATGTTTTCGTCGCTTTTATTATCAGCGATGTCCTCCACAAAGCAACGGTCAATTTTCAAATGATCAATCGGGAATCTTTTCAGGTAGCTTAATGAGCTGTAGCCTGTACCGAAATCATCGATTGAAATATTCACGCCGAGCTTCTTCAGTTCCTGCAGAATGACGCTTGCTATATCCACGTCCATCGTCATGCTTTCGGTGATCTCGATGGTCAGGAACCGCGGCTCGACTCCGGTCAGTTCAAGTGTTTCCTTAACCATCGTGATTAAATTAGGCTGGTAAAATTGGCGGATCGATAAATTCACCGATACCGTCAATCCTTCCAATCCGTCCGCGTGCCATTGCTTGAGCTGCAGCAGGGCGGTTTTCAGCACCCATTCCCCAATCGGAATGATCAGCCCGGTTTCTTCGGCAATCGGGATAAACTGATCCGGTGATACAAAACCAATCCTGTCATTCTGCCAGCGGATCAGCGCTTCCGCTCCTTTGATTTCATTTTTGCTTAGGTTCACAATCGGCTGGTAATGAAGCACGAATTCGTCCCGCTCGAGTGCTTTGCGGAGCTCGTTCTCAATCTGGAGTTTTTCGAGTGCCTTTCGATCCAGCATCACATCATAAACCTGGTAGTTGTTCCGTCCCTGCTTTTTTGCTTGATACATCGCGACATCCGCCTTGCTCAGCAATATGTCAACCTTCTCACCATCATCAGGATAAAAGCTCATGCCTATGCTCGTTGTGATGAAAATATCCGTTCCATCGATGACAAAAGGCTCTTCTAATGTCTTCAAGATATTGCGGGCCACGGCTTCTGCTTTCTCTTTCGTCGTATGCTCTAGTAAAATCGTAAACTCGTCACCGCCCTGCCTTGAAAAAAACACTCCGTCTCCCAGGCTTTTTCTCAGCTTGTCAGACACATAAACCAGCAAGGTGTCGCCAATTGAATGACCTAGTGAATCGTTGACATACTTGAACCGGTCCAGGTCGAGAAACATGAGGCACAGTTTTTCTCCTTCAGCCACTTTTGTCTCAGTAAAAGCCGTGTCAACCCGCTCATCAAACAGCCGCCGGTTGGCCAGTCCTGTCAGCGCATCATGATATGCCATGAAATTGATTTTTTCTTTTGCCCGATAATGCTGGATCACCAGGCTTGCGAGATCGGTTGCCTGCTGGATGATTTTCCTGTCCTTTTCACGCGGAGACCTTGTATGGCAATAATAAAGGCCAAACGTACCAATCACCCGATGATCATCATCAAAAACCGGTGATGACCAGCAGGCTTTTAAATCATAGGATAATGCCAGGCTGCGGTATTCCTCCCATAATGGATCGGTCGCAATATCTGTTGCCACCACGGATTTCCGCAAAAATGCCGCCGTGCCGCAGGAGCCAGCCGTGGGACCAATCGGCATCCCATGAACTGCCTCATTATAAACAGGGGGCAAATTTGGCGAGGAACCATGTAATAGCCTCTTTCCCTCTTGGTCAGAAATCAGAATGGAACACTGCGCCCCGTCTGTAAAACTCTCGATAAAAAGAACTACCTCATCGAGAACCTCTTGATAGGAGGCTCCCTTCGCCATCATCTTAAGGATCGTGTTCTGGCCGCTCAATAAAGCCTCGAGCTCTTTTTTTTCAGTGAAATCCTGTGCGCAACCGACAATGCCCAGAATCTCCTTGCCAACTGTAATCGGAACAGCCGTGATCAGCAGTTCAATCCGTTCATCTGTACCCTTTTTGAAAATGGCCGTTTCAAATTTTATTCGGCCTCCAGATGTGACATGCTTAAATTGCTGGATTGTCTCGTCCACGAACTCATCATGAATCATCGTGATGAAGTTCATTTCCAGGGCCTCTTCCTCCGAATAACCTGTTATCGCCGCAGCCTCGTCATTGAATGCGATGAAATCCCCTTGCACATCAAGGGCGAAACACCCATCATGATTGAAATTAAATAACGACTTATAGACATCAAAAAGAGATCTGCTATTTAAATCTGGCTGCATTATAATCACCCGTCCCTTTAAATTTTCAGTATATACATGTCATATCGGCACTCCCTGTCTATGGTTAAAGAGGTATATTTTTACAATACCGGTGAGTGACGATAGACAAGAAGAAAAGGCCCTTAATCCAGGGCCTTTGATTGGTTATTTATAAGACTGTATATCTCATTCTTTTCAGGGAGAGCTGAAATTGCTCCTTTACCGGCAGCGGTCAGTGCCCCGCTTGCATTGGCAAATTGGAGAATGTCCGACTGTTTCTCAGCCAGCACTTCCACAAGATTATCAGGAGTCACACCCGCCTCCAGGAGTTTAAATAAGAACCCGCCGATAAAGGCATCGCCCGCTCCTGTTGTATCCTGGACTTCCACCTTATAGCCAGATGAAATCCAGTTCGCACCCTTCACATAAAGGTCAGCGCCATCAGCGCCCTTTGTATAAACTACAGCCTGGACATCTCCTGTAAAAAGGGATTGAATCGCTTCATCAACATTGCTGATACCTGTGATGAATTCCAGTTCCTCATCTGAAATTTTCACGATATCTGCAAGTGGCAAAAATTCAAGTACAGCAGCGCGGCAATCTTCTGCTTTTTCCCAAAGCGGCAGGCGTACATTTGGGTCAAAGCTGACCAGCCCTCCTGCTTCTTTCATGAACAGAATAGCCTTTTTATGCGCAAGCTTCATTGGACTTTCAACTAGGTCCACTGAGCAAAAATGAAGCATATCTCCCTTGCCAAACCAATCTGCTTTCACTTCTTCTTCAGCAAAAAGCAAATCCGCGGATGGCTTGCGGTAAAAAGAGAAGTCGCGTTCACCGTTTTCTTTCAGCGAAACAAATGCAAGACCAGTATTAGCCTCTTTTGTGCGCAGAATTTTGTCTGTTTCTACTCCGGCTTTCTCCAGCTGCTCAATCAAGAAATCACCAAAAGCGTCTTCACCAAGCTTGGTAATCATCGAAGCACCATGTCCATACTTTGCGACAGCCGCCGCAACATTGGCAGGCGCGCCGCCCGGAGCCCGTTCGAATGACACAACATCCTTCAGCGCAGCACCCTTTTGCTGGGGGATAAAATCGATCAATACTTCACCAATTGAATACAGCTTCATCATTCTCCACACCCCTACAACGAAATTCCCTGTTCAAGCTCATGCTTTTCATATTTGCAGTGCAGTTTTCCATCAGCGAAAATCTTGATATCCTTTGATTCTTCCTTAGGGAAAACACGCGCTGTGAATACAACCTCGCCATCGTTAATGAAAACTTCGGCGATACTGCGGTCTGCAAAAACCTGGACCTTCACTTTGTCATCTATTTTCAATTCTGAACTTCTTACAAAACCATACTCGCCGCCAAAAGCAGCGTCAAATTTTTCACGGTTCAAAGAGACAGTCTGCCCGTTCCGGTCAAACTCCAGCACAAGTCCTTCAGTTTCAGACGCAAACAGCTCAAGACCAAACCGGACAGCGCCGATATCGGTAAAATCAAGCTCCAGTTCATATTGATCTGCAGATCCGATTTCAGTTCTGCCAGCATTCTCCAAAATGACTTCACCAGATTTTGTACTTTTCCTTAGCTGCTTCAGTTCCTCGGCAGACTTCTGTACAAGTTTACCATTCACAAGATCCAGCTCACGTGGAATGGATAGGCAATGTGCCCATTTTTCCTCATCAGAAGGATAATCCATCTCACCCATTCCAGCCCAGGCGAACAGCAGACGCTCGTCGTTTTTACCAGCAAAGGTCTGCGGTGCGTAAAAATCGAAGCCCTTCTCCAGTTCCTGATAATGATCCACTTCAAACGTCAGACTTTCCAGATCCAGCTTGCCTAACACGTAAATTACGTTATAAATATTATGATAGTCATGGCCATCCGGCTTTAACCCCTGTGGCGAAACAACAATGACATCCTTGCCATTCAGCTCGAAAAAGTCCGGGCATTCCAGCATATACACATCGTCAGGAAACTCAATCTTCAAATCCAATTCGCCTTTGAAAGTCCAGTCAATCGCATTGTCAGACTCATACACAATGATCGCGCCAGTCAAATCCGTGCGCTGGGCACCAAGCAGCATATAATAGCGGCCATCCCGCTCAAAAACCTTCGGATCGCGGACGTGCCCGGTATAGCCTTCAGGAACTCCTTCGATCAATGGGTTGTTCTCATACTTCGTGATATTGCCTTGCTTGTCCATGATCGCCAGGTTCTGGTTCGCAGACCTTTCAACAGGACCGTACTTGATATTGCCAGTGTAATACATATACAGCTTTCCATCGACTTCAAGCGACGCTCCTGAATAAGCACCGTGTGATTCATAATCCTCGACCGGCACAAGCGCGACCGGCAGCCGCTCCCAATTCACAAGGTCCTTCGATTTCGCATGCGCCCAGTGCTTCATGCCGTGCATCGCATCAAAGGGATACCACTGGTAAAACACATGAAACTCTCCATTAAAATAAGCAAGCCCATTCGGATCATTGATCAGCCCGTACTGCGGGTGAATATGAAACGCCGGCTTCCAGGGAGAATCCGCTGATTTTCCCCTAAGCTGCTCCAGCTCATTTTCCTTTGCATCAAAAATTGTTCTATATTTCGGTTCCGAATATCTTGTCATGTTGTTGTGCTCCTTCCCTAAGAAAAGCGAGAACGCCTTGGTCAGCCCCGGCAAGCGGAGGAGCTAGACACTAATCTTAGTAAATAAGTTCACTTTCTTATAAGTAAAATAGCGATGAGAGGAATTCCTTCCTCTCATCAGGGTTATATTTTTTAGTCTAAATTCGGCTTTTTAACTTTCAAGTAAGCAATGGTAAGGATCGCGCCGACTGAAAGCGCCAATAGGTTGGCGATTACATAGTTGACGTGGCCGCCGCCCTGTGCCGCGACAATCGCAAAGCCCGGAACAGCTGTCGCACCGAAACCAAGGGCCTTGATTCCTGTGATATAGACGTATGCACCGCCAAGAGCGCCGCCAATCATACCCATGATCAACGGGAATTTGTATTTAACGTTAACTCCGAACAGCGCTGGCTCAGAGATTCCAAATAGAGTAGAAGCGAATGCTGATACACCAATCTGCCTTGCTTTTTCGTTTTTCCATAAAGCCAGGGTATATCCAAGCACAGAACCGCCCTGACCCATAAGGGCAACAGACATTAGCGGCATGATGAAGTTGAATCCTGTGTCAGCAATCAGCTGCGCTTCGACCGCACCGATTACGTGGTGAAGACCAGTGATGACGATGACCTGCTGGATGCCTGCGAACAGCATGAAACCAACGATGCCAAGGTTATCAACAGACCACATCAGTCCTGATGTAATGGCATCCGCGAGCAAACGTCCCAATGGACCGACTGCCGTGAACAATAGGAACCCGGCAACGACGATTGTTAAAAATGGTGCAAGGAAGAGCTTGATGATGTCAGGAACTTTCCTGCTGAAAAACTGGTCAAGCTTCGCAACGACCAGACCCATCATCAAGGCGATGATGATTCCGCCCTGGAACGCAACAAGTGAAACCTTCAGACCGAAGATGCTGATGACTTCTGGTTCAACCGTACCGTTTCCAACGAGGTAGGCATTCGCCAGATCTGGGTGAAGCATGATCGCCCCTAGGACCAGACCAAGTACCGGGTTGCCGCCAAAGCGTTTCGTAGCCGAATATACAACCAGCAATGGCAAAATCGTAAAGATTCCAGTAGACATGATGGCGATGAATCGGTTAAAGCCGGCAATTGCTGGATACATTTCCACAACAGATTGCTCACCGAATATTCCCTGCTGGCTCAACAGGCCGGTCACACCCATTAAGAGTGCTGCAGCCAAAAGGCCAGGAATGATTTCGACGAATACGTCAGATAAAGCTTTGATTCCTCTTTGGAAAGCGTTCTGCTTCTGTGCAGATTGCTCCTTCACATCACCCAGCGACATTTCCTTGATTCCCGCTTCTTCGGTAAAGACAGCGTATACATCATTGACCGTACCTGCTCCGATGATGATTTGCAGCTGGTCGCCGGCAACGAACGATCCTTTTACATGATCAAGATTGCCAATCGCTTTTGTATCAGCAAGTGAATTATCTTTTAAAACAAGTCGCAGTCTTGTTGCACAGTGCGCCGCTCCCTGAAGGTTTTCTTTTCCGCCTATTAATCGAAGTATTTCTTGGACGGTAGGCAGGTATTTGGACTTTAAATTTGAATTAGCCATGATTCTAATTCCTCCCCTTTTCGCTTGGGAACCGGTTCCAATTAAGAGTAAAAAAATAAGTACGATATTCCCACCAGTCTTTCTTCCTTTGGTGGGAACCGGTTCCACAAATTCATAATAAAACAGGATTGCATTTTCCGCAACCCTTTTTTGAAAACGTTATCAGCTTTTCACGTTTTTGACACTTTCCCCTTCGATAAAAGAATAGCCCGAAACCTGCAATTGAGGTACTTCTTCGCCATTTGTCATTTTAATTATGGTATTTGCTGCCAGCTTTCCGGTCTTCGTATTATTGTAGCGGATGGTTGTCAGTGCCGGGTGAATGACTTCAGAAATATTGTAGCCGCCAAATCCAGATAACGAAATGTCTTCAGGAACTTTTTTACCGAGTCTTGATAAAGTTTTCAGCGCGCCAAATGCGATCGTGTCGGTAGCACCAATAATAGCCGTCGGCTGAAAATGGCCCAGCATTTCCTCCGTAACCCTGGAGGCATCCTGGAAATCAAACTCTGAGCGGTACACCTTCACCTCTTGTACTCTGCCCTTTGCCAACCCATCAAGAATTCCCTGCTTTCGCTTCTGGCCAACCGCAATATCACTCTCCGTCACACCAAGGTAAGCAACAGCCTGATGCCCTTTTCCGGCAATATACTGGCCCATTTCAAATCCGGCATGATAATCATCATTGATGATACAGTTAAACTGATCCACTTCCTGGGCCACAATCAAAACAGGAATCTGGATTGTTTTAATGGTTTCAATATGCTGTTCAGTCATCCCAGTCGCAATCAAAATGATCCCGTCCACCTTCTGGCGCGACAGGCTGACAAGGCTTTCGATTTCCCTGTCGATATGCTTGCTCGTGCTGATGATCAGCGTTGTATAATCCTGCTTCCGAAGCTCCTCATCAATTGCCATCAGCACAGTTGACGTGACATATGAATCAAGGGTTGGCGCAATCACCCCGATAAAGTTCGTCTTTTTCGCCTTCAGACTCTGGGCAAAAGAATTCGGTTCATAATTGGTTTCCTCAATCACCTTACGAATCCTGGCCTTCGTCTTTTCGCTGACATTCCCGCCGTTCAAATACCTCGATACCGTACTCTTCGCCACGCCAGCCAGCCTGGCAATATCGTTAATCGTCGTGTTCATCCCGTTCACCTGATTCCTCGCAAATCTTGTTGACCTCATTATATAGCATCAGTGCGATTGTTAAAAGGCAGATCCTAATCCAGCCAAACACTTGCCCTCAGCTACTTTTAAATAATGCTATTAAAATTAAAATGTAAATAATCATTTACAAAATGCAAAGGATATATTACATTTTAAGTTTAAAACAAATATTTCCAAAGGAGTAAACTTGTAAATGCTGAAAAACTCTGTTCGTGAATACCGGGCGAAATTTCGTTTTTCACAGCAAGACTTGGCGGACAAGATCGGCGTGACGAGGCAGACCATCGGACTAATTGAAAAAGGCGACTACGCCCCATCCGTCACCCTTGCATTGAAGATCGCTGCTGCTTTCCAGGTACCTGTGGAAGAAGTGTTTCGCTTAGAAGGAGAGAATTGACCGTGTTAAAAAGAACCTTTCAATCACCGTTATTCAACATTGTCCTGATATTGGGGCTTGGAATCATCATGATTGGCAATTATTATAGCGAGCATGTCCCGGCCTGGCTTACTATTGATCCGATGGTGCTGGGAATTCCCATTCTGATCATGATCGCGATTATCCCGCTCTATAATAAACGCAACCCCGATGATCCGATAAAGCCACGCATCATTCCGATGGAAATGCGTGAAGAGGACGAAGGCATGCAGTGGCTGACTTTTAAGGCAACGAGAAAGGTTTACATCTTTTTTGCTTTATCCATTCCAGTCGCGATTGCCCTGACCGCTTATTTCAACCACATTCCGTATTTGCCGATCATTCTATTCATCGTGCTGGGAATTGCGCAATACTTTATTTATTGGTTCCAAATGAAGCGATACTCGTAAAAGGGGAGGGATTTTTATGGAGACGCGCCTGATTGTGACGGCCATCATTCTTGTAGTGCTTCTGGAAGGCTTTCTGGTGCATATGTTTCTTTTATACCGCAAAGGAAAAATCACTGAGAACCCGTTGCTGCTGATCTACAAAAAAGAAATGAAAATCCTTTTTTACGCTTTTTTCAAATGGAAAATACCGACTCCTGCCCGAGATACTTTTTACTATCATAAAAAGTCGAACTACTTCTGGCTCTATCTCGCCCTCGTCCATGAACAGGTCATCGAGATGATTGTTTTCCATATATATTTAAAAAAGGAAGCCCCCGAAATCGCTCTGGTTATGCTGCTGCTTCATATTTACAGCGTCTTTTACATAATGGGAGATTATAATCTGTTGAGGAATGCGCCGATTAGAGTGAAGAAGGATCGGATCAACATTAAAATCGGCGTCAGAAGAGAATTGAATTTTTCCTTGAGCGATATTGAAAAAATCCAGCCAGCCAAATTGATATACAATAACAGCGGCGGAATCATCCATGAAAAAGGTGTATTCCATGCCACTGCCTTCCCCCGGGCACTCACCAGGATTTTCGGGATGAGCGACGAGGCAAAGTATGAAGTTATCTTTAAACAAACCATGATTGCGCGCGGCTATTTCGGCCAGGAAAAAGAAGTGCAAAAGGTGCTATTCTACATTGACCAGCCTGATGAATTCGCCGATTTAATCAAAGAAAAACTGGATCATATCAATGATGGTCGATTGGTTACAGTATAACCATGGCCACTTGAACTCTCTCAAGTGGCTTGTCATTTCAATATTTTACAAAAGTGGTAATACTTCGTTTCGAGGCAATCGTCTTTCTTGTGAGCTCTTCCTTCCATTCCTTCTCGTCAAGCTGGCACTCACCATATTCGTTTTTATAGGTCTTTTTCAATAGATTGATCGTCCGGGCTTCTTCAGGTAGATTAACAGACAAAGACCTGCCCCGCTTCCCTTCTTCATAAATATAAAACTCAACAACATCTCCAAATTCCATAAAGTCGTCCAGAAACGAAATAAATTCGGGATCCTCGCTTCCGTATTCATACACATATGGAAGAGAAAGCGGAAGTTCCTTCTTATAAGCCTCACCACTTATGAATGAATAATCCTGGCCCTTAACATGGAATTCCTCAATCGGCCTCATTGTTGCGATAAAATAATGGCACGTCACTGCTTTCATCCCCTTTTTTGTTAAAAATTCTTCAGGATTGACTCACTATTCATGAAATTTAATCCACATTTGCAGTAAAAACAATATATAAGTAAAGAATTAACCCGCGCTGACAAATTTTTATAGCGATAATCCTGATTTTATAGCGAAAAAACTTTTTTTATAGCGAAATTTTAATTTATATAGCGAAATTCACTTTTTTATAGCGAATTCCTAATTTTTATAGCGAACTGGAAATTTTGACCGTTTTTTTCCAGTTTAGATTACAGCATGGAGTTTTCCAACTCTATTTTTTATGAAGAATAGGTTCGTGGAAACCTTGGTGAACAAAGCGGCGGCACCATGCCGAAAAGTAACTGAAACATTTCCCTAATCCAATACGTATTAAATTCTGCATGCTTAACAATTGCCTTTGCATAGAGTACACTCAATGGTATTAATCCAAGACAGGGAGCTTTTACAAAATGGATAAACATAAACAGCAAACAAGCTTAAAGCCTTTCCTTTCACTGATTCTCTCGACCAATATTCCGAAGGCTGCTCTTTTCACCGGATTGGCTGCCAGTCTGATTACCACGCTGGCTGGTCTGGTGGTCCCTCTCCTGACGAAAAATCTGGTCGACGGTTTTTCTGTTGAGGCGATCAGCGTCCCGCTCGTGATTGCAATCGGTGCCGCCTTCATCATTCAGGCATTGATCAGCGGAATTTCCATCTACCTGCTCAGTTATGTCGGCCAAAAGGTCGTCGCGAGGCTGCGCGAACGGATGTGGACGAAGCTGATCCGCATGCCCGTCCGCTATTTTGACAAGCAGTCCAGCGGTGAAACGGTCAGTCGGATCGTCAATGATACGAGTATTGTCAAAGAGCTGATCACGAACCATTTTCCAAATTTCGCAACGGGGATCATCTCCATCATTGGTGCTGTCGTGATCTTGCTCGTGATGGACTGGAAAATGACCTTGCTGATGCTCATTTCCGTGCCGCTCACGCTGGCGATCATGATGCCCCTCGGCAGGAAAATGGCCAAGATTGCGCGCGGGCTGCAGGATGAGACAGCCATTTTCACCGGACATATCACACAGACTCTCGGCGAAATCCGCTTAATGAAAGCTTCTACCGCTGAAAAAATTGAAGAAGACAATGGGTATAACGGAATTGATAAGCTTTTCAACTTTGGTTTGAAGGAAGCGCGAATTTTCGCGTTGATCGGTCCAGTTATGCAGCTGATGGTCATGGTCGTCATCGTCATCATCATTGCGTACGGAGGCATGCGCGTTGTCAACGGAACAATGTCAACAGGTGCGCTTATCGCCTTCCTGCTTTATCTGTTCCAGATCATCATGCCTATCACTTCGTTTGCAATGTTCTTTACCCAGCTGCAAAAAGCGAAAGGGGCGACCGAACGGATCATCGAGATTCTCGACCAGCCACTTGAAGAAGGTCAGGAAGGCATCGAAACAGATATTAGCAACCTGCCGATCACCATCGATAATGTCAGCTTTGCCTACAGTGAGGAGGAGCCGGTCATTGAGGGAGTTTCACTGGACGCGCAGCCTGGACAGATGGTTGCTTTCGTCGGACCAAGCGGTGGCGGCAAGACGACTATGTTTGGCTTGATTGAACGCTTTTACGAACCGACTAAAGGAGAAATTCGGATTGGTGACACGCCGATTCGGGAATTATCGCTTAACTCATGGCGCAACCAGATCGGCTATGTGTCCCAGGAAAGCGCGATGATGGCCGGCACCATTCGTGAAAACCTGTATTATGGGCTGGAAAACGGAGACAAGATTCCGGATGAACGACTGTGGGAAGTCGCAAAAATGGCGTATGCAGACCAATTCATCGCTGACTTTCCAAAAGGACTTGATACCGAAGTTGGCGAACGCGGCGTCAAGCTTTCTGGCGGACAAAGGCAGCGAATTGCAATCGCCCGTGCCTTCCTGCGTGATCCGAAAATCCTAATGATGGACGAAGCAACCGCTAGCCTCGACAGCCAGTCAGAGGGCATCGTCCAGCAGGCACTGACCCGCCTGATGGAAGGCCGGACGACATTCGTCATCGCCCACAGACTCTCCACCATCGTCAATGCCGATAAAATTGTGTTTATCGAAAAAGGAAGAGTGACCGGCATCGGTACTCACCAGGAATTGATTCAAACGCATGATTTGTATAGAGAGTTTGCAGAGCAGCAGCTGGCATAGGCATCATTACACTTGCCAAGCCAACAAAAAGGAGGTCCGCCGTCATGGCTGGACCTCCTTTTCTAGTTTTCACTTATTGTCCTGATTCTCCTTAAACAAAAATAATCTCCTCAGTTGCCCTGTAGTCCCTTGGTGACAGACCAACGTACTTTTTGAATGTCCCGCTGAAGTAGTTAGGGGTGTTATACCCCAGTTCTTCGGCGATGGCTTCCACCGTGTGGTCCGTGTGGCGCAGCATCCAGACACCTCGCTGCATACGGACGAAGGTGACATATTCGACGAAGCTTCGTCCGGTTTCTTGTTTAAAGATACGGCTGAAGTATGGCACGCTCAGATTGATCTGGTCGGCAACCTGCTTGATGGATAAATCCTCCGTACAGTACTGGGATATGTACTCGGTACACTTTTGAATTTGCATATCTTTCGTGATTTGCTCAAAATAGCGGAGCTGCAGTCTTTCGTATGGCGAGGTCCGCCTTGCTTTGCACGCTTCTTTGTACGAATGTTGCAGCAGCAACGGCTCCCGATAAAGTGAGCCTACACCAATATAAAGCTGAATCCCGTATTCATTTTCCAAAGACTCGATTGTCTCAAGGATTCGCCCTTCCCCGTCTTTCCAATGCTTCAGTGACCCAAACTCCGACGGCACCTGGAGCAGCATCAGCAAATGTTTCCTGTAGGACAGGAAGGTGAGCTGATACCCTTCAAACTGTTTTTTTAAAAATTCCTGTATGACCATCGGCGCCTGCCAGCCTTCTTGCATTCGCTTAGCCGGGCAGCGGACAAACCCCTGAATAAAACAGACCACATTCGGAACAGCTTCCCCCGGCAAGAAAAAGCGGGATTGCAGAAGCTCCTCCTCTGTCTTCACATCCCCTGACAGCAATTTCCGTAAAAAAGCTTCCTTAAAAGGCAAGGCATTACTTCCGAGAGCCTGCTCTGAATGAAAATGATGAAATACTTCCTCGCTTTCTGCGAATCTGGTATTCTCACTTTCAATTTCGTCGACTGCTCGCTTTAAGGTACGTAAAAAGATCCGTTTTTTCACCGATTTCACCAGCAGGTATGTCAGCTTGAATTCGATTGCCAGCGGAGAGGTGTGTAAAAGTGACGGGTCCAGCAGCGGAATGACCCGGCATCCTTTATTCCGTTTGCGGAACCGGTGTATTTTTACCCAATCATGCCATTTGTTCACTTCAATGATTGCGATATGTATATCATTCTCTAAGTCTACGAGCTTACAATTATCGGGGCATTCTTCCAGAATCCACGCAGCCAGCTTCCCATACTCCCCTTCATCTTCCACTGCAAGCCAAATTGAATGCAACCATACCACCCCCTTGAAATATTCACATCAGTGAATAAAAATTTAAATTATATTAAATATTTGTATATTTCTGATAATTTATTGTAAGGTATTGGACAATTCTCTATCGTACAATCAATTTAATCATATCATGGCTTGCCTAAAGGAGGGAAATCTTGATAAAGGGATAAGCCAAAATATTAACTAGGGGGAATCATAATTGGCAGGGGAGTATCGGGAGTATAATTATGTAGCGGCTGATACAATTGACGTCAGCGAGCTTGAGCCGCTTGATCCGGAAACAAAGCAAACCATGAAAAGTGAATTCAGTACTGGCATTAAACTTACGCTCTTTTATTATGTTTTCATTCTTTCCATTCCTATTTTAAATTGGTATGCAGGAGAGTTCATGTTCTCCCGGATGTGGGGCGGCATGACCTACAGCTGGTTCTTCACAAGCATTGTCGCGATGGCGATGGCATTCGTCATAGCCCTCATCCATACGACTTTATATGAAAAGCGCCTGAAGCAAAGCCATTCAGATCAATCCACAGCTCCTGCTGATGGAAGGAGGATTGGCTGATGTCCACATTCCTGGAGCCAAAATTCCTGTTAACGTTGATCCTGATGGGAACCATTGTTTATATCACTTATCTTACTAAAAGAAGCGCAACTGCTTCCGACTACTTCGTCGGGGGACGCAGCTTCGGCTGGTTCACCAATGGATCGGCGATAGGCGGCGATTATTTGAGCGCTGCGACTTTCCTTGGGATTGCCGGCCTGACCTATCAGTTAGGCTATGATGGTGCTTATTATGCATTTTGCTTCTCGATCGGCTTGACACTATTGGCTATTTTCGTCGCTGGACCGCTTCGCAAGTTCGGTGCCTATACAGTCGCTGACTTTTTAGCCTACCGTTTCCACAGCCGGCGCGCCCGCCTTGCAGCCGTCGCTGTCGTACTAGCTATTTCCGGCTTTTATGCAGCCCCTCAGCTGCTGGGAGCTGCCCAGATTCTAAGCATGTTTTTTGGCACCAGCTATGAATTCGGAATCATTTTTACCTGCTCCGTTATGATTTTCTATGTAGGAATCGGCGGGATGAAGGGGACCACCCTTAACCAGGCGCTTGAATTATGGATTCGCCTTGGCGCGTTCCTCCTTATGGTCGGCGCAGCCATCTGGGGCGGACTTCATTATCAGGATATCCTGGCATCAATCAATGAGTTCAAAGGTACGATCACAGGTACAGCAAGCTTCACTTCTGATGGAAAAGATATCCCGTTTGACGGTTCCGTCTGGACAGGAACAGGCAATTATTTCCCTTCCTTCTGGCAGACGATTTCGATGACAATCGGACTTTCACTTGGTACGATCGGGCTTCCGCACATCCTGCTGCGCTTCTACACAAATCCAAGCGCAAAAGCTGCTCGCAGATCCGCCCTGATGGCAATTGGAATCGCGAGTGCGTTCTTCTTGTTCGCCGTTTACCTTGGAGTAGTCGGACGCTCGATCTTCCTGACTGGCAACGCTGATCCAGCGGTTATGAAAGATTTGATTGCCGGCGGAAATAACATGGTTGTTCCGTCAACAGCACAGGCCCTTGGCGGAGAATGGCTGCTTGGCCTTGTCATTGCTGGCGCATTCGCAGCCGTGTTCTCGAACCTTTCCGGGCTGTTCATCGCAAGCTCCGGTGCCCTGGCCCATGATTTATACGCAACCTTCTTCCGTAAAAACATTACTGAAAAAGAGCGCGTAATTGCTGGTAAAGCCTCCATCATCGTGCTCGGGGTTTTATACGGAATTCTTGGCCTGATGGTAAAAGAAGCCTCCATCGGTCACCTGGTCGCCCTCGCCTTCACCGTTGCGGCCAGTACGTTCACACCAATCTTTATCCTTGGAATCTGGTGGAGAGGAATGACGGAAAAAGGAGCCATTGCCGGCCTTGTTCTCGGCCTCGTCTCTTCCATGTACATGATTTTCTTTAAGACAACACTGCCAGAGTTCCTGCAGTTCAACGTACCTGGAATCATCACTGTGCCAATCGGATTCCTGTCCGTCTACATCGTTTCAAAGCTCGACCGCAAAGTACCATCAGATGTGAACGAATTTATGAAACAAGTTCACTCCAAAGAGTCGGAAGCAGCGTAAACGTTCTGATTTAGGTGTATATTCTATAAATGACAATGAAAATGGCGTGGCAAAACTGACATCAGTTTTGCCACGCCATTTTCCTGTTTGATCATATTTTCTTATACAATCCTTGTTTTACATAAGCACCCATTAGTTGAGGATACTTAACTCAATAATTTTTTTCCAAAGTTTATATGCTACAAACTCTATAAAACCATAAGCCGTTACAATTGATAAAGTAGGGGCAACATAATGTTTTGGAGGTCCAAATATCAAGATAACAACAATGAAACCTACAATAAAAAGTGCAGTATTTAAAAGATATAATTTCTTTCGATATTTTAAATAAAGTTTTACCTTATCCATTATTCACCCCAAACATATCACTAATATTTTTTGTTATCTTTATTGAACTATCCTGCTCCATTAGTACGATAACTTTAACAAAAACAAGAGTTAATTCTTCTTGGATAACGCAACAAAATACTGCTTTTTTAATTTTACTATTGATAACTTAGGTAAATCGAACAAACTTCCACGTTCCATTCTACATATTATATTGCAAAGCTAAAGTAAAGGAGGGAAAAAAATGTCCAAAAGTGATTCACAATGTTGCGAGTGTGTTGAGGAAATGGCAGAACAACTTAAGAAATTTAAAGGAGATATAGTTTTTGTTTATGAAAAAAATGCTATTATTCTTGGAAGAATAACAGATGTAATAGATAAGTCAGTACTTGTTTTAGAGAACGTACAGAAGATATCTTTTTTCGGAAATTCATCCCTAACCGCAAATTTTCTAATCCTATATGTAAGCATCTGCGAAATTACCGAATTCTCTCCTCCTGAACCAGCTTTCAATAATACCCTTTTAAATAACTTAAACCAATTAAAAGCAATCAAATTATTATAATAAATTAAGGTTGCTGAACATTAAAAGATGCTAAAATTTCAATTTTGAACAACTTACATCTTATCCAAATCCGTGTCTAATGGACATGAATTTGGATATTTTTTTGTTATTGAACATTACCGGTTCATTCAACAACAATTATTGTTTAAATCTATTTCAACCAGGTTGGTCCTCTCATGTTAAAACCGCTTTACTTCACCACAAAATAATCTTTTTTGAAAATAACCCCCATTTGTTCAATAAAGAGCAATGATCTTTCCAATATCCACTTCCAATCAGTTGTCCTTTACTTTGTTCCTTTTTTCTCAGACACCTAAATCAATTTTTTATCTGTTCAAGGTATCCTTAAGAGTATCTATTACTATACTTGAATATTCACCGTTAACTCCTTTTTCATTTCCTCAATATTCATTTGTATCAGTCGAATAGCTCCTAATATTTCGTTCTGATTAATCTTCCAATAAACTGGTCTATTCCTTTGCGATGGTGTTAAGTTCACTTTTTACATATTCCACTATTACTTTATACATTTCCATCTAAGGATTCGCTCTTATTAATACTTGTCTTCTAAACTATCCTGCATCGTTCGTTTAATAAGGATTTCTACAAAATAAGCGTTAATCCTTCCAGGTCCAATCCTCCCGTTAGCCCAACAAGAACTAATTTATATCTCCTAAATAAACAGAGGCTTTTTCACCATTAAAAAATTTAATTATGTATTGCCTTAGCTCTTTGGGATATATCCTATATTCCATTAAATCTCTAATGTTTACCCATTCAATTCCCACTTGGTCGACATCAGGATTAGTAGGGTTTTGATTGTTACTTATGTCATCAACAAATGTACAAATAAAATAATACTCAACTTGATGAACGGTAAAATCGAATGAGAAATATTCGTGGTTTTTCCCGATATATTCCCTAATATGAAGCAGATTTCCAACTTTTATATTAAACCCTGTTTCTTCAATACACTCTCGTATTAAGGCATTATGTATGGTTTCTCCGTGTTCTTGTCCTCCACCAGGAAAAAGATAAAATTCACCTTCATTATCTTTATTTTTTGTTAGTAAAATCTTATCTCCACTTATTAAAATTGCTTTTGCCGAATTTCTAATATACACAGTGGTCTCACCCTTTTTTATATACTTTTTCCTCTTATATTAATTATAAGTTGTTGAACTACCAATAAGAAAGCTGCATCATATGCTTGTTAAATGGTAAAGCATAGAGTCCATACACCATCTTTTCATATTCTCCCTTATTTATATCTGCTTAATATTTCTTCTGGTATATGACAATAATCATTTGGACATTTAGCTAACCGATCCTGGTGTTCTTCTGCACTTCTTACATAATTTGTAAGAGGTAATACTTCAACAACAATAAGGTCATAATCATTTCTCTCACTAAGGAACTCCTTCGCCTCTATTAAGTGTTCAGGCTTTTCACTATATACTCCTGTTCTGTATTTCTTGCCAACATCCTGTCCTTGTTTATTCAAGCTGTAGGGATCAATAATTTCAAAAAAATATCCCATTAATTCCTTAATCGTTACAACCTTTGGATCAAATCCTGTTTTTACACATTCGGCGTAGCCATCATAATCACCATCAAGTGTTTGACTTGTTCCATTGGCTCTTCCCGCTTCTGTAAACATAACTCCAGGTAAAGTTTTTATAAAAGCTTGTACTCCCCATAAACATCCACCTGCAAAATATACTATTTCCATATTGATTCTCCTCTTTGTTTACACACCTAAAATTTTCAATAGTGCTCATTTAAACACCTTCGGATTACTAGTAATATTCAATAAAAGAACATTAATCCCTTCTATGGTACAATGCTTTTAACAACTGTTTACACAAAGAGAAGCCTGGGATTTATTTATCCCCGGCTTCTCTTTTTTTAGCTATATAGACTCTGCAACCCTATTTGCAGTCTCTCCCTGTGTCTCCACATAAAGTGTCCTGCTTGGGAACGCGACGGATACGCCTTCTTCTTCAAGGATTTCCATGATCGCGAAGTTGATTTCTTCCTTCACATCCAGGTATTCTGCCCAGACGGTGGTTTTCGTAAAGAAGTAAAGGAAGATGTCGAGGCTGCTGTCATTGTACTCATCAAACTTCACAAAAATCGTATCTGGATGGATGTCGTCGTTTGCTATCAACATCTCTTCAATTCTGTGAATCGTTTTTTGCAGCTTCATTCTCGGTGTGTCATACGTGACGCCAAGTTTAAAGGTGATTTGCCTTTTCCCCATTTTGCTCCAGTTCGTGATTGATTCATTTGCTAAAATCGCGTTCGGAACAGTGACGATAGCCTGCGCGAAGGTGCGGACCCTCGTGCTTCTGAAGGAAATGTCCTCTACCGTCCCTTCGACACTCGGCGTCTTAATCCAATCACCCATTGTAAAAGGTTTTTCTGTAATAATGATGATGCCGCCGAACAGATTCCCGATTGCGTCCTTCGCTGCCAACGCAAACGCAAGGCCGCCCAGTCCAAGACCGGCAATAAACCCGTTCACGTCGTACTCAAAAACCTGCGCGATGATACTGAGGCTGATCGCAACGATGATGAACCTGATCGCCTTCGAGAAAAACGGAATCAGGATCTGGTCGATTTCCATATTAAAACGATCATTGATTTTCATGAAAAGCAGCGATGAACCTGAAGACAGATTATAGAGGCCCCATGCAATCAGCATGATGATCGAGGCTCTGATAATCTTTAAAAATAGCGGATTCGATTGCTCCATATATGGAAAATAATCCGCCGCAACATAGATTCCTATAATGATAAACAACCATCTGATCGGCTGCTCAAATGCGACGGTTATATTGGAGAAAAGTTCAGTCGGTGTTTTCTGGCCCAGTTTTAACATCAGCCTGAACACATATTTTGTAAAAAGCTTCCTGAACAAAAGGAATAAGAAGAAGATTCCTATGGAAATCCCCAGACTTTCCAGCACTTCATAAGACAAAAAGTTTTCCCACCAGGTCATTTCGTCATTCCCCTCTCTATTTTTTCACTCGTTCCATCATAACATTGAATTTCTATGAAAAAAACGCCAAGGAATGATTTGTATCACTTCTTTGTGTTTGGATAAGTGTTATTTTTAACATGAGAAACATTATCAGTTATAACCAATACACACTCTAGGAGGAAATATAATCATGAGTGAAATGATAAATAATCGTGAATTGAAAGCAATGGATCCCTCAAAACGCAAGGCAACTTTAAAGCAGCTTTTTAAAGATTTGCATGATGGCAAAAACGTGAATGAGGTCAAGGCTCACTTTGATGCTTTTATCGGAAAAATAACCATCGATGAAATCGCCGGCCTACAGCATGTGGAGCTGATCGAAGGCGATATATCCGTTACGGAAATGCAACGTATTTATGCGGCCCATGCTGACCTCTTTAAAGGAGCAATCGAAGAGAACGACTCCGTGTACGGACCAGAAAACCAGCCTGGACACCCGGTCCATACATTCGAAATGGAAAACCGTGAGCTTGAGCAGCTTTTACAAAACCGACTTCGCGTCCATCTAGAACAATTTGCTATGGACGACAGTGTTGAAAACATCAATCTGCTGCTGGAGGATTGCAACCTGCTTTATGACATTGACAAGCACTACAGCCGCAAGGAAAACTTGATCTTCCCTTACCTGGAAAAGTACGGGATATATGGCCCGACAACGAATATGTGGCGGATCGACGATTTCATCCGTGATGGAATTAAGCTGGCTAAGAAAAAGCTCACCAACTATGATGGCGATAAAAATGGCGTCATCGAAGAGGTCCAGTTTGTCCTCAAAGAGGTTAGTGAAATGATTTACAGGGAGGAAAACATCCTCTTCCCGATGGCCTTGCAGAATTTTACCGAGGATGAATGGGTAAAAATTGCCCATGAAAGCGACGAGATCGGCTACTGTCTAACATCACCAACTGAGGAATGGAAGCCGGCCCGCAAACATCTTGACGCAGATGCAATCTCTGAAGGCTATATCAAAATGGAGACAGGCATCCTGTCATTGAAGCAGCTCGAGCTGCTGTTGAATCACTTGCCAGTCGACATCACCTTCATTGACCAGGACGATGTGGTCCGCTACTTCTCACATGGAAAAGAAAGGATTTTCGCACGGACAAAAGCCGTCATCGGCCGCACCGTCCAGAATTGCCACCCGCCGAGAAGCGTCCATGTCGTCGAGGATCTTTTGCGCGACTTTAAAGCAGGCAAAAAAGATACAGAGGATTTCTGGATCAAAGTTCGCGACAAATTCGTGTACATTCGCTACTTCGCGGTCCGCGATGAGAACAATCAATATATCGGCACGCTCGAGTTTACCCAGAACATCAATCCGATACAAGCGCTTGAAGGAGAAAAACGGATTTTGTCCTGATTTGGTTCAAAGGCAACAGCCACTTTCGGCTGTTGCCTATTTTCATGCCAAAAATACGACCACAGCAGTAGCAGACATTAAGGCTGTGGCTCATTATGAATCTATTTTCCAGCCACTATAATGAGAAACGATTAATAGATTGGAGGAATCAACTTGAGAAAGATAGGACCGAAGGGTTTGAGATGGTTGAAAATGATTCATGTATTTTTAGTAGTATTATTCTTTGGCGGGATATTGAGTTCAGTGGCGCTAAATCTCCACATCGATTTCACTCGGTATGACGAAGCCTATCTGGGCTATAAAAATATCGTCACCATCAGTGACCAGATTGTCAGATGGGGTGCTATTGGCACGCTTCTCATCGGGTTCACATATGGATTCTTTACGAATTGGGGATTTTTCAAGCACCGATGGGTTAGCGTGAAATTTATTCTTTATATTATCCAAACGTTCGTCGGCATTTTTATCGTGGACGAGCTGATGATGGAAAACATGGAACTATTGGAGATGCAAAAAGAGGCAGCTTTAAGTAACCCCGAATTCATTCAAAATCATCTAATCAGGCAATACGCCGTATACTTTCAAATTGCCGTTACCATCTTCATCTTCATCATTTCATTTTTAAGACCGTGGAAAAAGAAGAAGGTTTGAGCATCACAGCAGGTATTCCCAATTATATACAGAATACTAGATGAGAAAAAGTATATTGGGAGGTTTTAAAGATGGTTGCAACACAAGCAATATTAGCTTGGACGTTTATCTCTGAATGCCCGATTCCAGATGATGTGAATGGAATTTTAGTAGAAGGCGAAAAGGCGATCGCCGCCTATAAAACCATTCGAGACAGTGCGATTTTCACGAACAAACGCTTAATAGTCAGGGACGCACAGGGCCTAACCGGCAAAAAGGTAGAAATCTATTCCCTGCCTTACTCATCCATCAATATGTGGTCCACTGAAAATGCTGGCAGCTTATTTGATGTCAACGCAGAAGTGGAACTATGGACCAGGGCCGGCCATATTAAAGTCAACCTGAAAAAAGGCGTAGATGTGCGCAAGTTTGATAAGCTGATAGCTGAAGCGATTTTGTAAAAGTGAGAGAAATGCATTCCTTGTCAGATCAGTGGACAGGAATGCTTTTCTTTTTTTTGGCTTAAAAACAATACTTTTGCGGATGAGCGTATTATATCGGACACTTTTCTCTCCCTTTCCTCCGTGGTTGTCCGATAGAGCCCTTCTATCGGACACTTTTCTCTTCCTTTCCTCCGCGTTTGTCCGATAGAGCCTTTCTATCGGACACTTTCCTCTTCATTTCCTCCGCGTTTGTCCGATAGAACTCTATCAACAGAGGATTCCTCTCCTGCCTAATCAATTTAACAGACTGAAGCTCAGCTAATTTCCACCAAATAATCTTCCCCACCCTGTCCTTTTTCCTTCCCCATCTGTATATAGAAGGTGAAAGGAGGTGAGGCAAATGGCAATGGCGATGTTGAAGGATTCGAATATCAGGCTGATGTTTGAGGCTGGTGTTGATGAGAAGGGCGAGTCGATTTTCAAGCCTAAGACTTACCGCTATGTGAGAAAGGAAGCTACTGCTGACCAGGTTCAGCAGGCGGCTGGTGCACTTGGTGGCCTTAGCGCAAACTTGTTAAGCTCTGTGGAGCGTAACGACAGCTTCGAAATCATCTAATCTGGCATTCTACTAAATCAATAGGAGGTGAAAAACATGGCTAAAACACTTGAGTTGCAATTCACTACGGCTCTTGGCAAGTATGCCAAGTTGACAGTTGATAATCCGACGGAGCCGGTTGATCCAGCAGCTGTCAAGCTGGCAATGGAGCAAATCATCGCTTCCAACGCATTCCTGCCAGCGAATGGAACCCTTGTTTCCGTTCACAGCGCACGCGTCGTCGAACGCAACATAACCGACTATGAACTAATCTAGTAAGCTTGAGCCGGTCTTCTCCCAGAGACCGGCTCTTGTTTTAAAAATTCCAGGAAGGAGGAATCACACATGGAGCAGCTGATTCCGTTCATCAGCGATGTAGGATTCCCGATTGTCGTGACACTGTACTTGCTTCACCGAATCGAAGCAAAGCTGGATACAGTCGTCCAATCAATTCAGGGCCTGCCCGCTAGATTGCAGGAAAGCACAGAGCCTGTTCACCCTGCCAATGTTAAACAAAATTCAATACGTGAGATTAATTAACTATAGAACCATCTCTCTTTTAAAAAGAGGGATGGTTCTTTGTTTCACAGAATGAAATAGCCTGGAATGTATAGTTCCCTAGAACAAAAAACTATTTAATCAAACGTTTGATTAAAACTTTCCGAGTAATTATTGCAAAATTAAAAGTGAAATTCGGCTTCTCTCCAATCCGGGTCCTAATTCCTGCCTGACCACTGTCATTCTTCCATCATCTTAGGCAACCACTGCCATTTCCTTTACTCCCCCTCACCTCTCTGCCTTTTTTTGCGCAAAAAAAGGCGCTAAGCATTCACGCTTAGCACCTTCCCCTTATTTCTTGAAAATCCCGAATGGCTTGCCTATTGGCAGGACAACGCGTCCAAAGTGGGTGTTCAGCACATTGGCTGCTGATCCGTAGAATGAAAGAATTGCAATACCGAGTTCTGACACGGCCGCCAGCATATGTGAGGCCTCATGGATAATATCAAATGAACTTAATGAAAGACCAATAAATAAGAAATCGATCAATACGAAAATAAAGAACAAGACCTTATTCGTTTCCAAGGCTCCAATCGTCATGAAAACACTGAAAATCAAATAGCCGATGAAGGCCATTCCCAATTGCTTCCCATCACCATCTGCGGCGAGATTTTCACCGAAAAATCCGAGCTGAATCAGCCAAGTTGTTCCGACACCGAACCAGAAGAGTCCGAACGCGCCGAAAGCAGTCATTCCAAATATATTGTTATGCTTGCCATCAAGGATCGCAGCATAAAGCTGTGCTAGTCCACCAAGGAAAATTGCCCATGGGATGATGAGTGCAACGCCATCTGTGAACCCAAGTTTCTGGGAAGACGCCACTAATGTAACCATCGCCAGTCCAAACAAACCTAGTGCTGATGGATCTGCTGTTGTAATTTTAACCTGTGTTTGATTCTGAGTATCCATTTCTGCCTCCTATAAATAAATGCGCAAGCGCCTTGGTCTAGCACTCTCTACATTTTTAAAAACATACTTTTGTACTTTATAGGATTCAAGTGTCTGAGTCAATATGATTTATTTGTCAGTTGCTGCAGTTTGAATCCCCTCACTTCTATAGAACTGACAACAGTAAAAACTTCGAAGAGTTCTGATTACAACAACCATGAAAAAGAGACGGATGCTGATTGATCCGTCTCTCTTCAATCTTTTTGCTAGCTGCTTCTCAAGAATTGGATCCCGAACAAGAAGTTCCAGGAGGTTATTTTACAGAGCTACCAGCCTTACTTATGATACAAGCCAACCAACCGTTTCCGGTTCTCTCTTTTGATCAGCTGCCACATCGGAATATAGGAGAAACTGAACACAATCAATGCTGCCACTTCAAGATTCAGATAGTACATAATGCCGGTGCCGAAAAAGGACAGGATGGTCTGCGCTTCTGTCGGACTAGCCAAATAGAAGAAGTTTGTATCAAACAGGAAATTAAAAATGAAGATGGGAACTGCGATCAGGTTCACGACAAGGTATGTGAACAGAATGGCTTTGCGGGGAACTCTGTAACCTTCAAAAAGGATGAAATATAATGCGGCAATCGGGATGGCCGAGTGATTGAGGAAGTATTCGATATAGTCGAAATGAGGAAAGGTATAAGACATTTCAGGTGTCACCATGGCTAAAATCGCCGGCAAAGTGCCAATGAAGTAGAGCACATAAAATCCTTTCACGCTCTTCCTTAAAAAGAGATACATTGCTAGGAAGGAACTCATCGAGCACATGTGTAAAGGAAGGTCGCCAATTTGCCATTGCCCGGTGAGGATGAGCCATGATTGATGAGAAACCTGGCATGCCACCAGAGTCCAAAATATGATCCACTTTAAAACATTTTTATGTGGCCTGATTTGGTTTCTGAATAGCACCAATCCAAGACAGACTCCAAAGAAAATACCAAGAGTAATCAAATGCTCAGCAGAAAACAGTTCAAAGCCCTGCATTCCCGTAACAGAAAACATGATGTCATCACCTCGCTGTACATAAAATTGCTGTTACCTATAAATGTATGCGTGGGATGAAGATTTGAGACTCTGGAAATCAAGAAATTTCTTTTTTTGGAGCTTTCAAGGCCAAATGCACCCTTATACACAGCACTTCAAATTCATAAGGATACCTTTCGGAGCTTATCGTACCCTTATGTCGCTTCTTCCTACTACATAAGGGTATGATTCCGTGCTTATCGTACCCTTATGTCGCTTCTTCCTTCTGCATAAGG
>NZ_JAGGQP010000047.1 GCF_018613235.1 Bacillus sp. ISL-41
TGTGTCTCCATCGACGCTATGAAGAAGACTGATTTGATTATATATAATGCATCATCTGCTATCGTCAGGAAAGGGAAAAGAAAAAGGCTTCTCAAAAGTTTAATTAACTAATGAGAAGCCTCTTTATATGGCTGATGTTAGCTTTTTGTTAGCAAATCGCTTTAAGCCCCTTATATATCAAGGGGTCAAGCGGCTTATTACATCATTCCGCCCGTAAGCTGTGAGTGTGTAATATCGTTAACCAGAGGTGCAAAAAGCGCGGTAAATCAACGTTTAGAATATTGATTACTGTAACATCTATAACGGTGATTTACCGTTTTTTATGGAATTGCGTTAGCAAAATGTTAGCATGATTTTTATGCTTGGAGGTTTTAGAAAATGACTTCTCTTCATCATGTAAATAATAAGCTAAAGAGACAATTTATAGATATACAAGAGCTAATAAAAAAACAAGAAAAGCTTCTTGGAGAAATGAATGAGGTAATGAACACTAAAGATGACTACGTAATCAATTTAGAAACGACTGTAAGAAATTTAATAGAACACGGCCTTTCAAAAGATGAAATTCTTGAAATCACAGGCACTACTCCTGAAAGATATGAGGGTATTGTTGCTGACAGAAAATATTATAACATCCCATATATATATTTAAATGAAGATGAAACGATGGAATATGAACAACTCCTTCGGGAGATTCACCATTCTAATAATATGGATGAACTAATTAACCCGTTCAAAGAACAGCAACGAATCAATTTTATACACAAGGTATTGCTTCGATACAAGAAGGAGTTTGATGGCCTCACTAAACTCAAGAACAGTGATAACTATGAAAAGCTTATCTTAAATTATATCGATCGAACAGGTAAAGATAAAGATGCTGAACGAGCTTATTCCATATTAGTTCGGAGGTTTGGCAATGAAATGAAAAGAATGCGGGAGAAAGTGCTTGTGAAATTTTCTGAGTAAAAGCGTGTATATATTTAACCTATATTGGACATCTTAAATATAGTTAGTGCAACCTGTATGTCTAGGGAGAGACACCTTATTTAAAAAGGTGTCTTTTCCTCTTTATCCAGAAAGTTTTTCTTTAACTACATATTTAATGAAATATTCATTGCCTCATTAACTTCAATTCTCGTGGGATCAACATTGGAATAATATTTTGGACGATAGCCTATAAGTTGAATTTTTGTAATCACCCCATTTTTCAATGTAAGTGACAAAGTTTCGATTTTATCAATCGTACCAGTTAAAATAAGAGATCCAACAATCATTACTCTTATTTTCTCAGGCGCATATCCTTTACTGGCTAAGTTTGAAATAATATTGGGTAACACTTTGATTTTTGCATTCGTGGGTTGACTAATTATTGATTCCACTAAAGAATCTCCATAGCCAGAAGGTAAAACCTCTTCACCGAATAGTATACGTCTGATACGCAACTTGGCTATATCATCAGGATTAAGGGTTTTACCCATTCCTCCACCAATTGACATTTCAGAAAAGATTGAATTATTACTTTCTCCTGTACTCTTTAGGTTTATGACAATGTACGTTCCTTCTTTTGTAGACCTGATGTCGATATTTTCAATGGATACGATATCTGCCTCATTTCTTATAGCAAACGGATGTCTCTCTTTATCTCTCATTTCTTTTAAAGCTTGTTCTACATTAGAGTCAGGATTAATCAGTGTTATCTGATATTCACCCTTATTTTTACTTTGAAACTCATCGTAATCAGTTATTATTGGACCTAGCCAAAAACTTAATCCGGAAGAATTTACTTGTTCATTTGTAATTGCAGATTTATTTAAAGCGGTCAGTTCGCCTCTATTTGTTATTCTTTTTAACAATAAAGGCTCTCCGTTTAAAGTACTTTTTATTACAGGACTCTGATCTCCAAATTCTTCATTTAACCTTTTGCTAACAAAAGAATATAGGTTATATACATCTATGTCACCATTCCTATCGGAAGCTTCTCCCTCCAAACCTCTAATTAAATAGTCTGTAAATGCTCCATGACCCGCTCGATCCCAAGCAAATTGACTTGCTGTACAGGCAGCAATGAGCACTTTTCCTGATCCTTTGACTTCTAGTCCTCGTTGCATTTCCTGTTGAATACCTCGAGTAATCGCGCCACTATGGCATGTATCAAAAAACGATAATACTGTTTTAGCTGTTGTTTGATCAACCAAATCCCTTATTTCGGTCATTTTTATCATTGATATATCCGGGGAATGAATATCTCCATCGAATGGAACAAAATAACCTGCATTATTTATAAATGCACCATGTCCTGCCCAAAATAGAAATAATACATCTGTATCAACTGCACTTTCAAAGAATGATTTTAGTGCAGATAGTAAAATATTTTTTCTTGTTATAGATCCTTGGAAAACTTGGACATTTTGTTCCTTAAAAAAGGAAGGAGACTCCAAAAGAAGGCGTTTAATCTCGAAAGCATCATTTACTGTATTGGGTAGACTACTCACATTGTTATATTGATCTACAGCTATAATTAAAGCTTTATAATCCACTTTCTTCCCCCTAACATGCTGTATTATGAATTCATGATTATGTCTCATTTGCTTTGTCATTACTCTATTTCTAAGGGTATATTAGTCTATCTTAAATTGTTCGAACTTTAAGAAAGATTGATCTCCAGCCAAGAACTTTAGTATTGATTTTCTTCTGTGGTATGCTGCATCCACAACAGCGTTTTGGCTGATAATTATTAAATCAAATATTTCTTTTAGAAGTTTTACAAGAACACTTAATTTTCGGGGTAAGTTTTTAATTAAGATATTATTATCAATACAGTTCTGGTAAAACTCCGCTAATTCCATATCCGCATTCTCATTACCATGTACATATAGACAGCAAGTATGGTATTCATCTTTAATAATGTCTAAATTAATCCCCACTTTTTTTTCCTCTATTAATGCCTTTGTTATTTCCATTATATCGGAATTACTTATAGTATCCGTAGATTCTATATTATTAATTATTCGAAGGGACTGTTCAATAATTGATCTTAAATTAAAATAATAATACCTTTCTTCACCTTTCTTTATGGATCTAATTAAATACATGATATCCGACGTTAATGCCTGATACCTGAAATCTTTACCTGATTGTCTAATTAAATACTTTAGGAAAACCACTTTTTTGAGTACAAATTTCAAATTGTTTTTTTCTAATTCATTAAGTTCATTAAATTCTTTCTCAACAAAACTATTTATCTCAGCCTTAGTATCTATTATTTCTTTTAAGGTCAAATCAGCGATCCGCATCTGCTATTCCATCCATCCACTTAAAAAAATCACTCTTAAATGTTTTAATCTCCTTATTATGAGCCGATAACTCTAAGTATCCATTTAAAAATTCTAACAATTTCTTCCTTAGAATTTCATACTCTTTATTGTCCATACTATATATATCTCTAACAGACCTAGCCAATATCATTGTTCTAGACTTAATTATGTATTCTTTGTAATTTAGTTTGTAAATAGCTCTTAAAAATGGAACTAAGTCTTCATTCCTAGAAAATATGGTTGTATTTAAAATTAGTTCTGTCGTAATTCCGACTAATTTATATTTAGGTATATTTTTTGATTTAAGCTCGCTTCTGTAATAATTTAGTTTATTGCTCATACACTTCATACTCCTTGTTGGATTCTATCCAATAGTTCTGTACAGATGTCTTGTAAATCTTCTCTTGACTTCTTATATCTAGTGGGAATAGGTCCTTGTTTACCCACTTGAATATCCTTTACATTACTTGTATAAGCAGTAAATATATATATTTGTTGCACTTCTTCTTTTGCCTCAAAACTACTTTTCATTTCCTGCTGTTTTTGTGTCAACTCATCATCAAGAATAGTATATATTAATCCCAAACACTCTAGATTAATATCTTCTTCTCCAGTTAAATTATTTAGGGCTTTTTGTAATGATGATATGCCAATGATAGAATATCTATCGATTCTATTTGGAATAAGATAGTAATCTGATGCTATTAGAGCACTATCTGTATAAATTGTAAGGGTAGGTGGACAATCTATTATTATCAAATCATATATTTCTCTAAGGTTATTGTCCTTGATAAACCTCTTCAAGCGTTTTATATGTGTGTAATCACTCGATTTATTAGCCAAAACCAAATTTAAATCTCCACAAACAATATGTAAATTTTCTGTAAGTTCTATTATCATTTCATCAATTGAAGGGGACTTATATTGTTGCGCGAATTGTACTTGCGGCTTAAACAACTTATTAATAGTTTTTTCTTCAGGCAAAATGTCCTCGAAATAGTCACCTGCATAATAACTATCTAACAAAGCTTGTGTAGCATTAAATTGAGGATCTGCGTCTATCAATAAAATTTTCAGGTTAGTTTCTCCTCGATAATGTGCTAGAAAATCAGCAACCCCTACACTTAGAGTTGTTTTACCTACTCCACCTTTCATGTTAATAAAAGAAATTATTTTACCGTTTTTCACCTTAGTATCAGTTAATTCCATTTGTTGATTCATATCTATATCCTCCAATATATCTAATGAAATTCTAATTAAAATTGAGCCTACTGCCGCTTTAGCTTAACTTCTTAATCATCCCATTGCTCTTCCTGTTCAAAAATACTAACATAACCAACAACCACCCTACTCATATCTTCATATTATGACAACTTTATACTTATTCTACCAAAAATTACCGTGCAAATAAATTAGTTAAATACTCTTAAAATCTTAACAATCACAAGATATTATGATTCATGAATTTACCGGTTAATTCAAAACTAAATACAGTAACTATATCAAGCGAAAACCGCAGGTTACATGTTGTTATCCATTTGAGATAACCATGTACTGCGGTTTTTCATTTAGATTTTAGGAAAGAGGGAAACCATATGAGCGGAAAACAAGAAACAAGAGAAATTACATCTATCAACCTAGATTTTTATAAAATCTATAAAATATGCGAAACCCACGGAGTTTCAAAGGAAATCATTTCGGGTTTCCTTTCCCTTCAAAGGAGGATCCAAGATGCAAAAAATCATACAGGAGCTTAATTTACCGGGAAGTATCACAAGACCAGTTCTAGTTGCCCGCAAAACAAAGGCTCTATCTTTAAAAAAGGGAATTGCTTTACAGTTAGAGCTGCCAATAAGTGCATTGGAATCCAAGTCTAATAATAAGAAAGAATAAAACTATTTCCCCCTGTTCATAATGGATAAAAATGAACAGGGGGGAAAGTTATGTCCAAACCAAAGATTATGAGTATTACTTATTCGGAAGAGTTGCCGGAGGAATCAGCCATCATTTTATATCGAGTGATTGAGAAGCTGGTGATTGATTCATTACCTACAGAACCGTCAATGATTGGTCTATTCCTGAAGGACTCTCTGGATGAATTCAATAAAAATGGAAAGGAAATTTCAAATGCAAAGCAGGATACAAAGCGCAATTATTAAGAAAAAAGTGGCTGAGTATAGGCGTACTAGTTCTGGTGGCCAAGACCTCAAACTACAAACCGAAACGAATGCAGAATATCTAGAAGATACTCCTAAAGAAGACATTCTGGAATTTGTTGATTTTGACGTTTCTGCAACAAAACTCTCTATGGAAAATAGACCTGCTCTAGCACGCATGTTGAAGCTCATTGAAAATGGAATGATTTCGCGATTAGTTGTCTATGAGAGAGACCGCCTTGCCCGAAATGTCTATGAGTATATTTTTATGGTGAAGAAATTTCATAAATATGAGGTTGAAGTGGTATTTACCGCATTAAATGCTCCACCATTTTCTAAAGACTTATTCCTTGAAACGTGGTACGGAGTATCGGCTCAATTTGAAGGGAATCGTATTTCCAATCGACTGTCCGATGCTCGCAAAAGAAATCCTACGTCACTAATCGGTTATAAAAAACAAATCATCAAGAAAGAAAATGGGACTAGTCAGCGCATTTATAAGGCTGACCGCAAAAACAAAGATGAACTACATGATTTGTTTTATGAGTTTTCAAGAATAGAACACCGTGAAGATATTTTTGAGGTGATAATGAAATACCGAAAGCTATTAGATCGGAAGGAATTTCGAATAATTGATATTCTTCGTACACCTTTCTTTGCAGCTCATTACGAAGGAACAGATGGAGCGTACCATAAGCTGTCGAATGTCGAACCAATTATTTCGCTTGAGTTGTTTAAGCAGGTACAAGAAAAGCTCGCAGAATTTGACCAAGGCATTCAACAGGGGATTTCACTATCACAAAATACTGTTCAGATCACACCAACTTGTGGCAAATGCAATAGTGAATTAAAGTTCAAAAAAGGAAATATCGGTGAATCTGGAATATACATTTGTTCCAGACACCGTAAGAACTCAATTTCCGCTTTAGAACTGAATGAAACGATTATAGAATCAGTGAGACAAGTCCTTGGAAAAATTTCCGCTAATTCTGTTGAAAAAATAGCTCTGAAGGCTGTAAACAAACAAATACAGCAACTAAATAAACAGTCTGATGAATTGTTTATTCAATTAGAGGCATTATGTCTTAAATTCACTAGCCTGTTCAAACCTACAGATAATCTCAATCAGACGAAAAAGTTACAAAAACAAATTAAAACACTTAGAGAGCATTTGTCGGACACACAAAATCAAATTGCATCTCTCCAGCTTGTAAAAGAAGAAGTTCGCACCCTTACTGGCCTAGTAAAAAAAGGGGTCATGGAGTTAAACGAGAAAAGCTATCTCGATTTGGCTGTTTTACTTATCGCAAATATTCAAGTAGAGGAAGACTATGTACTTTTTCACTACTACTTTAGTGAATTTTTTAAAGAAGGGGAGGCACCGGCAAATGTCGCCATTGAATAGAGAACTCACTAAGGATGCAATTGGTATTGCAAGGGTATCTTACATTGATCAATTACTCAATGCATCAATTGAGACTCAATCGGAGGAAATCCGTATCCGCGCAGAAAAGGAAGGATATAACATTGTTGAAACCCTTGTTGATGGGGCTAATAGTGCTTTTCATAAAGTTGTGACCAAAAGAAAAGCTATGAATGATTTACTGGAAGCTGCTCTATCTCAAGAGCGAAACATTGAGGCCATATTCTTTTATGAAGAATCTAGGCTATCTAGACAATTTTATGATTTTACTTTGTTTATTTATGATGTCATTAAAAGAGAAAAGCCACACATGAAATTTTACTCCACCATGATTAACGGGGAATGGGATCCTTATAATGTATTGACAGTCGTAAATTTTGCAACTGCTGCTAATCACTCAGTTACGCTTTCCAGACGCGCTAAAGATGCACAAAAAACTGTCCTTGCGAAACAAGAACGTCCCGGTTCACCGACACCATATGGCTATAAGCTAAAATATTCTGTCTTCCCCGATGAAAACGAGAAGCCGAGAAATGAGAAAGGCGAACAGGTAATAGATAATGGTCCTGCTACCATTGTTTTATTTATCTTTTATCTAGCCTCTTGGGGCCATAGTCAAAGAACAATAGCAGATTTATTAAATGCATCTGATATTCCTTCACCTGAAGGGAAAAAATGGAGCAGTGGAACCATCGATTATATTTTAGATAATGATCACTATCTTGGTCATCTTCCATGGAACATTCGATCAAGTCGGAATACCAGTAGAAAGAAGCAACGAGGTGAATACGATTTAATTTTCAATCACCATGAACCGATTATAAATGTTCCTTTTTGGAACATCACTCACCAAACGATTGAGCTTCACATGCAAAACGGGAAGAACAATAATTCCAATTTCTTTTTGAGAGGTATCCTTTATTGCAAAACGTGTGATCAAGCACTCGTATCCAAAAACGAGACACCAACGAATTCAAAGAAGTCTTATTTAGTCTATCGATGTCCTGCTTGCAAGAAAAAGTTAGACATGAGCGATATTCACGAGGTAGTTTTGAAAGAAGTATCGTCAAAATGGCTCTTCACAATTACTCAAATGCAGGATAACATCGCAAAATTAATGACGAAAAGAAAGAAGCGAATCGAAGCTCACCGTAATGCAATTAAACAACACTTACAGGATATTTCTTTGAAAGAAGAGTTCATTATCCACTCTCCTGACGTAATCAACCTAGCTAGTGAGTGGGATTTCGTTTTATCAGTAAGCAAATCTAAATTGAATAGAGAACTCTTTAAAGCCAATTCGTTTCTTGAGCATATTGACTTAGTAGCTGAGGAACTGCATTCCAACCAAATATATACCCTTTTTAAGCTTACAAAACTGCAAAGTCCAGAGATTAGAACCTTGTTATTAACCATTTTCAGGAGAATCGAAGTTGATTTTTCAAATGATACATTGCTCTATATTCAATACAAGCTTGCTCCTTTTACTGCCATTGACCAGTATGTAGATTCAATTGAATCAACTTAAATGATCGCACCTTCCGTCTTGATTCGGAGGTGCGCTTTTTTAGGCAAAACAAGCATTGGGCATGTTACCGAACATAACTGACAATTACTTGGCACGTTACCGAATACAATCAATACTACTTATAGGAGCTGATTAAGAAAATATCGAGAAACGCTTGATATCAAGCCTTTTTGACCCTAGTAATTCGGTGACATGAATAGAACAGGATGCTGTTCATAACACGATACCGAAAGGATTATTATCATTCTTGACAGGTTACCGAATTGTTAAACATTTATTATTATAAACTCTTCTCCATTATAATTATGTGGAAATAAATTAAAATTAAGTTCAAAAATCTAACGGTTGATTTTATTTGGATAAATCCATGTACTATCTGAAACATCTATAGAATGAAGTAAATGAGTCTTACCATCTACAATAATCAAATGCTCTTCTTTTTTTTGTTCGTAATTATAACAATATCTCATTTGCTCACCTTTAATCGTTTTATAATCTAATTGGACATTTAAAGGAGTAATTTCTCTATAGTTTATATTTATTATTGGAATGAAAATCTCTTCCTGCTTTTCAAATGTCCCTATGTTTGATCTAACAATATAAGTTTCCCTAACATTGTCTGAATCAGCAACCTTAATCTCAATGTGACAATCAATAATAACGTCAGGGATTCCCGAATGAGAAAACTTGTAAAACTGGACTGTTATATTCCCTAGAAAATCTCTAAGGTTTTCATTGCTACTACTTGATTGAAATTGAGCTATAAAAAATTCTTCAGCATCATTATAAAAATCATTTACTATTAGTCTGCTATTCGGACTTGTTATTACATTTTTTAAATTGAATGGTGCTGCGAATTCTTGGGCAATTATGTATGAGCGATTACTCTGAAGTTCGATAGAGTTATCCCTTTCTTTTTGGTCTTTAATTTGGATAATAGCAATGCTTATGGCACCTATAAGTCCTAGATAATTTGCAAAAAAACCAATCCATGAATTTAAATCACCATTTACCCCCGGCCCTCTCCACGATAAAAAACCGTAGTTTATTATCACAGGAGCTAGAAATATAATCAAATATACCAAAATTAACCTAACGCTCATAAAAAAGTCTCCTATTCTTTATAGAGTTAAACAATAAAAGGAGACTTTAAGTGTCTCCTTTTTTTACAAATCCATCCTAACCCCAAAATTCTTCAACCATTCTTTTCGTCTCTCATAATCAGGCATAACTGATGAGAGCAGGTCCCAAAATTCTTGTGAGTGATTCATATGATACATGTGACACATCTCATGAACAACGATGTAATCAATCACATGAGATGGTGCCATTGCACAACGCCAATTAAACAAAAGTTCGTTTTTAGAAGTGCAGCTCGCCCAGCGCTTTTGTTGTTCCTTCACTTTTATATCATTAGGTTTTTTCTTAAAGAAATGCTGAAAGTAGCTAACTTTCTCTGATACTTTCTCTAGGGTTTTCTCTCTATACCATTTTTCTAATGATGTTCTTAATAGTTCTTGGCTCTTTGTAGGAGTGGTAATGAGAAATTTACCTTGATAGAGTTTTACAGCTGGTTCCTTTATGCTCTCATCAATTATTAACTGTAAAGAATAATTGCGTCCCATATACATAAAGGACTCTCCATTTACTAGTTCTCTGTTAATCTTTTGGAATTCCATATCCTTAAACAGAAATAATTTTTGTACAATCCACTGTGCCTTCTTTTTTACTTTTTGTTCAATTATTTCCTCTGGAGTGTTTAGCGGGGCCACAACACTAACAATGTTTGGAGCCTCCACGCTAATTTCCAACGATTTTCGTTCACGAAATTCTACTGAGTATTCAATTGTTTTTGTACCATAATCAATAGAACGAATCATCATATTCAACCTCTTATTCTCTTGTTGCAAAGTGTTTTTTCGCTAGTTGTAGAAGAGGACCGACTAATTGTTTTCTTACTTCAAGTTTTATTTGCTTGAAATACTTTGTTGTTAACATCATAAAGATGGAACGTTCAATGTCAGCTGTCTTAGATGGGTTGGTAGACCAATCAATGACCCATGTACTAGCTACAATATCAGCCACATTTTGGGCGATTTCTTTTGAAAGATCAATAATGTCTTGGCTAATATATAATTCAGATGCCTCTTTTGCATGACCCGCTTTAGATACCTCTTCAGGATCAAGAAGATGCTTTTTAATTACTTCAAAAAATGCAAATTCTTTTCTTGATAATCCAAGTGCTTCTGCTTCTTCAGTCTCACCAGTTTTAACATCCTTATTAATAAATTCTTCTAGTTGCTTCTTTCTCTCTTCCCAATTGCTCCTAGTTTCATCAAGAATCTGCTGGAGTTTTTCTAATAAAGAAGTGTAATACACAGGATTATCATCCATCTTTACACTTATTACATGTTTTAGAGCGTGTTCCATACTAGAAGCAATAGCCTCGTCTGACTTTAGAGTTTCTAGCTTCATTTGGTAATCTTGATCAAAAAGAGTAATTGGCTTTATCCACTGTTGAACACCTTGGGACGTTAAGTGTTCATTAATGATTTTCCGAACCTTTTCACCACAATCAGCTATATCCAGCTTTGTTTCCGGTTCAAATCTAGCCTTTGCAGCAGCTCGGATGTAAGAAAGCCACTTCAAATCATTTGTATTATCAGTTGAGACATGACCGGGCATAAGCTGTTCCATTGTTCCAGCAAAGCGCTTATAAGCAAGTTCAAATTCAGCTCTTTTATCTTCAGGTTCTAATTGCTTAACTAATTGGTCAAGATTATCCTTTTCAATTCCCTTAAACATTCCCATAACCGCTTCACGATAAGAAAGCATTTGTTTATGAACTCCATCTAAAGATTCCATTGGTTCGCCCAAGTCTTCTTTATCAAATATCTTTAAAGCTTCCTCAAGGTGATTTGAAATACCATAGTAATCTACGACATAGCCACATTTCTTCTTATCCCCGAATATCCGGTTTACACGGGCAATAGCCTGTAAAAGATTATGCTCTTTTAATGGTCTATCTAAGTACATCACTTGCTCAATAGGAGCATCAAATCCTGTTAACAACATATCTTTGACTATAATAAAGCACAGTTTATTCTCGGAAATGGGCTTCGTAAACTTACTAATGATATCTTCCTGTTCAGCCTTTGTTGTAAAATGCTCTTTCAAGTGAGGCGGATCATTTAAATTCCCTGAAAAGATTACTTTGACCTCTAATTCTTCACCCATGATATCCTTCATGTGTTTATTCAATGCATTATGGTACTTAACTACCGCTTCACGAGAAACGCATACTATTTGCGCTTTAAAACCGTTCGGATATATATATTCCTTGTAATGCTGAAGCATATCCTTGGCAATATCATCAATTCTTTCATCTGCCTCGACGATAGCTTTCTTATTAGCATATTTTTGTTTAATGGCCTCTTTTTCTTCATCTGTTCTGTCAACAAATGCTTGATCAAACAATTGTTCTAATGTGTCAGCCTTTACTTGAAGGTCTGGCCTTCTTCCTTCATAAACAATGCGAACGGTGGCACCATCATTTACAGCTTCTTGAATACCATATTTATCAATATAGGATCCAAATGTACGAGGTGTTGACTTGTCTTCTTTTTCAATTGGTGTACCTGTAAAACCTATAAACGCTGCATTGGGTAAAGCATGACGCATATTACGTGCATATCCTTTATATTGACTGCGATGAGCCTCGTCAGCCATGACAATGACATTTGATTTTAGGGTAAGAACAGGAAACTCTTTTTCAAGATACAAACCAGTTTGTTGAGTTGCATCTTTTAACACTTCCTGCTCTTCTTCATCACTTTGGAACTTGTGTATCGTTGTCATAATGATTTGCGGCTGTGCATTTGATAGTAGTTCTTTCATGGTACTGACTTTATCCGCTCGAACTGGAGTAGTGATAGTTGATAACGTTCTAAGGAATGTTTGAAAAATCTGCTTATCTAAATCAACACGGTCAGTTACAACAACAATGGTTGCATCCGATAATTCTTGTAATCTTCTTATCTTCCTAGCAAGAAGAACCATAGTGAGTGATTTACCTGAACCTTGTGTATGCCAAATGACACCTCCTCGAGAAACCGAATCTCGTCCATACACTAAGCGATCAAGAGCTTTATTTACAGCACGAAATTGTTGATAGCGGCTCATCTTCTTTATTTTTCTAGAAGACGTTGTATCAACCTCAAATAATAGGAAGTTTTGTAGAATATCTAACAAGTTATGCTTCTCTAATAACCCTTGAAGGAATATATTTTGACCGTTATTTCCAACGTCTTCTATTTGCTCTTTTTTGTATGGATAAGGATCTTTCCATTCAACATAGTGAGTGTAATGAGAGCTTATCGTACCAACATAAGCTCTATATTTATTTAGAATACCTGTAAAAAAATTTGTATAAAATAAGCGAGGTGCGCCTTCAATCCGCTCCGAATCTCTCAAATCCATGTACCTACGTAATTGGTCAAAGGCCGCCTTCTTGCCGATATTCTCATTTTTTCCTTTTTCTAAGAAAGGAGACTTACATTCCAAAACAACGACTGGAATACCATTTATGAAAATAACGATATCTGGAATAATTTTTTCATTTGGCCCCTGAATAACAAATTGTCTAGTAACTAAGAACTCATTGTTTTCAACATTTTCCCAATCAATAAATTTTACTGTATGGTAACTCTTTTTTCCTGTTCCATCTAAGTCTTGGTCAACTGCATAGTTTAAATTAACAAGAGCATCATAAATCCGTTCATTAATTTCTAATAAGTTAGTGCCGTGCTGGTCTGCTCTTGTTAAAAAGCGAACTGCTTTGTTCAAATTCGTATCATCAATCCAAGGATTTAGACGTTTGATTGCTTTTTTTAGTCGCTGAATAAGAATAACCTCATTCAGTGACTCACGTTCTTTAGATTCATGTGTCAACTTTTCACCATGAATAAACTCAAAGTGCAGCTTGTTCTGAAGATAATCTATGGCTGGTAACTCAACAAGCGTTTCTTCGTTTCCTAAATAATTTGCCATAACAACCCCCGTTAAACATTAACTCTAATTTTCCCAGTAAGAAGTTTTTGCATTAATCCCTTTTTTAACTGAACAAGTTTTTTATGTTTTTTGCCATACTGTTCAATTTGTTGCTCAACTGATTGTAAGATATTTGCTATTCTTTCTTGCTCATCTATAGAAGGAATTGGTATTAAAAAGTTCTTAATTCGTGTCAAAGCAAGTTTCGGTTGCGCACTCAATGTCTTTTCATTATCAATATTTTTTTGGATTATAGATGACTTTAGAACATATAGTAGGAAATCCTTATTACATTTAATATTTGTTAGCTTGTCAGCATTCTCTGTTAAATTAGCACCATCAAGCTCATCTGGAACCTTACCAACAATTCCTAAAGTCCCCGCAACAGAAATATATAAATCATCTTTACTGATTCTATAATTCACTATTTTCTGTACTATTTCTTCAGGAACATACTTAATATCTTTTAATGAAATACTCCCCATGTTATCCATATCTGCAACACGTATGTAAGGAAAACCATTATTTTGATCCAATAGTTTATAACCTTTAGGAAGTCGTTTTCCACCTTTAACATCACACACTTCTTCGATTCTCTTGACTTCCCAATCAAAAGGAATATTTCCAATTTCACTGTTCTTAAATTCGTTATGATCTATACCTTTAGTTAACAAAATTTGCATTAATCCTTTTTTCAACTCATTTGTTTTTACAACTAACTTTTCTGTTTGTTCAATTTGGTCATCAACAGTAGAAAGGATATTTGAAATTTTTCGTTGTTCTTTTTTAGTTGGTAATAAAATATTAATACTTTCAATCTGGGTAGAGCTTATGTTTGGAGGGTCGGTTCCAAAAATTAAATTCTCTATATCACTGGAAAATTTAGATGTTCTTGCATAATGATAGAAGTATTCACTCTCTAATCTGTTGCTAAACTGAAATCTACATACTCTTTGATTTAATAGAGAAGGGGAATCATCAATTCCAACTTTCGCAACCTTTGTATTACCACTTAATACTGGCCGAGTCATAGCCATAATAATATCATTTGGTATAAGTACATAATTATCAAAATCATTCTTATAATTACTAGGGAGATAAGAAATATCTTCCCATAACACTTTTCCCATCCCTACATTCGCAATTTTTAGCCATCTTATCCCTGTTAGAGTAGAATCCTTACTTTTAAAGGCGTAACCACCTTGAACTTTTAGTACATCTCCAAGCTTTACTGTTTGCCACTCTGTATACAGATTTTCATTATTTGGTCTATTAACCTCTACCATATTATCCCTCCTTCCCTTTAAATTTCCTCAAATCCTAATTCTTTAAGATAGGTATTTAGCTTTGCCTCTGTATGAATATATCTATTCTTAATTTCTTTAATATCATTAATAACTTCTAATAAGTTAACCTCTTCTTCTACTTCTGTTGTATCAACGTAACGGCTTATATTTAAATTATATTCATTTTCCATGATTGTTTTTAGCTTAATAACTGCTGAATATTGCTCTATATCATTAAAATCGGTAAAAGCACTAACAATTTTTTCAATGTCATCTTCTCGTAGTTTATTTTTATTTCCAGCTTTAACAAATCCCGCACTAGCATCAATAAATAATACTTTATTCCTTCTATCGACAGGCTTATTTTTATTAATAATTAATAATGCTGCTGGAATACTTGTACCGTAAAAGACATTAGAAGGTAGCCCGATGACAGCTTCAATTAGGTCATCTTTAATATATCCTTTTCGGATTTTCCCTTCTGAGCCTCCACGGAATAACACACCATGCGGTACTATCGTTCCTAGTTTTCCTTTTTGATTCAAACTTACCACCATATGCGATACAAATCCTAAATCTCCATATGATTTAGGTGGAATCCCGTATGGAAAACGATTATATGGGTCATTCTCGGCTTCTTCAACACCCCAATTTTTAAGAGAGAATGGCGGATTAGCTAAAATAACATCAAACGTTTTTAGTACTCCACCTTCCGTATGCATCGGAGTACGGATAGTATCACCTTTACGAATATCTGCCCCTCGAGCAAAGTGGAATAGCATATTCATCTTACAAATCGCCCATGTGCTTAGGTTGATTTCTTGACCAAACAAGGAAACATTTCGATCATTTCCACCATTCTCTTTAATGTACTGCATAGATTCAATTAACATACCACCACTACCAACTGTTGGATCGTAAATTCGATCTCCTTCTTGTGGTTTTAATATATTTACCAATACCTTAACAACTTCACGAGGAGTGTAGAATTCTCCACCCTTAGTACCTCCATCATCCGCAAATTGCTTAATTAGATATTGATAAGCATCTCCAAGCACATCAGGATTCTCAAGGTTTTCATATGCCAAATTGTGTTTATCAAATAATAGCAATAGTTGCGATAACTTTTTATCTGGTACACGTTCTTTGTCATTATAGTTAGCAGTAGTTAAAACGCCTATAAGTTCTGCGTTTTTTGGCTCATCTTCAATAGCTTTAAATGCTTTATCTAATTCTGGACCAATATTTAAGGTTAGGTTCTTTAGCTTGTCCCAACGTGCAGCTGGTGGTACAAAGAACGTTTCATACATGGTCGGTTCTTCTAGTAACATCTCAACTTCTTCCGCATCCATTCCTTGAGAAACAAACTCTTTTTTCTTGGTTTCTCTTTCTATTGAGAATTGATCGTTCATACGCTTTAAGAACATTAATCCGAAGATGTAGTCTTTATATACAGCTGCATTCAATTCTCCACGAAGAATATCCGCAGCATCCCATAACGTTTTTTCTAATTCTTGCAGTGTTAACTTACTCATTCTATTCATCCCTTCAATATATAAAACAGTCTTACCTTACAATATAACACATTTTCCCAGCAGTTTTTTTAGAACTATATAGCATATTAGGTGAATCTTATTAATTTCCTATAATTTTTTTTACAATTTTTCAAGTTGCTATTCGAACGAAAAGATTTACCGGGTATCATGTTTCAGAATTTAATTGTAGGAGGATATAAACATTGAAAAAAAACAAAGAATATTCTACTTGGGAATCTCTACCCGATACTCTGACAGCAATGCACATCTCACAATTTCTTGGTATTTCCAGAAGAAGAGTTTATGAATTATTGCAAATACGAACGGATAAAGGCGGGATTCCTCATTTTCGAATTGGAGCTTCTAAAAGAGTAGAAAAGGAAGACTTTAGGCAGTGGGTTACACAATTGAAGGAGAAAAATTAGGATTATCATCAGCTATTTTTAGAAAGAGGGAAGTATTATGAAAGGTCATTACTATAAAAGAGACTGCAAGTGCGAAGTGGAGGATTGTACTTGCAAGTGGACATATGTTGTTGACAATGGGGTTAACCCTAAAACTGGTAGAAGGCGTCAGAAATCCAAGGGAGGTTTCAGTACCAAACATGAGGCTCAAATGGCTGCATCGTCCTTCTTGGATGAAGTAAAAGAAGGGAAGTATGTAGTTAAAAAAGACATTAAATTTAAAGATTTTATTCAAGACTGGTTAGAATATTATATTGATAGAAATGCACCAAAGCCCGGAACCATAGACAATAGACTATATAGTATAAATAAATTAATGCCATTCTTTGCCCACCTAAAGCTAAAAGATATTACTGAAGATATATATCAGGATGCATTGCATACTTTAAAGAGCCAAAATCTAACCAGAAATACATTAGAAGGTATTCATACTACTGGGAAAATGATCTTTAATTTTGCAACTAGTAAAAAGGTTATTGATACAAACCCAACAGAGCAGGCGTACATTAGAAAGGATCAAAAAACTATCATTGAGGATGAAGTAGAAGAACTTCCTAATTTCTTCGAAAAAAATGGGCTTCTGATGTTTTTGGATACCGTTAAAGAAAAAGGTCTATATATGGATGAAGTCATTTTCACTACATTAGCCTATACGGGTATTCGTGTGGGAGAATTGGTATCACTTCAATGGAAAGATATTGATTTTAAGAACCATACAATCCGAATTACAAAAACATACTACAACAAGAAAAATAATACCCGAAACTATCAGCTTGTTCCACCAAAAACATTAAAGTCACGTCGGATTATTTCAGTAGATGAAACTGTAATTAACGCACTTAAAAAGCATAAAGTAGAGCAGGAAGCATTAATCAAGCGTTTTGGGGTCAGATACTTTGACAATGGATATATTTTTGCTAACTTCAATCTTTATCCGGGCTATCCTATCTTGATAAAATTAGTTGAATCAAGAATGGCGAGGATCCTCAAGTTAGGAAAATTGAATAAAGGACTCACTCCACACTCACTTCGCCATACACATACATCCCTTCTCGCACAAGCTGGAGCAACTATGGAAGAAATCATGGATCGGTTAGGCCATTATGATGAAGAGGTGACAAGAAAAGTTTATCTGCATTTTACAACGGAAGTAAAAAGAGCTGCTTGTGATAAATTTAGTAAGCTACTACACACGTGATTAAAGTTATACTTGGAAAGCAAAATGTATTCATTTCGCTTTCAACTTACATATAGAGTTTAAATTCGACTAACCATTTGATCAGTTGTTAACCTAATCCCTTTGATAACTCTACAATTTTTTTAATATCTTCATATTCTGCTTTATCAAGAATATCTATCTCATTATTAGTAGCTAATAAAATTTGGTCTCTACATTTAGTAATTCTTTGAATCATTGGATGGATATTTAAACTTGCCATATTCACAAAGTCATACAGATCCTCAATACAAGTAGGTAATTTATATCCTTTGTTACTACTAGCAATTAATAGACCATTATCCCGCAACTTCGATACAATATTAGATCTAAAGGAATGCTCGTTCATCTTTTGATTTCTAATTGCATTCAGGTTATCAAGAATTTCATGTGTAAATATATATTCATTTGGGTTTTGGTACGTTTTAAATAACAAAAACTTCAAAAAATCAATTCTATCCTTTTCATCAATATCTTCGATTTTGCCAGACTTATCTATATATTGATATGCCAAGTTGACAGCCTGTTTTAAAATTACTTCATCATATGGAGGATTATTTTCATTTTTTGCTGGATCCACCAAAAAATTTCTATAGTCCTTTGGCCAAAATTCTAACCTAATAATGTGTTTTTCTAAGATCTTATAAAAAGTCTCATATTCATCTGTAATTTGGTTTTTATCATATCCCTTGGCTATTGTCCCCGCAAGTAGATCAGCTAATTGTATAAGAATATTAGACTTACTATTATTAAATCCGAAACTAGAGAAGTTAAATAAATCGGGGATACTCTTCCGTTTCACATACACCATAAACTCTTCCATGAACTCTTTATTTCCATATTCATCCGCAACAAGCTCCAGTTGGTCAAAAGTTTTAAATAAATCATCATATAATTGTCTATTTAAAAATTTGAAAAAAGACTTCTTATAACGAAATCCTGCGTTCTCATTTATTTCCCTTTTATCTATAACATAAGCAAAAATGTTGAAGGGCAGACCTTTTAGCTCATTTAGAATCAAACTTCTCCTTTTATGGTTGTTTCTGATTTTACTGGACTTCATTTCACCAGCCTGAAAATACTTCTGTCTTATATATTCTACTTTTTCCTCTAATATCTCTTTATTAGAACCCTTAACAAGAATAGCAACAATTATAAAATGTGTAGAAACGTCATTTTTCACAAAATCAAAGCCATAGTTTCCATATTCATCTACAAAAGCAAATTGAACATCGTTCACCAGCTATTCACTCCAATTTATAGTAAGTATTATTATGACTAATTTCTACAAATTGTTCTCATTTACCTCTTGATTTTGGAAATTAATTGTAACACCTAGCCAGTTGGATATACCAATTAATCAACAATATAGCTATATTCTCTTGTATTAGACCTTGAAAGGAATTGTTCTTTTTTATATTGGACATAATGGAAATTCCGTAACAAATCCATTAAGAAAGTGAGGTTTTTAATGAAATGAAAGGACATTTTTACCGGCGAAACTGTACTTGTAAGAAGAAAAAATGCATATGTGGTTCAAAGTGGGCTTTCACAATTGATATTGGATTAGAACCAATCACTGGGAAGAGAAAGCAAAAGGTAAAAAGCGGCTTTAGTACTAAGCAAGAAGCTGAAGAATTTGCTGCCACTCTAATTCATGAATTAAACCAAGGAACATATTTAGAGGAAACAGATAAAACTTTTAGCGACTTTGCAAAAGAGTGGCTTCCCGTTTATAGCGAAGCAAAAGATGTAAAGCCCGGAACCATCCGGGTGAGAGAACATGAAATCAGTAAGCTATTGCCTTACTTCTCTCAGCTTAAATTAAAAGACATTACCAGAAAGATGTATCAAGATGCGTTAAACGATTTAAAAGATAAAGGTTATTCGGATAGTACAAGGGAGGGAATTAATCGAACAGGAAGAATGATTTTTCGAAAGGCACTAGAGTTGGAACTGATTAAGAAGGATCCTACTGAGTTTGCTTATGTAAAAAAGGATAAGAAAACGATTGAACAACTAGAGGAAGAAGAACTCCCAAAATATTTGGAAAAAGAAGAGCTTGCCCTGTTTTTAAAAACAGCCAAGGAACATGGTTTAGAACATGATTACTTGGTGTACCTGATTCTATCATATACAGGTATTCGAGTCGGTGAATTAGTGGCGCTCAAGTGGAAGGATATTGACTTCGTTAACCACACGGTCAGCATCACAAAAACATATTACAATCCAAGAAATAATGCCTTAGAATATCAACTGGTCACTCCAAAGACCCGAAAATCACGAAGAAAAATCATTGTAGACGAAGAAGTTATCGATGCTTTGAAGGAGCATAAAAAAGTTCAAGAAAGGGTGATTGATCGGTTAGGTGATGCTTACTACAACCAAGATTTTATTTTCTCTAAAATGGAACGACACTACGGTTATCCCATCGTGATAAAGAATGTTCGAGACCGAATGAAAAGGCTGCTTAGAATGGCTGGCCTAAATAAAGATTTGACTCCCCACAGTCTAAGACACACTCATACGTCACTTCTTGCTGAGGCCGGTGTATCACTCGAACAAATTATGGACAGGCTTGGTCATACCGATGATCAGATTACGAAAAATGTGTACCTGCACGTAACCCAAGAAATGAAAAAAGAAGCCTCCCAAAAGTTCAGTGAACTTATGAGAAGCCTCGATTAAAATCCTCTATGTTAGCAAAATGTTAGCAAACCACTCTCATCTTACTCCAAAACCCAGTCATATCAAGGGTTTGAGGGCGTTATTACATCATGCCGCCCATTCCGCCCATGCCACTCATGTCAGGCATTCCAGCGCCGCCTTCTTCTGGAATGTCGGCAACTACTGCTTCAGTAGTCAAGAACATTGCAGAAACGGATGCTGCGTTTTGAAGTGCATAACGAGTAACTTTAGTTGGGTCAACGATACCAGCCTCGATCATGTTTACCCACTCGCCAGTTGCAGCGTTGAAGCCTGTTCCGACTTCTTCGCGCTTAAGGCGCTCAACGATTACAGAACCTTCAAGGCCTGCGTTGTGAGCGATCTGGCGAACTGGTTCTTCCATAGCGCGAAGGACGATGTTAATGCCCGTTGCTTCGTCGCCTTCAGCCTGGATTCCAGCCACTTTGTTGTATACGTTAAGAAGCGCTACGCCACCGCCTGATACGATTCCTTCTTCAACTGCAGCGCGAGTTGAGTTAAGGGCATCTTCAATGCGAAGCTTGCGTTCTTTCAATTCAGTTTCAGTAGCAGCACCAACCTTGATGACTGCAACACCGCCAGCTAGCTTAGCAAGGCGCTCTTGTAGCTTTTCACGGTCAAATTCAGAAGTTGTTTCTTCCATTTGAACACGGATCTGGTTTACGCGGCTTTCGATTGCAGCGCTGTCTCCAGCACCTTCAACGACTGTTGTGTTTTCTTTTGTAACAACAACTTTAGAAGCGCGTCCAAGTGATGTGATTGTAGCAGACTTAAGCTCACGGCCAAGCTCTTCCGTGATTACTTCGCCGCCAGTCAATGCAGCGATGTCTTCAAGCATAGCCTTACGTCGGTCACCGAAGCCAGGAGCCTTAACAGCTACTGCGTTGAATGTTCCGCGAAGCTTGTTGACTACTAATGTAGCAAGTGCTTCACCTTCAACATCTTCAGCAACGATCAATAATGGCTTGCCTTGTTGGACAACTTGCTCAAGTACAGGAAGGATTTCCTGGATATTGCCGATCTTCTTGTCAGTGATCAGGATATATGGATTTTCAAGTACTGCTTCCATTTTGTCAGAGTCAGTTACCATGTAAGGAGATGCATATCCGCGGTCGAACTGCATACCTTCAACAACATCCAATTCTGTAGTGAAGCCTTTAGATTCTTCGATTGTGATAACGCCGTCGTTGCCAACGCGCTCCATCGCTTCTGCAATCAATTGGCCAACTTCTTCGTCAGCAGCAGAGATAGCCGCAACCTGTGCGATAGAAGCTTTGCTTTCGATTGGTTTAGAAATAGCTTTTAACTCTTCAACAGCAGTAATAACAGCCTTTTCAATACCTTTGCGGATTCCCATTGGGTTAGCGCCGGCAGTTACGTTCTTAAGGCCTTCGCGGATCATCGCTTGTGCAAGAACTGTTGCAGTAGTCGTACCGTCACCAGCAACATCATTTGTCTTGCTTGCTACTTCAGCAACAAGCTTAGCACCCATGTTTTCGAATGCATCTTCAAGTTCGATTTCTTTTGCGATCGTTACACCATCGTTAGTGATAAGTGGTGAACCGAATTTCTTCTCTAGAACCACGTTGCGTCCCTTTGGTCCAAGAGTTACTTTTACTGCATTTGCAAGAGAATCTACCCCGCGAAGCATCGCGCGGCGTGCTTCTTCACTGAACTTAATTTCTTTTGCCATTGTAGAAAAACCTCCTTAGGATTTTAATTTTTATGTTATCCCACTACACTTGTGTTAGTATCTAGCTCCAGCGCCTAGTCCCTCGAGTCGCTTCGGTCTGTCCAGTGAAGTCAAAAAACGACTTCAATGGCCAGCCCTCCAGCGCTTGTCGGGCCTGACCAAGGCGCTTCCGCTTTTCTATTCCACTACTGCTAGAATGTCGTTTTCACGTAGGATAAGGTACTCAGTGCCCTGGTACTTTACTTCTGTGCCTGCGTATTTTGAGAAGATAATGCGGTCTCCGACTGCAACTTCAAGAGCAACGCGCTCGCCGTTTTCAAGAACTCGGCCAGTTCCAACAGCTACGACTTTACCTTCTTGAGGTTTTTCTTTCGCTGTGTCGGGTAAAACGATACCGCTTGCAGTTTTTTCTTCAGACTCAACAAGCTCGATAATAATGCGATCTCCTAGTGGCTTGATCAAGTGAAACAACCTCCTCAAATTATATGTAGATTATTTTTTATTAGCACTCGCCTCAATAGAGTGCTAACACAATTTATATAATAATGAATCTCTATTTTTTTTGCAAGCGTGAAGCCTAACTTTTTTATAAAAATTAACATCTAAATCTAACCTCATGCCCTTCGACAGCAAGTACTATTTTTCGCGTACTCTACGGCAGCCTGGCTAAAAAAAGACCACCATAAAGAGTATGCCAGTTCACAGGATTTTTAACCTAAATATTCACGTGACGCCCTGATATTTGAACTTTCCCGATGATTACTAGTAAAATGGATAGATAGCATTCTTATAATAGCTTTTATGGCATACACATAGACCGATCCGAACAGAAGGAGATTATCATATTGAAAAAGGAATACTGGTACGTCATTATCGCCTATATCGCCATGCAGCTTTCAAGCCTGATCGGCATCCCGATTGTTGCCTTTATCGGAGCCGCAATGGGAAAAAGCCTGGAGGAAATGGAGACACTCTCGATTCCCTACTGGCTCGTGATCAGCTTTTCGCTGACACTTGTGATTGTGCTCATGCTGCTAAGGAAGGAACGCAGGACAGGCGCTGACCTGCGTGATGCTTCGTCACCGGTAAGCTCAGCTTCCTGGGCTTTCGCTGGTGTATTCCTTGCTCTGTTCGCCCAATCGATTGCGGCAAGCATCGAGAACATGCTTGGCATCGAAATGGGCTCGGAGAATACACAGGAAATCATCAAGCTGATCGAAATGTTCCCGATTGTCATTTTGGTCAGTTCGATTATCGGCCCTATATTAGAGGAAATCGTTTTCCGAAAAATCATTTTCGGCAGCCTGCATAAGAAAATGAATTTCTTTTTCTCAGCGCTGATCAGCTCTGTCATTTTCGCGCTTGCGCATATGGAGCCGGAGCATGTGATCCTATACTCAGCAATGGGCTTCACCTTTGCTTTCCTTTATGTAAAAACAAAGCGGATCATCGTGCCAATCATTGCCCATGTTACAATGAATACGATGGTTGTCCTGCTTCAATCCGTATTTAGGGAAGACATTGAGAGAATGATAAAAGAAGCAGAGAAAATTCAAAGCTTTATTGGGGGATTTTAAGTTATGAAGCAATCGCCTTTATTTTCAGGCATTGTCTACATCTTGTTAGGCAGCTTATTCACCTATTTCGCCATCCAGAATGTAAATGAGACAGGCTGGGGATTCTTCAGCTATTTGCTTGTAGCCCTTGCCACGTTTGACTTCGGGTCCGGCATCAGGATGATCATGTTCCATTTCAAACTGAAGAATATACAGAAAAAGTAGCTCCTTCATCGTGAAGGAGCTACTTTTTATTCTACCGATTCAGTTGTTTCAGTATCTGTTGGATAATGCTTTAAGAAATAAATCAATGACTGCAGTTCAACCGCCAAATCAATGTGATGAATCCTGATGGACGCCGGCACATTCAGTCTCGCTGGCGTGAAGTTCAGGATTCCCTTGATATTCGCCTGCACCAATCGGTCTGTTATCGGCTGTGCTACTGCTGAAGGAACAGTCAGGATCGCAACCTGGATTCCTTCCTCGACGACAACCTTGTCCAGGTCATCCATATGATATACTGCTACGTCGCCAATCTTGGTGCCGACCTTGCCCGGGTCAACATCAAAGGCAATCTCAATTTTTGTGTTGTTGTTTTTGGAAAAATTATAATTCAAAAATGCTGTTCCCAGATTTCCGACACCAATCAAGGCTACCTTCGTCAATTCATCCTGATCAAGTGTCTTTCGGAAAAAAGTCAGCAGGTAATTCACATTGTACCCGTACCCTTTTTTACCCAAAGCTCCAAAGTAGGAAAAATCCCTTCGGATTGTCGCTGAATCCACTTTTACCGCTTCACTTAATTCCGCGGATGATACCCTTTGCTTCCCTGAAGAATGCAAGTTCAATAAGAACCGGTAATATAGTGGCAAACGTTTTGCGGTTGCCTGCGGAATCTTCATAGCATCATTCGTCATTCTCCATCCTCCACCCTGTCCGTATTTCTATCTCAACTTTTCTTCTCTATTGAAATCACCGTTTTTACCGCCGGTTTTTTCGACCAGATAAGTCTTGCCGATCACCATGCCCTTATCAACGGCCTTGCACATATCATAAACAGTCAGCGCACATGCTGAAGCTGCTGTTAACGCTTCCATTTCCACACCCGTATTCCCTTTTGTTTTAACAGATGCAACTATATTTAAAATATAGTCATTTTCATTTTGCTCCCAATCGAATGAAAGGTCAATGCCTGTCAATGGAATCGGGTGGCACATAGGGATGATTTCTGAAGTTTTTTTCGCCGCCATGATGCCTGCTACCTGTGCGACAGCAAGAACATCCCCTTTTTTCATTTTATTTTCAGTGATTCTCACATATATGTCTTCGTTCACGGTTATGCTTGAATGGGCGACTGCCGTACGGACCGTCTCCGGTTTTTCACTCACATCGACCATCTTTGCTCTGCCCTCTGCGTTAAAATGCGTAAATTCTGCCATGTAAAAGCTCCTTTCTACCAAATGATACACTATTTTGTCAAACTTGTGTGTGAACTTTGTTTCAATGTTCACAATACACAGGGAATTTTTTATATACCGTGCCACCTATCGCAGTTCGCACATATTGCCGTGCCTATATTAATGGGTTACACTATCTCTAAGGCAATAGAGGTGAAAAATAATGATTTTATTACAGGTTAATCAGCTATCCAAATATTTTGCTGCTGATCTTATTTTATCGAATATAAAGTTTGAAATACAGACCAATGACCGAGTAGCGCTTGTCGGCCGTAACGGGGCAGGAAAATCAACCCTGCTGAAAATCATCGCCGGGTACGAATCGCATGACGGCGGCGAGATCATTCGCCCAAAAGGTACGACAATTGGTTATCTGGCCCAAAATACCGGTCTGGAATCTGAGAAAAGCATCTGGGATGAAATGCTGGCCGTTTTTGACCATCTGCACAACATGGAAAAAGACTTGCGCCGGCTCGAGGAAAAGATGTCGGATCCTGGCATCCTGTCTAATCAGACGGAATACGACAGAGTGCTCAAAGAGTATGACTTGCTGCAGGTCCAGTTTAAGGAAAAAGGCGGCTACCAATATGAAGCCGATATCCGTTCCGTCCTTCACGGCCTGAACTTCCATTCCTTTGATTATTCCACAAAAATATCCACTTTAAGCGGCGGACAGAAAACTCGGCTCGCATTGGCGAAGCTATTATTGACCCGCCCGGATATTTTGATTCTGGATGAACCGACAAACCACCTTGATATTGACACGCTTTCCTGGCTTGAGCAGTATTTGCAAGGTTATAACGGAGCCATCCTGATCGTCTCACACGATCGTTACTTCCTTGATAAGGTCGTGAACCAGGTATATGAAATCTCCCGCCATCAGCTTTCGAAGTTTCCTGGCAATTATAGCTCATATTTAGAACAGAAAGCCGCGAATTACGAACGCGACCTGAAACTGTATGAGAAGCAGCAGGATGAGATCTCCAAGCTGCAGGACTTTATCCAGCGGAACCTGGCAAGGGCATCAACAACTAAGCGTGCTCAGAGCCGAAGGAAACAGCTTGAAAAAATCGACCGTATGGACAGGCCTAAAGGTGATGAAAAATCTGCATCGTTCAGCTTCCAAATCGAACGGCAGAGCGGCAATGATGTCCTGAAGGTGAATACACTATCCGTCGGCTATCAAAATGAAGTCGTATCTGAAAATATCTCCTTCAACCTTTCGCGCGGCGACAGCACTGCACTGGTTGGACCAAATGGTGTCGGAAAATCAACTTTATTAAAAACAATCGTTGAAAAACTTCCATCGATTACTGGCAATATTCAATACGGTTCCAATGTTTCGATTGGCTACTATGATCAGGAACAGGCAGAGCTCAGCTCGAATAAAAAGGTATTGAACGAACTTTGGGATGAATACCCCCTGAAGTCTGAAAAAGAAATCCGCACAGTACTTGGGAACTTTCTTTTCTCAGGTGACGATGTCTTAAAAATCGTCTCTACCCTGAGCGGTGGTGAAAAGGCCCGTCTGGCACTGGCCAAGCTGATGCTTCAGAATTCGAATTTCTTAATTCTGGACGAGCCGACAAACCACCTCGACCTGGACAGCAAGGAAGTCCTCGAGAATGCCCTGATTGATTATCCAGGCACCATCCTGTTCGTCTCACATGACCGCTATTTTATCAACAGAATCGCGACAAAGGTTCTCGAGCTCGACCGTGCTGGTTCAACTGAATACCTTGGCGATTATGATTATTACGTCGAGAAAAAGCTTGAGCAGGAAGAGCTGAAGGCGTTGGCCGAACAGGCCGCCAAAGCATCTGGAAACTTGGTGGACAACTCAAAGCAGGACAAGACCTCCTATCAGCAAGACAAAGAAGCGAAAAAACTCGAACGCCAGCGCAAACGCCGCATGGAAGAAGTAGAAGCGAAGATTGAACAGCTGGAGTCAGAGGTTGCTGAATATGAAGAATTGCTTTGTGACCCCGAGGTCTTTCAGGATCATGAAAAAGCAGGAGAAATCAATAATAAAATCGAAGCGGCCAAAGAGACACTCGATGAATTGATGGAAGAGTGGACAGAACTGGCTTAATGATTGGAAAAACCGGGCATGCCCGGTTTTTCTTTTCATATCTGGTATATAAAAACTCTTTAATAAAGCCTATATTGAGTTTCACAAAAAAAATTGGTAAAAAACGAGTGGAATTTCCAATTCGCTATAAAAATGGGATTTTCGCTATATAATTTTTGTTTTCGCTATAAAACGTTGATTTTCGCTATATAATTCTGTTTTTCGCTATAAAACTTTGATTTTCGCTATAAAAAAGTGATCTGCCTCAGATAGTGTTGTCTCTTAATCAATTTTTCCCTTGTAAAAGGGCATTACCAGTCGTTTTTTAGAAAAAACTCTTTTAAAGAATGCGAAAATCCACAAAAAAGTCCCGAGTTTAAAACCGGGACTTTTTGTTCACATAGTTATTCACATAGTAAAGACTGGTTTATGGCTTATCCAGAGACTTTTCCACATTATCCACAAAATCAGCTTATTTTATCCACATTGTACACAGTTTTGTTCTCAAAACATCAACATATCCACAGAAGAGTCTGACAACAAATTTTTGCTTACGACTTTAGTTGTGGATAGTTATCTCTAGACCTGGATTTCCATTCAAAGTTAAATCCGCTCGCTGGCCTTTTTCATAAAAAACGCTTCCTGCAGCGGCAATCATTGCAGCATTGTCTGTGCATAAAAACAATGGAGGAATGACTATTTCCACATCCGAACCTGTAAATTCTGTGGATAGTTTTGCTCTTAATCCTTTGTTCGCTGCAACTCCCCCAGCAAGCAGTACTTGTTTTACTCCGTATTCCTTAACAGCCTTTTGCGTTTTAGTGACAAGTACATCAATCACACTCTCCTGGAAGCTGGCTGCAAGGTCTTCAGGTGCGATTTCCTCGCCACGCTGCTGTGCATTATGCACAACGTTGATCACAGCTGACTTCAAACCACTGAAGCTAAAATCATAGGAACCTTCCTCCAGCCATGCTCGAGGCAAATCGATTGTTGCCTTTCCTTCGTGAGCCAATCGGTCGATATGCGGACCTCCCGGATATGGAAGGTGCAATGTCCTTGCAACCTTGTCATATGCTTCGCCTGCTGCGTCATCTCGTGTCTCGCCAATCACCTCGAAATGACCGTGTTCCTTCATATAAACTAGCTCCGTATGCCCTCCAGACACCACAAGTGAAAGCAGCGGGAAGTTCATTTCCGCCACAAGCCGGTTCACATAGATATGGCCGGCGATATGATGGACTCCAACAAGAGGAATGCCATTTGCAAACGCCAAAGCCTTTGCAGCGTTCACTCCGATCAATAGGGCTCCAACCAGGCCAGGGCCTTCCGTCACCGCAATGGCATCCAAATCCTTAATATCCACATTAGCCTGAGCTAATGCTTCCTCCAGCACAAGCGTCACCTGTTCAACATGATGCCTGGAGGCAATTTCAGGTACAACTCCACCGAACCGCTTATGGCTCTCAATCTGAGAAGCAACGACATTAGCCAGGATTTCTCGTCCATTTTTTACGATCGCGACTGCCGTCTCATCACAGCTTGTCTCTATTCCCATTATTAATTGGTCTTTTGTCATTATAAATTCACCCACATTACTATAGCATCTTCCATATTGTCCGTATAATATTGTTTCCTGATAGCCCCTTCTTCGAAACCAAACTTGCGATAAAGATTCTGGGCTTTTTCATTGCTGACCCTGACTTCCAGTGTCATCCTCAATGCGCCCATTTCACGAGACTGCTTCATGATCCTTTCCATAAGCGCCTCTCCCAGCTTCATGCCTCTGTATTCCGGAAGCAAAGCAATATTTGTGATATGTGCTTCATCGATGATGATCCATACTCCACAGTAACCAACTACCCTTTGATCCACTTCCACTATCAGATAATGCGCAAACTGGTTCTTCGTCAACTCATTGAAAAAAGCTTCCTTGCTCCATGGAACAGTAAAGGAATTGAGCTCTACCTCCATCACTTCATCCAGATCATCAACCGTCATATTGCGAAACGTTATCGTCTTATTCATTTTCTCTTCCCACTTATTTCTTAGTCTCTTGTGCTTTCAGCCAATTAGCCTCTGCTTCTGCCAGGCGAATATAATTAGGGATGAAGGTATGAAGATCCACAGCCTCTTTATCCCGTCCCAATAATGCAAGCTCTGCTGGTCTAGGGTTCAACTCCGTAATTTCTGCCAAGACAGCTTTGTTACCAAGCTCTTCCCTAATGACCTCTTCATGGAGTTTCAAATCATTGCTCGTGAACAAAATCCTGCTGTCCAATTCATTCAATGTTTTTACCCAATCAGCTGACATGACAAGCTGATCCTTTTTTACATTCTGCAGCTTTTGATCTTCAAACTTATATAAACCTGTATAAATCTGTCCTCTCCTTGCATCAAAGAAAGGAGATACATATCCGTCAAAATAGCGTCCAGCTGATGCTGCAGCCACCTGAAGGCTCGATACCCCAGATAACGGGATCTTTAATGTCCAGGCCATGGTCTTCGCGATCGTCACGCCGATACGAACACCCGTGTACGATCCAGGTCCTTCAGCGACTACAACCTTTGATAGATCTGCTGGCTTTATGCTGCATTCTTCCATCAATGTCTGGATCGCCGGCATGACCCTTACTGAATGATTCTTTTTTATATTGGAAATATACTCGCCCAAAACAGTCTCGCCATCAAGCAAACCAATACCCAAAACATAATTGGACGTATCAATTGATAATACCTTCATTTAAAAAATCTCCTTACACAATTCTTCATACCGACTGCCCTTTGGTTCAGCAACGATTCTTCTAGCCCCGTTTTCATCAAGATATAATTGAAGAAGCAATAGCTCTTCAGGCAGCTGGGCTTCAATCAAATGAGCCCATTCCACAACTGTCACACCATTACCTTCAAAGTATTCTTCAAAACCTAGATCTTCAAACGCATCTTCGACACGGTAGACATCCATATGGTACAACGGCAGCCTCCCCTGGTACTCCTTGATGATCGTGAACGTCGGGCTGTTCACATTCCTGGTGATTCCCAATCCTTCGGCAAGACCTTTTGTAAAAGTCGTCTTTCCTGCACCTAAATCCCCTTCAAGGGCAATGACATCTCCTGCTTGAAGAAGACCAGCCAGCCTCTTGGCAAAATCCTTTGTGTCTTCCGGCTGCTTTGAAATGTATTGATAAGTCGCCATATATATCACCTAACTAACAGTCAATTTTATTATAAAAAGCGCAAGCGCCTTGGTCAGCCTCTACTAGCGTTGGAGCTAGACACTTATCTAAGTAAAACATCCTTTAAAAGATAAAAAAACCTTAGGAAGCCTCCTAAGGATGAAGATTCTATATGTAGTTTACACGATTTATCAAGGACGAGCAAAAAAACCAGCTATTTTTCCAATTTAGACAATAAAAAAAACGAAACCCTGTTTCGTTCTGGTAAACTACCAAACTATAAAAATGGCGGTCCCGACCGGGATCGAACCGGCGATCTCCTGCGTGACAGGCAGGCATGTTAACCGCTACACCACGGGACCAATATGTAGTAAAAGATGGATTATTGCGGGGGCAGGATTTGAACCTGCGACCTTCGGGTTATGAGCCCGACGAGCTACCGGGCTGCTCCACCCCGCGTCGATAATAATAATTAATCCATTAAGTTGTTTAAACAGCCCGGCGGCGTCCTACTCTCACAGGGGGAAACCCCCAACTACCATCGGCGCTGAGAAGCTTAACTTCCGTGTTCGGTATGGGAACGGGTGTGACCTTCTCGCCATCGCCACCAGACTATTTGGTTTGAGGTTTTTATTCCCTCAAAACTAGATAATGTT
>NZ_JAGGQP010000048.1 GCF_018613235.1 Bacillus sp. ISL-41
TTACAGGAATGCTGCCCCGTTTGTTTAAGTGTATTTCTTAACACAATTTTTATTTAAGTGCTTCCTTGTTTGAACAAAAAAATGGGATTGCCGTAGCAACCCTTTTTCAACTCTCAAGGACTCAAAGTAAACTGATTTTAATTCTTACTTTTATTTGAATCTAACTTCTGTTCAATTCGATTTAATTGTTCCTTATTCTTTTTTAAATACCGCCAAAATAAAAATAACAGAACAACCGAAATAATAGGAACTGCTACAGCAAATAATTGAAAGATAAGGTCTCCGATATTTAAGCCCGCGTTCATTATTCTTCTCCTCTCCTATTTCTACTTATATTCTATATCTTACCATATCCAATTGAGGTAATTGCTCCTTTCGTCAAACAAGCAGCACGACTAGGAGCTCTGGCACCCGTTAGTGAAAATTTATTTTAAAAAAGTTCGAAAGACATCAATAATCAAAGGAATTCCGCAAACTACCATTAAAGCAAACCCACTATATCGAAATATAACTTCTACATTATCCGTAATGTCTTTCCAAAAGAAAAAATGGGTACAGGTAAAATCATTAATACAAAACCAACCATAAACCCATAAAAGAATGTTCTTTGTTTATCCAATTTCATTCCTCTTCCCTACAATACTCTTCTTCAACATAACTGCTTCGTTAGTTAAATAAGGTATTCAACAAAAAGGTGCCTTAATCCTTCTAGGATCAAAGCACCCATATGTTTAAGAACATTACTTCACATAATTGGTATTACGCTTTTTACTTGAATGTCTTTTATCAGCTGCGCTTAGTATAAATAAGGTGGCCATACCCCAAACAAGTGCTTGTACCATTGCGCTCCATTTACCAAATGGCAATAAAAATAAGAATATTGGACTGAACACAATTAAAGATAACCCAATTGAAAATGCCCACTTTTCAGGTAGTGCTCTAATTTTATCTAACATTTTCCACCTTTCCCCTATCTATTTTTATTTTCTTCTTCAACATTCCTGCCCTTTAGCACAATAAGAAAAAGCTGCCGCAACGACAACCCTGATCTACTCACGTACCCGTTAATTAAATAAGGTTGTACGTTAACCTTGTTTAAGCCCCACATTAAATAAATATTGGTATAAATCATCATACTCAGTTTCTTCTACTTGATTTATTTCGTGGTTATAGAATTTTACCTTTGGACTACATATCCCACTTTTAATTTCAAATCCGTAATAATCTCCAATTTCATTATCAGAAACAGCTATAAATTTGTGAGAATTTATAAGGTTGATTTCGTTATTTTGTTGAATTATGTTCCATTCACTGTCACTCACTGAAAAGATATTGGTGAAAGCGAAATAACCGCCACCAAACTTTTTGATAAAAAGTTTATATTCTTTTGGTAGACTTACTGAAAGTTGTTTTTCAGATTTAGCAATTTCACTATCAGTCCCTATTGGGGCGGTTTCTAATTCAAACCATATCGGATTGTTTGCTTTAATCTTTTCAACAATCAATAAAAACTCGTTAAAATCCACTATTTCCACCTCATAATTAACGTATTGCATTCGGGGAAAACAATCAACTCTTATTGAACTAAACTGCATCGTTAGTCGAATAAGATATTTTTAATATGATACATCTCCGCCTGGGAATGAAAAAAGCTCATCAATTTCATCCCCCTGAAGAACCCATTCCTCAAAGTAATTACTATTATGGAATAAATCGAAAAATAATTTGTCTTCAAATTCAATTGATAACAAGAACAATTCCTTAGTAAAAGTAATATTCTTTATCTCTTTATTAGCTAGTATTTGTTTTAGTTTACTTGGCGAATATTTTTCTGGAGCAGAAATACAATCAACTTCTCCTATTAGTATTTCTTTTTTATTACGCAACCGCCACGGACATTCAACTGAAAGTTGCCCACGACATAATATGAGAATCAATAAGGTATTTTCATTTATTTTAATATCAATCAGCTCTTGATCTATAAAATAAGAAAAATCAATTTGGTTATTAGTATTCACTAGACAAATCCTCCGTGAAATTTTTCTGCCTATCCTTGTTGGACTCTCCTGCTCCTTTACTTTAAAAAAGGCTCTGTTAATTTTTATTGCTGATAAATGAATAAAAATTAAGAGCTGCCAATATTAGCAGCTTCTTTATAAAGTTTATCTCTTATCTTTTTCCTTTAGTACAACATCATCATTTTCAGGGACCTTTTCTAATTTAATTACTTTTTCATAAGAAATTAAGTCATCATTTGTTGCCCAATCCACTACCGAAGTGATGATATATATGTCTTTTTCCTTGCGGGCATATAGGTCAGTAGAAATATACTCATTTTCTCTGGAGTCAATTTTATAGTATACATAGGTGTAATTATCTAAATGGTGGATAGAGAAACCTTCCCTTTGAGAATTAGTTGATATCTCATTCTGAATTTGTGTTGGAACATCCTTAACATTTAGGACATCATATTCAACTTTTTGGTTCATAAATTTATAAATTAAAAATGAAGCTATAAAGACAAAAAATATGAATATTACTACTAATGATTTTTTTAAATATTTACCTCATACCTTTTAAAATTTTAATTACTCATACGCAAACTATCATAAGTATCAGTCATTTCAAACACAAATGATGATAATAAAAATTCTTTAATCCGTTCTGATCAATGCATCCATACACACGGTTTTCTTCATCTACAAATTATTTATTGGCTTTCTCTTTTTTGAATTTTTGCCGCACCAAAGAAATTACTCAGAGCTTCTATCATAGTTGTTTTCACCTCTTAATTGATGTTTCCTCGACATTCCTTCTTAAACATTACTGCTCCTTTAGCATAATAAGGATTTCAGCAAAGGTGCCTATTTCATTCTGGATATACACCTGAGTATTCAAGATTCTAAATCAAAACTCCCCGTTTCAATAAGGATCCCTTCTTTATGAAGCCTTTTATGATTATATGGAATTCGGCTTAATCCCTCACACTTTTCATTCCATATAATATTTATAAACCAAGATGCTTCTTGAAGGAAGCAGTCCGGATTCACATTCTCGTAACAATAACATTCGTTAGGATAAGTTTCCCCGCATCCGAATAACTCCAGAACATCTTCTTCGATTGCTATTGCACCAATCCTAAACTCATAAAGGGAATACAACTCGATAAGGAAAATAGTAAAGTCTTTTATTTCCTCTTTTTTTATTCCGATTTGGTCCCATTCAAAGGCATCAAAGATAGACCCATAAAACCAGAAATTTACCATAATTGAATTTGAAGAAACCATTTCAATTTGTAAATTCGCTTTTCGTTTCCTTGGTAAGTGAACGAATACTCTTAATCTTAATGAATGTATAAAATTTGTTTCTGGATCTTCCTCATCATAGGGGTAGCCTCTATCAAAAAAATCAATAATTTCATCAACGTTCTCGTCAATTATTTCAACCTTAGTCGTTAGCTTTGGCAACTTATTTATAATATCCTGTATTGCTTTCGATTTCTTTTCTATTTCTTTATGTTCCAATAAGAAGCTAACTTCCAGAAAAGGTCCGCCTTGCAACCATTGTGACCAATCCATTATGATTCCTCCTAAATCCGAGAAAATCTCTCTATAATTGATATGCTTCTTTAGTTAACCTGGCATCGTTTGTTCAATAAGAACGCCAACAAAAAGGGCGTTAATCCTTCTGAATCAACGCCGATTAAACATCCCTATCCTTATTGAGCCATTCTTCATTATTCCATTCGGCAGACATTCCACCTAGATCGGGGAAATCAATTGTTGCATCATTTGATTGCACAAAGGCAAGTAGCTTAAGATTCTCTTCTTCAAGTAAAAATCTCCAAGCATTGGTTTGAATAATATCTAAAATTGTACGTGCAGCATAGTTATCCTTAATAGCAAACTTGTCATAGTTCTTAAATACTAAAACGATACCAATACCTTCAGTAGTCATATCTGAAAGACAGTCATTAAATGCATTTAAATTTTTTCCATAATAATCTGGAAAATTTAAGACAGATGCCAAATCATTGTGGTAATTTTGTGAGCTCCATTGAGAGCAATCTAAAGTATAAATCTCAAAACCTTCGCTTGATATATCATTTACGAATTTATCTAATATTTCATTTCTCCAAAATAGCTTAACTGAGCCATTTAATAAAAGTTGTCTCCATAATTCCATTCCATCACCTCAACCGTTAGATTATGGTTGCTTATTAAGCATTACTGCACCTTTAGCTCAATAAGGATTTCACAAAAAAGCCGTTTATCCTTCTGGATCAACGCATTTGATAAATGAACAAGAAATTTATTGGATATTTAGTTTTACCGCATAATGAGCGGAACCTTGGTCCCAATTAGCGTAAATTTCATATACGATATAACCCTTTTCATCTGTTTCAAAAGTAGTTCCTTCAACTTTTACTTCTCTCTCCTGTTGACTATTACTCCAAATATTCACCTTTACTCCTTTAGGAGGGTTTGCAAAATCCAAGTAAATTGTAGAGCCCAGTTCAGTATTTAATGAAGACGTTTGTAGCCTTACTATTCTTGGTGGTATATCTGAGTCAGCTTCACTCCCAGTCGAAGTCCCATCACCATTATCATAAGTCCAACTATATGTTCCCAAGACTGCCTTAACTTTATTACTGCTTGAACTCACTATTAATTCAGGAGGTTTTTTCATATTGTTAACACCATTTTCTTGTTTACTACAAGCACTGAGAATAACAGCAAACAAGATAAATAATAATATTTTTTTCAATAACGTCACATCCCTTATATGATAGACGACCCTATTAACTAAGTTTTAATTTCTTAAACTAATCTGCATCTTTAGTTTAATAAAAACTTTTATAAAAATGGCGTTAATCCTTGGATCAACGCCCCTTATAGTTGGAATAACAATTATCCTTCAACCATTTTCAAATATCGTATCTCCTTACCATCAATAATTGCGATGTATGCAGGTGTATCTGTTTCGAATATCTTTGTTCCTATTGGCAATTTATTCGCTGTACCATTCTTAAACTTTGATGCCTTATCTGCTTGCTTTGTTATTTCACCTACTTGCCCACCTAATTCATATTCCAATTCTCTTACCCATTCTATATCTTCTGCATTTGAAAATACATAATCATCAAGTAGAAATATATCAGCATCAGTGTTTTTTAAATAATCTTTTGGGGTTGGATTACTGATTGAAGGACTACTCGAATAGTTATTACTACAACTCACTAATAATATAAACAAGATACTAAGTGGCAGTAGGTTTTTTGCAAAATTCATTAAGATACCCCCATATAAATAAATGACGAGATCACTTTATAAGTGTTTCATTTTACCAGTCTCTTATTAAACATTACTGCCTCTTTAGTCCAATAAGAGATTACTGCCGTGTTTGGCAGCACAATTATACCTATTAACCCAACGACATTAAAAATTTCACAAGATCGATTGCCTTTCCAAGTCAAAAACATTTATAGGTACTTGTTCAAAAAGTTCTTCCAATGCTTCTACTCCCTGCTCATCAGCATAATTTTTTTCAGCGTTAGATATAGGAATAGCCATCAACCAAACCACTTTTTTACTTTTAAAATCTAATGTTTTTAATTCCTCTCCCCAAAGAAAAGGAGTTACGAATAAAATATGGTTCATTGGGCTGTTTGGTAAGTACATATTAATAACATCTTTAAAAATACTACCAAGGGAACACTGGAATTTTGAGTTAATAATGTTGAAAGCGCAAGTAGCTAATACATTGGGGAAACAATCAAAGTTACTTGCCCCCACAATTTCAATTCTCACTGGTAAAAACCCTTCTTCATATCCAATTGAATAATCTGATAGACCAATAGTGGATCTTAAAACTACATCGGTTAACTCTCTAGACTTTACAGAGAGAATATCAATAGAGCTTGAATGATTATCATCCCAATATTTATAAACGCTTGGATTGTCTCCAAATGCTTTAAGGGCCGTTTTTGCAATAATTTTATTTTCTACTGAAATACTCAACCCAAGCCCTCATTTCTTTCCAAATTTATCAATACATATTCTAGTCTCTTATTAAACATTACTCTATCTTTAGTACAATAAGAAATAATTGTACTATTCGAATTCATGCAACCCTTAGATGATTTACATATTAATTCTTTTTTGCTCCATATCAAATAATTGGGTGTACTTAATTATCTTTTCACTGTCTTTTAGATATTCGGCAAAATACTTTGCTTTATAAAACTTATTCAATGAATTATGCTGATTTTCAATTTCATTAAAAGCTACCTTTAAATTCGTATATGTTCTAAACCATTCCAACCCATCTCTTGAAAAAGAGTTTTTTATATCTGTTATGACTTCCTCTATATTACTTCCATCAGGTTCAACCCACCAAATATCCTCTCTCTCTTTTTCGGCAGGATTATCTAAATGATTCTTGTATCTTGCTTGATCAATTTGACAGTTTAATTGATTCTCCAAATGACATTGAAATGGTTTCGGCAAGAGTTCACCCTGAGTACCTATTTTTATTTCACAGTTTCTTGAGGGAATAAAGTCGTAGTAAATACCTAAATCAACGTTAATAGACATTGGCGGCCATCCCGTTACATCGGAAAAATAATTACCCACGGCTCTTATTTCTAATACCCAGATGCAGTGGTCAATCCAAGCCCAGTTTTGTCTTGAATTCACTTTATTAAATCCTGCTTCTCTCAATGAAGGTGATAAGATTCTTCTAATTGTTTTATTTATTTCTGGGGATCCTATCATTACATGCCCACCCCTTAAATGGTTATTTTAACCTATTATATAATCACTACTATTAAGCTATACTCCCTCAATAAATGAAGCC
>NZ_JAGGQP010000004.1 GCF_018613235.1 Bacillus sp. ISL-41
AGTGAAGGCGTTCTTTGACTTCAATGGCAGGACCGAAGCGTCTCGAGGAGTTAGGAGGCGAAACTAGACAAGCGACTCGAGGGGCTAGGCGCTGGAGCTGGCCAATGCTCGAAGTTGAAGTTGTATAAATTCGAATATTAATAAAAAAAGAGACTGCACGATCGCAATCTCTAAAAAAACTATTTTTCCTGCTGGACCATCAGGATTTCTTCCTCGACCCTCCCCAATTTCAACAGATGGGAATCAAGGCGTTTATGGATCGTGCTGAATTCTGTATTGTTTTTCATTTCTGCTTTGCTTAGCAATTCTTTTAACATATTTTCGATTTTTGCACTTTGTGCTTCTTCCATTCTTTCAAGTGCTTCTTTAATATCAGTTATATCGATCTGGTTTGATGTTACACGATGTTCAATGCTATCGACTTTTTCGAGTCGGTCAAGTCTTTTTTCAATGTTTTCGGTCCTTTTATTCAATGAGTCAATCGAACTTTCAATACCTTTTAAGAGATTGATGATTTCAGATATCCCTTCCATTTCACATGGCTCCCCTTTATTTGGCTTAAGGTTATTTTAACATCATTATTCACATCGATATGTTACAAAACTGGTAACAAAGCCGGCCTTTGTTTTCATTTTTGCCATATTCATTGTTACTGCATCTCCAGGTCCATTAACGCTTTTTCAGCGCTTCTTCTGGACATATTTATTGAATTCCAACTTTCTTCTGAATTCAGGAATTCCCTCTTCCTTTGCAGCAGCAAGTCCGAGAGACCTGGATATCCTGGATTAAGCTTATACAGCTCCACCAGTCCTTCTACACCTTCATAAGACAGCGAATTCAAATAGTAAATATCAATTTTTCCGGTTTCTGAGTAACGCTCCAAATTGCGGTCAACAACATATCGATCAAGCTGAATTGTGTTGATCAATGTATAAAAAAGAATGGCAGATATGATATAAAAGCGCACAAGTGAGAGCCTTTCCATCCATATCCTCATAAAGGAATAACATAATATCACAAGCAAGAAAACCATGAATGAATGGGCCAGAACCCTGGCAAAGGTAAACCCATAAGCCTCTTCATACATGAATAGTCGTATAAAAGCTGAATACAGCATCACTCCGGTAAAGATAACGAGGAGAGATAAAAGAGCTCGAATGAAAAGCCTCATAATTTTGGAAGTCTTATCAACATACGTAACAATAGTGGAGATGATCAACAAATTCAGCATGGTCACAAAAAGAAGTTCGAAGAATCCCCTGCGCGCAAATTCCGCATACGTATATCCAGCCTTTAAAGTCTCACTGAAAAAGTATTGGAATTGGACAGCGACAAATAGAAGGTACACTATATTCAATAAAGTGAGCACTGTCAGGATGATCACGCTATCCCATGACATCTTTTCTTTTGGCTGCGGGAATTCAGCAGGCACATGCTGCTTAGTCCTTAGCACCTGAAGTAAGCCAAAGATCATCAATGTAAAAATAATGACTGCAATCGTTCGCAGCACCTCTTCCTCTATCTTCAATCCCAAAAGCCAGCGAGGGAAGGCGCCTAAAAGGTTACCGAATTGCTGGTCGGCAGAGACAAGCAGGTTGACAATCACAAACAAAAGCGGGACTGAAATAGCCATTCCAATCAGTACTTTTCTGATTGTTGCACTCTTGCTCTCTTCAAGCCCTTTGAAAGCCAATTTAGCAGTTTGCATTAAAAACCTGAAAACATAGGCAATTGCTGCTCCTACTGTCAAAAAGAGCTTTTGGACGAATGGCCATCTATGCCATTGGTTATGAAGCGGGTAGGTAATGAGCACAAGTTGGATGAGGACCATCACTGGAATCAACAGGAAGTTCAATACATACAAAATCATATTCGACTTCAGGAAAAAACTTGTTGAAAGAAGCCATATTGAAGCAATCATCAAAAGTCCAAGCTTTTTATTAGCAAAAGAAAAGGAACGATATCTCCAAAAAAATACAACATAAAACACTGTAATAAACACAGGATAGGACAAGCCAATTATTCCATGCAAGAAAGACCTTTCAGCCAAGATCCCAAGAGCAAGACATACCAGGAAAAATATCCAGTCCTCTTTTTTCAATTTCATTTCCATTTCACTCTCCCCTTCCACCTAGAATAACTAGGCATTAATTCATAAAAATATCACCTATTAATTCTATATACATAGATATTCTATGTAATAGACTAAAAAAATTAGATGGAAGCCTTTTTCCCCCATCTATAACCAACCCAACAAATGGGATACAATAGTGCTGTAAAAAAAATACAAATAAAAATGAATACCGGGTTCAGCAACGGCTGGAACCAGTCATGCGGGATCAGCTTGAACAACGTCAGGTTCATGAGAATAATATTAGGCAGGATGGACAGGATAAACGTTTTTTTCATCAATCTTCGTCCCTTATGGCCAAACCCCTTGCCGATTTCATACCCAAGCAGTGCCCAAAAGAAGAGGTAAAGCAAAATGATCACAGCTGGTATCGATGTCAGGCTTCTCCAGGCCATGTCAATAAGAGGGAAATCAAATAGATTATGCACGAGGGTTAGGATCGTGCCGCCAACGAAGAATATCAGGTTGGCCAAAATAAAAATCCATTGAGTTTTCACTGGGGTCGTTGACAGTTCTTCCTTCCAGATATCTGCAATCTCTTCCGGGGTCCCCAATCTGGAATAAATTTCAGATCTAATATCCGCCTCTTCTCTTTCATTGCCGTTAGACTCTTCAAGCATTTCTGTGATATGGACTTCATATTCAGCTAAAATTTGTTCTTTGTCCGTATGCTTCCCTAACTGCCTGCCAAGCTCGTCGAGAAATTCAGTCTTTAACTGGATCATTTTTCGTTCTCCTGATCACTTTGTTCATGACATTGACGAACTGCTGCCACTCTTCCGTTTTCTCAATGAGGACCTCTTTGCCTTCATCAGTAATCCGGTAATATTTCCTTGCCGGGCCTTTTTCCTGCTCCTGCCAATAAAATTCAATGTATTCCTGCTTTTCGAGCTTATGCAATGCCGGATAAAGGGTGCCTTCCTTTACCTGCAGACTGTGGTCACTGCGCTTATCCAGTTCTTTAACTAGCTCGTAACCATACATATCCCGTTCATTCAAAAGCTGAAGCAGCACAAGGGATGTGCTCCCTTTTAAAAGTTCACGATTAAACATCCTATCACCTACCTAGTAATAAAAGGTACCTATCGGCATCATAATATATATTGGTGGAAATTTCAAATTAAATTTCAAAAAAGCAGACTGCACTTTTCTGCTAGCCTGCTTCCTGAATATAATCAATTGCTTCCGGATGTTGCTTTCAGACCAATGATCCCAACCAGAATGAAGGCAACGAACATCAGTCTCATGAGGTTGCGCGGCTCTCCAAACAGGACAATCCCGAGTATAACTGCCCCTGCAGCTCCAATTCCAGTCCAGATGGCATATGCAGTACCAATTGGCAATGTTTTTACTGCCATGGACAAAAAATAAAAGCTTATGGCCATGCCTGCCAGTGTAATCAGCGATGGGACTGCTTTGGTGAAACCTTCTGTATACTTCAGGCCAATCGCCCAAACGATTTCAAATATACCGGCAATCACTAAATATAACCAAGCCATACTTGTTAACTCTCCTTTCATTATAAAGCGCAAGCGCTGTGCTGGAATAAAAAAACCCGGGAGATATCAATGATATCTCCCGGGTTTTTATCCCTCCGTGTACACAGACAATGCCTGTGCGCCCTCTCTCGGACCAGTCCAGCAAAAGCTGCGGAACCCTAGAGGACTTTTCATAAAAGAATAGTAACATATTCCACGAAGCCAGTCAAAACACCCGTCAGGTCTCCTGAAGCTCCCTGTTCATCATCGTTTCATATTCATTTGATGGCAATGGCGGTGAGTAGAAGTATCCCTGTACTTCCTGGCAGCCCAATGATTTTAACAGGTCAATCTGCGACTCCGTTTCTACTCCCTCGGCAATTACTTTTAACTTTAAATTCGTTGCCATAGAGACGATTGTGGAAATGATTTCGCGGTTTTCCTGGGAGTGTGAAATGAAGCTCTGGTCAATTTTCAAACGATCGACCGAAAGCTTGCTTAAATAACTCAATGAACTGTATCCTGTGCCAAAATCATCAATGCTGACCTCAATACCAATTTCCCTTAAAGCCTGGAGCTGTGCATTAATGCTGTCCTCCTTCTTAATCATGATACTTTCAGTTACTTCGATTTCGATCAATTCACCATAAAGTCCGTATTCTTTAAGTGTTTGCCTCATGAATTTCACGAAATCCTCCTGATAAAAATGGATGATCGAGATATTGATCGAAGTGCGGGGAACCTCATAACCCTGTCCCTTCCATTGTACAAGCTGGCTGAACACTTTCCTGATGATCAATCTCTCGAGAGGGACGATCAAGTTCGCTTCCTCAGCAATCGGGATGAACACACCTGGAGGAATCATTCCATGGCGTGCATGCTTCCACCTAGCCAGTGCTTCAGCCCCTGTAATTTCATTTGTTGCAGCATTGTACTTAGGCTGGTAAAAAACCGTGAGAGAATCACTATTTATAGCGTTCCGCAATTCATTCTCAAGTTCAAACTTATTCAGGTTGTGATCCACCATGCTTTGGTCAAAAAACTGAAAGTGGTTCGCACCGTTTTCTTTTGCTTTATACATTGCCATATCAGCAAACTTCAGCAATAATTCAAGATTATCTGTATCTTCTGGATACCTTGAGATCCCAATACTAGCCGTGATCAGAAATTCCATTCCCTCCGCAAAAAGCGGACTCTGGAATGCCTGCACAATCTTGTTTGCAACCCCGTCTGGCTTATTCCCTCCAGTAACAAGAATCGCAAATTCATCTCCGCCTATTCTTGCAACAAGGCATTCCTCCGGCACAACTTCTGAAAGCTTCCTGCCGATCTCTACCAAAATCTTATCACCAAATGAATGCCCAAATGTATCATTGATTCTTTTAAAACGATCAAAATCAAGATATATCAAGGAAAACCCTTCATCCTTAATAAATTGCGCTGCCATGACTTTCTCTAGATTCCGTCTGTTAGGCAAATTAGTCAGTTCATCATGATAGGCCAGATACTCAATCATTTTGTCTGCTTTTTTCTGTTCTGTTATGTCCCTGACTATTCCAAAGACACCAACTGTTGTATTTTTAACGATGATTCTCACCGCTGTGATTCTCACGTCAGCATAAGTTGAATCCGCCCTTTTCAGAGTGGTTTCAATCAATTTCGTCTCACCGCTGAGCACTTTCATGAAATATTTCCTTATTTTCTTTTCTTCCTCGCTGCCCCCGATCAAATCGATAAAATGGAGGCCAGCTAATTCATTGGCCATATAGCCTGTCAGTTCTACTGCCTCTTTATTGACATTTAAAATATACCCTTGCAAGTCGACCCTGAATACAGAATCGGGGTTATGGGTGAACAAGGATAAATGAGACTGGACGTTCTTCATGATCAATTTTTCGCCAAAAAGGTCCGGTACGAGCATGAATAATAAATTTGCTGTTGCCATATAAGCGAACGGCGCCAGGTAAGAATGTATGCCGCTTCCATCTGTAACGTCCATCATTGAAGTCAGGACAATATACGGGATACCTCCCATTGCCATGCCGCCAAGGACACTGCCTGTATACTTATACTTTTTTACAAACTCATAAATATCTTCGTTCGTAATCTGCATCAAAAACCTGATGAGCGAAAATGAAGTGACCAATATCATCAGAAACGAAATAATGGATAAAATTGGCTGGATTTCGATAGCTTCCCTGAAGATTATATAAAATGCCGTATATTCAGCCGCCATAATGCTGGCAGCGATTAATAGACTAGTGAATACGTACTGAGCAGTATTCGCAATATCCCTTTGCGCCAGACTCAAAGCTGCGTAAGATCCAAGTCCGCAAATTCCATAAAATATCAGGAAAAATAAATAAAAATTGCTTGTCGAAAATGGAACGCCTGCAGAAATAATCACAAATAGATGTGTCAGAAAGAATGTGAGAGCCAAAAGAAGCGAATACAGGACCATTTTACGTCTTTTTCTATCCACCGTTTTTTTGATTTGCCTGCTGAATTCAACTGCCATTATAGAAGAAATGATTAAAAAAACGACGGTCAATGCTATATTATTCAAGTCAAATATGTACATATGGGGAATATCCATCCTGCCCCTCGTTTCTGTCTGGTTTATTTGCTTTCATGGACTAGCGGTTCTGATATAAATAATCGTTGCCAGCGAGTTCGTATGACAATTTTCGAAAAAAAGAAGGAAGCTTTCTAATTATTATACAATATCCAACAATATAATTGACCGGTTTCTAAGGTAATTTTCATAATATTCAAAACCAACCCATACCAATCATGAAGAGAATTTAATATAATATAAGTAGAAACTGATCCGCTTTTTTATCCCGTCCCGACCCTTGCTTCAATCACCTAGTTGAACTCTTCCCAAAATACCACAAAAGCACAGACTCTTACTTTTATATCGACAAAACCAACATTATCTTAAGTTCAGTATGATTATAAGCCTTCACACATATATGGCGACCCCTATACTGTCAAGGGATTATGGTGTAATAAAGGCATTTCCTGCCTTGGAAAGGAGGGTTTAAGATGCAAACGGAGAAAGAAAGGAGAAGTAGCAGACGCTTAATTTCTGAAACAGCCATAAAAGTTACAGCTGCACTCGTCTGGCCAATCATCGGTTGCCTGTTAGACCTCATGTTCGATTTATTTCCGTATTTGACTATACTGGGATCCGCCGCAGGATTGGCCCATTTTATTATGCTCCATGCTAGTGCGGGAAAAAAGACAAAGGAAACCACCTGGCCAATTATTGAGGCAAGCGTTGACGAGATAAAAAAAGCAGTACGCACATATTCAGAACATCTGCCTAAAGGCGTATACCGAACTATTCTCGTCAAGGAAGACAACCGGATCGATATGGAACAACTTGCCCCCCTCCTGAAAGGAATGCCATCACGAAAATTTTATATGTCAAAAGAAACATACGATATTTTCACTGAGGAAGAAAAAGATCTCGCAATAACGATTGATAAAGTCCAAAAGGCAGTAGACCTTTATGTTAAGGAGCATAAGGAATACCCTGTGCTTCCATATGACCCACTGCACAGAGTGAATTATTATCAGCTGTTGAATGCCCACTGCCTCGATATCCAGCCGGAGATTGAGCTATATATCACCAATTACGATGGTCTCATAACACATAAAAAACCAGAGCAAAACAGCACCGACAATTGATAGTACCGTTGCTCTGGCTTTTTTTCCGCCAATGGCCTAAAAGAAGCTTGGAAGTCCCCTGAAAAAAATTCTCGATGAAAATCCGAATTATCAATATGACATTTCAAAATAGAATGCTGATTAAATAAATACCGAGTAACAGAAAGATCAAAAAAATGATCCCCGTGGAAATTTTTATCAGGTTGCTGGCTGATTCGAAGGTTTGCCTGTTAATTTTTTTCCGCACCGAGAAATAATGTGTGGTCGCAAAAAACAGGATGATCAAACCAATCAACAAAGAAAATATGCTGACAAAAACAGCAATCGTGTCTGCAGCCTGGCTTACTGACCTGATATTATTAAAATGCAAACTCGATGCCAGAAAACCAATCCCTATTATGGCGATTGATGTCCGGACCCAGGCAAGGTATGTACGCTCATTTGCAAGGTGCTGCTGGATATATTTTGATTCATTTGTATAGTTCTCGTCCACCTCTTCACCTGCTTCCTGCCTCTATTAACTAAAGTTTATCATCCGGTTATAATAATTCCTGTTCATTTGCTCATCCTCATCACTATTTGCATGTTTTATATTTCCACCTCAACAGGAATAGTTATTCATACTAATGTTAAGAGGTTGGGATTTTCGTTCAGACGCTGATGGACTCTATTTTCCAATCAGAAATCTCGTCTGAATTTACAACCGTGATTTCACTGTCTTAAGGTATAATAGAAGCAGGAGGCTGATTAACTTGGAAGAAAAGAAAAAGAACACGCCTGAAATGGATTTGGATGAGGAAACATTATTCATGGTTTCCCAGACCTTCAAAGCCCTTTCAGATCCGACGCGGCTCAGAATCCTCCATCTGCTGCTACAGGGGGAACATTCGGTTAATGAAATAGCAGAAAAGCTCAACTTGCTGCAATCGACCGTTTCACATCAGCTGCGCTTTTTAAAGAATCTCAGGCTCGTCAAATTCAGGAGAGAAGGCACTTCGCTCTATTATACTCATGACGACGAACATGTCATTGACCTGTTAAAGCAAAGCATAGAACATGCCAGCCATCATTGAGGGGAATGCCCATCAATATTGGCTGGCACGTTTTTATGCATATGGCCCCTTGTAATTGATCCTATAAATTAATTGCAAGGCCCATGGGCGCATGGGCATCCATGTTCCTCCCCTTCTACCTGAAGTGTACTATGATCAATCCCAAAGCGGTCATGCAACAGCTTCTGGGCTTTGTGAAGAACTCTGTCATGCGCTCCTTCCCCTTTGACGGCAATATGCCCGCTAAGCATCAGCACGCCTGAAGTAATCGACCAGATGTGGACATCGTGCATATCCTTCACTTCGGGAATCTTCATTATTTCATCTTTCACTTCATTCACGTCAATCTGCTCAGGTGTGCCTTCCATCAATACATGAAAGCTCTCCTTCGTCACTCTCCAGCCGCTTATGATGATAAGAATGGCAACTGCCACGCTCGCGATGGGATCTGCAAGTCCCCAGCCAAAGAAGTTTATCAGCAATGCTGCTGTGATTGCTCCAACTGAACCAAGCATATCTCCCAACACGTGAAGGAAAGCGCTTCTTACATTCAAGTTTTCATCCTTATCTCCACTCATCAGAATCCACGCTGCAATGATATTGACAATCAGCCCAATAACGGAAATCGTCAGCATTCCCATGCTTTGAACTTGCGGAGGATCTGTAAAACGATGGTATGCTTCAACAAATATATAAATTGAAATAATAATTAAGGTAAGACCGTTTAAAGCTGCTGCGATGATTTCGAATCTTTTATAGCCATACGTCTTTGATTGTGTGGCCTTTCTTTCGCCAAGCTTCATCGCGAACAAGCTCAAGCCAAGTGCAGCTGCATCGCTCAGCATATGGCCTGCGTCCGAAAGCAAAGCAAGGCTGTTTGTGATCACCCCGCCAATCACCTCAACAACCATGAAAGTCGCGATTAGAAGAAAAGCCCAGAATAAAGCCTTTTTATTGTTTGTATGGGCATGGCCATGGCTGTGGCCATGCGAATGATTATGTCCCATATGATCCCTCCCTGACTTATATATGAATATATGCTCATATATATAATTATGACTCATCTTTGAAATTGGTTCAAGAAAAAGCTCGTCTTTATTTTAATTACCTTATTATTGTAGTTTTTACACAAAAAAATAAAAAACCGCTGGAAATCAGCGGTTTTCTTGATTATAAATATTTGCGATGGATCCCTTTTCCATCATAGGTGTATAGCATAGTCCTGCTTTCGACCATTGTTTCGATATGGCATTTCCTGCCCCATAGCTGATGGACATATGGGAGTACTTTTTCCAAATATTTAATGTCGAGTTCAATTCCCTCAAAGCTGTGCGTGATATACAGCTCCCCATTCTTCAGATAATCGCCGTCTGTTACAGTCAAATACGGAAATCCTCCATTGACTCTCATGCTGACAAGCTGGTCACGAACCTGTTCCCACGCTTTATCGACGACTTTATATTCACGTCCTTGCTTTTGGAAAAGGTACATATCTTCACGCATGACCAGATCCTTCGTTAAATAATTACGTAAAAATGAAATATCCGATTCGATTTCGCGCACTTCAAACATTTTTTCCCGGCCTGAACCCGGCTTTACTCCTCGCCGTTTCATTTCCTCAGTAGGATTATCATAGCGCTCCTCGATATCTTCAAAAATTTTGATTCCTAAATAATATGGGTTGATGCCCGTCTTTGATGGCTGCACGACTCCGGCATTCAATTTTGCGAACTCGATTGCTTCGCCGCTCGTCAGGTCCATTTCCCTGAGAATCCGTTGATGCCAGTAAGAAGCCCAGCCTTCATTCATGATTTTCGTTTCAAGCTGCGGCCAAAAATAGAGCATTTCCTCACGCATCATTGTCAGGATATCCCGCTGCCAATCCTCCAGCTCGCGGCTATAACTTTCAATGAACAATAGCAGATCCTTCTCTGGGCGCGGCGGAAATTTCTTCTTCTTTATCTTATCTGTTGAATCTGTCTTTATGGATTCAAGATCCCAAAGATCATCATACGGAGTCGCTATTGTCGTTGGTTCGTCCTCAAAATCATCTTCGGCCGACCATGCTAGCTTCGGCCTCATCAACGATGGATCAATGTGCTCTTCGATGGCTAGCACCGCATCAAGGAAAGACTCCACCGCTTGTTTCCCATGCTGTATTTCATATTTACGGATTCTCTCCGCTGTTGCTGCCATGCTTTCAACCATATCCCGCTTTGTATTCTGAAAACGGACATTGTTCTTGAAGAAATCACAGTGGGCAAGGACGTGGGCAACGATTAACTTGTTCTGAATCAGCGAATTAGAATCTAACAAAAAGGCATAACATGGATTAGAATTGATAACCAGCTCATAAATTTTCGAGAGGCCTAAATCATAATGAAGCTTCATTTTATGAAACTGCTTCCCAAAGCTCCAATGGGAAAATCTTGTTGGCATTCCATAGGCACCAAATGTATAGATGATTTCTGCAGGACATATTTCATACCTCATCGGATAAAAGTCCAACCCAAACCCTTTAGCGATTTCGGTAATTTCAGAAATGGCATATTCCAGCGACTTTTGATCTTCCGACACCATCTCTCCCCCTTTCACCTCTTACAACAATGTATGAGAAAAAAAGGAGAATGATGAACAGGTTAGAAACTTTACTGCCGGTGTTGCTCAGTAATCGTAAGACTCAATAACCTTTCATTTTTTAAATCGTGTGCAACTTGCACTGTCATAATAACAGGTTTTCCATCGACACTGACCTTGTATTGAAATGAGTCGAGTACCTGGCGATCATCCATTTGCTTTCTGCCCTTATATTTATAATCCTGGACAGCTTCTCCTGGATATTCCTCCTTGATTACAGCAGTAGCGATCCGGCCATATTTTTCATAATCCGGCCTTTGTGCTTGAATATCAACTCTTTGGATTCCCAGTAACAAAATCAACAATACAGCCATGGTGAAAAAATACTTTTTCATCGTACACTCCTTTTTGTATACCAGCTTAGTGATTCCCACTTCGAAATATAGTCAATCCCGATCATTTTTACGCACTAATATACAGGTAAAACTTGAAAACCCCAGTAAACAGGGTCGTCCAACATTTTCTGAGGAAGTTCCGGCGTCAATTCCATATAATATTATCAACTCCTCATAAGGAGGATTGGATATGAATAAAACGGATTACGATCGGGCTTTGTATTACACGCACCGATCCCAATGGGATAACTTGCTTATCCTTATGGTCAGGACAGAGGACCAGTTCCTGGCCAAAAAGATCGAACATTTTCTCCACGCTTACAACTTTGAAAAAGATTATGCTGTCATTGAAAAGCGCCTGTACTCCCTGCTCAGATATATCGACCACGCAAATGAAGCCGCCGGCGATGACTACCTGGAAACCGCTGTAACCGGCTCGATTTAACAAGAGAATTCCACCAAAAAAAATAACACGGCCACCTATATTAAGGTGCCGTGTTTATTATTTTTTATGCTGATTTTTACTGGTAATTATTTGGTCTGAACTCACTTGCTAAATCGCCACTTGATCAGGCAATCGGGTAATTCTGCACAAGCGGATGGATGACGATTTCATCAATCAGCATATGTTTAGGGGCTGACGCCATGTAGACAACTGCGTTCGCGATGTCCTCCACCTTCAGCCAGTCATGTTTTTCCGGAAGCCCCTGTTTTGAGTCAGCGAAATAAGTATCAACCATTCCCGGATTGATGGTGCCGACGCGAATTCCAAACTCCCTCACTTCCTGGGCAAGTGCCCCGCTGAAGCCCTGGACAGCATACTTTGAAGCTGTATAAGCACTGCCATTAGGAATCGTGTATCTTCCTACATCAGATGAGATTGTAATGATGGTGCCTGATTTACGTTCCTTCATATGTGGAAGTACGGCTTTGGCGCCAAGGAATACACCTTGTACATTTACTTCAAATAGCTTTTTCCATTCCTCAACCGTGACTTCCTCTGCCAGTTTAAAAAAGCCGATTCCGGCATTATTGACAAGTACGTCAACCTGGCCAAATGCTTCCACTGTTTTTTCAACAAGGTTCTTCACCTGCTGCTCATCGCTGACATCGGTCTGGACCGCAATGACATCTGAAAAACCTTTCTGCTTCATTTCATCCGCTGTCTGATTGATTTCTTCTGAGCTGCCTGCAATCGCGAGCTTCATTCCCTGCTCAGCCAATTTCACGGCGATTTCCTTGCCAATTCCTCTCGAAGCACCTGTGACGATAGCTACTTGTTCTTTTAACATTTGAATACTTCCTTTCTTGCTGAAGTTCTAAGGTTGTGATTTACAAGTTCTTTGCAGCTTCCATTCTCTTTTCAACTGCTACCATGAAATCCTGTTCGATCTTTTGGAGCTTCTGCTTGCTTTCAGCCAGGCTCTTGTCGTTCACTCCAAAGTAAAATTTGATCTTTGGTTCCGTTCCAGACGGGCGCAGGCACACCCATGTACCATCCTCAAGATAGTACTTGATAACATTAGAAGAAGGAAGCTGGATTTTTTCTTCCTCATTGCTTTCATTCAGCCTTACACCTGTTAAATAATCTTCCACTGTGGTTACTTTCAATTCACCAAGCTGTTTAAGAGGTTCCTGGCGGAAGACTCCGAGCGTTTTCTGGATTAATTCCGCGCCCTCTTTTCCTTTTAGCGTCAGGGAACGCAGCCCTTCCTGATAATAACCGTATTGTTCAAAAACACTGAGGAGAGCTTCGTACAGGGACATGCCCTTCTTTTTATAATATGCGCAAACCTCGACAGCAAGCATCGCCGCCTGGACTGCGTCTTTATCACGGGCAAAGTCTCCGATTAAGTATCCATAGCTTTCTTCATAGCCAAACAGGAACTTATACTCACCTGATTCTTCATATTGCTTGATCTTTTCAGCAATGAACTTGAAGCCAGTCAGGACATCGATTGTCTCAACCCCGAAAGAAGAAGCGATTTTGCGTCCAAGTTCGGAAGTGACGATTGTCTTGAACACTGCACCATTGGCTGGGAGTGTTTCCTTTTCCTGTTTTTGAGTAAGGATATAATGCAGCAGCAGGGCTCCTGTCTGGTTTCCTGTCAGCACAATATATTCCCCATCCGGGTCTTTTACAGCGATACCGAGCCTGTCTGCATCAGGGTCCGTTGCAATGAGTACATCAGCATCGATTTTCTTCCCTTCACGGATCGCAAGCTCAAATGCGGCAGGCTCCTCAGGGTTCGGGCTCTTAACTGTTGAAAACTCAGGATCCGGAAGCTCCTGCTCTTTTACGACCGTGACGTTCTGGTATTTCAGGTTCGTCAGGATATTGCGCACAGGCATATTGGCAGTGCCATGCAATGGTGTGAAAACCACTTTCACATCGGCTTCATCCGAGAGTGTTGGATTTTCGGAAATCGTCATCAGCTTCTCAAGATACGCGCGGTCCACTTCGGACCCAATCATTTTGATCAAACCTTTTTCCTTCAGTTCCTGCTCGTCCATCACCTCGATTGAAAGTTCATTTTCAATCTCGTTTACCTTAGTGATCACTTCATCCGCACTATCTGGAGGCAGCTGGCCGCCATCTGGGCCATATACTTTATAGCCATTATACTCAGGCGGGTTATGGCTGGCAGTAATGACGATTCCTGCGTATGCATGCAAGTGCCGTACTGCAAATGAAAGCTCTGGTGTTGGCCTTAATTCTTCAAAAACATATGTCTTAATGCCGCGAGTTGCCAATGTCTTTGCAGCTTCCATTGCGAATTCAGGTGACTTATGACGGGAATCGTAGGCAATTGCCACGCCACGCTGCTTCGCTTCATTTCCTTGCTCATCTATGTATGCTGCCAGGCCTGCAGATGCCTTGCGGACAGTATATAAGTTCATCCGGTTTGTACCCGCGCCAATTTCACCGCGCATTCCGCCAGTGCCGAATTCCAGATCTTTATAAAATACTTCCTCTAATTGCTTCTCATTATCCTTTAATGAATCAAGTTCGGCTTTCAGTTCCGGATCCAATCCAGCAAAACCAAGCCACTTGTCGGCTTTCTTCTTCCAATCCATTGAATGACCTCCTGAAAATAAGATTTGAATCTTACAGCTAATTATAAAACAAGATGAAGCTTTATTGATAATTTTTGTTTATTTATTTGATGGAACATGGATACAGGACAAGAACTCATTTTTAGAGCATTATTGGTGACCACTTTTTCTAGTTTTTCGGATTTTAGGGCACCAATGGGCTCTATTGGTGACCTCTTTTTCTAGTTTTTGGATTTTTAGGGCACCAATGGGCTCTATTGGTGACCTCTTTTTCTATTTTTTGGGTTTTTAGGGCACCAATGGGCTCTATTGGTGACCTCTTTTTCTATTTTTTGGGTTTTTAGGGCACCAATGGGCTCTGTTGGTGACCTCTTTTTCTATTTTTTGGGTTTTTAGGGCACCAATGGGCTCTATTGGTGACCCCTTTTACCATATTTTGTAATCAAATGACTTTAATACGCTTTATTGGTGACCACTTTTACCGGTTTTTGGAATTCTAAGACACCAATACGCTCTATTGGCGCCCGCTTTTTCCAATTTTTAGAATCCCACGGTATCAATACGCTTTATTGGTGACCACTTTTACCGGTTTTTGGAATTATAGGGCATCAATATCCAAATCCCAAATTGAAATGACAGTTCACCGCAAAGAAAAAACACCTGGGAATCAGCGCTTTCTCCCAGGTGCTTCACCTGTTCCTACTTCTTATACTGAATGCGGTAAATGTCATGTCTGCGGTCCTTCAGCTGGCGGACTGTACCGTCCTGGCGCTGGCGGCGGAGGATTTCCAGGTCGACATCGCCGATCATGACCATTTCGATGTTCGGGTTCGTTTCGCCGACGATCCCATCCCTGGCGAATTCAAAATCAGATGGAGCAAATATCCCTGACTGGGCATATTGGATATCCATGTTTTCTGTTTGCGGCAGGTTGCCAACCGTACCCGAAATGACCGTGTACACTTGGTTCTCGACCGCTCTCGCCTGGGCACAGTAGCGAACCCGCAGGTAACCCTGGCGATCTTCGGTACAAAATGGGGTGAAAATGATTTTGGCTCCCATATCAGTGGCGATCCTCGCAAGCTCAGGGAATTCGATATCATAACAAATTTGAATCGCGATTTTGCCGCAGTCTGTATCGAACACCTTTAATTCATCGCCGCGGCTGATGCCCCACCATCTGCGCTCATTTGGCGTGATATGCAGCTTGTATTGCTTATCAATTGTCCCATCCCGACGGAACAGATAGGAAATATTATAGATCTCATCATTATCCTCTTTTACCAAATGCGAGCCGCCGATGATGTTGACATTGTAGCGGACAGCCAGGTCGGTGAACAGCTCGATGTACTGCTCTGTATATTCCGTAACCCTGCGCACCGCGAGCGAGGGTGATTTCTCATCCATGAATGACATAAGCTGTGTCGTGAAAATTTCCGGGAACACGGCAAAATCCGAACCGGCATCAGATGCAACATCCGTAAAGTATTCAACCTGGTGAGCCAAATCTTCAAATGACTTGATTTGTCTCATCATATACTGGACAACGCATATCCGGACAGGATTGCTGGTTTTATAGAATCTTTTCGATTTTGGCTGATAATCGACATTATTCCATTCCATCAATGTGGCGTACTTATTCGACTGGAGATCATCCGGCAAATAGTTCGGGTTGATCCTCATCAGAATGAAGTCGTTCCTCAGCTGGAATGAGAGAACCGGATCATAGATTTTATGCGAAGCGACCTGCCGGACATATTCTCTCGGTGACATTTCTTCTGCGTGCAGGTGGTAATTGGGGATCCTCCCGCCAATAATGATACTTTTCAAGTTCATCTGCCTTGCGAGGTCCTTCCTTGCTTCATACAAACGGTAGCCTACTTTCATCCTCCTGAATTCAGGATGGGTCATGACTTCTATTCCATATAAGTTATATCCATCAGGGTTGTGGTTAGTAATATAGCCTTCATCTGTGACATCATCCCAGCTGTGGCGATCATCGTATTCATCAAAGTTTATGATCAGACTCGAACAGGAGCCAACTACTTTCCCATCATATTCAGCAACAAATTGGCCTTCAGGGAAAATTTCAAGATGGCTCTGAAGCTGGTCCCGCTTCCACGGGTCCATTCCAGGAAAGCAGCTGTTCTGCATCTTGATAATCTCATCAATATCCTCTTGCTTCGTGTTGCGGATGATCATTCTTTTTTCAAATTTGGACAAATCCAATTCACTCATATAATCCTGCATCCTTTCTGTCATAAAAAAAATCGTTATATTAGCATTTACTTACTATGTATGTAAAAAACAAACAAGAATCAAAATCATCATCATATTCCTATACCCTAAATTCATCGGTTATAACTCTTTAATTAGCTTCTCCCTTTGTATTGGGAAAAATTATTTCACATAATGTTAATTGAAATATTTTATTACATTCCTTAAGATGTAATGAGAGATAAGTGTTTCTTTTATAAAAAATGTTTAAATAGAGATTATCTAGCTTAGGGGAGATTAGCTTGAAAGAGACGAAAAAAGATTCTAGGGAGTCGTATTTATTTGCGGCCTGGGCTGCATCGATCATTGCCATGTTCGGCAGTCTGTATTTTTCAGAAATCCGGCAGTATGAGCCTTGTCTCCTGTGCTGGTATCAGCGAATCCTGATGTATCCTTTTGCCTTGATACTCGGGATTGCAGTTGTTAGAAAAGATTATAAGATTACCTTTTATACGATGATTATGTCAGCTGTCGGCGGATTGATCTCGCTGTACCACTATTCATTGCAAAAGGTGCCATTCATGGCTGACAATGCTGTTACTTGCGGAAGGGTTCCATGTACAGGCCAATATATCAACTGGCTTGGTTTTATTACCATCCCATTCCTGGCACTAACTGCATTCATCATTATTTTTTCATTAAGCCTGCTGGTCTGGAAGAAATCGAAGGAGGAAGCGTAACTTGAAAAAGGTCATTGTTTTTCTATTAATTATCATTGCATTATTCGCAGCATTATTTTTTCTAAATAAGGCGCAAAATGAGGAAAAAGCTGAGGGAAATCCTTACGGGAAAGACACTTTGCATCCTGAAACCGTCAAACAGCTGGATGATCCGAACTATCAAAATATCATCCTGCCTGAAGAGCTGGAGAAAAAAATTGAAAACGGCGAGGATGTTACCGTCTATTTCCACAGTCCGACATGCCCTCACTGCGTTCGCACTACTCCGGTTGTTGCACCTTTGGCAGAGGATATGAATGTAGACCTGGTTCAATACAACCTCTTGGAGTTTGAACAAGGTTGGAATGATTACGGAATCGAATCGACTCCAACCATTGTACAGTACAAGGATGGAAAAGAAGTAAACAGGATCGTCGGCTATCAGGAAGAAGCAACTTTCGAAAATTGGTTCAATGAGAATACTTTAAAATAAATGGAAAACGCCTGCAATCGCAGGCGTTTTCATTTTGCATTATTTGTTGAACAATTTACAGCAAAAGTCTGTTGGCGGCTTTTGTATAAGTACTGATATAATCTAGATGAACATGCTTGGAATCACAAAATTGATTGTAATTAAACGGGAAGCAAATTCCGTAGTCTGTCAATGTCTGGACATTTTTACGGAACATCGACTGATATTTTTCAGGAATATGGCCAGACTCCAAAATAGAGATCAATGTCTGCATGCTTGTGATCACCTGGTATGCATCGCCCAGTGTACTAAATCTCTCGAACTGTTCGGGTCTCGTATGTAATACTTCAAGCCTTTCGAATTCATGAATGTCTTCATCCGTAAAGTACAATGGAAAAATATCAGTGTAAAAATATCTTGCCAGTTCTACCACTTTCTCTTCTTGTCCGGGTGTAGACGCAAATACAATTTTCAATGATCGACCCACCTTTTTATACCCTTTGTAATCTATTCGTAATATATATACCTAGAATAACATATTCATTCCAATTAACTGGGTGGTAATTATGTCCATGCATGCGGTAAAAGTTGACAGGCTCTTCTTCAATGCAAACAAGTTTTTTACCGTCAACTTAGTAAAAATTTATGAAGACAGGAGATCAATATGATACATACAAATAAAAAAGGCGAATGGTGTGAACTTGTCATTCCCGCTGAATGGGAAAAGCACACTCTTGAAACACTTTTCAAGGATTTTTGGAAAGCTCCGAAAAAAGTGGTCCATCTTTTGAGGATGGAAAAAAACGTCCTGATTAACGGACAAGTTCCCGATTGGACAACTCTCCTTAAAAAAAATGACCGCTTAAGCTTGAAACTTTTTACTGAAGAAGAACAGACTGTCCATCCTGAATACTTGGATGTTGATGTCCTGTATGAGGATGACCATCTGATTGTATTCAATAAACCGTCAGGCATGGATACCCATCCAAACGTGAGTGGCCAAGGCGGTACTTTGGCGAATGCTGCTGCTTTCCATATGGAGTCAAATGGAGAACTTACCCGGCCGCGTCATATACACCGACTTGACCGCGAGACAACAGGCGCCGTGCTTTTTGCGAAAAACCCGCTCATAACAGCCATTCTCGATAAAATGCTGGAGGAACGCGCAATTAAAAGAACCTATTTGGCTTTGGCTGACGGCATCATCAAACAGAAAAAAGGAACTATCAATAAACCTATCGGCCGGGACCGGCATCACCCAACGCGAAGAAGAGTTTCAGAGACAGGCCAGCAGGCCATCACTCACTTCAAAGTATTAGATAAAATAAAACATAAAAACCTTACCCTTGTTCAATGCTCACTTGACACCGGCAGGACCCACCAGATCCGGGTGCATTTCAGCGCGATTGGGCATCCGCTTGCTGGGGACACCCTTTACAGCGGAAGCGATACATTTCACAGGCAAGCGCTGCATGCAGTAAAAATGGAATTCACCCACCCGTTCACACAGGAAAAAATAATATGCCATGCACCTTTTATCGACCAACCGCCGATATTTTTTAACATTGATCCTAATGAGATTTAATTTTTTTATGAGGACGCGTAAATTTCCGCAAAAAAAAAATCCTTCCGAACTCGGAAGGATTTCTTTATATTAGTCAGCTTTACGCATGCTCTTCATGACAAGGCTGACGATGAATACCAATGCAATCGCACCAATTAATGCCGGGACAATCGCAAAGTCAGCAACTACAGGTCCCCAGTTTCCTAAGATCGCTTGTCCAATCCAAGCACCCACGAAACCAGCGATGATGTTACCGATGATGCCGCCAGGAATATCTCTTCCCAAGATTAATCCTGCTAACCACCCAATAATACCACCGATAATTAATGCCCAAAGAAAACTCATCATAATGTTATTCCTCCTTAAAAAGTAGATGTATTTTACAAGTAGTAATAGTGCTAAGGGGTTTTACACCCTTTTAAAGAGTTCAAACTGCAGCGAAGTAAAATTAGTCTTGCTGATTTTAGTTGCTTCCCGGGAGCTAACCAGCTTGCTCTAACAATATCTTACCTCAAATATCATGGTGTTAAACCAGTCTGTTCTGCAGTCGGACAAGCAGCAAATCTAAGATGTTAAATCGTGTTGTTTTCTGCTTGTACACCTACATTACCACCCAAAGATTATTTTAAAACCTTCCGGGATTTAATTAACCCTCTAACACCTGTCAGCACGCAGTTTTCTCTTTCCTTTTAATGTATCCATTTTCACAAATAAAAAACGGACTGAGTGTAATTCAGTCCATTTTTTCCAAGAAAATTCATTTTTTTGGATTCGCTTGTGCCAGGCATCATCCTGCTTATTTAGCTCTTTTAAAAATCAATATGGTCTGGATCGGCACCAAAACGATGGTCCTTATTGAGCCCATTGATCTCTTCCAGTTCTTTTTGATCTAGCTTGAAATCAAATATATCTGCGTTTTCTCTTAACCTTGACGGTGTGACTGATTTAGGAATCGGGATAATTTGATTTTGCATGTGCCATTTTAAAATAACCTGAGCAGGAGTCTTGGCGTGCTTTTCCGCAATCTTCCCCAGCACAGGATCATCAAGGAATCTTCCTCTGGACAATGGAGACCAAGCCTCTACTTTGATGTCATGTTCATGACAGAAATTTCGCAGTTGTGCCTGCGACAGCAGAGGATGGAGTTCGACTTGATTGATTACTGGCTTTTCTTTGCAATGGCTTAGAAGATCCTCCAAATGGTGTATTTTAAAATTGCTGACACCAATTGCCTTCACCTTGCCTTCCCTATACAACTGCTCAAGAGCACGCCATGTGTCCAGATATTTGCCTTTTACTGGCCAGTGGACGAGATATAAATCTAGATAATCCAGCCCTAACCTGTCCATGCTTTCATTAAAGGCTTTAAGCGTATTGTCATAACCCTGTTCTGAATTCCAGACCTTCGTTGTGATAAATAAATCTTCCCTCGGTATACTGCTGTTGCGGATCGCTCTTCCTACACCTTCTTCATTCTGGTAAAAAGAAGCTGTATCTATCAGCCGATATCCGAGTTCAAGCGCCGTCTGGATTGTTTCCTCGATTTGTTCTCCCTCCTCGACCTTATAGACACCGAGGCCAAAAGCCGGTATTTTCACACCGTTATGTAATGTATGCGTATCAAAAATGCTCACAATGAGCCGCCTCCTTTTTAGTCCATTTTATCCCTCGGCAAAGATTAAGACAAATCAAAACGGCTGCCATCCTGACAGCCGCCAAATCTATATAAACGGCTCAACGGCCGAAATTTTTTTGAATTAGTGTTTTAGTTCCCGGCAAAAATTTGTCCTAAACAGCCGGACAATACTTTTTCTGAAAATGGGCTTATCTTTATTTTTTCGACGAAAAAAAGCCCGGGATTGCCTCCCGGACCTCAGTTACAGTTAAAATTTATTTAATATTATCAATTGCTCCGATCAACCTTTTTTCAATGTCGGCCGCAATAGCTTGCAGGTCATCATTTTCAACAAATTTAATCAATTCAGTTGGCTTTGGCAGACCGACCTTGGTCGTACCGTTCTCTTTATATACTACAATTTTACAAGGGAGAAAATAGCTTACGATAGGATTCTTTTCAAGTACTCTTTTCGCTTCATGCGGATTGCATACTTCAAGGATGATATAGTCACCGTCAAGTTCCACACCTTTTCCCGCCAGTGTCTCCTTCATATTAAGGGACCAAAGGACACCAAATTTCTCCTCTTTCAAGCTTGCCTCAAGTGCAGATACTGCCTCATTCATTGACTTGTCCACTTCGATTGTATGATGGAACATTTTCATCTCTCCTTTCGATTTTAAAAAATACCTCTCTTATTCAGCGGATAAACCACTATAGGTATTATAAATATTGTGCCATAGAGAAAAACCGCCGTACACTATTTTGCATTCCGGCGGTCTACGGTCCTATAGTCTCTATAAAAGGGATGATGCTTAAGATCTCTCGTGCAGCTCAGTAATTTCGACAGTTGTCCTTTCTTCCAGCGGGCCGCGCAGGTGGACAGTGGCGGTGCGCCCATCTTCATTCAAATGATCAATCCACACAGATGCACCGTTGTAAGTGACATCTATTTCCGCAGACGATGAGAGTATTTGTTTTACACGATTCAAATCCATGTTTGTTACCTCCGCAATCAATTTTTTCTCCCCTATTTTAGCTTGAAGTATTTCTTTTTATTCAACCTTGAGAATTAAATGGGCTATCTGTCCCGGAAATGATAAGGTACGATAGAATAAAGGTAATGCCATAAAATCTGGAGGTCATTATGCCTGATTGGTCCTATCAACCATTATTTAAACCATGGCTGTCTATTTTACCCGGGAACACAGGACGGGAATTCATCCATCGCGGGATGTCCCTCCTCTCACAGCTACCCGGCGGCAGGCCGTTCATCGAATTTCTTGGGCATATGTCTCCGTCGGAAAAATTGTCGCGAAATCTTTTTGGACTTCATTTTAACAGTCCGATTGGATTAAGCGGGAAGATTGACCCGAGATTGTCAGGGATCAAAGCTTTCCCGAATCTGGGCTTTGGTGCAATTGAGGTTGGACCGATCACCGAATTCCCGAGTGAGCCGTACTCAGCAGCATGTCTTTCAGAAACACAAGATACGTTGGTCCTGCCAGAACATGCCGAAACGATAGGACTTAATGCAGCGAAAGAAAAATTAACAAATTCACGGACAGTACCTATCCTGATTCGGCTCAAGGAACCGCTCATCATCGCTGAGCATTTAAAAGATGCTGGCGATATCTTTATAATCGAAATTGATTCATTTGAAAGCCTTAATGATCTCACACATATAAAAATGGTTCTTGAAAACAAGCCCGTCCTTCTAGCAATCAGGCATTCGATGGTAGCCGACAATCTCTTGAAGCTTAAATCAGCCAGCCAATTTTCGGACGGAATTATGATTGAAGAAGACCGTATGGTAATTGCCGAAAAACAGGTATTGCCTATTCAACAGACAGATGGTATGGTTCATGCTTTAAACTTAATAAAAAGCGAAATTGATTTGCCTGTCATCACTTCCGGAGGAGTTGCACAGCCTGCCGATGCGCTCGTTCTGTTTGAAGCGGGTGCGGAGTTAGTCTTCCTATCCGGAGGCTATGTAGCCTCAGGACCCGGTTTGCCAAAAAGAATCAATGAGGCGCTAATGGACGAACTGGGAGGCGAGCAAAAAGTGCTTACAGGCTGGATCTGGTATTGGCTGTTCGGGCTATTTATCCTGCTTGGAGGAGCCGCGGTCTTATTCTTCAGTCTCACAAAGGTGATCCTCTTCTATGATGAAGCATTCATGCAAATGACCAGGCTTGAATTGATGGCCTATAACCCAAATCTATACAAATTCATGTCACATGACCGGATGACACTGGCCGGAACGATGATTTCGGGCGGGTACATCTATATGCAGCTGGCCAGGCATGGCGTTAAATACGGCATCCACTGGACACGAAAAGCTTTCAATATCGGGGCGATTACCGGATTCCTTGGCATTTTGCTATTCCTGGGATTTGGTTATTTTGACTGGCTGCACGGTTTGTTCTGGCTCATCCTGCTTCCTTTTTACGTCGCCGGGTTCGTAAAGACACGCAAGGCAAACCAGTCGCCCATTTCCAAAAATCGCGAAAACTCACCTTCCTGGAAAAAAGCAGTGTATGGCCAGCTTCTGTTTGTCATTCTTGGTTTCTCTTTTGTGCTCGGCGGGATTGTGATATCAACAATTGGGGCGACATCTGTCTTTGTCGATACCGACCTGAAATATATTTGCATGACACCTGAGCAATTGAATGCAATGAACGAAAAACTGATTCCCGTCATCGCCCATGACCGCGCTGGCTTTGGCAGCGCACTCTTCAGCGTTGGTCTGCTTGTACTTACCCTGTCGTTATGGGGATTCCATGAAGGTTCTGCCTGGGTATGGAGAACCTTCATGATTGGTGGGATTCCAGCGTTTGCAGCAGGAATTTTCACACACTTCTATATCGGTTATATTGATTTTATCCACCTGCTGCCTGCTTACTTCGCACTAGCGCTTTACATTGGGGGCTTGCTGCTGACGAAAGATTATTTTAATAAAAGGTGACTTTAGAGACTGCAGACAAAACCTGAAAATGGTGCCTTGTCTGCAGTCTTTTTTTCATCCACTGTAAGTTGATTCTTCTGTGAAGAACGGTACCCTTATAGAGAAGCATTTCGTAGCATAAGCGTATCTTTCCGCAAGAACGGTACCCTTATAGAGAAGAGAATCGGTGCATAAGGGCATCTTTCAGTTCGGTTCCTTTTGTTGATAAACTCTCTCGCATTAGGAAACAATACAGCTCATGATAGTAACCCTATAAAAAATAACCTATCTAACCTTAACTATTAGATTTTCTTCAAATTCCCCCTTGTAAATCTCTTTAAAAACGAATATTATATTTATTGTGTTTAAAAATCGTTCGTATTTTTGGAGGAAAATCATGTTTAAATTAAAAGAAAACAACACGAATATAAAAACAGAAATGATGGCTGGGATAACAACCTTCTTTACAATGGTGTATATCGTAGTTGTCAATCCTATTATCCTTGCTGATGCCGGTGTTCCCTTCGAACAAGTTTTCACAGCGACAATCATCGCTGCGGTGATTGGTACGCTTTGGATGGCCTTATTTGCTAATTATCCAATCGCAATCGCTCCGGGTATGGGGCTGAATGCTTACTTTGCCTATTCTGTTGTCGGCAATAACCAGAACATAACATATGAGACTGCGTTCGCTGCTGTTTTCATCGCTGGCTTAATATTTGTCATCTTATCCCTGACGCCTTTCCGCGAAAAATTGATTGAAGCAATTCCAGCCAACCTAAAGCATGGTATAACGGCAGGTATTGGCCTTTTCATTGCTTTTATCGGTTTGCGTCTTACAGGAATCATTACCGATCATCCGTCGAACCTGGTCGGCCTTGGGGATCTGCATTCTCCATCCGCACTTCTGGCATTAGCTGGACTTGCCGTTACACTCGTCCTAATGGTGCTAAAAGTGAATGGAGCATTGTTCCTAGGAATGGTCGTTACTGCATTGATCGCCTTCTTCACAGGCCAACTGGATTTCAAGGAAGGTTTTATGTCGATGCCATCGCTCCCTGAAGGCATGATTGTCCTGAATCCGTGGACAGCATTGATGGATGTTATACAGAACAGCTTATACGCTGTCGTCTTCTCTTTTATCCTGGTGACAATATTTGATACTACCGGAACAATGATCGGTGTAGCCCACCAGGCTGGATTGATGAAAGGAAATTCTATGCCCCGCGCAAGAGAAGCATTGCTGTCTGACTCGATCGCGACTGCTGCGGGTGCCATGTTCGGAACAAGCCCGACGACGGCTTACATTGAATCATCCTCAGGAGTTGCTGCGGGAGGACGTACTGGTCTTACCTCGCTGACGGTGGCAGGACTGTTCATCGCTGCTGCTTTCTTTGGTCCTCTTGTAAGCGCGGTTTCCGGTTTATCGGCTATTACTGCTCCGGCATTGATCATTGTCGGAAGCCTGATGATGGGAAGCATCTCTCAAATCAGCTGGGATGAACTTGATGAAGCCTTCCCTGCTTTCCTGATCATCCTGAGCATGCCGCTTACATCAAGCATCGCAACCGGAATCGCGCTTGGATTCATTTCCTATCCTTTACTCAAAGTTGTAAAAGGACAATGGCGTGATGTCCACCCGCTGCTTTACGTTTTTGCAGTGCTGTTCTTTTACCAGCTCGCATTTCTGCCACACTAAGATCTTGATACCCTAGAGAACCTGCCGATCGCGGGTTCTTTTTTTATCTACACGATGGATTTCTTGTTGGGCAGGTCCATTCAATGCTGAATATTACGTTTTTTACTCTGAGTTCTAATGCTTGTCTTTTTACATAGAAATAATGGGAGAAGGACAAGGCTGGTGATTTCGGATGACAGGAAAAGTTCTTGCTGTACTTGTGGGAAGCATACTGCTTGGAGTAGGGGTGAATGGTTTTCTCGTCCCACACCATCTCCTGGACGGCGGCATGATTGGCATTGGGTTGATCATTCACTATTTTTATGGATTTCCTACAGGCCTTACGATGATCCTCCTGAGTATCCCTCTATACGTATTGGCTTGGATATTGGAACGGAAATACTTTTTTCATAGCTTGAATGGTTTATTGGTATCAAGCTTTTTCATTGATTTATTCGCTCCTGTTGAGAAAGGAATCCACATGGGCATCCTCCCAAGCGCAATCTTGGGAGGAATATTGGTCGGATGCGGAATCGGCTTGATGCTCCGCTACGAAACGAGCACTGGCGGGACAGATTTATTAGCCCAATTGGTTCATAAATTTTTTCCTGTTAATGTCGGAATCTTGATTTTCCTAATAGATGGAATAGTAGTTTTATCGGGGTTGAAGATAATTGGAATGGAAAAATTCATCTATTCGTTGCTTACGATTACCTGCGTGGGATTGATGACGTCATTGTGTGTGATTAAACGGGATATAATTCATTGATTTTCGAAAAAAAAAGTAGAAAGCCAGCCAAAGTTTCTTGGCTGGCTTATTATCATTCTTATGCTTCTGCTTCAATTTTTTGATTCATATCTGTATAGGTGGATGAATCAATTTCTTTTGTGATTCTGCTTGTGAGGATACCCGAAGTCATCGAGCCGCTCACATTTACAGCGGTACGACCCATATCAATCAATGGTTCGATGGAAATCAGCAACCCAGCAAGGGCAACCGGCAGGTTCAACGCTGAAAGTACTAGTAACGCCGCAAATGTTGCACCGCCACCGACTCCGGCAACTCCGAATGAGCTGATAGCTACGATCGCGATCACGGTTGCGATGAATGATGGTGTCAATGGGTCAACACCAACCGATGGTGCTATCATGACTGCCAGCATCGCAGGATAAATCCCGGCGCAGCCGTTTTGCCCGATCGATAAGCCGAATGAACCGGCAAAGTTTGCAATCCCTTCAGGTACTCCAAGGGAGCGCTGAGTTTTGATATTTAATGGCAATGCCCCGGCACTCGTTCTTGAAGTGAAAGCGAACGCGAGAACAGGAAATGCTTTTTTAACATATGTGACTGGATTCAAACCAGCAATCGTCAGTAATAACAAATGGATGATGAACATGATTGCAAGCGCAACATATGAAGCTGCTACGAATTTACCTAGTTTTAAGATTGCGTCGAAATCACTTAAGGCAACGGTCTTTGTCATGATGGCAAGAACTCCATATGGAGTCAGGCGCAGGATCAGCGTGACCACCCTCATGATGACCGCATAGAATGCATCGACAATCTTGGCGAAAAGCTCTGCCTGGTCTGGAGACTTTCTCCTGACTCCTAGGAATGCAATTCCCAAGAATGCCGCGAAAATAACGACAGATATTGTAGATGTTGGTCGTGCCCCGGTGAAGTCTAGAAATGGATTGGCTGGCAAGAGATCAAGAATTTGCTGTGGCATTGTGCGCCCTTCAATTCCTCCATACGTTTCCTCAAGCTTCTCAGCACGTGCTTGTTCCGCCTCACCCTGTGTAATTTGCACCGCTTCAAGGTCGAAACCAACCGCAGTAGCAATCCCGACCGCTGCGGCAACAGCTGTTGTACCCACCAGCAAGCCGAGGATCAATGTACTGATTTTACCGATGTTATTGGTCAGCTTAAGCTTCGTAAAAGCAGCCAAAATCGATATGAATACTAGCGGCATAACAATCATTTGCAAGAACTTTACATAACCGCTTCCCACAATCGAGAACCAGTCAGCACTCTTCATAATTACTTTGGATCCCGCTCCATAAATGAATTGCAATGCAAAACCGAAAACAATCCCTATTCCAAGTGCAATGAATACTCGTTTAGAAAAAGATACATGTTTTTTTTGCATATAAAAAAGAACAGCAATGATGCCAAGCATAACTGCAATATTTAAAATAACAAGTCCAGTGGTCACTGTCTTTCCCCCCTAATTTATCATTCTCGAATAATATAATACATGTATTCATATAAGTCAACTCGGAATTAAATTGTTATCCTCCTTCTTTATAGGATTATATATTATAACTTATGTTGGTCCAGAAGGTTCCATGTCAGAGAAAATTTTTCCTCAACAGAAAAGAGGCTCCGAATTTATCACTCGGACCCTCACCTGTCTTTTTACTGCTTTAATTTTTCGGCAAGTTTTTCTATTTCGCTCCTGTTATTTTCGAATCCGATCAGTACCTTCTTGTCTTTCATAAAAAAGAGCTTCGTGCTTGTAAAAATAAACGCTGGTACAATCGCTGTACCTGTCTGCTCTTTAAGTTTTTTCTCCTGTTCAGGCTCGCCCTGGACATTGATTTCTTCATACGGTATATGATTCTGCGAAAGAAACTCCTTCGCTTCCTGGCAATCTGTTCACATTGGCCGGGTGAAAAGGGTTAATGAGCTTTTGGTCATTTTTACCTCCTGCAGTATGTTGTAAAATTAGTATAACGCCAAGTTATGAAGCGTATCCAATAATCCGCTTTTAGCTGTCTGGATTAGCCCAAGAATGTTAATGCTTGGCACTTTTTGTTATGAATCCTTGTGATTACCTTTAGATTATACCGTCGCACAACTAAAACAGTTGGCAATCAGTGAACTCCTGGAATAACACTAGACATCCACTTTCAGATAAAATAAAAGCAACTATGATCAATTTTGTGTTAAAGTAAAAGTAATATATTTGAATAATTTGTCTTTTTGCAGAACTATCTTTTTGATGGAGCAGGTGGCTCCTTGTCGACTGGAGATTAAGACTATGGATCAATTAACAATTCTTGTATTGAATCTGATCTTCATCCTGATTACTACATTTGTGTTCCAATACATTATCGTCAGCAAATTTCCAAACTTATATCGAAAATACGCCAAGATCCTCATTGTTATACTAGGCGGTATTCAAATCCTGTTTTGTATGTCTTTTACGGTGATTGGCAGTCCTGATTTCATCTTCGACCTCCGATTGATCCCTGTTGTTGTAGGGGGGTTGTATGGAGGTCCGGTCGTAAGCATCATGCTTTTCATCATCGTTGCAGCCGCAAGAGTTCCCTTTGGCGGCAGCGGTGTATGGATTAATTTTTTCAATATGCTCACGATCACCATTTTAACCGTTTACCTGTCCGGAAAGTTTAAGTCCTTCCCGTTATCAAGGAAGTTATATACTGTTGTGGCCGTCGCGCTTTCCTATACTGTCCTCATCTTCCTGATGAAGGCGACCGTGTTTAAAGATCCGTCCGATTTTCAATTCATGATCTTATATGGACTGACCCTTTCCGCCGGGATATTTATCGTCACTTATTTTATTGAAATCATGATGCAAAACCAGCTTTTACATAAAGCAGTAATCAAATCTGATAAGATTGAAGTCGTATCACAATTGGCTGCCAGTGTCAGTCATGAGGTCCGAAACCCGCTTACAGTCACACGAGGGTTTTTACAAATGTTAAAAGATCCAAGCATAGATGAGAAAAAGAGGCTTTATTACTTGAATACAGCAATTGATGAACTCGACCGTGCAGAAACAATCATCAAGGATTACCTGAATTTTGCAAAACCACAATCGAATATGGCATCATCCATCTGTGTTAAGGAAGAAATTGAAAAAGCTCTTGAATTAATCCTGCCTTATGCCAATCACTTTTCGGTAAATATTAAAAAGGATTTGATGGCAGGAATGAATATCTCCGGAGAAGCTGTCAAATTCCATCAATGCATACTAAATATCATCAAAAATGGTATTGAAGCAATGCCAAACGGCGGTGATCTTGTGATCAGCTGCCGCGAGTTGGCAAATAACCATGTATCCATAACCATCGAAGATACTGGATGCGGCATGTCTCCACAGCAATTAGCAAAAATCGGCGAACCCTACTTTTCCACCAAGGCTGAAAAAGGTACAGGTCTCGGGATGATGGTCGTTAATAAAATCATTCAAGAAATGGGTGGTACGGTGGAAGTAAAGAGTAAACTAAACGAGGGCACTCAATTCAGGATCACCTTGCCGCTTTATGATATAGAAAAACGGGAGATTTAATATTCTCCCGTTTTTTCATTCCTCTATTAGATTCAAGACTGGCACGTCTCTTTCTACTTCCGGTTCTGATTTAGAATAAATCCTCGCCATTTTGCTTTTCTCATCTACATGCTGGATAATGACTGGCGTCCCATCATACGTTACATTGATCATATCTGCTGACTCAACGATTTCTTTTGCCCGGCCTACATTCATTCCTTTAGTTCCTCCTTCTTGGTAACAAACATAATTTATGCTTAATCATGTTCTGCTATCCAAAAAAAGCGGCCTAAATATTAAATCTTGAAATTGAGCCGGATAACATTTGCTTTTCTCAAAGTGTCGTAGATAATCACGACGATTGGACCGATAAAAATTCCGGCTAGCCCCAGAAGCTTGAGTCCGATATACATGCTGACCAGGGAGGCAAGCGGCGATATGCCAAGGTTCGTTGAATAAATCTTTGGTTCGATCACCCTTCGGACAACAGTGATGACCAGGAACAGTATGATTAATCCGATTCCCAAAAAGTGATTATCCTGCAAAATGGTAATGACAGCCCAGGGCACAAGAACAGACCCTGTTCCAAGGATCGGCAGTATATCGACAATGACAATCAATAATGACAGCAGTCCTGTATATTTCACCCCAAGAATGCTAAGCCCAGCCATTGCCATGATAAAGGTGACGGCACTAAGGATCACCTGGGCTTTTAAAAAGCCTATCCCCGCCTTGTTTAACTGGCTTCCAACAAGGAAAACCTTCTGCCGGGTCTCTTCCCTCAAATGAGACTCCAGCTTCATTTTAAGATTAGGAAGTTCAAGACTGAACAAGAATAACGCAATAAGATAAACCAGAAATTCAATCATAAAACCGGGTATGGCCGTCAGCAAATTGATTGTACCGGCAATGAATTGCTGCAAAAGAGAATCAAGTGTATTGATATTCGTTTCAATCGTCGTCTCGATCTGGTCAGTGACTTCATCCGGGAAGTTCTTTGAATAAAATTCCCACTTGCCCATCATTGGAAGAATTGCCGTCCTGTAAATATCCCTGACGAATGTAGGAGTTCGCTCAGATAAGGATACCGCCTGATGGGCAATCATCGAGACAAGATTGTACCCTATCACACCTAGGAAGATCACATAGCTGATAAAAACACCAAGCACTGCTTGAAGACGCTTAAATGAAAATCTTTTGATAATCCATTGAACCATTCCTTCGAGCATAACTGCTGTTAACATAGCAAAAATGAGCGGAAGGCTATAAGGTACAAGGAAAAAAATGATTACAGCAATCACTGAAATCGATAGCCATTTTTTCCACATAATATTGATACTCCCTTTAAGGAAATTAAAACAACAGAGCTTTAAAGATACTATATACCATCTTTAGATTCTCCGCTAATTTTTTCATTAGGTCTTTTGGGCAAGGCTTTTTTCTCAAACAATTACTTTATAATCGGCTTTAGGATTTTAACAACAATCTTTACGAAAACAACCATACGAAAAACAGCCTTGCGCAAAAATAATGGATGACTCTTTCATCTGCAGGGTATAGAGGTTAAAAACAGTTAATAGGAGGTTTTATGGCAGATCATATGAGGAACTTCCAGGCACTTAACAATGATTTTTTCCAACAGCCCACCCTTGAATTGGCTGTTTCGCTGCTTGGATGCACTTTAGTAAAAGAATCTGAAGAAGGAATAGCTGCAGGAATGATCGTGGAGACGGAAGCCTATATTGGCCCGATCGATCAGGCGGCACACAGTTATAATAACCGCAGGACAAAAAGGACGGAGGTCATGTTTCACCAGGCAGGTCTTGCTTATACTTATGTCATGCACACGCATACACTCTTCAATGTTGTCAGTGGAAAAGAAGGCAATCCAGAAGCTGTGCTGATTCGGGCAGTGGAACCCCTGGAAGGCTTGGATCTGATGGTCAGGCGGCGAGGCATGCCGGAATCCCCCAATCTCACCAATGGTCCCGGGAAGCTGACAAAAGCGATGGGCATAAAGATGTCGGATTATGGGCATCCCTTAACGAAGAAACCACTTTTCCTCACACAAGGAATTGTGCCAGACAGCATTTCCTCAGGCAAGAGAATCGGTATCGATAATTCAGGGGAAGCGAAAGACTACCCATGGCGTTTCTGGATCACCGGCAACCGCTATGTTTCCCGGCATCAGAATGCTGAAAAAATCATCGTGAACAAAGGGGGATCGAAATGAAGAAAAAAGCCATATTTCTGGACAGGGACGGGGTCCTTAATGAAGTACTGTCCCACCGGGTAAAATTCGTCAACCAGCCGGAAGATCTTTACTTGCTTGAAGGGGCAGCTGAAGCTGTCGCAGAATTGAGCAAAGCCGGCTATGAGATTTTTGTTGTCACCAATCAAGGAGGCGTAGGCCTTGGATTCCTGAAGGAAAAGCGCCTCCATGAAATCCATGACCACATGGTAAAAATGATCAAGGAACATGGCGGCCATATCAAGGAGGTTGCATACTGCCCGCATAAACCTAAGGCAGGATGCGAATGCCGCAAGCCAAATGCCGGAATGCTCACTCACCTTGCTAGCAGACACGATATCGAATTGACCGGAAGTGTAATGGTTGGGGATCACGAACGCGATATCGAAGCCGGAAAAAAGGCAGGATGCAAAACGGTCTTCATTGGGACCGAAGAAACAGCTGCAGATGAGAAGGCTCCCTCGCTGCAGGCAGCCGTTCCGTTGATTTTAGAGCTTTTGAAATAAGGAATTTTATCCTTTAATAAGAAGAAAAAAACGCTGCCAGAAGAACTGGCAGCGCTTTTCGATTCAGGCTTGACGCTTTTTTCGGAATTAGTTACTTTTCGTGTCTCCATCACC
>NZ_JAGGQP010000049.1 GCF_018613235.1 Bacillus sp. ISL-41
AAACACATTCAGAACACTTCAAGAAAAAAAGCGTAAGCGCCTCGTTCAGCCCCGACAAGCGCTGGAGGGCTGACCGGTGAAGTCGTTCTTTGACTTCATTGGGCAGACCGAAATCGAAAAGTATAGCCGACTGTCCAGAAACGCAGAAACTGGAGACTTCGACAAAGAAGCGCTTTTTGCTTCTGCCGGCGGAGTTGAAGTTTCGGAGTTTCTAGGAGGTGACACTAGACAAGCGACTCGAGGGGCTAGGCGCTGGAGCTAGACAATTCTCGAAGTGGATACTATACATTCTTGTTCTTTTAAAAAAAGCAACCGCAGCCTGCGGTTGCTTTTTTCTCATTTAACCAAGTCTCATTCTTTTATTAAGAAAACCTTGCTAGACCCGCAATCTGGACATTTAAATAAATGCGGGCATTCTCCTTCAGAAAAATCAGTTGGATATCCATCTTCAAGCTTCATTTGATCGATTGGCATATAAGGACTGTAATCATCGTAAAACTCCGCTTCACGCCCATTGTTCTCCATGCTGCCGCTGCAGTTTGGACACTCTGGAGTGATTGTCCTGAAGCCATTGCAAACCGGGCACATACCCATTCTCTTCAACCCTCTCTGCTTAACTGCTATTGATAGTTTGTGTTGATTGGTTATGGTTATGTAGGTGTATTCTTTTGGAATTAATTACCTTAATCCATTAGCGCATAAACTTCTCAAAACAAAACATACTAGTTATTAATAAAACAGCAACAGAAAACAACGCAGCAGCAACCAGCGCAACAAAACAATGGGTTAAGCCTTAGAAGGCAGCTATTACGCGCGCCGGTGCAATTCCGGCTAGCCCAGCCAAATATCTAATCGCGGGTTAACCAGGAGGCATGGCAAAAGCCATGATTGGTTCGAATCCAATACTAACCCAAATACAACTTTGAAAAACACAAAGGAGGAAATATTAATGGCTAGCAGTAACAACTCTAATCAATTATTAGTTCCTGGTGTTCAACAAGCTCTTGATCAAATGAAGTACGAAATCGCTACAGAATTTGGCGTACAACTTGGTGGAGAAACTACTTCTCGTGCTAACGGATCTGTTGGTGGAGAAATCACTAAGCGTCTAGTTCAAATGGCTGAGCAACAACTTGGTGGCTCTGCACGCTAAATTGAAAATAAAAATTAAATAGAATGGCTTAGGCCCCCTAAACAAAGGGGGCCTTTTAATTTGTCGTCCAGGATCTTTAGAATTGACTTCCTTTCACCTTTGACGGCTTAAAGGAAGATGCTAAATCATCTTTTCTGGCTTAACCCACTCATCATATTGCTCTGATGTCAGATAACCTGTTTTGATCGCAGCTTCTTTCAAGGTTGCATTTTCTTTGAAGGCGAGCTTGGCGATTTCTGCTGCTTTTTCATAACCAATGTGAGGATTCAAAGCAGTTACAAGCATTAATGATCTTTCAACATGGCCAGCGATCACATCAAGATTGGCCTCAATTCCTTCCGCACAGTTATCATTGAACGACCTCATTCCATCTGCCAACAGCCTCGCGCTCTGCAGAAAGTTATAAATGATAACGGGTTTAAAAACATTTAACTCAAAGTTCCCCTGGCTTGCGGCAAAACCGATGGTAGCATCATTTCCGAACACCTGTGTCGCCACCATTGTCAGTGCTTCGCTTTGGGTTGGATTAACCTTACCAGGCATAATTGAACTGCCAGGTTCATTTGCGGGTATCGAAAGTTCACCTATCCCGCTTCTTGGGCCGCTTGCAAGCCAGCGTACATCATTGGCAATTTTCATCAAGTCTGCAGCCAGCCCTTTTAATGATCCATGAAGGAACACGATTTCATCATGAGAGGTCAATGCATGGAATTTATTTGGCGCGGAATGGAATGTCTCGCCAGTTTGTTCAATAAGCTGCTTCGCTACCTGATCTCCAAAATCCTTCGCGGCATTGATGCCTGTTCCTACTGCCGTTCCTCCAATCGCTAAATCCCGGACATATTTTAGGCTATCCTTTATCATCTGCTCATTTTTTTCAAGCATGGCTCTCCAGCCGCTGATTTCCTGGCCCAATGTCAATGGAGTTGCGTCCTGGAGGTGAGTCCTGCCGATTTTGATGATGTTATTGAATTCCTGTTCTTTTCTCTTTAAAGTTTCTTTGAAAAGCTCCAGTGCAGGCAGAACTTCACTTGTCACCTTTTTTACCGCAGCAATATGCATCGCTGTCGGGAATGTATCGTTCGAGCTCTGTGACATGTTCACATCATCGTTCGGGTGGACTTTTTCATCTGACCCTTGATCTGCGAGCAGTTCATTCGCCCTTCTTGCGACCACTTCATTCACGTTCATATTGGATTGAGTTCCGCTTCCCGTCTGCCATACGACTAACGGAAAATGTGTATCGAATTTCCCGGAAAGGACTTCATCACAGGCTGCCTCAATTGCCTTAGCTTTTACTTCTGCCAACTTTCCGGAAGCAGCATTCACATTGGCTGCAGCTTTTTTGACTTCGGCAAAAGCATAAATCACTTCAATCGGCATTTTTTCTGTCCCGATCTTAAAATTCTGTTTGCTGCGCTGTGTTTGTGCACCCCAGTATTTATCTGATGGCACATTGATTTCACCAATCGTATCTCTTTCAACCCGATATTCTGACAACACGATCCCTCCTCAATCTAATTATTAACTTATCAAAACATTTAAAACATTTTCGCCTCTAGGATAACTGTTATTAAGAATAAATTACAGAAAAGTGCATTTTACTGGACGAAAAAAGCGGAAGCAGCTATGAATGCTGTTTCCGCTTTTCATTATGTCTATTTTCGCTCCAGATTATGCCTTATAAATTGCATAGCCTATATAATAGCCCAGGATCATGATGCTTGCGATGCTTAATGTTACTGCGAACTCCGCCATCTTGACAACCTCCTGAATTTTTATGTGTTTATTATTAAATTACCACAGGAGGCCAGATGGCAACGGGAGGGTTTCGTAACATTCTGTGACAAAAACAGAATTCGAAGTGATGTTTCTCATATAAAGAACACAAATAAGTTTATGACACCTCATCCAAAAGAAAATCCACACCCAATGATGGGTGTGAATTTTTTTAACCTGCCTTAACTTTATTGCCAAGCTGGAGCTGATACATTTGATAGTACTTACCTTTGAGCTCCATCAGCTGATCATGGTTTCCTTTTTCAACAATCCGCCCGCGGTCCAGTACAAGGATTTGGTCAGCATTGCGGATAGTAGACAGCCTGTGGGCGATGATGAAGGTGGTCCTGCCTTCCTTAAGTACATCCATTGCTTCCTGGATGATCGCTTCTGTCTCGGTATCGATGCTCGATGTCGCTTCATCAAGGATCAGGATGGCCGGGTCGAAGGCCAATGCCCTTGCAAAAGAAACCAGCTGTCTCTGCCCGCTTGACAGTGTACTGCCCTTTTCAATCACCGGCTCATCGTAACCTTTTTCAAGATTCTTCAGAACGCGGTCTGCTCCTACGCTGGCCAGCGCCTTCTCAACCGTTTCCCTTGTGATGTCAGGATGATCAAGGCTTACGTTGGAGGCAATTGTACCGGTAAAAAGGAATGGATCCTGGAGGACGATACCCATATGTTTTCTTAATGTCTGTCTCGGCATTTCCGTAATATCCATGCCATCGATCAGGATCTTTCCTTCCTGGGGATCGTAGAACCGGAACAGCAGGTTCATGATCGAGCTCTTGCCTGAACCCGTATGGCCAACGAGCGCGATGGTTTCACCCTGATTCGCTTCAAAACAAAGATCCTTCAGGACATATTCTCCTTCTTTATAGCCGAAGGAAACATGATCGAAGATGACATTTCCTTTGTAGCGGGGAATCTCTTCCTCACTTACATCGATTCCCTCTTCATCCATCAGTTTGAACACCCGCTCTCCGGCAACCAGCGCCTGCTCAAGGTTAGCCAGTTGATTGACGATTCCCTGGACAGGATTGAACAGCCGGTTAATATAATCTACGAACGCGTAGAGCATCCCGAGTGAAATGACTGAGGATGGCTGAAGCGCCTCGCCGCCAAAATACCAGATGAACGCCACAAAGACGATGTTTCTTAACACTCCCACAAGATTATGTGAGGTAGAGGAATTCAAGCTCAACAATTTATTCTGATAAGTAAAGTGATCCTTATTCAGTGTCTCGAATTCCTGCTGAGTTTCTTTCTCGCGGCTGAAGGCCTGGATGATGCTCATGCCCTGGATTGATTCATTGATCATCCCGTTGAGGTCACTGACTCTAGAGCGAATGACATGATTATATTTTGATGCGTATTTACGGTATAGCTTTGCCCATACAAACAGGATTGGCAATAGCAGCAAACATATCGCTGCAAGTTTCGCATTCAGGATGAATAAGGCAATATAGATGCCGGTAATATAAATGATACTTGTAAAGAACGTTGACAGGACGGTGACATACAATTCACGGATTGCCTCTGTATCATTAGTGATCCTGGCAACGACCTTCCCTGCCGGCAGATTGTCAAAATACTGGATCGGAAGCCGCTGGATTTGCCTGAAGACATCCTCCCTAAGCTTTTGGATGATTCTGTTGGCTGACTTCTGCAAATAAAATCTCTGTCCATATTGGAAGATGGACGCAATGACCAACAAACCGAAATAAAACGACAGCAGCTTTATAATATTTGGGATTTCCGGCTTGTAAAAACTCATCAAATCATCGCCCGACAATACCTCTGCTTCATATTGCGCTGCTTTTGATCCTTTACTGATGGTCAGCATCCCATCCTCGAAGCTCCTGCTTCCATCGAATTCGACTTCACCGTCCACAAAGACAAAATTCCTTCCGACCTGAAAAATCCGTGCTGAATCTGAGTTGCCCGTGCCGCTTTCCTTAGAGTAAAAACTCCCATTGTATTCAACGGCACCATCCCCAGCCTCGGTTTCGTGCCAAACTGACTCAATTCCTAAAATATGATTATCAATCATCCGCTTGGCGATGAACGGCCCCGCAAGGTCTGCGACAACAGCGACCGTCAGCATTGCCAGGGCAATCAGGATGATTTTCTTATAGTTTAACGCATATTTGAACAGTCTTTTTCCTGTACTCATACGGAGTGCACCTCCTCTTCGACTGCTGTAGCCTGCTGCTTGGTATATTGTTCATAATACCAGCCTTGAGCAGCCATCAATTGGTTGTGCGTGCCTTCCTCGGTGATTTTTCCATCTTCAAGTACGACGATATGATCGGCATGCTCAACCGCAGACATTCTGTGTGTTGTGATGATTGTTGTTTTTGCATTCCGCTCCCTGCGGATATTATCGATGATTTTCTTCTCTGTTTTTGCATCGACTGCTGATAGCGAATCATCAAGGATCAGGATTTCTGGATCCTTGATCAAAGCCCTTGCAATCGAAATACGCTGCTTCTGCCCGCCGGACAGTGCAACCCCTTTTTCACCAACAAGCGTTTCCAGACCTTCCGGCAGCATCTCAAGGTCCTTCCGGAAAGCAGCCAGGTCGATGATATCCTGCAAATCTTTTTCAGTAGCCTTTGGGTTTCCAAACAAAATATTTTCCTTGACCGAACGGGAGAAAAGGATGTTTTCCTGAGGAACATAACCCATCCAGCCGCGGGTCTGCCTCAGGCTGTGCTCCTGGATTGGCACTCCTGATACAAGCAGGTTTCCACTGCCTTCAGGATATTCCCTTAACAGCTGTTTGACCAGAGTTGTCTTGCCGCTTCCTGTCTTGCCGACGATTCCCAGCGTCTCGCCCCGATTCAAATGCAGCTTAATCTGTTCAAGATTATTCACATTGGAAGAAGGATATTTGAATGTGAACTCTGACATCTGTAAATATTCCGGTTCATTGCCTTCCACCGGTTTCGCGGGATCCGCAACATCCTCCTGGTAGGATAGTGTTTCATTCAGGCGGTCAAGAGACGCATTGCCCCGCTGCATGACATTGATCAATTCACCAATTGCGAACATCGGCCAGATCAGCATTCCCAAATACACGTTAAAGCTGACCAGCTCTCCCAGTGTCAGCTTCTGCTGGAAGACCAGAAATGCTCCATATCCTAAACCAATCAGATAGCTCAATCCAACGAGGATTTTAATCGTCGGTTCAAACAAAGAATCGATTTTTGCGACTTCGACATTTTTACGATAGACATCCTCAGTCAAATCATGAAACTTCGATTCATCAGCTTTTTCCTGTACATAAGCGCGGATGACCCTCACTCCTGATACAGATTCAAGTACACGGTCATTCAGCTCGCCGAAAGCATCCTGGGCAGACGTGAACTTGGAATGTATCCTTTTGCCGTAAATGTTGATTAGATACGCCATTATTGGCAGTGGAATGATTGAAACCAGCGTCAGCTCCCAGCTGATGAAAAATCCCATCGTGAACAGGATTGTCAGCATGAAAATGCTTGAATCAACAAGTGTCAGAACTCCGAAACCTGCCGTGATGGATATAGCCTTTAAGTCATTTGTCGCCCTTGCCATCAAGTCACCAGTTCGGTTCTTTTCGAAGAATGTTGGTGTCATTTTCAGCAAATGCTTCATAAACCGGGTCCTGAGCTTCCGTTCAATCAGGAATGCCCCGCCAAATAACTGATACATCCAAATGTAAGTAATGAAATAAGAAACCACCGTAATCAGCATGAGTCCGCCAATATACTTTAGGATTAACGCCTGGTTGATGGAACCAAGCTGGATGGCGTCGATTGCCATCCCAACAATTTTAGGCGGCAGCACATCAAGTATGCCGACAAAGATCAATAACGTAATTGCGACACTGTATCTCTTCCAGTTTTCTTTAAAAAACCAGCTTAACTTTGATAAAACCGATAACATTAACAATCACTCTCCTCTCTCTGTGTGTGAAAAATCTGGCTAGCCGCTTTCGAGATATTCCTTTTTTACCACTTTCCTCACATTTGACTTACTCATTTCGATTCCTCCTCGATATATTTTGGAATGGATCTTCTCTGAACATGAAAAAAGACATACCGCGGCATGCGATATGTCTTGAATCAATCGATAAAGACAGAAAAAGGCATACGTCACGCAGATGCGCAACCCATGCCTCTCCAGTCACAGAGCAACTTGATTAAAAAATCAGCTATGATAAAAGGATGGGTTACGTTTATTTAGTTGAGCGTATTTTGCGTTTTTAACAATGTTCATGTCCGTAACCCTCCTTTTAGTTATATTTTCCATTCCTTTGTAAGGTTATCACCTTAACAGTCAAAATGTCAATTCTAACTTTTCGATATCTTTCATCATTTTACTTTTCAGCTGACTTGCTGCGCCATATTTTTCGTGCAAACAACAGATAAAATAGCAGCGGCATCGGTGCCTGAATCAATCCAAGAATTCCCCAAAGCCAATAATTATGGCCATGCTTCCGCGCATTTGTAAAAAGGAAAATGCTCTGCACTAGTAGAATCAAAACGACCACGGCCAGCAAAACGGGTGACAGTTCCTCGTTCATCTGCTGTCCACCTGCTTTTTCACTCCTTTATAACTATAGATTGCTGTAATCGCTACTGTCACAGCCTGCAGCACAAAGAAGAGTATAGGGAGTTCCAGCATTGTGAAGATAACTCCACTTAAGATCAACACAGCACTTAATATAAACCACGCTAATTCCCGGCGATAGTTCTTCTTTTGTATTTCCTGTTGATCCAGCACCATTTGCTCGAACCATTTATCATCCGGGACATAAGTATCCATGGAGTCCAGTTTGTCCAATCCATTATTGATGGCGCTGATGGTATCAAAAAATTCCTTATCCATTTTTTCATTTTTTGATGAGATTCCCTTTTGGTTTTTCATCTACTTTCAGCTCCCTTCTAACAGCTAAAAGTCCATGATGGACTCTAGACTTTGCCGTACCAGCGGCGATATTCAAAATTTCACCAATCTCATCGTACGAATACCCATAATAATGCTTAAGGATAACAGGGATACGCATTTCATCTGTCAGCCTGGATAATGCAGCCAGCGCATCTGTCCATTCCTCATTTTTCGATTCCATATGCCACTGCAGCTTTCGTGATGCGGCTTCTCCTTCGTTCCATTCCCGCTCGCGCTTTTTCTTGCGGTGCTGATCAATATACATATTCGTGGCTATGCTGATCAGCCACGACGAGAATTTGGATTTCCCATTGAACAAATGAATTTTCTCCACACATTTAGCCATCGTTCCTTGTGCAATTTCCTCTGCGATATCAGGATTCATCGTTATTTTCATCAGGTATTTTACCAGCAGGGGATAATGATTCCTGAACAGCACAGCAAACGATCGGTGGTCGCCTTTTTTAGCGCTATTGATTAAATCTTTTTCATCCATCAAAGCAAGCCTCTCTTTCCCCGCCACCCATAAAAATGATCTCTAAGTTGATTATTTATTAATAAGACGTATGAAGTAAAGGTTCGTTCAAAAATATTTTAAAAATTTTAATCTCAATAGGCCGGCTAAAAAACCATAAAAAAAGAAAGCCATCTAAGGACTTTCTACTATATTCCCTGCTCGACAGCAGTCTCATTAACAGCGGACTCGCTTTCATGTGCAAGTTTAGGCAAAACAATCATGTAAAACACTCCTACGATGGCAAGGCAGCCACCAACAATCCAATATAGCATTTCAATAGTAAGAAGAGACGGAAAGCTGTATGCAATGAATGCGAGAGTCAATGAATGAGAAAGCATATTAAGAGGGCTGATCAGTCCCTGTACCCTGCCCATCATTTTCGGATCAATGATACTCGGAAGCCACCCACCAATCCCTACATTAATAAGCGGCAGCGCCAGTGCAGAGATAAACAGGATACCCAGGAACAGATAAATATTGGTTGGCAGTGACGCGAGAACCGTAAAGCTGCCTGAGATGATCAAACCAACTGAGATCAAGTGATAGAGCTTCACTTTTTGAGAAAGTAATGACGCAATAAAGCTTCCAATCAACACGCCGATACCAAACACAAAACCAATGACAATCGAGTATTGTTCATACGTTTCGGGAGCCAGTTTATATTTCAGAATGAAAATAGGCATGACGGAGAATCCGCCATTTACAATTCCAAAGATGAAAAAACCGATGATCAGAGTAAACAACAGCTTGCTGCTCATGACATACATAAAACCATATTTAAAATCCTTGAAGACCAATTTGACGTTCAAATCCTTTAGTGTATGGGAGCCATTCGGCAGCCGCGCCTCCTTTGAAACATCAGTCTTCTGGATGAGAAGTGCACTAATGATAAACGACAGAGTGTCAACTAATATCGCGCCATAAATGCCAATCGACCAGTAAGCGAGAACACCGAGACCATTGCCAAACAACATGAACAGGCTCATCACGAGCTGGTTCAAACCAGCCGCAGTTGTGTAGTCCTCTTTTTTCAATATTCCCTGTACCATCCCATGCTCGGCCGGGAAAAAGAACTTTTGAACGGCACTTCTCAAAAACAGGACAGCAAAAATCATCGGCATCCAGCCAATATAAATAGCAGCAATCAATGCGAGAGATAATCCCGCACTAATCCAATCACAATAAATGGCGATTTTTTGCCGGTCCATCCTGTCAGCAAACACGCCAATCAGGAAAAATACCGAAAGCATTGGCAAGGAATACATCAGTTCGGTTATCGTCGCATAAGCAGGCTGGGAGCTGAAACGATCCAGCAAGAAAAACATGAAAGCTGTCAATCCAATCGTACTGCCCATTTGGGAAGTGAAGTTTGCTAAAAATAACTTCGTGAAGCTCCTGTTCCTGAAAATCTCCGCAAATTTTTTCATAATTGTCTGCTCCTCGCATCTCTTTTAATAGCTTTATATTAGCCTGAAACTCAGGCAACAATATACTTTCTCCTGACTGTTTCTTTCTACATCCTGAGACCGAGTGCTTCTGCGACCGGGAACTAATCTGGTTTCAAATACTCTTTACGCTGGTTTGCCTGCCAACATCGCCCAATTTCACCTCTATAGGTTTTCAGACCAACTTAACGGGGTAATATTCTACTAACCTAATAAAAATGATTCAATAAAGGAGTTTATATAAATGAAAGAGATTATGTCATCTAATGTTATGGTCCAAAAAAGATTCACAATGAAAAAAATGCTTGAAATCTATCAAGCTGCCAAAAAGTTGGATGGTACTACTTACTTGTACAGCGGCCAAAAGGCAGTTGAGGCCACTTCATTGTCTAAGCTTGTTTCCTTCCTGCTGACAGTGGAGCCAAATACAACTTTAAAAATTATTATGGAAGGTACAAATGTAGAACCGAAATTAAACCAGCTGACTAAGCTGCTTACAAATGAAGCGTCTGTCCTTCGCGTAAAACGCAAGCGACTGATCGAGTCTTCTGAATCATTCCAAATATAGTCACAGTAATAGTCACAGTAATAGATAAAATAGTAACTGAGGTGAAGTTTCATGGTAAGAACAATTCTTATGATAATCGGCGCTGTCGTCGTAATCGGTTTCCTTTTAAGCTTAATCTAATTTGAGTACAGTAAAGACCTGCTTGCGAGCAGGTCTTTTTTATATTCACTCTGGGAATCTTGTTGAGTATACCCGTTGATGACCGCGAGATACTCGGAATAAATCCAGCTGTCAATGCTTCCTAACCAAGTACTTGCCTAAAAAAATAGCACAGGAGGCGTATCCCCTGTGCTAGTTTAGTATCAGTTATTGCTTTCTTTTTCTTTATCATCTGAAGACTCATCTCCAGAATCCCCGGTGTTTCCAGTGTCACCATCATCGCCAGTATCACCTTCTCCACCGGTATCTCCTTCTCCGCCGGTATCTCCTTCTCCACCAGCATCTCCTTCTCCGCCGGTATCTCCTTCTCCACCAGCATCTCCTTCTCCACCGGTATCTCCTTCTCCACCAGTATCTCCTTCTCCACCAGTATCTCCTTCTCCACCGGTATCTCCTTCATCACCGGTATTTCCTTCATCACCGGTATTTCCTTCTCCGCCGCTTCCACCAGCATCCTCGGAATCCCCATTATCTTTTTTCTCACTGGTGTCATTGCTGCTGTCAGAATTCGTTGATGCTCCGGCAGATTGAGTATCTGTTTCCTTTTTCTCTTTCTTTTTTGCTTCTTCTTTTGATTTTTCCTTTTTCTCTTTCAGCTTCTTTTTTGCTTCTTCCCATTGCTTCTTAAGCTTTTCAGATTCTTTTTTAATCCTTGACTCGAGCTCTTTTACAGACTTGGCACGCTGCTGCCTCTTGTGTTCCTCGATATATTTTGAAAGCGGAGGAACATTGAAGGATTGTGCTTTGGTATTTTTCAATGCTTCTGTCATAAAGTCCTTGAAGATCAAGGCGGCTCCTTCACTGCTCGTCGTGGTTAAAAAGTGTTCCTTGTCTGTCTTGTCGTAACCAACCCATACAGCGCCAACAAGCTGTGGAGTATACCCTACAAACCACTGGTCCTTCGTTCCTTTGACGCCTTCAATCGGAACCTGTGTCGAGCCGGTCTTGCCCGCTAATTCCCTTCCAGGAATTTGCGCACCTTTTCCTGTACCTTCCTGGACGACACCAAGAAGCATCGTCGTCATTTTCTCAGCGGTTTCTTTTGAAACAGCCTTGCTTTTCTTCCCTTTATATTCAACTATTGTATTGCCTTCTTTATCAATAATTTTAGTGATGGCATGCGTTTCATGACGCTCGCCATTGTTGGCGAATGCTGAATATGCTTCAGCCATTGTAACTGGTGATACCCCAGTCGATAGGCCACCAAGCGCTAGTCCCAGATTACGGTCGTTCTTTGGATCAAGATTAATGCCAAAGTTCTTTACAGATTCCATTCCCTTAACAATGCCTATTTCATCCAACAGCCATACAGCAGGCACATTCAATGAATCTCTCAATGCTTCATACATCGGAACTTCGCCTTTATATTTATCATTGTAGTTTTGAGGCTTATAATCTTTGAATTCCATCTCTTCGTCCTTCAGCATGTCCGTAACACCCCAGCCTTCTTCAAGCGCTGGTGCAAATGCGGCAAGCGGCTTCATCGTCGAGCCAGGCTGTGCTTTTAATTGCGTAGCCCGATTATAGCCACGGAATACATGCTCACCGCGCCCGCCTACAAGGGCACGAATCCCGCCTGTTTTTGGGTCGACCAGAACAGCGCCACTTTGGACGATTTGCTTATCAGTGCCTTTTGGAAAAAGTGCATCTTTCGCGTAAGTCGCTTCCACAGACGATTGCATTGTTACATCAAGCTCGGTATAAATTTGCAATCCACCTGTCAAAATTTCTTCCTGCGTCAGGCCGTATTTCTTGATTGCTTCATCAATGACATGATCTACATAATATGGATACTTGCCGCGCAGCGGGTCTCCGCCTTTTTCATTAAGGACAATCTCTTCGGCAACTGCCTGTTCATATTCCTTTTCTTTGATAAAGCCATGAGTTTTCATCATTTGAAGGACAAGATTTCTTCTTTCAATCGCTTCTTCATAATTTCTATTGGGATCAAGTGCAGACGGCGCCTTGATCAAACCTGCGAGCATGGCTGCTTCGCTGATGGAAAGATCTTTAACGTCCTTTCCAAAGTAACCCATAGCAGCCCTTTTAATCCCCCAAGAACCGTTACCGAAATAAATTCGGTTCAAGTACATTTGCATGATATCATCTTTTGAGTATTGCTTTTCAATCTCTCTCGCCATGAAAAATTCTTCGAGCTTTCTTTTATAAGTCTTTTCACTCGAAAGCAAAGCATTTTTTGTCAATTGCTGTGTGATTGTACTTCCACCTTCAACAATGCTTCCAGCTTTGACATTCTGGACAAATGCCCGCGAAATGCCCACCAAGTCCACCCCGTCGTGTTCATAAAATCGGTGGTCCTCTATGGCAATGACGGCATTCTTGACATGGTCCGGAACATCCTCTATCTTGATCCCTTCATTTTTCAGTGCCGAAATTTTGCTGGCAACTTCGCCATTAGCATCATAGATGACGGTTGACTGTGCCATGTCATCATTCAACGCGCTAATGTCAGCCCCCTCAGAATACACATGAAAAAAACTCAAGAAAGCCAGTACCGCAGTTGAAACCGATAATACAAGCACCTGGTTCATATGTAGCCTTTTCCAGCCTCTTAGAAAACGTGTAACTATTGAATTTTTGCTCACTGAGCACCCCAACCTTTTAAAAATAGTTTATAAATATGACACTTTCTTTTACCCATTTTTAAAAGCTATTAACACAAATTGGCTAATTATGAGGAAAAAAGACATATAAGCAAGCAAAAAGCAGAACAAATTCATATCTTTGTTTTGGCCGCACACGGCATGACTTCGGACAAAATCTTTCGTTTGAGACGTTGTTTTGTCCGAACCCCTCTTCACTTCAAACTAAACAACAAAAAACCGCAAGATCGTCCGAAATCTGCGGTAGTTTTTGAAATAAGCATCAGTTGTTCTTACTAATTATGAATCTGTGATTCTACTGGTTCCGGCTTGCTGACAGCTGCCATATTACTTTCACGGAGAAGTGTTTCCATATACATATAGACGATTTGCTTGGTTTTGTCATCTGCTTGAATGACATCCAGGTGCTGCATGCATTTCCGTATTGTCGGATGAATCGGCTTTTGAGAATGAGATAACACACCAGCCACTCCCTACTCCTGTAATTTGAAAAGCTTTACAACAAGGTTCGCCACGTTTTGAGAAATTTTGAGGGTATATGGAAATTATTAGGTCGGTTAGTTCTATTTCAAAAATGGGTATTGAACTGTAAGAAGAACTAATTTTGGAGGTTGATCTATATGGCTGGAATAAAAAATGTAGTGCTCGCTTACGATGATTCTGAAGGCAGCAAGAAAGCCCTGCAGCTGGCAAAGGAATTCACTAATGAAAAAGATGGGGTCAAATTGTATGTAGGCCATGTTTATGAAGAGGAAGTCAAGAGTGAACTGGTTGAAACGACTGAGCGTCCCATTGAGCATCTGCCAATCAACAGCTTTCCGGCAGATGGCATCCAGGTCCCTCCACTGGCTATGGAGCAAGGTGCACTTGATAAATCAGAGCACTCAATCATAACCCACAGCTCTGAACAAGCTTTCAATAACGCAAAAGCGGAACTTGATGCGCTTCACCTCGATACTGAATACTCCATCCTGGAAGGAAGTCCATCCGAGAGTATTGTGGAGTACGCAAAGGATGTAGAGGCTGATTTGATCATCATTGGACAGTCCGGAAAAGAAGGCATCAAGCGCAAGCTTCTTGGTGGAGTAAGCCAAAAGGTTGCCAATAACGCTCATTGCCATGTACTTATCGCCAAATAAAATCAAAAGCAGCCGGGGTGTAAAGCCACTACCCGGCTGCTTTTTTCATCAGTTCGCTTGCTTTATCCCTTCAATGCTTCAGCTGCAATTTCTTCTAACCGCTCCATTGTCTCCTTTTCTTCAAAGCTGCTGAATATCCGGAAATCATCTTGATCCAAAATCCTGTAATGCTGGCTAAGGATGTTCTGCTGCATTACAAATCCGCCAACCCTTGATACTTCGCGCCACCAGACTTTGCCACCTAATGTTTTTTCTTTTCGATAATCTGTACCTTCATGGGCAATAGTTTCAAGTACCTCTAATGGTTCATTTCCGAACAAAAACTGGATAGTCTCTGTTTCCCTGAACAGAGCTGCTATGGCCACGACTGTCGACCAGCCGGCTTGAGCCCTGCCCTTTTCAATCTGGACAAGCGTCTTTTTGGAGATTCCGATGATATCAGCCATTTTATCCTGTGTGTAACCAACTTCTGCTCGAAGTACCCTTATTTTTTCCGATACCCTGCTTATGATTTCATCCCTGGTCATCCGCTTCATTCCTTTGAAATGCTTTTGGTGTAATTTTACACCAAATTAGTTGGAATTAAAAATACTTTTTATTTTACCCTCAGTATTGACGCGTTAATTCATTTTTACATTCGATAATTAAGGCATTACAGTTTTTGAAAAATCCTTTTAAAAAGGAATGCAGATGTCTGCATTCCGATTGATTTATTTTGTTTTTTTTTCCTGAGTGACACTGCAGCTGGTTGAGCATGAGCTTTGGATGGAGCAGGCAGCGCATTTTCCTTCCTTTGATTTCTTGATGAACCGATAGAAGGCCCAGCCGGCATATCCGAATATGGCTCCTCCGATTAAGATGTTTGCAATCATAGATCCTTCCTCCTTCAAGGTTTAGGTTAGTCCTAACAACTTACCGCCTTGATAAATAACCAGAGACAATGCATATGCAATAACCAGGGCATAAGTGATTGAAAAAGCTGTCCAGCGTTTGGAAGCAGTTTCCTTATAAATGGTTGCTACAGTTGCAAGGCAAGGAACGTATAACAGGATAAATGCCATGAAGCTGTATGAAGCTAATGGTGTGTAATGAACAGCAAGCAAACCTTGCAGACTCGCTTCATCAGGTACAAAGTAAATGATATTCATCGTTGAAATAATAGCTTCTTTTGCCAGGAAACCGGTGAAAAGTGATGCACTGGCCTGCCAAGTCCCAAAGCCTATAGGGGCAAATAAGGGTGCGAAAATACCTCCAAGAACCGCTAAATAGCTATCATCCATGCTTACATTCACGCCTTCCGGGCCAGCGTAGGCAAGCAGCCAAATCAGGACGGACCCGGCAAAAATAAATGTTCCTGCCTTTTTTACGAATCCCTTCCCTTTATCCCACGTGCTTCTCCAAAGTGCTCTTGCCTGTGGCAGCCTGTATGGCGGAAGTTCAATGACGAATACTGAAGTTTCACCTTTCAATAGGGTTTTCGAGAATACCTTTGCAAGCAAAAGGGCGATCACTACCCCCAACACATACAAACTCAGAACGACAGTTGCTTTATGTTCTACAAAAAACGCTCCGACAAACAATGCGTAAACAGGCAGCCGCGCCGAACATGACATAAGCGGAGTCAACAGGATGGTCATCAGTCTTTCCTTAGGCGTCTCAATCGTCCTTGCTGCCATGATGCCAGGTACATTACAGCCAAATCCGATCATCATCGGAATGAATGCCTTTCCGTTCAAACCGACGGATTCCATTAATCGGTCCATAACCAGTGCGACACGGGCCATATAACCTGAATCCTCAAGCAAGGATATGAAAAAGAACAAAATGAAGATTTGCGGTACGAAGACGAGGACTCCCCCTACCCCGGCTACAATCCCATCAAGAACCAGGTCCTGGATAAATGAAGAAGCACCGGCTGCAGTCAGTGCTGCTGTGATTCCCGATGTTACTGGTCCGGACAGAAATGAATCCAATGCGTCTGACAGCGGGAAGCCAAGCCAGTCAAAGGTAAGCATGAACATCATGTACATCAGCACAAGAAAAATCGGGATTCCCAGGAATTTATTCGTTACGAGCATGTCAACCTTCTCTGTCAATGGAATCTTACTATTTTCCATTGTGGTGGCTGCCTCTGTTACTATTTTATCGATCGCTTCACTGCGTTTGCGATGGATGATCTGGTCAAGCGATTGTTTGCTGCCCGAATTTTGCTGTTCGGAAACAGAAACATGGTTAACCAAGGTGTCAATCTCACCCGATGGCAAAATAGTTTCCAGATAGCTTTTCACATAGGGATTGCCTTCAAAGAGCTGAAGTGCAAGCCAGCGAACCGGGTGTTGTGTCTTTCCGTCCAGTTTGCTCTCAAGCTCAAGGATACCCGTTTCAATCGCTTTTCCATAATAAATGAGATTCGATTTCCCGGTGCCAATAACTCCGCCAGTCACCAGCTCTGCAAGTTCATTACATCCTTTGCCTGACCTGGCAACAACAGGTGCTACTGCAACGCCCAATGATTGAGACAGTTTAGCAATATCAATTTGAATACCCCGGTTTTTAGCCACATCCAGCATGTTCAAGCCAATAATGACAGGGGCACCGTATTCCAACAGCTGCATAGTAAGGTGAAGATTGCGCCTTAACTGAGAAGCATCCAGGATATTCAGAAGTTTTTCGAATGGTTCATTCAGGAAGAAATTCGTCACAACACCTTCATCTTTAGAAAGCGGATTGAGGGTATACACCCCTGGAAGGTCAATAAGCTGGCCACTGCCATTTTTAAATAGTCCAACTTTCTTTTCGACCGTTACCCCGCTCCAGTTGCCGACATATTCATAGGAACCTGTTAAGTTGTTAAATAATGATGTTTTCCCAGTGTTCGGGTTGCCAATGAGCGCGATATTCATCATACTCGCTCCACTTCAATCCTTAAGGCTTCTTTTCGGCGGATGCCGATGCATTGCCCGCAGGACTCAACCATGACTGGGCCGCCAAAAGGCAGTATGCATTTTACACACACTTCTGAGCCTTCTGCGATTCCCAAATCAAGCAATCTTCTTCTGACAAATTTGTCAGCACTAGCAATATTCATGATCCGGCCTTTTTCACCAGTCTTTAATTTTCCCAGCATAGCCATCACCTTTTTTTAGTTTAATAGTTATGATGAAACTCTTTGAGATTCTTTTTTCTAAATGAGAATGATTATCTTTATTTAACCAGTTGAAGGCGAGTTACACTGTGACATAAATCACTAAGATTACGCTTACAGCGTATAATTATTGCAAACTCCATATAATTGACAATATTTTTACCAAGAATCTCTTCTTTTCCATTATATACCCTTATAGGTATATAATGCGCATTAAAAATAGGAGAGCTTTTCAGCTCTCCTATCTGCTACATTTTATTGCTTACAGGTGTAGACTTAACCATTCTCGATGGTGCGTAGCCGATGACCAGAATAATGATAATGGCACTTAAGATCATGCTCGGAATCATATAGGTACCGTTATAGATTATTGAATAAAGCCAGGCTGGCTGTCCTTCTGGCGCCCATACACCAAAAAAGATCCACCCCGAAAAGAAATGAGCGATAAAGCGAATCAAGCTTCCAATGAAGGTACCAGCGATGATCAAACCAATCCACTTTTTCTTATTCCCATTCTGGATATTTTCCTTGATCTGCCTTGCAAAAATACCGGCAGCTCCCAGCACAGTAAATGCCACCAAGTAATCGATGAATCCCTGTACAGGGTGGTATATTTGAGAGAAGCCAAGGATGAACTGCAAAAGTCCCAGCAGCAGCCCGGTTATTGCGCCGCCCTTTACTCCCCAGCGGAATGCCATCAGGAATACAGGCACCATCGCAATCGACACTGACCCGCCCTGGGGCCAGATTCTTGAAAATAAAAATCCGGAAAATAAATCAAGCAAATAAGCAAGTGCGGAAAATACGGCTATTTCCACTAAAAAGAGAGTTTGTTTTTGTTTCATATTTTGTTCCTCCTTCTTTTCAGAATGAGGTCCGTTTCTAACACGCCTTTTCTGCTTCAGAAACAAAAAAAGCAATCGTGGGGATCGATATAGGATTCCCAAGATTGCTTTCCTATCGCATCCACATTCCTTCGCTAGCATTAACTAACAGGTTCAAAGGGTAAGAACTCGGCCGCTCACTCTCAGCTGCTTCACGCAGCTCCCCTTGTGGTTATTATTTAGTTTCTACACTATGAATATACTACTTCTTCCATTCAATAACAAGTATAACCTTTCAGCAACTCCGCACTTCCCAATAAATGTCGATGACACAATAGACAAAACTCTTTCATTGTTGCTAAAAAAATCGTTCTTTTGTCACGATTTTAGCTATTCGACGCAATTCAGCGGATGTTCTTAATATTCGACAAAGGGATTTCGGGTTTTTCCTCGAATCTTTAATACCGAAATGAAAAACTGGGGGACTTAATGAAATGCTGCCAATTACGGATAACCGATTGCTTAGCTTCCTGACTAGTGAAAAAGAAAAGCTCATAGCTGACTGGACGGAAAAAATAATCGTCTCAGAAGATGATCCATATAAAGAGAAAATAAGCAAGAACGCTGAGAGAATGTATGCAGTCATTCTCTCGGTGTTTTCTAAGACAAGCGAAGAATTGGAAGAACATATTCAGGAGCTTGCTTTCATGGTCGGAGAAGAACGGGTGCGTGCTGACATTAACATTGGCGATTTTGTCTATAATGTCAATTCTGGACGCTCCGTTCTATACAAGCATCTTCATAAAATGAATATGGAATGGACAGAAATGCAAGAGGCCATCAACTCGATCAATTACTGTTTCGATACCTTTTTGTATTACGCTGTATCCTATTATAATGAACAGAAAAACAAGATCATCGAGGAAAAGAACCAGTTCATCGATTCAACACATAAAGACAGGCTGACATTGCTTGGGCAAATGACGTCTAGCTTCATCCATGAATTTCGTAATCCATTGACTTCCATTCAGGGCTTCATCCAGCTTTTGAGATCTGAACATCAAGATATGAAGTATCTGGATATCATCTCAAGCGAACTAGAACAACTGAATTTTCGAATTTCGCAATTTTTGCTGCTATCAAAAAAAGAGCTGATTGGAAAAGAAAAGACACATTTCTCTTTGAATAAAATGATTGATGAGGTTTTAAATTTCCTCTATCCCAGTATCCTTGACACGAATGTCCGGGTGATCAAGGAGGTAGCAGAGGAGATGGATTTGTACGGCTATGCTGATGAAATCAGGCAGGTCCTCATCAACATCATCTTCAATGCCATTGATGTATTGAGCCAGTACCGTGATGATCCACATATTGAAATCAAAGGATTTTTCGTGAATGATACCCATATTAAAATAGAAATTTCGAATAATGGGCCAATCATACCCGACAATTTGTTAAAAACCATCTTTGAGCCCTTCGTCACGACCAAAACACTTGGGACCGGACTTGGATTGTTCGTGTGCAGGGAAATCATCGAAAAGCATAAAGGCATACTCGCCTGTTCATCAGAACCTGACAAAACATCTTTCATCATGCTGCTGCCTTTGACAAGAATCGAAATCTGACATATAACCTGAACAAGGAGACCCCGCCAGCAAGGCGGGGTCTCTTCTACTTTAATCTAAATATTCAAGAGAGCGGTTGTCCGCCACCTTTTTCACTTTGCTTTTCTCCGGCCTTAACACATGCTTTTTCTCAGATTCAGAGACAATGACTGCACAAGCTGCATCTCCAGTAATATTGACAGCGGTACGTGCCATATCAAGCAGACGGTCGATGCCGAGTATCAGCCCAATCCCTTCAACAGGCAGACCTACAGATTGGAGGACCATGGCCAGCATGATCAAACCAACGCCTGGAACACCTGCGGTCCCTATGCTTGCAAGCACAGCAGTCAGGA
>NZ_JAGGQP010000050.1 GCF_018613235.1 Bacillus sp. ISL-41
GAAGTCAAAGAACGACTTCACTGTTCGGCCCTCCAGCGCTTGTCGGGGCTGAGCAAGCCGCTTGCGCATTTCTAGATTAGTAGGCTGCGTCTTTAACAATTTTATAGTTTTTATGATTGATGACAGTGCGTTGATCGAGCTCCAGATCCCGGAAATTGTTCATATATGTTAAATCAACAATTACTGAGTTTTCATTTACCTTCTCTACAACACCTTGCAGTCCTTCTTTGAATTCGATTACATTTCCAACTTCGGCTTTCTTCAAATAAACTCGCTCCTTCGTTATATTTCGAATTACTAACATTTTGCCTTAATTTTTACCTAGCGTAAAGGAAAATCCGCATTAAATTTGAATGTTCACGAAATTTTCATTTTATAAAAGTTAGAAAATTCAATTTATATTACCTATTATATAAAAGAAATACATTTCCATCCAGAAAAAAATTATTTTGTTTATCATTTCATTCCCTCCATACCTTTCCGAAAACATGGCAAAGGGATTTGCAAATTCATCACCAGAAGATAAAATAGTCATAGTATAAGAAACTTGAGGTGGTTCACTTGGATAAAGAACAGGCTATTAGAATGCTGGAAAGTTTAAAAAATAACGAAGTAGAGGAAATCTTTGTCGCGAAACAAGATTTCATGGAATTTCGTGAATTTCTTGTGAAAAGGGATGATTTCAAACATTTTAAGGGAATCGCTCAAAGAGGCGGAGATGTCATCTTCAGATATATAGATGAGGCAAGGAGCTAAATAAGAAGAAAAAGCGGTCTGTCAGTGTAAAATTTACTATCCCTATTAGTGGAATAGTAGTAAAATATTAACATAGACTGGTGAGGTGATCGCTGATGGAAACATTGTCCCCTGAAAGGCTAATGGAAGAAATCGAACTCAAACGAAGAGAAATGATTTCAGCCGCGAAGGAAACAGGTTTTCTAAGCGTACAGACCATTTCAGCAAGTCAGGAGCTGGATAAGCTTTTAAATGTAGTTCAGGAAGAAGGTTTCTTTTTAACAAAATAAATCTATCAGGAGCACTTGGAAAAAGTGCTCCTTTTCATTTGGATAAAAATGGTTGAAAATTCACATTTTTACTGGCTGATGGTAAACTTTTTATAAGCTTTTAAAAGGAAACCAAAAGAACATTCACATTAGGGGGAAAATGAATGGAACTGGCAAATAAACTAGAGCAGTTAAAAATAGAAATAGGTAAAAATGTTGTCGGGCGAGATGATGAAATAGAGATGATGGTGATTGCCCTTTTGAATAATGGCCATATACTTATGGAAAGTGTGCCAGGGACGGGGAAAACGCTGCTGGCTAAAACATTTGCACGTGCAATAAGCGGACAATTCTCAAGGATTCAATTTACACCTGACGTCTTGCCCAGTGATATTACAGGAATCCAGTTTTTTAATCCTAAACTTCAGGAGTTCGAATTGAAACCAGGCCCAATTGTCACCAATATTCTTCTGGCAGATGAAATCAATCGCGCAACTCCGAGAACCCAGTCAAGCCTGCTGGAGGCTATGGAAGAACACCAGGTAACAATCGACGGTCACACGATTCCCTTGAAAACCCCTTTCCTCGTAATCGCAACCCAGAATCCTGTGGAATCACAGCAGGGGACATTCCAGCTTCCGATCGCGCAGATGGATCGCTTCTTTATTAAGTTATCCCTGGGGTATCCAGAAGTTACTGAAGAAAAGGAAATGATCAAAAAACATAGATTTGGAACATCAGCGAAAGAAGTCAACCCGGTTATCAGTGAAGAGGATATCAATTCATTGAAGCAGGAAATCATGAATGTTAAGTTAACTGAGGTTGTTGAAGATTACCTATTGCAGATTGTACGAAAAACAAGGAACCATTCTTCGATTGAATTAGGAATCAGTCCGAGAGGGACGCTTGCATTAGTAAAGGCAGCCCAAGGGAGAGCACTGATTAAGGGTCGAGATTATGTAGTACCGAATGATGTCAAAGAGATGGCTCCCTTTGTGTTAGGACACAGAATTTATTTATCTGCTGAGGCATCGCTGACAATGACTCCCGAAAAAGTAGTCGAGGATTTGCTGGAATCCATTCCGCTGCCTGTTGAAGTAGAGGTTTAAGCACATGCAATGGAAAAAAATCGTCATCGAGGACCGTTTTCTATCCATATTGGCTTTTCTCGGAATTTTATTACTGATCGCAAGCTTTTACATAAATTCCTGGCTGATGTTCGGTGTCGGCCTGATGATCCTATTTATCGCTGGAGGAAATTCCTATTATCTGAAGCATATAGGAGAAGGTTTGTTTTTTGATAATGAACGTAAACGGAATCGCTTCTTTATCGGGGACAAAGGAGAGTGGAGCCTTCAGTTTCACAATCAAGGGCTTCCGATCATGAAAGGAAATCTCTCCATTTATTTTGATAGTGCGGTCGTCCCTGTGATGGGTGAATATCATATCCATTCTTCAAGAGTCGATGTAAGCCTGCCGTTTTCTGTTGGACAGCGAGAAAGGATTATGATTAATGTTCCATTTGCCGCAGAAAAGCGAGGATTATCAAAGATAAGGAAAATGGAGCTCCATATACCGCATTTCTTTGGTTTCGGAGATACAATTCTTGAGTTCTCTGACGTAATCAATAACGAGGCGCTCGTCTATCCACAAACTATTTCGGTGCATAATTTGGATAAGCATAAGTCAGTTAAGCCAGGCCAGAATCCATCTTTTTTCTCACTATTCGAAGATAATATGGGACCAATAGGCACAAGGGATTATCTGCCGACAGACAGCTTCAACAGAATTAATTGGAAAGCAAGTGCAAGGAAGATGGTCCTGCAGACGAAGGAATATGAGCGAATTAACGAAGCAGGTGCCGTATTGTTCATCAATATTTCAGATGGTTACTCAGTGACAGGCAAGCTGGAGTTTTTGATGAGCAGTACAGCGGAAATGGCTTATTTCTTTAACCGGAGAAATATTCCCTTCTCGCTCTGCCTGAATATCAGGTCTGCTGGATTTACACCATTTACCTACCTGCCATTGGGATCCGGGAAGGATCATCTGCAAAAGCTGCTTGACTTACTGGCTATCGCCGATTTTCATTCACCAACAATCCCGCATGAACAAATGCTGTTCTTTTACAAGCGGCATTTGCCGATTGCGCCGACCATGATCCATGCCGGAATCCGGACAAGGGGTGCGGATTCCTATATTCAGGAATGGACAAATGCTGGTGTCCAGTTATTCGAGCTGAAAATGCATAATGAACATGCATTATTGGAGCCGATGAAAATTATTTTGAAGGATGTGGCAGGCAAATGACAAGCCGTGTCATAAATGTATTTTTTCGCTTTTTTATAGAGTGGACTTTTGTAAGCCTCATTCTGGTGCTATTTCATTTGCTATCATCACAACGAATGCCTTTGTTTTCAACTATGATAATAGCCGCTGCAGCCTCCATTCTCTTCACGCTTTTATTGGAGCTGAAGCCGCGTCTGGCAAAGCCTATGTATCTTCTTGTATTCATGCCGCTTCTCTTTGCTGCAGGCAGCTTCAGCAATCTTGAGAACTTTTATACAGGGATTATGGCAATATTCATTTTTTGGAGAGTGCTTAAGTTCCACCAGGATTCAACGAGTCACTCAGAAAGTGTCTGGCTAGTCCTCACCTTTTTGATTGGGTTATTTCTTTCGCCGCTTGCTTATTTTTATGGCGGCTCATATTTGATCCAAATCGTGTTCCTTCTTCTCTTCCAGCTGCTGTTTATATTGTCAGGGCAATTTTTGCTGAAGTGGATTGATGTCGAACTGGCTTTGAAAAGGAGATTTGCAGTCACCTACTCGAAGCTGCTGGGGATTATTCTCCTCCTTGTTGCTGTATTAACTTTAGGAAGAGGTATTTTAAAAGAAATGTTCTTTTTTGTACTGCAAGTGGCAGGGTGGACGCTATCCATGCTGCTGTATCCCTTTTTTGCCTGGATTGGTTCGGCGGATATGCAGGCCAGAGCCAACAAAGCATTTTCGGGACAGTTGCCGAATATGGAAAATGAATCACCATTTGAGCAGTCCCGGCAGGTTTTCGACCCGGATTTCTGGGGACCTATTCTTTTCGCTGCCCTGATTGCCATTGGTTTTTATTTCATTTATAAAAAAAACAGTCTTTTCAGCATGCAGAGGGAGGAAGAAGCGCCAGAAGCCAGATTAATAACGACTGCCCATATCGAAGGGGGAGCAAATACCGGTGAGTTTACAAGAAGGCAGAAAGCGGCTCCTGAAAACCAGATAAGGAAGGAAATCTTCCAGCTTGAAAAATATGCACATAAAAAGGAACTGGGCCGGCTTAACCATGAAGATGTCAAAGAATGGTTCGACAGGCTTAGCATACAATATGACCCACGGACGATCCAGACGTATGAAAAGGTCAGGTATGGTGAGCAGCTGAACGAAAAATCGGATGGTTGGTTTAAGGACGAAATAAAGAAGGTCAAAAAGCAAATCAACGCATTGGAAAAAGTAAAGAAGGAAGAGAGCAAAAAAAGTTTGAAGGAAAACTTCAAACACCTTTTCAGACGATAAAATACTTTTTGTCACAATTTCGATAAAATGAAAACGTTTTACTGAAAAAAATGCTCAAAACCTTTAAAAATCAATGTTTTTTCATTGTCTATGACTATGCAAAATGCTATTCTTTTGTGTGGGATGCCAATCCGAATTTCTGCGGAAATGATTGGAAACAATATATGGTGTGAAAGAACAATACAAATGGGTAAAATACAAATATCATTTTGGCTAGGCCTGAGTTTTGACCTTTCGCTGAATTGAACCATTTAGTTTGGAAAGGCATCATGTATGGTCATCTTAATCATCTAATTAAAAGGAGAATGATATAGTATGGTACAAAAACAATTCAAGGTTGTTGCTGAAACAGGAATCCACGCACGCCCTGCAACGATGCTGGTACAGGCTGCAAGCAAGTTCGATTCAGAAGTGCACTTAGAATATAAAGAAAAAAAGGTTAACCTTAAGTCAATCATGGGTGTAATGTCTTTAGGTATCGGCCAGGGAGCAGAAATCACAATCATCGCTGAAGGAAGCGACGAGCAAGATGCTCTTAACACACTAGAAGAAACTTTGAAAAAAGAAGGATTAGCTGAATAATGGGCTTTCTCCAGGGAATTGCCGCTTCAAACGGCATTGCAATTGCGAAAGCCTATAAGCTGGTAGAACCGGATTTTTCTTTTGAAAAAAAGACAATAGATGCTCCTGCAGACGAAATTGCCCGTTTTCAGTCAGCGCTTCAGACAGCAAAAGCTGAGCTGGAAAAAATCCGCGATCATGCTGGAACTGCTTTAGGAGCTGATAAAGCAGCAATTTTTGATGCTCATCTTCTAGTATTGAGCGATCCAGAATTGATTTCACCCATCGAAGACAAAATCAAAACGGAAAATGTTAATGCAGAGCATGCATTAAAAGAAACGGCTGATATGTTCATCAGCATGTTCGAATCCATGGACAATGAATATATGAAAGAACGGGCGGCAGATATCCGTGACGTAACAAAACGGGTATTAGCCCATCTGTTGGGTATCCAGATTCCTAATCCTAGCATGATTGCTGAAGAAGTAGTCATCGTGGCGGAAGATTTGACTCCTTCTGATACGGCTCAATTGAATCGCCAGTTTGTAAAAGGTTTTACTACGAACATCGGCGGCCGTACTTCCCATTCAGCGATCATGGCTCGTTCAATGGAAATTCCTGCAGTCGTAGGCACAAAGGCAGCTACAGAAGAAATCAACAATGGGGATATCGTTGTTGTTGATGGTTTGAAAGGTGAAGTTCATTTCAATCCAACTCCTGAAGTGCTTGAAGCCTATAAGAAAATACAGGAAGATTTCGAAAAGCAAAAAGCTGAATGGGCTAAGCTCGTCAATGAAAAATCTGTATCAGCAGATGGCCATCATGTTGAACTTGCTGCGAATATCGGTACACCTAAGGATTTGAAGGGTGTAATTGAGAATGGCGGCGAGGGAGTAGGCCTTTACCGAACAGAATTCCTATACATGGACAGGGACCAGCTTCCTACTGAAGAAGAACAATATACTTCTTATAAGGCAGTGCTTGAGGGCATGGAAGGCAAGCCGGTTGTTGTTCGTACATTGGACATCGGCGGCGACAAAGAGCTTCCATACTTGAACCTGCCTAAAGAAATGAATCCTTTCCTTGGTTTCAGGGCTATTCGCCTTTGCCTTGAGGAAGTGGATATTTTCCGTACACAATTGCGCGCTCTTTTGCGAGCTAGTGTACATGGCAATTTGAAAGTTATGTTCCCGATGATCGCAACTCTGAATGAGTTCAGGGAAGCGAAAGCAATGCTTGAAGAAGAAAAAGCAAAATTGATTCAGGAAGGCATCGAGGTTGCTGACCATATCGAGCTAGGCATCATGGTTGAGATTCCTTCTACTGCGGTCCTTGCAGATCAATTTGCGAAGGAAGTCGACTTCTTCAGCATCGGAACAAATGACTTGATCCAATACACAATGGCAGCGGACAGGATGAACCAGCAAGTATCCTACTTGTACCAGCCGTACAATCCATCAATCCTTCGACTTGTAAAAATGGTCATTGATGCAGCCCATAAAGAAGGCAAGTGGGCTGGCATGTGCGGTGAAATGGCCGGAGACGAAACAGCGATTCCGATCCTGCTTGGTCTTGGCCTTGATGAGTTCTCGATGAGTGCCTCTTCAATCCTGAAAGCACGCTCGTTGATCAGGAACTTAAACAGAGCCGATATGGAAAAGCTGGCTTCAAACGTGCTCAACATGAGTACTACCGAAGAAGTAGTAGAAGCAGTAAACCAGGCAATTTCTTTGTAATATAATTGTATATAAAAAATGTTTTAACCTATACAAGGCGGGTATATATGAGTAAGCACTTTGGTTAGACTTTAATTAAGCTAATCATTCTCATTTTCCCCCAGATTTGGCCGGCTGATTATCAGCCGGCATTTTTTGTGTTTAAGTTTATTAAAAGTCAGAAGCCGGAGCAACTTCAGACAGGTTTGCAGGAAAAAGCAGAAAAGCTGTCAGAAGCCGTAGCGACTTCGGAACCTCTTATGGAGAAGAATAAAAGAAGCTGCCAGACAGGCAGCTTCTAAACTCTAAAAGGATTCTTCCATTCCATCAGCATTCCATAATTCATTGATTCTTCGTCTTCCAGGTAATTTGCCACAGGTCTGACCGGTGTACGGCCGCAGCGCAGCAAGAAGGAAACGACTGGATCCTTCAACTCACCTTGTAGTACTTTTTCTACATACTGGTCAATGGACATGTCAGCAGAGTGTAAGTGGTAACCTGGCATTCGGCCGCCGCCCAAAAGTCTTTCAAGACCTAATTTCACGACCGTCTCATACATAGATTGCATCATCCATTTTCCAAGCCCAAGCTTGCGGTAAGCCGGACTTATGCTAATATCGACAATGTAAAGGGTATTGCCTTTCGGGTTATGATTCCGGATATAGCCGTTATCGGTTATATCTGCCCAGGAATGGTCTTCGTCACCATTGTCTAAACGAACAAGCAAGCCAGTTATGGAACCGACGATTCTGCCGCCGATTTCCACGCATAGTGCACCATCCTGAAATAAGTTAATATGATTGGTCAGCTGTTCGGTATTCCACAAGAGTTCTTCAGGAAACGGAGGCGGGAAAGCTTCCTTTTGTATCCTGATCAACTGGTCAAAATCATCTGCTGTGTAGTTTCTAATGATGGCTTTTAACGGTTTGTTGCCGTCATTTACATATAGCTCTTTATAAAACATATCCGCACCCCTAAATATAGTATAGACATAGTATAGGAATAATTTTGACGCAAGGTCAAATCGAATAATGTGAACTTATTTAACTAAATAAAGTTATTTCAAATAAAACATATTACAGGTTTGGAAGGGCTTCTGTCAGGGTAAACTAACATTGCGCATAAAATGGTAGATCGTTCTGGAGGCCGAGGAGTAAATTCTCGGCCTTTTGCTATTTCTAGTGTTAAAATATATCTAAAATATAAAAAGGGAAGAAGGAGTACATATGCTGTCTAAAGAAGATACGGTAATTGGCTTTATTGGAACCGGCGTTATGGGAAAAAGCATGGCAGGGCATTTGCTTGATGCGGGTTATCAGCTCACTGTTTATACAAGGACGAAGGAAAAGGCGGCTGATTTGCTGGAAAAAGGAGCAGTCTGGTCAGATTCTCCACGTGACGTAGCACAAAAGGCAGATGTCATTTTTACGATTGTCGGTTACCCATCAGACGTGGAAGAAATTTATCTGGGTGAAGACGGCCTTATCGCCAATGCAAAGCAAGGCAGTTATTTAATTGATATGACTACGTCGACTCCATCCCTTGCAAAAGAAATTTATGAAAAGGCAAAAGAGAAAGGGATTCATGCAATTGATGCGCCAGTTTCCGGCGGTGATATTGGTGCCCGCGAAGCAAGACTTGCCATCATGGTGGGCAGCGATGATGAGGCTTTTCTTAAGGTAGAGCCACTGCTTAATATCCTTGGAACAAATATTGTTCACCAGGGAGAGGCAGGTGCCGGGCAGCACACAAAAATGTGCAACCAAATCGCGATTGCTTCCAATATGATAGGAGTATGTGAAGCGATTATCTATGCAGAAAAAGCAGGGCTGGATCCGGAAACCGTGTTGAAGAGCATATCGACGGGAGCAGCAGGCAGCTGGTCTCTCTCCAATCTGGCTCCACGGATGATTGACGGTAATTTCGAGCCTGGTTTTTACATCAAGCACTTTATCAAGGATATGAAAATCGCCCTCGATGAAGCAAAGCGGATGGATATGGAAGTGCCAGGGCTTTCTTTGGCATTGTCGCTGTATGAACAACTAGCGGAAAAAGGCGAAGAAAACAGCGGCACTCAAGCGCTGTATAAGTATTGGAAACAAACATAATATTTGCTAGTCATAGACCCCTCTCCAGGTAAAGATACTATAACCTAAAGGAGGGGATTTTTTATGGCTAAAAGGACGAAAAAGAACGACCCGCAGCAAAAGAACAAGAAGGGTTTTGATTCTGCAGTCATTGATTCTGAGTTCTCACATGAGATTGGCAGTGCTGCGACTAATAAGATCCATAAGGATAAAGCAAAAAAAGAGAAAGCTCCCAAGAATAACGGAAAATATAAGGGATAATAAAAAGCCGTTCCTGCTGACGAGGAACGGCTTTCCTAGTTTTATCGCAAATAACTTTCCAAACGATCGAGCCCTTCTTTTAGCGTATCCATTGAGTACGCATATGAAAGCCGGAAATATCCCTCTCCAAATTCAGAGAAAGCACTCCCTGGAACCACTGCCAATTTTGCTCCATTGACCAATTCCATACAAAAATCAAATGATGAAATATTGGAAGCTGGAATTTTGACAAAGAAATAAAACGCGCCCTCTGGCTTGATTACATCAAGTCCCATAGACTGGAGTCTGCTGAATACATAATCCCGCCTTGAAGCATACTCCTGCTTCATTGGCAATGCATCATCAATCCCAGCTGTCAACGCCTCTAAAGCAGCCATTTGCGAAATCGACGTTGCACAAGTTACATTGTATTGATGTACTTTCAATATATGCTTGGCCAAATATTCAGGCGCAAACAGCATGCCTATCCGCCAACCGGTCATCGAGTGGGATTTGGAAAGTCCGTTGATGACAATGGTTTTTTCTTTCATGAATTGGGAAATTGAAACATGCCTTTGCTCATAAACCAGTTCACTGTATATTTCATCCGCAAGGACAAAGATGTCCTTGTCCTTAAGCAGCTGGGCTATTTCTTTCAGTTCTGCCTCATTCAAACTGACTCCAGTAGGGTTTGAGGGATATGGAAGGACGATACACCTTGTTTTATCGGTAATCAAACTTTCAATCAACTCTGCGGTCATCCTGAATTGTGTATTCCTGATATCCGCATAGACCGGTGTAGCACCGCATAGCTTGATAATCGGTTCATACCCTGGATAAACAGGACCAGGGATGATCACTTCACATCCTTCTTCAAGAATGGTCCTGAAAGTGATATCTATAGCCTCGCTGGCGCCAACAGTAATAATCGCTTCATGATCCGCTGAATAATCTACATTATATTTGTTACGATAAAAATCAGTTGCAGCTTTTCTTAGCTGGATCAGTCCAGCATTATGTGTATATGTAGTGACGTTCTCATCAATTGCTTTTTTGCCAGCTTCCTTGACATGTTCAGGTGTCGGAAAATCTGGCTGGCCTATGGTCAGGGATACCATGTCTTTAACATCTGCCACCATGTTAAAGAATTTCCTGATTCCAGATATTTCAATATTTTTAACCCGATTGTTAATTAAATGTTCCACTTCTTTCATCCCTCCGATTGAATATCACTATTTTACCATGATGAACTCAAAAGGTGTATGGAACGGCTGCCTAACAAAAAGGAAATTTATAAATGGCAGCGAATATTAATATTGAAAGAATCAAAAGGAGTGAATCTGTTTGAAAATGGAAGAAATGAAAGCTCATTATACAGAATTTGATGGATGGATTGATTCATTAAAAAGTCTAACGGACTCTGAATGGAATATGCCTTTGGGGGAGGGGAAATGGTCTGTAGCAGCGGTTGTATCGCATCTGCTTTTCTGGGATCAATATTCATTAAAGGAAAGGTTCCCTTATTTCAAAGAAGGAGCGGAACTGGATTCCTATCCTGATTTCCAAATTGTCAACGAACGAGCAAGAGAGTATGCAGAAAATACAGCCACAAAGGAAGAAATTCTTGATGGACTGATTGCCGTACGCGCAGAATTCCATAAGATGCTTGATAAAATGGATGATGAAAATTTGGCTGCGGCATTCAAAATTTCTGACCACCACATGACGGTCGGTACATATATCATCGATTTTATCGAGCACGACCTTCATCATCAGAATCAGATAAATTCGGTATTAGGCAGGACATTAGTTAAATGATTAAGCTCTTTTCATATACAGGTTGCTTGCACTGACCATTTCTACCTGCACTTATTAAGCTGCGGAAGCAAGGGGACATTCGAAAAGCGGCAATCGTTAAAATAAGAGAAGTAAACCGAGCTTTCGGTTTGCTTTTTTATTTGGTTTTATTCTGTATATTTTCCATGCAGGCATGCCATTTTGACTACTATAGCACATTCAACCTCATTAACTAAACAGTTTAAATCATCCTGCCGATAAGAGGTATATAGTACTAATTCTATAACGAGAAGGAAGATCATGATGAATGACAGCAGTATATTATTAGAATCAGGCACGAATGAACTTGAAATTGTTGAATTTGGCATAGGCCAGAATAAGTTTGCGATAAATGTCATGAAAGTGAAAGAAATTCTTAACCCAGTACCGGTAGTAGCGATTCCTAACGCTCACCCATTTGTTGAAGGAATCATGGAGCTGAGGGGCGAAGTGCTGCCAGTCATCAATGTCGCTTCGGCGCTAGGGCTTAAAGAATCAACAAACCCACAGTTGGATAAGTTCATCGTTGCGGAATTCAATCAAATCAAGACAGTGTTCCATGTCCATGCAGTTTCACAAATCCACCGAATCTCCTGGTCTCAGATTGAGAAGCCGTCAGACATGTATCAGGGTCAGGAGAGCCAAATTATCGGAGTCATCAAGCTGGGAGGAGAAATGGTACTTTTCCTGGACTTTGAAAAAATTCTTCTTGAGATCAACCCTGAGTCTGGCATAAAGGTTAGCGATGTTAAGAAACTTGGTCCCAGGGAACGCTCTATGAAAAAGATCGTGATTGCGGAAGACTCTGCAATGTTAAGGAAAATGCTTCATGACACCTTGAGTGAAGCTGGATTCCAGTACCTTGAATTCTTTGAGAATGGCCATGATGCCATAACCTATCTGGAACAACTGGCAGTAGATGCAGATGTTTTTTCAGAGTCAGTACAACTGGTGATCACAGACATAGAAATGCCACAGATGGATGGACATCATCTTACTAAGAGAATTAAAGAGCACTCCGTTCTGCAAAAACTTCCTGTCATCATTTTTTCATCTTTGATCACGAATGAACTGCGGCATAAGGGGAGTGTAGTGGGAGCAGATGCACAGATCAGCAAGCCGGAGATTAGTGAACTGGTGCTGATGATTGATGAGTTGATTTTATAGTTCAAAAAAAGCAAAAAGAAAGCTGAATACCCAGCTTTCTTTTATGGATACCGTTCTCCCAGTTTCTTGAATACAGGTTTGGCATATTTCCTCGCCCTGCCTGCTCCGGCGGTTTCGTTGGATTCTTTCAGTCCTGTGTAGGATGACAATAGCTTTTTCGCGTTGGTCAATGAAATGGAGGCCCTTGGATTTCTCACTGACTGATCGAGTTTTCCTAAGTGGGGAAGCTGCTCGAAGTCCTGTTTAGTCGGCGGGATGTGGAATGTGTACTCACCGCAAACCACCAAGACATCTGATTGCTGCTGGCTGTTTCTCGGATTGTTTGAAAAATGGAGTCCTGTCTTCTTAGCTTTGCCTTCAGCAAGCATTTTTTTAATCGCATCATGTTTCAACTGATATAAAAACTTCGGATTGGGAGCAGTCTTGGCATGACGGTTCACGGTGAAGATTGCTTGTGAGAGGTTCTCGATCGTTGGGCGGAGTGAGGGGATCTTGTTCCTTTCATTATTCAATGGGATAGGCTCCTTTCATTATTACGGCATTGGTTTATAAAGACTTTCATTATCTAATATCATTATACCCTTAATTTGGCTGATTGAGAAATAGAAGCCTTCCGATGGAGAATTATCGTGTGATCGTTACTCTAGTTCCATTCGGTACTTGCCGAGCCAGCTCCAACACATCATGATTATGCATACGAATGCACCCTTTCGAAACAGCCTTGCCAATCGAACCTGGATTATTTGTCCCATGAATGCCATAACCAATTTTTGATAACGACAGCCACATGGAGCCGTATGGGCCGCCGGGATCAGGTTCTCTGTTTACAACCACAAATTCGCCGACAGGAGTTTGCGTCAGCATTTTCCCGATTCCTACGGGATAGGATTTTATCAGCTTGTCGGAGCGGAAAAGTGTAAGCCTTTTCCTGCCCAATGATACCGAAATCGAGTAAGGAATAGTAGCCGGGTCAGGAAGTCCAGGAATGACGATTCGCTGGCCAGGATAGATAAGTGAAGGTATGGTAATACCAGGATTTGCTGCCAGTATTTGTTGAAGCGACCTGCGATAGTTTGCGGCAATCACTGCCAGCGTCTCACCTCTTTTAACAATATGATACATAAAATCTCCTCCTCTAATGCAGTGTATGCCGCTTTTTTGAGGAGGGCTCCTCACAGTTAGTGATTGTCGTTTTTTAGCGAAAAATTGTAAATTTTTAAAAAATAGTATCGTTTTTCCTTATTTTAAAAGGTAAAATAGGAATATAAAACTAGTTCGGAGTCATGTACCAGGTACAATTGTACTTCTGGAATGAGGATGGTTAGATGAATCAGATCAAGCAATCAAGAATAACAAAACTAAAAAGCAATCTTGTTTCGACAAAAATAGAACAGATGATTTCAGATATTATCTTTAAACATGTGAAGGACCTTGTTTTTATCATGAAAGTCGAACCGGGTAATCAATTCCGTTATTTATTTGCCAATGAGAACGGACTGATCCATGCTGGAATGGCTGCACATGATATCGGCAGGACGATGGACGAGGTTTTACCTCAAGATCATCTGAACCCTTTGAAAAAACATTATATAAAGGCAGTGAAAGAGGGAGTGGAAGTTGTTTTCCATGATGAGGTAGACTTGGAGAATGACAGACTGGTTTTTGGCGAGACACTGTTGACTCCCATCAAGGCAGCTGAAGGAAAAGTTCAATATGTTGTAGCAGTCACTAGGGATATGACAGAAAACTTCAAAGAAAAGAATAGATTGATTGATAGCGAGCAACGGTACCGCTCACTCATTGACCATAATCTTGATGCGGTCTTTTCAATTGATTTGAAGGGGAAGATATTGGATGTCAACCCGGCCGCTCAATTATTGACAGGCTATACTGTCAAACAGCTTAAAACGAGAAAAATCACTGGTTTGATCTGTGAAAGTGATCTGCCGACTTTAAAGGAAGTCATATCCGAAACAAAATTGGGGAATGCAAAGGAATCGCTCGATTGTCGGTTCATGCACCGAAAGGGTAAATTGCTGACGGTCCATTTGAAGACGATTCCCATCGTGGTCCATTCTGAAATAAAAGGTATGTATATCATTTTACGTGATCTATCCGAACAGGCGAAAAACACTGAACTGATTAAATACATGGCATTCCATGACCAGCTGACAGGTTTGCGCAACAGGCGCGCACTTTTGGACCAACTGGATAGTCTTGTTAAAAATGTAAAAAAGCAAAGAGCCGAATTTGCATTACTATTTCTGGACATAGACCGTTTCAAGTACTTAAATGATACGCTAGGGCATCTTGTTGGTGACCAAATTCTAAAGCAAGTAGCACATCGGTTGGTTGATATCCAAAAAGAAAACTGTACTGTTTACAGACAGGGAGGCGATGAATTCATCATTCTCCTGGAAAAGACAGGCAGGAATGGTGCTGGGGAGTTTGCGCAAAAAGTATTATGCAGGTTCAATGAATCTTTTTATTTCAATTCCCAGGAGTATTATATCACGCCTAGTATTGGGATCAGTCTGTTTCCGAATGATGGCAAAGATGCAGAAACATTGATTAAATATGCTGATGAAGCTTTATATAGTGTCAAAGAAAAAGGAAAGGCCCATTATCAATTTTATCGCTCGGATATGCAGTCAACCGGTGTTAATGTCATAACGCTCGAAGCCCATTTGCGAAAAGCGATTGAACGAAACGAACTTGAACTCTATTATCAGCCGCAAATCAATTTAGTTACCAACGAAATATCCAGCTTCGAAGCATTGCTGCGCTGGAATAACAGTGAGCTGGGCTTTATTTCACCAGCCGAATTCATCCCGCTTGCAGAGGACACTGGACTGATCATCCCGATTGGGAACTGGGTTATTGACAGGGCATGCCGGCAAATCAAGGAATGGACGAAGAAAACAGGGAAACCAATCAGGATCGCTATCAATATATCTCCCAAGCAATTCATGCAGTTGGATTTAGTGCGAGTCATCAGGAACTCGATTGAGAAGCATGATATTGACCCATCACTACTGGAGATTGAAATTACCGAAGGCGCCATGCAGGATACAAAAGAGACAATCCCGATCCTGAAACGGTTGAAGGACCTGGGAATCAAAATCTCCGTAGATGATTTTGGAACAGGGTATTCTTCGCTTAGTTATTTGAAACAGTTTCCGATTGATGTATTGAAAATTGACCAGAGTTTTATAAGGGATATCAAATACAGCGGCAAGGATGCCGCAATTATTACGACGATTATCCACCTGGGCAATAGTCTCGGCATGGAAGTGATTGCAGAGGGTGTTGAGGAGCAGATTCAGGTTGACTTCCTGACGAATGCCGATTGCGAAAAAGCACAGGGATTCTTTTTTGCCAGACCATTAAGGGCAGAGGAAGCAGAGGAAAAGTTCATCCTGCAACCAAAAACAAGCAGCTGATCAGCTGCTTGTTTTTTCACTTTTGAAGGTGAAAATCGCAAGTTCAGGCTGGGATAAGAACCTGAAAGGAAGCCTGGTCGTTCCAAGGCCGCGATTCACGTATAGTGTTAGACCATTATTACGGCCTGCAGTGTAAAAGCCCTCCACATATTTTTCGGCAAAAGGCGGTGTTACCAGTGGGCCGTAAAATGGGATCTGAATTTGTCCTCCGTGGCTGTGACCGCTCAGCTGCAATTGTATGGGATGTTCTGCAGCTTCTTCTGCTTTGTCAGGTGCATGGGATAAGAGGATGGTATATGAGTTGTTTGGTATGTTGGCCATAGACGCGTTCAAATCAGGCCTGCCAAGCATAGCATCATCGATTCCGGCTATCCAAATCGAACTGCCATCAAGCAGCTTGATGTTAGCTGAGGTGTTCAGTAATAAAGAGAAACCTGATTGTTCCATGATCTGCTTATATAAATCTGAACCGTAGCCGCCATGGTCATGGTTTCCGTATACGGCAAACTTTCCAAGAGGCGCATTCAAGCGGCTCAATATGGAAATAAGCCTGGTTTTTTCGGCAAAATGTCTAGGGTCATCTATCAAATCCCCTGTAAAAACGATCAGGTCAGGGTTCAGCTTATTGATTTTGGTGATCAACTGCTTCAGCTGTTCCATCGTATACTGGAATCCAATATGGGTATCACTGAACTGAATAAGCCTCACTCCATCAAACCCGGATGGCAGCGCCGCATTTTTAATAGTATGACGGGTAATATCAAGCATACGGGGTTCGACTTCACGGGCATAGAAATAGCCTCCTGTGCCGAGTCCAGCAGCAGTTAATGCGGTTCCAACTGCCCTTTTAATAAAAGTCCTCCGAGTGATTTGTTCAGACATGAAAAATACCAACCTATCTCCGAATTTTCTCTACTATACTAGCAAACATACATGCAAAATAGAAGTGCCATTTTAGGGAAAGGTTTTTTAGACACGACATAAGGGAAGAGAAAGGAAATATGGAAAGCCCTTTTGTAGCTAAGCAGAATTGAGGTGTTGTGGATGGGTGATCATGAACTGAAGATGGAAATGATTTTTATTCCCGCAAAAAATGGGCATATAAAAGTTTTTGTGTATGGTTTTAATCATTTAGGAACATGGGGGAATGCGGTAGCCGTCTTTAATGGTGAAAGTGTAAGCGCAAAAGGGTTCAATAAGAAGAGGACAATCGTCCATTCGCTTGCAAAGCTTCATAGGTCGCTTCTGAAAAAGAGGAGAGAAAATTAGAAGGAATTCCCCCATTCTTAAAAATTCTTTGAATAGAGATAAATAAAAAGACAAGGCCGGAATAATATCCAGCCTTACCCCATAACTTAACGGTAACTGACTGCTCTGGATTGCATCGCTTTCCATGTTTCTATAAATCGATTTTTGTTTACTGGCACCTGTTTTCGGCCAGACAGAGGGTCGTTCAGATAGACCGTTGTTTCATTGAAACCGACCAGGACTACTGCGTGCAGGTCTAGTGGCGTCTTGATGACCTCATTGCCATGCGTCCAGGATTCCCAGCGATCGGGCAGCCGATAGTCGCCGGTAGTCCATACAACTGCTGGATAACCAGCAGACACTTGGTCAAGTACTGCTTCAAAGTCCTTGCCCGTCAAATTGACGGCCCTGCCTGGTAAATAACGATTGATTAAATCAACCATTGGTTTATCGAAGACCGCATATCCTGCGCGTCTACCTGTCATATCTCCAACAAAACCTTCAGCTGGATTACCCCAACTCAAAATATCTCCATTTGCTGACCTTTTCAGGGGATCATTATCTTTTTGTATCTCCTTGAAAAGCTTCATTTTATTTGTATCAGCTCCGGCAAAGTTCAGCATCATTGCCAGACTGGTCACTTCACAACCGTATTTTAATTCTGGATTTTGTTTGATCAAGGGTACGTTCAGTAATGCCTTGCTTTTTCGTTGCTGGTGTTGGTCTTGCTTTTGATTAGGGTTTGGGACCGCTATTTCCTGAATTGGCTCAGGACTTTCCATAATGATGGGTTCATTTTTGTTTTGTTGAACTTGTGCTTCATTTTCGGCGGGCGAGCCGTGGCTGCATCCAAGCAATGGAAGAAGAATGCCAATGAAATGCCACGTTTTCATGTCATCATCCTTCCATAAGCTTGTATTTAGTTTTAGGTTATCATAATGATTTTATGACTTGAGGAAAATGGAAACAGTGTAACTGAGGGAATACTCATATTATGATAAAATCATTCATATCAAATTAGTGGTAAGAAGTTTTAAAAACGTTTTGGAGCGCAACAAAATTTTGCAGGTTTTAGGGAGGTTTCAGATTGAATTGGATGCTCTGGATATTTTAACCGACCTTGAACATGTCGTCCCTTTTTTTCAGCCGATTTTTAATGCGGAGGAGCATAAAATCATTGGATATGAGGTCTTAGGCCGGTATATAAGCGAAAATGAGGAAATCAGTCTCGGATCTTTTTTTCAGGATGATACAATCCCTGAAGAGTACCGGATTGAAGTGGAAAATGTCGTTTTTTCTAAAGCGATGGAAATAGCGTCACGCTCAGGTGACCAGGACCTTTTATGGTTTGTCAACAAGGATGCTGGATTATTGATGGTGGATGATGGGGAAGGATTTTTGCAATTGCTCCTTTCATTCCATGATAAGGGGTTGAGGCCTGAGCATATAGTGCTTGAAATATCTGATCGTAATGTACAAAGCCATATTGAGCATCTAATCAATTACTATAAATCCTTTGGAATAAAAATTGCGATGGCCCAAGTGGGCAGTGAAAGCAGATATTTTGAGCGAATAGCCGGCATAGAGCCAGAGATTCTAAAAATTGATATGTCCTCGCTAAGATCAAACAATGCAGGCCCAGCCTATCTGGATGTCCTTCATTCTTTATCGATCCTTGCCCGCAAAATTGGTGCGACACTTTTGTTTGAAAACATTGAAACGCCGTATCAGCTGCAGTTTGCCTGGAAGAATGGAGGCAGGTTTTATCAAGGATTTTATCTAATAAAACCTCAGGGGAATTTAGTTGAAAAAGATATTCTAAAGGAAAAAATAAAGTCAGAAATACATGGGTTTATCTTATCTGAGAAGAAACGGCTTCATTCTTTTTTTGATTTGCGAATCGAGCTGAACACGAAACTCCAGGAATTGACAAGCCGAAATAAAAAAGGTCAAAATCCTAGTGAGTTCCTGATGGCAATGGGAGAAAGTCTTGATGGAATCGCATTCCGTATGTATATATGTGACGAAGACGGATTCCAGCTGTCACCTAACCTTTATAAAACAGGTGAGCATTGGATTTTGCAGCCTAAATACCTGGATAAGAATTGGAGCTGGCGACCTTATTTTCTTGAGAACATTATTAGAATGAGAACGGGGAAAAAGGGGATCTTGTCAGACCGATACAGTGATATTGAAACGGGGGAGGTAATCCGGACGTTTTCGCTGCCTTTGAATGGAGCTGAATTCTTATTTGTCGATTTAAGCGCATCTTTTCTTAATGAACGTGAAGGGTTATTTTAACAAACAGGAAAAGCGCATAGTAAATTGAAATATGTACAATTTATAGATACAGCCTTCTATAAAGGGGGATTTTATGAGTATATATACGACAATGCTCTTATTGGCAGGGGCAGGGGTGCTAGTTGCCGGCCTTTTCTATACCTGGACTTTTGGAAAGGGGCAGAAAAGAGCTCAAGGAAATCTGGATTCTCAGGTCCCAGGGGCTGTTCAGGAGCACGCTTACATCCGGAACCCTATTTTTTTGACATATATAATCGTGCTTTCTATAGCTCTGTTGTTCGTTGTTTATTTTGCGGTGACAACAGGATCACGATATTAACCTCCAAACCGGGGGTTATTTTTTTTTTTTACTTCTGAAGAGTTACGGATAATACTACAAATTTTTTAACATTTACGTTAGTTCGAGTCAGTTAAGGGTAAATTGATACTGTAAAACAGGTATCGTGTCAGATGCTGAAGTTATTTTACGAATGAATTTCATAATCATATAGGGTAAATGTTGGTAAAATTGTATTTACTAGTCATCATGGAGGAGGGGGAAGATGGACAAGCGGTCAAAGCTATTATTTTTGTTTATAACATTTTTATTATTCTTGATGCCGGCCAATGCATTTGCTGACTCAGATTTGGATGGCAGGGAAGACGTTTTTGCATTCCTCGGAAAGGCTTTTGATTCACAGGTTTCCTTAAGTGAAAAAGGCAGGACTATGGATGAGATTGAAGCTGTATTAAGCCCTTATTTTACAGAAGAATATAAGTCCCAATTCATTGGAGAGAATGTGGTAGGACAGGAAAATGATTACCAGACTTACGGAACCGACTTTGCTCCATATTACATTCCGTTTTATGCCTTTTCAGAAAAAACGAAAGTGGTTGAAATGGAGAATGAAATTTATGTAGTCGAGTTTTTTCCTGGGAATACAGAAGGACCAGTAGGCTATGAAGACCATTATGAAGGATTAAAGCTGGTTATTGAGGATGGTGACTGGAAGGTAGCTAAATATTTACATGATGAAGTTCCCGAGGAAGTAATCAATAAAGCCTACCCGGAAAAAGCGAAGGAGCAGCAGGCTTCAAAGCCTGAAAATGTAGACAATGTAGACAAGGAAATGGTCAGAACAACCGTATTTGGACCGAATTTCTCTGCGCTGAAGACGTTCATGGAGTTGGGAGTCATTTTCAGGAATGAAAACAGGACATTATTATTCGGTTTATTATAAAGATAAAGCGTGAAATCTAATCAGATTTCACGCTTTTTTTACTCTCTGTTAAACCCTATTTAATCCTTGATATCCAAAACTCGCTTCAGCTTTTCAAGATCAAAGCCTGTGATGATTTCTTCTCCAATCACTATGGTTGGCGTGGAATAGGAATTGTAAATTTCCGTTAGCTCCTGCTTGCTTTGGTCATCTAAATTGATATTTTTCTCTGTATACGAGAAGCCGAATTCACTCAGGAACATCTTAATGATTTGGCAAGGAGGGCAGTCATTCTGGGTGTATACTATGATGTCATTCATTTTATTTGCTTCCCCCGGTATTTTTGTTCAAATAATGGACCAGCCCCATGGCACTGACATTCACATCGAGATATAACAGTTCATATATTGGATGGTTGTCTGGCAGCCCTCGCTGGGTCAAGTGAGTTTTAATTTTATCATAAAGTTTCTGTGTAATCTGCTCAATTTGTTTTTCTGGATGCTTTTCTTCCATTACAACATTTTTTGCTTCTTCGATGAAAACTTCAAGCCAGCTCTCCACTTGCCTGAAAGCTTCAGGAGGGTTTTCAGACACGCCATAATGTCCAAAAAATATCCGCTTTACCCCAAGTTCCTGGAAGCGACTCATGGAATGAAGCATCTTTTCAGGATCAAATTGATTTGGGGATGTCGAAGGCAGGTAGAATTCAATGCCTTCACGATCAAGCTGCGGGTAATAAATTCCTGCAGTGTCACCAGTGAAGATGCCGTTGGCTAGCGGATGATAAATACTGAAATGGTGATTGGCATGGCCAGGAGTATCTAAAAACTTCAATGTAAGTTTATCGCTTATTTCTAATGTATCACCTTCACCTTTAATCATCAGGCGATCTTCCGGAATTTCAACGATCGGGTCAAAAAGCTGTGAAAATTTGTCGCCATATACAGCTTTTGCACCCATGATCAATCTTGAAGGATCAGCAAGATGCCTGGCACCCTTGGGATGTACAATTACTTTTGCATTCGGGCAGTGCTGTAACATCAGCCCCGCTCCGCCAGCATGGTCAAGGTGTATATGGGTCACGATTATGTATGAAATATCGGCAGGTGATACTCCTAATGTTTGTAAGCCTTCAAGGATATAGGGAATGGACGGGCTAGCGGATGTTTCGATAAGCGTCACCTTATCTTCTGTTAACACATATGTACCCGTGCGTTCAGGCATACTTAAATCAAAATCATCGATTAGAAAGACATTTTCAGTTAGCTGGACTGTTTTTTTCAAAAAATCACTCCTTTTCTCAAAGCTTTTACTTGTACATCTTCTGACATTATTTTATTCTGTTAATATTGACATGTAAAGAATTGTGTATAGAAAATTCTGAAATCATTTTACATGGATATAAATAGGCCAATTGCAAAATCTATTTATAAGTTATTGGTTTTTGTTTTGAAAGGAGAGGGAGCATAATGTCACAGCTTCAGGGAATAGTCACTCGTTTAAAGAATCTGCAAGAGCAGTCCAATGGAGGAGAACCTGCTCAACGCTTTTTTGAAGTGAATGGAGAGCGTAAATGCCAGGTTACATACCATCCAAAAACTGAAACATACGAATTGGAAATATACAATGACAAAGAAAAGCCTAAGAAATATCAATTCGACAACATTGATATGATTACAATCGAGATCTTTGATCTGATTCAGTAATCCTCAATAACAATGGGACCCATCTGTGGTCCTTTTTTGTTTTGAATTTTGCTAATATCCTCGTTTTCCTGAAGTAAACTAAATAAAAGCGCCCTCATTTATTATGTGGTAAAATGTAGTGGAAAGAAATCCATTTTAGGGAGTTTTCGCCATGATTAGTCTTTACAGCGGTGAGTTTTTGGAAGTATCAATTAAAGACCTGATGATTCCTTCTGAACGCGTAGCCCATGTTCAAGTTGGCAATAGCCTGGAGCATGCTCTGCTTGTTTTAACAAAGAGCGGGTATACTGCGATTCCTGTTCTTGATCCTCATTATCGTCTAATGGGTTTAATAAGTACACCTATCATAATGGATTCCATTCTCGGCCTCCAAAGAATCGAGTTTGAGCAGCTTGAGAGGAAGCGAGTAGAAGAAGCCATGAATACAAAAATACCAAGAATCAACATCCACTCAACTCTCAAATCCTCATTGGACCTTCTTGTTGATCACCCCTTCCTCTGTATAGAAGATGACTCTGGTATATTTGAGGGTATTCTGACAAGGCGGACTGTACTACTGAAATTGAGCAAACAAGTAAAAAGGTATAATAAGAAATAATATCATAAGGCAGCTCCCGGATCCGGGGGCTGAATTTTTTACATCTCAAGAGGTGTGTATATGGGACAGGCTGAACAAGAAATGAACAAGAAAGAAACAAAACGCTCTTTTGTCCTGGCAACTGTCATGCTTGCCATGTTCATGGGAGCTGTTGAAGGAACGATTGTGTCTACGGCTATGCCGGCAATTGTCGGTGACCTGGGCGGCTTTGCATTATATAGCTGGGTTTTCTCTGCTTATTTGCTGATGAATGCTGTTACTGTTCTCATCTATGGCAAATTATCGGATTTATTTGGCAGGAAACCAATTTTAACATTTGGTATTATCATCTTCTTGATTGGTTCGATTTTATCCGGGACGGCTGAAACGATGGAAATGCTGATTCTGTACCGGTTCATTCAGGGATTTGGAGCTGGTGCGGTCATGCCGATTGCCACAACCATTGTAGGGGATATCTATTCCAGGGAAGAAAGGGCGAAGATACAGGGCTATCTCTCCAGTGTGTGGGGCATTTCAGCTGTATCGGGACCGGCGCTCGGAGGCTTGCTGGTGGAATATGCAAGCTGGAGATATGTTTTCTGGATCAATGTTCCACTCGGAATTCTGGCAATCGCGGGTCTCTGGCTTTACCTTCATGAAGACATTGAGAAAAAGAAGCATAAGATCGATTATCCTGGAGCGGTTCTTCTTACTGTGGCAATAAGTTCACTAATGATTATCCTCGTTGAGGCGGGTGCGAATTGGGCATGGACGTCTCCCAAAACAATTGGCCTGATCAGCTTGAGCGTTCTTACCTTGATTCTCTTTATACTTCAAGAGAGAAGGGCAGAGGAGCCGATGATGCCATTTAATATCTGGCGGGAGCGATCCATATTCATCGCCAATATGACTTCTCTGACAACTGGTGTCATGTTAATTGGCATTTCCAGCTTCTTGCCTGCATTTGTACAGGGAGTCATGGAGAGATCTCCGATTGTGGCTGGGTTTACGCTGACGGCCATGTCAATAGGGTGGCCGATTGCTTCGGCTCTCAGCGGCCGCCTGCTATTGAGTATCGGCTATCGCAAGACTTCTTTATTTGGCGGTGCCGCATTGATACTCGGCAGTATCCTGTTTGTCACCCTGTCGCCAGAAGGTGGACCTCTATGGGCAGCAGCTGGGTCGTTTTTCGTCGGAGTAGGTATGGGTCTGACTAGTACTGCATTCATTGTATCCATCCAAAGTACTGTTGCCTGGCAGCAAAGAGGGATTGCGACAGCAGCCAATATGTTCATGAGAAACCTAGGCAATACAGTCGGAGCTGCCTTACTCGGAGGAGTCTTAAACAGCAGCATCTTGAGCTACATGAAAAACAATGGAGCAACAGGACAGGATCTCACGATAGATGCAGCGAATGTCCTGCTCAATGAATCAGAGCGGATGAAGCTTCCGACAGAATTAAAGACAGTTCTACAGGATGCACTGACAAACGCCCTTCATTCGGTATACATTGTCGTGTTCATTTTTGCTATTATCAGTTTGTTGTTCATCTTATTCCTGCCTAAAAAAGAGGAAGTTTGATTTATATGGTAGAGTGCGTTCACCTGCATTGCTCGAAAAAGAGAAAATGTGATGAAAACGGTAAAAGGAACATCCCTGCATAGTGGACAAAAGTAACAAGAGGGGAGTTCCAGCAATAGCTTTAAAACGAAAAACTGCAGATTTCTGCAGTTTTTTATTATAATGTAATTAATAATATAAGAAATACTTATTAAGAGGTTGAGTTATGTCATCTATTTCGGAGTTCCATCTTTTGTCCATACTAGCGCAGGAAATGAATATGAGGAAGGCAGCGGAGAGATTATTTGTATCACAGCCCGCTTTGTCCCAAAGACTGCAATCGATCGAAAAAGATTGGGGTACTAAGCTATTCCTCCGTTCCCAGAAAGGGCTGACATTAACGCCTGCGGGAGAAGTCGTCATCCAATTTGTCAATGACACCATTGCCAGGGAGGAAAAAGCAAGGGAATCCATTCATGCATTAAATTCGGAGGTGTATGGAACCCTTAAAATAGCCGTTGCATCAATCGTTGGCCAAAATTGGCTGCCACAGGTCTTGAAGAAATATGTAAACCGTTACCCTCAGGCGAAAATATCACTAGTGACTGGCTGGAGCAGTGAAATATCAAAGGCGCTATACGAAGATCAGGTGCACATCGGCATCATAAGGGGTACACCGGACTGGAAAGGTGTCAAGATCCACTTGTTCAAGGACAGCCTGTATTTGGTCGATACGGAAATAACAAGTCCAGAACAAGTATTGGATACGGACAGGCCGTTTATCCAATTTAAAAGTGACTCGAACTACTACCAGGAAATACAGGATTGGTGGTTAAGGCAATTTCAGACAGCGCCAAAAAGAACCATCATTGTCGATCAGATTGAAACGTGTAAACAAATGACCTTCAACGGCATCGGTTACGCTATCCTACCGGCAATAACACTGAATGGGGCGGAAAAGGACATCTTTAAAGTCCCGCTTCACGACGAAAACAATGAGCCTTTGGGGAGGGACACCTGGCTTCTGGGTTACGAATCAGCTTTTCGCCTGAAGCAAGTCCAGGCCTTCATTGATATCGTCAAAGAACATATTGTTGAGACCAAGAAAACTGATAAATAGTTTTTCTTGTTTTAAAAACTTTTGTTTGTTAAAGTAATTTTTAGAAAAGGCTGTTTTCCGTGTTGTTGCTTTAGCAGATTAATTCTATAAACGAGCAGCACGCTAGCGGAATAAGGCAAAGACATACATAATTTGGAGGCAAAGTATATGAAAATGATGGATGCTAATGAAATTATTTCGTTTATTCAAAATAGCAAAAAAGCTACTCCGGTAAAGGTATATATTAAAGGTGACCTTGAAGGAATCGACTTTGGCGAGAATGCCAAGACGTTCATCACAGGCAACACCGGGGTTATTTTCGGTGAGTGGGCTGAAATCAATCCGGCAATCGAAGCAAACCAGGCTAAAATTGAAGATTATGTCATTGAAAATGACCGCAGAAATTCGGCAATTCCTTTGCTGGACATGAAGAATATCAAGGCTCGTATTGAACCAGGTGCCATCATCAGGGACCAGGTTGAAATCGGCGACAATGCTGTTATTATGATGGGTGCGTCCATTAATATCGGTGCTGTTGTAGGCGAAGGTACGATGATCGACATGAACGTAGTACTAGGAGGACGTGCAACAGTCGGCAAGAACTGCCACATTGGTGCAGGTTCCGTACTTGCTGGAGTGATCGAACCGCCTTCAGCAAAGCCTGTTGTTGTTGAAGATGATGTCGTCATCGGTGCGAATGCTGTTGTCCTTGAAGGTGTCACAGTAGGTAAGGGTGCGGTAGTCGCTGCAGGCGCAATTGTAATCGACGATGTTCCTCCATACACTGTTGTAGCCGGAACACCAGCACGTGTCATCAAGGAAATCGACGAGAAAACGAAATCAAAAACTGAAATCAAGCAGGAGCTTCGCCAGCTTTAATAGCAAGCATGAAAGCGTGGATAATGAGTCCGCGCTTTCTTTTATAAGGGGAGAGAACTCTATGGATTTTACTACTTTCGTTAAAATTAGAAGAGATTTGCATCAAATTCCTGAGCTGGGTTTCAAGGAGTTCAAAACTCAGGCTTACCTCCTTGACTATCTAAGCAGTCTTCCTCAGGACCGCCTGGAAATAAAGACATGGAAGACAGGGATTTTTGTCAGGATCAAAGGAATGAATCCAAAGAAGACGATTGGCTACAGAGCTGATATCGATGGTCTTCCGATCACAGAAGCAACCGGTTTGGATTTCAAATCACTTCATGAAGGGCAGATGCATGCATGCGGTCATGATTTTCATATGTCCATTGCCCTTGGGTTGATTTCGTACTTCGTTGCTCATCCGATTGAAGATCATTTACTGTTCATTTTCCAGCCTGCAGAGGAAGGTCCGGGTGGTGCCGAGCCAATGCTTAAAACGGACATCATGCAGCAATGGAAGCCGGATATGATCATTGCCTTGCATATTGCTCCTGAGTATCCTGTCGGCACTATTGCAACTCGGGAAGGCCTTCTTTTCGCCAACACATCCGAACTGTTCATTGACCTTGAGGGGAAGGGTGGTCATGCGGCTTATCCTCACCAGACTAATGATATGGTCGTTGCAGCTTGTGCTCTTGTGAACCAGCTTCAGTCTGTTGTTTCGAGAAATGTCGACCCCCTCGACAGTGCTGTTGTAACAATCGGCAAAATAACCGGAGGTACGGTACAAAATATCATCGCTGAAACAGCAAGGCTGGAAGGAACAATCCGCACACTGTCTGTAGAATCTATGGCGAGAGTGAAGGAAAGAATTGAAGCACTCGTAAAAGGTATCGAAGTAGGCTATCAATGCAAGACGTCGATTGACTATGGGGCCATGTACCATCAAGTTTATAATAATGAAGAATTGGCACGTGACTTTATCGCCTTTGCTGAGGAAAGGGAAAATATCGACGTGATTGTATGCAAAGAGGCAATGACTGGAGAAGACTTTGGTTATATGCTCAAAGAGATTCCTGGCTTTATGTTCTGGCTTGGTGTTCATTCAGACCATGGACTTCATCATGCCAGACTGGACCCGGATGAGGACGCCATCGAGACAGCAATGAACTTGCTGACCAAGTATATTGAGTACAAAAGCAATTAAACGATATTATTAATCCGCTTTAAAGTGTCAGTGAAATTGCCATTCCAAAAAAGAGGTGTTCGATATGAGATTGCGTCAACCTATGCCTGAAATAACCGGAGCCGCTGAATGGCTCAATGGAGAGGTTACTAGAGAGCAGCTGGTTGGTGAAAAGCCGACTCTGATCCACTTTTGGTCAATCAGCTGTCATTTATGCAAGGTAGCAATGCCCTCGGTGAATGAACTGCGTGATCAATATAAAGATAATCTGAATGTGATGGCTGTCCATATGCCAAGGTCAGAAAATGACATGAATATGGAAGAAATCAAACAGGTGGCAACAGAACACAGCATATCCCAGCCTATTTTTGTTGATCATAACCATATATTGACGGACGCGTTTGAAAATCAATACGTACCAGCTTATTACCTTTTTGATCATAATGGTTTATTAAGGCATTTTCAGGCTGGGGGAAGCGGCTTGAAAATGCTTGAAAAACGTGTGAATCGTGTGCTGGAAGAAATGGAAAAGGAAGAATGATTCCAGACTTTCTTTGAGGTTTTTTAACGACCACTTTTCTGCAAAAAGACCACGAGTTTGTCCGATAGAGACCTTCTAAAAGACATTTTTCTGCAAAAAGACCACGAGCTTGTCCGATAGAGACCTTCTATCGGACATTTTTCTGCAAAAAGACCACGAGTTTGTCCGATAGAGACCTTATAAAGGACTTTTTTCCTTTGATTCCTACGTCCAACACCATTGCTCATGCCTTTTCCGGTTAAAATCAGATAATTTCCATATACAAAAAAATATAAAAATTCTAAAAAATACTGGAAAAATATTTCGAAACTCGATATATTAATGTATACGTGCTTTTTCTTTTTTACTAAGCTTTTCCAAAAATTTATCGTTAAGTGGCTATTTTTACAAGGTTGGGATTACGATTACTTAATACACTTACGAAGAAGGAAACAAAACATTATTGCCTAAACAATCTCTAATTTTTCAAAGGGGGGATATATGAATGGAGACATTCAAAAAATTAAAAGAATATTATTGGCCTTTTAAAAATTACTTTATATGGTCAATATTATTTATGTTGATTGTAACAGCGATTACCGTTGTTTATCCGATGATCCTGCAGCTTACAATCGATGAAGCTGTCATTGGAGGAAGGTATGATCTGATTCCACTTCTTGCTGCTGGTTTTGTGGGATCCATGGTCGTTAAAGGTATCTGTACCTACATTTATCAATATACAGGGGACCTGTTTGGGATTCATTCTGTCTATAAGCTGAGAAACTCGCTATATGAAAGGCTTCAGTTCCTTTCTTTCCGTTATTACGACAATGCGAAGACAGGTGATTTAATGTCAAGGCTTACTGCAGATGTGGAAGGCTTCCGCTTTTTCCTAAGCTTTGGCTTCTCGGAGTTGATCCGTTTTGTCCTCTTAATTGGTATTAGTTTTTCAGTTATGTTCTATTATTCTATTTCATTGACTTTTGTGACTCTCGCTACACTGCCTTTCCTTGCTGTAGTCGTGTATAAGTTTGACAGGGCAGTCCATCCGGCGTTCAGGGGGATCCGGAAGTCGTTTGGGAAGCTGAATACTAAGGTTCAGGAGAATATAAGCGGAATCAACACTGTAAAATCTCTTTCTCGTGAAGATTATGAGATTGGCAGATTCAATGCATCAAATGGGAATTATAAGGATCAATATTTATTCACTTCGGAAATCTGGGCGAAGTATTTCCCGTTAATGGAGTTTCTGGGGAATTTAAGTGTTGTCCTGCTTTTAGGTTATGGGGGCTTCCTGGTCATGAATGAATCTTTGCTGCCGGGAGAGCTGGTGGCTTTCTACAGCCTCGTTTGGTACATCATGTGGCCGATCATGAACCTCGGATTCGTGGTGAATCTATTTTCCCAATCCAAAGCCTCAGGAGAAAGGTTATTGGAGATTCTTGAAGCTGATGAGGAGATTGAAGAGAAGCGCGGGGCACTTCAGGTTGAAAAGCTCTCGGGAGACGTAGAATTCAATGATGTAACACTCCGATATGGCGATGATGAAAATGAAGCTTTATATAATATTACCTTTAAAGCATGTCCAGGACAGACAATTGGATTGATTGGGTCGACAGGTTCAGGAAAAACAAGCATTACCCAGCTGATGACAAGGTTTTATGAGCCGGTCGATGGCCAGGTCCTGATTGATGGCCTGGATATAAAGGATTATTCAATCCGTTCGCTTCGCAGCAATATAGGGATTGTCCTTCAGGAATCTTTCCTATTTTCTTCCTCGATTAAAGCCAATATCTCTTATGGCAATCCGGACGCTACGATGGAGGAAATCATTGCTGCCGCAAAAAGGGCACAGGCGCATAGTTTTATTATGGAGCTGCCAGATGGGTACGATACAATCCTTGGGGAAAGAGGAATGGGGCTGTCTGGCGGCCAAAAGCAAAGAATCGCGATTGCCAGGGCGATTTGTGTCAATCCGAGTATTTTAATCCTTGATGATGCCACCAGTGCGGTTGATATGGAAACTGAATTCAAGATCCAGCAAGCACTTCTGGAAGTCATGAAGGGGCGGACGACTTTTATCATCGCACACCGCATTTCTTCCCTTAAGCATGCAGATGAAATTCTTGTGCTTGAAAATGGGGCAATTGCTGAGCGAGGAACCCATGAACAACTGATCAAGAATGGCGGAACATATCAAAAAATCTACGATATACAATTTAAGGATCGCCAAAAAGTATCGCAAACTGGCTGAATTTTAAAAAGGGATGATTGATAGTTGTTCGTCATTCGGTCATACCGGATCAGTTATCTACAATGTACAGGGGGGAAGATTTTGAGCAAGAAAGGTAACTCTCAAGTTTTGAAAAGGTTCCATTATTCTACTGACCAGGTTATTGATAAGCCTTTTAACTGGAAACAGATGTCGAGGCTTTTCGGTTATATGCTCCCATATAAAAAGACGCTTGTGCCGCTGTCGATTGCCATGGTTTTAATCACGACAGCAGTTAGACTGGCAATCCCAATTCTGATTGGGATCTATACTCTTGACAGAGCCGTTAAAGATAAAGACGCCACTATGCTTTTATGGCTCGTTGCACTTATTGGGGGGCTTTATACAGCTTCCTATATTGCGAACATTTACAGAATCCGCTGGATGAATCAATTAGGCCAGAATGTCATATATGATTTGCGCAAACATTTATTCACACATGTACAAAATCTATCCCATCGCTTTTTTGACCAGCGTTCTGCGGGGTCCATACTCGTGCGGATCATGAATGACATCAATTCCCTTCAGGAATTGTTCACCAATGGTGTCATCAACTTATTGATGGACATTGTTCTGCTGGTCGGCATCTTCTTTATCCTGTTCTCGTTAAGTCCGCAGCTTACGCTGGCAATCATGATAATTTTACCGATCATGTTCTTGATCTCAACAAAGCTGAGGAAAAACATCAGGCGCTCCTGGCAGGATGTTCGCATGAAGCAATCCAAGCTGAATTCCCATCTGAATGAAAGTATCCAGGGTATCAGGGTTACACAATCTTTTACGCAGGAAAAGGAAAACATGGCCTTTTTTGATGGAGTAAACGATGAGACCTTCCAGAGCTGGAAGTCGGCTTCGCAAAAAAATGCGATGTTTCGTCCTATGGTTGAACTGACCAATGCACTTGGTACGGCAGTATTAATTTGGTATGGAGCGAGTTTGATTCAAAATGGTACGATCTCAATTGGTGTATTCGTTTCATTTGCCTTCTATCTAGGTATGTTCTGGGAACCAATCTCCAGGCTGGGCCAGGTATATAACCAGTTATTGATGGGGATGGCTTCATCGGAACGAATCTTCGAGTTTCTTGACGAGAAGCCGATTGTTTCTGAGGCTGATCATCCGGTTGAGCTTGAGGATATGAGAGGAGAAATCAAATTTGATAAAGTCGTCTTTTCATATGATGATAAGAGAACGGCGCTTAAGGGGATCAGCCTCGAAATGAAGGCTGGACAGACGGTGGCCCTCGTTGGTCATACAGGATCAGGGAAAACAACGATTGCCAATTTAATCAGCCGGTTCTATGATCCTACTTCAGGCAGGGTAATGGTTGACGGTCATGACCTAAAAGATGTCTCCATAGGCAGCTTGAGGAAGCATATCAGTATCGTCCTGCAGGATACCTTTATTTTTTCAGGGACGATCTACGATAATATTCTGTTCGGCAGGCCGGATGCTGCAGAGGAAGATGTAATAGCTGCCGCAGAAGCCGTAGGAGCAGCCGAATTCATTAAGAAACTGCCTAAGGGGTATAAAACAGAAGTGGAAGAAAGGGGTAATATCCTTTCAGTCGGTGAAAGGCAGCTTCTTTCATTCGCCAGGGCGCTGCTAGCCAATCCACGAATCCTGATCATGGATGAAGCGACAGCGAGCATCGATACCGAAACAGAAATGAGAATCCAAAAGGCTCTAAAAACCCTGTTAAACGGCCGAACGGCTATCATCATTGCCCACAGACTATCGACCATCAGGGAAGCGGATAATATCTTCGTGCTAGAGAATGGCCTGATCATTGAGCAAGGTAATCATGACCAGCTTATGGACCTCGAAGGAGAATATCATGACCTTGTCAAAGCACAATTCAATATGCTAGATGCAGTGTAAATGCAGAGCCTTCTTCGTGAAGGCTTTTTTTGCAGTATTTTTGAAAATCTAAAAGGAAGGATAACCACTTAATTATACATTCTGTAACTTTTTGACAGAGTTACCGTCAAATTCATAAATAGAAGTGTTTCAAGGGGGCCTTTCATTGTTGAAAAAAATATTTATTATGTGTATTTTCCTTGTACTTTTGCTGGCAGGCTGCAGCGGTGGGATGTCACAGGAAAATAGTAAGATGAGTTCTGAAGGGGATATGAACTCTGCTGCTGATATGGAAAATGTAAGTGAGGATAATATTGGTTTTTCAGAAGATGAAAAACAAGTTGCTGACGCTGGAGAGAAATCGAAAGCAGAGGGACAATCCGACAAGGATGCAGATGAATCGGCTGCTCAGCGGATGGTCATCTATAATGCTGAAATGGATATCAGGGTTAAAAATTTTGAAAATGCGCGAAATGCCTTAGAAGAGAAGGCCAAGCGTTACAATGGCTATATCGTACAATCTGATTCGAACCGTTATGATGACGTTCAGCAAAGTGGCACGATGACATTCAGAATCCCACAGGAGCATTTCCAGGCATTCTTAACAGACGCCGAAGGTCTTTCTGTTCAAGTTAATAATCGGCGTGTGAGCGGGCAGGACGTTACTGAGGAGTATGTAGACCTGGAATCCCGGTTAAAATCGAAAAGAGCTGTCGAAGCCAGATTACTTGAGTTTATGAAAGGAGCTCAGAAAACAGAGGATCTATTGAAGATTTCTTCGGATCTGGCAGATGTTCAGGAACAGATTGAACAAATAGCCGGAAGGAAGAAATACCTCGAAAACCAGACGGCACTTTCAACAGTTACTATCACATTACAAGAAAATGAAGTGCCAGTCCCGAAAATAGATAACGAGAGCTTGAACACCTGGCAAAAAATTAAAAAGCAGTTTGCTGATAATATCAACATCCTGCTGGCGGCAGGCTCAGGAATCATTGTTTTCCTTATTGGGAACCTCCCTATCCTCATAATTGTAGGAGCGATTGTAGCTGCTATCATCTATTTTGTTAGAAAGAAAGCTGTGCGAGGACAAAACAATAATGTAGATTCCGATAGCTGAGGATAAGAAGTGAAAGTGCCTCGATAGGTAAGGCTCTGAAGATTGTAGTGACCCACAATGTTATGTTTTCCTGAACAAGAAATCAAAAAAACCGTTGCGACACTCGCAACGGTTTTTCTTTTAAACCTCCATAATGATCGGCAGGATCATTGGACGGCGTTTTGTTTTTTCGTAGAGGAAAGGTGCAAGCGTATCAGTGATTTCGTTTTTGATTTCTGACCACTGAGTTGTTTTTCTTTCCATTACTTTATTTAAGTGCTTATTAATCAGGCTTTGTGCGTCGTTGATCAGGTCGCCTGATTCACGCATATAGACAAATCCGCGTGAAATAAGGTCAGGACCCGCAGCAATCTTGAATTCTTTCATATTGATGCTTACTACTACAACGACAAGGCCTTCCTCAGACAGGATTCGACGGTCGCGAAGAACAATGTTCCCTATATCGCCAACCCCACTTCCATCAATGTAGACATTGCCGGAAGGAATCTTGCCAGCTACGCCAACCTCATTATCGCCAAGAGCAAGCACTTCACCGTTATCCATGATAAAGCAGTTCTCTTGAGGAACTCCACAATCAGTTGCGAGTTTCGTATGCATCTTTTGCATGCGGTACTCACCATGGATTGGCATAAAGTATTTCGGTTTGATCAGGCGAAGCATCAATTTCTGCTCTTCCTGACCACCGTGTCCTGAAGTATGAATGTCGTTCAATGAACCGTGGATAACATCTGCACCTGCACGGGACAACATGTTGATTGTCCTGTTAACGCTGATGGTGTTACCAGGGATCGGAGAAGACGAGAACACTACTGTATCGCCAGGCTGAATTTGGATTTGGCGGTGTGTACCGTTCGCAATCCTTGATAAAGCAGCCATTGGCTCGCCCTGACTTCCGGTACAAAGGATTGTAACCTGGTTGGCAGGGAGTCTGTTAATTTGCTGTGCTTCAATGAATGTATCCTTTGGCGCATTGATATAGCCAAGTTCTTGTCCAATAGTAATTGCCGATTCCATGCTTCGTCCGAATACAGCAACTTTTCTGCTATTAGCGACCGCAGCTTCGACAACCTGCTGCAGGCGATGGATATTGGAAGCGAAAGTAGCAAAGATGATCCGTCCATCCACTTTTCGGAAAATATCATGAATGCTTTCACCAACACGGCGCTCAGACATCGTGAAGTGCGGAACCTCGGCATTTGTACTGTCCGAAAGTAAGCAAAGGACGCCTTCTTTGCCGATTTCAGCCATTTTTGTCAAATTGGCTGGTTCACCAACAGGTGTAAAGTCAAACTTGAAATCGCCAGTGTGGACGATTTGGCCTGGAGGCGTTTTCACTACGACACCATATGAATCAGGGATACTGTGTGTCGTTCTGAAGAAAGTGACCGAAGTTTTACGGAACTTGATGATGTCGTCTTCCTTGATTTCGATCAGCTTCGCTTTACGCAACAAACCGTGCTCTTCAAGCTTGTTTCTGATCAGGCCGAGTGCCAGCTTGCCGCCATAGATTGGAACATTGATTTCGCGCAGTAAATAAGGGATGCCGCCGATGTGGTCTTCGTGGCCATGGGTAATGAATAGGCCCTTGATTTTGTCTTCATTTTTTACCAGGTAGGAATAGTCAGGGATAACATAATCGATACCCAGTAATTCATCTTCTGGGAATTTTATGCCGGCATCGATCAGGATGATTTCATCCTGGAACTGCACCCCATAGGTATTCTTGCCGATTTCGCCTAGTCCACCGAGCGCGAAAACGGCTGTTTGGTCATTTTTAACGAATTTCATAAATTATTCGATCTCCAATACTTCAAAGTTTTCTTTTTGCTTTTCATACTCAAAATAGTTACCCTCAACTGCCTCGACATATTCAATATTATATTGGCGATCAGCTATTTTTGTCCGTACATCTTTTTCAGTGTCCGCTTTTACATAAATGGTTTGTGTTTTTTCGCGAACTGGTACTTGCTTGTTGGATTCCTGGAAGTAAACTTTAAAAATCATTAAAAATCTCTCTCCTTAATTAACTTTTTCTATTTAATAGGCAATTTCCGATGAAACATTTTGAAGATTTATGCGATTCCCTGCCAGGGATATACCAAAGGTAGACGAACTGATTTGTAGGTAAAGCATAACTCTGTCAAAACGATAAACGAAATCCGCCATATATAAAAATTAACAATGTTACCATTGTTATTATCCATCGTGTCATGTTTTCCGCTATTAACCAATTTACAATAAGGAAGGAGCCCTTCGCAAGTTTGAAGGGCTCAAAAAGTTAAGCGATTGTTTTTTTTCGAAGCAAATCTTTCCACTGTTTTAAAAGCTTCTTTCTTAGCTTCTTTAACATAGTGGATCATCTCCTTAGTTCTTATTTTAAACTATCCTTGTCCAAAGTAAAGTAAACAAGGAAAAGTTTAACTAAGTTTATTTTTCAAATTCCTATCTTTTTGTTTATATTATATGATGAAATAGCAAATTTTTTCATGGGTATTGATGGAATGACATAAATTGTCATTGTTTTGACACAGTTTTAGACTTCTTATTTCTGTACATGCACGCAGCGATTTGGTAGACTACCGGGATTACATAATACAAATCAATAAGTAAGAAAATAATTTCAATCATTGCATCGAAGGAGAAGATCATGAGCAAAATCGTATTTTTTGATATAGATGGTACACTGTTGGACCATGATAAAAACCTGCCGGCCTCTACAAAAGAGGCAATTGTTACATTAAAAAATAATGGGGTTTTTGTAGCCATTGCTACAGGGCGGGCTCCATTTATGTTCGAATACCTGAGAGAAGAGCTGGAGATAGATTCTTTTGTGAGCTTTAACGGACAATATGTGGTGTTTGAAGGGGAGCCAATCAGCCAGAACCCTTTAAATAATGGAAAGATAGAAGAACTTTATTTCGAAGCTGCTGATAAGGGCCATCCAGTTGTTTTTATGAACCATATGACCATGAAATCATCAGTGAAGCACCATGAATACATTGAAAAAAGCCTGGGGGGCCTGAAGTTCGCCCATCCTGAACACGATGACCGATTTTATGTAGACCGCGAACTCTATCAGACACTATTGTTCTGTGAAGAAGGTCAAGAGAAGTATTATAGGGAGACCTACCCTGAGTTTAACTTTATCAGGTGGCATCCATACTCTGTTGATATCCTGCCAGCAGGAGGGTCTAAAGCAGAAGGAATTAAGAAGATGGTGGAGCGATTAGGTTTCAAACGGGAAGATGTATACGCTTTTGGTGATGGGTTGAATGACCTTGAGATGATTCAAGCAGTAGGTACAGGGGTTGCCATGGGCAATTCTGTCCCTGAATTAAAGAAACTCGCTAATATGGTTACCCGTGATGTAGATGACGATGGAATCTGGCACGGTTTGAAAGAGCTGGAATTGATTTAGGCGATATTTTATAACTGCCCCAAAATTAACATAGGGTGTCCCAAGTTATTTGGGACACCCTATGTTAATTTTGCTTATGTGAGGCTTATCTTTCCACTGGTTTTGCATCGGGAATTTCAGCA
>NZ_JAGGQP010000051.1 GCF_018613235.1 Bacillus sp. ISL-41
CCAGTTTCTTCGTTTCTGGACATCGGCTATACTTTTCGATTTCGGTCTGCCCAATGAAGTCAAAGAACGACTTCACCGGTCAGCCCTCCAGCGCTTGTCGGGGCTGACCAAGGCGCTTGCGCTTTTCTTCAAGTATAACTCATTCTGGTTTGAATGTGAAAAAGACAATCTTCCATCGGACTTGCGAATTTCCGCGAATTATGGAAAACTCAAATTAGATTCAATTATTACCTTTTAAGAGGAGGCAAAGCTTATGCCATACGTAACAGTAAAAATGATTGAAGGCCGCACAGAAGATCAAAAGAAGGCACTAGTTGAAAAAGTAACCGACGCTGTCAGCGAAACAACAGGTGCACCAAAAGAGAAAGTCGTCGTGTTCATCGAAGAAATGTCAAAGAACCACTATGCCGTCGCAGGCAAGCGATTGAGTGACGAATAGAATTAGAATGGACTAAAGCTCAGAGGATTCTGGGCTTTTTTCTTTTTTTTACCGGTTTACCTGCGCCTTCCCTTTTCCTGGCGCATGTTTCCTTTTCTTGTGACCGTTATCCGCGATTTCCTCTTTCACGGGCACTTGATTCCCTTTCTTGTGACCGTGAACCGCGATTTCCTCTTTCACGGGCACTTGATTCCCTTTCTTGTGACCGTGAACCGCTATTTCACGTTTTCACGGGCACTAGATTCCTTTTCTTGTGACCGTGAAACACGGTTTTACCCTTTCACGGGCACTAGATTCCCTTTCTTGTGACCGTGATCCGCGATTTCCTCTTTTCACGGGCACTAGATTCCCTTTCTTGTGACCGTGATCCGCGATTTCCTCTTTTCACGGGCACTAGATTCCCTTTCTTGTGACCGTGAACCGCTATTTCACGTTTTCACGGGCACATGTTTCCCTTTCTTGTGACCGTGAAACACGGTTTTCCCTTTTCACGGGCACATGTTTCTCTTTCTTGTGACCGTTATCCGCGATTTCCTCTTTTCACGGGCACTAGATTCCCTTTCTTGTGACCGTGAAACACGGTTTTCCCCTTTCACGGGCACATGTTTCCCTTTTTTTATAAAAAAAAACCGAGCACACAACCCAATAAAAGGTCCCATACTCGATCCATAATAAAAATCCTCTTATGCTAATAATTGCCTGGACTTATTCTTCAAACTCGCGATATATGCGTATGCTTCATCAATTTCTTCGTCGGTGTATTTCTGGCTCTTTTTCACGGTCTGGATTTTTTCCCGGACTTCGGCTTCTGGTAAGTTATCAAAATACAAAACAGTTGAAACGAGTTCAAGGAATCTTGCATTCTGGTCGTTGATGTCGGTCAGGCAGTCGCCGAGGCATGGCATTTCGACGGTGTTCTCACCAAGGAATTCCTGGCCTGCTTCGGTCAACGTATAGCGGTACTGATAGTAGCCGCCCTTTTTTTCCTTCACTTCATCCAAAAAGCCCATGTTGCAAAGCTCTTCCACCCTTAGTGTAAGTTCTTCTGAATATGGTCCGTAAAAATGGAACTGGAATCGTTCCTGGAAAGGAAACTCCATCTTTTTTGCGATATAGATCATTTTCTGCAGCTTTTTTCTGCCGATGACCTCTCCGGAAACTGAAATAGCATGTATGATTTTAGCGTGGTCTTTTAACAAAACGCGTCAACTCCTGTATCAAATGGTCCCATTGTCTAAGTTCAGCTCAAGAATCTGTGCAATCTTTTCAATCTCAGGGCGTGCTTTCTCCTTTTCCAGGAAATCGGAAGGATAATATAGTTTATGGTCTGTACGCCTTTTGCCCGATATGGCATCGACAATCTCAGACTCGCGTGACAGTTCGCGGATTTCCCCGTTTTTCTTCAGCAGATGGATCGGAAGCCTTTCCTCCTCTTCACCCGGACGGTAAAAATCATACGGCAGGTCTGATGATGAGTCGACAACCAGGTAATACTCAGGATCCAATCCCGCCTGCTCGAATAACACAGAAAGCTGAGCCAGCTTCTTGTATTCTTTGGCCGGGTCGAACTCGACGTATTTAAAGAGATTGCGGTTATTGAAGCGGCGGCACAAATCGCTCAGGATTGCGTCCTCTTCTTCCTCCCAGATCTGGAAATAGTAGAGGAATACGGCTTCATCCAATTTTAAATAGTCTTGCAGTGTCATACGATCCTCAAAGATTGAGTAAAAATGGTGCGGTTTATGTTTAAAAGTGTAGTTTTGCTCGTGAAGGTGTTTGGCACGGTGCAGGATTTTCGTCAGGATGACCTCGGCACTTCTTGTCACTGGATGGAAATAAACCTGCCAGTACATCTGGTAGCGGCTCATTATGTAGTCCTCGACAGCATGCATCCCGCTCTGCTTGATGACAACCTGGTCCTCACGCGGGCGCATGACGCGCAAAATCCGTTCCATATCAAAATGTCCGTAGCTGACTCCGGTAAAATAGGCATCCCTTTGCAAGTAATCCATCCTGTCAGCGTCAATCTGGCTCGAAATCAGGCTGATGACAAGCTTGTTTTCATACGTTTTTTCAATAACCTCAGCGACCTTTTTCGGGAAGTCCGGTGCCACTCTTGTCAGCACCTGATTCACTTCGGTATCACCAAGGATGATTTCCCTTGTAAAATCCTCATGGTCAAGGTCGAATACCTTCTCGAATGAATGCGAGAAAGGCCCATGGCCAAGGTCGTGGAGCAGGGCTGCACATAGTGAGAGCAGTCTTTCTCCTTCGTTCCATTCCGGGCGGGAAGCAAACGCATTATCCACGATCCGGCGCGTAATTTCATAGACGCCCAGTGAGTGGTTGAAGCGGCTGTGTTCAGCTCCGTGGAAGGTCAGGTAAGTGGTGCCGAGCTGCTTGATCCTTCTCAGACGCTGGAACTCCTTCGTCCCGATCAAATCCCAGATCACCAGGTCACGGACATGGACATAGCGGTGTACTGGATCTTTGAATACTTTTTCTTCAAGTAATTTTTCTTCCGAATATCCCATCGTTCTCCTTCTTCCTGATTAACTTGTTTTTATTATAGCCTGTTTCGTTCGGCAATTCATCTTGATTTTCTGCAAATTTTTACAAAAATTGCATATATCTATACAGGGTTCTGTTGATTTCCGTTCCAGGCACTTCGCTTTCCTGGGAAGAAATATGAAAAAGCCCAACTGCCGGTTTTTTCAAAAATCAATTTCTTCCTTGGGGCCGGATCTGAGCCTCCTCGCCTCCGTTAACCTCTGCGGGGTCTCACCTGTCCGGCTGATCCCGCAGGACATTGAATTGCTTCCTCGAACCTACCCACACACGATGGAAATGCGTTAGCATTTTCGGAGGAGTCTTCGCGCCTTCCACTACAATCACCAGGTTTTTTAATCATGCTATTTTAAAATGCTTTATCAGTCAAAAAGTACTCCATTACTTTACTTTCCAATTTCTAAGCAGGGTTAAACTAGTTTGCAAGTTTCCCTGGAAAAAAAATCACCTCTAAACGGTTGTTTAAAGGTGTGATTTATTTAGGCTTTTCGGAGCCGTTATATGAAAGATATAAAAACTACTTAAGTTTCTTCTGGACTTTTTCCATCAGCTCTTCTTCAGTCAGTGCAGCTACTGGCCGGTTGTTGACGAACGCGAATGTCTTTTTCCTGCCTGGTCCGCAATATGACTGGCAGGCGATGTCGACAGTCGCTTCAGGATCCAGCTGTTTCAGCTTCGGAATCAATGTTTTAAGGTTTACGGCCTGACAATCGTCGCAAACACGGAATTCGTTTGCCATTTAGGACAACCCTTTCTATAAATACTGTCCAGCTCCAGCGCCAGTCTCATCATTCACAAGCAGCTCCCTGCAAAATCGGGAAAGCCTGTCTCTAAATATGGCGCCTCCGCTTTTCGTTTTAGACTAAAGCGTATTTTACCTCTTATTTAAAATGAATGCAAGCTGTTGAACAGGACCTATTGCTTATCTATTTAAATGAAAAACACGTATTTCAGGCAAAAAATCTACTATCCTTCCATTTTATGATGTATAACCTTTCCAATTTCCGGACAAGATTGAAATATAAGTTTCAATGTTGACCAAAGTAAAAGGGAGTTGAAGAAAAATGAAGACACGCCAGGATGCCTGGACGGAAGAGAATGATTTATTGCTAGCTGAAACCGTGCTGCGACATGTAAGGGAAGGCAGCACACAATTGAACGCATTTGAAGAGGTGGGCGACAAGCTTGACCGTACTTCAGCCGCCTGTGGATTCCGCTGGAACGCAGTCGTCAGGCATAGCTATGAAAAAGCACTGCAGCTTGCGAAAAAGCAGCGAAAACAGAGACAGAGAATCCTAGGAAAGGACCAGGGAGGCAAAAAGAAACTGCTTTACAATCCTCCGGTGCCTGCGCTGGATGAAAGTTTGACAGGTTCTCTTCCAGCAATCGACCAGCCTGAAGCTCAGCCAACCTTCGACCTGTCCATGCTCGAGCAGGACGACAAGCAAATTGATGCAGCACTCATGGCTGAAATGCAAGATTTAGTGAACAAGAGTCAGGAACAAAAGGACTACTCTACTGAAGCCGCTGCGGAAATGTCAGAAGTGCCTGTACAGGAGACGCAGCCAAGAATAACCAAGACGACCCAAACAACACCTGCCCGGCATACTGTGCCGCCAACAGGCCTGACAATGGGACATGTGATCGCTTATCTGCAAAGCCTGAACGGCTCATCGCTCCAGGTAGATATTTATAAGAGCGAGAATGAAAGATTGAAGCGTGAAATCCATAGTTTAAGGAAACAGAACGAAGAGCTTCAGCAAAAGATAAACAGGCTTGAGGACAATACCAACACAATGCAAGAAGATTACGAAACTCTGATGAAAATCATGAACCGTGCCCGAAAGCTGGCTCTGTTTGAAGAAGAAGAGCGCCCGGCAACGAAGTTCAAGATGGACCGGAACGGCAACCTCGAAAAAGTAGCCGAATAGAAATCTAGTTTGTAAATAGATAGATGGCAGATGGAGAAGAAGTGGCAACAGCCCCCTCTTAAGCTCTTAGGAGACTTTAAATTGGTACTGGTAGTAAATTAATAATTAGGTTTCCAAAAGAGCCTAAAAAAGCCGGAAAACATGGTTTCCGGCTTTTGTGCTTTTTATAGATTTATTCTTTTCAGCTATCTATTCTCGGGGCTCAAGAAATTTTTCATTCCGCTCGATGACCCGGTTGTAGTAATGATCAAACAGCTCAATCTCATGGCTGTCCAGATAGCCTGATACCAGCTCATTGCTGTTGGCATTCAGGAATTTCAAAAACCGCAGCATCACATCCTGAATCGTCATTTTTGTTCCGAACAGTTCAGATAACGATGCCATTACTTCTGGCTGGACCTCCGGATAGATGAATTTGGTCTGCTCCCCTTTTTTAGAGCGGGCATAAAATTCACGGATTAGTTCAGCTCTCTGGCTGCCGCTCCCCGTGACACAAAGATAAATCTGCACGGCGACCCCTTTTTTCAGGCGGCGCTGCGAAATTCCGGCAAACTTTCTTCCGTCAATGCTTAAATCATAGCTTCCCGGACAGTATGACGCAGAAATCTCCCTTGCCTCTATATTTTTATTAAAATCAGCAAACATTTCCTTGATCAATAACCACATAGCATCATAGCCGCGGTTGATATCGATCCCTTTTTCCTTCTCAGGCAAGATGAGAGATAGGTTCAGGACTCCTTCATCAAGCACAACAGCAAGCCCCCCAGAGTTGCGGACAATATATTGATAGCCCTGCTCTTCAAGATAATCCATTCCTTCCTGGAGATGCGGGAGACGTGTATCCTGGATGCCGAGGACGACCGTGTCATGGTGAACCCATGCTCTTGCCGTAGCCGGTGACAAGCCTGTGCCGACCGATTCGCATAATGTATCATCCGTCCCGAATGACTGAAGAGCATGGAAGTGTGCACCCAGCACGGACTGGTCGATCAACCTCCACTTATCCTGACGCAATAAATTGAGCGCCTCATCCATCGTGATTTCCTCTTTTCTTTCTGTAGCTTTATCGTTGATATTATAGCATATAAAGAAACGCGCAAGCGCCTTGGTCAGACCCGGCAAGCGTTGGAGGGCTGACCAGTGAAGTCGTTCTTTGACTTCATTGGGCGGACCGAAACGACTCGAGCTGCTCAAAGCTACGCTTCTCGCAAGATACTCGAGGAGCCTTTCGGGGATGAAAACTGGCTAGGCGCTGGAGCTGGACATTTCTCGAAGTGTATACCTAAACATTTTCATCAAGCAAAAAAGCCGATCGAAAAATCCGACCGGCCAAAATTCTTTATTTTACTTGCTTAGTGCCTGTGCTGCGGTAATCAATGCCAGCTTGTATACGTCTTCTTCGCTGCAGCCGCGGGACAGGTCGTTTACCGGACGGTTCAAACCTTGTAAAATCGGTCCTACTGCTTCAAATCCGCCTAGGCGCTGAGCAATTTTATAGCCGATATTACCTGCTTCAAGGCTTGGGAATACGAATACATTGGCATTGCCCATGATCACTGAATCCGGGGCTTTCTTTTCTGCAACGGATGGAACGAATGCTGCGTCGAACTGGAACTCGCCGTCAACAATCAATAGCGGGTCACGAAGCTTTGCTTCTTCGACTGCTTTTGAAACTCTTTCCGTTTCAGGAGATACAGCTGAGCCTTTTGTAGAAAAGCTTAGCATTGCCACGCGCGGTTCGACGTCGAACATTCTTGCTGTCTTCGCACTTTCAACCGCGATTTCTGCAAGGTCCTGGCTGTCAGGCGCGATATTGATTGCACAGTCAGCAAATACATACTTCTCATCTTCGCGTACCATGATGAAGACACCAGAAGTCTTGCGCACGCCTTCCTTCGTCTTGATGATCTGCAATGCTGGCCTTACCGTGTCCGCAGTAGAGTGTGCCGCACCGCTTACAAGTCCGTCTGCTTTGTTTGAATACACAAGCATCGTGCCGAAGTAGTTTTCATCGAGAAGAATTTTGCGAGCCTGCTCTTCTGTCGCCTTCCCTTTCCGACGCTCTACGAATGCAGCGACAAGCTCATCCATCATCGCGAAGTTAGCAGGGTCGTAAATCTCTGCCGCCTCCAGCGATACATCCATTTCGGCTGCTTTTGCCTGGATCTGCTCAATATCGCCTACTAAAATTGGTGTTAATACTCCGTCTGCAGCCAGTCTTCCCGCTGCTGCCAGAATTCGTTCGTCGAGGCCTTCCGGAAACACAATCCGTAAATTTTGTCCGCTTAATTTGGCTTTCAAGCCTTCAAATAAATCACTCATGCTGACTCCTCCTTTAATCTATACTTATAGCATACTTTACCAACCTTAAAATTCAAGAATGTTACCGTTTACACCCCTGAAGTCTTTTTATTAAAAATTTTCAAGCATGTTTTCCTGCCCCTTTTACTATTTGCAATCTTTAACAAAATATCCTTTTTCCGTTCAGTATAAACAAACCAGGTTTTATTGACATGACGAATGGAGAAACTATGATATGATATTGGTATATTGATGATTTTTAGGAGTGATATAAAATGACTGAAGCAGCAGTGACTTTGGATGGCTGGTATTCCCTTCATGACTTCCGTACCGTCGATTGGACAACCTGGAAGATGCTCCCGGCAGAAGAGCGCCAGGAGATTATCCAGGAATTCCTCGGCCTTGTGGAAAAGTGGAATAAAACACAGGCAGAAAAACAGGGAAGCCATGCCCTTTATACTATTGTTGGCCAGAAAGCAGATTTCATGATGATGATCCTGCGCCCTACTATGGAAGAATTGAATGAGATCGAGACAGAATTCAACAAGTCTAAACTTGCTGAATACACGATTCCCGCTCATTCTTATGTTTCCGTTGTCGAACTGAGCAACTACCTGCCAGCGGGCGAAGATCCATACCAGAACCCGCAAATCCTTGCGCGACTTTACCCTGAGCTTCCAAAGGCGAAGCATGTTTGCTTCTATCCAATGGACAAGCGCCGCCAGGGCGAAGACAACTGGTATATGCTTCCGATGGAAGACCGCCGCAACATGATGCGCAGCCACGGCATGATCGGCCGCCAGTATGCCGGCAAAGTAAAACAGATCATCACAGGTTCTGTAGGATTCGACGACTACGAATGGGGCGTAACCTTGTTCGCAGACGATGTCCTTCAATTCAAGAAGCTTGTTTATGAAATGCGTTTTGACGAGGTCAGCGCACGATATGGTGAATTCGGTTCTTTCTTCGTAGGAAACCTGCTTGAAGAAGACCGTGTAGCAGCATACTTGAACGTATAAAATTTAAAAGTTCAATCCCCAGGCATATGTCTGGGGATTTTTGTGTTTCCTTATGGGTCATGAAAAGAATTTTCGTTCAAGAATGTTCGAGTCATAAAATCAAGCTTTCCTCATATGTATTGAATAGTGAGGATTCATTTTACTTGTTCTCCCAACCTGTAAAAGCTCAACTTCACCATTTACATATATAAAGGTGAATTTGAAGGAAAGGAAAAATACTTTTAAGGAGGCTACACAATGACTCAATATAATAACCCATACTATAACTACAGAACCTACCCGCAAATGTATCAGCCGTACAGCGGCACAGAAGAACAGGCAACTGCTCAAGGACAGATGGGACAGATGGGACAGATGCAACAAATGGGGCAAGCGGGATTCCCACAAGCCACACAATTCCCTGCCCAGTCTGGCGGTGCTATGCCAGGTGTTTCCGTGCCAGGTGGTGCTATGCCTGGTGCAGGTGCAGGCGCCCAGATCCCGGGAATGCTTCCAATCGAAGCATCTTATATTGAAAATATCCTTCGCCTTAATAAAGGCAAGCTCGCTACCGTCTATGCTACTTTTGAAAACAACACTGAATGGAACGCAAAAATATTCCAGGGTATCATTGAAGCCGCTGGTCGGGATCACCTGATTCTCAGTGATCCGCAAACAGGAAAACGGGTTTTGCTGCCGATGATTTACCTTGATTACGTCACTTTTGATGAAGAAATCGAGTACGATTATCCATTCGGCGGCGGATCTGGATTGACTGCTTATCCACCAAGATAAGAGGAAGTTAAAAGGAGCACACCATACGGCGTGCTCCTTTTCTTTGTATTCGAAACCGTTTTAACTATAAATACTTTACAGCCGCAATCATCAGCAATACCCAGGCTGCCAGGAAGGATACACCGCCAAGCGGGGTAATTGCACCAAGTACGCTTATCTTTGTGACACTCAAGACATACAGGCTGCCGGAAAACAATACAATACCAATCAGCATCAGCCAGCCGGACCAGGATAGAAGCGCACTAGCCGGAAGCTTCCCTAAAAGAACTCCTATGATTAAAATACCGGTTGCATGGAACATCTGGTATGTAACCCCTGTTTTCCATGTTTCTAAATATTTCGGCTCAACCTTGCCTTCCAGTCCATGTGCCCCAAATGCTCCAAGCCCGACTGCCAGAAAAGCATTGATGGCTCCAATCAAGATAAATAATTTCATCACTTTCACCTCTTAAAATTAGAAATCGAAGAGCGAGTCTCCGTTTGCGCTATCTTCCATTTCCAGCTTTTTGGGCTGCGGAATCATAGTAGACTGCTGGTTTATCGGCATCTGCTGCTTAGGAATGCTATGCTGTGGCGGAATATGAGGGTGAGCTGCCTGTTTTACAGGTTCAGCATTCCCTCTGCTATGCTCTAACGGCTCATCAAGGACAAGCTCGCAAAGCGTTTTGATCGAATGGATCCTTTCCCGCTTTACTGCATCCGAATCCGCTGATTTTGCCCGCATTAATTCTTCTTCCATTTTCAGCAGTAATTTTTGCAGTGAAATATTCATCGACTCACCTCCATAGGGTGTTATATATGTAAATCCTACGAATCATGTAATTATTGTACCGTTCCATTCTACAACAATTCACACGTTTTTTCGACTTTAGCTAAGAACCATGACAGTTCCACGTGGAACATGTCGTTTTTTGTATATAAAAGAGCCCTGGTTCACAAGGCTTTGACTATTCAAACTTCTTTTTTAGTTTGGAGGATAAACAAGGCTGTTCATTTCCATTCCAGGCGCTTCGCTTTCCGCGGGAAGATTTAAGAAAAAGCCCAAGTGCCGGCTTTTTCAAAGTGCAAATTCTTCCTTGGCGTCCTGGGATCCTCCTCGGCGCAAGCGCCTGTGGGGTCTCCCACTGACCTTTCATCCCGCAGGACACTGATTGAACTTCCTCGAGCTGCCCACGCACGATGGAAATGCGTTAGCATTTTCGGAGGAGTCTACGCGCCTTCTATTACAATCAACAGGACTTACAAACTCAGTATGGAGTGTTACAAATGCCTCTATTATTCTTATAAAGATGGAGCCCCTAACCTTCCAGTTTTTCAATTTGCCAGTCGATTTCTTGGTCACCCTGCTCTCTCAGCAGTTCGTTTACGTTGGAAAATGGTTTGCTGCCGAAGAAGCCTCTTCTTGCTGACAGCGGACTTGGATGGACAGACATGATGATTTTATGTTTGTCCTCATCAATCAGCTTCAATTTACTTTGTGCCGGTTTGCCCCAGAGGATGAAAATCACCGGCTTTTTACGCTCATTCAACAAGGTGATTACTTTATCGGTAAAATGTTCCCAGCCTTTTCCCCTGTGTGAATTGGCTTCCCCTTCCCTTACTGTAAGGACCGTATTTAAAAGAAGCACTCCCTGGTCTGCCCATTTTTTCAGATAGCCATGGTCTGGAATCTCACAGCCAAGGTCACCATTCAGCTCCTTATAAATATTCCGGAGCGAAGGCGGGATCTTGACACCGGGTTTCACCGAAAAGCTCAAGCCATGGGCCTGCCCGTGGCCATGATATGGGTCCTGTCCAAGAATCACCACTTTTACGTCCTCATAATCGGTGAACTTCAAAGCATTAAATATATCATCTTTTTCTGGATAGACTGTCTTAGTGCGATATTCTTCAATTAAAAACTCTCTCAAATCCAGATAGTAGGCCTTTTCAAATTCCTCAGCCAACAGCGGCTCCCAGCCATTATTTATAAGTGCTATTGCGAACATCTCCCTTCATTTCTATCAAACTACCCGTTTTCTGAAACTATATGTGAACAATTCCCAGCATGTTTAAAAGTATCTGTACCGGTTATATAAATAGTGTAGACGGTGAAGGCTAAAAAAGCTTCCCAAAACTAGTATAGGCAATAAAACTATAAGGAGGAAGATACTATGATGAAAGTAGAAGTAGTAGAAAACGGAGTCCAAGCTACAGAAAAAATCAACTCTCTTGAAGCAGCAGGCTTTGGCAAAGAAAATATTTATGTCTTCGCACATGATGAAGATCGCAGCAAGCATTTGACAGATGCTATTGAAACAGGCGACATGGGCTTCAAGGAGCAAGGTTTCTTTGATTCCATCGGAAATATGTTCAAGTCCCGAGGAGACGAGCTTCGCAATAAGTTCGAATCGCTTGGCCTTTCAAAGCAAGAGGCTGAGCAGTACGAAGTTGAATTGGACAAAGGCCGTCTAGTGCTAGTTGCGTCTGATGAAGTAAAATAATAAACACAATCATATAGCATAACCGATCCATAAAGATCGTTTATATAGAAACCCCCTGCCGATTTGGCAGGGGGTTTGCGCGTGTATAGGGATTTATCCGAAAAATCTTTGATAGATGCTCCGTGCCTGAGCCAGGTCCTTTGTTCCATGAATGAGAGCACGTCCATCCTGAAAAATAACCATCCTGTTGTCAACCATGTCTACGGATACCAGGTATGGATTTCCCTTAACCTGATAGCCTAAATCCCTCATTTTTTCAGCGGTTTCCTGCAGGTTAAGCTGCTGCTGTTTCGGCGGCCTGATTTGGACAGTATCGCGTCCGCATAGAACCGTCGTCTTAGTCATGTTCTCGCCGTTTAAATAAGGATATTCAGGGTGTTCTCCGCAGCTCAGGCAACCCGGGTCCTTCGCTTTGGACATTTTCATGCTGGTGTACTGGTTGCGCCATAAATCAAAGCTGACAAATGACGTCCGCACTGCGTCCCAATCTTCAACGAGGATTTTCAGCGCTTCCGCTCCCTGATGGGCAATGACCATCTGCACTGCAGGTCCGATAATGCCTCCTGTATCACATGTCATCCCCTGCAGCGGAACGGTTTTCAGCAAACAGTTCAGGCAGGGCGTTTTTCCGGGAATGATCGAAAAACTCATGCCGAAACTACCAACGCAGGCACCATAAATCCAGGGAATCTGGTGTTTTTGTGAAATATCGTTAATCGCCATCCGTGTTTCAAAATTATCCGTGGCATCAATGATCAGATCGACTCCATCTACAAGCTCGGCTAATTTTCCAGGAGTAGCATCGGCGATATAGGCATTGATTTCTACATCAGAGTTGATTGCTCTGAGCCTTTTTTCCGCCGCCGCGGCCTTGGGAAGCTTCTCGGCAACATCTTCCTCTGTATATAATTGTTGACGCTGCAAGTTACTCGCTTCAACATAATCACGGTCCACGATCGTCAGTCGGCCAACACCTGCCCTGACCAGCAGCTCAGCATTGCCTGAACCGAGCGCCCCGGCACCAATCATCAGTACATGCTTGCTGCGGATTTTCTCCTGTCCGGCCTTGCCGATAGGAGGAAACAGCGTTTGACGTGAATATCTTTCTGACATGGGTTACCCCTCCTTGTAAAACAAACGCCCTGTTCCATCAACCATCAAGTCAACAGAACGGGCGCCGCAGTTGCTATGTCGGATCAACCGCCAGATACAGGCGGAATGAAGGCGATTGTATCTCCTTCTTTAATGATTTCATCATTGGATGAAAATTCTTCGTTGATTGCTGTCATGGAAGTATCGAGCTTCTGTACGCCGTACTTTTCAGCAACCATTTCTTTTAACTCAGCAACTGTTTTGCCAGCTGCTTCCATTTCCACTGATTCATGGCCTGCTTCGTCTCGCAGGTGGGCAAAAAATAATATTTTATTCATTGAGATCCTTCTCCTCCGGTTTCCCTGTCGGATATGGGACAGTTTCTAGTTGATTGCCGATCCATTCCTCGCCATCTTCCCAATGCTCTTTTTTCCAGATTGGGACGATTTCCTTGATGCGCTCGATTGCATAGCGATTCGCTTCATAGGCATCGTTGCGGTGCGGCGTGGATACAGCGATCACGACAGCGATATCCGTGATGTCGAGCTTGCCGACGCGGTGCGTAATCGCAACCTCGGCCCCGTTCCAGCGCTCCTGGATTTCCGTGCCGATCTGCTCGAGCTTTTTCACTGCCATCGGCTCATATGCTTCATATATAAGGTAAAGGGTTTTTTTGCCCTTTGTCAATTCACGGACAGTGCCAATGAAAGTCGTGATAGCCCCGGCTTCACGCTGGACCACTTTATCAATGACAGATTGAACGTTGATTGGATCTTTCGCTATTTCATAATTCATCAAAATCACCTCAATAAACTGATCCGGATCAGGATTTTTTATTTTTTACGGACACTTTCTCTGGTTTCTGACTCCAGTTTGTCCGTTAGAGCTCTTCTATCGGACACTTTCACCGGTTCCCGCCTCCGATTTGTCCGTTAGAGCCCTGCTATCGGACACTTTCCTCGGGTTCTGCCTCTGATTTGTCCGTTAGAGCCGCACAAAAACCTAAAAATAAACCGGCTCTGGGTTCTCGACGACGGCATACCCGCCGATCTTGGCGACTTCGGCTCTGAAGGCTTCAGACTGGATCACGTTCCTTAACCAGATACCCTTTTCGCTTTCGAAAAATGCCTTTGTCATCAGTAAATCGTAGTTTTCATCAGAGACCGGGATGAAGTCAAGACCCATTGCCCTGGCTGCCGGGAAGATTCCGAGGCCTGCTGCATTGTCATTTCCTTTTACTTCAGCGGCGACGCTCAGGTGCGAGAACATTTCACGGTCGTAGCCGTTTACATCGTCTGCACTCAAACCTGCTTCTTTTAACAATAAATCAAACAATATGCGTGTGCCGGCGCCCTTTTGCCTGTTGGCATAATCTATGCCCTTTTCGGCAATGTCGCTGACGTTCTGTATTCCAAACGGGTTGCCTTTTGGAAGCAGCCACCCCTGGGTTCTTTTTAAAAATGGATAAAGGACTGCGTCTTGACCCGCAAGAAACTTCCTTACGTAAGTAACATTATATTCCTTTGTCTCCGGGTCCAGCAAATGAATGCCCGCTACATGGGCTTCCCCTTTTCTGATTGCCATTAAACCGGCCATGCTGCCAACATGGGAAGAAACAATTTTCATGTCGGTACGCTGCTTCTTGAGCTGGGAGGACAGAAGGTCAATCGTCAAATCATGACTGCCGCTGAAGACGATCGCGTTCTTGATCTCTTCGACAGGCCTGTACAGCTCGACCTCGACATTGTCTCCTTGTTCATATCCCAGCTCCTCAGGCGGTACGACGAGCAAACCGTCCGCACGCACAAGCGACATGGTGACGCCCGCTGCGCGTGTCAGCGGATTGGCGACAAATTGTCCATCCACATAGCCGATATTCATTCGGACAAAGTCCTCAGCCCCCATCGTGGAGACGATCCTGCGGCCAAGCTTTACCTTGAGCTTTGGCCTTTCTGGTTCTGGTACACCTAGATATTTACAAACGAGCGGCCTTACAAACCACTCAAGTGACATGTACGCAGAAACTGGATAGCCCGGTACACCGACGACTACCTTATCTTTAATTTTCCCGAGAATGACTGGCTTACCCGGCCTTGTTGCGACTCCATGGGTAAAAACAGTCCCAAGCTCCTCAAGAATATGGACTGTATAATCTTTTGATCCAGCGGATGATCCGGCATTGATGACGACGATATCCGATGTCTCCACCGCATTCAGGAGTGCTTCCCTGATTTTTTCCGGCTCATCCTTCACGATTGGGTGCAAATACGGGTTGCCGCCCCAATCTTCTACATAATTGCTGAAAACTGTTCCATTGAATTCAATAATCCTGCCTGATGTAAGTGATGCGTCTGCACTGACAAGCTCATTTCCCGTCGGGATGATGGTCACCAGCGGCTTTTTGACGACGGCTACCTCGGTGATCTGGGCTGCAAGAAGCGCCCCAAGATCCGCAGGCCGCAGTCGATGTCCCTGTGTGAACAGCATTTCCTCCTGGACGATATCCTCGCCGATCGGGCGGATATGCTGCCATGGTGTTGCGGGCTCGATGATTTCAATCGTCTCCTCATCGATGACCTGGATGTTCTCCACCATGATCACGGCATTATATTGAGGCGGAATCGCATTACCGGTATCAACGTATACAAATTGCTCGCCTTTTTTCAAATGAAGAGGGCGCTGTTCATGCGCTTCATATGTATCCTCTGCATTCACGGCAACGCCGTCCATCGCGGATGCATGGTAAAAAGGCATCGAGACATTGGCGAAAACAGGTTCAGCAGTTATCCGTCCAAGTGCAGAGGCAGCCGGGATCCACTCTTTTTCCTGAGGCAGGTCGAACGCGGCCAGCACTTCATTCCTGGCTTGTGCTCTCGGCTTGTCTTCAAGATAAATTTTTCGATTATAGCGTATTTTATCCATGGTGCGGCTCCCCCTATCTTGTCAAAATGACTGGAACGTATTCGCCTTGAAAAATTCCTTCTTTTTCGGATACAATCTCGACGATTCCATCGCTTTTTACCAATGTCGTAATCAGGCCTGACTTGCCGATGATCGGCTCTGCCCACCATTCTCCATCCTTTTCCTCAAGTCTTACTCTGATGTAATCGGATCTTCCTGGTGAAGAGGCAATGTTTTTTACAATCCGGGCAAAAATTCGTTCAGGCTTATGCTCGATTTTCTCGCCCTTCAGCCTTCTGAAAACCCTTTCGCCAAACAGCTTAAAAATGATCATCGCAGATGCTGGATGACCCGGCAGTCCGATGACGGGCTTTCCGTCCGCAACAGCGAGGATTGTCGGCTTCCCAGGCTTGATTGAAATTCCGTGGACAAAGACGCCCGGATCTCCAAGAGACTGGATGACTTCGGTTGTATAGTCCTTCGCGCCGACTGAGCTTCCGCCGGATAAAATCAGGCAGTCAGCCTGTTCATACAATTCGCGGGCTTTCTGGGCAAACTCATCATAGTCATCGCGTGTGATTCCGCCATAAATGAGATCGATATCCCACTCATTGACCAGGCCCTTTACGGTCAAGTAATTGATGTCGCGGATTTGGCCTGTTTCAAGTGTTTTTGTTTCAAAAGGAACGATTTCGTCCCCTGAAGAAAGGTACGCAGCCTTCAGCTTTCGGTAGACTTTCACCTCAGAAATACCAAGTGCCGCCAGTGCTCCAAGCTCCTGCGGCCGCAATCTTGTCCCTTCGGATAACAGGACTTCGCCTTCCTTGATGTCCTCGCCTTTCCTGATGACATTCTCACCCGGTGCGATTTGCTTATACGTATTCAACAGCCCGCCAATTTCCTCGCAGTGTTCGATCATCAGTACGCTGTCACTGCCTGGTGGCAGCATTCCGCCTGTCGGTACGTAAATAGCCTCGCCCCTGCCTACCGGCTTTACCGCTTCCTCGCCCATATGGACTTCGCCGGCTACATTCAAGAAGCCTGGCATCGATTCAGATGAACCATATGTGTCACGGGCGATGACGGCATAGCCATCGACGGTGGAGCGGTCAAAACCAGGTACATTCTCGCCCGCAGTGATATCCTCTGCCAGGATGTAGTGAAGCGCCTCATCCAGCGGACGGATTTCGGTTTCCGTGATCTTGCCGATTTTCTCATCAATTAACGCAAAGGTCTCCTCAACACTTTTCACTTTGAAAAATTGCATGCTGACTTACTTCCTTTCTAGCACCTGAAAACTATTGTCCGGACTCCGCCCATTTTCTTGCATTTTCATACTCTTCTGGATGATTCATATTGAAAAAGACTCGATCAAGGCTGCCCTCGAAATAAAGCTGCAGATCTGCCTCATCGAGGAAACGGACATTCAGCTTTTCAAGCATGTGCCTGATCCTCAAGTTTCCGTCTTCAATGCAGGACTTAGCCTCTCGCGCGATCCGTTTCTGGTATGCGGCAAAAAGCGGATGCTGACGGCCATGACTTACCGGCACGACCGCATCGTGGTGCTTAAGCGCTTTTACAAGGCTTGAGGCAAGCTCAGCGGATACAAATGGCATATCACAGGCTACAACGAAATTTTCCTCATAGTCTGATGCCTCAAGCCCTGCATGGATTCCCGCGAGCGGTCCGGAACCCGGATACTGGTCTGTTACAATTTTTATATTTAAAAACTGATAGGTTTCAGGATCATTCGTTACTAGAATTATATCATCAAATACGTGCTGTAACTCATCCTTAATTCTTTCAATATTCGTTTTTTCATGAAATTTCAGGAGAGCCTTATTCGTTCCCATCCTGCTAGATTTGCCGCCTGATAAAATGATCGCTCCGGCTTTCATCCCACAGCACCTTCTTTTAGTTTGTCTGTTTTGTTTCTCCAGCAGATTTATACCCATTCTCCTGGGCAACAAAGTCCAGGTGGATAGTGTTCAGGTCAAGCATTGCTGGTGTTGGCTTTACGATATATTGTCTTGTATCGATTACTTTAGTATACCCTTGGCATTCTTCACAAATCTGGATTTGCGCGGCTGATTCGCCTTCAATCGTCAGTACTTTCACTGTTTCATGATCGTTATTTCCGCAATGTGAGCAAGCTGTGCGGCGGTCATTCCAGTGCGCCGAACAACGCGGACAGTGCAGTACTTTCTTCCCTTCTCCTTCTAGCTGTGCAAGGCGTACAGGTTCGCCACATACAGGGCAGCCAGCGCCGTGTACACCGTGATGGATTTCACCCTGGACCTTGGCAGCAGTCAGCTGAAGGTATGGACGGAGCACCGTTTCTGCCATAAATTGTGGAATCCAGCCATCCAGCCCATTTTCCTCAGCAAAACTCGCAAAGTAAATATAGTTAAAAGCAAATGCTTCATCGATCCATCTCTTAGCTGTCTCTTCATCCATCAGACTTTTAATAATCTGCATCGAACTTTCTATCTCTGGTTGATACTTCGATAAAAGCCCACCTATATCCTCTATCCACTGTAAGAATAGGGAAATATCAAAGTCAATAGCCGCTAACGCAGTGACAGGCACTCCTGCCTCCATCGCCGCTTTATCAATCTTTGGACGGACACAGTCAGGATCCAGGGATGTCTTCCATTGTTCCTGCAATTCGATGATATCCTTCTGCAATTTCTGATACTCTTTTGAGACAACGGACTTTTTCATTGCTGCAGCCCCTCTTTCGCTCTATTATTCTAAATTTTGAAGGGAATGGAGCCCTGTCAGAGCAGCCATTCCCTCTATTAATGTTTTACGCGCCTTTTTTCTTGTTCTTGTTTTTATCAAGGTCAGGGAAATTGCCCTTCTTGACTTCTTCTTCATACCATTCTGTATAGTGATCCTTCGCCCACTCAGCAGGAACCTCACCTGTAATGACTCCAGTGTATCCCGGTCTTGAGTTTTTGTGGATGACACTCAGATAGATATGGCCGACCACTACCGCTATTGCCAGACCGAAGCCAACATTATGGGCAACATACGCCCACTGGACGATTGCTTTCGGAAACAGGTCCGGGAACCACATTGGGAAGCCGGAACCGATGATCAGGATCGCGGTCAGGATCTGGATGATGGAGTTGATTTTTTCACCAGCGTTAAAGAATGTTTGTTTTACATGCTTGAACTTAAAGCCGAATAGTTCTTTGACGAACTCAGTGAAAAACTGTATATCTCTTTTTTTCCAAGTAACAAGCTCTTTTCCCCAGCGCAGGAAGCCTTTAGGATCCATGATCAGCCAGATGAAAGTCGGCGTGATGAAGGTAATCGCGAAAATCCTGTGGAGCAGGCGCGCTCCTTCTGGTCCGCCTAATACTGGATAAAGCCAGTCAAACCACTCTGTATACATTGGCAGGGCCGTGATATACAATGCAAAGAATGAAAGGGCGTTCACAGCATGCGCGATAACAAAACCTTTCGAGAAACGCTTAACCTTCACACCTGAATACTGCGTATTACTCATGGCTGCCACCTCCATCCTCTTCATGGCCTTTGCCTTCTTTATTGAATAGCTTATTGGATACGAATGCCCCTACAAGCGCCATGCTTGTCGCTCCAAGCATCATCTTGCCGATTGGCTGTGCGTAATCCTTCCAGACAACTGCTGATGTTGGAACTTTTGGTTTTTCAGGAAGTCCATAGACAGATGGTTTTTCAGCAAGTACGTAAACCGTATGCGTACCGCCGACTCCTTCTGGGTTGTAAATCATTGCGTTCGGATACTTATCCTTGATTTCGCTCAGGCGCTTTTCAGCCTTCTTAAGCATTTCTTCTTGTGTGCCAAATTCCATTGCATCTGTGTGGCAAGTTGTCACACAAGCAGGCTGCATGCCTTCTTCAAGACGATCGACACACATTGTGCATTTCTGTGCCTTCTTGTATTCCTTGCCGTTCTTGTCTTTGTATGTCGCCAACTGGACAACATCGAATGGGCAGTTCTGCACGCAGTAGCCGCAGCCTACGCATTTGTCCGTATTGACATCCACTGTTCCGAAATCTGTGTAGTGCATGGCTTCTTCAGGGCAAACCTTAACGCAAGCCGCTTCCGAGCAATGGAAGCATGAAGAATGGCGGAAAAGGTAGTCCAGATTGCCTTTTGAATCTTCGTGTTCAATAAATGACAGGACGTTCCATGTGTTTGCTGTTACCTTTGCATGAGACTGGACGCTGCCCTGGAACTCTTCCGGTTCAGCCGGAAGATCGTTCCAGTTTTTGCAGGCGACCATACATGCGCGGCAGCCGTCACACTTGGTTACATCGACGTATTTAATATAGTCCGCCATTAGTCAGCCCTCCTTATATCACAGAGGAATGCCTTATATTCAGGAATGGTCGTATTCGCATCCCCGATATGAGGTGTCAAGCGGTTTGCTGTATCCCCTGTTGCGATTCCTTTATAGCCAAAGTGCCAAGGCATGCCGACCTGATGCACCTTCTTGCCGTTCATCATATGAGGCTTGAAGCGCTTGGTAACCATTGCATAGGCTGTGATATCACCACGGGCCGAGCTGACAATGATCTTATCTTTGTTCTTGATGCCTTTTTCCTTTGCGAGTTCTTCACTCATTTCAATATACATATGGCCTGACAATTCGGACAGCCATTCCTGGTTCCGTGTCATCGAACCAGACTGCCAGTGCTCAGATACCCTGTAAGTCGTACCGACGATCGGGTACTTCTTGCTGTCGCCTTTCAGGTTGAACTCACCCTCGATGATGACAACAGCCGGGTTGATCTCCTGGCTTGAGAAGGTATTTTTCACCGGACTTTCAAACGGCTCGTAATGTTCAGGGAACGGTCCGTCATTCAGCGTAGGTGCGAAGACTCCCGCTACACCGCCGTTAATCATGATGAATGGATTCGTTCCGCCTGGATCAGCTGGTGCAACTGTTGGCTTGAAATCAGGAATGTCATTTCCAGTCCACTTCTTCTGGCTTTCATCCCACCAGATGACCGCTTTTTTGTCGCTCCAAGGCTTTCCGCTTGGATCAGCAGATGCACGGTTGTAAAGGATTCGGCGGTTTGCAGGCCATGCAAATGCCCAGTTCAGGAAGTTCCCGCCGCCAGTATCCTTATTGTCACGGTTTTTAGCGCGGTTCTTGCCTTCCTCTGGATAGAAGCCTGAATAAATCCAGTTACCAGAGCTTGTTGTACCGTCATCTTTAAGGTCGCCAAAGCCTTTCAATAATTTTCCTGTCGTCAGGTCATAGCCGTTGATTTCTTTTGCTACAAGGTCGATATCCGGATGGTGGCCATCACCATAATTCCAGTACAGCGCATTGACCTGCTTGGCTGCAGCTGAACTTTCATTTTTGTAAAGGGCTTTGATATTTTTGACCAGCATGTGGATGATTTCCAAGTCAGCCAAGGATTCTCCTTTTGGATCAATCGCCTTCCAGCGGTATTGCATCCAGCGTGAAGAGTTAGACACACTGCCCTCTTTCTCATAAGAGCTTGCTGCCGGCAGAAGGAACACTTCTGTATCGATCTTCGATGGGTCGCTGCCCGCTTCTTCTTGCCAGAAAGCAGATGTCTCGGTTTCCCAAAGGTCAACCGCTACCATCCATTTAAGATTGGACAGCGCTTCTTTTTCCTTGCCTGCATTCGGGCCGCCGACTACAGGGTTTGTTCCAAATAAGAACGCACCTTCCAGTTCGCCTTTATACATAGCGTTGAACAAGTTGATGTGAGAGTAATTCTTGTTTCCTTTTGGAAGGTACTGGTACCCAAATTCATTCGCTTTTGTCGCATTCGGGCCGTACCAGGCCTTCAGCATACTGACAAGGAACTTAGGTTTGTTGCTCCAGTAACCGCCAGAAGGTGTTTCCTTAGTGTTGTAACCTTCTAACGTTGCATGCTCAGGGATGGCAGTTGGAGTTCCAACATATCCTGGAAGCAGGTGGTATAGCAGGGCAAAGTCAGTAGATCCCTGTACATTGGACTCTCCGCGCATCGCGTTGATTCCGCCGCCAGGAAGACCGATATTACCAAGCAGCAATTGGATGATACCAAAAGCACGGACGTTCTGTGTTCCAACAGTATGTTGAGTTGTACCCATCGCATACATGATCGTTCCGGACTTCCCGATTTTGCTTGTTGAACAGAATGTCTCACAGACCTTCAGGTAATCTTCTTTTGGTGTTCCGGTTACTGCGATTACTGAATCGACATCATAGCGTGAGAAATGCTTTTTCATCAGCTGGAATACAGAGCGCGGATGTGTAAGGGTTTTATCCTTTTTCGGATTGCCTTCTTCGTCCGTTTCAAAAGCCCATTTCGTTTTGTCATACTTGCGGGTTGCTTCATCATACCCGCTGAACAATCCATCATTGAATTCAAAATCCTTCTTTACAATGAAGGATGCATTTGTATATTCAGCAACATACTCTCTGTGGATCAAGTTATTCTCTAACGCATAGTTGATCATTCCGCCCATGAAGGCAATATCTGTTCCTGAACGAAGCGAAGCATAGACGTCGGCCTTTGAAGATGTCCTCGTGAAACGAGGGTCAACAGAGACGATTTTGCCGCCTTTTTCTTTCGCTTTAGTCAACCATCTGAAAGAGATTGGGTGATTCTCGGCAGGATTCCCGCCCATGATCAATGCACAATCGGTATTTTGCAGATCGCTCCAATGGTTTGTCATTGCTCCACGCCCTACTGTAGGTGCCAGACCGGCAACCGTAGAACTGTGTCATATTCGTGCCTGGTGTTCGAGATAGACGACGCCAAGCCCTCTCATCATTTTCGCAAGCAGATAGGTCTCTTCATTATCAAGAGCTGCTCCGCCTAAGCTCGCAATGGCTTCGGTCTTATTGACAAACATGCCATTTTCTTTTTCAATGAATGTTTTGTCGCGTGTTTCCTTCGTACGTTTTGCAATTGTTTCATACATCCAGTCCCAGCTTTTCTCTTCCCACTTCTTGCTTCCAGGAGCTCGATATAATGGCTTTGTTAAGCGTTTTTCGGATGTGTAGACTTGTCTGATTGTTGTACCTTTACTGCAAAGTGTACCTTCGTTGACTGGGCTATCCGGATCCCCTTCCGTATAAACCACAGTATTGTCCTTTGTGTGTACCAAGATTCCGCATCCTACGCCGCAGAATGCACAAATGGTTGGTGTAACAGTAGCTTTGGCAATCTTGAGTTCTTTTGATTTTGCGTGGACCTCTTTTTCGTTAAAGCCCAACTCGACAACCGCCAGGGTCGCCGCAGTGGCACCTGACAGCTTCAAAAACTGCCGGCGATTCAGGTTGATTTCAACCATCTCTCTCTCTCCTTCCCAATAGTTGCTTAGAACATCCCTAATCCCACAGGTGGTGTCAATTCAGTACTTGCTGGGCTTCCCCCCTTTCAAGTAAATCCTCAGAGGCAGCCGCCGGAGTTAGATCATCATTAATCCTCCTGGCAGATGTATAGACAGTCGCCATTTTCCCTCTCAAGTAGCCAACGACTTCAATGTTGAGGAAGCGGGCCAGCTGGATGGCCTGCTTTGTGGCCGCAGTGCGCGAGCCAATGACGGCAAAGCCAAATTTGGCAGCTTTTGAGAGCATTTCATATGAAACCCTTCCGGTCGTTAAAAGGACGAGCCGGTCGGGTTGCAAACGCTTTCGAATTGCGTGGCCAATAATCTTATCGACAGCATTATGCCTGCCGATATCTTCCCGGACTTCAATGCTGCCATCCTCCAGGATGATACAGGCACCGTGCATGCCACCCGTTTCAAGGTATAACGGCGAATTTTGCGCAAATTCTGCGCGTTTTTTCAACAAATATGTCAGCGAATAGGTTTCATCGGAATTCACTTTATTGAACTTCTTAACGTCCGTCATCGAGAAGAAGGTCACTCCCCGTCCGCAGCCGGCAGTATAGTGCTTCTTTTTCGAGAACATCTGCTCAGGATCAAAGGAATTACATAATGCTACATCCAATGTGCCGGTCTTTTCGTTAAATTGGGCGCTGACAACATCCTCCGGCCCATCAATCAAACCTTCTGAAAAAAGGTAGCCATATACCCAGTCTTCCAAATCCTGATTTGTCAGCTGGAATACCGCAATCTCATACCCATTCAGCTTCAGGCTGATTGGATATTCTTCAGGACAGCCTTTCTTGATCATGTTCTTCACCCCTTATCTGGTACTTCATCTCCGGGCTCCGGTGCAACTATCGACTTCTTCCCTGCCATCATCGGTGTGATGGGATTGAAAGACTGTTATGAATCTTGCAAGCTATTATTCAGCTCTCTTTTAAAAATTAGGAACCTTATATTAAAAAAACATTCCACTATGCAAAAAGGGTTAAATACCCCTATGCCTTTAATGTACTGGAAATTACAAGGTTGTAACCGTTTCAATTGTTACAATAATATAGATGAAAATTGTCTATTTTTTAAACAAAGGCTGAATTTGAGATTTTTCATTTACGAAAAATCTTTTAGTGGGTCAATTTTCACATAGTCAACTGTAAATCAATTTATTTTTTCCCTCAGTAACTTTCATCACGTCAAAGCACTAATGCCACAAAATCGTCAAAAGTTAATTTTAACCATTTAAAAAAAGATGCAAATCCAATCCTTTGTCTAAATCTATAGAATTGGTATAATCATAAGAAAGTGATGAAGGTGACTTGTCTTGTATTAATGAGCAGTCGCCATTCTTAAAATGGAGGTAGTATAGATGAGTTTGAAAAAGGTGTTAACAATCGCAGGTTCCGATACAAGTGGCGGCGCTGGCATCCAGGCTGACCTTAAAACCTTTCAGGAGCTAGGCGTATATGGAATGACCGCTCTTACCACGATTGTGACAATGGATCCTAAAAATCACTGGCATCACGAAGTATTCCCACAGCCAGTTGAGCTTGTCGAAAAGCAGCTTGAAACGGTTCTTTCCGTTGGAATAGATGCAATGAAGACAGGTATGCTCGGAACAGTTGAGATCATCGAGCTATCTGCACGTAAAATCGATGAACATAAATTGGACAGGGTAGTCATTGACCCTGTAATGGTATGTAAAGGGGAAGATGAGGTCCTGATGCCCGAAAACACAGATGCAATGAGAGAATTGCTTCTGCCAAGAGCAACAGTTGTCACTCCGAACCTGTTCGAAGCATGGCAGCTGGCACAAACTGGGCCAATCCGCACAATCGATGACATGAAGGAAGCAGCGGTGAAGATCCATGATCTAGGCGCTAAGAACGTTATGATCAAGGGCGGTAACAAGCTGAACCATGAAAAAGCCGTGGACCTGCTTTATGATGGAAAAGACTTCACTCTTTTCGAATCTGAAAAAGTCGAGACAAGCTTCACACACGGCGCTGGCTGCACATTCGCATCTGCGATCACTGCACAGCTGGCAAAAGGCAAAACAGTACCTGAAGCATTGGAAGTGGCCAAAGGGTTCATCACCGAAGCCATCAAGCACGGCTTCAGGCTGAATGAATACGTAGGCCCAACTGCACACCTGGCGTACAACAAGTACGCAGGCGGCAATCGCGGGGAATAAAGGCAAAACAAAAAGAGGCTGTCTTCAAAGCTCAACATCTTGAGCTCTAGACAGCCTCTTTTCTGTTGCTGAATGATATAAACATTAAAACACATGCATTTGTCCGATAGAGACCTTCTAATGGACATTTTTCCAGGAATTCCTCATATGTTTGTCCGATAGAGACCTTCTAACGGACACTTTTCTCGCAAATCCTCATGAATTTGTCCAATAGTTACTATATCTTCCGATTGATACGAAGAACCCGGTCTGCCATATAACTATGGAAGAACCATTCACCAGAGGCGATCAAAACGGACGCAAAAAGAGCTGCGAAAACAATGCCATCACTTTGCTCGAATAACATCAATCCAAGACCCCATATCACGAAAAATGAAAGGGCGAGGTCAGATAGAGAAGCGGTAAGATTGCTTGTTTTCGGAAGAATAAACAAGTCACCGGCAAGATAGGAAATCGCTCCAAGAACGAGGGTAATGACGAGAATATCACCGATCCCAGCAAAACTGCCTATTAATAGAAGAAGAACAGCAAATGTCATGATGCCTTTTATCAATAATGCCTTTGCGTGGTTCATAAGCTCCCTCCTTTTCCCTCACTATTTCCATTTACCTTCCTGATTAAACACTTTCTGTAAGAGCCACCTTGGAAATATATTCGAAACTAGAAGATACTTTATGCATTTATTCAGGCGTACATTTCGCTTTTAGAAGGATTTTTTAGTAATATAGATAAAAGTGAATTAACATAGAAGGCCATTCATTCGGCTATTATAAACTGAAAACTTCTAAGCCCAGGAAGGAGGAACAAAGATGGATCCGGTGATTTTATCCGAAGTCCAGGAAGCCCTGGACCGTTTTAAAGACAAAGAAGTCTATATTCATTTAGAAACAACAAATGGGGCGTACGCATCCCACAACAACGAATCATTCTTCTCATCAGGCGCTTATATCCGCAATGCGAAGGTAACCTATGAACGCGCGAAGATAACTGGTGAGGGCCCTTATCGGACTGGTTTGAAGATACCTTTTGGCTGGGTTTACGCTGAGGGAATCACACACTACGAAATTGATGACAAAGGAAGGCTGCTGCTTGCCGGCCATGACTTTAACGGAAAGCTTGCCGTCGCCCTTGAAATAAGTGAAACACCGTTCGAATAATTTATTTGGACTTGGCTGAAAGGAGAGATTTTACAATGGAAAAAGAAAGGCATGTACTTGTCGTATTCCCTCATCCTGATGATGAGGCATTCGGTGTTTCCGGAACAATCGCATCCCATATAAACATGGGAACGCCTGTCACATATGCCTGTTTGACACTTGGACAGATGGGACGGAATATGGGGAATCCCCCGTTCGCAAACAGGGAAACTCTTCCTGCTATACGGAAAAAGGAATTGAAGGATGCAGCGCGCGCTATGGGTATCAATGATTTGCGCATGCTCGGGTTCCGTGACAAAACGGTTGAGTTCGAGGATGAAAATATGCTGACCAACCTGATGTCTTCATTGATCACAGAATTGAATCCTTCGCTCGTCATCACCTTCTACCCTGGCTACTCTGTCCACCCGGACCATGAGGCAACCGGTGCGGCTGTGGTACGCGCAGTTGAAAAAATTCCCGAAGCTGACAGGCCGAAGCTCCATTGCGTCGCATTCTCACGAAACTGTGTCGAAGAGCTTGGCGAGCCGGATATCGTTTATGATATAAGTGCTGTCGCGGACATCAAGCTTGATGCAATCCGTGCACACCGCTCCCAGACAGAGCTGATGCTTGAAGAAATGGCTGATAAACTGAAGGAAAAGGATCCAAAAACGTTGGCCTGGCTCAACAATGAACGCTTCTGGACATATAAGTTTTCATGATAAAGTCCACCCTAATAAGGTGGATTTTTTCATTTTCGTTCATAAACTCCCTCAATCATCAAGCCTTTTACGAATACAACCTTTTCCTCCGGCTCCCCTTTAATCTTCCATACCGATTCCTTGAATCCGAGGAATTTGCTGTTATCAGTTTTGCCAATCAAGCGGTCGATTTCAAAGGTTTTCTCGCCATTATTATAATACTTTTGATAAGTTTCATAGCCTCGGTGGAACTCTTTGTCTTTATGGACAATTACTCCGTCTGTTCGATTCATGTATACATCTAAACTCACATCATAGAAATAAAGCCCAACGATCAGAAGAACCGGAACAAGAAACAGCACCATACGCTTCTTTTTAAAAAACAAGAGATCACTCCCCCCTATTTTTGAAAATTTTCAGTTATCTCCACCTCGTATGATAGCATATAAACCCAGAAATAGGCATTTGTGAGACAATGTCGGTTTTTATCTTTATTTGTGAGTGATTACTCACTATACAAAATCAAATATCTGCGTTATGCTTTCAGTAAGTGATTACTCACTTTTATAAAAGGATGGTGAAAATCCCATGATTGTTTCAATTAAAAATGTAAGTAAAAGCTATGGGAATCATAAGGTTTTAGAAAATATCAATCTAGAGATTGAGAGCGGAGAAATTTTTGGACTGCTTGGCCCGTCAGGAGCAGGAAAAACGACTCTGATCCGGCAGCTAGTAGGTCTTGAATCGCCAAGTGAAGGAGAAAACTATCTTTTCGGCGAAAAAATGCCTTCACTGAGGCTGATTGAAAGGATTGGCTATATGGCTCAATCGGACGCACTCTATACTGAATTGTCTGCGAAAGAAAATCTTGAATTCTTTGCTTCCTTGTTCGGTCTCAAGGGCACGCACCGGAAAAAACGTATTTTAGAAGTATTGCAGCTTGTCGACTTATCTGATCATCTAAACAAACTGGTAACCAATTATTCTGGCGGCATGAAGCGTCGTCTATCGCTCGCTTCCGCACTGCTTCATGAACCAGAATTGTTGATCCTCGATGAACCGACTGTCGGCATTGATCCTGTTCTGCGCCAGAGCATTTGGTCAGGTTTCTATGATTTGAAGGCAGAGGGAAAGACGCTGATCGTTACAACACATGTCATGGACGAAGCCGAAAAATGCGACAGGCTGGGACTGATTCGAGATGGCCGTCTGATCGCGGTCGGCACTCCTGCAGAATTGAAGGAAAAGACTGGTTCTGCCAGCGTTGAAGAAGCATTTTTAGCATACGGAGGTGTCCAGCATGAGAATTAGAGCTTTAGTGATCAGGATCATCCGGCAGTTCCTAAGGGATAAAAGGACACTTGCAATGATGCTTGTCGCCCCGCTCCTGATCCTGACGATGCTCCACCTTGTTTTTAACGGTGAAAACTATGTTCCAAAGGTCGGTTTTGTGGATGCTCCTGCTGTTGTAATGGAGAAGATGGACCTCGAGGATGCCACAGTGAAAGAATATGACTCTGCAAAAATGGCAAAAGATGATGCTTTGGTACGAAAAATTGATGGGTATATCACCTTTAATGGCCCTATAATAGATAAAATCGTTTTAGAAGGAAGCGACCCAACAGTTAATGGTTCGGTTATGAAATGGATCCAGCAAGCAACGAAGCCATTGACGTCATCACAGGGAAATCTGGCTGTCGATTATCTTCATGGCTCAGACGATATGGGACAGTTCGATTATTTCGGACCGGTTCTATTAGGGTTCTTCGCTTTCTTTTTCGTCTTTATCATTTCCGGGATTTCTTTTTTACGGGAAAGAACTAGCGGTACACTGGAAAAATTACTTTCAAGCCCGATAAGGAAGTGGGAAATCGTCGTTGGCTATGTACTCGGATTTGGGCTTTTTACGATGCTGCAGGCGACCCTGATTGCCTGGTATGCCATCTATGTCCTCGGCATGCTGATGGAAGGATCCTTCATCTATGTATTATTGATTACCTTAATGCTGTCAATGACAGCGCTGACGCTCGGTACACTTTTGTCCGCATTCGCAAACAATGAGTTCCAGATGATTCAGTTTATCCCGGTCATCATCGTACCGCAGTTCTTCTTTTCCGGACTGATCAATCTCGATACGATTTCCGATTGGCTGAGCTGGCTCGGGCCAATTACGCCGCTCTATTATGCTGCCGAAGCATTGCGTGATATTATGGTAAGAGGATACGGATGGGATGCCATCTACGGGAATATGCTGATGCTGGCCGGATTTTCAGCACTGTTCATCTTCCTTAATATTTTGGCATTGCGGAAACACCGCGCAGTTTGACCGCGGCGAAAGGAGCAACACATGAGTGACCAAGACTTAATCATTGATGAACTAATCGATGGCGAAGACCTGACCGAGAAGCAAAGGAAAATCATCATATCGGCGATTGAATCCTTTGCCGAAAAAGGGTTTTCCGCCACTTCAACCAGCGAAATCGCCAAAAAGGCAGGCGTTGCTGAAGGTACGATTTTCAGACACTATAAAACAAAAAAGGATTTGCTGCTGGCGATTGTCGCTCCAATGATGGCAAAGTTTGTGGCACCTCTTTTTATAAAAGATTTAAAAAGGGTCCTGGACCAGGACTATGAGCATGTTGAAGATTTTCTCAGGGCAATGCTGGAAAACCGCCGGGGGTTCTTGATCAAAAACCTCTCTACAGTCAAAATTTTAGTGCAGGAAATTCCTTTCCACCCGGAATTGAAGGATTTATTCAAGGAACATATCGCCCTTAAAGTTTATGCACTGTTCGAGAAGCTTGTTGAGCATTATCAGGAAAAAGGCCAAATCATTCAGATCCCTGCCTACAGTGTGTTCCGGATGATCTTCTCCTCCATCTTTGGCTACTTGATCGCTAGGTATATGATCCTGCCTGAAGCAGACTGGGATGATGAAGCAGAAACAGAGCGGACAATTCAATTCATTATGCATGGGTTGGCAGGACCGAACAGCAGCAAAAAATAAAACCGGGCTTGGGTGCCCGGTTTTATTTTGATTTAAAACTGGAAAAAATCATGGATAATTTCCAATTCGCTATAAAAATTTTGATTTCGCTATAAAAATCAGATTTTCGCTATATTATTCGATTTTTCGCTATATAAATGGGATTTTCGCTATATAATTGAAATTATCGCTATAAAAAAAGATTCTCGTTCTCTTTTTATCGATAAACCAGCCCATCTTCTAGGTTTATAGAGCCTTTTTTTATAAAACTGCTTTAGAAATCAAAAAACCTCACTCAATTACTGCAATTCATCAACTTTTACGCGATAAAGCTTGTCATCGCCTTCTCCTGGGGTGCCGCGGCCATCGGTATTGTTACTGATAAAATATAAATGATCACCTCCCACGATGACATCGCGGATTCGGCCTAATCCTGTGACTACTTCTCTCGTTGTTTTCGCTGCAGGGTCGAACTCACGGAGTGCGTTGCCTCTCAATGTCGCGACATATAACTTTCCGCCATGTGCCGCCATCCCTGATGGTGCCCATGTATTGCTTCCTGAATGGAAAATTGGCGTTTCCATGCCCTGCTTTGTGTCATCACCGGTCATCTCCGGCCAGCCATAGTTTTTGCCTGCCTCGATCAAATTTATTTCATCCTGTGCGGATGGGCCGTGTTCGCTGGCATAGAGTATTCCATCCTCCGACCAGGCAAATCCCTGCGGATTGCGGTGGCCATAGCTGTATACATAGGAACCTGCAAAAGGATTATCTGCCGGAACCGATCCATCAAGATTCAGACGGAGGATCTTGCCGCCAAGCGAACCTAGATCTTGGGCGATTTCCGGATTGGTTGCCGCATCGCCTGCCGTGGCGTAAAGCTTTCCATCCGGCCCGATTTTTAGCCTGCCTCCGTGATGGAAGCGTCCGCTCGGGATGTTATCGAGCAGCAGCTTGCCTTCCACCCATTCATCATTTTTCAAGATCAATTCGACAATCCGATTGAACTGCCCGGTGCCATTCTCGTATGTATAGTAAGCAAATGCCTTGTTGGACTGTTCGAAGTCAGGCGCAAGCACAAAGCCCAGAAATCCAGCTTCTGCTGCCTGTGACAATTCCTTAATAAAAGAAACCTTCTGCCGCTCTGAGTTGCCGCCCTCCACTTTTACAATCGAACCCGGGCGTTCGCTTAAGTAAAATGTCTCGCCAATTTTATTAATGGACCAAGGCACTTCGAGATTTTCCGCAACAACCTCGAGTTCGTCAGCCTGGGCAACAGCCTCTTTGCCTTCTTCTGGTTTTTGACCAACTTCACCTGCAGGTTTTGTTTGATCACCGCCGCCCGAACATCCTGCCATCAACATCAGCATTGCCAGTAACACATACAAGAATCTTTTCATGACACCTCTCCTTGGTTTTCATAACGTTTTGAAAATCAATCCTGCAATCAATTTCAATCTTCCAACACCTTCATGATTGCTTTTCCTACACCGCTTTCTTCATTCGTTAATGTCACTTCGCCGCATAAAGCCTTGATTTTCTCCGCTGCATTCCCCATTGCGACCGGTTTGCCGACCCTCTCGAGCATCGATACATCATTGAAATTGTCACCAAGCGCCATCGTTTCCTCCATGGTGATTCCTCTTGATGCTGTGAATTTTTCCAGAGCAACGCCTTTTTGAGCGTCCAGGCTTGTGATTTCGATATTCTCACGGCCGGATGAACTGACCGCTAGCCCTGTGATTTCCTTCAGGCCATTCCTTGCAGCCTCAAGCTTGGCATCATCCAGCGAAAAAGCGAGCAGCTTGTAAATTTCATATTGGTCGTCCTCGAATAATCGGTCATAATGTTCTATCTTCGTAATCAGTCCTTTGTGCATCCTTTCCTCAGCAGCCTCAGCAATTTTTTCAATCGGCACTTCAGGGTTTGCGGTTGAAAAAATATCAACGATAATTGAGATTGCCTTGTCCTCATCTTCAGTAAAGGTACCTTTGTTTGTATAAACCTCGAAATACACACCGCTTTCGACAAGCCTTAGTGCTGCCTGCCGGGCCTTCGCTTTATCGAGCGGACTTGATGAAACGATTTCCCCATCCTCGGAACGGACCTCGGCTCCATTTACACAAATCATCGGCAGTTTAAGGCCTGACTCCTCAAGCACGAACCTTGCTTCCTGATAGGAACGGCCGGTTGCGACTACAACCTCGATTCCGTTCTCTTTTGCTTTTAAAACTGCTTCCTTATTTTCCGCAGTGATCTGCTGGGTAGCAGTCAAGAATGTTCCATCCATATCTGTTGCTATGCACTTAATCATGTTTTCACCTTCAGTTATTTTTTTCAGTATTAACAATCATGATAGACCATCAAACTCACGACAGCAAATAATACGTGTATATACTAATTTTCCAATTATTATGACCATAATGTACCCCTTCCATTTCAGGCTTGAACTAATAATCTATAAATTTAAATATCTTAAAAACTTACATATTGTCATTGTAAAATTCATATGCTATTATGAATCCGAAGCTGCAATCGTTTGCATATCAGGGCAGCATTAAATCAGCATCAGTAAAAATCCAATTAATTCAAGGTTTTTACTGCTTATAACCCTAATATGTAAGCGTTTTAAAGGTGTTGTATTAAATCAATATCAGCTAGAGTTTGATGCAAAAATATGCAAACGCTTTCGGAACGCATGTGGTTGCATGCAAAAAAAATATAAAATTTGGGGGTATCTCAACAATGAAAGCAAAAAAGCTATTTCCAGCAGTTCTTTCTCTTGGACTTTTGATTGGCGGAGGTCTTGCAGGATGTTCATCAGGCGATGACAAGACATCTGGAGAAGGTGGAAAAGACGGAGAAAAAGTAACCGTTGATATTTTCCAATTCAAGGTTGAGTTCAAGGATCAGTTCGAAGATATCGCAAAAGCTTATGAAGAAGCTAACGAAGCTGTTGATATCAACATTACAACTGTCGGCGGCGGCGAAGATTACGGCGCTGCTCTAAAATCCAAGTTCGCTTCAGGCAATGAACCAACCATCTATAACGTAGGCGGACCGCAGGACGTTGCAGACTGGGAAGATAAGCTTGCTGACCTTTCTGACACAGATGCTGCAAAGGCTGCTCTTAGCGGAACTCTTGAAGGCGTAACAAAAGACGACAAAGTACTTGGACTTCCATATAACCAGGAAGGCTATGGCTTCATCTATAACAAAGCAATTTTTGAAGAAGCGGGCATCGATCCAAAGAGCATCACTAGCTACAGCGCATTAGAAGAAGCGGTTAAAACGCTGGACAGCAAGAAGAAGGACCTGGGTCTTACTTCTGTATTCGCTCTTCCTGCAAAAGAAACTTGGGTAACAGGACTTCACCTGTCAAATGTGTTCCTTGCACCTGAGTTTGACCAGAATGTCATCAACGCTTTTGAATCAAAGGAAGTTACTTTTGAACATGGCGATGCATTCAAGAAGATTCTTGACCTGCAAAACGAATACTCAGACCAGCCTACTGTAAGCCTTGACTATGCTAAGCAGGTTGAAGAGTTGTTCTCTACCGGCAAAGCGGCAATCATCCAGCAAGGTAACTGGGTAGCAGGTTCAATCGCAGGTATCGACGAAGAGCTTGCTAACAGCGGCGTAGGCATCCTTCCGATCCCTGTTGAAGGCTACAAAGAAGATTCAATTCCTGTAGGCGTGCCAATGTACTGGGCTGTAAACAGCAACAAGGACGAAAAAGAAGTAGCGGCAGCTAAGGAATTCCTTGATTGGCTATACACTTCTGAAGAAGGTAAAACTGCTGTAATCGAAGACTTCAAATTCATTCCTGCTTATGAAGGATATGATGCTGGCAAGATCTCTGATCCACTAGCAAAAGAAATCTATGAATACTCTTCAGCTGGCAAAACATTGGCTTGGACATTCATGGGTTACCCAACTGGATGGGGACAAGAAAAGCTTGGCATCAACATTCAAAAATATGTGAGCGGCGAAATGACTTGGGACGAATTAGTAGAAGAGTCTTCCAAAGCTTGGGCAGAAGCTCGTAAGTAATAAGTGTTAACTAAAGAAGGAAACAGAACGGCTGCGGCTGTTTTGTTTCCTATCTTTTTTCCTTGAAGCTGTATTGCATTCGCTTCGGAAAATTTACTTCCCCTGATATCACAAAGATAGGAGGATTTACAGATGCGAAACCGGAACCTCTGGTACTGGCTTTTCCTGGCTCCAGCTCTACTTGCGCTTGCTGTCGTGGTCATTTTGCCGCTGGCATACGGTGTGTACTACTCATTTACTGACTGGAACGGGATCAAGACACCTTCATTTGTAGGCCTTGAACATTATAAAGCGCTTTTTGCTGAGGAAGAATTCAGAGATGCATTATGGTTCACAACAAAGTTCACTGTTGTTTCTGTGTTCCTGATCAACTTTTTCGGTCTTTCACTTGCATTGCTTGTCACGCAAAAATTCAGGACGAATAATATCCTGAGAACGATTTTCTTCATGCCAAACCTTATTGGCGGACTGATTTTAGGTTTTATCTGGCAGTTCATTTTCACAAAGGTTTTTGCAAGCGTCGGAGAACTGATCGGCGTTGAGGCTTTGGAGGGATGGCTGTCCACCGAGACAACAGGCTTCTGGGCAATGGCGATTCTGATGAGCTGGCAGATGGCTGGTTACATCATGGTCATTTATATTTCATTCCTGGAAGGAGTGCCGCAGGAATTGCTTGAAGCAGCCGAAATTGATGGTGCGAACAGCTTCCAGCGTTTTTATCATGTCACCTTCCCGCTGGTCATGCCTGCGTTCACTGTCAGCTTGTTCCTGACACTTTCCAACTCGTTTAAGCTTTATGACCAGAACCTGTCACTCACTGGCGGCGGACCATACAACTCCACTCAGATGGTCGCGATGGAAATTTTCAAAACGGCATTTGTTGAAAACGCGATGGCATTCGCTCAGGCAAAGGCGGTCATTTTCTTCCTGATTGTTGCGGCTATTTCGCTTACACAGGTTTATATCAATAAAAAACGGGAGGTCGAGATGTAATGAAAAAGAAGAAGCAGAGCAGAATCATTCTTGAAATTCTCGGCATCATCCTTGCCCTGATCTGGCTTTCCCCGTTTTACCTGATGATCGTCAATTCTTTCAAGACGAAAAGAGAAATGTTTGAGGATACCTTAAAGCTTCCCGATGTTTTTTCATTCGAGAATTACACAGTAGCCTTTGAGCGTTTGGATTTTCTAAAAACCTTTTTCAACTCTGTATTGATTACATTGCTGGCTGTGTCTGTTATCATCATTTTTTCATCAATGGCTGCCTATGCCCTTTCAAGACGCGGCGGGAAAACCAGCGGGATTATCTTCATGCTGTTTGTTGCAGCAATGCTCATCCCATTCCAGTCTGTCATGATTCCACTGGTGTCCATTTTTGGTAAGCTTGAAATGCTCAACAGAGGCGGACTGATTTTCATGTACCTTGGTTTTGGCGCAAGCTTGTCCATTTTCCTTTACCACGGGACATTGAGCGGGATTCCGAAGTCGCTCGATGAAGCGGCAACAATCGATGGTGCGAACCGGTTCCAGATTTTCTGGCACATCATTTTCCCGATGCTAAAACCGGTGTCCGTTACAGTAGCCATCTTGAACATCATCTGGATCTGGAATGACTACCTGCTTCCTTCCCTTGTCATCAATAAGCCGGGAATGGAAACAATTCCGCTTAAGATGTTCTTCTTCTTTGGGGAATATACTAAACAATGGCATTTGGCACTGGCAGGACTGACGATCGCGATCATTCCGGTCATCATTATTTACTTCTTCCTCCAAAAGCAAATCATCAAGGGAGTTTCAGAAGGCTCGGTAAAATAATCGATACTATAGGAGAGACGACCAATGGCAGTCACAATCAAAGATGTAGCGAAGGCAGCCGGTGTGTCACCATCTACCGTTTCCAGGGTGATAGCAGATCACCCTCATATCAATGAAGGAACGAAGAAGCGTGTACGGAAGGTGATGGAGAAACTCGGGTACCACCCGAACTTCCAAGCACGAAGCCTGGTTGTAAGGAGTACTGAGACAATCGGTATCGTTATGCCAAATTCGGCTACCCAGGCATTGCAAAATCCATTTTTCCCTGAGGTTATCAGGGGCATCAGTATGAAAGCCCATGAACATCAATTCGGAGTTTATTTAACGACTGGCATCACCGACGAGGAAATCTTCCAGCAGGTTGTATCGATGGTGCAGGGCCGCAGGGTTGACGGCATCATCCTCCTGTATTCAAAGACGGATGACAAAATCATGAACTACTTGCTGGAGCGTAAGTTTCCGTTTACCGTCATCGGGCGCCCGAGTATGAACGCTGAGCGGATCACCTATGTCGACAATGACAATATTTATATTACCAAACAGGTTACTGACTATCTGATCAATCTGGGCCACCAAAAAATTGCTTTTATTGGTTTCAACTTAGAGCATGTTTTTACAATTGACCGGCTGGAGGGCTATAAGCAAGCCCTGTACGAAGCTGGCATCCCATTTGACGACAAATATATTATCCACGAGCAATGCTTAAAATCCGAAGGAAAAGAAGGCATCACCAGATTCCTGTCCTCACATGAGCCGCCTACTGCTTTGGTAGTGGCAGATGATTTTACCGCCATCGAGCTTATGAGTTATTCCGAGGAACTGAATATCAAGGTGCCGGAAGAAATCTCAATAGTAAGCTTCAATGATGTACCGCTCGCGGAACATATGAAGCCGCAGCTGACTTCTGTTAATATCGACATCTTCCAGTTAGGTTTCGAAGCGGCTAACTGTTTAATAGAAATCATCAAAAATCCGGCTGCATTGCCAAAAAGAGTGACAATCCCGGCGAGAATGATTGAACGAAAATCATGCAGTCCAATTCATAAGTAGTTCTTGGACAGCACAAAATGACTAATATAAAATAACTGAATACATCAGGATCATACAAAGAAATGAGGGTTCACATGAAACACAAATGGTGGAAAGAGGCTGTTGCCTACCAGGTATATCCAAGGAGCTTCATAGATTCCAACGGCGACGGCATCGGCGACTTACAAGGAATGATTTCAAAGCTTGATTACTTAAAGGACTTAGGGATCGATGTGATCTGGATTTGCCCGATGTACAAATCCCCTAATGACGATAATGGCTATGATATCAGTGATTACCAGGATATCATGGATGAATTCGGGACGATGGAAGATTTTGACCAGCTGCTTGCTGAAACGCATAAACGCGGCATGAAGCTGATCATCGATCTTGTCATCAACCATACAAGCGATGAGCACAAATGGTTCATTGAGTCCCGTGAATCCAAGGATAGCCCCAAGCGCGACTGGTATATTTGGCGTGATGGCAAGGACGAAGCCGAGCCGAACAACTGGGAAAGCATCTTTGGCGGTTCTGCCTGGGAATATGATGAGAAGACGGACCAGTACTTCCTTCATATCTTCTCCCGGAAACAGCCGGATTTGAACTGGGAAAACAAAGAAGTCCGTACTGCATTGTACGACATGATCAATTGGTGGCTTGATAAGGGCATTGACGGTTTCCGCGTCGACGCAATCTCCCACATTAAAAAAGAAGAAGGCTTGAAGGACATGCCGAATCCTGAAGGAGTAAAGTATGTTTCTTCTTTTGACAAGCATATGAATGTCGACGGGATCCAGACATTCCTAGAGGAATTGAAGGAAGAAACATTCTCTAAATACGACATCATGACAGTCGGCGAGGCAAATGGCGTCAGCATCGAGGAAGCTGATCTTTGGGTCGGCGAGGAACAAGGAAAGTTCAATATGGTATTCCAGTTTGAACACCTTGACCTGTGGGACTCTGAAAAGAAGGCACTTGACCTGGCAAAATTGAAGAAAACTTTTACCCGCTGGCAAAAAGGGCTTGAAGGCCACGGCTGGAATGCATTATTCATCGAAAACCATGATAAAGCCCGGATCGTTTCAACCTGGGGTGATGACAAAGAGTACTGGCGCGAAAGTGCGACAGCGCTCGCAGCGATGTACTTCCTGATGCAAGGGACACCATTCATCTATCAGGGCCAGGAAATCGGCATGACCAATGTCCAGTTCCCTTCGATCGAGGATTATGATGATGTCGCGATCAAGAACCTTTATAAAATCCGACGCGAAAACGGTGTGCCGCATGAAGAGATCATGGATTTCATCTGGGCTACAAGCCGCGACAATTCCCGGACGCCGATGCAATGGTCAGATGCTGAAAATGCCGGTTTCACAACAGGCAATCCTTGGCTTGGCATGAACCCGAATTACACAGATATCAATGTCGAAGCCCAGCTCAAAGACCCGAACTCCATCCTTCATTTTTACAAAAAAATGATTGAGATGAAGAAGGCTAATGAAATTTTCACCTATGGCACATACGATTTGGTTCTTGAAGACCATGCCCAAATCTATGCCTATACAAGAACATTGGACGACAAGCAAGCCCTGGTCATCTCAAACATTTCCGGCGAGCAAGCAGACTTCGAATTCGATGGATTCCCGCTTGAATCAAGCCAATTGCTACTGAACAACTATAAGGATGAAGAACAGGAATCTTTATACACATTGAAACCTTATGAAACAAGAGTATATATGAATTAAATTTTAATGGGAGTGCCTAATATGATGGCACTCCCTTTTTTATGGCTCTGTTATTCAGTCTGTTGATTTTCGTTCCAGGCGCTTCGCTTTTCGCGGGGAAGAATTAAGAAAAAGCCCAACTGCCGGCTTTTTCAAAAAATCAAATTCTTCCTTGCAGTCGGAGAGCCTCCTCGGCGCTTCATGCGCCTGCGTGGTCTCCCCAAGACTTGCTCATCCCGCAGGACATTGATTAGCTTCCACAAATCATCCACGCACGATGGAAATGCGTTAGCATTTTCGGAGGGGTCTTCGCGCCTTCCACTACAATCAACAGGGCTTAAGAACACATAGGGCTTTAACAGAGCATCAGTGATGATGGCAGCTACGAATTTGATTCATTTTCGCTTATCTGGGAAAAAGAAGGAGTCACTCCATACTTCATTATCGCCGGCGGAAAACTGGCAGGCTTTGTCCTGATTCTCGAAGCACCTTTTTGCAATTCCTTGTGTTCTTCAAAACCAATTCCATGCTGCTGGTAAATCTTATTCCAAAATCGGACTGCAGGCTTGTTCTGAACAAGCTGAGAGATGTAATAGCTTCCTTTGTTTTGACTAAATATTTCAGATACGGATGCTTTTGCGACTCCTATCCCCCGGTATGGATTGAGAATGAAAAAGTCATTGATCACTTTATCTACTTTTTTCGTTCTGCAAATCTTTTGTATAAGCGGACAAATCATGCAGGTATAGTGAATATAAATTGTGCAATAATTCCTTTTTATCTGAGCCAACTTTTTCCAAAATAATTTTCATTCTTATTCTCCCTCACTAAATAAGGTAATAGTCCTATTAAGAATTCACTCAAAATAGGAGGAATCCTGCTGAAAAAAATTGAATTTTACATGAGGGTGGCGGATTGACGTTTAGCTTGCTTGCTTTAGGAGAATATAACACAGGAAGGAATTGGGGAGAGAAAAGTGTTGGCAAAACAGGGGTTATGCATTAAAATAATTTTTGGCTTATAAATATGTATTTTAAGGGTGAAATCATTTTGGAAAAACCATTACGTAAAAGAAGATCTACCGGGGACTTTTTAGCATTTATCATTCCCTCGTTAATAGGAATATTTTTCTTTATGTTACCAATCTCCTATAATGGAGAAATCACGATACCAATCGCCGTCTTATCCGGATGGCTCCAGGACTTGCTTGGCGGGACGCTGCCTGCGATCATGACTGTGATCATTGTTCTGACGTTAATTGGAACATTATTAATTAAAAGCGTTAGACCAGAAGTCCTTAATCGCAATCATTTTCTTAAATCTTTATTCGATGTTCCCACTGTCTGGCTCATTGCCCGTATACTCGGAGCTATTTTTGCAGTTATGACTTTGTTTCAATTAGGACCGGAAGCAGTCTGGTCAGCTAACACAGGCGGACTGCTGCTGAACGACCTTTTGCCAATCCTTTTCTCTGTGTTTCTTTTTGCAGGATTGTTCCTGCCTTTATTGCTGAACTTCGGTTTGCTTGAATTGTTCGGCACCTTGATGGCTAAAATCATGCGCCCCATTTTCACATTGCCTGGCCGCTCTTCCATCGATACTCTCACATCATGGCTTGGCGACGGCACAATCGGGGTCCTTCTGACAAGCAAGCAATATGAAGAAGGCTATTATACGAGAAGAGAAGCAGCCGTCATCGGGACGACATTCTCTGTTGTCTCCATCACTTTCAGCCTTGTCGTCATTTCCCAGGTTGACCTGGCTCATATGTTTGTTCCATTCTACTTGACTGTGACACTGGCTGGTGTGGTTGCAGCCGTCATCCTTCCGCGAATCCCGCCTCTTTCCAGGAAGCCGGATACGTATTATGTGGAGCAGAACAACGACTACTCTGAGGAAAATATTCCAGATGGCTATACACCTTTCTCCTGGGGTATGACACAGGCTGTCGAAAAAGCCAGCAGCAATAAAAGCTTCAAGGATTTCCTGCTTGCCGGTGTCCGCAATATCCTTGATATGTGGATGGGTGTTGCGCCGATCGTAATGGCGCTTGGAACACTTGCGCTGATTGTCGCTGAATACACACCAGTATTCCAATGGCTTGGAATGCCGTTCATTCCGCTGCTTGAGCTAATGCAGGTTCCTGAGGCGAAGGCTGCATCAGAAACTTTAATTGTCGGCTTTGCGGATATGTTCCTTCCATCCGTTATCGGCGCAGATATCGCAAGCCCGATGACAAGGTTCATCATTGCGTCGGTTTCCGTTACACAGCTGATCTATATGTCTGAGGTTGGCGGCCTGCTGCTTGGATCAAAAATCCCTGTCAGCTTCGGAGAATTGTTCATCATTTTCCTTCAGCGTACATTAGTGACATTGCCAATCGTAGTACTGGTTGCACATATCATTTTTTAAATGATGAATATGAACGTGAATTAATCTTAATACAACCGAAAAGATTTAAAACTGCGAAGACCGGGTGGCGAGATGCCATCCGGTTTTTTATGGTTAGGCAATTATTTCTTAAATATAGATTGGAATCCTGAAAAAACGGATGAAAAATCCGCCGAAATGGACCGGATTTTGCGAAAATGGAAAGGAATTCCCCGATAATGGACTATTAATGGCTGGGGATTCTATTGGAATGGTCCTGGTTCTTCGAAAGCGGTTCGGAATTCCGCGAAAATGGGCTGGAATTCTGCGAAATCGAACCATAATTCCGCGAAAACTTTACGACCCCCTAATTCTT
>NZ_JAGGQP010000052.1:0-8335 GCF_018613235.1 Bacillus sp. ISL-41
TTATCTTGACAGGTTCACCCCCTTCAGGCGAAAAGCTGTCATCAATAACACATTATCTTGACAGGTTCACACCGTTCAGGTAAAAACCTGTCACGAATAGCCCTTTATCTTGACAGGTTCACCCCCTCCAGGTAAAAACCTGTCACGAATAGCCCTTTATCTTGACAGGTTCACCCCCTTCAGGCGAAAAGCTGTCACGAATAACCCATTATCTTGACAGGTTATGCCCTCTCAAGCGAAAACCTGTCACGAAAGGCCCATTATCTTGACAGGTTCGCCCCCTCCAGGCAAAAAGCTGTCAAATTGAAGCTGGATTCCTGACAGGTTCTGCTTTCTCCAGGTGAAAACCTGTCATGAATACCGCTTTTTTTACATGTCTTATACCGAATTAAAGACGTTAATACAAAAACCCCCTGATCCGCTTAAGGATAAGGGGGTTCTGTTTATAAATTACGCTTTTAATTTATCACGAAGAACCATTTGCAGGATGCCGCCGTGACGATAGTAGTCGATTTCGACTTCTGAATCGAAACGTACAAGAGCATCGAAAGTCTTCTTGTTGCCGTTTTCGTCAGTTGCTGTCACAGTGATGATGTCGCGTGGGCGAACCTTTTCATCAATCTGCACATCGAATGATTCTCTTCCTGTCAGGCCAAGAGTTTCTGCGTTTTCACCAGCTTTGAATTGAAGTGGCAGAACGCCCATCAATACAAGGTTTGAACGGTGGATACGCTCGAAGCTTTCAGCGATAACCGTCTTGATTCCTAATAGGTTAGTACCCTTTGCAGCCCAGTCACGGGATGACCCCATACCGTAATCTTTTCCTGCGATAACCATTAGGCCAGTGCCCTGCTCTTTGTACTTCATGCAAGCATCAAAGATGGACATGACTTCGTTCGTCGGCCAGTAGGTAGTGAAGCCGCCTTCTGTGCCAGGAGCGATTTGGTTCTTGATACGGATGTTTGCGAATGTTCCGCGCATCATGACTTCGTGGTTACCACGGCGTGAACCGTATGAGTTGAAGTCGCGAGGTTCTACACCCTTTTCACGCAGGTACTTTCCAGCTGGTGTATCTTTGCCGATCGCACCTGCAGGAGAAATATGGTCAGTTGTTACAGAATCACCAAACTTGCCGACAATACGAAGGCCGTTCAATGGTGCAACTTCCCCAGCCTCTGGAGTCAATCCTTCAAAGAATGGCGGGTTTGCAATGTAAGTTGAATCCTCATCGAAAGTGTAAAGCGGATCGCTGTTTGTTTGGATCTCGTTCCACTTTTCGTTGTCAGTGAATACCGTTTCGTACTCTCTGCGGAATAGCTCTGGAGTAACTACGCGGTGAACAACTTCGTTCACTTCTGCAGTTGATGGCCAGATATCCTTGAAGAATACATCGTTCCCATCTTTGTCTTTTCCGATTGGGTCATTCTGAAGATCGATGTCCACAGTACCAGCAAGTGCGTAAGCAACAACCAATGGCGGTGAAGCCAGATAGTTTGCTTTTACAAGCGGGTGGATACGTCCTTCAAAGTTACGGTTACCGGAAAGGACAGAAGTAACTAGTAGGTCACTTTCAGCAACAGACTTTTCAATTTCCGGCTTCAATGGACCTGAGTTACCGATACATGTAGTACATCCATAACCAACCAGGTTGAACCCTAGTGTTTCAAGGTAAGGAAGCAAAGCTGAATCACGAAGGTATCCAGTAACAACCTTTGATCCTGGTGCCAATGAAGTCTTGACGAACTTAGGAACTTCCATTCCAAGCTCAACAGCTTTCTTGGCAACAAGCCCAGCACCTACAAGTACGTATGGGTTAGATGTATTTGTACAGCTAGTGATCGCAGCGATGGCGATTGCACCAGTTTTCATTGTCGTTTTGTCACCATTAGCGAACTCAACAACAGCTTCTTTTTCGATTTCTTTCTTGTCTAAGCCAAATCCCTGGTTTCCAGCAGGTGCAGTCAATGCTTCCTTGAAGGACTTTTGCATCTCTGATAGCGGGATCAAGTCCTGTGGACGCTTAGGGCCGGAAAGGTTAGCTTCGATTTCTGAAAGATTGATTTCTACAACATCAGTGTAAACTGGCTCTAATGCAGGATCGAAGAATAGTCCGTTCTCCTTGCAGTATGCCTCAACCACTTTAATGTGATCCTCTGTGCGTCCAGTTAAACGCATGTAATCCAATGCTTCTCCGTCAACTGGGAAGAATCCGCAAGTTGCGCCGTATTCTGGTGCCATGTTGGCAACAGTCGCACGGTCAGCGAGTGGAAGTGTAACAACGCCAGGTCCGAAGAACTCGACGAATTTACCAACAACACCTTTGCTGCGAAGAACCTGAGTCACTTTAAGTGCAAGGTCAGTTGCAGTAGCGCCGTTCGGCATATCTCCTACTAATTTAACACCTACAACTTCTGGAACCGGGAAGTATGAAGGCTGGCCAAGCATTCCAGCTTCTGCTTCAATACCGCCTACACCCCATCCAAGAACACCAATACCGTTGATCATAGTAGTATGAGAGTCAGTACCTACCAATGAATCAGGGAAAGTTTCAAATTCGCCATCTGCATTTTCCACAGCATGGACAACGCTTGCAAGGTACTCAAGGTTAACCTGGTGCACGATGCCTGTTGCTGGCGGAACAGCACGGTAGTTATCGAAAGCTTTCTGTGCCCAGCTCAAGAACTGGTAACGTTCAGCATTACGTTCGAATTCAAGCTCCATGTTTACATTAAGTGCGTCTGGAGTTCCGTATTTATCAACCTGTACAGAGTGGTCGATTACTAGATCGACCGGCTTCTCCGGATTGATTTTTTGCGGGTCTCCACCCATGTCAGCCATTGCTTTTCTTAGTGAAGCAAGGTCAACTACTGCAGGTACACCAGTGAAGTCCTGAAGAATGACACGTGAAGGCTTGAAAGGCACATCCACTTCTTTAACTTCGCTAGTTCCCCATTTTGCTAGATTTTCAACATGCTCTTTAGTGATTACAAAGCCATCATGCTGGCGAAGCACGGACTCAAGCAATACCTTAACAGAGTAAGGCAGTTTTGATACATTGCCGATTCCAGCCTTTTCTAGTGCTGCCAGGCTATAGTAATGATAGCGTTTCCCGTCAACTTCAAATGAACTGCGGGCGTTAAAAACATCTTGGTTTGACATATGTTTACCCCCTTCTTCTACGTAAACATCATAAACTAAATAAAAGTAATTGTCGAAAAGTTTGAATCTTGTATTCCATCCTAACTTTTCTCACAATTTCATATTAATATAACCTTGTATATAAGTAAATAACAAGAAAGTTATTGTGGTTGATAAGTTTTTCTTATTATAAAAATCATAAACATGATTAAAACTATCCTAATGGGATTTTATCAAAGAAGAAACACCCATCAAATTTTCTCCGCTAAGATCCAAAACTATTTTACAAAAATGAAAAAGCTGGATTGTGTAAGGCTGAATGGGAAAAAATATGGCAGATGGAGGTGAATTTTATGGTAAAAAGAAAAGCAAATCATGTCATTCCCGGGGCTAATGCTGCAAAAGCACAAGGCAACGGTGCAGGTTTCAACGAGGAAATGGCAAACGAACCATTATCTGAACTGGAAAAGCAAAACAATAAGAAACGGAAGAAAAATCAATAATAAAAAAGCGGAAGGCCTCCCTTCCGCTTTCCCTGCTATTTCATATTGACTTCATTTACAATGCTCCGCAAATCGTTCTGGAACCTTTCAAGCTGCGCCCGTTGATGTTCAGATGCATTTTCAAGAGCATTTTCGATTTGCTGGAATGCTTCATTCACTTCATTTTTGAGATGTTTTAGCTGGTGTCCATAGCTTGCGCTGTCCCGGACAATTTCCGAGTACAGCCCTTGTGCGTCTTCGAATCCTTGCTGTGCCGCCTGGAAGGCTTGCTGTTTATCTTTATTATAAGGCATGTGTGATTCCTCCTGATGTAATAAATCTATAACGTTAAATTGCTCATTTATAAGTAATTTATTCAGTATAAATTCGCTTGAAAATCTAATCCTAAAGTCAGGAGGGATGAGCAATGAATAAAAATGATTCAAAGGATATGCGCAAGAATGCTCCTAAGGGGGACCAAGACAGCCAGCCTGCTCCATTAAGTGGATCAAAAAAGGTTAAAAACCGAAACCATACACGTCAAAAACATAACTCACATCACGACATGTAAAAGCTCAAGGCGCATTTACTGCTGAACAATCCAAAAGAAAGTAAGGCCTGCCAATAAAAATGGCAGGCCTTACTTTCTAAATTAGTTTAAAAGCATCCAAAAGAATTCTTTCTTCCTTAACTGTAACCGTCCGCAGATCGATATTAACCTCTTCTTTTTGTATCCGCACAACGATTGCCGGTGAATGTTCCGTCCTTAGCTTTCTGGCAATATGTTCAGCACTGACCTCCGGATGGCTAACTGAGACTAGATACGTGGGCAGCTGGACATCAGGCATTGTCCCGCCGCCGACCTGGCTAGTTCCTTCAGTCACAACAGCTTTTAGCTCACCCTCAAACGAATTAATCTCATGGGCTAAGTGCTCCGACCTTCCTTTCAGTTCATCTGCGGGAACAAGCAAGTCTCTTAGTGTCGGGATATTGAATAACCCCTGCTCTCCCCTTAGATAATCCATTAAAGTACCCTCTAATGCCGCTAGTGTCATTTTATCGACTCGAACTACTCTTGCCAGCTGGTGTTTTCTTAACTTATCGATCAGTTCTTTTTTTCCGGCGATAATACCAGCCTGTGGTCCTCCGAGCAGTTTATCTCCGCTGAATGATACAATATCGGCCCCCATTTTAAGCACTTCACCGACAACTGGTTCTTCCCCTATCCCATGACGAGTGAAATCATAAAGAACACCGCTTCCTAGATCTTCGTAAAAAATAACCTGGTTGTGCTTACCAGATAGTTGGGCCAATTCATTTGTTTCAACTGTTTTTGAAAATCCATATATTTTGAAATTGCTCGTATGAACCTTAAGGATCATCGCTGTATTGTCAGTAATCGCATGCTCATAGTCATATAAATGGGTTTTATTGGTTGTACCAACTTCCACTAAGTGAGCTCCGCTTTCTTCCATAATAGAAGAGATCCGGAATGAGCCCCCTATTTCAACAAGCTGCCCGCGTGAAACAATGACCTCTTTGTTTTTGGCGAGTGCACTCATTATTAAATAAACAGCTGCTGCGTTATTATTAACGACCATCGCAGCTTCAGCGCCGGTGACTTGTTTAACAAGGGCTTCAACATGGCTGTGCCTGGACCCGCGCTCACCTTCCTTAAGCTTATACTCAAGGTTGGAATAATTTCTCGCGGTTTCTACCACATGCTCCACTGCATTCTCACTCAACCGTGCCCTTCCAAGATTCGTATGTAAAATGGTCCCTGTTGCGTTAATGACCCTTTTCATTGTGTAGTCAAATCTTTCTTTTGCCGATGAATCAATCAATTTAAAGAGCTCGTCAATAAACAGATTGGTACCAGGCTCTGGACCTCTCCATTTATCGCTGACAATTTCTTTCCTAATTTTATCTAAAACCTCTTTGATTATGTCTGTGAAACGCTCTCCGTCTGCATCATGTTTCTTGATTAATTCAAGAAACCTAGAATCTTTTTGTAATTCATGGACAGCAGGAAGCTGCCTTAATAATTGTTTCAATATCTATCTCCCCCACAACGGTTGTACATTCATTAATTATATCATTATTGACCATATAAAAGTTTTTTCAAAACGGTGAACTTGAATGGTATGAAAAAAGCCCTGCTAAATAGCCAGGGCATTAGTTCATCGCTTCCATTTGTTTAATCATTTCCTCTGAATCAGGAAAAACACCTGTATCCAGTTTTGAATATATTGTCTGTCCGTTGATAGTAACTTCAAAAGCTCCCTTTGAAGCCGGAATCAATTCCATCTTCTCAATTCGGCTTCGAAAATGAGTGAATAGTTCCTCCGCGAAACTCGCGGCTTTTGGTGCGTAGTTTCATTGCATGCAAAATTGGATGGTAACCTGAAAATTTTCCATTATTGAATCCCCCTGTATAACTTTATATATGTATTTACTGTCATTTTAGTGTAAAGACAAAGTCAGTGCAAATAATAATAGCTTAAGGATGATTTTAAAAACAAGAAAGAGTATACTTTTTGTGGAGGTGATCAGGTTGAGTGAACACGAGAAAATCCGTTTGACTTCACTATCAACAAAGGCTGGCTGAGGATGCAAAATCAGTCCCGAGGACTTGACGCAAGTTTTGCGTCTATTGCCAGAACAGGATTATGTTCCTGAATTACTTGTCGGACATGAGACTTCCGATGATGCAGGTGTTTATAAACTTACAGAAGATATTGCCCTGATCCAAACAATAGATTACTTCACCCCCGTAGTGGATGATCCATATATGTTTGGACAGATTGCTGCCGCCAATGCACTAAGCGATGTCTACGCAATGGGCGGTGAACCTAAGACAGTCCTTAATATGGTGGGATATCCTATCAAAAAGCTTGGTCCAGATATACTCGCAGAAATATTAAGAGGTGCCAGTGACAAAGTGAAGGAAGCTGGAGCAGTGACGATTGGCGGTCATTCAATTGATGACCAGGAGCCTAAATTCGGCTTATCTGTAACTGGGCTTGCCCACCCTAATGCTATCTGGAAAAATATCGGTGCAGAACCAGGTGATTTGCTTGTTCTCTCAAAACCGATTGGTGTTGGAATCCTGACTACAGGAATAAAGCGTAACGCAGTGACTGCTGAACAAGAGCGCGAAGTGACCGAAACTATGGCTTTACTGAACAAGTCTGCTGCAGATGCGCTGAAAGACTTTACTCCCCATGCTGTAACCGACGTCACAGGGTTCGGTTTGCTTGGGCATGGCAGCGAGATTGCACGTGGCAGTAATGTCAGTTTTGAGGTTTCTTTATCGGATGTGCCTGTTTTAGAAGGCACATATGAATTAGCTGCAAAAGGAGTCGTGCCTGGAGGCTCAAAATCCAACCATAAATGGCTGGATGGTGATGTGGAGTATGAAGAGATCTCTACAGAAGAGCAATTAGTACTCTGTGATGCGATAACCTCTGGAGGTCTCCTTGTTGCGCTTCCTGAAAATGAAGCTGGTAAGTACGTGGAAGCCTTGAAGAATAAAGGGCTTGTTCATGCGGCTATAGTTGGGAAAGTCATAGAACAGAAAGATAAGTTAATCTATGTGAAAAGGTGAAATCAATGAGATTTCACCTTTTCCTTTTATCTATAGCTTCGCTTTTAATTTTTCCAGCATGTCAGCAGTCATATTTGAAAGATCATACTTCGCTTTGAATCCCCACTCTTCTGCTGCAGCTGATGCATCAATGGAGTTTGGCCAGCTGTCCGCTATAGCCTGGCGTACTGGATCGACATTATAGGATATTTCAAATCCAGGAATATGCTTCTTGATTTCCGCTGTCAGTTCCTCTGGATCAAAGGTCATTGCAGTAACGTTGAAAGCATTTCTGTGAATCAGCTTTGAAGGATCAGCTTCCATCAGATCGATGATCGCTCCAAGCGCATCAGGCATATACATCATGTCCATATAAGTACCTTTGTCTATATACGAGCTGTATTTCCCATTCTTGATTGCTTCATAGTAAATTTCAACGGCGTAATCAGTTGTACCTCCGCCTGGAGGGGTTACATAGGATATCAACCCAGGGAATCTAACACCCCTTGTGTCTACTCCGAAACGGTGGAAATAGTAATCAGCCAGCAGTTCTCCGGCAACCTTGTTGACACCATACATTGTGGTTGGACGCTGGATTGTGTCCTGAGGCGTTTTGTCTTTAGGTGTATTCGGCCCGAATGCCCCGATGGAGCTAGGCGTGAAAAACTGCAAATTCAGCTCTCTTGCAGTTTCAAGAGCGTTCATCAATCCGCCCATATTAAGGTTCCAGGCAAATACCGGCTTCGTTTCAGCCGTGGCAGACAGCAATGCAGCCATATGCATGATGGTATCGACTTCATATTTCTTGGCAAGGTCGACCATTTTATTTGAGTCCATGACATCAAGGATCTCGAATGGACCGTTCGCAGCAGCTGCTGAATCGTTTTTCCTGATGTCCGTCGCAATTACATTATCCTGCCCATAAATGTCACGTAGTTGAACTGTCAATTCAGAGCCAATCTGGCCAAGCGCGCCAGTAATCAAGATTTTTTTCATTATATGTATTCCTCCTATAAGAAAAGCGCAAGCGCCTTGGTCAGCCCCGACAAGCACTGCCCGCCTAAAACGCCACATCGTATGGCTGCCGGGTCTGCACGTCCTGTGCCTCAGAGGGCCGACCGGTGAAGTC
>NZ_JAGGQP010000052.1:8341-77436 GCF_018613235.1 Bacillus sp. ISL-41
CGAGGAGTTAGGAGCCGCAGCTAGACAAGTGACTCGAGGGGCTAGGCGCTGGAGCTGGACACTAATCTAAGTATAAAAATCGGACTTTATTAAAAGAAAATATAGGCCGGCTTGTCATTCAAACCGGCCTATTCAATTAAATAATTTCTAATTCTTTGCCTACTTTTTCATAAATAGAAATGGCATTGTCTAGCATTTCCTTCGTATGTGCGGCCGAAGGCATATTCCTTACGCGGCCAGTACCACGGGGTACGGTAGGGAATACGATTGACTTAGCGTATACTCCCTCTTCGTACAGCCTTTTGCTGAACTCTTGTGTCTTGACTTCATCCCCTATGATACATGGGGTGATTGGCGTCTCAGAATGGCCAATGTCGAAACCAAGCTTTTGCAGTCCATCCTTGAGATAGTTTGCATTGTCCCATAGACGCTCGTTCAGTTCTGTACTGTCCATCAGGATTTCAATGGCTTTAATGCTGGCTGCAACATCGGCTGGAGTGAGCGAAGTCGAGAAAAGGAATGGACGGCTTCTTACTTTCAGCCAGTCAATTAAATTTTGTTTACCAGCTACATATCCTCCGACTACACCAATAGCCTTTGATAAAGTCCCGATTTGGAAATCGACTTTATCTGAAAGTCCGAAATGCTTAACAGTTCCAGCACCTTCACCCAATACACCTGAACCGTGTGCATCATCAACATATGTAATTAGGTCGAATTCTTCTGCGATTTCAACAATTTCCGGAAGTTTTGCGATGTCACCATCCATAGAGAACACGCCGTCAGTGATCACCATGATTTTATTGTATTGGCCTGACTCTTTCGCTTCTTTCGCTTTTGCGCGAAGGTCTTCCATGTCTGAGTGGTTGAAGCGGATGATTTTTGCTCTGGATAAACGGCACCCATCAATGATTGATGCATGGTTCAATTCATCAGAAAGGATGGCATCATTTTTATCCATAACAGCTGAAATAGCAGCCATATTACACATGAATCCTGATTGGTATGCAATCGCAGCTTCTGTTTTTTTGAATTTCGCCAGAATTTCCTCAAGTTCTATATGCAGCTTGAGTGTACCGTTGATTGTCCGTACTGCACCTGCTCCCACTCCAAATTTGGCAATGGCTTCATCTGCAGTCTTTTTCAATCTCTCATCAGTTGCAAGTCCAAGGTAATTATTAGAGGAAAGATTGATCATTTCCTTACCATTGATTGTTATCACTGGTCCATTAGGGCTTTCAAGCGGGTCGATTACATTATATAAACCCTTCCCTTTTAGATCCTCCAGGTTCTCGTTTAAGAATTGATCCAATGTTTTACTAGACATCGTAAATCCCCTTTCTGCCGTTACATTTGGCATGTCATTATAATGGATACATCTGTCTTTTTGGAGAGGACAATTAATTTGTCACTTTTTCCGTATTTCATGTGTGTTCACAAAATATACTTTATCATATTTATTTTATTTGTACATCTATGAAGGACAGAAAACGCTTTCTTTTTTTACCTGTTTATTTTCCCCTATTTTTCGCCACAATGCATGATATTTTCTGAAACTGCATTCACATTGAAGACAGGTTTCTTATTCAACCTTAACACTGGTTTTAAAAGACGTTTTCTGGACTGTAAGCACCAAACTTTTATTCACGTGACTTTTAAAATTAGGTTTGAAAGTTTATTTGAGGGTATAGAAAAGGGAGCCAGTCTGCAGGCAAGCAGTTTGGCGGGGGCAGTGAAATTTGAGTTCTACATAATAATCACTTCCTCCTTATTTCAAATAGAAATAGATACTGAATATGGAGGCTGCTTTTATGAAATACCCTTTGAATGTAACATCTGAAATTGGCGAGTTAAAATCCGTGGTCCTGCACCGGCCAGGAAAAGAAGTCGAAAACCTTACGCCTAAGTACTTAGAGAGACTTCTTTTTGACGATATACCTTATTTACCCGCAGTCCAGAGAGAACATGATTATTTCGCCGATGTATTAAGAAACCGTGGAGTTGAGGTTCTTTACCTGGAAAAATTAATGGAAGAAGCATTGAATACTGAAGAAATACAACAACAGTTCATACATCAAGTATTGAATGAAAGCAAAAGCAACTTGAATGGCTCAAGGCAAACGGTTGAAGAGTATCTTCATTCACTTTCAACTGATCAAATGATCCAAAAAGTTATGTCTGGTGTACTTAAATCAGAAATCGAGCAGGAGAAAAAGGTTCACTTACATGAGTTGCTCGATGATTACTACCCATTCTTTCTTGATCCAATGCCAAACCTCTATTTTACCAGGGACCCGGCAGCTGTAATTGGAAATGGCATCTCTCTAAACAAGATGTGTGAGGGTGCAAGAAAAAGAGAATCATTGTTCATGGACTTTATTATTAAACACCATCCACGGTTCATCAATCATGATATTCCGCATTGGTATGATCGTGATGAATATTATCCATTAGAAGGCGGAGACGAGCTGGTGCTTAGTCCTGAGGTAATTGCGATCGGGGTTAGTGCAAGAACGTCCGCCCAGGCAATTGAAAAGTTGGCGAAACGAATCTTTACAAGAAACAATACTATAAAAAAAGTAGTTGCAGTTGAGATCCCTAAATTAAGAGCCTATATGCATCTAGATACTGTGTTTACAATGGTGGACCATGAGAAGTTTACGATCCATCACGGGATTGAAGGACCTAATGGAAATATGAAAATCTATATCCTTGAAAAAGGCATTGATCCTGACAAGCTCAACATTTCGGCACGCTCCAATTTAACTGAAACACTGAAGGAAGTCCTGGGCCTGCAGGAGCTCGTATTAATTCCATGCGGAGGAGGACATGAAATCGCAGCGGCCCGTGAGCAGTGGAACGACGGCTCCAATACACTGGCTATTGCCCCAGGTGTAGTTGTCACCTATGACAGAAATTACGTCTCAAATGACTTGTTGCGCAAAAATGGTGTGGAAGTTATTGAGATTCCAAGCTCTGAGCTATCAAGAGGACGCGGGGGCCCGCGCTGCATGAGCATGCCGATTTATCGAAAAGATGTATAATAATATGAAGATAGAAAAGGCAGTCCTCATTCATTTGAGGACTGCCTTTAGGCTGTTTCTAGGTGGTTGCCAGATAGCTTTGCAGTTCTTTGATCAATTGCTCAGCCCCTTCTTTGCTTAAGACGATTCTTCCTTCTGCCAGTGACATATTATCATTGCTGATTGTACCGGTTATGAGGCAAGTCAGATCTGGCTGGTATTTCTTCAGGATTATCATATCCTCATCAACAAATATTTCGAGCGGATCACTTTCCCCGATACTCAGTTTTTTCCTGAGTTCCATCGGTATGACCACCCTGCCAAGTTGATCTGTTTTCCTCACAATTCCAGTAGCCTTCATAAAGCATCCTTCCCTTCTAAAAAAGTATGGGATGTGGATGTCAGTTCTTCGAATAAATTCTAGCCCAATACAATTATAGCAAAACAAGTCATAATTTTACATTATGAATGTGTCATTTTAAGCAATCAGTGTTTGACCGTTACTAGAACCTATAAAGCTTCATCTAAGCATCAAAGTAGATTTAATAATCGATTTAAGACGATTGCAACACAAAAGGGCTAAATTCTAAAATTAGAATTTAGCCCCTAGTCTTATTTATGATGAAAAGGACATTTGCCTTCTATTGGTTTGCTATCGTCTCCAATAAAATACATTTTCCATTCTCGATGATCCGGGTCGCCATAATGGCTTACATTAGGGTGCTTTGGCAGGTTGTCCCATTTCTCAACGCGCTCCCTTACCTTTTCCCGTGACATAATTCCGCCCTTTGACGTTCCTTCAAGTCCCTCGAAAATCCGACGCGGCTGAAAACCAAGAACGAGACTATTGCCCAAGTCCCTAGTTTTCCGCTGTTTATAGGCCGGTGCATTTCCGAAAGCAAAAAATGGTTCGCCTGCAAACGAAAATGCCCATAAATGATGATCTGGATCTTTTGGATAATCAGCAGGCCATGGCTGCGTATCCTTTTCATGCAGGAACTGAAGCACATTCCAGAAGTATTCACGATAGTATTCAATTGTTTTTTCTTCCATTTCAGGTTCCACGAATACAAATAATCCATGTCTTATAAGTGGCTTGGCATCATCAAACAATGCAATGAATTCTTCAATAGCGCCGGGTAATTGATCCCAATTGTCCCGGCTTATATATGAATAACGGAGTTCTCCTTTTTTCTCGGCAGTCATTCCAAAGTAGCAAGGAAACTCTCGATTTGTGACAACATCCCGGAAATTCTTATATTCTTTTATCACCCATTCAGGTACAAGGTCTGGATTGACCATATCTTCCTTAGTAAACAAATAACTATTGGTAACTGCCATATTTTACACCTCAATTTAGTTAGTCAGTTACCATTTACCCTGTCTCTATGGTCCTAAACTTTATAATGAAAAAGTAAAAACACGCATTTCTGCGTGCTTTACTCTATCTTTATCTTACTCCCTGGCTCTGTGGTGCGGAGGAACTATTATTCTTCAATAAAACCTTTAATCCTGACCCGATATCAGATGCAAGAATATAATTCCTATCGACAAACACTCCCCAAACATCACTTCTTTCAGGAACATATTGACCTACTTGAACCGGTTTTGCTGGATCAGTAATATCTACTGCATATACTCCCCCTGCATAGTGGGACAAGTACAATGTGTTTCCATGGACTTTAGGGTCGTGGACTGTATTTGCGAAAGTAACACGATCCTCGACGTTATCAACCAAGTCGGTCTTGAACTCACTTAGCAATTTAGGATTTGTTTTATCCTTAATATCGAAGATCCTTGTGTAGCCATAGGATTGTTCATAACCTTCTTTCGTTGGGTTATAGACTTCCCTTGTCTCAATCAGTACATTTCCTCCTTTGGCAAGGGTCGCCGAATGCGCGGATCCCTGCTGGTCAGAACCGAAATCTGTACGTCCTAGATATTGAGGGTTTTCGGGACTGCTGATATCAAAAATGACTGTTCCCAGATCCCACATTGAGACATAGGCATACTTTCCGGTTTCATCTATCATCGTGCTGTGGTTGAATACTGGACGAATTTTTCCATCAGGAGAACTCCAATGGTATCCGTTAAAATCGTCCGGAATTTCCTCAAGCATTCTTGGGTCGAACTCCCATAGTTTTTGAGGGTTTGCAGGGTCGCTGACATCGACAACCTGAAAGTCCTTCTCCTCCCCATGGCTATAATAGTCTGCATAAGGATTGGCAGCAAGTACAATTGCACGGTTCCCCTGCATCGTTAAGTATAATTCGTGTGTACCGTTAGTCTTTTTCGTAACTTCATAGAATCCAAGCTTTTTGGGTTCTGAAGGATTTGTAACATCATAAAGCAAGAATCCGCCTTTTGAGTCAGGGTTATTACGGCTAAGCTGCTGTACGCTCACCACTGCAAGGTCTCCTTTAAACGATGGAGTGTTGACGCTTTTTACGATTACTTTTTCCTGCCAGGTTCCAGGGATATCATTATTGGCAAACACAGCAACCTCTTCAGGGTTTGACGGATCCTTCATATCAAATACCCTTACCCCGCCATTTCCGCCATTTCTTGTATGAGTTCCAAGATAGGCATAACCTTTATGCGCATAGACATCTGCAAAGCTGTTTTGCTTTCCGTCAGCCCTTACCGTCTCCATTTCAGGAGCTGCTGCTTCATGTAAAAATTGAAGGTTTTTGCTGCCCTCCATTACCGGGACAGAAACGTTGCTATAACCAGCCCTCTCTCCTTTTTCAATATTAACATCACCAAGTTCGTCGTGGGCAAGGACATTGAATGGAATTGAAGAGACCGTCAAGGCACCAACCAGAATCAGACTAGATAACAACCGTTTTTTCATTATATAAAACCTCCTTCTATGTATTGAATAACAATATAGCAGAGGTGGAAACTCGTCTTCAATTAATAGACTGTATTTTTTGTAAATTCAGTTAATTTATCCTAATAAAGGAATTTTCTGCTAAGTCTATGGTTGTTGTTTCGGGAACCGAATTAGGTAATATGCCACAAAGCTGGCAGGAACAGTTTCCATATCTTCCAGCCTAGAAAACGCTGGTCGAAATCCAGAGATTTTAGTATGATTAAGAAATGTGATTGTAAAATATTTGTTCTCTTAAAATAGATTAAAGCGAGGATTTTATCATGAGTTTATTGAATGTAGAAAATTTAAGCCACACATTTGGGGATCGTACCCTTTTTAAGGATGTTTCTTTTCGTTTGCTGGCAGAAGACCACGTTGGTCTTGTAGGAGCGAACGGTGTCGGAAAGTCGACCTTGATGAATATCATTACCGGGCAATTGATACACGATTCCGGTAAAGTCGAATGGACTCCAGGTGTTGAGTATGGATATCTTGACCAGCATACAGTTTTGACACCCGGAAAAACAATCCGCGATGTATTGCGTGATGCGTTTCTTCCTCTTTTTAAGAAAGAAGAAGAACTGAATGAAGTCACAGCAAAAATGGCGGACGCAACACCTGAGGAGCTCGAAAAGCTACTTGAACAAATGGCCGAAATCCAGGATGCCTTAGATGCAGGGGGTTTCTATTCCCTTGATATGGAGGTCGAAGAAGCTGCGAGGGGTCTTGGTTTGGATGCAATCGGTATAGACCGCGATGTTTCTGCTTTGAGCGGCGGTCAGCGCACAAAAGTCCTGCTTGCAAAGCTTTTGCTTGAAAAACCAAAGGTTCTCCTGCTTGATGAGCCGACCAACTACCTTGATGTCGAGCATATACAGTGGCTCACAAAATACCTGAAGGATTACCCTTATGCTTTTATCCTGATTTCACATGACACTGAATTCATGAACCCGGTTTCAAATGTTATTTTCCAGCTGGAATTTTCAAAGCTGACGCGCTATACTGCTACCTATGAAAAATTCCTGGAATTAGCTGAGATCAACAAGAATCAGCATATTAACGCCTATGAAAAACAGCAGGAATTCATCAAGAAACAAGAAGATTTCATTGCCAAAAATAAGGCGCGCTATTCGACAACAGGACGGGCAAAGAGCCGACAAAAGCAGCTTGACCGTATGGAACGGATTGACAGACCTGAAACAGCCGTCAAACCTACTTTTGAGTTCAAGGAATCACGCGCAAGCAGCCGTTATGTTTTTGAAGGCACCGACTTTGAAATTGGATATACTCACCCGCTTCTCCCGAAATTGTCAGTTACGATCGAGCGCGGTGAAAAGATTGCGATTGTCGGAATGAATGGTGTCGGTAAATCGACCTTGTTGAAAACGATGCTTGGAAAAATCCCAGCATTGAGCGGAAAAATTGAACGCGGCGACTTCCTCTACCCTTCCTACTTTGAACAGGAAGTGAAAGCAGGAAGCATCACGCCGATTGAAGATGTCTGGAGCGAATTCCCGGGCATGGATCAGCATCAAGTACGCGCGGCATTGGCACGTGGCGGCCTGAAGAATGAACATATATCACGTCCGTTGAACCAGCTTAGCGGCGGAGAGCAGGCAAAAGTTCGCCTGACAAAATTGCAGATGCACGAGAGCAACTGGCTGCTGTTCGACGAGCCTACCAACCACCTTGACATTTCTGCAAAAGCAGAATTAAAACGAGCATTGAAGGCTTATAAAGGGACGATAGTCCTCGTCAGCCACGAACCAGACTTCTACGAAGATTGGGTAACAAAAGTCTGGAATGTGGAAGAATGGGCGGAAAAGGCGAAATAGAAACATTAGGAACCTGATGGAGTTGCCCCGTCAGGTTTCTTTTTACTAAAGTGCTAAATGGCTCTGTTAAAAACCGTCTTTACTTAATATTAACCATGCTTGGACACCGAATAATCCCCCCTTCCATAATATTCATATTAAATTTCATCAAAATGTATTGAGTTATTCTCTTGTTATTGATAAATTTTATAGGATGCATAAAATTTATTTATAAAGGTGATAACAAATGAAAAAATGGCTAACATTATTAAGCTTATTGATGCTCTTTACCCTTGCGGCTTGTTCTGACAATGGTACAGACGATGGACAAAAGGACACAAAAAAAGAAACGATAAAAATTGGGGCGATTCCTGACCAGAATGCAGCAGACTTGAACAGGAGCATGGAGGATTTTGCGAAGGACTTAGAAGAGAAGACAGGATTAAATGTGGAGTATGTCCCTTCTGTGGATTATTCAGCGCTTGTCACTGCCTTTGAACGCGGCGAAATCCAGCTGGCCTGGTTTGGGGGCCTTACTGGTGTACAGGCCAGAAACTTAGTTCCTGAAGCTGAAGCATTTGCACAGAGACCAATTGATGAAAAGTTTAAATCCGTATTTATTGCCAATAGCGATGTTAAGATTGATAAGTTAGAAGATTTAAAAGGAAAGTCATTTACTTTTGGCAGTGAAAGTTCGACTTCCGGTCATTTAATGCCGCGCTACTTTATGATGGAAGCTGGCCTAGACCCGGATCAGGATCTTGATGGAAAACCTAACTACTCCGGTTCACATGATAAAACTTATAAACTAGTGGAATCAGGTTCGTTTCAGACTGGTGCATTAAATATTTCTGTATGGGAAGCAGCTGTTAAAGAAGGAAAAGTAGATGAATCAAAGGTAAAAGTATTTTATACAACGCCTGAATACTATGACTACAACTGGACATTAAACAAGGTTGATGCAGACACCAAAGCCAAAATCAAAGAAGCAATTCTTTCCATGACTTCAGAGGATAATGAAATCATGGCGTTATTGCAGACTGATAAATTTATAGAAACGAAGAATGAAAATTATGAAGCAATAGAAAAGGTCGCAAAGCAACTCCAGATCATCAAGTAGGTGGATTTTCATGCAGGAAGCAATAAGCCTTAAGCAAATATCAAAAATCTATGAGCGGAAGATAGCATTATCTTCCCTCTCTTTTACTGTTAACAAAGGAGAATTAGTTGCCCTTATTGGTCCAAGCGGAGCAGGCAAAACTACATTGCTGAACTTGCTGTCAGCCATTCTTCCACCAAGCCAGGGTGAAATCCTTATAGACGGCCACCCTCTCTCTGAGCTAATGGATCATAAGAAGAGAGCAAAAAAAATCGGTATCATCCGCCAACAGTTTGACCTTGTGGGAGAGCTTCCGGTCATCCATAATGTTCTTGCTGGCAGGCTTTCTGAATGGGGCCTTATTAAATCTATCCTATCCATGCTGATCCCACAGGATAAGGAATATGCTGCCCAGGCACTCAGACGGGTAGGGTTGACAGATAAATTGTATGAAAAAACTTCTTCCCTCTCAGGCGGAGAACAACAACGAGTAGCGCTTGCAAGGCTTCTTGTCCAAAGTCCTGAAATCGTCCTAGCCGATGAACCGGTTGCCTCCCTGGACCCAGCGCGTGCCGAAGACGTCCTGGAATTATTAGTAAAAATCGCTTTAGAGGAAAAGCAAACACTAATCGCAAGCCTTCATTCAGTAGAATATGCAAGGAAATACTTCGATAGGTTGATAGCCCTTAAAGATGGTGAGATCTTCTTTGACCTCCCCGCTTCTTCCGTAACTGATGACCAGATCAAGAACCTTTACAGACTAAAGGAGATCTCTTGATATGGATAAAAGATGGTTGAGCTTTGAGCTTCATAAACGGAAAATTTTAACACTGCTCCTATCGTTGGTGTTTATCATGAGCTTATTCTCTGTTGAATGGAATAGCGAATTGATTCATAGCAAGGGGTTAGAAACAGCCAAACAAATTGCGGCAGCATTTTTCACGCCTGAATTATCAGGTGACATCCTTATTCTGGCCATGGAGTCAAGCTGGACTACTCTTTCTTATGCTTCGGCCGGCATGAGCCTTGCGATTATCATTGCTTTTTTCTATGGAATTCTCGCCTCAGGAATTGTGGTATCAGAAGGTAACATCAAAAGGTATATTCGGCCTTTTTTCAGAGGCCAGCTTGGCTTCATGAGAGCTATTCATGAACTCGTTTGGGCCTGGTTATTCGTCGCCTCGATCGGCCTCTCTCCTTTTGCCGCGATTTTTGCACTGGCTATCCCCTACGGCGGCATCCTTGGAAGAATTTTTGCAGATATGCTAGAGGATATATCACAGGAACCCATTAAAGCATTGGAAGCAGCAGGAGCTTCAAAACTGCAGGCTTTATGGTATGGCTACTTGCCGTTGGTAAGAGCGAACATTACGAGTTATGCGATGTACCGGTTTGAATGCGCAGTCCGTTCGTCCGCCATCATGAGTTTTGTCGGTATCGGCGGCCTGGGGTATCAAATTCAGTTGAGTCTAGATGACCTTCACTATGATGAAGTTTGGACTTTCGTATACTTTTTAATCGCCCTAGTCATCGTGATTGATCTCTGGAGCAATCAATTAAGAAAGAGGCTGGTACAATGAAGAAATATAAACTTAGCTTTGTGACAGCTTCCGTCTATGCTTTATTGCTACTTATGGTTGGCTCGTGGGTTTCGATCTTTATTGTTGAAAAAGCAAGCTTGACCTTACTTTTTACAGAAAAGAATCTTTTTTACGCTAGCAAATTCTTTAAAGGGCTTTTGGGTATCGATGAAGAAAGTCCAGCCTATCTTCATGCTGAAAACTGGAAAAACGCACTCAATCTTACATTCGAAACTTTGATGATGAGTGTGATGGCAACTGGCTTCGCCACAATTGCCGCATTCCTGACAGTTGTACCAGCAGCAAGGAATGTTGCAGACGGGTCCCTCACGCTGGTTAAGAAATGGCATGGTTGGCTTTCATTTGGTATTGTTCGCGGAGGGTATATCTTTTCTCGGGCAGTTCCGGAGCTTGTTTGGGCAATGATCATCATCTTCATCTTTAAACCTGGAGTATTGCCGGGTGCAATCGCACTTGCTCTTCATAATTTCGGGATTCTCGGAAAGCTTTTTGCAGAGGTTATAGAAGATTTAGACTCAAGACCGGTTCGGAATCTTTCTTCATCCGGGGCAGGACGTTTTCAGCTTTTTTTATATGGTGTACTCCCAGCCGCTCTCCCTCGATACTTGACGTATATACTTTACCGTTGGGAAGTCATCATGCGGACGACGATTGTCGTAGGGTTTGTTGGCGCAGGCGGGCTAGGACAGCAATTCAAGCTGAGCATGAGTTTTTTCCATTACACAGACATAACTCTTTTGCTATTTTTCTATCTTGCCCTGGTATTTGCCGCTGACTACATTTCAGAAAAAGCGAGAATTTTCATAAAATAAATCCGGCCTGGATGTGGCCGGATTTTACTTTATAATATATCAATCTTGTCCAGTCCATTTTCCAGGAAGTATTTTTCATAACGAGCCTTCAGCTGGAAAAGCCGATTTATTTTTTGTTCTATAGAAGCATTGATGCTGACTTCGCGCTTCAAATCAATTGTTGCGAGCTTATGGGTTAGCTGGTCCCAAAATACGTCTTCCTCGTATTCATCTATAATCGCTTCAACTGTATTTTTAAGGTCCTCGGAAAGGTAATAATACTCTTCTTCCTTGTCATAGTAGATCCCGTCACCAGCTTCAAAGTCCCTTGCGAGCGAAAAAATGTATTGTTCAAGATCCTCCGCTTTACTCACCAGTTCCTTATTGGCTTCCGTCAACCCAAGCGGCCAATTTCCAAGCTGCATTAATTTCACGAGTGTTAAATATTGTTCTTTCGAAAGGTCAATTTTCATATATAACCCCTCCCCTTTCATATGCTTGTTTCATATATATGAAAGAAAGATGGCCAGCTTTCCTAAATATAACTTCAATTAAGACCTTTTTGTTAACCAGCCTTTTATACTATCTGGATTTTATGCTCCCCAAAATAAAAACGGCAAGCCGCTGTTCAGGGGCTCGCCGGAATCTATTTGAACCTAGTTGCTGATATTGATTGCTTCACCTAAAAGCTGAATATCTTTATAAATCTCATTTTTCAGTTCCTTATCCTCGCATTGTGCGTACTCATCGAATAAACGGCCAAGTTCCTTTATAAATAACAGATGTTCTTCGACTGCAACCATACAGAGACCCCTTTACACAGAAGATGACCAGTGGCTAATGCTGCAATTCTATTTCTGCTGACCAGAATATTTACCCGTTAAAACTTATATCAAACTACCAATTTTTATAATTATATGAAGGTACTGTCCACTATATGACAACCAGTTTGTTTAGTGGCCAATCCATTAAGGTATGTATTAAAAAGAGACATAAATATTCAGGGGGTAACCATATGTGGATTCAACGACCTTTTTTTAAATACGCAACAGCAACGATCCTGCTGCTGCTTATCATTTTACTCTTTGGGAAGATAGACTACTTCCTTTGGCCGCTGCAAAACTTTATTGTTGCCATTTTCTTTCCTGTTCTGATTTCTGGCCTCATATATTATATTTTGCGGAAGCCAGTTGAATGGCTTGACCGATTCATGCCAAAGATTGCAAGTATATTGATTGTATTCATCTTAGTAGCTGGGTTATTCACAGGATTTATTTATTTTGCGGGATCTCTATTAGGAGGACAGGTCAGTGACTTTACTGAAAATTTCCCACAAAAGGTAGAGGAAATTACGGAAGAATCGAAAAATGTCATCAATGATAATCAGCTTGGTTTTATTAATGCAGAGGATATCAAGCAAAGGGCACTAAACTATCTAAGCAGGGTTTCACAAAACCTGGGGGAAAATATTATGACAGTATTTTCCGTTATTACGAGTATCGCGACAGTACTCGTTGTTGTCCCGTTTCTTGCATTTTTCTTTCTGAAAGATGATGAAAAATTAAGGCCTTATATTATGAAGCTAATTCCTGATGAACATGAGCAGGAAGGCAATAGAATCTTGAAGGATATAGATAAAACACTGTTCACATATGTAACAGGCCAATTCATCATTGCCCTTGTCGATGGAACGCTTATGTATATTGGTTACAAGATTATTGGACTTGATTACGCTCTTATTTTAGCTATTTTCACGATGTTTTTGACTGTGGTTCCTTTTCTGGGACCGATTATTGGTGTCATTCCAGCGTTGTTTGTAGCTCTCACAAGCAGTCCAATGATGATGCTGAAGGTACTGGTTGTCCTCTTAATCGTGCAGCAGCTTGAAGGGAATCTTGTCACTCCTCAGGTGATGGGGAAAAAGCTCAGCATCCATCCGATTACCGTTATCCTTCTGTTAATTGCGGCAGGATCCTTGTATGGTTTCATAGGAATTCTAATCGCCATACCACTTTATTCAGTTGTAAAAATCGTCATAAAGGATGTTTGGAAATTTTACAAACTTAGGGAAAAGAAGAACTTTATCAACCCTGATTCATAAACGCATCACAAAAGGCCAGCATCGAAGCTGGCCTTTTGTCTGCTTAATTTGTATTCTGTCCCCCATCTTCCAAGCCATCAAGGATCAGAGGTCTTACTGTTGAATCAGTCAACAAACCGCTATGGCTTACACCACTAATTTCAATATTTTCTGCCCCCTCTATGATTGAACTCGTGTAAGGATTAATGACTGTATCAGCACTGCTATATATTGATGTGTATTGAATGGCCGCTGACGTGTCACTGCCATTCGGTGTTTCATCAACACTGTTTAAGTCGTTCAGGAAAGCACTTCCAGGAACCATTTCTCTTGCTCCTTCTGTCCACAACCCGAAATATGAAGAATTCGTTCCGTGATGAGGGGAACCTAATGTGACTACATCATCGACATTTTGAGAACCTTCCAGGTATTTTACATAGTATCGAGTACTTAGTCCGCCCATACTATGTGCAACTATATCTACTTTTGATGCTTTTGTCTGGCGCAAGACGTTTTTCACGAATGATTGCAGTTCGTACGCATTGTCTACACTGCTTCCTATAGTATCTGAATATTGAATGGCATACAGGTAATCGGATGGCCATCCCTTGCTGATAAGCCATTCTTTCATGTTATCAAAACTGGATGCTGAACCTGTAAAACCGTGGACAAAAACGATCGGGTCCTTCTCAGAAGCAACAGGCACTTTCTTAGCCGCTTCGGCTGTTGAAAAGATAGAAAGAATGAAAACAATTGTCACAGCGATACTCACTAAACTCCTGGTCTTTTTCATTGATAACCTCCTAAGATTTTATTCTATAAATCTTATGGCGGCGCTTTCATAAAATTCCTGCATCTTGTTTTTATCCGTATTCCCTTGTATTCCATTACACACTCGGCCATAAAATAAGACTCTTTACTCACTTTATTAAGTTGGGAAATTCTGAATAAAATTCCTTCCGTTTGGACATTCTATTTGCGATTCAAAAAAGAGGAGGATTTGCCAATGAAACGAATTAGCGTACAGATGCTTATCCTGATTATGACCGTCCTTTTGTTCACTGGGTGCAATACATATACGGATGAGGGAGCAGAAACTTATCAGATAAATAATGATGGTGCACAAATCCAGAGGATCAACCAGGAGTACACCTCCAATTCATATAATCAAACATACAGGATGCATGTGGATGAAAATGCGGAGGGACAAGTAGAAATGCTTAATGGTGTTCAAAACGCAACTGTCATCACTGTGCAGCGAAAAGCTTATGTGGCTATAGTTCTCGAAAACGGCGATACAAAGGCTATTCCGGGTGATTTAGAAAATAAAATTTCTCAACAGATTAAAATCGCCGATGAGTCAATTGCTGATGTTTATGTATCATCCAATGCGGATTTTGTTGTTGATATGACAGACTATAGGGAGCAGCTTCAGACCGGAAGACCAATCGTGGGGCTTACTGACGACTTTAATGCGACAATAGAAAGAATTTTCCCAGGCAACCGTTAAATAAACAGCAAGGGTCGCAAATGAGCAAGGGCATCGGGTCAAACCCGATGCCCTTTTATATTTAAGAAGGCAATTGTGTTCCTCCCCCACTCTCACCATTATTAAGCACTTCATCAATCATTTTATCAAGCCTGATAATGCTTTGTTTTGCCCGTTCAGCGTCTATTTTCCTGTAGTGGTGGTTTCCTCCTTCTTCTTCGTCTTTCTCATCTGCCCATTTCACTACCTGCTGAAGCGGAGTACGGACAATATCATTTGAAGGCAAAAAGGAGTCTGTGTGGAAAAGAATTGCAAGTGAAGTGGCTTTCGCCTGCACGGGGTTTTCACCCAATCGGATCAAGAGTTTATGCGCTCTCTCTGCTCCCTTAATTGGATGGATATCATTTTTACGGTAGAGCTCATAGTCCCATTTGCCGTTCCTGTACCAGGTGAAATGGCCGATATCATGCAGAAAACCGGCTTTTGCGGCAATATCAACGTCTACATTATGCTCCCTTGCAAGATGGAATGCGTGGTACGCCACAGCAATAGCATGGGCCATACCAGAACGCTTCAGATATTTCTGGGCAATATGGTGTTCAAATATGTTTAAAAGAGTTACATCCCTCATTTACAACCTCCTTAGCTGAGGTGATACCCTCATTTTTATGAATGTTAACAGAAATCATACAGAAATGCACTTTTTTCCTTTCTAACTTAAACCATACTGATTGATAAAATCTATATTAGAAAGCAGCAAAAGTTGCGAATAGTGCCTTACAAATAGACAAAGCTGGCAAAAGATCAATCCTTTGCCAGCTTTAATCAATTCCAGTTTTTCAATTTCAACAGTAGGTTTTCTTTCAACTTTATAAGGAAGGTTTGCTCCCCTTTGGTTCCTTTTTGTTTATTCCATTCAATGAAGCTGGCAACACTTATCAGGATTGATCCGGCAATCAATAAGTAACCCCACCATGGCAGATTTCCCCAGAAGGGTCTCGTCTGCATGACCATATTAAGGAGCAAGACGCCTGCTCCAACGAAGAAATAGGCTTTTACCCTCAGCCACATTCCTGCCAGCATGGAAATAAGCGACAGTGATCCAAGAATCAAGGCATCATAAACCGTATTGCTGTCCAGGCCATCCTGAATAAGCAAGAGTGAGACCAAAATCAATACTGCCCATTGAATATAGCTGGTGATTTGATTGCTTCTCTCTTTGAAAATAGACCGTGAAAATATCGCAAGAGCCACGAACGGAAGTACGTATACCTCCCTTTCCAATAAGGCAGGGATTGTAAGCTGCTCTATGGCTGCATAATAAGGAACCAGCAGGTACGCACCTGCGATAAAGAGAAGGACACTTACTCCTCTGCCATGAACCCTGCTCCTCTGCAGCCATAACCCTGCAGATATAAGGAGTCCATGGATAATGAGCGCCCAGAAGGTTTCGCCATTCATTAGTGCCACGGAAACAATGAACAAGAAGCCGGCTAATGAATAAGCATCCAGGCTTTGCAGTCCAAAAACTCCCCCCTTTTCCCAGAGATTCTTATAATTCCTTCTCCCTGAAAAAATAAGCAAAATTCCAGATCCTGAAAGAATGGCCAGATCCCAATAAACGTGAAGCTGTGCCAGGAACATGATTTGGATTGTGCCGTAAAAGATCATCAATAACGGGATCATTGCAGCTAAATCCCATTTCACTCTATGGAGCAAAACCAATATCGCTGCTGCATAACCAATTGTTATTCCGAACAGCAGCCAGCTGTAGGGATATGCTGAAAGGAAGCTCGCTACTCCTAACAACGAAATTGGAACTAGGTAAAATAAAGTTCTTTGTTTGTAATTTGTCGATGACAAAACCCAGAATACAGTCAACAAAATACTTGTCATCAAAAAGGCATAGTGGCCAGAATCTGTACCTGTAAAATAACTGATACCTGTCTTGATCGCTAAGAACAACGTTGTGTATGCTGCGTATAATAGCGTTTTTACTTTCCATTCTCTTTTTACAAAGAAAATGCTTGCCGCATAAACTCCAGTGGCAATCACATAGCTTAAAATCGCTTCTTCGCCATAAAGGATGAATTCAATGGCCATTATTGGAGCGAGGTAGACATGGGCTATCCATGAATAAGCAACTGCCAGCCCTCTCTGCTTTTGAAAAAGTAAAGCAGCTGCTCCCAACAATAACCATCCGCCGCAAGGGATGAGTAAAGACTCTACTGCGGCACTAAAATCCAATATTTCTTCATTAATTGAGGCGATTGATATCAGGTACCAGACAAGGCTGACTACACCGGATATTAAGGCGGCCATTGACTCTCTTGTCGCTTTATAAAGCGAAAGAGACATCAGGATTCCGCCAAACCAAATTAGCGATTCTCCGTAGATATTTGATATAGGAAATACAAATGTGTAAAAGAGGCTTGCTGCATAGAAACCATTGCCAATGAAAAAAGCATTTCGCGAAAGAGTGATTTCCTTTGTTTTGCGAAGGCCAACACTGACAACCAGTAAAAGAATACCCGCAAGCGCTAAATTTCCTGGGATACCGAGCAAATCGTTATAAAAGCTGGAATGGAGCCGTATCTCCTCACCGATTGAAGCGGCTGACAAGCCCAGAGCGGTAGGCATTGCCCATTGAGCCATTAGCAGCAAAAACGGTCTGTTTTCGATTTCCATCATGACATACAAAGCATAGCCAGTCAGGGAGAACATCAGTGCCAGCTCCCACCAGTCGAACATCGAAAAAGTAACAAGAATCATGAAAAGCATGATCATCATTCCGACATCCCGCGAGCTTTTTTTAATGGCTTGTAGATAATTCATCTTGACCAGCCAGCCTGCAAGAATGAAGAGAATGAATCCAATGAAATAAATTGGCAAAACAAGATTTTCGAAACCGAAATATTTTCCAATCTGCAAGATTGCTTCAAACATGGCGGCTGCAAGAAAAACCGGACTTAAATATTTAAAAATGATATTTTCATTGGTATTCGCAAGATAAATGAAGTTAGCTGAAATGATCAGGTAAGCTGCCATAAGAATAAAAGATGGATTTTCTGTATGAATCATCATCCCTTCAGCTGTTATGAACAAAAAAGCAAGACCTGATACAACAGCACTAGTAACTTGGAAAGCCCTTTTTAAGGCGTATTTATTATCCAGGAACCTTGGTATGAACAGAAACACGAACCCAAGAAGTGCATAACCTATTACGCTTACCTCTGTAAATCGCCAATTTTCAAGAATTTGATATGCACCATAAATGAACATGGCACTGAAAACAAAATGATACTCTTTATGCCCATTCACGAAAATCATCGACAGATATACAACAGCAGTCAATATCAAATTGAAGCCATTGGAAACATGATTTTCATAAGTGAAAAGCATTAATAAGGTAGACAGGACCAAGTTTGCCTGAGAATAATGAGCAAGTTCCTTTGTGAACAACGGCAGCTTAGCTTTCTTTTTAAGCTGGTGGTAGGCTGCAATCAGAAGTGTATTGAATAAAATCAAACCAAGGTAAAATCCGTCTGTCTCCAATCCAATCGCCCTCAGCAGGTATGCTGCTGCAATGGTTGTCGCAATTAAGGTAAACCACACAAATAACCTTGATGATAGCTTTTTGGCCAGAAACGCATAAATCGGGATTAAAATACAACTGCTAATTGTTCCTAAGATGAACCTCCCTCCACCATAGAACGATAAATAAGAGCCTAGCAATTCAAACCAGCCTAGTGATAAGGTGAAAATTGGCAGGAAAAGGCTGCCAAGGACGACGAACGCAAAGGCGGTCTTCTCGATTTTTATGATCTTGTAGCTCGTATAGGCAATTCCGTAAAATAAAGCCGAAACAAGTGCGATTAACCCAGCCTTCATCCACGGAGTCATACTTTCCCAGTTGCTTGTCGCTACGTACAATCCGCCTATTAATAGCATGATCACCCCAATATTCAATGACCAGGAAATATTCCGTTCACGAATCTCTTCTGCTGTTTTCTTTGGCCTGACCTTTGCTGGGCGCGCTTTGGGTTGTTCCTTCCTCGCAATAGTTGCTGGAGGTTGGACTTCAAAGGCTGTGGAATCATCCTTTCTGTTCCTGGCGGCCAACTCTTTTTCCTGCCGTTCTTGTGCCAGCAAATCCAGGAAAAATTGATTATGGGCTTCTGATACACTTTTATATTCCTCCGCTGAAACATAGCCTAATTCTTTTAAATTATAAAGCTCATTTCGGAAAATCCTGCGTCTTTCTTCTTTAGGAGCATGTTCCATTTTTATCCCCCTATCCCTCATTAATCCAATACGGTTCGTTTAGTGTAATTTTACACCTTTTATAAATTAATTCAACATTCAAATTAAAAAATGCACAAGTGATTTTTCGACAATTTCTATTCCAACATTGCGGGTGCACCTTTATAATAGGATAAGTATGTTTACAGGCTGTTTATCTAGGACACTGTGTCTTGCTTCGACCATTCTGTTTAAGTTTCAGAATTGGACAATTAAACAACTCCGGTAAAAAACTAATTAAAAGATTACGAGGTAAGAAAATGACTGATTTTTTATGGTTAATGTATTTAGGGTTTATGGGTACGACGGCAATTTGGTTTTTGATCAAAGGGAAATATAAAAACAATGTCACCAGGCTGGATTTTGTAATTTCAATCATTACTTGGCTTGGTTTATTCGGATATGTGACGGAAACAGAAATGCTAACCCCTTTAGTATGGAAATTCGTCTTCGTTTTCGGTCTCCTTTGGGATGTAATTTTCACCATATTCTTTGCAGAGCGGTTTGCAGGGGATTTTGGCCTGGAAGAAGAGGAAGAACCCATGCCGCTTGCAGCTAAGCTGAGTGGATTGATCTTTGTATTGCCCCTATATTATGGGATTTTCCAATATGCTTTTTAAAACGGCTTAGGCCGTTTTTTTTATTGCCTTTCTAAAGTTATATCAAAATAATTAAGTTGTTTTTCAATATAATAATAGCCGATTCAGAGGGTAAAACAGCAAGAATTAACAGTATCTCTCCACTTATTTAGTACCAGGTATTATTAGTGATCGGTAGTGTATTTCTCAGAAGGACACTTTGTTTTTGTTGGATTTGGTGAAAAAAAAGAGGATAAAACCTTTACTGGTTCTATCCTCGGGATGATTATGGATTGGTCGACCACATACCAGCTGTCTTGATGAAGACGCGGCGGTTCAATTTTAATTGTGCTACCATTAACTCGGCCAGATCTTCTGGCTGCATGACTTTATCCGGATTGCCATCTGTTAAATTCGTCTCAATGGCCAGATCAGTCGCTACTGTACTTGGAGTGAGTGCGCTGACACGGATATCATGCTTTCGAACTTCAAGCATTAGCGATTCAGTCAACCCTAGTACTCCGAATTTTGATGCGCTATAGGCATTTGTTAACGGTGCTCCCTTTTGCCCTGCAGTTGACGCAACATTGATTATGTCACCTGTCTTCCGCTCAATCATTCCTGGCAGGACCGCACGGGTCACATAGTATGTTCCCATCAAGTTGACCTGGACGATTTTTTCCCACTCCTGTGGCTCCAGATCAAGAAAGCCGCCGAATTTTGCGATTCCAGCATTGTTAATCAGGATATCTACAGGCCCTAGCTCCTCTGTAATATGCGCGACAGCATGCTGTACAGATTCCATATTAGATACATCCGCTACAGCTCCTGATACATTTACTCCATATTCCTCTATTTCAGTAGTAACTTTCTCCAGATTGGCAAGTGTCAGGCCGATCATGCCAATATTAACGCCTTCTTTTGCAAGTGCAATTGCGGCAGCACGGCCGATGCCTCTGCCAGCCCCAGTAATTAACGCTGTTTTCCCTTTTAATGATTCCATATGATGACTCCTTTCAATTATGTAGTCAAGGGTTAATTATAGAAAATCTTTTGGATGAAAACAAATCATGTGATTCTTATTAGCAAGGAAAGCGATTTGGTCAGCTTGAGCGATTTAGATATCTGCAGAACAAAAAGCGCAAGCGTCTCGTTCAGCCCCGACAAGCGCTGGAGGGCCGCCTAATGAAGTCGTTCTTTGACCTTCATTGGCAGGACCGAAACGTCTCGAGGAGTTAGGAGCCGCAGCTAGACAAGCGACTCGTGGGGCTAGGTGCTGGAGCTGGATTAAGAATACTACCTGTAGTTATCCACAATTAAATAATTTTATAATTTCCTAAGAAACAAAAAACCAGCAGTAAAGATTACTGCTGGTCTGCACATTATAATGGCAGCAATGCCACGGTCTCTTTATTTTTAAGCTGTTCCACCATCTTAATCCACTTCTCCGGCTTGTTTTCGAGCACGGAATAATAAGTGGTAAGAAAATCTGTAATCAATGCTGCAGGGAGCTCTTGAGTATTCTCATCTGTTGGCATGAAGCATAAATCAAGTCCTTCTACAGCTTCTCCGTCATTCTCCCAGGAAGGGTGAACGTAATCCATATCAATTCGCTTATAACCAAGATGAGATAATACTTCGCGTCTCACAAACGGATCCATTGTTTTTACTCCGCCAAAATCATGGTCTTTCTTTCGATATGGGTCATAAATTTCCGCAAACATCCCGAATAACTCTACACCTTTTTCGCCAGCAAGGTTTTGCAGGTCTTCCATTCTTTTATTTGCAAGGAAACGCCCAAGACTGAGGCCTGGCTTCCCAACAATGGTGAAATCCGTCATTGCGATATTCCAGTCTGGATAGTAACGGTATTCGGTTACTCCAACCACCTCATCCTCATGTACAGCAACAAACACCCTGATGCCTGGATCTTCGAGCGGCTCTTTCCATAAATCGAACTCTAGTACCTCTTCAGGTGGAAAGACTTCCTTCATTAAGTTATGAAGCTTTGTAAAAAGCGGATCTTCGATACTGTTAACGCGAATATATTCCATGAAGCGTGCTCCTTATCATTTTATATTTTTTCTGTCTGTTCCCAGTCTGGGTAAAGATCAGTGCGGCGGTCGCGCCATGTTGTGACCGAACCTCGCTCACGCACTTCGTATAATAGTTCCAAATCAAGGTCGGCAGTTACAATCATGTCATCATTAAGTTCTCCTTCGACCTGAAGGCCTTTTGGAGGGAACGGGATATCATTAGGCGTAATCACTGCCGCCTGGCCAAAATTAGCACGCATAAAGTCTACGGTTGGCAACGAGCCTACTGTTCCAGTCAAAACGACATAGACTTGGTTTTCAATTGCCCGTGCATGGCTGGTATAGCGGACACGATGGAAACCATGGCGATCATCTGTACAGGATGGAACAAAAATGACATCTGCACCTTTAGCTTTTGCCATTCTTACGATTTCGGGAAACTCAATATCATAGCAAGTCAGGAGCGCTATGCGACCCTTGTCTGTATCAAATACCCTGAAATCCTCACCTGCACTCATATTCCATTCATTCACCTCAGTTGGTGTGATATGAAGCTTCGCCTGCTCAACGATTCTCCCATCCGGGTAAAACATGTGCGCGACATTATAGAGCTTTCCTTCACGTGCAATGACATGTGTTCCGCCAATGATGTGCATGCCTGTTTCCAGGGCGAAATTCTGGAACAGGTTTAAGTACTGTTCGGTAAAACCGGGAAGTTCATTGATGGTAAGCCTCGTACCCTGCTCACTGCCGATTGATAATAATTGAGTAGTAAAGAACTCAGGAAACAAAACAAATTCTGATCCATACTCCTGTGCTGTTTTTACATAATGCTCACATTGCAGAGCAAACTCTTCAAACGACTTGATCGTGTGAAGATGGTACTGGACTGCTGAAACTCTCATTTTCATCCATCATTCCCCCTGAATCTATAAAAATTACATTTTGACTTCAAAATTTCAGAAATACGAAAATCATTATATAGCATTTTACTTTTTATGAATACATTTTTCGTAAAAATTGGGCAAGAAATTTACCATCTGTTAGATGCTTTTCCAGACAGCGAAAAAAAAACAGTTCCTTTCACCAAAAGATTAGACTATAATCTAATTAGATATATATATAATTGTATTAGTGGAGGACACTATGTTTAAAACATTTAGTCTGGAGAAATCCTACCGGAAACTATTCTTCGCTGGAATAATTAATGGCATTGGTGACCGGTTCAGCCAGGTGGCGTTGCTGGCCCTCATTCTGCAAATGACTGGTTCTGGCTTCTCTGTCGGGATCACAATGGCTCTCAGGATGATTCCATTTTTATTCTTCAGCCCTTTGAGCAGCAGCCTTGGAGTAAAATACGGAAGAAAAACAATCATGATCGTTACCGACTTAGCCAGAGCGGTCATAGCATTATCGTTTCTAGCGGTCGATAATCCTGATGATATGTGGATTGTCTATGCTGCCTCCTTCCTGTTGGCTTCTGGAGAAGCCATCTACTCACCCATTAGAAAATCAAGCATCCCTGCCATGGTTTCCTCGAAGTCACTAAAAGATGTAAATGGCTGGGAACAAGTATTAATCGGATTTGTATTAGTAATTGGAGCATTAAGCGGCGGGGTTATCTCATATTTTCTGGGAGCGAAAGCAGCATTTCTGCTAAATATTGTATCCTTCCTTGCCGCTGGCTGGATTTTATCGACACTGCCTTCCCTTGAGGCTAAGAAAGAAAATGACTTGATCATTAAACCAAAACATGAAAAGTATCCTGAACTGCTGCCCGTTATTGCAGCTTCCTCTTTCCTGTTGTTGCTAATGATGTTCGAACTTATTATCCCGCTGATTAATGGGATTGAGAACGTGTTAATAAGCGTGTATGCTGTCGAGACGTTTGTAAAAGCTGACCTGGGAGTGGGCATCTTTTACAGTGTGCTGGGCCTGGGGTTGATTATCAGCCCATTATTAACAAGGATGATCCAAAATAGATTTCTTTTATTTTCTTTTATATGTATTATTTGCGAAGGATTGTTCTTGACGACGATAAGCCAGACAAAATCCTTTTGGCTGGCCGCTGCACTATTTGGCATGACCGCAGTGTTCAGCGGAGTCGGCAACACACTTCTCGACACGGTGGCAATGGATACTATCCCTTCAAAATGGCACGGAATGTACTTCAGTATCACGAGTATGCTATCTAATACTTTCATCGGGTTCTCAATGTTCTTTACAGGCTTAGCGCTGGAATGGTTCAACCCAAGATTGGTGGGGATGTTCGGCGGGATCATGTATATTGCTTTCGGATTCTTGTTCTTAATGTGGTCTCTAAAATATAGCCTTGACCAGGAGAAAGTAAAATTAGCGCAAAAAGCTCTGTAAAAAAGCAAAGGCTCCATCGTTCTGCAGACGATGGAGCCTGTTAATTAGCTTAGAACTGTTTATTCTTCGCACTATCACATACTTCAATTCGATTTCGCCCATTTTGCTTTGCTTTGTATAGCGCGCGGTCCGCAAATTCGAGTATCCGTTTCATTTCTTCTGGATTCAACGGCTTGACACATGATACACCAATACTGATTGTAACGATTTCACTTACCTTGGAGTTTGCATGTTCAATCTTCATCTCCCGGATGGTTGACTGGAAATCTTCGGCTAAATGAGATGCTTTCTGTACATCCGTGTTAGGCAAGACTACAGCAAATTCTTCGCCCCCAAATCTTGCAGCAAAATACCCTTTGTCGTGGAAGAATGCTTCAAGATGACGGGCAACTGATTTCAAACACTCATCTCCCTGTATATGCCCATAAGTGTCATTATATTTTTTAAAATAGTCGATATCCAGGAGAAGTAAGGATATAGGAGTTCCATGTTTGCAAGCGAAAGCCCATTCAGTCTTTAGGAACTCGTCAAACGCCCGGCGGTTATATATTCCGGTCAATCCATCAAGAGACGAAAGCTTCCTCAGTAGGGAATTGCTTTCCCTTAATTGATTTTCAATTGTCCTCCTTGCCGTCACGTCCCTTGTGGCGAACATCATGCCTGAAGACTTTCCTGATTTGTCCTTAACCGGTCTTACTGTAGTCTCAGCCCATATAAAGTCGCCATTTTTATGCAGCATCCTATAACTTGAAGTAACGATACCGCTTAATTCTCTAGGGTTTCCATATTGCTCAAGCAGGATCTGGCGGTCTTCTGGATGAATTTTCCCAAAAAGATTCGTTCCAATCAATTCATCATTTCTATATCCCAAGATTCTCTTGCTCGAAGGAGATATATAAACAATGCTTCCGTCACTCGAAAGTCTTCCGATCATATCTGAAGAATTTTCAGCGATAAAGCGATACTGCTCTTCGCTTTCACGCAGAGCTCTTTCCATGCTCTTGCGCTTTGTTATTTCCTTTATAACAGTCAGAGCAGCTTTTTCTCCTTGATAGGTAATCAAAGAAGATGAAACTTCAATATCAATATAAGAATCTCCCATTTTCAACTGTTCTTCAAAGCTGATGACTGACTTTTCATTAAAATCCAATTTAGAAATGATGTTCGGATGGCCATGAAAAAAAGAACGAACAGGTTTCCCAATTATTTCTTTTAGGTTTGTGCCAAATAAAGCTTCAGTGTGTGGGTTAGCATAAACCACCTTCTCAAATTGAGTCAGAATGATGGCATTCGGTATAAGTTCTACAAGTGTCCTGAATTGTTCCTCGCGTTCTTTGAGCTGTTGAGAGAGTTTTTCCACTTCGGAAAGATCAGTATAGACAGCCAAGTAATGTACCAGGTCTCTTTCTTCATTCAAAATCGAGAAGATATTCACCTTCATTAAATAATGGCTGCCATCTTTGCGTTTGTTCCATAACTCGCCTTCCCAGCATCCTCTTGTCAAAATTGAGTCCCACATTCTCTTATAAAAAATTGGTGTGTAGCTGTGCGACTTCCATATCCGCGGATTTTTACCAATGACATTTTCCTTAAGGTAACCTGTCAATCGAGTAAAAGATTCACTTACAGCTTGAATTTTGCCGTCTGGATTGGTGATGACGATTCCTTTATTTGCGCTAAGGACCAGTGAGCCGGCCTCTTCCAGGTTTTCATTATCAACGGTAACTGGTGTGATGAATCGAAGGCAAGTTCTAATTGCAGCTTCCCCATTAAAAATGGTGTTTTCGGAATGAACCTCCAAATCTATCGGTATGCCGTTAATCGAGAAACTCATTATACTTCCTTCCAGAATCGACCCTTGTTCTATCGCAGTGATTCTGTTTGTGATTGTTTCTTTGCTCGTACTGGATAAATAGGAGAAAATTGATTTCCCTACCAACTCCCCAGGATATTTATAACCAAGCAATTGAGTGCCGCCTTCATCTATGGAAAGAATCAATGAATTTTTATGTATGCATTCAAAAAAGGGTGATAGATTATTGGCAGCTGCATCCAGGTTATTTAACCCGGTCCTGCTTTCCTTTACCGTCATTTCATTTCTCCTTGCAAAATCAAAATTGATACATAATCATTCTAAATCTCTTGATTTTGATATTCAATAAGGCAATTAGAACAATTACTATCCAAATATCAAGTAAACCCTTCGAACAATAAGCTATCTGATTGCTAGCAGATGATAACAAATTACTATCGAAAACTATCAATTATACTTGGATGCTGTCGAAACGCCTTGTATAAAGCTGTTTATGTGCTTCCCGACTTGTCGGATTGTCGCTTTTCCTGATTCCGTTTCTGAAAGACTATCAATCAAAACAACAATAAATGCCTGCTTTTCTCCATAGGTTATTATACCGCAATCGTGTTCGACACCGGGAAGTTCTCCTGTCTTATTACCGATTTTTAATAGAGAGTCATCCATATAAACTGGCAGTTTCTCTTTAAATTGTTGCTGTAGAAGAAGTGAATGGAACGTGTTACGGGATTGTGTTTTTAGTGAACCTTCAGTAACTGCTTCTTTCAGACATAGCGCGATATCAGCGGCAGATGTAAAATTGTCATTGCCGGATTGAATGGCATTGAAATCCAGCATTTTGCGCTGCAATATAGAATTCCTCATTCCCAGCCTGAATATAGTCGCGTTAATAGAGTCTTTGCCAAGCAAATCAATCATCAGGTTAGTAGCCGAGTTATCCGACACGATGATCATCAGGGACAATAAATCCAACACTGGCAGTTGTTTGACCCTCATAGCCTGAAGAACACCGGTGTCACCAATTTTGTCTCCTTCTTGAATCGCCAATTGGCTCTCTTTTTGCAGTGCGCCTTCATCAATCTGTCTCAAAGCCTCGAATAAAATCGGCAGTTTAATCAAACTTGCAGACTGGTATACATCATTGCTGTTAATTTCTACTACTTCTTCTTCAATTTCCAAAAACAAACTCGCCCGGCCTTTGCACCCAGCGAGTTCTTCTAATAGTTTATCTCTTAAATCATCTATATTCATGTCATTTCTGTTCCTTATCTGATATTGACCAGCATTTCTTTATTTGATTTTCCATCTAAATGTTCATCATATAAATGACAGGCGACGAAATGGTCTTTGTCAATCTCCTGCCAGACTGGTTTCTTTTGGGCACAGATATCCATTGCGTGCTGACATCTGGTCCTGAAAACACAACCGCTCGGCGGATCCATTGGGCTTGGCAGTTCTCCTTGCAGGATGATTCGCTCCCGCTGGTCTTCCACATCCGGATCTGGTATCGGTATGGCGGACAGCAAAGCTTGTGTGTAAGGATGGAGCGGTTTTTTGTATAACTGGTTACTGGCTGTAAGCTCAACGATATGTCCAAGATACATAACACCAATCCGGTTGCTGATTTGCTTTACCATTGAAAGGTCGTGAGCAATGAATAGATAAGTCAAGCCCTTTTCCTCTTGGAGCCGCTTAAGCAGGTTGACGACCTGTGCCTGGACTGACACATCAAGAGCGGAAATTGGCTCATCCGCTATGATGAAATCAGGATCAAGCGCAAGAGCCCTTGCGATCCCGATTCTCTGCCGCTGCCCGCCGCTGAATTCGTGGGGATAACGGTTCGCGTGGTCGCGATTTAAACCTACATCCTCCAGCAGCTGATAAATTCTCTCCAAGCGTTCTTTTTTGTTTGGAAACAATCCATGGACCTCCATCGGTTCAGATATAATTTCCTTTACTGTAGAACGCGGGTTGAGTGAGGCATAAGGATCCTGGAAGATCATTTGCATCTGCTTATGGAACTGGAACTTCTCTTTCTCTGAAAGCGAATGTACATCTTTGCCATTGAAAACAACTTCTCCATCTGTACGGTCATAAAGTCCGATCATTGTTCTTCCGGCAGTGGATTTGCCACAGCCAGATTCACCAACAAGGCCAAATGTCTCGCCTTTGTATATATCGAATGAAATACCATCCACAGCTTTAAGAGTTTCATTTTTCCCCATATTAAAATGCTTCTTTAAATCTTTAACACTTAATAAAACTTCGTTTTCCATGATTATTCCTCCGTATCAATCCAGTAGCGTCTCGCTGCACAGAGTTCTTTTTCGTAAATTGTTCCTTCAAGAGAAATGATTTCAATATTCTTTCCTGTATTAGGTGAATGGAGAAGCTTTCCGTCTCCATAATAAATCCCGACATGATGGATTCTGCCTTTCCCTTCTTCATAGGCGAAGAAAAGCAAGTCTCCTGGCAGGATGTCAGTCAGATGAACATGTTTGCCCGCAGCCGCTTGTTCATGAGCATCCCGCGGAATGATATAACCATTTGCCAGGCACATATTATAGCTAAAGCCAGAGCAGTCATAGCCATAGCTGCTCATTCCGCCCCAAAGATATGGCAGTCCGAGGAACTGCTCGCCAGCAGCCACAATGGCGGCCCCATTTTTCTTAGTAATATCCTTTCCCGCAGGGATTACTGTTGCATCCTCAGTTCGCAAGATCCCGATACCTGTTGGTGTCTTAACACGGATTCGATCTACTATATCCTCGACAATTGGCAAAATCGTCTGGTAGCTTAATTCCATCAGCTTTTCGTTCTTTTCGGAATATAGCAGGGCTTTCTTAGCAGTTATCACAGCTAATGGCCCTTGCTTGATATACCAATCTGATTGTTGAATCAGCTGATCCTTTGGTATCCACCCTGGGTATCCTCGGCTATCTTTTCCGGATGGCTGGTCTGGGAGAATAACATGTGCCCAATCATTCATTTCATCAATGATCAAGACCTCCTGGCCGAATAAAACCTGTGATTGAACCAGATTATCATCGCACAATTGGAGCCGCGGCTCATAGGTAAGCTTTTCAAGCCATTTCTCTATGTTCGGTGTACCTGAAATTACATCCGTGTCGATTTCCCTCGCTGAATCATGTGAAGTCCATAAAGTCGCCACCGGCACATTGACTAGCCAAATGTTATTGCTTTCCATTGGAATTTCCTCCTTCTGAAAGAACCTCTTCTATTCCAAGACCTGGCTGGTCCGGAAGTGTGATTTTCCTGCCATTATACTGTATCCCGCCCAGGATCGCCTCATTTGCCAACATTAATGGCGCGTCGAAATCAAAACGAGTGATGTTTTTCTTACTTGCTGCGAAGTGGGCAGCGGCGCTAATTCCCAGCCTTGTTTCAATCATGCTCCCAACCATGCATTCAATCCCGGCGGTTTCAGCCATTTGGTTAATCATTTGAGCCTGATAAATACCGCCTGACTTCATCAATTTAATGTTAATGAGGTCCGCGCCTCTCCTTCTGATCACCTCAAATGCCTGTTTAGGTGAAAATACACTTTCGTCGGCCATGATTAAGGTATCTACTGAATCAGTTACCTGCTTTAAACCATCTAGGTCTTCTGCTTTAACTGGCTGTTCAACCAGTTCAATATCAAGTCCAAGGTCCTCCATTTTTCGGATTGCCCTGACTGCATCCTTCGGTTTCCACCCCTGGTTCGCATCAAGCCGAATTTTAATATCATTGCCAACCCTGTGCCTGATTTCCTGGATCCTCGCAATGTCCGTTTCGATTTCACCGATTCCTACCTTAACCTTAAGTACGTTGAATCCATTGCTTACATATTGAACAGCATCTTCACCCATCTCTTCAGGGCTGTTGACACTTACGGTAAAATCAGTTTCAATTTCGTTTCTGTAGCCTCCAAGGAATTGATAAAGCGGGAGACCGCAGTTTTGAGAGATACAGTCATATAATGCCATATCAACCGCAGCCTTTGCGCTCGTATTGTTAATAAGGATGGTTTTTAATCCCTGGAAAACAGCTTCATAGTTCAATAGGTTCTTTTTTAATATAAATGGCTTAATCACGTCATGGATTGCACCCTCGACACTTAAGAGGCTGTCCCCGGTAATAACCAGAGTAGGCGGTGCCTCACCCCAGCCCGTAATCCCGTTATCACACGTGATTTTCACAAAAATGGCTTCTGCAACAGTAACTGTGCGGAGTGCGGTTTTAAACGGCTTTTTCAAAGGGACAGCATTGCGGAAGGTCTCGATTTGTTCAATAATCATAACTCTATCTCCTTTGGTTCTATTTGATCCCGCTCTCGACAAATAGCGTTTTTTCTTTGGTATTCATAGAGGCAGCGGTACCAAGCGGCACACCAATGTGGGGACTGCAATGCCCCATATTGAACCCTTTAAGCGCCGGCCTTCCGGCAAGTTTAATGTAGTGGTCAATTACTTCGTCCAGAGATAAAGACAGCTCCCTTTCTGGTACACAGTTATTAAAATCACCAATAAGAATCCCGGCTGATCCCTGAAGCTTCCCTGCCATATATAGCTGATTCAGCATTCGGTCAACAGCCCGTGGCTCTTCATTTATATCTTCTATTAGGAGGATCTTTCCCTCTGTGTCAATTTCAAACGGTGTGCCCATGGAACTTGAAAGAAGTGAGAGGTTTCCTCCAACCAATGAACCATCGGCCGATCCAGGCACCAGTTCTTCAATGTGCGAAATCGCAGAACTATAATTCAGGTCTGTTGGTGCAAACAATTGCTGGAACGTATCCTTGGAAATTTGATTGACCTCTTCTTTGCCTATGTCTGAAGCGAGCATTGGACCGTGAAAGGTTACCATTCCTGTCTGCTGCCTGATTGCAGTGTGCAAGAATGTAATATCGCTGTAGCCCCAAAAGATTTTAGGATTATTTTTAATAGCGTCATAGTCTATTGCTGAGGCAATTCGTGCTGTGCCATAACCGCCGCCAGCACAGATAATCCCTTTGATTTCATTATCGAGGAACATTTCCTGCAAGTCAGCTAATCTATCTTCATCATTCCCGGCAAGATAGCCATATTCTGCATACAGCGATTTACCTAATTTATAATTGAGCCCTAAATCCTCAACGAATTTCAATCCGCGCTTCAAATTTTCTTTATTAGGCGGACTAGCTGGAGCTACCACAGCCACAGTGTCGCCCTTTTTCAATCGCTCAGGTTTGATTGGCATGTTAATCAACTCCCTTTATTGTGGATTATTACCCTTTTATTGAATCAAAAAAATGGATATCTGCTTTGCCCCAAATTAAGTTCATGGACTCTTTCGGTAAAAGCAACAGCTCTGCTTTGCCCCAAAATCAGTGCTCCGTCTCTTTTCGGTAAATACTAGCTGGGATTTGCCATGAAATAACAACTCATATGTTATAAGATATTTTTAAAGAGTATGTACTAGTAAAAAAGAGGTGTTCCAAGATGAACACCTCTTTCTTAGAAAAATTACTTCTTATCTGCCCATTTTAATTCAAGGTATCCAACCGGATGGCGGACAACATCAGAAACTACTTCATTTTGCAGATAAACCTGGTTATAGAAGTGGACTGTGAAGATTGGTGCTTCGTCAAACAGGATTTTTTCTGCCTGATACATCAAGTCAAAACGTTTTGCTTCGTCAGATTCATTCTTTGCTTGTTGAATCAGCTCATCATACTTTGGATTTCCCCAGCCAGTACGGTTCATGGAGTGGCCAGTCTGGAAGTTTTCCAGGAAGTTGATTGGATCAGCATAGTCAGCAAGGAACGAGCTGCGGGAAAGCTGGTGCTTCAGTGCTTTTTGTTCTTCGGCGAATACATTCCATTCCATGTTCGCAAGCTTGACCTCTACGCCAAGGTTTTCTTTGAACATTTGCTGCAATGCTTCAGCGATTTTCTTGTGGACATCACTTGTGCTGTACGTCAAGGTTACTTCAGGTAGTTCAGTATAGCCTTCTTCTTCCATTCCCTTTTCTAACAATGCTTTTGCTTCTTCTACATCAGTTTTATTGAAGTCTCCATTCACTTCACGGAAATCCTTGCCTGAAGGATCCTGGAATCCTGGAGATACAAAGCCATAAGCAGCTTTTTCTTTGTTCTTTGTAACAAAGTCAACAATCTTCTGCTGGTCTACTGCAAGTGCGAACGCTTTACGGATATTCACGTTTTGGAATGGTTCCTTCGTAACATTGAAGCGGTAGAAATAATCTCCAGCCTGATCTTCAACCTGAACCTTTCCTTCTTCAAAAAGCTTATCACTCAGTTCTGCCGGAACATCAGAAACGTCAAGGTCCCCAGCCTGATACATTTGATACTCTGTGTTTGTGTCATCAACGATCGCCCACTCAACACGGTCAAGATTTACGTTTTCTGCGTCCCAGTACTGGTCGTTCTTTTCCATGACGAATTTTGTATCATGCTCCCAGCTTGCCAGATTGAAAGGACCATTCCCTACGAACGATTTTGCTTCAGAGAACCACTCTGGATTTTCTGTTGCCACCTTTTCATTGATCGGGAAGAATGAAGGATTGGCAATGACACTTAAGAAATATGCCTGCGGGCTTGTTAACGTAACTTCAAACGTCTTGTCATCTACAGCTTTTACTTTTACATTGTCAGCAGAACCTTCTCCGCTGTTGAATTCCTCTCCGCCTTCAATGAAATAGCCAAGGAATGCCGCAGCAGAACCAGTTGCTGGATCCAAAAGACGCTTCCAGGCAAATTCGAAATCCTTTGCTGTTACATCATCACCATTGGACCATTTTGCATCTTCACGGATGTGGAATGTGTATGTCTTTCCATCTTCAGATACATCCCATTTTTCTGCAGTAGCAGCTTCTGGCTGATGATCTTTACCTAGACGAGTAAGACCTTCCATCAGATTGTTCAATGCGTTCCAAGAAGCTGAATCAAAGCCGATTGGCGGGTCAAAGGATGTTGGTTCCTGTCCGTTGTTCAGGTAAAGGACTTTTTCCTCTCCTGCTTCCCCATTGTCTTTACCTTCTGTTTCTTTACCTGCATTATCGTTCGCGGTACATGCAGCCATCGTGAACACAAGCAGTGCTGCCATGAGCATGGTTAAAAACTTCTTCACTCTGTTTCCCCCTTATGTTGATCTAAATTTATATCAAAAAGGCATTAGCCTGATTGAACCTTATCTGCTTGCAATAAATTTTTTCGCTCGCTCATCCTGCAGCCAGCAGTCCACACCGTGGCTGTCGGAAAGCTTGGTTGCTGCAGGGTAGACTTTGTCACAAACCTGCATTGCATATGGACAGCGAGCAGTAAAAGGACAGCCCACTGTCGGAGAAAATAAATCTGGCGGTGTCCCGCCAATCGGTACCAGGTCAGCACCGTCAACATCCAACCGAGGAACAGAGTTCAATAACCCTTTTGTATACGGATGCTGTGGGTTGTAAAAAATCTCTCTCCTTGTCCCTGTTTCGACAATTTTGCCAGCATACATAACGGCGATCCGGTCAGCGACCTGTGCAACAACTCCTAGATCATGAGTAATCAGGATAATCGAGACACCTGTTTTTTTCTGTATATCACGGAACAATTCTAATATCTGTGCCTGAATCGTCACGTCAAGTGCTGTGGTCGGTTCGTCCGCAATCAACACTTCCGGCTGGCAAACCAGCGCCATGGCAATGACAATCCTTTGCCTCATGCCGCCGCTGAATTGATGCGGGTATTGTTTCAGGCGAACATGAGGGCTCGGGATTCCAACCAGGTCCAGCATCTGCACCGCTACTTCCTTTGCCTGCTCCTTTGACAGCTTCATATGCTGGAGAATCCCCTCTGTCAGCTGATCACCGATTGTCAAGGTTGGATTCAATGCAGTCATCGGATCCTGGAAAATCATTGATATATCTGATCCGCGAATTTTCCGCATATCAGGATCCCTCAGTTTCGTCAGATCCTTCCCTTTAAAAAGGATGGATCCGCCATCAAACTTGCCCGGCGGTTCAGGAATCAGTCTCATGATACTTTGGGAAGTCACGCTTTTCCCGCAGCCGGACTCCCCTACAATCGCTAAAGTTTCCCCTTTATGTAAATCAAAAGTGACCCCACGGACAGCTTTTACCTCACCGCCGTACGTTTTGAATGAAACATGAAGGTCTTTTACTTCCAATACCTTTTCCATGGTGCTTACCTCCTTAGCTTCGGGTCAAGTGCGTCCTGAAGCCCATCACCTAAAACATTAAACGAAAACATTGTCATTGAAATGAAGAATGCCGGGAAAAACAGCCTCCACCAATCACCGGATAAAATAACCGGCAAAGCATCGCTTGCCATCGATCCCCAACTCGCTAACGGTGCCTGGATGCCTAGACCCAGGAAGCTGAGGAATGCCTCAGCAAAGATAGCGGATGGAACAGAAAGTGTTATTTGTACAATGATTGGTCCCATCGTATTAGGCAGCAGATTTTTGCGAATGATTCTTGCTGTTTTCGTTCCGAATGTTTTAGATGCTAAAACGTATTCGTAGTTCTTGATCTGGAGGACTTGACCGCGAACAATCCGAGCCATGCCTATCCATCCAGTTATTGTCAGTGCGAAAATGATAGTGGCCAGGCTAGGCCCCATTACAACGCTAATTAAAATAACAACTAGCAAATATGGAAGACCGTATAGGACCTCGATGATCCTCATCATGAAATGGTCAGTTCTACCGCCTTTATATCCTGCAATCCCGCCATAGATGACCCCGATAAGAAAGTCGATCAGTGCTGCAGCAATACCAACAAACAGTGATATTCGAGCACCATACCAAGTCCGGGTGAACACATCGCGCCCGAGCTCGTCGGTTCCAAACCAATGCTCACTTGACGGCGGAAGATTCTGGTTGACCAAATCCTGATGATCAACCGTATGAGGCGAGATGATCGGTCCAAATATAGCCATGAATGTCAGAACGGATAAGAAAAATAATCCCAACATGGCCAGTTTATTTTTCAGGAGTCGTCTCCATGCATCCTGCCAATAAGACAGGCTGGGCCTGACAACGGCTTCTGCTTCTGAGTCACTTTTTTCTATAGGAACAAACCAGTCGTCAGGAATAGACGAGACTGCCGGCGGTTCCTGATGCTTACGCAGAGCCATCATTTCCCCTCCTTTTTATGAAGCTTGATCCTTGGGTCAAGGATGCCGTAAGCGAGGTCTACCAGGAAAAGCATTACAATCAATACTGTACTGTAAAAAATCGTTGTTCCCATTATGACTGGATAGTCACGTTGGTTGATGCTTTCGACAAAGTACTTGCCCATTCCCGGAATCGCAAAAATCTTTTCAATGACGAAAGTTCCTGTAAGTATGCTCGCTGCCAATGACCCAAGAATTGTGACAACCGGGAGCAATGCATTTTTTAAAGCATGTTTGAACACGATTTTTACAGGTGACAGCCCTTTTGCCTTTGCTGTCCGTATGTAATCTTGCGTCAAAACCTCAAGCATGCTGGACCTCGTCAAGCGAGCGATAATTGCCATTGGCCCGGTTGCAAGAGCCAAGGTTGGCAGAATCATATGCTTTGGACTGGTCCATGTGGCAACCGGAAGGATCTCCCAGGTAACGGCCAGCTGCTGGATCAGCAGAGTTGCCATAACAAAGTTCGGAACCGAAATACCGACTACTGCAACACTCATCGCTAGATAATCAATCAAGCCATTATGACGTAGCGCTGCAATGATTCCCAGAAGGATGCCAGAAAAAATAGCCACGATCAGAGTGATCATCCCTAGCTCGAATGAAACAGGGAAACCTCTGCCAAGCATTTCGTTTACAGTCTGGGAGGACTTTTTAATAGAAGGGCCGAAATCAAATGTTGCGACCGATTTTAAGTAGATAAAATATTGAACGTATAAAGGCTCATCCAAATGGTAAAAACTTTCAAGGTTCTTTTGGACCGCTTCGCTCGTCGCCCGTTCCTCATTAAAAGGAGACCCGGGAATTGAATGCATCAAGAAGAAGGTCAGCGTGATAATGACCAGCAGGGTGACTGCCATCGAGCCGAGCCGTTTGAGTAAGTATTGGAGCATTGACCCACATCCTTATCATGTCTTTATGTCAGTTCTTAAGGTGGAGGAAACAGTTTAAGAAAATGTCGTCCTCATCGCCAGCTCTGTCATTACAAGCATAGCTTGATAGGCTTCGAGAATATTCTTAGCCTGGTATTTTACAATTGTCGTCCCTTCTTCAATTTCTGTACCCGGCATCAAGTTTGCCCACTCTGCTTGTCCATAGTTGGCAAATTCAATTCTTAATACAGGGTTCTCAGGAGGAGTAAGCGGTTTCACTTTATCCAAATTTTTAATAGCCGCCTCTGTCTTTTCGGCAAGAAGTTCACCAGCTTTTTTTGGAGTCAGAGACTTTGCTGCAGACCGCGAAATGGACTGTTTAACAACTGCAGTTGTAATGTTAGGGATTAAAGCCTCAGCTTCACGGGCAGCACCATCATCTCCTGCTACCATGATGACAGGCACTCCATAATGACCTGCTACATAAGCATTGAATCCTAGCTCGCCTATTTGGACATCATTAATCCACATATGGCGGACACCGAAAATCATCGAATGCGACATTACACCGCTCATCGAAGCTCTTGCATGGTATCCGACAAAAACGGCTCCTTCAAAACTGTCATCGAGTCCCTGGACCATAGAGAAAGGCTTCACGTCCCCGGTAATTAACTGTGTTTCTGGATGAAGGTCCTCTATTAAAAGATTGTTCATCTTAGAGTGGCTGTCATTGACGATGACTTCCCGGCAGCCAGTCTCAAAAGCTTTTTCAATTACGTAGTTTGCTTCCTGAGTCATGATTTTCCGGCCGCGTTCGTAGTTGTGTTTGGAGGAGTCAACTTGGGTATGGTCAACCAGACCAGTTATCCCTTCCATGTCCACAGATATGTACAATTTCATTTTTTGCCCAACTTTCTATGAATAATTATCTTAAAATTATAAATAATAAATCTACCAACCGCAACATATTTTCCTATTAATTTCTGTATTTACAAGGAAATAGTAGATTTGTCACTGGTTACAATTCGACAAAAATACTATTTGTTGAATAATATTTTCGGCCTGGTTATTTATAAAAGCGCTAAGGAAATGAATTTCCATATCCTTTTCCGTACCTGGGACCGTTTTATTAACAGTTTTTTCAAGATAATGGTTTTGGGGGCAAAAAAAAAAGCGCAACATCTGCGCTCCTATTCTCTGAGTTTATGTTGCTCCATCAATTCAATAAAATGGGTCAGCACCCTCGCTGTGAGTCCCCAAATCACCTTGCCTTTTACGCGATAAAAATATTCATCCATTGTTCTGGTTTGCCAATTGTAATTCTCGCCGCCGATAATCAGATCGAAAGGAAAACCATCTTCTGGTTCCACTTGAAAATTTATCTTATAACTGTCAGGCTGGTTCTTTTTAAAAAAGGAAAGAGGAACTGTGAATACCTCACCCACTTCTGCTTCGTTAGGGACAATCGCATCAAGATTACTGATTCTCCCGGCAAATGGGTAAATGATCGTTCCGAATGCCGATACCATGTAGTCCAAAGGAAAAACATCGATAATCTCTGTTTCAGGTATGCCAAGTTCTTCTGAGGTTTCCCTGACCGCTGCTGTTTGAGGATCTTCTCCCTTTTCTATCTTTCCGCCTGGGAAGCAAACCTCGCCAGGCTGTCTCCTCATCGTAAGGGATCGCACTTCAAATAAAATATGGACTTCATCATCGACTTCCACTAATGGGAGCAATACTGCGAACTTGATAAATTGTTCATGGCCCATAATCGAAGGTGTACGCCCCAATAAAGTTTTTGAAATCTGATTTATATTCATTATTGGACATCCACTCTCCCTGTAAAAGTATGTATTGTCATTGTATTATGAAAGACCAATGAAATAAAGGAAATGGCTCTTGGGCTATATTAAATTTTCAAACTGGCGTTAATTTGATTAACAGAGCACCAACGTAGGTTTCAAAAGCCCCTTGATTTCGGACAACACGAAATCAAAACATGGTTGGCGACGTAAAATTCCTGACTTCACAACTCAGGTCATAAATAAGCCAGATTGGTGATCAAAAATTCCATATATTTCAAAAACAGAACACCAATAAGCCAGATTGGTGATCAAAAATCCTAGATATTTCAAATCAAGGACGCCAATAAGCCAGATTGGCGACATTAATTTCCTATAATTTTAAAAAACAGGTCAACAATAATTGGTGTTCTAAGTTTTCAGTGAGATCCTTACAAACAAAGTGAAAGGCAGCGACTTATTTGCCGCTGCCCTTAATTCTCATATCAACCAGAAGCCCGTCCTTTGATCGCCTTATATGCAATCAAGATAATTCCGATTACCAGGAGGATATGAATGATTCCGCCGGCAATTTCAAAAATCAGTCCGAGCAGCCATAGCACCAGCAATATTCCGGCTATTGTCCATAACATTTGCAACATCTCCTTCCTTATTGTTTTCTTGGTTAAAGTTTACCCTTTTGTTAATTCTATTAAACAAGGCGCACCTCACATTCCAACTGTTCAAATATTTGATAACTTCATGGTCATTGTGTAACACTTATACTATCCTTTTGAAGTCAGGAGAAATTGGCATGGGACAATACAAGATTTTATTTTTGGATATAGACGGAACGATTCTAAGGCCTGATGATACGATTGAAGACTCTACGAAGACAGCCATCAATGAAATGAAGAGGCAAAATATTGAAGTGGTATTGGCTACAGGACGACCGCTCCATGAGATATCAGATCTTGCAGAGGAGCTTCAGATTACTTCTTTTATCGGATATAACGGCGCACTGGGCATTTATGAAGGCGATACGATTTTTGCCGAACCAATGCCACCAGAGGATGTCAAATACATATTGGATGTGGCAGCAGCAAATGGCCATGAAGCTGTTTGTTATACGCATGAAAAAAATTACTTGACCAACCTTGAAACCGAACCGGTACAAGCTTTTCTCAAGCAATTCCATTTGCGGCAGAATGCCATTTTTACTGAGGATACGATTGATAAAATTCTTGGCATGACAATCATCACTGCTGGAAAAAAAGGAGATTCACTATACGAATTCAAGAATGGAATCCATTTGTCGCAAGTGAATGTCGAGGGTATGCAGCATTGCTACGATGTCATTCGTGATCATGTTAATAAAGGAATTGGTGTCGAATTCCTTATAAATAAGCTGGGAATTAAACGTGAAGAGTCGATTGCCTTTGGCGACGGAATGAATGATAGGGAAATGCTGAAAAGCGCAGGTGAGGGGTTCGCGATGGGCAATGCCCATCCTGACCTGTTTCAATATGCAAAGCATAAGACAACTGCTGTCACAAATTCCGGGATTTACAATGGTTTGAGATCTCTTGGATTATTATAAAATTTGCCCGTGACATAAAAATGGAACCTCTGCCTCAGAGGTTCCATTTTTATTTACTTGCTGCCCGTTTTTTTGCGCTTGCCTTTGAAAATTGATCCTCAGGCTGTGCAGCAGACTTTTTGAGGCTGTCTTTATAACTCATCCAATAAATCAAAGCTACGAAGACTCCACCGCCAACTGCATTGCCTAAATAAACGGGTACAAAATTGGCAAAGTATGCACCCCAGGTATAATATCCCGCAAAAATCGCTGCAGGGATGACGAACATATTTGCGACTACGTGCTGGAAACCTATTGCCACAAAGCCCATGATCGGGAACCAGATGGCCAAAACCTTCCCCGTCATGTCGGATGCCCCGTATGAGAGCCATACCGCTAAACCAACGAGCCAGTTACAGCCGATACCTGAGAAAAAAGCCGCCCAAAAACCAGCATCCAGTTTTGCGCCTGCTATAGCGACTGTTTTATCAAGATAAGGACCTGTTTCGGTCAAGCCGACAATATGTCCAAAAAAATAGGCTACAAATAGCGCACCTACAAAGTTACTGAGAGTAATCCAGAACCAATTTTTCAACAGCATCTTTACTGTTACTTTCTTCGCAAGACTGGCCATTGAAATGGCAGTCATATTCCCCGTCAGCAGCTCTCCTCCAGCAAGAAGGATCAGAATCAGGCCAAGAGGAAATACCGCTGCACCCAGGAATGTTCCAAAAGTACCCCACTCGTGCGGCAGATTTGCGATTACCCTGATATCCAACAAATATCCAATTGCAATAAAAGCGCCGCCCAGGAATCCCAGTGCCAGCATGTTTTTTACGGGCATAGCAGCCTTGTATGTCCCAGAATCAATGGTCACTTGAGCAATTTCCTGGGGTTTACGAAATGCCAATTCTAATTCCTCCTGTTCTTTAGATGCATTATTTCTTTTGGCTATTGAACATTTCTTTAATGCCTTATTTCCCCTTTGTCCAATAAAAAAACAGCGTTCTAATTCTTTTTGACATTTTTTTAAAATACACATATCATATTGATATATCAAAGTTATATATATATAACAAAAGGAGAAATGAACATGTCAATCGAACATTCGATCCTTGCAGTGATTAGCTTCCGTCCAAGTACTGGTTATGACATTAAAGCTGAATTCGAGCATAAAGCAGCAGGTCTTTACTGGGGTATGAGTTACGGCAGTCTCTATCCAAAACTTAAGAAGCTTGAAGAACAGGGTTATATCATCACCATTGAATCGGAAGCAGAAGGCCGCAAGAAAAGGCTTTACGAGCTGACCGGAAAAGGCTGGACAGAATTGGAAAGCTGGCTTGCCAGAAAGCCTGAACCTCCTTCCATAAAGGATGAGTTATTCATTAAAATGGCTGCCTGGCATAATGAAATGGATTTAAAGGTTCTGGCAGGGCATTTAAAAACAAGAGCGAACGATTCAAAGGAAATCTTAAGCTACATCAGAGGCTGGAAGCAAAATAATACATCATATATTAACAGTGTCGGAATGCTGGCAATTAGATACGCTGAGTTAAAACTCGAAGCGGAACTTCAATGGATAAAAGAATCACTTACCTTCCTGGAGAATGATGGACTTCCTGAAGGCCAAGACCCGAATAAACTTGGAGAGAAACAAATGGAGCGGAGAAAAGCAGCACTCAAAGAAGACCATTAGGAGGGTACAGTATGGATACCGGCGTTTTTAAACCGTTGAAAAATAAGGCTTTTCGTTCTCTTTTTGGAGCACAGGTATTTTCTGATTTGGGAAACTGGCTCGACTTTATTGCCATACAGGTTATAGTAGCCTATCATTGGGGCCTTGGCGAAGGAGCAATCGCTTCCGTCATAATCGTCATGGGAATACCATGGGTGATCATCGGTCCGCTTGCCAGTGTGTATGTTGACAGACTTCCGCAAAAGGTGCTGATGATATCATGTCTGTGGTTAAGAATTCTGTTTGTTGCTGGTTTGTTTTTCGCTCCCAACCTTTATGTAATGCTGCTTTTTGTATTCCTTAAGGCGACTGTAGCCGCATTGTATGATCCCGCAAGGCAAAGCGCGATCAGGCATACTGTTGCCGATGAGGAACTCCCTGAGGCTGTAACTTTGAGTCAGTTATCAGTCAATACAATGAAAATCATTGGCCCCGCCTTGGGTGGCGGCATCATTGCCCTTTACGGAGTAAAAAGTCCATTTATTTTTGAAGCAGCAGGTTTTTTGATCGCAATTGCGATATTATTCACACTGCCAAAAATTGAATCAGAAGCGGCTGGGCATTCACAAAATAAAAACTCATATATAGAAGATCTTACTGAAGGAATCCGGCATATTTTGTCAGCCAGGATTCTGAAAGCTGCAATCATCCTCTCCTCCATCGCCTTTTTCATTATCTTTCTTTATGACGGATTGTTTATCTTTGTTGCGCAGAACCTGGGATTTAGCGGGGAAGAGTTCGGCTTGCTTGTCAGTTCTGTTGGATTTGGCAGCGTTATTGGTGCACTTTTCCTCGGCCGGTATACTGCCTGGAAGAATAAGCCCATCCAGCTAATGGCCTCGGCTTCTGTGCTGAGTGGTATCTTGATCCTTATTATCGGAATCGGCGTGCTGGGGACATTTGAACTCCCTAAACTTTTGTGGATGGCTGGAGCTTTCTTGCTTGGACTTCTAGCTTCTGCAGAAGGTGTTCCATACGGTTATGTCCTGCAATCAGAAACACCCAAGAACATAATGGGAAGAGTATCGTCAGCAGCTGCCTCCCTGCAGACATTCTCCATGCTCGTCGCGCCTGCTGCGGGTGCATTTCTGGCGAAATCGATCGGTGTATCAGGCGTGCTGATAGGTGCAGGGATTGCCACCTTTTTTCTCGGGACAATCGCATTAGCTTTCCATTTAAGAAAAAACGAAAAAGTAAAAAGCCTTGAAGCATAGAAAAAACAGAGGCTGACCCCCATCGGATTAAATCTACTTCACAGCAGGTATAACAATAAAAGGGTGTCCCAAAAGCTTAAACCTCTTGGAACACCCTTTTCGCACTCAGTCTTTATTCAGCAATTCTTCCCCTGCTATACCAGGGTTGGTCATTTCATATGGGTTCAGAATCAAATCAAGCTCTTCTTCTGTAAGCACATCATAAGCAAGGCAAAGTTCCCGTACAGATTTTCCTGTCAGGATTGCTTCCCTTGCAATTCTTGATACCGCTTCATAACCAAGGTGCGGATTGACAGCGGTGATAATGCCTACACTTCTTTCCACATCTTTTTCGAGCTTCTCTTTGTTCGCTTCAATCCCTACGAGACAATGGTCAGTAAATACCTTAAAACCATTGTTCATGATGCTGATCGATTGGATCAAGTTGAAAATAAGCACTGGTTCCATGACATTCAACTCAAGCTGACCAGCTTCGGAAGCAAGACATATCGTATGGTCGTTTCCTATAACCTGGAAAGCAACCTGGTTGATAACCTCAGGCATGACCGGGTTCACCTTGCCAGGCATTATTGATGAGCCTGGCTGCCTTGATGGAAGGAAAATTTCGTTAAAGCCCACTCGAGGGCCGGAAGCCATCAATCGTAAGTCATTGGCTATTTTCGACATATTCATCATACAAACCTTCAAAGCAGCAGACACAGTTGTATAAGCATCGGTGTTTTGGGTTGCATCCACTAAATGATCAGCGTTCCTTAATGGATATCCGCTGATTTCTGAAAGGTGCCGGACAACATTTTTGATATATTTAGGATTGGCATTAAGCCCGGTCCCTACGGCCGTCGCTCCCATATTCACTTCAAACAGGTGACCGCGGGTATGCTTAATTCTGTCAATATCACGCCCGATTACCCTTGTATATGCTTCAAATTCCTGGCCGAGACGAATTGGCACAGCGTCTTGCAAGTGTGTCCTGCCCATTTTAATGACTGCATCAAATTCCCTTGCTTTCTGGGAAAATACATCCCGCATGATTTGCATTGTATCCAACAGCTTGTCCAGAAGCGACAGAACAGATATGTGCATCGCTGTAGGAAATGCGTCATTGGTTGATTGAGCCATATTTACATGAGAGTTGGGACTTAATGTGAAATAATCCCCTTTCTTCTCCCCAAGCAATTCCAGCGCTCGGTTGGCAATTACTTCATTCGTATTCATGTTGATGGAAGTTCCTGCGCCTCCCTGAATGGGATCCACGATAAATTGTTCATGCCATTGCCCCTGGATGATTTCATCAGCAGCTTTTACAATGACCTCCCCCAGGCCGCCGTAAAGCCTTCCTGTTTCCATATTGGCAAGTGCCGCTGCTTTTTTCACCATAGCCATTGCCTTTATAAGGTCACTGTGGATTCTGTATCCAGTGATCGGGAAGTTTTCAACCGCCCTTAAAGTTTGAATGCCATAATACGCATCCGCTAATACTTCCTTCGTACCCAAAAAATCCTTTTCAATTCGGACTTTAACCTCAGACATTTATCTACCCCTCCAAAAACCGTTAAATGATTGTATTGTTCTAAAGTATGTATTGAGGGCAAGCATTTTCCGACATTTTTTTGTTACTTTTAATCCCCCTTAGCCTTGAAATTGGCCTACATGACTATTGTAAATCAAAATGAAGAAATCATCACGATAAATGATAATTTGCTGAAGGAATGTTTGCGAACACTGTATGTTTTCAGGTTGTTATGCTGAAACAACACTACTTTTGATAGCTTTTGTCACCATGCAGGAAAACAGGAATGTTCTTGCTGAATTGTAATAGGACATTTAATTTTTCATAAACCAAAACAGAAAGGAATGTGCATGATGACTGACACTCAATTCATGAAGGCATATACAATCAAAGAGGTGTCCAAGAAAATTAATGTTCCGTCAGGCACCATTAGACAATGGGAAAAGGATCTTGCTGGGCTGCTGGTTGTTCCAAGAACGAAACAAGGCGCAAGATTCTATACGGATATCGAAATAGATCAATTGATGAAAATAAAACATATGCGCGACAAAAATCTGAGCAAAGATATGATTCGGGAGCTATTACAGAGACATATGAGTACTGATCCGTTTACCGAACAAGCTCAAAATGAAAACAGCCTTACAGTAAAAACAAACATGCCAGCACCTCCTCCGGAAGACAGCCAAAATGATTATGCCGCTTTTATGATGGCAATGGAACACTATAAGAAATCCCTCCTCGAAGAAGTCAAGGCAGAGATCAGAAATGGCATCCGAAAGGAAGTGTTGGAGGAAGTAAAGAAAGAAATCTCAAAAGGTACTCTTACAACCGTAAAAACACTTTCAGATTCTGTCTATAAAACAGGTGAAAAAACCAATGAACATATTATGGTGCTATCTGAAACGGTGGCCAAAAACTCAGAAGAAACTTCCGAACGTCTCGGAACCATATCATCAGAGCTTACGAATGTTTCGAAGGGCACTTCCGAAATCAGTACAAATCTAGCTAAGGTTTCAAAAGGCACAGCAGAGATGTTCGGCAAGCTTACTGATCGAGTAACGAAAGCTTCGCAGGGCACAACTAAAAAAATAGCTCAACTATCTGAAGATATCCAGAAGAACTCTAAAGGAACGACAGATACAATTACCAGGCTGACCGAGAGTGTTGCGAAGGTTTCAAAAGGTACTTCCGAGAAAATCAATGCCCTATCAGGAAGTATTTCGTATGTCTCAAAGGGCACTTCAGAACGCATCGCATCTCTAACTACCAGTTTGACTAAAACATCAAAAGGCACAAATGAAAAAATCAATAAGCTAGAAAGTACGGTGGATAAGCTATCTTCCGGCACAAATAAGGAATTGTCACTTTTGGCAAAACGCTTGAACGACACCACTGAGACGGTTTCCGAGGAATTTAAAATACTTGCGGATTATGTTTCAAATAGTCGTGAGGCAACAAACCAGGAGCTGTCGAATTTAAATCAGGTCATAAGTCAGGAACGAGATTATCTTGTCCGTACTCTCCAGTCTGAACGCGAAGAATTCCGCCGGGAAATCAGGGAGCGGGACGAAACATTTAAAAATATGGTCGATAGTTTCAGGGAAACCGCAGCTTCTAAACAATCCAAACGCAATTGGTGGAAGGTTTGGAAGTAGTTTTCATGTTCCTGACATATAACTTGTAAAGATGTAAATAATATTCACACTTAAGCACGCGCTTTTTTTCTCCGTAATAGCAATGGAAAACTCTTAGGAGGGACAATTGGAGATGGTCGGATATTTTCGCTGGGTGGCAATTGCATCATTGGTTATCTACTTATCAGGGGCGTCATCAGATTTTGTTACTGCGGAAATCTCCTCGGATTACGGGCAAATAAAGGCATTCAATATTTCTCACCGTGGGGCATCAGGCCATGTTCCCGAACATACACTTCTCGCTTATGAACTTGGGAATAGCATGAATGGCGATTACATTGAAATCGACCTTCAAATGACGAAGGATGGGGAATTGATTGCGCTGCATGACGAAACCATTGACCGGACCACGGACAAAAAGGGACTAGTCAAAAACCTTACTCTTAAGGAAATAAAAAAACTTGATGCAGGCTCATGGTTTAATGAAGCATATCCTGAAAAAAAGAATAACGAATATATGGGTCTTCAAATCCCTACCCTGCGTGAAGTGCTTGCCAGGTTCGGTGCAAATTCGAAGTTTTTCATTGAAACCAAATCACCTGAAGTCTATCCAGGAATGGAAGAAAAGCTAATAGGTATTCTGAATGAATATAATCTTATCGGTGCTCAGCCATTCGGTAATGTTATTGTTCAATCATTCAGTGCCGAAAGCTTGAGAAAAATACATCAAATGGATGAATCAATTCCACTGGTCCAGCTGTTGTCCTACTATGCTCCAGCGGTCATTACTGATCGTGAAGTGAATAAAATCAAAGACTATGCGGTTGGAGTCGGATTGCATTATACAGCAGTCAGCCCAGGGTATATTCAAAAAGTCACAGGATCTGATTTAATGATTTTCCCTTATACAGTCAATGAAAAGGAAGATATGGACATGCTGCTGGATTGGGGAGTTACAGGTATGTTCACCAATTACCCTGACCGGTTGGACGAAGTCATACAAGACAGATCACTCAGGAAGTCGTAATTTGATGATTGAAACAAAGCTGCCCTCTGGCAGCTTTGTTTTTGACCGTGCTTTTATTCATATATCAAAGATATTGAACGTACCCTAGGTAAAGTAAACCCTTTATAAGGGATTATTCGCTCTGAATCGTACCCTTGTGTGAACCAGGAACCCTCTATAAGGGTACGGTTCGCCCCTCCTAATCGTAACCTTATTCAAACTGCAATTTCCGCATAAGGGGATAGTGTTTAGAAGCGGAGGAGCTTAACCATATACCTCCTCAATAAAGCCTATTCTTATACCCTTCTTCCAATCTCAGCTCTATATCAGCTACTGATCCTTCAGGCATTTTTGAGTGTGCTGCCAGTATTTCAGCACCTTTTGGCAATGTTGATGGGTCAGCCCAGCGGTCAGGATTCCATAAGCCTGACCGCTTCAATGCCTTTCCACATTGTATATAGCATTCTTCAACTTCAACTACTATTCCCAGCAAAGGTTCCTTTCCGCCGGCTTTCATTCTTTCCAGAAGCTCTGGTTCCCTTGTCAAGCTGGCCTTTCCGTTTACTCTTAATGTCTCAAGCATCCCCGGAATTATAAATAATAGTCCTACCCTCTCATTTGATAGAATATTTTTCAATGAATCCATTCTCTTATTGCCGGGTCTCTCCGGAATCACAATCCGGTTTTTGTCCAGAACAAGCACAAAACCAGGCGCATCTCCCCTCGGAGAAGCGTCTGTATACCCTTTTTCGTCAGAGGTAGATAAGACAAGAAACGGGGATTGCGATATGTAATTACGGCAATGTTCATCTACCATTGAAATAACCTTCCGTTTGGCCAACTCGCTTGGCTCTCCAAATAATGTTCTTAATTCTTCAAAGCTACTAATTTCGTGACTCATTACATCATCTCCCAGAACAGTTTATAATCTATATTTTAATGCAAATATACCAATCCTGCTTTTAACTGATAAATATAATGTGCTAGGATGGTATTACCACATTTTGGAGCAATCATTTATTTAGAAGGTGCAGCATTGAAAAAGAGCTTACGTAATAATTCATTTCTAACAGCATTTTTGATAGCTTTGGCTGGCGGCCTGGTGTTTTCATTCCTATCCATTCCAGTTCCCTGGCTCCTCGGGCCAATGTCGGCAATTTTGATCGCTAATCGCTTTAAAGGAATTTCATTATATTGGCCCCGCGCATTAAGGGATACAGCATTAATTCTGATCGGGTACTCTATCGGCCTTTCGTTTACACGCTCATCTGTTGAGAATATGGCCGAAAACCTTCCGGCAATGCTGTTCATGACAGTGATTCTCGTGGCGTCTGCTGCTTTAATTTCCAAAGTGATTTCACTGATATCTGGAGTAGACTATCCAACGGTATTGACCGGGAGCATTCCAGGCGGATTGTCACAAATGATTATTTTTGCAGAAGAAATGAAGGGAATCAATATTACAACGGTCACCTTCCTTCAGGTCTCCAGATTATTGATGATTGTTTTCGTCGTACCTTTTATCATATTCGGTCCAGTTTTCAATATTAGTCATACGAACACAGAATTGGCTGGTTCAGCACAATTCGATTTTGAACCAATAATGCCTGTTGTATTTTTGATAGTGTGCATCCTTGGAGTGTTGATCGGTAAAAAGCTCCGCCTGCCTACTCCATTTTTACTTGGCCCCATATTAGGCACAGGTTTCTTGACATATGCCGGCCTTACCGGTCCAACACTGTCATCCTCCGTCATGGATGCATCACAGCTAATGATAGGCGGATATATCGGCATGCTTTTAAAGCCTGAGAAATTAGAGAGGAAATCGTTAACGATCACTCTTGCATTGTGTAGTGGGTTCCTGCTTGTCATGGAATCCCTGTTGTTAAGTTTCTTTTTATCAGACGCTTTAAATATCAATATCGTTACAAGTTTTCTCAGTTTGGCTCCGGGTGGAATGGATCAGATGGGCATCATTGCACATGAGGTCAATGCTGATTTATCCATTGTTTCGGGATTTCAGCTATTCAGGCTGTTCTTTATCTATTTTGCAGTACCTCCGATATTAAGATGGTATTTCAAACGAAAAATAAACAGGAATGAGGATTCTCTTTGAGATTCCCGGGTATATTAACTAACATCTGAAAAAATGCTTAGTTGGAGGTATGAAATTGAACCTATCTTTTAACCACTTGCTAAATAAAGCAAAAACAACTCTCAATCATGCATTTGGCCACGCCAAGGAAACCCTATATTCCATCACGGGTACATCCTCAGCGTCAGTCCAGCAAATAGCAGATTACATCAGCAGTCATCCGGATGCAAAGGTTGTAAGGAAAGAATACTTAGGGTTTACGATATCATTTTATGAACTCACCCAGGGTGAGATGAGATACTATCTAGAATTAAAAAACGAAAAAATTCTACAGCTTGATGTGCATTCACATAATCACACTGTGATTGCATACCGTTCATACCGGGATAATTCATCGGTAAATACGCCGGTAAAATTTCCTGATTTACAAAATGCGAAATAGTATCTATCCAAGGTGGATATGGTCATTAAGCCTGAAACAGATAGTTGAAACTAAATGTGTATTCACCGCAAAAAAATAAGAGGATGTCCCTAAGCCATCAAAGGGACATCCTCATATTTAATTCAATCCAGACAGCTGATTCCGATCGTCAGCCATTGGTGGTTCCTCCAGCCAAGAATTTTGGATCATAATATTGGCCCCATCCTCTGCATACAGGGCTATCTCAGGAATCAGCGAAGCATATTTCATCCCTATATCCTTTCGCGGACTTGCAGCCATGGCGGCTCCATAGTTCCCAATCCCTGCGGCAATCATGGCGGAAATATGAAATAAGATGAGCTTATCTGAAAAAACCTGAGTTGTACTGTCTGTTACAGCGGCATCCCAAAACATTGGAGCTGGAATATCATTGTTCTTGAGGATGTCACTAAACAAGTCGACATGTTTTTGAGCGATTTTCTTCCCTCTCTGCAAATATGCCTTGACCTCTTTGTCCTGCGCCACTTGCATGAATCCCATGATTAATGCTTTCCCTATTTGGTTTGTTTGTATATTCATAAATAAATGAGTGATTTCAACTGAGGTCAGTGCACGTCTCCTGCTTTTGATTCCGGAAAGGAATTTTTGTTTCTCAACAAAGTCAACCTTATCCGGAACTGAAATATAAGGCGGCCTGATATAAGTCCCTTGTTCCAGCATTAACTCCCTCGTCGAATCCTGGAGACCGGCCGCAGATTTCAAAACACTTTTATGCAGCGATATCACATCCGAGCGAGTTCCAAGGCCAATTGCCGCACAATTTGCTGTCATTCCGAGTATCGACATATGTCTGAGATACATCAAGACAAAAGTATCTGAGAAAAGCCGTGGTGCGTGGATATTCACATCTTTCTTAGTGAAACCAACTGGGCAGGGAAAGTCTTCACGATCGAATATCTCCTTTAAAAGAGAGATATTTTTTTGTGATGCGCCAATAGCAAACTCAACAATTTCTTTAACCTTTTTGTCGTCTACGCTGTTCATAAAATAGCTTAATACACAAACTGAGACTGTATCGTTTATATATTGTGTCCACAAACTAGACATTTCTGCGGCAGTCAGCCGGATTTTTGTCTTGTCCTCCATCTACACACCTCAATATACTGATGATACATTTATCTTTCCATAACCGGCCAAATTTTATTTAGTTACTATTTGAACTTTTCCCCTTTTATAATCAATAGCATGGATGATTTTATTCCTGCCACAGATAAAACAGTCTATGATTTTTTCAAAAAAATAGTAAAATGGATATAGGATTCAAATTAGGAGTGAGCAAGCTGGATGCTATTATAATATTAATCATTGCGGCTGTTAGCGTATCACTGACAGTCAATTTAATCAGATTCCATGTAAGCGCTTTTCTGAATCAATTGCTCTTCTCTGTCTCATCATTGATCGTTATTGAGCTTTCTGTTTATCTGAATGGAATTGATCATTTAAAATGGAGTATCTTATTATTTATCGCGACAGCCGGTTATTCCTTTAAATTAAAAGGAGGTATTTTAGCAGCCATATTCAGCATGCTTCTCGTTTTTTTACAAACAGAAGGAGCTGCTTTAGTTCTTTTGCCGGTATATTTGCTAATCGGGACGATTTCCGGCTTTATCTCACAATATTTACTGAATAAGAAAAAAGATCATAATCGCTGGCTCAATATGCTTATGGAGCAATCAAAGCATTTACAAGTCTTTCGAGAAGTGAGTACAACGATGCAGCGCACCCTGCAGCAGGATTTACTTTTAAAAGTAATCCTGACATCTGTTACCGCCGGTCATGGCCTTGGCTTTAACAGAGCAATGATTTTCCTTGCTTCTAATGAGGAAAAGTCGCTTAAAGGGATCGTAGGTGTTGGCCCTATGGATGTGAGGAAAGGCTATGAAGTTTGGGAAAAGATTTCAGAAAACAGGTTAAAGCTCAGCGATTTAATTGAACACAATTTTGACAGCAACTTTACCGACCCGGAACTGAATGCTCTTTTGCGTTCATTGGAAATCCCAATTGATGAACATAATGTGTTCGGATTAGCGCTGTCAAGGCAAAAACCAGTTATAGTCAAGGGCATCCAGAAAGAGGATACCTCACAAGTTTTAATCTTTGAATTGTTCCAAACTGAGGAGTTTGCAGTGATTCCGCTGATTAACCAGGGAAAGAATATTGGGATCCTTCTTATTGATAATATTGTTAATAAGAGACCTATTACATTGATGAATACAGAAGATATCCTCCCTTTGGCTAACCAGGCGGCGATTGCACTTGATCATGCGAATCTCTATGAGCAGATCGAGGAAATGGCTTTGCGGGACGGGTTGACCGGTCTTCTTAACCAGCGGGCATTCCAGACAATTCTTAATGAACATTTTCCGATTGAAGGAGAAGGGGCAGTTCCCCTTTCGTTAATCATATTTGATATCGACTTCTTTAAAGTTTTCAATGATAAAAATGGTCACCTGCTTGGAAATGAAGTCTTGATGAAGCTGGCGAGAGTAATTGAGGGTTCATTAAGACCAGGAGATTTTTCCTTCCGTTTTGGCGGAGAAGAATTTGTTGTCCTTCTTTCCGGAACCAATTTGGAACAAGCTGAAATTATTGCTGAAACCATTCGTTTGAACGTTGAAAAGACAAGCTTTCCCGGGGAAAAAGCTCAGCCCAATGGCACTTTAACTGTGAGTGTTGGAACAGCTTGTACAGACCATTCTGCCATTAAAAGTAAAAATGAGTTAATTGAAGCCGCCGACCAGGCCCTTTACAAAGCTAAAAATGCAGGCAAAAATACAGTAGTTTCTTTTAAGGAGTTCGTGAGCATTGATTGAACTGGCATTGATTCTGGCATCCCTATTCTTTTTCTTGGTTTCCGCTTTGACTAGCAGGCCATTGTACAATCTATCGCAGAAATATTATTCCAAACGGGTAACCGCACATTATGGATTCAAGGTTTCAGACCTGCATTATTCCTATGATCAAATGATCTACTTTATCTCACTGCCCACTACATTGCCATATATCAAGGATGCGTTGAAGGAAGATTTGGTTATTGAACAAGATTATTCATCTTATTTTTTTCCTCTTTTAAAAGGAATCAAAATCTCATTAAAGCAACATGGGACAAAGTTGTACATTGCCTATTTGCCAATTGGCAGCTTTCGTCTGCCACATCTTGATAAATTGCAGCAGGAAGGCACCATTGATGAACACACATATTTAAGAATCAGCACCAGTAAGCTGCTCCATCGTGACACTTTGCAGGAAGTGCGCGAAGAAGTTTACAAGCAGTTGCAGGTGGGCCGCTACTAGAGATAAAAGAGCCAGCATTATGTAATGAACTCCATAAGTTAAAAACTAATCCTGGAGAACATGTACATTATATGCTGGCTCTTTTGATTTCCTCGATATTCGCTTTCTCATTTTGCTTTGGCACATCTTTATAAATCCACCTTTTTAATAAAACAGCCCAAAAAATCATCGAAAAATGGATTGCATTATTGATAACAAAATGTCGGAAATTTTGTTTCGCAATCCCTGTTCGTAAAACCATTATATCCATAATCTGTGTAAAACCAAAAGATCGGCATATCCCTTTCCAGCCGCTGTTATCCTTAATGATCAATGTTGTTGCCGCAGATAAAATAAACGAATAGATTGGTGCTATTTTAAAATGTTCTTCCCAACTATGCCATTTTTCCAGACCAAATCTAAATTTCCTGAATATCGACAAAGAATACATCAAGTTCAGCCCATTGACCAGCACGCCAAGGAATAGTGAGCTGAAATGAAAAATAGGTGTCCCAAGCCTAAGCTGTTGATACCAAAAATCAATGATGTAAAAGAATATAGGAATGAGAGTCACCGTATATCTCGTCTTCCACCAATTATTTTTATGAATTCCCATAAACAAGAAAAGCTTCTCAACCAGTCCGAAAAACATAGCGAATAAGAACTTGCCCTTCCATCCAACTTTAAAAGCTGTAAGGAAAATAGCGGTAAAGGGAACAAATACAGCCTGGGACATAATCGCACCAAAAAAATTATCCAAATCCTTATTCTTGAACAACTTCGGCTTGTAACGATAAGCTTTCAAATGACTTAAAATAAAGTATTCAAAAATAAAACAAATGCCCATACCGGATAAAAGAGTAATGAACAGCAGCTTGCGGTCTTTTCTCTTATAAAAAGTATAGATCAATAAAGAAGAGTGGATGAAAAGGAGGACGAAAAACGGCAAATAATGCTTTTTGTTCCTGTTCATACAGAACCTTCCACCTTTCGTGATTGAATATCTCTTTTAAGGTTGACTGATTCATAATGTATTATTCAAAAGAAAATGGAGTGAAAATAGCCCAGTCACCTGACTGGGCTGATATATCACTTTAAATTTCCAATAAAATTGAGTGTATCTGCACTTGCTATACTCGAAGGATTATCAAGAATTTTTTTAACATCATTCAAGGTGTCCTGGAGCTTTACAAACTCTCCCTTCTTGCCAGTAAAAGCTTCGGCAACAAAGAATGGCTGAGTCAGATAGGCTTCCAATTTCTCCCCCTGCTGATAAATTTGCGATTCTGAGGCTGGCAGGCGCCCGATACCATGGACATTGACAATCGAACGCAATTCTCTATACCTGCGTAAAAGCTTTTGAGCTCTCTGTTGAATGCTGTGATGTACAGGGTCTAAATAGGACCCTTCTAAGATGGAGGAAGTGGAGTAGATTGGGTTGACTGCAGGGTACTTATGGCGAGCTGCAAGATCCGCATCAAATTGCCACAAAGTATCAAGTGGCCCATACGGAAGGTCCTCATCGACAGTCTCACCTTTTAAGTCTATCAGGAAAGTAGTTACACTGCTGACTCCTTTGTCATCAAAGGTTTCCTGCAAAGTGAACATCTCGCCTGATATGACATAAGACCTGTCGACTGTAAATGCATAATCTTTTTCTATACCTTCTCTAAGCATGATCTTAAATGTCTCTTCAATATTGTTTGTAACATAATCAACGTCTTCCAGAACATCTTCTAACTCAGGGTGATTCCCTGAAGGTTTAATGAGGATGGTCACATACCCTTCTCGTTTCATTCGATATAACATTTCTGCGAGCACCACTAACTGCCCCATCCCCGGCCTTGCAACGAGCCCAACGGTTCCCCCTTTTGAAATTGGGGCAAATAGATCCAAAGTTTTTATGCCAGTTTCTATCATTTCCACACTCTCCCCTCTTAAAATCAGTTCATCCAAACTGCAGCCAGCAAGTTCTGCAAGAGCTACTATTGTCCGTACCTCTGCCCTCCCGACCGGTATTTTACCGGTAGATAAATTCGAAACGGTTGCAGGTCTAAGGCCAACTGACTTAGCTGCTGACGTCAAATTTGGAACCTTTTTTCTAAGTAACGCTACATTCAATCTAATATTTTCCATTAATTCCACCTCCTTACTTTTGATAGTAATTTACTTTACTTTAAAAAGCAATTAAAATTGCTTCATAAAGTAATTTTAATTTCCTTGAAAAGAGTGTTTATTGCAGAACGCAGGGTAAACTAATTTAAAACAAAGGCAGATTTCGCTTCATTTCTTGCTTTTAGGATAAATACAGTTCCCGCTTCTTTGATCTGCCGAACTGTTTTTGAAAATGCAAGGCGAAGCAACAAAATTTACGAAACAGAGAGAAAACAAACAAAAGTTAAAAGGAGAGATTGTATGATTCCAATCGGTGTATCAAACCGGCATATTCATTTGAAAAGAGAGGATTTAAATCAGCTTTTTGGTAAAGGATATCAGCTCACGACAGCTAAAGAGCTTTCACAGCCGGGGGAATTTGCAGCCAATGAAACAGTTAGGGTCCTTGGTCCAAAAGGACAATTTCCGGAGGTCAGGATACTTGGTCCTCTGAGAAAGTTCACCCAGCTTGAAATTTCCAGGACTGATTCCTATTCGCTTGGTGTAAAAGCACCATTAAGGGCTTCAGGGAATATCGAAGGAACTCCGGGTATAAAACTTGTCGGGCCAAAAGGAGAACTGGAAATACAGGAAGGCGTCATTATTGCGGAACGGCATATACATATGACAACTGGAGACGCTTCCAAGTTTAATGTGAAAGATGGAGAGTATGTAAGTGTTAAATGTAACGGAGAAAGAAGCTTAACCTTCAATCAGGTTCTCATAAGGGTAAGAGATTCCTACGCTCTCGATATGCACATTGATACAGATGAAGCGAACGCAGCAGGTTTGCGAACGGGAGACCATGTTGAAATAGTTAAATAATCGTGGCCTGCAACCTTGCCACGTATGTCGACTTTAGGCTGCATTTCGGCTGTTTTTTCTTTCCTATCCATTTCTATCCGCCATTCTCTTGATGATGGATAGACTATTAAAGTCATTTAGATTTAGATTTACGCCTCTCAACGCTCTGAAAGTTTGCGTTGATTAGTTCAGGGTATAAAAGAATATACTCAACTCAAATAAAGGAGGCCATAATCATGAATGACAAACAAACAAAAGGCGCATTTGACCAGGTAAAAGGTGAAGCTAAAAAGCAATTCGGAAAGCTTACCGACAATGAATCGATGGAAGCAGAAGGCCGCCTTGATAAAGGAAAAGGAAAACTAAAAGAAACAGCTGGCGAGATGAAAGAAGATGTTTCCCGCGCTTTAAACGACTCGTCAAGAGATTAATAACACCGTATAAAAAAGCCTTTGCTGGACAGCAAAGGCTTTTTGTATGCTAATCAATATTATTTTTATTTTTCCCCTTCACGAAACGATAGGCCAAATACGCAACATATAGTGGTGTTGCAATATATATTAAGTATGGGAATTGGCTGTAGGTCCCTTTCCAGATAACGAACAGCAAAGAACCAAGGAAAATTGTCACGATTGTTCCATATTTCGGGAGCGGTACTTCCTTAAAGCTTGGAATTCTTATTCTGCTCACCATCAGGAAGCTCAATGCCGTAAAGACGACAGTAGTGACGATATTAGGGATCAAGTCTCCAAATAAAGTAAGGATCGCCATGATTCCGCCCGCAGCAGTAATAGGAACACCAATAAAGTAATTAAGCGATGATTTATCGGTACTGATATTGAACCTTGCCAGGCGATAAGCACCGAATAAAGGGAAAAGCCCTGCTACCAATAAACCCCACAGTCCAAATTGATAGAAGTATGTATAGTAAACCAGAAAAGACGGTGCTACCCCGAATGTAACAATATCCGCAAGTGAGTCTAATTCTTTGCCGAGCTGGCTGTCCGCTTTAAGCATCCTCGCCAGTCTTCCGTCCATGCTGTCCAGCATCATGCCGATCAAAATTAAAATGGCTGCATTGTTAAATTGGCCATTTGCCGCAAATCCGATTGATAGAAAACCACAATACAGATTCCCAAGTGTGAACATATTGGGGATCATTTTTGTAAACCGCATCAGTTGTCATCACTCTCCGAACCTTTTTCATATTTTGCTTATGCCTATTTTTACCCCAGCCACCTAATAATCATGTTTATTTTATTAGAGAATCGCCGAAAATATAGTTTAACTATATCATTTTTTCTCCTTCTGGATAGAGGTTAACAAGAAAAAATCCTCTCCGAAAATCGTATATCGTACCGCTTTGGAATAAATATGTCAAAAAGGCTATTAAAATGATTCATCAAATTGTATACTAATTTGGGGCTGGTGAATTATGATCAATACAAACTTGCGCAGATTTAAATTCCTTCTTATAAAATTATTCAGAATCAAAGAGAACGCACATAATGTGTCTTTGGGGTTTACCCTGGGATTTTTAATCCACTTTATCCCTTCATTCGGAATGGGCCCTATTCTCTCGACCGTTGGTGCCAAACTCTTTAAAGGAAATCCGGTAGCTGGATTCATTAGCGGTGTCGCACTCATCTGGCTTTTCCCATTTTTATTTTATTTGAATGTACTTGTTGGTGAGACCCTGTTTCCTTATGGGATCTTCCCCTCAGCAGCGGGTATGCCTACTCATGGTTTAGATGCCGGAATCCATTTAGGGGCTGTCTTTTTCATTGGCATGATCATAAATATCATTCTTTTCGGGATGTTCGTTTACTATATCATTTATACAATCATGAGAAAATATCGTTCAAACTTCCTTGCTTTAGTTAAGAAGTGGGAAATAAAAAAATAAGGAATGAAGTACATTGTTTTTGTTCCATTCCTTAAGAAGACTTCGATGAATTCATTCAACTGATCGTCGGGGAAATAGAACTAATTAAAAAGGCTGCAAATTTTGCAGCCTTTTTTCTTTGTTTAACCCTCGATCAGATATACGATTGCTTCATATGGCCTCAAGGATATTACAGAACCGTACCCTTCGCCTGCTTCGTAATTTGAGATCAGGATTTCATTTTTCTTTCCTTGCAGCTCAACAGGTACTGCAAATCCTTGCTCCTCATCAGTGAAATTCAATAGAACAAGTAATTTTTGAGACTCGAGTGTTCTTGTATAAACATAAATACTCTCATCCTCAGGAACCAGGATGTCGTATCTGCCATGGACAATTATCGAATGCTCTTTCCTTAGTTGGATTAGCTTCCGATAATAGTGGTAAATGGAATTTTCATCAGCAACTGCCTGCCTGGCATTAATCTCGGTATAGTTTGGATTAACCTGTATCCATGGGGTGCCTGCAGTAAATCCTCCATGCTCGCTTTCATCCCACTGGAAAGGAGTACGTGCATTGTCTCTTCCTTTTACATAGATGGACTCCATTACTTTCGCTGGATCTTCCCCATTTTGGTTTACTTTTTCATTATACATATTAAGTGTTTCTATATCTTTATAATCACCGATAGAATCAAAACGGACGTTGGTCATCCCGATTTCTTCGCCCTGATAAATGTATGGCGTTCCTTTTAGCATATGGAGGAATGTAGCCAGCATCTTAGCAGATTCACTTCTGTATTGCTGGTCATTCCCGAACCTCGAAACCATTCGCGGCTGGTCATGATTGTTCAGGTAAAGGCTGTTCCAACCGATTTCCTCGAGACCTGTTTGCCATTTTGTAAAGTTATTCTTTAGGTCAGTAAGCTCAAGAGGCTTAAGGTCCCATTTCCCGCCCGGGCCAGAATCCAGGTCCACGTGCTCGAATTGGAATACCATATTCACTTCGTTTCTGGATTCATCTGTGTAAAGCTTGGCTTGCTCAACATTCACACCAGGCATTTCACCAACGGTCATCACATTATAATCAGCAAGAGCCTCTCTGTGCATTTCTTGAAGGTAGTCATGTATTTTCGGTCCGTTCATAAAATGTCTGCTTCCAGACACATATTTCTTCCCATGAAGATTTGGCGCATCAGGAAGGCCATCTACTTTAGAGATGAAATTGATGACATCCATCCTGAATCCATCAATCCCTTTGTCCAGCCAGAATTTCATCAAATCATATACTTCCTGGCGAAGTTTTGGGTTTTCCCAGTTTAAATCAGGCTGCTTTTTACTAAAGATATGCAAGTAATACTCATCAGTATTTTCATCGTACTGCCATGCTGAACCGCTGAAGGTGGATTGCCAGTTATTCGGTTCCTTGCCATCTTTACCAGGTCTCCAAATATAATAATCCCGATAAGGATTATCTTTCGATTTTCTGGATTCAACAAACCATTGATGTTCATCAGAGCTATGGTTAACGACCAGGTCCATGATCAGCTTCATTCCTCTGTCATGCATCTCTTTTAATAAAAGCTCCCAGTCTGCCATCGTTCCGAAGTCATCCATGATTTCCCGATAATCACTGATATCATATCCATTATCATCATTAGGAGACTTGTATACTGGAGAAAGCCAGATCACATCTACTCCCAGATCTTTTAAATAATCAAGTTTCGAAATTATGCCAGGGATATCTCCAATACCATCACCATTGGAATCCATGAAGCTTCTAGGGTATATTTGATAAATGACTGATTCCTTCCACCAATGCTTTTTCATGAAAATCACTCCAAATTAGTTTCTATTATATAGTAGGCTCTTATCGTAAACTTAGTTGCTATGACGAATATTATTTTTTTCCTCTATTCTTGACACGCTTCATTAGAGTCTCAATGAGAACTAGAAGTATGGAGAAGATAGGATGAGTTTCAAAAGCAACAATTAATTCAGAGTACTAACCTTGGTAAACGTTTACGTATCAGGTGAATATAATTCTCTTAACACTTTCCCGCTCAACTACTGAGTGAGGCATTATTCTGCTCTCAACCCTTTTTCCTTGCTCCATCATCGTAAAAAGCATTTCTGCCGCTACCATTCCCATTTCTTCCAAAGGCTGAGCTACGGTTGTAAGCGGTGGTATCGCCATTTCCGCAATCGGCAAGTTATCGTAGCCAATAATAGAAAGATCGTCTGGTATTTTAACTCCAAGTTTATATGCAGAAGATATAGCACCCAGGGCCAATGCGTCACTGGCTGCAAAAACAGCAGTCAAATCGGGGGACTGCTCAAGGAGCTTTGGCAATCCATTAAAACCATCTTTAAACGAAAATCCTTGTGAATAAATTATATTTTTATCGTTTATGTCATGTCCTTTTGACGCTATCGCTTGCTTATAACCATCTATGCGCGGCTGGCCAGCTATGATATCCTCTTTATTCCCGCTGAGCATACCAATTTTACTATGCCCCATTTTCACTAGATAATCAGTAGCAGTGAAAGCTGCGTGCTTATCATCAACCTTTACGAAAGGCAAAGGATATTGATAAGATTCAGTCGAGATCAGGACGACTGGTATTTGCATTGATTCTAGAGTGTTATAATACTCCTCCGTAATGATTTCACTGACAAACAGGATACCATCTACTCTTTTCTCGGTTAAAAGCTGTAAATATTTCATCGTTCTCTGTCCATGTGATGCCGTATTGCACACAATGACACTCGACCCATGATGGTGGGCTGCTTCTTCCACACCGCGAAGGATTTTTGAAGAAAATTGGCTCGAAACTTCAGGAAATAAAATTCCTACAGTATTAGATTTTTTACTGATTAAACTACGGGCAAATGCATTTGGCTGATATCCAAGCTCTTTAATGGCGTTAAGGACTTTTTCTTCAGTCACTTTTGAAAAGCCGCTCTGCCCATTGAGAACCCTTGATACGGTCGCAATCGAGACATTTGCAAGTTTTGCTACGTCTTTTATTGTATAACTCATTAACAATCAAACCCTTTACGTAAACGTTTACGTTTCTTTTTTTATAATATTACCCTTTCCGCTGAATATCAAGCCAATTGGGTAAAAAGTTCATAGATTGACCTAACATAAAAAACTTGAAGGACAAAGCCTTCAAGTTCACTTAGTTTTTCTGTTGATTTTCTTCCTTTACTTTTGCCGGCATTGGTCTTACATCGGTAGTAATACCGGTTAATACGTCTCGGTCAAATTTACTGTAATCTTCCCCCATACCTGGCAAAGTGTTAGCCATTGGCAGCTGTTCAAGCTCTTTTCCTCTTGGCAATGTAGACACCTCCTGCTTTTAAAGTTCCTCATTTCGCTCGAACTAACACAGATAATTCAAGAAGGATTTTTCGAATCATTTGGTGAATTAGTAACAATACTATATTGATTAGGATGATAATGATGAAAATAGGATTGTTACGCCATTTTAAAGTGAGTTTAGGGTATCCAAATAAACTTGTCACCTCCCAGGAGCTTCTTGTTTGGCAGCAGGAGTACAATCAGTCTCGAATCGAGGAAGTTGAAATTGATCATCATGAGCATAAATGGGTAAAATGCTATTCAAGTGATCTAGACAGAGCGAAAATTACTGCAACCAGAGCGTTTAATGGAGATATCATGTTTTTGGAGGACCTGCGGGAGATGTCTCTTTACCCGGTCATCAAAACCGAATTTCGCCTGCCACTCTGGCTTCATGTAGCTTTAATCCGGATTGCCTGGTATTTCGGACACAAATCACAGCAGGAGAGTAAAAAAGAAGTTGTAACGAGGATTAACAGGGTTTTGGATGAAGTGATCGCTCACGATCAAGATATTTTAATTGTTGGCCACGGGGGAATCATGATGTTCATGAGGAAGGAGTTATTGAAAAGAGGGTTTTCAGGCCCGAAATTCAACAGGCCAGAAAATGCCAAAGTATACATTTTCACCAATAGCTAAAGATGCTCAAATTTGAGTGTCCTCTTTTATGATGGAGTACATCTTCACGTCATAATGAGCTCCTTTGACAAATATGAAATTCCTTAGAATGCCTTCGAATTTCATTCCGGCCTTTTCCATTACACGCTCAGAACCAATATTTGCTACAAGGCTTTTCGCCTGAATCCTGACCAAATCCATTTCTTTCATTCCAAACCTGATGAGTTCTTTAGCAGCCTCTGTAGCAATACCTCTTCCCCAATAGTCAACGGAAAGTGCGTAACCAATCTCGGCAGTCTTATGCTGCGGCTGCCATGAAACAAAATCCACCGTGCCAATCAGTTTGTTGTCCTCTTTAAAATGAATGCCCCAGGGAGCAATTTTCCCTTCTTCATACAGAGCAAGGATCATCTTTACATATTCCTCTGTCGCCGCTCTTGTCTCATGTGCCCCCCAGAAAACATATTTTGATACCTCAGGGTTGGAAGCATAAGTATGTATATCATCAATATCCTCATATTTGATTTTTCTTAACACCAGACGCTCCGTTTCAAGCTGTGGAAGATTTCCATAAATATCTTTTAATTGCAAGACTTTCACTCCTGAACATGATCATTTACTTCTCTTATATTACCCTATCTGCATACTATTTCATGAATGATTTGATTCGGTATAGGAAAAAGTAACGACGAGCCATTATAACAGGAGGTACATCTATGGAAAATACCCACGAATTTGTACAGAAGCTCCACGATAAACAGAGGAAAGATGAACAGAATAGAAAGCGGCAGGGAAAAGAAAATCCTAGTGACAAACTGCCAAATAAACAACATTAATTAGGCGCAAGCGCCTTTGTCGTGAGTACTGGGCCACTAAAAAAATAGACCGCATCTGCGGTCTATTTTTGATGTCTTCTACCTGCTCCTGCGGTTGCTTGATCCGCCTCTTTTGGCTGTTCGACCTCCAGGAGAGCTTGAGTTCCGACTATCTCTGCCTTGTAATTCCCGGTTTGGTCTTTCACTACTATTTCTTCTGGCTGTTTCTTTGCCTGCACGCGTTGTAGTTTTTTCCATTCTTCTTCCTTCTGAACGAGGAGGATTCGATTGATGTCCTTCAGTAGAGTTTCTTCGTTCACGCCTTGTTGATGGCTTATCCCTATCCCTACGGTCCTTTTCGCCGTAGCGAACTTCACGTCTATCTTCTGTCCCTCTGCGGGAAACTGTCTCTTTATTTATTTTTTCACCACGGTGATCCCTTTCAGGTTTTTTATCGTCCCGTCTTCTCGATCTGGTATTCTTTCCCTTGTAATCACCAGACCTTTGTTTGCTTTTGCTGCCGGCACTGTAATCATCACTTTGGGATTCACCTCTTTTGGCGTTCCCCAAGTTTTTCTTTTCTATTCTTAAATTGAGCTCTGTTTCAATCTGGTCCAACAAAGGTCTGTCTTTTGGTGAATAAAATGTTAGAGCCAGTCCTTCACTGCCTGCCCTGCCAGTACGGCCGATCCGATGGATGTAGCTTTCAGTATCCAGCGGGATGTCATAATTAAAAACATGTGTAACACCTTCTACATCAAGCCCTCTTGCGGCTACATCAGTAGCGATCAGATACTGGATCTTTGCCTCACGGAACTTTTTCATCACCTGCTCCCTTTTCGCCTGGGAGAGGTCTCCATGCAGCTCATCACAATTAAAATGGTTGGCTTTCAATGCGTCATTCAACTTGCTGACCCTTCTTTTTGTCCTGCAAAAAATGACTCCTAAAAATGGCTGATACAGTCTAAGTGACTCTATTAAATCATTTTGTTTTGCCCTGTCTGTCGTACTAATGGCAATTTGTTTTATGTTTTCCAGCGGTGCCTGGGTTTTCTCGACCTGGAGATATTCCGGCTTGTACATATGTTGTTTAGCGAGCCTTTTGATTTCATCTGGCATTGTCGCTGAAAATAGTAAGGTTTGCCTTGTTTTGGGCGTTTGTTTGATGATTTCTTCAACCTCGTTCAGGAAACCAATGTGAAGCATTTGATCCGCTTCGTCCAGTACGAGAAAAGCTGCATTTGAAAAATCAACCGTTTCCCTGCGGATATGGTCAAGTAATCTTCCGGGAGTCCCAATAACAATATGGATGTTTTTCTTTAGCTTTTTCAGCTGTGATTCGACATCCTGACCTCCATATACAGCAAGAACATTTATACCTTCATAACCTTCAATTAGTTTTTTGATTTCGTGGGTAATCTGCAATGCAAGCTCTCTAGTAGGGGTGACAATCAATGCCTGTATATTTGGTTTCTCGATATCGATTTTCTCTAGAATCGGCAGCACAAAGGCAAAGGTTTTCCCTGTGCCTGTCTGGGATTGTGCAATGACATCCTTGCCATCAAGCAATAAAGGTATTGCTTTTTCCTGGATTGTTGTAGGCTCCGAAATCCCCTGTTGGCTGAGCGTTTCTGCAAGTAGTTCTGATATGCCTAAAGATCTAAATTGATTCAAATTCAATCCCTGCTTTCTTTAATAGGCTGGTTTTTGACCAGCCATCCTTCTCATTATTGCTTTTTGCGAAGGAAAATATCAAGTGTAGCTTATTCATATTTTTATGAATAGTTTTCTGCTATATCATCTTCTGGACAAAATGTAAAAATGAGAAAAAACTATACGCCATCACTAGGAAGGAAGAACTGTAACTTTAACCGAGCCTGCCCTAAGCGGTTTTTTCCTGCCGCTTAACGGGTCAGGCTCGTTCTGATTGGGTAAAATAATAATATGTGGATTTTCACTTTTGCCTGTGGTACGATTTACTAATTGAAGAATAGGAAGTGATTATAAGTGATTAAGATTGAACTGCCAGCACCAGACGTAGTCATTACACGAAGCAAGCAATTAGGTGAAAAGGTTGAAGCGGTCATCAGCAGTGAATATGGTTTTACAGATTACCACCGTATCCCAAGGGATAAAGGCGGAATCATCATGTTCTTCGACGCAGACGATGAATTGATGTTCGTGGGGAAAGCGCGTAAGCTTAGGCCTCGAGTAAAAAAACATTTCGAGGACAATGTTTCCCCTATTAAAAACCATCGTCATGAAGTCAACAAGATTGCTGTCATTACCGTCGTGGATCCTATTGACAGAGAAATTTATGAAACCTATGCAATCAACGTACTTAAAGCCAAGTATAATATTGATAAGGTATTTTATAAATAAAAGAGCCTGATTTCAGGCTCTTTTCATTACTTAAACCACCCTTTTTCCTTTGATTGGGTGATTGCTTCAATCCTGTTGGTGACTTGAAGCTTATCCAGGATCGTTGAGATATAATTCCTCACTGTGCCGGTCGTTATACTGAGCTGTCCTGCGATTTCCTTTGTATTTTTCCCATCTGCAACAAGCTCAAGCACTTCCATTTCACGTTCAGTCAGTGGATTTTCCTCACTGTATACATCGTCCATGAGTTCTGGTGCGTATACGCGTCTACCGCCCATCACGCTGCGGATCGAGCTTGCAAGCTCCTCAGACGGACTATCCTTCAGCAAATAGCCACTCACCCCTGCTTTTAAGGCGCGCTGGAAATACCCTGAACGGGCAAACGTCGTCAGGATGATCACCTTGCATCCCAGCCCTTTCAATTCTTCCGCTGCTTCCAGTCCAGTTTTTCCAGGCATTTCAATATCCATGACGCATACATCCGGGCTAAGCTCTTTTGCCAGCGCGACAGCTTCCTCTCCATTGCTCGCCTTGCCCACCACTTCCATATCATCCTCAAGACTCAACAGGGAGCCTAATGCCCCCAGCAGCATGCGCTGATCCTCTGCAATGACAATCCGAATCATATCAGGTCCTCCCTGCCAGTTTGTTTTAGTACTTTTGGTATCTTAATCAAGAGGGTCGTACCGCCCTTAGAATATATATCGAGGGTTCCATTCACGAACTCAAGGCGTTCTCTCATCCCATGAAGTCCACTGCCTTTATACATGTCCTCATCTGTGATATTTCCGACACCATTATCGCTAACTTCCGCAACCAACTCCTTCTCTGTTTGCTTTATGGAGATGCTGCAGGTTGATGCTTTACTATGCTTTACTACGTTCGTAACTGCTTCCTTTAAACACATGCTCAGGATATTCTCTGACAGCAAGGACACATTGTTGAGATTGAATTCTTCTTCATCCCCGATAAACTTGATCTCAGCAGCCTTTAGCATTTGGCTGACATGTATTAATTCGTCGCGGACCCGGATGCCCCTCATTTCGGCAACCATTTTTCTTACTTCATTAAGTGCGGTTCTCGCTGTCTGCTGGACATCCTTCAATTCTTCTTTTGCCAGATCGGGATCTTTATTGATTAATTTCCGTGCTAAGTCACTTTTAAGTCCTATCAGGGAAAGCTTTTGGCCCAGGGTATCATGTAAGTCACGCGCAATCCTCTGTCGCTCCTCTATTTTAACCAACTCTGAAATCCGCTTGTTCGCATCCTCCAGCTTCTCTTCTAGTTCTCCTCGTTCATTTCTGTTATGGATACTGAACGGAAGGAGTATGACACCGATCCACACAATCACAATAATAGGCAGCTGCCTTATGAAGAAGTCCTCCTTAAGGACAATTTCAAAGTTAATGACGATTGAAGTCCCAACAAGGTGGATGAAATATAGAACAAGGAAGGGCAGCCGGTCTTTGATATTTCCGATAAAATAGGCAATGAAAAAAGCGAAATATACGTAACTGAACAGACTTGCTGACGCTATGGAAATACCTATTAAAATGCAAGTCCATAGATATACTGTCCAGCCCTTTGACACAAAGGCCACCCAGTATACAAGAAAAAACAAAAGAGTCAGGATGATGCCGACTACTTTGCCAACCGTTGTTGGCAGCTGCCATATGAAATAAAAAGGCAATATGCCAAGGATGGTCCATATGTATGGTGAAATCCCAGTGCTTTTAAGTGAATTGAAAAACTTTTTTATCATATCAGAACCTCAGCTTCATTCATAACTGCTTTTATTTTAACATAGGCAGTTTTACGAAAAGAGTATTATCACAAGAAAAATATGTCAGCTTACAAAAAATTACTCCCCTTATTTCAGGAAAGCATACGTCCTGATTAAGGGGAGTTTAGTTTATAGTTCAGGCTTAGTCTGAGGTGACAATTTTCTGTTTCGCTTATATGCTTTCATTTCCTTGAAACTTATAAATTGCTTTTTCCGTTCATCCCATAAGCGGAATTTCAGTGAAGTCAAGCTTGTAGAAAGTGTTATTGTTGGCACATTCTGCAAAGGCTTAGTATTCTTGTGGACCTCTTCCAGCTTATAGTTTGGAACCCTAGGACTTAAATGGTGCACGTGATGGTAGCCAATGTTACCAGTAATCCACTGAAGCACTTTAGGCAGCTGGTAATATGAGCTTCCTTCGACAGCAGCCCGCACGTATTCCCAATCCTTATCACCTTCGAAATATGAATCTTCAAATGTATGCTGTACATAGAAAAGCCATATGCCAAACATTCCAGCAATAAAGAAGATTGGACCTTCTACCATTATGAATGCTTTCCATCCAATAGCCCATATCATAAGACCAGAAATTCCAAAGATTAACACATTCGTTAGATAGGTGTTCAAGCGCTCCTTCATCCTCGCACCTTTCCTGTTGAAACGGTTCGTGATTAAAACAATATAAATCGGGCCCAATACGAACATTACAAATGGATTGCGGTACAATCTGTATGCAACCTTCTTCCACATCGGGGCAGCCATGTATTCATCAACTGTCAGTACCCATATGTCGCCTGTCCCACGCTTGTCCAAGTTGCTGCTTGTTGCGTGGTGGACAGCATGCTCATGCCCCCACTGGCTATAAGGGAACAAAGTCAGAACTCCAGTCAGCGTACCTACCGCTTTATTGGCTGTACGGTTTTTGAAGAATGAGTGGTGAGTACAGTCATGGAAGATGATAAAGATCCTGATCATGAAACCAGCGGCGAGAACAGCGATCCCAAGTGTTAGTAAATACGAAATCTCAAGGCTTTGATAGGCCAGAAACCATAAAACCAAAAATGGAACGACCGTATTGATTATTTGAATGATACTATCTTTAGTGTTTGAACTTTCATAAGGGGCGACCTGTTTTCTAAGTTCTTTTGCATTGTGAGTTGCCATCTTGATATAAATTCCCCTTTCGGATTTGTTAGTTAACCAAATTATAAATAAGGGAAATGATTCTGTGCAGTAGCAGGTGTCATATATGACACATGATAAATGTCATGTGTCAATTAAACTCTCCCTCAAAACCTTGATATACCAAGGTTTATTTTTATGACCAGGTAATAATATTTGTTAATATTTTTTAGCGACGAGTAAATAACTTCCTAAATATCGGCGACTTTTTTAAAAATAGCTAAAACCTCCTTCAATCATGCATCCTTTTTTCACCTGAAAAATTACCCTCCAATTTCATTTTTAAAACCAATAATTCACTGTGTTACACGTAAAACCCTAAATTTCCGAGCACTTTTGTGGCCTAATTGAATATTCGTCCAACCAATGGAATTTTGTGACTTCAATATTTGCATTCGCTAAAAGCTCATTCAATGCAGGAGGATATGGTTGCTTCCTCATATGCAGAGCAAGGTTCTTTAATAACAGGCTGTAGTCCATCGACTCACATTGAGCCATCCACCTTAGAACCGTTTCACTTTTCATTGTTACAAGCGGATAAACATTTTCAATCAGATTCAGGATCTTAAGTGTGTCTTCCTTCGTCATATGCATGCTCCTTTTCATGGAAAATCCACAGTATTAGATTTTTTCCATGATTCCCAGAAAGATACATTGGTTTATGTTCAAAATAATCTTTTACCTGTAAAATTGTAAAAAAGAAGATGATGAAGTGGGTGATATATTATGAAGACTGCTATTGTGACAGGCTGTTCGAGCGGTTTTGGTGAACTGATCGCCATCGAATTGGCTAAAACAGGTTATAACGTGATCGCCACAATGCGGAACCTCAAAAAACAAGACACTTTACTGAGACTGGCCGCTGCTGAAAGCGTGACAGATAAAATTACTGTTTTTCCACTGGATGTAACACAGCAACAATCAATCGAAGAATTAAAAATTTTTGTAGAATCCCTTGTTTCTGTTGACTTATTAGTAAATAATGCTGGTTATGCACAGGGCGGCTTTTGCGAGGAATTGTCAGTGGAAGAGTATCGCAATCAATTCGAAACGAACTTTTTTGGCGTTATTGCTGTCACCCAGGCTATCCTACCTTTCATGCGCAAACAGAGATCAGGAAAAATCATAAATATGAGCAGTATAAGCGGGCGGTTTGGATTCCCTGGACTGTCTGCCTACGTTGCATCGAAACATGCTCTTGAAGGATACAGTGAAAGCTTAAGGCTCGAACTCAAGCCTTTTGGGATTGAGGTCGTCCTTATCGAGCCGGGTTCCTACAGGACAAATATTTGGAAAAGTATCGAAAATGTATCAATGCCCAATGAGTCGCCATATGAGTTGCTGAAGGATTCTATAATGAAAAATTTAACAGCAGGGCAAGATTCTTATGGAGATCCACTCGATGTTGCCCGGCTTGCAGCGATGATTGCTTCAAATGAAAGCCAACCAAACCTTAGGTATCCTATTGGAAAAGGTGTCAGGACCATGATTCAATTAAAAAACTATCTCCCTTGGAAAACAATCGAAAGAATCGTACTGAAAAAATTGAAGTTATAATGACCCACCTACTAATTCATATTTTAAATGCGTGTACTATGTATGATAAGGTGTTTAGAGTTTATAAGTGCCTTATGAGGTTCAAAATCCCTGTATAAGGTTACGATTCGTCCTTAATTGTACCCTTATAAGGACCGATATCCCTGCATAAGGGTACGGTTCTATCCTAATTGTACCCTTATAGGGACCGATATCCTTGCATTAGGGTACGATTCTATCCTAATTGTACCCTTATAAGGACCGATATCCCTGCATAAGGGTACGATTCTATCCTAATTGTACCCTTATAAGGACCGATATCCCTGCATAAG
>NZ_JAGGQP010000053.1 GCF_018613235.1 Bacillus sp. ISL-41
CTTGACAGCTTTGGCCTCTGTTCCGGCAAACCTGTCACAATAACTATGCTTTCTTGACAGCTTTGGCCTCTGCACCTTCAAACCTGTCACAATAACTATGCTTTCTTGACAGCTTTGGCCTCTGCACCTTCAAACCTGTCACAATAACTATGCTTTCTTGACAGCTTTGGCCTCTGTCCGGCAAACCTGTCACAATAATGTGCTTTTCTTGACAGCTTTAGCCTCTGTTCAGACAAACCTGTCACAATCAGGCCTTATTGCCCTTTCAATGGAAAGTATAAAATGTATCTTCACTTTTTCGACCCGTACTAAAACATTTTGGTCAAAAGGATTATGACAAACTTCATTCTTCAGTTCACATCTCGTTCGCTTTTCCTATTTTGTATACCTGTTCGCATAACTGGAGGCCACAAATGAATCAGGCTTGATTTGTGCTTCGAGCCCGACTGATTCAATTCGCTTAATCATTTCATTCACATAAATTCTGGTTTTGTTTTTCGTTCCCCGGCCCAGGTCCAAATGCCCCACCATCTTGAAACTGGCCCCTTTTTCGACATATGGAATCAATAGATCGATTATTTGTTTTTGCTTTTGCGGAGTGAACATGCAGGCAACTTCCTGAGTGAAGTTAGTTTCCAACGAAATCTTCTCCTGTAAGGTTTCAATTCTCCTTGCTATATCAACGGACCGGTAACATGCCCATACACCTTTGCATTCTCGTTGTATCACAACTCCAGTGATGAATCGCGTGTACGAACTATGTACTTGAGAGTCCGTGCCAATGATCAATCTGTGATTGCCATTTGGCTGCACTTTGATGAATGACAGGATATGCTGGAAGACCTCCTCAAAATTCATATTCCGCTTTGACAAATTCTGAAAACCTTTTTGAAGTTTCATTTCATCCACCTGCCATTTGCAGAATAGTTGTACTCATTTATATGCTACAACAGAGGTGGTTATCAGCATTTCTGCTTCTTTCTAACGTGATTCATTAATCAAGCATGTGTTTCATGCCTTTCAGGATTAAAATTGAGTATTATAAATACAGCGGCCATATGTTGAATAAGAAATGATCTACTCAAACATTGGTGGTGCAGGGTAGGTCATTTCTTTTTTAATTACAGAAATACCCTATCTGACTGCCGAAAATGATCATCTTATCGCGGCAGGTTAAAGCCATAATATTTACTTTCCGCTTTAAAAATGTTTATAATATAACTATATAGTCCATATATTAAAAAAGAGCTTCCGGCGGCAACCGGAAACTCAATGTACAGCAAGCTGCTTGAAGTGCAGCGGCCATAGGTTGAATAAGAAATGATCTACTCAAACAATGGGCTTTTCTTTTTGTTTGCAGAAATACCTAATGCGATTACGGCAATGATTAAAGTTGCAAAACTAATCATCATGTTCATTGCTTCGTACGTAACCATCAGCGTCACCCTCTTTCCTAAGAAAGTGAGTAATGACCGCTGCCCACCCCGCATTTGCTGTACAAATATAAGCATATAACGAGAATGTATGTTTGTATATCTATTAGGGCTTTTCGCAGAGGTTGTAAGTGATTTGAACAGCCTTCTGCTTTTTCCGCTGATCTTGTCTGAAGTTTCACCTGCTTCGGATAATTTCTAGCACTTGTACCTTCCTGTCTCCTACATCCTGCTGCTCAACTGCTTCCCAATAAACTCCTTAAATGCCTTTATCGGTTTTCTTTGCAAAGAACTCCTCCACTTTACATATTCCAACGCAAGGATACAGAGGATGAGCCAAATGCCTCCTGCCAGGTAGCCGGCGATGACGTCGCTTGGATAGTGAGCTCCTAGATAAATCCTGCTGATCCCGATGAACATAATCAACACACCATATATGCACAGTACCATCCACTTAATTGTTTTTCGGAGGCTGGAACGGAACAGTAAATAACTCAGGAATCCGTAAAAAATCAAAGACCCCATAGAGTGGCCGCTTGGAAAGCTGTAGCCGATTGCGTCAATGGTTTCATCGATTGAAGGTCGTTCCCTTCCATAATAGTATTTCAAAAGTTTGGTCAGGAGGCCTCCACCGCCTATGCCGATAATGAAAAAAAGAATGCTCCATTTATCTCTCTTTTTAAACCATAGGAATGAAATGATTATGATCGAGAAAATGGTCAGGAACCAGACGGAACCCAACTCGGTGAAAATAAACAAAATCATATCTAACACATCATTTTCTATATAATAAAAGAATTGAATAATGCTTTCATCAAATCTTTTAACCTCGGATTCCAGCAATTCTTCCGCCAGCTCAGCAAATAAGTAGAGAAAGGTAATCGATGTTCCTAAGCCAGCAGCTACCATAAGGATTGGAAGGATCGCGTTTTTTGCCTTTGTTTTATTTTCAACCATATTGTACGTATTTCTCCCCCTCTCATTCTTCATAATAGACGTTTTCCCATCTATAAAATTCGCAAACAATATACACGGGTTTTTGAATGCATAGAAAAAACTGCACATCCGGGATTAGAAGGTACTTCTAACTCCAGAGTGCAGTTCAATTAGCTTACATTAATTAATTTAGTTACTCAACTTTTCAGACAATCCATCATCATTCAAGTATTGAATACTAGTGATTTTCCCTTCATTGTTGAATTTAGCTCTGCCTGTAACCTCAGCAGAATTTTCTCCGCTATCTCCCTTGCCGTACAATACGTTCACTTTAAAGGTGTAAGTATCTTCATCCTTTTCAACCTTTACTTTATCCATCTTTATTTCCTTATCATTATTAAGAGCAACAAGGACATATTGGTAAGCTGAGGTAGAAATGAAGCTATTGTACCTTTCTTCTGTAAAATAAGGCTTATACCTTTTTTCATAATATTGTTCAAGTTTTTCGATATTGTCCGCCCCCTCAATAAATTCAGGATCCGGTCCCGTGAACTGATGCTCTAAAACTGTCTGAAGGGCCGTGATGTTCGGATCCTTAGATAATGGCTTATCAGTTGCAAAGCAGCCGGTGACAAACAAAAGAACGCATGATAAAAGCAGAGACAATGACAATGTTAGTCTATAATTCAATAATTATCACCTCATTATCCTATTACGAACAAATATGTAAAAAAGTTCCGTTTAGATATTTTTTTCAGAAGTATGTGATAGACCAATACTTTCGTTCAATGGTTTTTTCAGCATGGACTCTCCCGCATTTCCCCAAAAAAAGCAATGGGTCACACAACCCTTTGCTTCTAATCGTCATCCTTTTTTTCTTCTTTCTCCCGCTTTTTCTCCACTTCCTTCTCTCTCTTCTCCAGTTCCTCCTCTCTCTTCTCCTCTTCTTCCTCGGGCTTCTTCCCCTCTTCTTCTCTCTTCTTTTCTTCTCTCTTCTTTTCTTCCTCGTCTCGCTTCTTCTCTTTCTTTTCTTGTTCTTTCTCTCTCTTTTCCTCCTCTTTCTCTCTCTTCTTATCTTCTTCCCTTCTCTCCTCTTCCTGTTTCTTATGGTCATTTATCTGCTTTTCGATCGAAGACAAATTAAATTGGTTTTGTGAAAATTGATTAATAGACTTGGAGAAAATTTCTCGGAATATGATTGTAACGGTGGCGCTGCTTGATTCTGTTAAATAGTGGTTTTCATCTGTCTTGTCATAACCCATCCAGACTGCTCCGACAATTTCGGGTGAGTATCCCACGAACCAGTGATCCTTGGTTCCGTCGTTATTCCCAAAAGGAGCTTCTGTTGTTCCAGTTTTACCGGCAATTTCCCAGCCATCGACTCTTGCATTTTTGCCAGTACCTTCCTGAACCGCCCCTCGAAGCATGTAAGTTACTTTATCAGCAACCTTCTCATCCGTTACTCTGATTGCGTTATTATTCCATCTGCCAATGAGGTTTCCTTCTGCATCCTCTATCCGTTTAATGGAATGGGCCTGCACCATCGTCCCCCTATTAGGATAAGCAGAAAAAGCTTGGGCCATTGATAATGGAGATACTCCTTCATCCATTCCGCCCAGTGCCAAGCCGAGATTATGGTCCTTTTCCTCTAATTTAATCCCAAAACGTTCCACTGCATTGATTCCATATTTTATCCCCATTTTATCAAGCAGCCAGACGGGCGGTACATTATAGGAGTTCACCACCGCCTCGTACATGGTCACCTCTCCGCGGAACTGCTTATCATAATTCATTGGCTGATATCCATCTATATTAATAGGCGAATCCTTCAGCATATCAAACATATCGTAGCCTTGCTCCAGAGCAGGCGTATATACGGCCAATGGCTTCATGGCAGAACCTGGCTGCCGCTTCAGCTGTGTTGCACGATTAAACCCGCGAAAGGTATGTTCTCCTCTGCCGCCAACAATCGCTGCTATCCCGCCTGTCTTTGGAGTGATAAAAACGGCCCCACTCTGGACCAGCTGATCAGACTGGCTACCTGGAAACATACTCTTATCCTTGTAGACTTCTTCAACTGCTGTCTGAATTTCAGGATTCATTTCAGTATAAATTCGCAGGCCGCCAGATAGAATTTCATTTTCTGTAAGGCCATATTTCTTTATTGCTTCTTCAATAATATGGTCAACATAATAAGGGTATTTTCCTTTATACTCATCAATCTTCTTGCCTTGCAGGACAATTTGCTGTTCCTTCGCTTCTTCCAGCTCCTTTTGACTGATATATCCTTCACTTTCCATTAGCGACAAAACTAAATCTCTCCGCTCAACAGACTTATCCATGTCTTTAAAAGGAGATAAAAGCGAGGGGGCTTTTATAAGTCCTGCAATCATCGCCGATTCACTTATTGTCAGTTCACTGACATCCTTGCCAAAGTACGTTTGTGCGGCCCGCTGTATGCCCCATGCGCCTTCGCCAAAATAAATCTGGTTTAAGTACCTTTCGATTATTTCTTCTTTAGAGTATTTTCGTTCGATTTTCTTCGTAAAAATCAGTTCTTTAAATTTCCTTGTATAAGTGCGTTCCTGTGTTAAAAAAGCATTTTTCGCCAGCTGCTGGGTCAGAGTGCTGCCCCCAGCAACAATTTCTCCTTCTAACGTATTTTGCATGAAGGCTTTAGCGATCGCAAAATAGTTAATTCCATCATGCTTATAAAATCTTTGGTCCTCCGTTGAAATGACAGCATGTATCAGATGTTCCGGAATTTGGTCGATGCTTACTCCTTCAATGTTTGAAACGGCCAACTTGCTTGCTATAGCATCATTTTGATCATAAATGATCGTCGGCTGCGGAGCCGGATCTTCAAGCTTGCTGACGTCACTGGTCCAAATCATAATATTTAGCACAAGAAGACCCAAAAGGAACAAACCGATACCAATACCAATAATTTTAGACTTCGTACTTTTTGTATTAAATTCGCTCCATATCCTGCTTGACGACTGTCGTTGCCGCCTTCTCTCCACTCTACCCACTGTTGTTAACCACCTTATCTACTAATGTTCATTAAACATGCTGCAAAAGTGAGTTTATTCCTTTCCAGTTCATTGCTATATATCCAAGAGCGCTATAGCGTTTTATTTTTTTATCCAATATAACAAAGACTTATTAGCCAAAATGAAAAAATGGGATTAGTATTTCTCGAATGACTAACATCACAAAAAAGCACGGCAGTAATCAAGTCAAACTGCCGTGTTTCTCTGTCTTATTTATTTTTCATGAGCCAATATCGCCTGCTGGACGGTTCCATATGTGTTCAATTTAGAGAAGTCAATACCAGTGTTGATCACGTCGACTGCGAGTTCAGGCCGAATGCCTGTCAGCATCGTCTCAATCCCGATCAATCTCAGGACTTTATTGATATTGAAGATGCGCGCTGCAATTTCTGCATCAATCATAGCGATACCAGAAAAGTCGATAATTAGGTTCTTGATTCTGAGTTCACTGATTTTTGGGATTACATGGGTCATGATATGGTCGCTGCGTTCGTAATCGAATTCGCCGATCAATGGCAGGATGGCCATGTCCTCTGCGAGCGGAACGATTGGGGATGATAGCTCTGTAATCATTTTTTGATTCCTTTTGTTCTCTTCATTAGCAAGCATTTCCCGTTCCATCATTGTTTCCGTAATGCTCAAATCCAGCAAGTAGCTAATTCGGTTATTGACGAAAACAACTTCTTCAGTGGAAAGCCCCTCTCCGATTGAAAATTTTGTCATCATTTCAATTAGCTGAAGCCGGGTTTCTGCATATGGCTTGAGGATACTCGCAAGCTCTTCATGGCTGAATTGATATTCGCGTCTGTTTGCTTGTCGAACTTTATACCACTTGATAAATTTCTCAGCCACTGTTTCCTTTGATAGGTTCAGTGTTTCACCGAGAAATTCCATAAGAGCTTTGTTTGTTTTTACTGATTGCTGGATGATTTCTTCAGGCAGAGTGATTTCAAGCTTTTTCACATTATAATCTGTAATTTCCTTACTGATCGTCTCTGCATGATCGATGAGGTATTTAGAAAATCTTTCGATGGAATTCACAAATTCAGCTCCTATAAAAAGTTCCTTTTTTCTTTTTAAGATTATACCATGTTTAGGTGGTTATATATAATTTCAACCACACCGAACATAAAAAAACGGCAGTTAGCGAGCTGCCGCGAAAGATTTCCCCTTATGATAAATCTGCTTTTTGATTCAGCTTGGAAGCGACAGCATCAACTTTTTCTTCGCTGCCTTCGCTCCATTTAAAGACAATGGCTCCTGCTATGATTACAAGTACTCCAAGGAATTGCTGCCATGTAAAAGGCACCTTCTCCAATCCCATCCAGCCTAACGAATCCAATAATACGGCGAACCCAAGCTGAGAAGTCAACACAATTGAAATTGCAAGGGTCGGTCCGAGAAATTTTATGGCCTGTACGATGCCTGCAACAACCCCGATTCCGAGCAAGCCACTGAACCAGTACCATCCTTTCATTTGCTGCAGATCGAACATTTGGCCGCCTTCAAAGAGCAAGCCAAGTAAAAAGGATGCCAGGAAACCCAGCCCCAGTACTAATGTCGTAGTCGTCCATGAGCCCGCTTTTTCATTGACCTTGCTGTTAAAAATATTCTGCATGCCAACAAGCGTGCCGGCAATTATCGCGAATAGTAAGCCTAATAGCATAGTGTGTCCTCCAGATTTTTACTCATAAAGATCTTCTTTAGCCAGGGACTTTAATCCCTCCAGATCCTTGATTACAATTGCTCCGTTATCCCGCTCCACCATTCCTTTTATACAGAAATCTTTAATGACTCTATTAAGATGCCGGTAGCTGGTTCCAATTAAATTGGCAATGTCCGTCAGGTTAGATGTATTAACCTTCCCATTGATGAGCGCTTCATTTTCGTCATAGGCCACAGACACGAGATAGCTCGCTAACCGGGTTTCAACCGGATAGAGGATGTTATGGCGCATGAACTGGGACTTGATATAGAATTTCCTTGTAATGATTTTCAGCAAAAATTGCAGGAACGGTGAGTGGTCTTTTAAAAATCTTCGCACCACCGTTTGGCGTACTCCGATCATGACGACCGAAGAAACAGCCTCAACAGTATTGATCGTGTCGATTTCCTGTACATATTCAATATCACCAATGACTTCTATTGGAGTTTTAAAGGAAAGGATCAATGTCTTGCCCTCTTCTGAAGTGGTGAAAATCTTCACTTTCCCCTTAACCAGTATATATAGGTACTCAACAGGCTCACCTTGTGAACAAATCTGTTCCCCTTTCTCAAATTCGAATAATGTTAAGTATGGAATGATTTCCTTAGTAAATAAGGTTTCAACCTTGTAAGACCGCAAATACCTTTCTATCTGTTCAGTTCCATTGATTTCTTTCATACAGCTTTCCCTGCCTTTTTTCGATTACCAGCCGAGGATGACCACGCCGACTATCATCATTGTAATACCAACCAGCTGAGGCACCCTCATTTTTTGTTTCTTTAGCTCGAACCATCCGTTGCGGTCAATCAGGAAGGTTATTCCCAGCTGGGCAATCAACATCGCAGAAACCGTTAATGTGACGCCAATGTAATGGATCGCTGTAACATTTCCAAAGACAACAATTGCTCCAAACATACCGCCAATTAAGTAAAGAGGCTTTACTTTCCTTAATCCCTGCCATTGTCCCTTTGTATAAAAGACCAAGACGAACAATGCAACCATAAATCCGGTAAGCTGTGTAAGCGAAGCTGTCTGCCATGTACCAATATCCTGACTGATTTTCGCATTGGCCACACCCTGCAGCGTTATAAAAGCTCCCCCTAAAAGTGCAAAAATCAAACCTTTCATTTCTCTCTCCCCAAACCTTATGTTTGTATTAATTAAATGACAGAACGAGCCAGCTCGGGAAGGACATATGTCCTAATACCAAAAAAGTTTCATTCCAGCAAAAAGCTGGACCAGTAATTTGCCGGTCCAGCTGGTAAAAATTATTGCTTTCTAACCAATTCATATCCATTCTGCTGAATGGCATATTCCACACCCTGCTGCAGGCTGGAAAAGGATTGAATGTGCTCAAGATTCACGTTTGAACTTAAGATTTGGATGCTCAGTTCCGCGGATACTCCGACGATAAAGCATTGGCCACCAATCAATCGTACAGATTGGATCAACTTTTGAATACCATGGATAGTGTAAGGATCGACATGCTTAATACCAGTTAAGTCGATCAATAAATATTTGGCCTTCAGCCTCGTGAGTTCAACTAAGGCTTTTTCCATCATGCTGCTGATCCGCTCTTCATTATATTGTCCAATCAGCGGGATGACCAGAATCCCATTCAAGACTGGGATGACTGGAGAGCTGAGCTCCTGAACGAGAGAGTTAAGCTCTTTCGTTCGTGCTTCTACTTTCTGCTCCAATTCCATGATGCTTTCCTGTTCTTTTTTTCGGGCTAGCTCATGGATATTTTGCGAAATTGTCACGGATGACGGGAAAATCTCCACCTCATCATATTCATGGCCCTCCTGCTGGCTTTTCACCATTTTATACCACATGTCCTGCTTGAAAAGCCCGCTGAAAATGCCTGCCCAGTGACTTGGAAGCAGGACACCCGCCTCATTTTTACCAGTCATTTTGAAAATTCGATGTTCCCAGCTGTTCCTTATTCTTACGACGGCACGTTTCTCTTCAAATGAATACTCTTGAATCTCAGCGACTCCCCAGCCTGCGCTTTTGTATATATCACTATATTCACTCAACAGCTGAACCACGTCTGTCCTGCCTTCATAATAGGAGCTTACAAGATGCCCCATGCGGAATCCGGTAACTTCATAGACGGTCTTCGATACATCACTCCCGGAAATTTCCTCAATCGTATTTAAAAACAGCTCGATCGCTGAATCCCAGAAAAGCAAAGCAGGAGCACCATCGAATGTCAGCTCCCCCTCCTGGCTATTCCACACAAACTCATTTTTGTTCACTTTTATCTGATGGTTAGAATTGACCATTATAAGACTCCCTTAATATTGTGAATTAGTTCAATTCTATCTGAAATAAATATGGAATTCCAATGTAATGGTCTAAAATCTGGGGCAAAGGAACTTTTCTTTACTTCAATTGCCTAACTTAGGTTTAAATTCGCTTAACAGCGCGACAACATTTAAGTAAATCATTGTTATTTCAAAAAACTAGCACCCATCTGCTAAGAGTTAATCTTGTCTCCTTCCGTTTTCAGTTTCATCATGGCTCCGAAATATTGTGAAGCTGTAGTAAAGGAAATAAAGGCCACGAGTTCGCTAATTTCCTCCTCGGTCAAGCTTTCCTGCAATACACTAAAGATAGAATCCGGTATATCACCTTTCTGCATTAAAAAAACTTCAGCAAAACCAACAGCGATCGATGTTTTTTCATCGAACTTTTCCGGATCCGGTTTGCCTTTCGCTTTACAATACTCACATCCATTACGCTGAGCCAGTGTTCTTCTCACCTGTTCTTTTAATTCAGCAGTAATGTGTCCATCTTTCTCCAATACATTCCCAAGCTGCACCCATCCAAGCATTACCTCTGGGTTGTGCCCTAAAAGCCGTTGAAATGGTGTGTCTCCGATACCTGATTCCTTTACTCTTGCCATTTAAATTCCCCCTTTGTTATATTTAATTATAAAAAACTAAATTCGCCATTCCCATTAAATCAGGAATCTAAAACAAAGTTATTCTTACTATTTTTAATTAATTAGAGGGGGAATTCATTAAATATGAAAATTGATGATACTGACAGGAAAATTTTAGATGAATTGAGCAAAAATAGCCGACTTTCCATGAGTGAACTGGGAAGAAGAGTGAATTTATCTTCTCCATCGGTAACAGAACGGGTCAGGCAAATGGAGTCTTTTGGAATTATTAAAAACTATACAGTAGAAATCGATTTTGAAAAATTAGGACTGCCTATCCAATGTATTGTTGAAGCTACCATTAAAAACGGCGATTACAAGTCATTTAAGAATTATATCCAAACCCTTCCTAACGTCCAGTTTTGTTATCGAATAGCAGGTAATGCCTGCTTTATGCTTAAGCTTCATTTCGAAACGTTCTCACAAGCTGAGAAATTCATTGAAGAAGTTAACCCTTATGCCCAGACGGTTACACATTTTATCTTCTCACAAGTACCAACACTCCCAAGAAATTATACTCCTTAGATTAATACTTACTGCATTCGAAGCTTTCCTAACTTGCAGACAATAAAAAAGCTGCCGGCAGAATTGCCCGACAGCATGTTTATCTATTTTCGCAAAAGCAAATACACAAAATAAGGTGCCCCAATTAATGCGGTCATGATTCCAGCCGGAATTCCTTCTGGTTCAAGGACATTGCGGCCGATGGTGTCTGCAAACAGCAACAGCCATCCCCCAATTAGTACCGCAATTGGCAGGAATAATTGGTTTCTTGGTCCAATCATTGCTTTTGCAAGGTGCGGAGCCATCAACCCGATGAAGGCGATTCCGCCTGTTACTGACACGGCCGAAGCTGCCAGGGCAACGGCTGTCAAAAGCAGAATGACTCTTTCTTTTTCAATTGAAAGTCCTACCCCAATGGCGACTGGATCGCTTAAGCTCAAAAGGTTCAAGCGATTGGCTTTATACAGTGTGAATGGAATCAAGATTAATAACCAAGGCAAAAGCGCCCAAATAAACGGCCAGTCTGTTCCCCATATATTGCCAGCAAGCCAGCGGGCGATGAAATCAACTTTTTGTCTTTCTGCTGCGGAAATAATGACAATCATCGCTCCGGATAGTGCCATCGAAAACCCGATTCCTACAAGAATCAGTCTTACAGGCTGAAGCCCGATTCCCTTTTTATAAGAAAATAAATAAATGAGAACAGCCGTCAGCAAAGCACCAGCAAACGCGACCAGTGGCAGGATATAGGCAAAGGAAGCAGCATCGATTGGGAAGAAGAGAAAGAACACGGCGATTCCCAGGCCTGCTCCGGAATTGATGCCGATGATTCCCGGATCTGCCAGATCATTGCGGGTCAATCCTTGTAAAATCGCCCCTGAAATTGCCAGCGCCATCCCGGCAAGGAGCGTTACAATGATCCTAGGAAGCCTAATCTTAAACAAGACAAACTCTTCTTTAAACGTGCCATTTCCGAATATCGTCGGCAAAATCCGGTCATACGAAACAGAAGAATAACCAAGGCCAAGACTCGCTATCATGGTTAATACAATCAAAACGGATAAAGTCGCAACTATGATTCTTTGTTTTTTAATAATGGATGGATGAATCATGTGAAGCTCTTCCCTCCTTTACGGACAATGAACAGGAAGAACGGCAGTCCGAGCATGGAAATGATCGCATAGATTGGTGTTTCATAAGGAGCGTTGATTGTCCGGCCTAGTGTATCCGCAATCAGCATGAACGAGGCTCCGAATAAAGCAGACATCGGCAGGACGAATCGATAATCGGTACCGACAATCATCCTGACAATATGCGGAACCATCAGCCCGATAAAGGCCATGTTCCCGACTAGCGCGACAGCTGACCCTGCCAGCAAGACAATAACAATGAATAATACCAATTTAATTAAGTTAGTCTTCTGGCCAAGTCCCACCGCTACTTCTTCACTCAAGCTCAAAATCGTCAATTGCCTCGACAAATAAAAAGCAACCAGCATACCAATCAGGATGAAAGGCACGATGATTTTCAGCTGCGTCCATGAAGTTCCCATCAGGCCGCCAGCTGTCCACATCGAAACATCTTTTGATATTTTAAAATACAGACCAATTCCCTCGGCTACTGCGAACAAAAAAGCCGAGACCGCAGCTCCGGCCAATACGATCCGTAATGGGGAGAATCCGCCTTTTTTTAACGCGCCAATCCCAAAAACAAGGATGACACCAACTGATGCCCCGATAAAACAAGCAATCGTGATGGCAAGGTAACCGGCTCCAGGACTGAGCGCCATAATCAAAGCAAGTGCAGCATTGGCACCAGCCGTGAGCCCAAGCAGCCCCGGATCAGCGAGCGGGTTTCTCGTCAAGCCCTGCATGATTGCACCCGCTGCCGAAAGGGCAGCCCCGACGAAAATGGCGCCAACCTCCCTCGGCAGGCGGATTTCCCTGATCATGGTGATGGTATCTGTTTTAACAGTTGAAGTAAGTGCCAGCCAAATCTCTTTGATGGTCGTGTCAGCCGCCCCGAAAACCATTGCCGTCATGAAACTGACAGCCAGGACGAGTACACCTGCAATGAACTTTATGAGCATGGGAAGCGAGCTGTTTTGGTTTATCATATGCATCTCATCTTTCTGATAGCAAGAAGAGGAATTCCTAAAAGAATTCCTCCTGCTGCTTTATTATTGTTCCAAGAATGATTTTTTAAAGAATTCAAGTTGGTATTCAAGTGTTAGAGGATCGTTGAAATAGAATTCCTTGGCATTTACTTCGAATACACGGTTATTCTTAACGGCAGGAATATTTTTATAAGTCTCTGTTTGCTGGAAGGAAGTATCTCCCTCACCATTCTTGCTGAAAACCACATAATCACCAGCATATTCGGAAAGTACTTCCGGCGAAATTGCATAATAACCAGGCTCAAGTGCAGCTTCCTTCACTTTTCCAGGCATATTCAAACCCATCTCCTGATACAGGATTTCTGTTCCTCTCGCCCAGTTATCACCGAATACGTATAGCTCTTTGTCGAAGTTTTCGATGACAGATACAGTTGCGTCTGCACCGATTTTCGCCTTAATTTCTTCTCCTGCAGCTTTTGAGTCGGCCTTGAAGTTATCAATCCACTCCTGGGCTTCTTTTTCTTTATTTAAAACCTTGCCGATTTCCAGGTGCTGTGCCAGGTAATCCAGCTTTCCGTATGTGAAGGTCACAGTTGGAGCAATTTCCTTCAGCTTATCGACATTTTTGATGTTAGATAGACCAATGATCAGATCTGGATTCAGTTCAATAATCTTCTCCAGGTTTTCATCTGTCACTTCTTCAACACCCTGCAATTTTTCAAAGCGCGGATTCATTTTTGACCAAGAGTCAACTCCCACGATTGGCACATCAAGAGCCATGACATTTCCGGCAAAGGAAGAAAGGACGATGACTCTTTCTGGATCTGCAGGTACTTCTACTGGGCCACTTTCAGATTCATAAGTTATGGTTTGAGGCTTATCTTCTTCCTTTTTCTCACCTGTATTTTCTTGCTTTTCTTCTCCTCCGCAAGCACTAAGAACAAGCACCAGCATAAGCAGGAATGGCATAAGTAATTTCTTCATTGTCTTCTTCTCCTTTTAGTAAGTTGTACGTGATGCAGATTGGTTTATTCGTACGCGGATCTCTCCCGATCTCAGCGTCAATCTGGAAAACTTCCCTGAGTACTTCTTTTTTGATGACCTCTTCACTTGAACCCGTTTTCACGATGCTCCCCGCTTTCAAGGCAACCAGGTGATCGGCAAATCTTGCGGCATGGTTTAAATCATGAAGCACCATCACGATTGTCCGGCCCTGCTCTTTGTTCAGCTTTTGCAGGAGCTCAAGGATTTCAAGCTGATGTGCCATGTCCAGATAGGTGGTCGGTTCATCGAGGAAAATCATTTCTGTTTCCTGTGCGAGGGCAAGGGCGATCCAGACACGCTGCCGCTGTCCGCCGGATAACGAATCGACAGGCTCGTATTTGTAACTAGCCGTTCCCGTCACCTCAAGGGCCCAATCAATGGTCTCGATATCCTTTTTCGTCAGCCTTCCGAATCCTTTTTGATAAGGAAAGCGTCCATAAGAGACTAATTCCCCTACCGTCAGACCTGCAGCACTTTCCGGTGTCTGTGGAAGTATCGCCATCTTTCTTGCCAGGGTTTTTGTATCTTCTTTTGAGATACTCGACCCATCCAGGAATATAGAGCCAGACTGATGGGGAATGATTCGTGACATCGATTTCAGCAAAGTCGATTTCCCGCACCCATTTGGGCCGATGATAATCGTGATTTTCTGATCAGGAATTTCTAATGTCAGGTTATTCACGATTGTCCGTTCCCCATATCCCACTTTTAATTGGTCTGTGTATAAGCGGACCATCATCATTCCTCCAAAGTTTTTCAATTTCTCGTTGATAATGATTATCAATGTCGTTTACAATGTATACTATAAAGCTATTACTTTTTTCAGTCAATGACAGATTTGTGAAAATTTCATTTTTGTTGATTTTGATACCGTTACATTTGGGAGTTCTACCATACATTTGAGGAGTGTTACCAATGGAAAACAATGAAATCTATGATATTACGATTATTGGCGGCGGGCCTGCCGGATTATATTCAGCCTTTTATGCTGGCTTGCGTGAAATGAAGACAAAGATTATTGAGGCCCAGCCAGACCTTGGCGGGAAGATTCATGTTTATCCGGAAAAAGTAATTTGGGATGTTGGCGGCATCGGCCCTATTACAGGCGCTAATTTGATTAAACAGTTGAAAGAACAAGCGATGACGTTTAACCCAGAAGTTATCTTGAATGAAAAAATTGTATCTATCAACAAGGAACAGGATTTATTTTTGCTAAAAGCCGCTTCTGGAAAAGTGCATTATTCAAAATCAGTCATCGTTTCTATCGGAAGTGGAATTTTAAAGCCGCAAAAGCTGAAGCTTGAAGGGGCGGAAAAATTCGAGGTATCAAACCTCCACTATATGGTTAATTCTCTTAAGTATTTCAAAGATCGCACAGTTGTCATTTCTGGCGGAGGCAATTCAGCCATTGACTGGGCCAATGCGTTAGAACCGGTTGCAAAAAAGATCTATCTGGTACATAGGAGAGAATGCTTCTCAGGGCATGAATCACAGGTAACACAGTTGATGAACAGCTCAGTGGAATGTTTATTCGATTCATGTATCAGCAGTTTAACTGCTGATGAGAGCAGGACATCCATTGCCGAAGTCGAAATAAAAAACCAGACTACAGGTGAAGTTCTTCGCCTTCCTGTTGATGATGTTCTGGTCAATCATGGATTTGACCAGGATGCTTCCTTGCTTGAGAATAGCGAACTGGAACCGAGGATGATTGATGATTTTTACATTGATGGGACTCCGACGAGCGAAACGTCAGTACCTGGCATGTTTGCTGCAGGAGATATTTTAAAGCATGAAGGGAAATTGAATTTGATTGTCGGCACATTCCAGGATGCAGCCAATGCCGTCAATAAGGCCAAACAGTTTATTGAACCGGCTGCCTCCCAATCTGCAATGGTGTCATCCCACAATAAAGTATTTTCAGAGAGAAACAAGGAAATGATTCTTGAGTTAATCAATTGAGAAAAAATACGTTAGTTTAGTTTCAAAGAAATCTCGGTACGACTTCTTGTTCTGGCAATTTATCTTCAATGTCTTTGAAGGACAATCTTTTAAAGGGTAAAATAGGGATACGATGACGAGAATGAGGAGTTCGTTATGTCTAAATATAAAAAACAACGCCCACAGGAACGATGGGACCATAAGTACGATTCGCTGGACCTGAAAAAGCTGCTGACAATCCTTAAGGAGAATCGCCGCGACATTCAGAACAATCAGCAGCTATATTATGACCATGATCAGGATGAGCTGGACATCAAGAAGTATTTTCGCGGTGCGCAGGATCTGGATTTATCCGGTCTGGCCCTGTTTTACAAATTCCATACAATCATTTTCCAGTCTCATAAGAACCAGCTCCCCTACTTCCTGGCAAAGGATTTGTATCTGTACACATGGGTCGATTTATATCCAGATGGATCTGCTAAGAGTATCTATTCCAGCCAGATGAAGGATCCTGAGTCATTGCTTATTGAGGATAATAAAACTCTAAGAGAGAAATACGATGAGTTTAGGAGGCGTTCTCGTAAGATTCAGGTGAATGGCTTTGATTCGATCAAGGAACTTAAGGTGTTTGAGGATCATTTTAAAATGAACACCGAGCACATTGTCCCCCAGTCCTGGTTTGAGGGAGCTGAACCGATGAAGGGCGACCTGCATCACCTGTTTGTCTGCGAACCTGATTGCAACATTACCCGTTCCAATTACCCGTTTACCGACTTTGATTTTTATAATCCGGAATCGGAAAATGAACCGATTCAGAACAACTGCGGTGTCACGACAGGGTTCGAGTTCGAACCTGAGCACGGCAAAGGAGCTTCCGCCCGGGCGATGCTTTATTTTTTCCTCAGGTATCCCAAAAGAGTGAAAAAAGAATTCAAAAAGAAGGTCGACATCGCGCTGCTCGCCCGTTGGAATGAAGAATTCCCTCCCACCCTTTATGAAAAGCACCGGAACCAGGCCATCTACTATATTCAGGGAAACCGCAATCCGTTTATTGATTTTCCGGAGTTAGCAAAGAAAATTGACTTTACGTGGTAAAGCTGAACCTGTTCTGGTTCAGCTTTTTGTATGGATTCGTTTCGTATCAAGTTACTGCTGACTTTCAATAACCTCAAAGATTTTCCTCGTGGTCACGATCGAGGCTGGAAAGAGAATGACGATGGAGAAAAAAATCTGTAAGATAAAAAGGAGTAAACCATATGGAAGAAGACTTGCTTCGATTAACAAGAAAATATAATCAAAGATTTTTATATAGATAAAGAAGAAGATTACTGATAAAACAAAAAACACGATTTGCTTCGCCATTGATTTCCCCTTCCGTAACTTTAGGTTATTACTATTTTAACAAAAAATGACAAACCGTTATAGTCTTTATGTGCAGGAACTGCTTGCTTGTTACCGTAAATTTCGGTAAATACACCAATTGGGATCACGTTGGTCATCTTGTTACCGTGAAACCTATTTCCGGTCTTTCACGGGCACAAGTTTCTGAACCTTGTTACCGTGATTCCTGATTTTCCTCTTTCACGGTCACAAGTTTACCCATCTTGTTACCGTGATTCCTGATTTTCCTCTTTCACGGTCACAAGTTTACCCATCTTGTTACCGTGATTCCTGATTTCCCTCTTTCACGGGCACAAGTTTACCCATCTTGTTACCGTGATTCCTAATTCCAATCCTTCACGGGCACATGTTCACCTATCTTGTTACCGTGATTCCTAATTCCAATCCTTCACGGGCACATGTTCACCTGTCTTGTTACCGTGATTCCTAATTCCAATCCTTCACGGGCAAAAGTTCACCTATCTTGTTACCGTGATTCCTGATTCCAATCCTTCACGGGCACATGTTCCTTCAACTAAAAAGGTAACAAAAAAACGTCAATCCTTCCTGGATCAACGCATCATCTTGTTTATTAATGAATTAAGAGGTTAACAGGAAAAAGGCTCCTGCTATAAAACCTAATCCCAAAATGAATATCATTATTCTCTTTACTATTGATGGGAATAGCATGAAAATTATCTGGAAGAAAAACTCGAAAACATTTGTTGGTACACCTGGACCCACCTCTTTAAGGTCCTTTTTTTTAATGAAGATTGCCGTCAATATACAAACTATACCCAATACTATTAAAAAAACTGAAAGGAAAACTAATTCCATTTAAACTCATCATTCCTAAGATGTTAATCTGTTCGCAAGATTAATTATTATGCTTAATAGATTTTTAATAAAGTGGTAAATTCTCCCGCTTTTAATTCGAGTTTTATATTTAATTCAAGGGTCCATAAAGCTCTATCAATTTACCAGTGGAGGCATCGAAAACAACTGTTGGTTGTTGACCTTTAAATTTTAAGGTGACCTCCCATTGCTTTCTATTTAAGAGTTTATACCAAAGCCCCTGCCTTCTATTTAGTGTTGCTTCAACGTTTTCAGGTGGCAGTCCTTTTAACTCGCTCAAATCCAGCGTGGGATTAGAATCTCCCCAATCTTCCGATGACTTTTCCAAAAGTTCAACTGAGTGGACGATCGCTTGCCCTGTAACCATAGGATTCTGTTGATAGATATAAACCATTGCAAAAAAAATGATTAAAATTGGGACAACCCACTTCTTCATAAAACAATCTCCCACCTAACCCACCATAAAAGTACAATAACCGAAAAGAAAAATTAAACTTCTAGTGCCACTTTTCCGCCATTTTTTGAAATGATAAAAAAACCACAAGCGTTTTATAACTTGTGGGAGTTTCATTCGGAACTTGCTTTATTATCTGGGTTGTCAAGTACATTCTCCATATAACTCTTGCCCCATTGGTACATTGAATCAAGGATAGGCATCAAGCTTTCCCCCTGCTTTGTCAAAGAGTATTCAACTTTCGGAGGAACAACCGGATATACCTTTCTTTCGACGATCATGTCGTCTTCAAGCTCTCTCAGCTGGTTCACCAGCATTCGTTGAGTGATGCCTGGTATCAGTGCCTTCAACTCTCCGAATCGCTTTGTCCCTTCTTTTCCAAGATGCCAAAGAATCAGCATCTTCCATTTTCCGCCAATAACTGCAAGTGTCAACTCTTTTTCACAGTTGAAAGTCTTTGCATCCATTCTCGCCATCTGGCAACACCTCCACTTCCACATAGAATATCACTTAGTATACTTTTTGTCACTATGTATGAAAAAAGTGCGTACTTTCATTTGAAAAACATACCCAGTATACTTACATCTATGCCAAGAAAGAAATTGGTTACACTTGGTACGGTAGCGAACAAGTACAGTGGGGTAGCTTACAACTGTGCACCATCTTAAAAAATTCAAGGAGTGAATTATATTGGAATTACAATTAGCGTTAGATTTAGTTAACATCCCAGAAGCAATTCAATTGGTAAAAGAAGTTGAGGAGCATATCGACATCGTTGAAATCGGTACTCCAGTTGTCATCAATGAAGGGCTCCACGCTGTAAAAGCAGTAAAGGAAGCATTTCCTAACCTTAAAGTTTTAGCAGACCTTAAAATCATGGACGCTGCTGGATACGAAGTTATGAAGGCATCTGAAGCAGGAGCAGATATCGTTACAATTCTTGGTGCTGCTGAGGATATGTCGATAAAAGGCGCTGTCGAAGAAGCGCAAAAACAAGGCAAAAAAATCCTTGTCGACATGATCGCGGTTAAGGACCTTGCTGGCCGTGCAAAGCAGTTGGACGAAATGGGTGTCGATTATATTTGTGTTCACACTGGTTATGATCTTCAGGCAGTGGGTAAAAATTCATTTGAAGACCTTCAAACTATCAAAAGCGTTGTGAAGAATGCAAAGACAGCAATCGCAGGAGGAATCAAGCTGGATACACTTCCAGAAGTGGTAAAAGCTCAGCCAGACCTCGTCATTGTCGGCGGCGGTATCACTGGACAAGATGATAAAAAAGCAGCTGCAGAAAAAATGCAACAAATGATGCAGCAAGGGTAATCAGAGAAATGCAAACCACACAGTATCTTTCTAAGATTTTAAACGAGCTTACCTCTTCACCTGATTTAATCTCCGACGAGGATGCAGAAGCCCTTGTCCAAGGCATCCTGGAATCAAAAAAGGTATTTGTCGCAGGTGCCGGTAGGTCTGGTTTCATGGCAAAATCCTTTGCTATGCGCATGATGCATATGGGAATTGATGCCCATGTCATTGGCGAAACGGTAACTCCTGGCTACGAAACAGGTGACATTCTGATCATCGGTTCGGGCTCTGGAGAAACAAAAAGCTTGGTGTCAATGGCTGAAAAAGCGAAAAGCATTGGCGGTACCATTGCAGCCATCACGATTTTTCCAGAATCCACGATTGGCCAGATGGCTGATATCATCGTGAAGCTGCCCGGCTCTCCCAAAGATCAATCAGAGGGCGACTACAAAACCATCCAGCCAATGGGATCTTTGTTTGAGCAAACACTGTTGCTTTTTTACGATGCAATTATCCTAAGATTTATGGAGAAAAAGGGACTGGATACTAACAAGATGTATGGCAAGCATGCTAATCTGGAGTAATTACCGGATGCTGCCTCATTATGGTCAGTCTTTCTGTAAATATCGAAGGCTTGAAGATAAGCAAAAAACAGGAACGGTATCTGTTCCTGTTTTTGCTATGGTTGCTTTGAGACCGGTGGTAAATCGGATTAAGATTAACATTAAGATTAGCATTTACTCTTCAAAAAGTTTTTAATGAGGTTTATTAACTTTCCCTAAGTTCCCGTCTTAAAGGTAAAATCAATCAAAGACAAAGAAAATGTCTTTTGTCTTACCCTTCAAGTAACTGTATATAATACAAGGCCTCGCCATTCTCCGTTTCTACATAAATCGTCCCTTTATTTCCATCATTGGTATCATACAAAACGGTTCCTTTTGGTAACTTTGCAGCTGAAAAATTGGTGAAAAACAGGCTCTATGTCGTGACTTTTTTGATCTTCCCGATTTCCTCCCCTTTTTTAATCTGATCCTTTTCATTTTCAAACCATTCCAGGTTCGTGACATTGCTGTAGATAAAGCCATCATATTTAAGAATATCCGCTTTATCATTCTGCTTTAGAACACCTCTCGCAGTGACCTTGCCGCCATCTGCGCTGCAGCCAGCCAGGAACAACATTGGAATCAGTAGTAGAAGTACCATGATTTTCAATTTAACCATTTGTTCTCTCCTTTTAAAACAGTAATTAAGCCCTTCCTAAACGCACGGCATACTAGTGCCTTACTCGGGGTATACTCAAAGAGATGCTCATATATGGGAGGTTTTACTAGTGAAAGAAAGCTCTTCAACCGAACGTTATATGCCTATGACTTCAACAATGAGCGGGATGATTCAGAATGGTGCGGCTGGTGTATACAGCCTTACTGTTCAGATTGTAAATGTTTGTTTTGTGCGCATTTCCGAAGAACCAGGAGACTGGGTGCTGATCGATGCCGGAATGCCAAAGTCCGCTGATAAAATCATCGATGCTGCTGAAGAGATTTTTGGTGAAGGAGCAAGACCGAACGCAATCATTTTAACTCACGGTCATTTTGATCATGTAGGCGCCATTATTGACTTAGTCGAGCGCTGGCAGGTACCTGTCTATGCCCACCAGCTTGAGCTTCCATTTTTAACAGGACAACAAGATTACCCTAAGCCAGATGCCAGTGTTGAGGGCGGCCTGGTTGCAAAGATATCCCCTACTTTTCCGCATGAGGGAATTGATCTTGGAACCCATGTACAAGCTCTGAACGAAGATGGAACGATACCGCATATGACCGGATGGACATGGCTGCATACCCCGGGACATACTCCTGGGCATGTGTCACTGTTTAGGGAATCCGACCGCGTCCTGATTGCAGGCGATGCTTTTGTAACGGTCAAACAAGAATCTCTTTACAGCGTGCTGACTCAGGACCAGGAAATAAGCGGCCCTCCCCGTTATCTGACGACGGATTGGGAAGCTGCCCGCATCTCCGTTCAGAAGCTGGAGGCACTGCAACCCACTTACGCCATCACTGGGCACGGAATCCCGATGGCAGCCGAGACTTTAAGAGAAAACCTCAGAATGCTAGTTAATGAATTTGACGACATCGCCATCCCAGACTATGGGAAATATGTGGATGGCGAAAAATAGATGGTTAACAAGGCTTGCCTACATTAAGGCAAGCCTTTTTCTTTGGTCCAACTCATTATCAAGTTCCATTGCTCATTTCAGAAAAATCCTTAATCATTTCTTTGAAATTTCCCTTTTCCTCCAGGAAGGGTGAATGATTGCTTTTTTCAAAGAAATAAAATTTAGAAGCAGGGATCAGATGATGTATTTCTTCTGAAAAAACAAAAGGACATTGCGAGTCATGCCTGCCGCAATAAACAATAGTTGGCATATCGATTTTTGAAATGGCCTGTCTAATATCGAAAGATGGCAGTTCTTTATACGAAAAATAATCCAATCGCTGCTGAACCACTTTTCCGCTGCTTGGCTTAGAAAAATACTCATCAAAGCGGCTTGGATCAAATAATGACATTTCGGTCCATTCTCTGCCAGCCTGCATTCTTGCTTCCCTTGTTGATTCACTGGATTTTAGGATGGAGAAGATTTTCTTCAACCTTTTATTAGCAGGGTTTTTAATACTGTAAATGCTATCTCTATGCTCCATATATTGATTTGTAGCTGATGCCCCGCCTACCATCAGACTTTTTAATGAACCAGGATTTTGAGCAGCATACACCAGGCCTAACATCCCCCCGGTGGAATGTCCGCCAAAATTCCACTTCTTAAAACCTAGCGCCTTCCGAATCGCTTCCAAGTCCTCAACTGACTGACTCATGCTCAGCTCATCTTCCTCTTGTACTCTCGCTGACTTCCCCGCTTCCTTCAAATTCACAAGATAGACTGTGAAATTGTCGGCGAACAAATCGGCAAAATAATTTCCTAGATGATTAAATTCGCTATACAGGTGAGTCACACAGAGCGGCTCCCCTTCACCTGCCACAAATACCTCAAAATGACCTCTTTCTGTCTGAACCAGTCGTTGTTGCCACATATCCTTCTCCTTCTTGATTAAGTTCTATAAGTAAAATAATTCCACAAAAACAGCGTTAATCCTTCATGGGACTAACGCTTTTGTCGGTTATTCTTTTGGCTTTAAAAAGATTGGCCCTTCTTCGATGTTCTCGATCCATTTGTACTCCTTGCCATCCAGTCCATGTTTCACCCATACATCAATCTTTTTGCCATTCTGACGCAGCCAGGTAATATTAGTTCCGACAACTTGTGGCTGACGATCGAATTCGTTTTTCTTTGGATTAGAAATTTGTCTTTGTTCATCCGCTTTTATATCGATGGCATACAGTGCGGTGAACATCGTTGGAATCGGACCTTCATCCCACTCCTTGTTTTCTTTCGAACGAGCTACAATTACTTTTTCGGGAGAATACCAATCCAAATCGAGATCAACATAGCCTTCAGGCGTGTATTGCTTTTGCTGTATTACGGCAGGCATATCCGCAATGGTGGTTTTCTTGTTTTCTACAAAAAAGCGACCTTCTCCAGAAATATAGGCAAGTTGATTGGCAGATGGCGCCCACTTCATCCAGTCTTTAAAGCCCAGCATATTCCCCACCGACTGAAAGTGTTTGCCTTCGTTGGAAAGGACACATAAAGTATTGCTATCCATCGACCATGAAGCCGTTGGAACCAAAATAAAAGCAACCCATTTTCCATCATGACTCCACTTGAAAAAGTCAGCATCAATCCCGAACAAATCGGGTTCACGTGTTTTAATGGTATAAAATGATTCCATCTTATTTTTATCCAAGTTTGCGTTCATCGGTATTTTATACAGCGGCACGGGCCCCCACCCGGTTGGCCGCAAACTGGATTGAGAGGAAACGATGAATTCCCTTCCATTTGGAAACCATTCGAAGCCACTCACACCCAGGGCCACATTCTCAAAGCCCTTTGGCCTTCCATCTTTCATTTTTGTTACATTTAATACACCATGAGAATTATAGGCTAATTGGTTTTTAATCGGTGACCATTTATAATCAGACGTCTCAATCTGATATGGCTGAAAGCTCTCTTTTTCCTTTGTATCATAAATGAACAAATCCGATTTTTCACCGTGTTCATCTCCGTTAATATAGGCAATAAACCGTCCATCATAAGACCATTTGGGCGATTGCACATAACGCCCCTTCGTCACCTGAACCTCTTGTTCTCCCGTTTTGATCCATAACTGATGGTCACGGACAAAAGCAGCAGTCATTGGTGTTTCAGCGCTTACTCCCATTGGTAAAAGAAACACCAGCACACCGTACAATAATATCCTCAGTCTCAAGAACATCCCTCCTGTTAATAGAGTGTCCTGTCCCACGGAGGGGATTCTTATTTAGCTGGTTATTTTAATTCAAAAAAGGGTAAAGAAAATCTATACTAACCGACTTGCTTGCTAAGTACTTTCTGCTGAGCTTTCCTTTTTAGATGGGAAGGAGGGTTTTGCTGGAGGTGGTTAGGTGAGCAAAATCTATGGTATTCCCAATCTGGTCGCATACCTGGCCTCGGCAGGCTATCCGGCTTCCGAGGAACAAATCCAGCAATTCATTGCTGAGAAAGACATCCCGCATCTTAGACCTACTAAAAATCTATTTGTCTTTAACTCAGACCATATTGATTGGTGGATCCAGACGAAGCGGCTGGACCATAGTTAAAACCCTGCATTTGCAGGGTTTTATACTTCCTTACTAGTGGAACAAATGTGAAATAAATCAATCCTCCTATTTTAACAGAGCTACTTTCATATTCAGAAAGCAGCATTGTACAGAGCTTAAATGTTTTCTGAACTTATCTCCGGTTGTATCAAATTTATCTCCAGTTGCAGCAATTTTTTCTCCAGTTGCAGAAGTTTTATCTCAGATTGTAGTTCTATATCCGGTTGCCCCAGTTTTATCTCTAGTTTCGACAGGTTTATCAACGGTTTGGTGCAGTTTTAAACTCGGTTCCTCCAGATTTGTTCCCGGTTCCTCCAGTTTTATTCCCGGTTGCCCCAGTTTTAATCGCGGTTGCAGGATTTCATTTGTTTAAGTGCCTTCAACCTGCTTGCACAAAAAAGCTGAACCGTCATCAACCTGGTTCAGCTTCTAATCATTTTCTACAAACGCGGATCTACGGCATCTTGTTCCATAGCCAGGGTGGCAAGGACGCACTCGTGAACTCGTTCGATCGATTCCCCGTTCACGAATCGGCGGATCCCTTCGATTCCAAGCGCGAATTCCTTCAATGCAAGCTTCTGTTTTTTGCCTGTATTGCGTTTCTTAAGCCTTTTTAAATTTTCCGGCTGCAAATAGTCCATACCGTAGATAATTTTAAGGTATTTGCTGCCTCTGACCTTGATTGCCGCCTGTAGCAGCTGCCCTCTGTTTCTCGCAATATAACGCTCCGGCTTGATGACGATTCCTTCATGACCATTTTTCGTCATCTCTTCCCACCACTCAATCACTTCTGCCTCACTGGCCGGGCTATCGATGATTTTGTATTCTGTGGCGACAAACAAGCTTGAAAAGAGAGCAAACTGGTGATTCATTTTCATATGCCATTCATGCGTTTCATCAAAAAACGTCCTATTGCTGTGGGCGAGCACATGGAATGGAGCGATCTGGATATCATCAAGTGTGACGACATCCCAGCAGTACCCCTGGAAAACTTCAGCGAACTCTTTTGCATTGCTTAATTTCCCCTTGTATTCCTCAAGCCAATCTGTCAGCTCCTGTTTATCTCTTGCCGCTTCCGTTAATTTTTCAAGCATCATCGACCGATCCATGATCGCATTTTCGGCGACATGTGCATACTGCTTGCTGATCAGTTCCTTTGCTTTCAGGTTCCAGGGCATGATTTCAGCATCAAGCAGGACATAATCCGTCTGATTACTGGAAAAATAATCGTGACTATTCAGATCCTCGTTCAGTTTGCGAATAATTTTTTCCTCAAGATCTTTTTCAAAAAACCTTCTGCCCGTCCTTGTATAAATCACTCCAAGTGTTTCGGATCCAACGTGTTGTTTCGCAGCTTCAAGACTTCTGAACAGCAGCAGGATTCCACGGCTTCCCATATGCTTTTTCTCCGCAACCATTTTTTCGATTCCGTTGCTTCGATAGTAATTGATCGCTTCCTGAGGATGTTCCAGGAATTGTTCCAAATTTGAAGGCACCGGTGTCGGGCTCATCGTTGGCGGAATATAGAGCAGCTGCTCAATCGGGATGGTGTGGTGTGAAACTGCATCGATCGCGGGTTTGACCGTTTCAGCCGGAACAGCCACCTCACCAAATTCTTCGGTCAGCACGGAATAACCATTCAGGAATTTGCCGATATTCGGCTGGTTCAGCCGGTTTCTTTCCCATTCACGCAGCGGATTATCAGGGACTCCCGAATAATCCTCTTTCGCCTGTACGGATACAATCTGCTTATCCGGATAACGGAAGGCCGTAAGCTTTCCTCCAAACACAACACCCTGGTCAATATTGAGACTATTATTGATTTTCAGCGGCTGAGGCTTCGGGTCATGTCCCCATATGATCAGCTGGCTTGTGCTGTGTCCGATGAACCAGTCTTTCCGCACCGGTTTGCCTTTTTCATTAAAACCATCAGTATCTCCATAACGGCAAAAATCACTCACTTCATGCGATTGCTTGCCAATATACTCATCTTTGATACCTGCGTGCGCACAAACGACTGTTGGAATGCCGTTCTTTTTCAGAATATAATGCGATGGCGCCTGCAGGAGGAAATCCTTTAGCTTGCTTTTCCACTCTTCTGCCGCTTCTGCTCCATACGTATCCTCATACTGCAAAAATTCCTGTTCCACCTTTTCATCACCATGCGACAGGGTGACTTTTCTTCCGTCAAGCCACCTGGCAATCTTCCAGCCATGATTGCTGTCGATCATATAGGCCAGCCCTTGTTGTACATGGCGGTAAAAGAACATCATACTCTTAAGCGATTCTGGACCGCGGCTCATGACATCCCCGATCGAAAGGAACTTCCTGCCATCAGGGTGCAAGTAAAAATCCTCTTCATCTTTTTTATAGCCGAGTTTTTCAAGAAGTTGTATCAACTCATCATAACAGCCGTGGACGTCTCCAATGATATCAATCCCAGCATCCGTTTCCAGCTCGAGTGGATGGCTGCGCCTTGTCAGTTCAAGCAGTTCGATTTCTTTCACAAAGTATACGGACCTGATTCCTTCCTTCTTCATAAAACGTTTTTCTCGCGTGAAGACCTGATATTGCTGTTTGACCCGACGCTTGCCACGGGGATTTTCCCGCTGCTCGTCCCTTTCAAGCAAAACTTTTTCAGGTACATCGAGAACGATGGAAATAATCGGGACATGATTCTCCATGGCCATCGCGATATATCTTTTCCGATCACCAGGCTGAAGATGAGTCGCGTCCACAAAGGTTAGTTTATTCAGCCTGCACCTGGTGCGGATCATACTGTCCATCATCGTAAAAGCTTCTTTTGAGATCAAACTGTATTCGTCAAACAGGATGTCTGCTTCTTCCTTCGGCATATTCCGCCAGTCCATAAACTCCTTGTCACTGACAAGCGCGCGGAATTGATCGGAACTGACTACTTCAGATGGCGAGATGATTCCTTCGTGCTGCCATTTTTCAAGCAATGTCGTCTTGCCGCTGTTAGATGGTCCAACAAGCAAAACGATTCCTGCGTGCGGCACTGAAATTCTCATTCTGTAACCTCCTTTCTTTTGAAAATACACATTTGAGTAGGAAAGCCGAATTGTTCGTCCATCTCGCCGATTCCGTCGAAAATCAACTCGTAATTTCCTTCGTCGTTCCTGGCGTTGCACCAATCCTCAAATTCTTCTCTTGACCACTCAAAACGATGGTCACCATGCCTGAATTCCGTATCCATTTCAAACAATGCATTATATTCCTTGTTCGGAGTAGTCACCAAGAGGTTCTTTGGACGATAGTCTTGAAGAATGGTCTGAAACACTTTCGGAAGCCGTTCCTCATCGATATGCTCAATCACTTCACATAAGATAATGACATCTTTCCCTTTTAACCGCTCATCATAGTAAAATAGCGAACCCCAAAGCTGTGTTGGCTTGATGAAATGTTCTTTCCCCTCTGCCTGAGCAAATCGCTCCATCGCTCGAATTGATGCTTCTTCAGAAGGTTCAACAGCGAGAATTTCCTTCACACCAGGGATAAAGCCCAGCCTTGTGCTCAGCTTGCCTTCTCCCGAACCGAGGTCGACGATACTGTCCTTATCCTCAAAACCCTTCACAGTGTCGACGATTTTTTCATAACGCATATCATTTAGACGGATTTTTTTCGTCTCCAGAGCCGCTTCTTTTTCCTGTCCTTGAACCAGCTCATACACATTTTTGAATCGCAATGCCTTCTTTAAAATAAAGGATTTTTGCGGGTGGTTATCAAGCCAGCCTTCACCATAACGTTCAAGTTTCTCAATCTCTTTTTCATCGATAAAATAATGCTTGTAATTGTCCAATACAGGAATGAGCACAAAAATTTGCCGCAAAGCCATTTGCAGGGTTGTCATACCTTTAAGAGTAATAAACCTGACAGCGCTTTTAGATTTCAGATTAAAATTATACTCAATTTGCGGCCGGTTGATGCTCACATCAAATCCGAGTGGTTCGAACAAGTCAACAATCTGCTGATCCGACAAACCGGAAGCCACCGGGCCAAAACTTAGTTCAAAATCAAATGGATGCTTCACCCACTGAATGTAATCTTCCTTTGGCTGTCCATTAAGCGCAGTCCCAAGTGCATTCCTGATTAGTGATATGAAAATGCTGCTGACCGCAAACTCCCGGTCATTTATGTAATGAGTTATATCATATTGATTTCCCTGGTTTTTTACCAGTTCAAGAGAGTCCGGCGCAACAAACACGGTTGCTTCAACCTCCCGATCCGTAAAAGTGCTGAAAAACAACCTTACAGAATGGCCTTTCTGATTCCGCTCATATAAATTATTTGGATTTTTCGCCAACAAGTGAGAAATCACCTGGACATCCTCGCCAACAGCCCGAATCGTTAACTGCATAATGCACCTCTTTTCGTCCATTTCTTTATTTTAATATAACTGCGTTGCTCCAAAATAGAAAGAGAGTGAACATGAAAAAATAAAATCTCAGCCAAAGCTGAAATTCTCATTTTCTCCTATGAGCTTGAGGGTTAACATTAAAAAATGGCGTGTATACTTAACTCGGATTTACTCGCCGTTTTTCCATGTATTCAGTATTTAGAAGTAATCTTCCCCGGATTCACTTCCAGTTAGTTTCCATTAATCTTTTTCAATCTAGACAGTCTACGTTCTAAATATCCTAAATCAAATTTATATCTGTTTAAGGTATCCTCAATGGCATCCATAACTATACTTGGATAGTCACCTTTTAACTCCTTCTCCAATTCCTCCATATCAACTTTTATCAGTCGAATAACTTCCAATATTTCGTTCCTATTAATCATCCGGTAGATTGGTCTAATCCTTTGCGAAGGTCTAAAGTTCACTTTTTGCACATCCCCATATCTTTTATACATTTATCTTTAATATAAATTTTCTTGTTAAACTCACCCTGGTTCGTCACATATAAAAAAAGAGCTGCAATCCACTAGTCCTGGTTGCTCCTTTAGATTATTGCGATATCTTTTTATCGATCAATTCCACAAGACTTTGTACATCTTTTTTGCTAAGAAAGTACATTGGACCAGTGTAATTTTCTCTTTGAATTCTCCCTGAATTTCTGTCAGGATAAAGCCACAAAAGTATTGTATCTGAGGTCCCATCTTTGTAGGAAAGTATAATCTGGAAATTTTCACCTTCATCTGTCATTGGACCTGAATGAGACGAGGCACCCTTTAGTGCTTTTAAAATAACTTCGATTTCTTCGGTTTGTTCAAAAACTACTTTTTCCTCCTTTAACTGGCCCTCAGTTTCTGAAAAATATCCCAAACCGTTTCCTGTTACTGTTAACAAATTGACAGCCTTTGTCAAATCAATTCTTTCTTTTTCTTTGCTATTTTCAATGTCATTGAAAATATTTTCTTTGGATGAACAAGCAGCTAAAATCATGATGATTGCGAATAATATAATTGCACTTTTCTTCATTCTATCCCCCAAAAATTTATTTTGAATATCTCTTACCTGGCATGTTCTATATCAAGCATCCACAGAACCAACATTCTGATGATTGCTATCCTGCATGCTAAAAAAATCATTCTTTCCTGTTATTGTTAAACATAAGTCAAAATAGACATCAGCTTTTGTGAATCTTCCTCACTTAACTTTGCATATTTTTCACTATCCGAAAGAATTCCTAACTTATTATCATTAGGTTCTGCGTAAAGTTCGTAAACTGCTGACGGAGCTTGTTTTCCTTCAGTTTCGTCTTTATCCAAGAAAAAATAGATTATATAAGCAGGATCTCTTGTCGTTGCCCAATTACCATCCTGCCACTTTACTTCATTTAGTATGTTTTTGACTTCCGTTACTTTGTCTGAATCCATAATTGTTTTTACGGTTTTATATTGATTATTTTCCTTATTTCGCATATCTACCCTGATAATTTCTCCAGGTTCACTTACGCAGCCAGTTAGCAATAAGGTCAGAAACAGTATTCCATACACAACTTTTTTGAGGTTCATTGTTATTCCTCCTCCGTTATATATAAACAGACGGATTTTTCTGTACTAAGTTACCATATCAACCTTTTAGCCGTGGTTTCCTTCTCAATTATAGCTCCTCTACGACTTTTCCTTCTTTAGATATCCCTAGTATGGCAGCACCTCACAGTTCTTCGCCTTTAGAGATCAAGTACCACAGCCGCTCCCCGTTATATTCAATGATTTTTGCTTCGTAATCATTACCTTCTTTTGTTACAACCTTTACTTTCTCAATATCAGGTGATAAAATCTTACCCCTTATAAAATCGGTATAATCGGCAAACTCATTTTGTTCCAAATTAGAGTATCCCCAATCTAATTTCCTGTCTTTAGGTATCTGGCTGGAAAACGAACCCAAAATTTCCCATCCTAATATTCCTTTCTTTAAAATAGCTGTTCCAAAATATAATTCACCTGTGGGAACTGATTCATAAAAGACAATGGCATGGTTTTTATCTAAAAATTCCACATGTGCCATACTCAATAAAGGTTCATTGATCGTATGAACAATCCTTTCTATTTCTTTACTATCATCTTTTAAGAGTATGTTTAAAAAATATCCTCCAAATAATGCAATACCAATAATCATAAGAAGACGAATTCTTTTAATCATCGTAAACTCCTTCTCCCTTAATACTCACCATTTCGTCAGTTTCGTAGAGTTCCTAGAATCTATCAAGATTTAAAGGAAACTGCCTAAGAAAAGTTATAGTTTTATTTAACCATATATTGTAAGTCTGGGTGAAGTCAAGGTTCTATAAGCACATCACGAAAACCTCTAATAACCATTTCATGCCCCCATAAGGCGAATGGATGGCGCTTTTTTCTACATTCCCGCATTTTCGCGCCTGCATAAGGCGAATGGATGGCGCTTTTTCTGCATATCGACAGTTTCACGTCTCCATAAGAATAAGATGGATGGATAACGCTTTTTCTGGACATACCCCTCTATATGGCGGCTGGATATCATTTTTTTCTAATCAACCTCAATTCGAGCCTCGATAAGAGTGATGGATACCACTTTTTTTGGCTCAAAAACAGTAAAAAGCTGAACCATTTCTAATTACTTGGTTCAGCCTTTTTGTGTTTTACCTTCATTCTTATGTAATTTAACGGTTGGCGCATATATTTTAACGGTTAGCTCCATTAATTATACGGTTGACTCGATTAATTTAACGGTTGCAGAAGATTTTTTAACGGTTGGGCTAACTTTAATTCCCATTGATACAATTTTAATCCCGGTTGAACATGATATATTCCCGGTTAACCCAATTTTATTCCCGGTTGAGCACGTTTTATTCCCGGTTGACCCTATTTTATTTCCGGTTGAGCTCGTTTTATTTCCGGTTGACCTAATTATATTCACGGTTGATTAAAATTTGATACAAGTTAGCCAATTCAGGTCTCTATTTCAACGAACATATTTTCGAACAATCACACACAAAAAGCCGAGCCGGCAACCACCGGACTCAGCCCTATTCAATTCGCCTTCTTCTCATATTTCAAAACAAAAAGCGGTTCATTCTCCATCCATTCGGCAAATAGTACATCTTCAACATGATGGATTTTCTGTTTCTCTAACTCATTTTTCAGCCATTGCTCATCGACGCCTGCTTCTTTAAGATTATCGCTGACCACTTCTCCATCAAGGATCATGTTGACTGGAAGGCTTGGATCGTCTGCTTTAATTTTCATATCGCTATTTTTAGGCGTGTCATAATCCGCTTTTGGCAGGACACTGACCATTCCATTCGTTTCGATGATTGCATATTCCACTTCGCGTAGTGAAAAGTAGCCTTGCTGTCTGACAAGACTCTGGAGCTGGTTGATATCCAGCTTTGCTTTTTTCAAGGCCTCGAATTTAATCTTTCCTTTACGGACTACAATGTTCGGCTCACCCTCAAGCAGCTTCCGCGATGACATGAATTTTTGAGTAATAGTCTCTGTAACATAAACGAGTACTCCCCACAAGGTTACAGCAAAAGCAATTTCGCCAATCTTCACTTCGTGATCATAAATCGCATTTCCTACAAGTTCACCAAGGATAATGGCAGAAATAAAATCAAAGGGCGTTATCTGGGAGAACTGCGTCTTCCCCTGCAATTTCGTCATGATAAATAAAAACACAAACCCGCTGGTTAATTCTACTGCGATTGATAAGTAATGATTCAACACTCCCACTCCTTCCTTCCCATTATGGGAAGATTTCCTGAAGTTGAACCATTATTTTTTAAAAAGCCTCCAAAAAACGACAAATGACTCGATTTTTTTGTCAAACAATTTAAATTCCATATAACGGGAAAATATGTAACTTTTATGAGAAAAAACCGTTTATAAGTTTGTAAATATCTTTACTAATACAGCAGGGCAATAGACTTTTATGTAGATAGGCCTGCAAATGAAACAAGGGGGATGGGGAATGAAAAAGTGGCTTGTATCAATGATGCTTCTTGTATCAATGATGTTCTTTGAGGTACCTGCAGAGGCTGCCGGCGGGGATTTGATTATTATCAATAAGTCTATCAATCAACTAGCTTATTATAAAAATAATAAACTGGTAAAAACGTTTAAGGTGGGAACTGGGCGAAAAGCGTCCTACACGCCTGAGGGCAAGTTCAAAATCGTTAACAAAATCAAGAATCGTCCATATTACAGTGGAAAGATCCCTGGCGGTGACCCAAGGAATCCGCTTGGCGACAGATGGCTAGGCATAAATGCGAGAGGAACATGGGGAACAACGTATGCGATCCATGGCAACAATAACCCTAAATCAATCGGCGGATATGTAAGTGCCGGCTGCATCAGGATGTACGACAACGAAGTGCAATGGCTTTATGACCAAGTTAAGGTAAACACTCCGGTTGTCATCACATCATCCAAAAAATCCTTCAATGCGATCGCATCTGCTAATGGTTATAAGGTTACCGGCCAGGCTTCCGTACCAGTGACAGCTGTACCATCAAGTAATGTCCTTAAAAAAGGGATGCGAGGTCCTGAAGTGAAGCAGCTCCAGCAGGCCCTGACAAACAAAGGCTACAGTACAAAAGGAATCGACGGCGTATTCGGACCAGCAACAGAAGCCGCCGTGAAAAAATTCCAAAAGGCGAAGAAGCTCAAGGTAGACGGTGTCGCTGGACCTGCCACCAAAAAAGCACTCGGAATGAAATAGCATCAGCCCAAAAAGAGACGGTCCCTCCTAAAAAGGAAGGACCGTCTTCATCTTTACACGCCTTTAACAAGTTCCCTCATCGAGTTCAGCTTTTCGGAAAGCTCCAAGAACCATTCTTCATCGCCAGTAGCAAGCGCTAGATCAATTAGGTATTGAATTTGTTCTTTGTTTTTCACCTTCGGATTAGGCAGTTTTTTCACTCCGTTTGTGGCCATTGGAATCGTTTTGCCTACCATTGATTCATCATCACTTGATGTGATCGTTGCATTTACTTTATCATCCAAAATATCAAGTGACTCTATATATCCGATGAATAATTCTCCATCTCTGGATTTCCCCTTGATCCAATCGCCTACTCTTAAAATCGTGTCATTATTGGAAAACATATATGTCACCTCATTTAATATAATCTGTAATATTTTTCATTACATTTACCAGCTAAGAAAGCTGGCGCGCTCTTAGTCACAGCAGTTTGTTTCTTTGACCAGGTCGACTACTTCCTTGATGGAATAGTGCTTTAAATATTCCCCCAAATGTTCTTCAGCACCCAGGAAAATGGCAAACAGCACTTTGTGCATATTTGCTCCGACAACGCATTTTTCGTTAGAGTCCGGACACTTAGGCTGCAGTGCCCCTTCGGAGGTCAATCTATAGATATCCCAGAGGTTCACCTCATTTAAATCCAGTGCAAAAATGAATCCGCCGCCGGTTCCCTCTTTTGATTTGATAAATCCATGTTTTTTTAACAGGCCCAGCACTTTGCGGATCCGCACAGGATGAACTCCAGCACTCTCCGAGATCGCTTCGCTTGTCGACATTCTGTCCGGCTGCAGAGCAAGTAAGGTTAAACTGTGAATGGCAAGGGTAAAATCGCTGTTCATTGCCTGCCTCCTAACAGATTTGTTATGCTATATACTACATTTTATCCAGTTAAATTCAAAGCAAAAAGTATTTTGAGCACTAATTCGCGATGTTTTCCCACTCAAAGCCGGAGAATGTACGCAGCTTGCGAGGCAAGAAACTGCGAATTTCTTCTTCATTATACCCAACCTGCAGGCGTTTATGGTCCTGGATAATCGGACGGCGCAGCATTTGCGGATTTTTGATGATTAAATCATATAACTGATTCAGCGGAAGATAGTCAACATCCACATCCAGCTGCTTATAGGTTTTTGAGTTCGTCGAGATAATGTCTTCGGTTCCATCCTCTGTCAGCCGAAGAATGGATTTGATTTCATCAACGGTGAGTGGCTCTGATACGATATTTCTCTCAATAAAATCAATGTGATGTTCCTGAAGCCACGCTTTTGCTTTCCGGCAGGAAGCACAGCTTGATGTGATATATAAAGTTACCATAATCCTCAGCTCCTTCGTTCAACTGTAAGAATAAAAATTACAGATTAACGGCAATAGGTTCTTTTTTTATCTAAAATACCAATACTGTAATATTAAACTTTACAGTTCACAAAGTCAATAGTCGTTTCATTGTCCCAACCCATTTTCTCAACCTTTTAAAAATAGGCTTATCCCTTCGAAACTCTGCTGTAATCCTCTCGTCAAACTATTTGAGGTGATAAATAATGATGAAGATAAAACGTTTCGTACAGCTCGGCTTGAGTCTCTTATTGATCGGTTCCTTATTCTTTTTTACCAACGGATCTGGCTATGCAGATGATCATGCAGCCACTGTTAAAAAAGGCGATACATTATATAGCCTATCTAAGAAATACAACCTGACTGTCGAGGAGTTAAAGGATTTCAATGGCTTGAAGAACAATACTATTTATATTGGCCAAAAACTTCTCCTTCCCGGTCTGGCTAAATCAGAATCTATGTATGCAGTAGTCGGGGGTTCTTTTTCCAAGAAAGAAAATGCAACGAAGCAAATCGCTGTTCTGAAGAAGAAAGGAATTGAAGCCACAGTCATCACAAAGGCCATTAAAGATAAAACCTTTTACCGTATACAGGCTGGAGTTTTTGCAGATAAAGCAAATGCAGAGAAACAAAAGACTTTGTTGATCAAAAATGGCATTAAAGATGCTTACATCGATACGGCTAAGAACCTCGATGTTCATGGTGTTTATATTGGTTCCACCTACAGCCAGCTTCTACAGCAATTAGGGAAACCAATAAAAACCGAGGACCAGCTGAATATCAGATCACTGTACTATAATAGCGAAGGAGCCGGAGTCCGTGTGAATTTTAACATGAAGAATGGCTCGGTGTTCGGTCTGCAAGTCTATCCGGAATATTTAAAACTCAGTTCCCTTCCGAAAGACAAAAGCCAGGTTATCAAGATATATGGATACCCTAATGAAGCAAAAAACGTCTCCTGCTACGAAAGCGCGACTTGCGGGCAATTCATCTATCAATTTAATAAGAACGAATTGATCATCCAGTTCGACCGCGATGGAAAGACTGTACAGTATTATGATTTAAGCAAATTACAATAACTTGTCGGCCGCCTTATGGCGGTCTTTATTATGCCTTCAGCAGAATAGTTTTGGATAAAAAAATGCGTTTTATAAATAATAATGAGGATGTTATTAACCGCAGAAGGAGAATATGTACAATGAAAAAATTATTGTTGATGGGTTTTATTCTATTAATGCCGCTAAATATGATGGCTGGATCAACACCTGCCTACGCTAAACCACAGCACAAATGTATCACCCAATCTGAGGTGAAATTCGAGAATACTTTCCGGAGACTGTGGGTTGATCATGTTTTGTGGACAAGCAACTATATAACAAGTGCCACAACAGCTGGTGCTGAGGACCAAAAAGAGGTGCTCGAGAGACTCCTGAAAAACCAGGAGGATATCGGAAATGCCATCAAACCGGTGTACGGCGAGGATGCTGGCAAGAAGCTTACGGATTTGCTTAAAGAGCATATCGTCATAGCTGGAGGTATTGTCGAAGCAGCCAAAAGTGGAGATAAAGCAAAGCTGGATCAGCTTAACAAAGAATGGTATCGAAATGCTGATGATATCTCGGCCTTCCTTAGCAGTGCCAACCCGAACTTAAAAAATGCAGAAGTTAAAAAGCTGCTTTATGCGCATCTTGAATTGGTGGCAGATGACCTTGCTGCAAGTCTGGAAAAAGATTGGGCGGCACGAATCGTTTCGATTGATGACGGAATGACTCATATCATTATGATGGCCGATGCCATTTCTGAAGCTGTCGTCAAGCAATTCCCTGAGAAGTTTAAGAAATAAGGCACAATAAATCCCTGGAGTCTAAACAGACACCAGGGATTTTTTTCACAGAAAAAGGCTATTGAAACGTTGGGCTGAATTCAAGTAAAAGCTGTAAGCATCACTTCGGGCATATTTAACCTTCTGAATTAACATTCATCCCCTCGGTTATAATCCTTCCTGGACAGGCATAAGGTTTAATGTAACTTGAACAAAAGGAGCAATTAAATTGATACGAATATTAGGATTATCCGCACTCTTGCTATTCTGTATATACCTGGTTTATACCTATCCGCAAAATGCCCAGAAAAACGCTGAGCTCGAATATTTGGAGACCGACGCCAGTGTCCAGGATGACGATGACATTTTAGAAACCATCTTACCTGAATTTGAATACCTGCACATAGAATCACTGGACAAGGAAGTAGACGGATATATCGTTGAAACCTACAGAGAGTACGAAATCCATCGTGACAAGGACGGCAAAATCTTAAAACAAATTCCTACTTCAAACTATGAGTATGTACGATATAAAAACTATTAACACTTAGACTTTGCTTCCATTAAAAGATAGCCTGGCATAATGTCCAGGCTACTCTAGTTTTTCTTTGATTACGATGCAGCTTTTGTCTTCAGCAAGCTTATGCCCATTCCGATAAAAACAATGCCAGTCAAGCGGTTTAAGACGCTACCGGCTTTTTCATTTTTCCTGAGCCTTGATGTTGCCATCGAGGAGAAATAGGCAGTCAGCAAACTCCAGGCTCCCCCGGTCAAGGTGAACGTCAATCCCAGAATGATGAATGGAATCGGGCTAGCAGCACCTCCATCAGCGTGAATGAATTGAGGAAGAAATGCCAGGAAAAACAAAGCCACCTTTGGATTCGTCACGTTCGTGATCATGCCTTGAAAAAAGATTTTTTTGTTGCTCTGGATTGGCAAAGCTTTCTGTTCATGTGCCCTGCTTTTGGCTGTTAACATCTGAATCCCCAGATAAGCCAGATAAATGGCTCCAGCAATTTTAACAGTTTGAAATAAAAAAGCTGACTGCGTCAATATGACGGATAATCCGAAAGCTGCAAGAAGAGTATGGACAATGATTCCGGTAGAAATTCCAAAGGCTGAGAAAATCCCGGCTGTCCTGCCTTGCGAGATACTTCTGCTCACTATGTACATTGTATCTGTCCCAGGTGTCAAATTGAGCAGGATCGCTGTTGCCAAAAATACTTCAAAATTACTTATCCCAAACATCGTTCATCTTCCCCTACTGTAAAATTCACTTTCTTTTAAACAACATTTTGCTGATGCTGTTGGATGAAAGCTGCCAATGCTTTTTTAAATTGCTGGATTTCTTCCAATGTATTATAAGGTGCCAGCCCAATCCGCACCCAGCCGCCAGTTGAGTAGACATCGAGTACCTCAGCCATCGTGGAGGCATAGAAGTCCCCATCTGCGACACACATATTGAATTTTTCGGCAAGCCATGCCGTGACCTCACGTGAATTATGACCTTCAATTGTAAAAGCAAATGTTGGTGTCCTTTGTCCAGATGCTGCACGATACAGCGTCACTTCCGGGAGACTGCGCAAAAAGCTTTCCACTTCTGCTGCAAGTTCACTTTCATATTCATCTATTGCTTGCATTCCGGACAACAGTCGCTCTCTTCTCGTCTCACCATTTCCTAACTCTTCGATGAACCGGATGGCTCCCATCACCCCAGCGATACCTTCATGATTCTGAGTCCCTGTTTCAAGCTTGTAAGGTATTTCCTCAGGCGCTGGCTTTAGCTTGTAGACTGGAAGTTTTTCAAATAATCTCTGCCTTACCACAGCTATGCCGACATGCGGCCCGAAAAACTTGTATGCAGAACATAGCAGGATGTCACACCCTAGATCCTGGACATCAATCGATAAATGCGGCACTCCATGGACCGCATCGACAACTGCCAGGGCGCCAACTTCTCTCGCACGTTCAATTATTGGCTTTAAATCCGTCACAGTCCCTGTCACATTCGATGACATCCCGGCGGCCACCAGCTTTGTTTTATCAGTGATGGTATCTTCTAAGTCTTCTAAATTTAAGGTGAAAGTTTCAGAATCCAGTTTAATAAACTTAATCTTCGCGCCGCAATCCCTCGCAAGGGTAATCCAAGGATCCACATTGGCCCGATGGTCGAGCTCGGTGACCACAATCTCGTCACCCTCCTTGATAAACCCAGCCAGACTCCGTGCAATCGCAAAAGCATGTGTCGTCATATTCGCTCCAAACGCAACTTCATTCGCCTGGCATCCAAGCAAATCAGCGACTGCCTCCCGTGCTTTGTCCAGCATTGCATCCGTGTCAGCACTGGTGTTGAAGGTACCATGAAGATTTGCCATGCCATTTCTTATGTACCGATACATTGATTCCATTGCATAATCGACCATTTGAGTACCGCCAGGCCCGTCAAAGTAAATCACCTGCCGACCATCATCCTTTCGACTTAAAGCAGGAAACCTCTCTCTCACCTCATTGATTGGAAACATATTAGTCAATCCTCATCACTCCCTCTGCCAAACTGATATCAATTTTATTATGTCATAATTTTCTAATAATTGCAGTTTTAATCTTTCGACAAACGAAAGAGGAACCCTTTTAAACGGCTCCTCTCTCGAGATAATCATTATTCTTCTTCGGGAAAATATGGGCAAACAATGTAGCATTGGCCGCTCTCAGTACAAGCAATCTGGCAATCGTCAAATGGCTCTTCGCCAACTCCATAGCATGCTAAATAACAAATTGGACCTACACAAACCAAAACACAGTCATCCGGCACTTCACGTCCAGGAATGATCCTTAGATTGGGAAAAGGCACGCTATTCACGTTATGGTTGCAAAACAAATCAGCTAAATCACCCTTCTGATCTTTTCTTTCCATCTTTTCACCTCCATACTATCAATGTATTCATGGAGGGAGACGAGGGTATGGATGTTCGCTCTTGAAAGAAGGAATTAGGCGCACTCCATCACTGCTTATTAATTACAATCGAAAGCTTATAGCTCACATAATTGCTCAAGATTGTCAAAAATTCATCTAAAATCTCGTTGGACGGAAATCTGCATTCTAAGAGGTAACAGCTTTCCCCACTGACTTTATAGTGGTTCATAACGTATGATTCTTGTTTTTTTAAGAACGAAAGATAAGGCTGATGATTCGTGCTTTTCGTAAAAATATGTATGATTGCATGAACTGAACGCCCCATTTTCATTTGGTTCACTTTAATGGTATACCCTTCAATGATTCCGAGATCCTCTAACTTGGTGACTCTAGATGAAGCAGCCTGGCCTGTCAAATGCACTTTTTCACCCAGTTCCTTCATCGTAATCCGGCTGTTAAGGGTCAGTTCCTCTATAATTTTCAAATCGGTGGTATCCAACATTTTTTCAAATCCTTTCAATAATCAAGTGAAAGAGCAAAAAGACTTGATTTAAGCTATGTAAGTCAAAAGCGGTCTTATTATAAACTATATATACATTATAGAAAAGGAGCTAATAAATATGAATATACAACAAATTCGAAATGCAACATTAGTTGTAAAATATGCTGGCAAGAAGTTTTTAATCGATCCATTTTTGGCTGAAAAAGGATCATATCCTCCCTTCCCGAATTCATTAAGGCAGGACCAGAACAATCCTCTGGTCATCTTGCCGTCCTCTATTGATGACATTATTAATGATGTGGATGCGGTCATTGTAACTCATTTACACTTGGACCACTATGATGATGCTGCCAAAGAGGCACTTCCGAAGGATATAAAAATGTTTGTACAAAATGAGGAAGATGTCAATTCTGTCAAAAATGACGGATTTAAAAATGTTGAAGTTTTACAGGAAGATACCGTTTTCAAAGGCGTTCAGTTAATTAAGACCAAAGGCGAGCACGGCAGAGGGGAAATATTAAAACTAGCCGGTCTGGTTTGTGGTGTCGTCTTTAAGCATGATTCCGAGAAAACCTTATATGTTGCAGGAGACACTGTCTGGTATGAAGGTGTACAAGAAGCAATAGACACCCACACACCAGAAGTTATTGTCGTTAATGCGGGGGACAATCAATTCCTTCAAGGCGGTTCACTTGTCATGGGGAAAGACGATGTTTTTGAAGTCCATAAAGCCGCTCCTTCTGCAAAAATAATCGCCAGCCATATGGAAGCCGTCAACCATTGGACACTATCAAGGGAAGAACTGAAAAGTTTTGCAGTTGAAAAAGGAATCTCCTCAAGTGTTCTCGTCCCAAATGACGGAGAGTCATACAGATTTTAATAACCACCAGGTCACGCAGAAAGCTCAGAGCCTTATTAAGGTCCTGATCTTTCACTGTAGTTAAACAAACTATAACCATAAATGTTCCAATACAAAGATTTTGTAAGTAAACACATATTAACATCCAAGTATGATACACTTTATTGATAATGTGTTTTATTTGATGGGGTGCTAATTTGGAAAGTATGCATTTAAAAGAAGTTAATGAACTTGCAGGCCTTACCAAGGGACATGGTCTATATTTCTTTGAGAATCAGGACCAGTATATTACTAAATTGGCTGACTTTGTCATTTCCGGTCTGGAACGTGATGAATATTCCATCATTATAGAAAATGACCGGATTATACCCTTGATTACTAAAAGACTTATGGAGTCACAGGAAGAAAGCAGTTTGGAAAAAGTAAAGTTCGTCAATAATTATGACTTTTATTATGCCAAGGGAGACTTTAGCGTAAATTCTATTTTTGATTTCCTCCCGAACTTAATCGAAGGTTATTCAGAGCTCGATTTAGTTATTCGCAGTTGGGCTCATGTAGAATGGCGGGATGATCAGGAAATCAACAGCAAATTATTGGTCTCTGAACAAGAAGCCGATAACATTGTGACCGAAACTGAACTTCTTTCTGTTTGTGCCTACGATTCCGAAAGGGTTAGCAAAGAATTAAAAGAAGGTCTTCTTAATTGCCATAACTTTCTTATTAATGATAAATAATGAAGGAATACAGGCTCTCCTACCCAGGCGAGCCTGTATCATTTTACTTTCTTGCCGGTACTTCAGTTTCTGCAGAAGATTGACGGCCGATATAGTCTCCCGTTATTACCTTTCCTGTTAATCTACTAAAAGAAAAGGTAGATCCTGGCCAAAGGGTGCTGTTCCTTCCCGTGTGGTCCAGATACCAGCTTTTACACCCCCCGCTTGTCCAAACAGTTCCTTTCATCGATTTTTCTGTATTTTCCACAAAACCGTTCTGGGCGTCCACACTCGGTTCGATGACGTCGAGCTGATTTTTCTGCATATGCTTCAAAACCTTCATCATCTGTTTAATTTGAGCCTCTATCATATAAATTACCGAGGTATGTCCAAGTCCGGTGTTCGGACCTTGCATAATGAATAAATTGGGGAATCCTGACACAGTTGTCCCCAGATATGCTTTGGGACTACCTGCCCAAACATCAGCTAAACAATCGCCATGCTTGCCAAAAATATAGTTAGCGAAAGGGATATCTGTTATTTGAAAACCTGTACCAAAGATGATTGTATCCACCTTTACTTCCGTACCGTCCGCTGCAATGATGGAATTCTCGGTTACCTCGACGACTCCTGTAGTAACAACATTTACGTTGGGTGCCGCCATTGCTGGATAGTATACATTTGATTGAAGAATTCTCTTACAACCTATTATATAATCTGGTGTGAGCTTCTCCCTTAGTACAGGATTCTTGATGGAACGGTACATATTGCTGAGGGCAGCTTTTTCTATAATTTTCATATACTTTGGATTCCTGAAAGCAATGCCAAGTAACTCACGCCTAATATAAATCCCTAACCGGGTTGCTTTTTGTAATAAAGGAAACATGCTGTACAGCTTCTGCTTAGTAGGGGATATTTTTTGATCAGGACGACCAACTACCCAGGCCGGGGTCCTCTGAAAAACTGTCATCAAGTCCACTTCAGGCTGTAATGCCGGGATAAACTGGATTGCCGATGCGCCAGTTCCGATGACGGCGACCCGCTTTCCTTTTGGTTCAAAGTTCTTTGGCCAATTGGAGGAATGGAATGCCTCCCCTGCAAAAGTATCTAAACCTTTAAGGTTTGGAATAGCCGGATTACTAAGTGCGCCAAATGCACCAACGACTATTTTAGCATTAAATTCTCCCTGACTTGTGGCAACATACCACTCACCAGTGTCTTCGTTCCACTCCATTCTCTTAACCTCATGCCGGAAGCGTACATGACTTATCAGGTCAAACTTTTTGGCACAATCCTGCAGGTAGGCAAAGATTTCGGATTGTGAAGAGAATTTGCGGCTCCAATTTGGATTAGGAGCAAAGGATAAGGAATATAGATGGGACTCCACATCACACGCACAGCCTGGATAACGGTTATCCCTCCATACTCCTCCTACGTCTTCACAGCGCTCAAGAATGATAAAGTCATTTTCCCCGGCTTGTTTTAGCCTGACAGCCGCTGCAATCCCGGCAAAACCGCTTCCTATAATGATGATTCTCGCTTTGTTTATAGGTTTCATCTCTCAACCCCCTGTCTTACATTTTATTCTCCTTAAACTTTCTGAATGTTATAAAATTTTATCACCTCTGTGTATTATATTCCAGAAAAACAAGAAGACGGTTCCCACGCTATCTTCACTTCAATAAACGAAGATAGCAGGAGTTCCGTCATCTGGCTTCCTGGTCAATAAACATTGCTTTTAGAAATGATTGTTTTTACTAAGAGAACTATTGAAATAAAAAGAAATAGAGCCGTTGCAAGAAAACTATAAATCGCAATAGACGTAATCGAGTCCATTTCATTCGACTTTTCAGCAAAGCCACCTGTTACCTGCCAGGTTATCAAACTAACAAAAAACAATATTAATGACACTATTAAATTTCTATGTTTCCCGAACAATAGAAATCCCTCCCCTTGGGTCTATTTAACTTCAATGAGGAGGCATCACCATATGAGAGATGCTCACCTTTTAGAACAGGATATCTTTTCTCGGCAGAACCAGAAGGCATATACACTCTAATTTTTCTATCCTCCCCAACAATGACACCAGGAAACTTTCAATCATTTTTTACACATACTTTCCTATTAATTTGAAGGATATTTACCATATCAACGAAATCCATCCTAGAAAAAGTTGTGCAAAAAGCATGAGATGTCAATGCTTAGTTGCTAATGACCTTCATCTTTTTCTGATCGCTGCTTGAAATGACAACCTGGTATTTTTCATCCTGGATGGAATTTAAAGCTTGTTCAGATTGGAGAAAGTCCTGGACTGTTTTTTCGATCGTTTCAGCTACTTGCTCAATATCAGGATCCGTTGACTTCAGAACCAACCGAATCGAAATGTAATAATGCTCTTTTTTATTATTAGAGAAACCTACAGAATCGATTTGGTATTCCGGCTTTGCCTTTAACCCTGTGGCAATCGAATCAAATATCTTCATGAACTTGCCGCCACGTTCTTCCAGCCCAGGTTCATATGTGTATACCTTTACTTCGATATCGCCAAGTTCTCTTTGTTTGAGCTTTTCTTTTATTTCGATTGGGATATTCTTGATGTTAGGTTCGGTCACCGGAAGCTCGAGATTGACTCGATTCACACTGATCCCGCTTGTGTGTCTTGGAGAATCAAAATTGTATTTACCCAGCACTTCATATACCGTTTTCTCTATTTCAGCAATCTTTTTATCAGATTCTACATCAATCTTGCTCCATTGTTCAAAAGCTTCCGGATCGTTTGCCACCCTGATATCGTAATCTTCTTCATTCCTCGACTTAAGAATTGAGCTGATCATATCCTTAATTGGTGTTTTCATTTCGTGATAATATTCCTCGGTATTAAAAACCATCGCTTCAATATATTTCTCTTTTCTATTAACATGCAGTGCAATATTTTTAAAATCCTTTTTCACGATTGCTTGATTTATTTCATTTTCAAGGGTTTTCACCTCGATTTTCTTTTCAAAAATAAGATTAATGTACGGAATCCGGGATGCCACTTGCGCTACGGCCGGTGAAACAAAGGCTGTGCTGATGAAAAGCCCTAGTGCTGCTGCAGCCGAAAGTGAAAATATTGCCATTCTCTTTCTAATGATGCCGTTTCTTTGACTTCTTGAATTGGTCTGAAATCTATTCCAATCTTCAGCAACTCGTTCTTCTGCTTCGGGGGTGATTGGTTTCTTTGGTATCTCGTCGATCAATTGAAAAATACTTTCAGGAACCTCCAGCTGTTCGACCGATTCCACCCGGTCCTTTTTATTAGATCCCATTTACCTTCACCTCCTGTACAAATTGCCTGGATTCCTGGAGGATTTTTGCCAGGCTTTGTTTCCCCCGCTTCATCCTTGCTTTTACCGTATTGATATTTTCATTGAGGATTAGCGAAATCTCCTTTACAGACATGTCTTCATAATAATAAAGGAATAGCGGCAAGCTCTGCTCCCTTTTCAACTTCATCAGGTGGCGAACCATTTCACTCTTGCTTTCTTTATGTATGGCGATTTGCTGAGCTGACTCAGAAGTAATTTTCAGCTGAGCTTCTCTATTATCATCAAAATCTATGTAAGCCAGGCGATTGTTTTTTCGGTATATATCTATAGACCGAGAATAAACAAGTCGATAAAACCACGCTTTAAAATTCGTGATATCCTTCTTTTTCATAATGCTGACATATGCACCCTCAAGGGCAATCTGCAATGCATCCTCAGCATGCTCTTTTGATCGCAGGATTATATACGCTGTCTTATAAGCCGAAGACAACAATGGCTTAACAAGGATACCGAATGCCTCATGGTCTCCTCCCCTGATCCTAACGATTAATTCCTGTTCCTTCTTCATTGAGGAAACCTCCTTTCATTTGCTACATAAGTATAACGAAATGAAGGAAAGATTTGGTTGCACTTTTTGAAAAATAAATCTTAACATTTAAAGCAGGAGGATTATGCACTAACGGCTCAAACAAGGAACAACTACTACTTACTAGGCGTATTTGGATACCGTAAAAATATATTTAAGTTGATTTAAAAATAGCTTAGGGCGCATTTTATAAAAAAAAACCAATCATGATTATGTTGATGATTATCAGTGTGGCTGTCGGGATCATTTGGACATTTCACTATGTCAGCAGTGATGGAGATTTTACTAAATGGAGCATACTACCACGGGTTCTGAGTATTATAAGGATGATAAGAAATTCTATCTGGGATATGATTTCACCTGGGAAGGCATCGGAAAACCAATCCTCGAGAAAGTCGAGTTCATCAAGAAAGACGGGATGATAGTCGCCAAGGATGATGATGAATTCATGATTGAACCCTTTATAGCAAGAAATCGAATTATTGGCGGGCTTGATGAAGAATCCGTACTAGAAGAAGGCATGCACGAGGATTTCATGACTATTAAAAATTATCAAGTAGACAAGGATTTTCATCTAATCTTAGCTGTCCAATACAATGGATCAACACCTGAAAATGATATTAATCAATTAAGGATCACCAATAAGCAATTTGGCGTCACCCAGCATCGAAACATTCCGTTTGATGCTGGAGTTATTACTGATCCGATGGAAAACTAAGAGATTCTGCAAAAGCTTGATTGCTAGAATAGCAAAACTATTTCACTTGATAATAACCTCTGTAAAAAACTGAGTTTTTCGGTTTAATTGCAATTAAAAATGAATTGTAAATATCTGAAGCAGAAATTATTGAGTTTATCCAACACACAAATAAAATGATCGATTTTATATCTCCTGATACATAGAAAGACATAGTGGCAGGGACTACCGATAATGCAATAAAGGGCAAGTTCATGAAAATCCAAAACCTTGTTTTGGATAGAATTGCATCTGTATTTAGCCAAAAAAATACCCCGCTAAATGTTAAGCTAATATTGCCTTTTTTGTTTACGACTAAAACGTGTAGACATTCGTGAATAAGAAAGACAAAAATACCTATTATAATGAGATAAAATACATTAATTTGAGTGAAACCTGTTCCAAAGAAATAGGGTACCATAAAAATAATGAACTGAAGTAAATATACAAACTTCATATAATGTTTTCGATACCACTTGTTCTGTATAAAAGGAGTCCATTCTGACAAGTCCATACTTATCTGTGGTAAGTGGCGAAAAAAAATCATGATAAGAGCTCCTCTCCCTCAAAAGATTAAGGAAAACTTAAAACATTTCATTTACTAACAAATATCATATGTAAAATTTTACAAATAGATTTCTTATAGTTTACCATAAGATTTTTCAAAAACCCAAAAAAATTCAGTAAACTACACAACTTAAAACGCACAGTAAATCATTTACTGTGCGTTTTCTGATATAAAATTTTCTTGCGCCCCGATTACTTTGGCATTTTTCTGCAGGAATAACGACCCTGTAAGACTGTTTCCCTTGCCTTTCATTTTCGCCTATTTCTGCATTCCTAGCTATGCAAACTTCCTTTTAACCATTGACGTGGTTGATATGAGCCGATTGGTATCTGGATTAAGCTAGTTTTTCCTTTCATTCGATAAAGATCGTCGGCCTTGCTTGCATCGAACCCAAGAAGGGGATGGCCCCCTAAGCCAAGTGCAGATGCTGTTAAAAGTAAACTTTGAACGAGCATTCCTGCTTCCATTTGTAAAATTCGATAGCCTCTGTACCCTAATTCTTCTCGTAAAAAATTCTTATTGCCTGCGACATGCAGGCAAATTGGTACTTGCTGCAGGTTGACATTATCAATCGACAACCCTGTTTGTAAACGAAGACGGTGGTCCCCTTGCTGGATTTCTTGTAATCTATGTTCTGCATGGTTGTAGTAGTAGGCTCCATTTGTGATGCCTTCTACATTATAGAAACAGCCATAGATTGAAACCCTTGGCTCCTGGCTGGAGTGAATTTCGTCCAAGTCATTCCGGTAGGCAAAAGCTGACATTGATTCCTTCAACAAGGAGGCCAGCTGCTGCTGACTCACCCTGGACAAAACAAAGTCCATCTCTGGAGAAGTACGTTTTTTACTTACCTCTGCCAAATCAAACGCTAATGATTCCGTATGTGGGAGAGTGATCTGCACACTGTCTTTAACTTCACAAGGCGTGTTACATACCCTGTAAAACGACTCGGTGGACTCCAGTTTCGAGGCTTCATTCAAAGCTATTAATTTCGGAAACTCTAATATTTTCTCCGACCTTTCATAACGCTCAAATTCCAACGGTTTCAGTTCCCTTTTCAATTCATCAGACGTTATGTTATATCGTGAAGATGCTCCGTTTGCAGACCAGTTGGTCATTTCCACTGACAGCGGAATAATTGAATACACACTCTCCTCCAGCTCACATAACCCGAGAAGATAATTGATTGCCGAATCCAAATACTGAAAGTAAACACCAGAAGCGAAACCAAAACGTTTTGCCGTTGCCAGAAGCTGCCCCACCAGTACCCCAGCATCTAATCCTTGCAGCCGGTAGGAAAAATTATTGTATTTAAAGAAGTTTTTCCAAAACATCGTAGAAACGAATGCAGTCCCAAAACATGAAGAGATATCGCAACGGTCACCAAGAGCGGAAGCAATATATGAATCGAAGTTTCCAGCCCGCAGCAAAACAAGGCGGTGATGAGCCGGGTCATAATGGTAGATCCCGTCAGGCAGATCCTCTAGCTTTAAATATAGATAAAGTTCGTTAGGATAAAGGCCCCCGCCGGAAGGAGCATGCCTCCTATAGGTATGGTCTGGATAAACCTCTTCTGAAAAATGCGACTCGCTTACTTGCGTAATTCCATAAACATACCAGAGGAAATGTGCGATCTCCTTGATACCCGGTGTGGCTGGCTGCCTGATTTCTGCCAGGGATAAAGGCACCTCCCCTGACAGAGGCACTACTGGCAATCCTCGATATAGTTTATAGGGTAGTGGAGCGTCTTCCCAGTTAGGTTCCCAGTTTTCTTGATTGGCACGTTCTATATCAAACTGAAGATCCATTAAAAATTGATCAAGATTCATTCTGCTGCCTCCTAAGGGAACGGATGCGGGAAGTGATTTAGTTCTTCAAATGATAACGGTTTATTCACATAACCAAGCTTCATTGGGACGTGGAGCACCCGATCAAGCCCTGTGAGGCGAGTCAGATGGTGCCCAAAAGTCATTGGCAGCATTCCCGGTATCAATACTTTCACACAATAAAGCCCATTCCTCCTTATCTCAGGGGGAGTCTGATCGACAACGATAACATTAAGCCCCAACTGTTGGAATTCCATGAGGATATCCTTTAGATCCTCCGTCAGGTCAGCGTGACGGGACTCCTTTTGAAAAGCGTCTTGAAAACTCTGTACTTGCCGGTCATCTTCGAGCAGGTAGCCTAAACGGTCCTCTGCCTGCGGTAATCCATATAGCATTCCATGATCATCCATTTCCCGCACTAGTGAATCATCATCAAGCATTTGCAAATATTTCTCCTTGTTTCCTTCCAATTTCCCATCTAGATTCATCATCATGCCGGCGAGCTCCTGAACAGCACTTTTCGCTGCCTTGACCGGATCAAGGTGGGCCCCTGCCGCACAAATAATATTTAATCCATTATCCTTTATATTTTTCGCCATAGCCCAGACACTTGGAATACCATGCTCCATGGTGGCATTATATAAATACAGATCATAGCCAGCTACAGCCCTCATCCGCTCCGCCATCAAGAGCAGTTCTTCATCATTGGCAGATTGAAGATCGAGGCGAGGCAGCTTCAGTTTTGAGTACCATGACAAAAGGAAGGAATCACGCTCCACCACTTCCATGATGCCGTAGAAAATCGCCTCTTCCCTGCTTCCGCCAAGCGCGCAGCCATTTGATGTTTCATAAACAAATCCGGCTGAACCGCACCCCAGACTATAATAGGAAAGCAGCTCGGGGACGAGAATCGGACGCTCTTCTATAAGTGAGTACCCCCAAACCCAATCCATCGGCCTTTCAGGGTCAAATTTTTGAAATGGAAAACCCGGCTTTTCATATTCTTTGTCGGCATGGACACCAACTTCCAATGGGTTCAATGCCTGCTCTTCCAGGTTCCGGTAACTATCATGGATGACGGTCCGCTTACCGCGGGGCTGAAGTCCACAGTGGCGCTCAAGTCCTTCCAGTATGGCAGTCAATTCGCTTTCTGCGTAGCATTGTGTCCTGCCGGCTGTGCCTTCGTTGCCGCCAGTAATCATTGGCAGATTGACGCTAGCATCAGCGAAAGGGGTGACTAAATCGTACATTTTACTGTTTAAAAGCCCTGTCCGATTGTCATAATAATCGGCAACGAGCACTTCCTTCATCTTATCCAGCGGTGTACATCGGTAGCTGCCGGCACTGATCTTCGGACTTGGATTTAATGCGATTTTTGCAAGCGAAGCTGAATCGTCTGGAATGGTACTGCATACACTGCACAGGGAATCTGCCTGGAACGAATGCCAGGATCCATTCAATGTTTTTAAGTCGGTAAAATGCATCCGTCCTGCCGAAAGGCTCTTCTTGCCCGCTAGAACCCTGTCTGCTTCAGTTACTATTAAATGAACCAGATGCAGAAGGCCATTTTTCGATGCCCAAGAATCCGAAGGTGTTTCTTTTTCGGCTTCCAGCTTTCGCTTCACCTCTCTCATTTCGCTTCGCTCCTGCCCCCCAAGCAGCTTCCTCAGGTCAGCACATTGCGAACATCCAGGTGTGCCAGGCCTGACGAGCGGCCCAATGATTCCCTCCCCAAACGAAACAAAGGCTCGGAGCCACGGACTGCCAGTCAGTTTTACCGCTTCTTCAGCTCTTTGATGCGCTATGGGGTTCCAATAATCATGAAGGACAAGCATCAACTCTGAATTTTCGGGCAGTCCATTCTCAAAATCAATCCTTCTGAACACTTGATATCGTGAAGATAATTCCTCAGCAACACAATCAGCCAGCCAGCCTTCTCCTATAATGACTACGAAGGAACTCACCTTGATCCCTCCCCTCGCAGCGAAACACCATATACTCCATCTAGTTGCTGTTTGAAAATTGGTTCAATGCTTAATTCATAAACGGACATTTTGGTTCTGTTCTGTTTAAGAACCTCAATGGCTGACAGCAGGAATTCACGCTGGATCCTTCCAGTATATTCCAGAATTTTCAAGCTTTGTTTACCTCTTTCAGAAAAATGAACCTCTGAATCTTGCAGAACTTGAGCTCCATCCCCAGCTAACTCATTTTGAAAATCGGATAAAGCATTCTGCAAAGCGCTTCTTAATGCCAAAGTTGTATTCAGACCAGCACTTCCATACCAGCCTTTATTTGTTCCGATCCAGATAACGGGGAAACCCCGAATTTCCTTTCCAATCCCCGCTCGCGGTGCTCCCTGTATCGTAGTGAGAGCCTTTAGATAAAAAGCACAACGTTGGTCTTCAATCCGCTCAAGGTCGAAAAGGGAAATCGACTCTTTTTCACTGATCTTTCGATGATCCAGTTCTTTTGAAAGACATTTTTGCAGACCTCGCCCAACAGCTTCCGCAAAGGTTTCACCGGCACCAACACCCAGAATGCCGCGGTTATCAATGATTTCTGCAAGGCGGGCAGTATATGATTCAATCCCCATCAACGCCGCCTCTATTCGTGCTTCTTCATGTGTGAACCCTGTACAAACCCTTGCCGTCAGTAATTCAGCCGGCCCATCTGACAGCGGATCGGCTGCCTGAACCCTGCATTGTGTCAATGGAAGCTGCTTAAGGTCTCCCTCTTCCCACTCATGTAATATCCCAGTCTCCTTTGAAGTCAATAGACTGAAATACTGCAAAAATTTTTCTGGTTCAGCTATCCTAAAATCATGATTAAGCCTATTTTCAAGATCTCCTACCTTTATGGATGAAAAAACTCCAGTTACTAGTGGATGTGCTAAAACCGAATGCCATCTTCCTTCAAAAGTTTCTAAATCGAGCAAATAGATTCGGTTTCTTTGTTCAGATTTCGTGACGCCAGCAAGTTCTTTGTATAATTCAAATGTCATAACGTTAGCCAGCAATGCTCCAGTCGTAAAAGATACGGCAGAGTCTATAGGCTCTTTTTCCAAAACAGTAGAATGCAATCGCCTCCACGCAGACTCCCAGCAAATTTCCGAATCAGGAGCAATCAATGGACCGGCTATGCCTGTTTGGTTGAAAAGGATGGCAGGTATGAAGGTTTTCCTCTCCTCCCTGCAGATCGATTGCAAAACCTTCAATTCTTCAACATTGCCATTTTGTGAAACATACAGGACCGAGTCGAAAGGTCTCAGCAGCTCGCTCCAATCCTTATTGTTAAACTCCTCGTACTCCACCTCACAATCAGTTTTACGCGCATGATTCATAAGCTCTGCCAATCTTTTTCTATTGGTTGGGATTTCATCTGTAATAGCGACATTCACTTTCTGCAGACCGGATTCCAGCAAAGTAGAAACGACCGAATTCAACATGGGACCAGAGCCGATGGCCAGTATCTTTGCCTTGCGGAATGACTGGAATCTTGATGCACCTGAACCAGCCAAATTATCGACAAACTCTATTTGCGAAGCGAACTTTTTCAGGACTTGCTCAGATAATTGATGCGGTTCATCCTGGCTCACATCCCTTACAAAACCATTTTCAAAAAGTGCCTCAGCAATTTGATAAACACGCTCCCTGTATGGTTCAGGCAGGCCATCGGTCAATTTCCCCAGCGAATACTCCCCGTTAAACATTGGCAAAAGCTTTTCAACCCACTGATCAATACCATTCCCTTCAAGACGGAATGAACATGAATTATTCCTTAAATAAACTCCCCGGTTCGGTTCTGCGAGATAAAACGTATCTCTTTTCACCTTCAATATCATAGAAGGTTCCAGCTTCACCATCTCACTCCTCCTCAGGCACTAAAGCCTTTACTCTCCTTCATTGACTGTCATTATCATCGTATGTAGCGCAATTTGTCCCTTATGTCTCGGAATGAAATAAGAAAAGCCCCTGCAAAGAACTACCGCAGGGGCTGAATTCTGGATTGATTAACTTAACCACGATGGCAGCGGCCACAACCGCCACAGCGTCCGCACCCGCCGCAACGAGCACATCTTCCACAGCCGCCGCATCCACCGCAGCGGAAACACCCGCCGCAACCAAAGCAGCTAAAGAAACAAGAAAAACCGAAACAACCGCCAAAGCCACCCAGTCCTAAAAAAATACGTTCATCCCCTGAATGGTACTGGTTTTGATCCCAGCTAACCGGCTGAGTTGCCTGGAAATCACCAACATTCAGCATTTGCAGTTCATTTTGAAAATTATTCATCATTTGTTTACCTCCTCGAAAAATTGACAGGGCTCCACTAAACAAGAAACCAAGTGAGCAATATGCAAATATTTCTGTATATAAGGATAAGACACTAATTAATAAGGATACTCTTCAACAATTTATGTAGACGAAGTAGGCATTGTCACATATGCAAAAGCCTATTTTTGGGTGGTGAGGATTTTCTAAATGAAACTGAACATCTTCTAGTGGCAGAAATCTTAACTGTTTCAGCCTTAAATCAAGGGCAGAAACAGGGAAAGCAAAGGCATACCATTAAATTAAAATACTTGACGCATAACAGCTAAAATCATTCATGTTTCCCGAAGACTGATGTCCTTTCAAAAATTCTGCAACTTTCGACGCAAAGTTGTACAATGAACATGTAAAGGTGATTTTATTGGAGGGAATAGTATTGAGAAACCATGAAATTGATTATAAAATTTACGGCGATGACATGCAGTTTGTCGAGGTTGAACTGGATCCGAATGAAACGGTTGTAGCTGAGGCTGGCAGTCTGATGATGATGGATCAACAAATTGAAATGGAGACGATTTTTGGCGACGGCTCAGGGAGCGGAGGCGGCTTGGTTGGGAAGCTGTTTGGTGCCGGAAAGCGATTATTGACGGGCGAGAGCCTTTTCATGACCACATTCACGAACACTGGCCACGAAAAGAAGCATGTATCCTTCGCGTCACCATACCCTGGTAAAATCATTCCAATGGATCTAAGTCAGAATGGCGGCAAAATCATCTGCCAAAAAGACGCTTTCCTCGCTGCGGCTAAAGGCGTTTCTGTCGGGGTTGAATTCCAAAGGAAGCTTGGAGCAGGTTTCTTCGGCGGAGAAGGCTTCATCATGCAGAAGCTTGAAGGAGACGGAATGGCATTTGTCCACGCGGGCGGAACAATACATAAGAGAGAGCTTCAAGCGGGAGAAGTAATCAAAGTCGACACCGGATGCCTTGTTGCAATGACAAGCAACGTGAATTACGACATCGAAATGGTGAAAGGAATTAAAACAGCATTATTTGGCGGAGAAGGTCTTTTCTTTGCAACACTTAGAGGACCAGGCACTGTTTGGATCCAATCACTTCCATTCAGCCGCCTCGCCAGCAGAGTATTCGCCGCCGCTCCACAAGCTGGAGGGCAGAACAAAGGCGAAGGCAGCGTCCTTGGCGGCGTCTTCAGAATGCTTGATGGTGATTAATGATGAACAAATGGGGATGGTTTCCGAGTCGGGACCACCCTCTTTTTTTCATTAGAGAAAGTTAGGATATAAACACATTCCTGCAATATCTGAAACTTTTATAATCCCTTAGTCGTATTAGAGTTAGCAAACACTATTTGTTAGCGAGGTGTTGACAATGTTTTTCAGAATATTTCATAAGTCAAATCGTTCTGCGAAAATAGCTTTATTAGCAGGTTCAATTCTTCTATTGGTAGGCGGAATAGCCAGCCTTTATCTTTAAAGTTGTTACTCATTTTATCAAAATCAATCGTTTATAAAATAAAGGCTAAACCAAGAATTTTTTCAGGTTTAGCCTTTGTGATTTTGATCTACCTTGTCCTATCCTACAATGGAATGTAACCAATCCCTTTAATCAGCTTCTGCCCCTCGGGTCCCTGCATCCATTCAAGCATCGGTTGCACCGATTTTTTCGGGTTATCCTTTACAGTAATTGCATACAGGTTGACGACAAATGGATATTTACCTGACGCGATATTCTCTGGTGATGGTTCAACACCATCCAGTGAAACCAGCTTGATTTTTGCATTGGGATTCATGCCAGTTGTGAAAAAGCGGAATGAGTAACCAAGGGAGTTATTGTAGTTGCGGTAGCTGGCGACCTCCTCCATCAAATCGCCCATTCCCGCCACCTCTTCTTTCAAAGCGGGCATCAACGGCGTGTCACCCATGAATTTTTCCATGATCGTCTGGCTGCCAGAGTCTGCCGGCCGCTGGAAAGCCATAATCCTGTTTTCCTTTCCACCCACTTCACTCCAATTGGTTATTTTAGCTGAGTAAATCGATTTAATTTCCTCTGAAGTCAGGTTTTCAACTGGATTTTTTTCATTTACAAAAAACACAAATGCTTCCTTCCCAATTGGAGTAAGGACGAGTTCCTTCCCCTTACTCTCTGCCAGGCTTTGTTGCGATGCCGAGGGCTGGGCACCGAAAAATATATCTACTTCCCCTGATACAAGTCTCTCAAAGGCATAGATCGTATTCGTAAAACTAACGACCTCTTCACCAGTCGGAAGCGTGTTGTTACTTCTTATCTCTTTATATGTCGCGTTTGCGAAGGCCGCATATACTGGATAAGCTGCCTCTGCTCCATCCAAAATTGGCATTTCACTTTGAGTTTCCACACTAAAACTTGCCGGGCCTTCCAGCTTAGGCAATTTATTATTTGGGTTCGTCACATAGTATGGTTCAAGGTCAACACTCGAGAAGCCATTGCCATAATCAAATCCATATGAAGGTGGAAGAACATGCTTGCTCCGCTCAATATAGATTGTTCCAATCACAGCCAAGAGCAGCACAATGATACCGACGCCTGCGAACAGATTTCCCTTTTTTAAGATGACTTTCGTCTGAGTCCTCCGTTCAGAAGCGAAAAAGCCGATCAAAAAGAATAAATAATAAGAAAACGGCACAGCGAATGTAAGAATGAATTCACCCATCAATGCTGAAATAAAAGAATTCGGTAAAAAAGGGAATGGCGCGAATACAAAGATTTCCCAAACCTGGTGCCCGAAAAAGCCTTTGGAAATAATCATCCCTATGGCAGCAAGAAGCACCGTAATTAAAAGAGGGGCAAAAACCGGAAGATACCGACTATTAAACGTGGCAGCCTTTGGCCTTTTCCCAAAACGGTACCCTATAATCAGAGCCAGAATCGAGATGGTCAATACCATTATTAGCGGCCCATAGTTCTCAATTGGCATAATCCCAATCCCTAAAAATGATAGAAAAAGAGGCATAAGTATTAAGTAAATAATTAAAAACCCGGCATCCTTCTTCACTCCAAAAACCTCCAATACTATATATTATTTAGTGTAATTTTACACTAAATGAATATTTTAGTAAATGTGTTATTTTAAAAGTAATCATAAAATTTGGAAGCAAAATGATAGGGTCGAGATTGGAATCTATTGTTGACCTAAATATCCAGATTTTGAGAAAACAGGGCACCAAGGAGCCCGATTGGTGACCTAAATATCCAGTTTTTGAGAAAACAGGGCACCAAAGAGCCCTATTGGTGACCTAAATATCCAGATTTTGAAAAAACAGGGCACCAAGGAGCCCGATTGGTGACCTAAATATCCAGTTTTTGAGAAAACAGGGCACCAAGGAGCCCTATTGGTGACCTGATTATCCAGATTTTGAGAAAACAGGGCACCAAGGAACCCGATTGGCGACCTAAATATCCAGTTTTTGAGAAAACAGGGCACCAATCACCCCTATTGGTGACCTAATTATCCAGATTTTGAAAAAACAGGGCACCAATAACCCCTATTGGTGACCTAATTATCCAGGTTATGAAAAAACAGGGCACTAATGAAAATAATTGGTAGCCTAAAATATTTTCCCTCCACAAAAATAAAAGAGGAACCATAATGAATACAGTTCCTCCCCCATCATCATCAAGCAGTTTTATTTAAAATAAAATCTTTCCTCCGATAGACACTCAATACAACCCCCATTATAAATGCGTTAAAAATCATCGGGGTCAATCCATAACTGATGAATGGAAGAGACATGGACGTCAGTGGGAGCAGGCCAATCAGCATTCCGATATTATAGATGAATTGGACAAGGAACAATGTCACCCCGCCAACAAGCAGCAAGATTCCAAACCGGGAGTTAATTTGAATGGAAATCATTATAATCCTGGCTGCAAATAGCGAAAGGATCACGAATAGTCCAATCGCAAATAAATACCCGTAATGATAGGTTAGATTGACAAAAGCGTAATCTGTATGTTCGAATGGCATCGCATTGCTTTTGGCTGCAGAACCGAACCATCCTGCTGATGTCAACCGTTCTTTCAGCTGCAAGTACGAATACCCCCAGCTGTCTGGATATTTTTCAGGATTGAGGAAACCTAATATCCTGGCAAGCTGATATTCTTTCACTGTAAACCAAGCAAGTGCTCCAAATGCGACAGCTCCCACAATCGACACGATCGAAATGATCGCAGCAACTTTCCTGCCGATCGTGCTCCACCACATCATAATAAATACCATTGCTATATATATGAAACTGACAGCCATGTTTGGTATTGCCATATATAAAAACAGGGGCAACGCAAATAAGATAAAATGATGCCATAGTTTAATTTTCTGGTTATTGAAAAATGACGCCCACCCCAGGAAAAAGAAAGGCAGTGCCATAAAGCTTTCAATTGGGAACGATCCAATCATAAAATATGGAATTCCATTTACCATCGTATTTGGGACTGTTAGCAATAATAATAAAAGTGAAACTCCAACTGAGTAAAAAAACCAACCTTTTCCTTCAAACTTTCGATAATCGATAAACATCATGATCACTGCCAACAATATTCCAAGGAAAACATGAATGGCTTTCTTAGCGATAAAATTGTCCTCATACTCCCCACCCAATGTGAGCAGCGGCAGGAAACTGAGCGCCATGGTAATAGCCAGCAAACCGATCAGCCACCAGTCAATCCTCGGTTTATGAAGTTTATTCAACTCGTGCCCAAGCTTGGACGGACTTCCCATTTGGCTTACTGCCTTTTCCTCAGCCTCCGCCTCACTCATGCCCTTCCCAATCCATTCCTTCTTCACCTGATTGAGGTGAAATTCCAATTCCGAGACTACAAACTTTTTCGCTTCTTTTGAACGGATATGTGTCGTTACTTCACTTAAAAAATGATTCCATTTATTACTCATAGCACGATCACTCCTCTAGCAATCCTTTTATGCCGATTGTACCGGAAGCGGTGCTCTTCTCCAGCCTGCGGGCATATTTTCTCCCTTTTTCGGTAATCTGATAGAATTTCGCCCCTTCCTCATTCCAATAGGAAGTAATCAGACGTTTCTGTTCAAGCGTGTGCAGCATCGTATACAAAGAACCCTCATTGTCCTCGAACTTTTTGAGACCCCTTGATCTTAGCAGCCCGGTTAATTCGTAGCCTGTTTTTTCACGAAAAAGAAGCTGCAGGATGGCCAAAGTGATTAAATCATTACTCTCATCTGGCATGTTTATTTGTTTGTGAATTTCTTTCCTCATTTTTTCTGAAAATTTGAGTTCATTAAAAGTGGACTTCTCCATAGATTTCCGGAGTTTACTTAGCCGGTCTTCCATTTACATTTCCTCCAATCTTTCCTTCAATAGTTCTTTCGCTCGCTTTAGCCGCGTCTTGATGGTGTTTTCTTTTGCCTCTGTCACGACAGCTATTTCCTTGATTGACATCTCCTCAAAATAGAAAAGATAAATCACTTCCCGATAATTAACCGGCAGCTCCATGACAGCCGATGCCAGCTGCCCGTCTTCTTCGTCCTGGATCACCGTTTGCTCAACACTTTCACTTTGGATTGAATCATAAATGGGCTGGTAATCGGTGGTAAAGACATTCTTGGTGTACCAACTTTTTAGATAATCCTTGCAGTGATTGGAAGCAATTCTCCAAAGCCAGGTCCGAAACTTTGACTTACCGCTGTATGTATGAAGCGACTTATAACATTTCACGAAAATCTCTTGAGTCAAATCCTCAGCGATTTGTTTATTTTTCACGTATGAAAAAGCGAGCTGCAGAATCTCTTGACCGTACCTTGTCATGATTTCATCAATTGCTTCTGCGGCATTCTCGCTAACATTGATGCCAACTGTTATATCATCCACAACCGTTCCCCCTTCATAGTTTATAGACGACGCACTTTTGAAAAAGTTTGGATTTATTTAATAGGGATAAAAGTTCTATTTTTTAAAAATTGAGAATAATATTCGACCCTCTACACTTTCGTCTAGTAAAATAGAAGATAGATTTCAACCGTATTCACTTATTATACAAAAATTAATTTTAGGGAGGCTTTTTTATGATTAAAGAAGAAGAACGTCAACAAGCCTATGCCCCAGATATAAATAGTTTTCATGATATAAGCTTAGCACTAATTCACGCTAAGGATTTTATCTCCAGTCATTCCCTGGACGGGAGCTTTCAATATGCAGCACCCTCCTGTGAGAATCTTGGTTACACACCTGTCGAGCTGCACGGAAAATCCATTTTAAATTTTTGCCATCCATTGGACCAAGAGAAGTTAGAAAAATATTTCTCCTCCTTGCATCCCGGAGTGATTCTGTTCCGTTTTAGAAGAAAAGAAGGCGATTATATATGGCTGGAATCTAGCAGCACGATGGTGAATGACCACCCTGAGGTTGTGCTGATTTCAAGAGATGTTACACATCGTGTTAATCAGGCGGAAAAAATAAAAGAAAATCAGAGGAGAGATCGGCTGTTCCTTGAACATTCCAAGGATACAATGGGGATTATCACAAAATACGGAGTGTGGACATACATTAATGAGCAAGGAAAAAAGTTAATGGGCGCAACCAGTTTCGAAGAGATCATTGGTACGTCTTTGTATGACTATATTAACCCACAGGACTATAAGCTCCTGAAACAAAGTCTGGATTCAAGAGACTCTAGTGACTTTGAAATCAGTTTAATTCGAAAAGATCATGATACGAAGAGGGCTGAGGTACAGCTCATTCCAACAGTCTTCAAGAACAGAGACGTCTCACTTATCATCATCAAGGATATAACAGAACAGCGGAAAACGGAGGACCAGCTGCAAGTTGCTGAAAAACTTTCTGTCATTGGCCAAATGGCAGCCGGAATCGCTCATGAAATCAGGAATCCGTTGACTGCCATTAAAGGCTTCACCCAGCTTTTAAGTGAACACCCAGCCGAAGAAGCGGAAGATTACGCAGAGATTATCCTTGATGAGCTGGCACGTATTGAGTCTATAGTAGGAGATTTACTGGTTCTTGCAAAGCCTCAGGCGTCCAATCTATCCTACGTAGACTTGATTTCCCTTGTGAACGGTGTTGTTAATCTGCTTAATCCACAGGCAACACTTTCAGATGCCTTCATTAAGGTTAAAACTGATACACCTAATTTATACATAGAATGTGAGCCAGATAAAATAAAGCAGGTGTTGATCAATTTAATCCAAAATTCGATTGAGGCAATGGCTGACGGTGGAGAAATCCTCGTTGCCATCTCACAGGATACTGGCCTTGCTTCAATACAGGTAATTGACCAGGGAGCCGGAATTCCCGAAGACCGGCTAAACAAACTAGGTGAACCCTTCTATAGTACAAAGGAAAAAGGAACAGGGCTAGGCTTGATGATTTGCCAGAAAATCATCAAAAATCATGGCGGCAAAATTAATTTCACCAGCACCGTTGATGAAGGCACCACAGTTACAATCACATTGCCGATAAATGATATCCCCTCTAACCACGAGGAAACGTCGGTATTTAATCATACCAATTAATTAGCAAAAACAAAGCCGAACCCATGTGTATGAATTACGGGTTCGGCTTTTACGATTTATCGGGATCTGTGTGTTTTATCTTCAAGTAAAAATTCAGCATCGCCTTTTACCATTTCTATGTAATGGTTCTTTTTAAACGGCTTAATATACTTTCGGATTCCTTTTAGACTTCCTTTTGTTACTGTTTTCTTATTAGCTACATCCACGATGACAGTCAAATAGACCTTCTCATTATGCTTTACTATTCCAGTAACTTGACCCTTTTCCACGTCAACTGTATATTCAGGGACAATCTTTAAAGGAGCAAATAATGTCCAGCCAGCATTTTTATGTTTTTTTCTAAACAGCCTGAACAACAAACTAGTAAGGAATTCTTTCAATCGGTACATCTGATACCACCCTCACTGAAATTCCTTACACAATCCTGCGCCCGCTCTTACCAAGGGCATAATAGATACCATGCTGAAGGGTTTGCATACATTCGTATTTTTTCAGGCCTGTCAGTGTCTGGGATATGGTAATGGCCAATTCTGCAGAGATACCGACCAGGATGACTTCCACACCAAGGAGTCGGGCAGCTGATCCCAACTTATCAATTAATTCTGCTGTGTAGATGGAAATGTCTTTATTCAATCCTGTTAAGTCGAGCAGCACATATCTTGCCTGATAATTCGGCAGGTTGTTCAAGGTGTTCTGGATGAGATCTTCAGCCCGGTCCTCATCATATCTGCCAATCAAGGGAACCACGACAATGCCATCAAGAACAGGGATGAGCGGGGAAGACAGCTCTTTTACCAGATTTTGAAGTGCTCTCGTTTTTTCTTCTACCAGTGCTTCAAGCTGGGCGATTTCTTCGGCCTCTTTTTTCCTTGCCAGGTTACGGATATTTTGCTGGATATCGATCTCAGAAGGGAAATATTTCACAATTGTATATTCATTATTTTCACTTTGATGCTGGACAATTTTATACCAAAAGTTCGTCCCAAATAAACCGGTAAAGACACCCGCATAGTGTGCCGGCACAAATATTCCATCTTTGCGCATTTCACTCATTTTATTCATTTTATATTCCCAGTCATCCTTGATATATAAAGTAAATATATTATTTTCCTGATCTATCTCATTAACTTTCACATATCCCCACCCTGCAGGGACATATGTATTTGACAGCCAATCGACTACATTGGAGGTATCAATATTTTTCATTTCCTTAAATCCTTCGCCCACTATGATTCCCTGACGGTAACCTGTAGTCTCAAGCACGAGGTTTGTTGCTTCTTCACCTGAGATTTCATTAATAGTGTCGAAAAAGGTTTTCATGGCAGACACCCAGAAAAAAACGACGTCCCCATTATCAAACAATACCTTTCCGGTCGCCAGATCCCACTTCAATTCCACACCGCCAACAACAAGACTCTTTTGCATCTCCATTTCATTCACCCACTAGTAATAAATTATGTAAAAAAGAAAAATGAGATTTATTATCAGTATATTTTCGACTTACCCTCTTTCATTTCCTGCCAAATTTGTCATTTAAATCTGGGTATCAGGATCGCTTATATTATTTCTCTCTGGGTAAAATTAAAAAAGGACTGAACAACTTGATTTTGCAAGATAAGGAAAAAGGCATGATTTCGGGAGATTTTTGAGAGATTAACGGTATTTAGCAGGAAATTAACCATCATTTTCGAGAAATTATCTCTCATCTTTGCTCAATTAACACAAGTTTTTAAGAGAATAATTTTTCCAGTAAGTAAAGGAGGGTGAATTGTGAAAAACACTCAAAAAGATCGTTTGCTAGTCGGTAGTTCTATTATTTCCGGTGTCATGAGTACGGTTATTTTAGGTTTAACCATTTACCATAATGCCAAAGTACAGAATAAGCTGGATAAAATCAGAAAGGATTCGTGATTAAGTCATAATCCTTCTCTTTTTTTAACTTCTTTACTGCTTTTTCTTAAGCAAAAGTAAAAACCGGCTCCTGGGGTTTTTACTCGTCATTCAGAATTCACCTCGAAAAGAGCCCCGACCATGTCCGAAATGCATCAATCAATGCGAAAACATCTTTTTTTACAATATTCGAGATGCCGAAAATCGGACCGCGGCCGCCTTATTACGGCTACCCGCGGTATGAGCAGTATAACCCGATTATTTAATGGAGCAGTCTATATTTTTAGAAATTGAATAAAATGAAAAAGCTGCACAGAGACATAACTCTATGCAGCTTTTTTATATTAGTAAGGACCGGTTTCGTGGCTTTTCTTCACAGCATCTTTTGTTGCTTCGTTGGCAGATAATGAACCTTGTCCACCCTGGCCATATTTAGAGTTACCAGATTCACGGCCTGGAACATTGTCTTCCTTAGCCATTGCTTCGAGTTCCTTCACGCGCTTTTCGATTCCTTCCTTCACTCGGCGGCCATAGTCTTCATCCGCTTGTGTGAAGTGTTCGATCATTGCATCCTGTATCTTTTTGTTGCATGCAGCAAGGGCATCAGAGAGGTTTTTGATCAACTCGTCACGCTCCCAGTCCTCTAAGCTGCGATATGTGTGACCAGCTTGTCCGTAATTATTCGGACGGTCGATCGGCTCGCTCATCACTGCTGCATTATAGGATGGCTGATGTGGCGGATGCCCTTCATTACCCGTTTCCTCGTAGCCTCCCAACATCGATGGCTCATAATTGATATGTGGATTGTCCCCTGACTCTTTCGGGTCACGTACATCCATCTGGCCGCGATGCTGGTTCGTGCGCACAGGCGCTTTCGGTGCATTGACCGGCAGCTTCAGGTAATTAGCGCCGATTCGGTAGCGCTGTGTATCAGAGTATGAGAAAGTACGTCCTTGCAGCATCTTATCATCCGAGAAGTCCATCCCATCAACAAGCACACCTGTACCAAAGGCAGCCTGCTCAATTTCAGAATGGAAATCGACTGGATTGCGGTCAAGAACCATACGGCCAACTGGAAGCCATGGGAACTGATCCTCCGGCCATAGTTTCGTGTCATCGAGCGGATCGAAATCAAGTTCCGGATGATAGTCATCCTCCATGATTTGGACAAAGAGCTCCCATTCTGGATAGTCTCCGCGCTCAATCGCTTCATATAGATCCTGTGTTGCATGGCCGACATTTTTCGCCTGGATTTCATTGGCTTCTTCCTGAGTCAGGTTTCGGATCCCTTGCTTAGGCTCCCAGTGATACTTGACCAGTACTGCCTCTCCTTTTTCATTCACCCATTTATAAGTATTAACACCGGAACCCTGCATATGACGGTATGTAGCCGGAATACCCCATGGTGAGAATAGGAAGGTGATCATATGTGTTGCCTCAGGTGTTCTAGAGACGAAGTCAAACATGCGCTCTGGATTTGGCACATTAGAAGCCGGATCAGCTTTGAACGCATGAATCATGTCCGGAAACTTCATTGCATCGCGGATAAAGAAAATCTTCAGATTATTACCGACTAGATCCCAGTTGCCATCTTCGGTATACATTTTAACCGCAAACCCACGCGGATCACGTGCTGTTTCTGGAGAATCCTTCGCCCCAGCAACAGTCGAGAAACGGACCATTAGCGGTGTTTTTTTCCCCGCACCGGAAAAGACTTTTGCACGAGTATACTTCTCAACTGGCTCGTCTCCCACTTTTCCATATGTTTCAAAATAACCGAACGCTCCAGATCCACGTGCGTGTACGACACGCTCAGGTACTTCTTCACGGTCAAAGTGAGAAATTTTTTCAATAAAATGATAATTCTCAAGAGTTGCCGGACCACGATTGCCAACAGTACGGATGTTTTGGTTATCTCTAACAGGATGTCCCTGTCGTGTCGTCAGTTTCTCACGCTTCATGTCATCTCCGTTTGAAGTGTTTTTATCCTTATTTTCAGCCAAATTGATAAACCTCCTTAAATTCGTCACCCTTATCGTATCTCCACTTGGGAAATTTATACAAGTGCACAGAACTTGTTTTTATAAACTTCAATTTATGTAAAATTATAAATTGACGCAATTTGGATAGAGATTTGGGAACTTGTGCAATTCATTTTTAACGGCTTTAGTATGTACAATTATGTATGAAACATTAGCCTTTTCTATCATTTAAAGGTGAAACTGCAATATTTCCCATTACATTTAGTCAATACCCTTTAGACTGCTGACTAAACTGCTTATTTGAACTTTTAGCGATTAAAAAGGGAAACCTATGTATTCAGGTTTCCTGGGTATAGAATATATTTATTTCAGACAGCCCTCCCCATTGCGTGCTCATTCTATTTCACTGGTGTCAAGAATCCATTCCCACGCTTCCTCTACCTGGTTTTCACTAAAGTATCTGACCCTTAGTCCCGGTAAATAATTTGCCAGGGATGCTAGATTTCCTACCAGGTCATTTTCACTGATGACGGCAAATTTATTAAACTGGTTCCATCTCTTCATATCAACTTTTAAACCGTTGATCATTCCCGGAATGCTAGTGCCTTCAATCTCCTTGATAAAAGCAAGCACATTGAACCTCTCATTTTCTTTAAAATGGGCCTTCACATGCTCATCCAGTCTCTCAGCATCTTTTTTGGCAGCCTTTCCTTTAAAAGAAAGCGCCACTGTAGACGGATCCCTGCTCTTAAGAATTTCCAGCATCATTCATCCCTCCACTATTAAATTTAATTACTAGTTCCCCGGAAAGCATGATCTGAAACTTTTCGAACCATCGGGTAAAAAAGAAGTTTCCCATACAGGGCCAATCCGTCCTTCATGGCCATGATGACGGACACTTTTTCTTTTTGCCCATCCATTTCTGTCCGTCATGCCCCCTACCCACTAAAAATAGGATATCCCTTAACAAGTAAACGCGTCGATTCATTAAGAATCAACGCGTTTAGTTACTCACCAATAATCTTCATTTTTTTTAACGGATAATAAACAAACTTTGTTGTTCCAATTATACTATCAATCGGGACGGCTCCAATATGCCGGCTGTCTCTGCTATCTCTTCTGTTATCGCCCAGAACAAAAATATGCCCTTCTGGAACTACTTCACTCCCAACAGGTGTTTCGCTTAGTGTGAACGAGCCAGTCAGTGGCCCATAAGCGACCTGCTTTTTATTTTCCTCCAAATAGGGCTCATCATACGGTTTTCCATTTATATATAGTACATCATCCTTGTATTCAACCCGGTCACCAGGAAGCCCGATGACCCGCTTGATATAATCCTTGTCCTCGGTTGCATGGAAAACGACGATATCAAATCTTTTAGGTTCACCGATTTTCGTAACGAACATCCTCTCCTGGCTATGTAAAGTTGGTTCCATGGAAGCACCTTTAACTTCAATCGGAGTCATTAAAAAGGCCCGAACAACAAAAGCCAGTACTATTGCAATAAGAAATGCCTTCACCCATTCCCAGATTTCATTCCGCTCTTTTACCATATTCCGCATCCTTTCCTACAGTCTCTATGGGATTTTATTCCACATTAGTCATTGGAATTCCTTCCTCTTTAATAAATTTTGCATGATCCTGAAAAAACAAAAAAAAGAGGCATAAGCCCCTTTTTTGGTTAAGATCATTTTTTTACATACTGCATTAGTGTATCCGGGTCAAAACCTAGAACCCAGTTGCCATTCACTTTTGTTTGCGGAACACCCATTTGGCCAGTTTCTTCAACCAGTTTTTGTGCAGCAGCTTGATCGTATTGTACATTAACTTCTTTGTAGTTTAATCCTTGACCCTCAAGGAATTGTTTCATCATTGTGCAGTAAGGTCAAGTGTTTGTAGTGTAGACAGTAATATCATTCATCTTGCATGCCTCCTTCATTATTTTCAAATACCCTATAATGTATTATCCCAGAAATACTAAATTTATGCAAAAGAGAAGCATCGGGATACCTATGTTTTTCCCTATTTTCCGAAAAAAAAACAGGATGGGAGGTATCCAGCTAAGAGATAGAGAGGACTATAATCAAGGCGGAAAGTCCGATGATGAAATAAGAGGAAAATGATCTTTTTCATCTCAAGCGCTGGACTAAGTCAGTAAAGAATTGGAGCTGGTAAAAAAACAAAATGAAGAAATACTTGAGCTGTTATCAACTCAAAAAATAGGTAATTTATTGCCTTGGAGCGAACAGCATGACCGAAACGCCTATTATACAAATCCCTGCGCCGAGCCAATCGTAAAGGTCCGGAGATTTCTTATCAATGCCCCATCCCCAAAGAACAGACAAAACAATGAAGACACCTCCGTAAGCTGCGTATACCCTGCCGAACGAAGGAAAAGATTGAAACGTTGCAATCACCCCGTATATTGCGAGTGCCAGTCCCCCTCCTATTCCCCAATAAAATGGTTTTCCCTCCCTTAGCCAGAGCCAGACCAAATAACCTCCGCCAATTTCGGCTATTCCTGCCAAAATGAATAATATAATCGCGCTAAAAATGAAAATCACTTCCTAAATTCGTATGTACTAGCATTATAACGTAATTTTACGATTATAATTTAGAAGGTCACCATGATGCACGACCAGTTTTACATCGATTATTTTTTTTATAGCGTTTTTTTATTTTTATAGCGATTTTTTTATTTTTATAGCGAATTGGTAATTTTCAGGTATTTTTTCCAGTTTTATTCATGATAAAATAAAGAAAATAGAAACGTCAGGCGGTAAATTTCATGTTGAATTGGCAATATGTCAGAAGTGTAAGCCTCAAAAGGGAGGATGTGCTCTCCTTTCAGGAATATCCGTTCAATCTCCCGAGCTTCAAAGGATTGGACGAGCTGATTCTCCACCCCAAGGTCACCTTTCTGATTGGTGAGAATGGGATGGGAAAATCGACATTACTGGAAGCAATTGCAGTGGGACTCGGTTTTAATCCTGAAGGCGGATCATATAATTTCAATTTTTCCACCTATGACTCCCATTCGGATTTGGGGGATTATTTACAGATTGTAAAAGGAGTAGAAAGGCCGCGGGATGGATTTTTCCTCCGTGCCGAGAGCTTTTACAATGTGGCTTCAAATATAGAAGAGTTGGATCGTGAAGGGATCGGCCCAAAGGTCATTGATTCTTTTGGTGGGGAGTCTCTACACGAACAGTCGCATGGAGAGGCCTTCTTCTCAACCTTTCTTCACCGTTTTCGCGGCAACGGCATTTATATTTTGGATGAGCCTGAAGCTGCTCTCTCTCCGTTACGGCAGATGTCGATGCTGACACGAATTCACGATTTAATCAATGAAAACTCCCAGCTGATCATCGCCACGCATTCTCCCATCATAATGGCCTATCCGGATGCAGCGATTTATGAGTTCAGCGACGAAGGCATTTTTAAAAGGCAGCTCGAAGAAACGAATCATTATCGCATCATGAAACAATTTTTCGAAAATACACCTAGGATGATTCATCATTTATTGGAGGAATGACGATTCCAAAAAGACTGAACAACTAAACCGCTATGCTCCCGCAAAAAAAGGTCACCAATACATAATCATTGGTGACCAACTTGCTTAATGACCTTACATGCCCAGCTTACAACTCCTCGTCCTCGTCACTAGCTGTTTCTTCTTCATCCAGTTTATAATCATCATTATCAAATTCAGAATCGGTATCCTCAACTGGCCTGTCTTCTGCTGGTTCTTCTTCATGGACTCTTTCGTCCTGCCCTTCGGAACATCCTCCAAGAACAAGGGATAATCCAAGCGGGACCGCGATCAGTAAGTTCTTTTTCAAAATAATCACCTCCATTATTCACTTATTTTTCCGATGAGTCTACCAGGCTTCCAACGAGTACATAACGTTCAGGCGCATCACCAATGTAGGTGAATGGGTAGCAGGTTGTTAAAGTTAAGGTCGCCTCAGGCTTCGGGACGATAACAGTTTGATCTTCCGCATCGACTATCCTCACCTTTTCGATTCGATAGGTATATTTTCCTTCGGCCGTTTCGACTTCAACTAAATCATTTTCTCCGACTTTCTCGAGGCTCCGGAAGACGGTATCCCGATGGCCTGAAATGACCGTGTTATTCTCTTCACCTGGCATGACACTGTTGGAATAATGTCCAGCTCCTTTACCAAGCTCTTCCTCATTGGTTCCTTCGTAGATCGGGACGGACATGCCTAGCTTTGGAATGGAAATTTCACCAATCTTTTCACCTTGTTCAGGTTTTTCTGGATTCGAGCCTCCTGATTTTCCATCCATTTGTTTTTCCATATTCCTGATGCTTACTCCATTACTATCCTTCTCAACGGCCATAAAACCTTTTGCCCAGCTATATGCGTGGCTTCCTGCCAAATACATGCCTGATATAATCAGGAAGAAGGCAATAGCGGGAACAATCCATTCCCGCTTACCGTTCTTTCTGCCTTTGCTCATTAGTTATCACCGTAACGTTTACGCACTCTCAATGTAATGCCGCCAAGCATTATTAGTCCGGCTCCAAGCAATACATAGGCAAGGGAGTTTGTAGCCGTATCAGGCATTTCACCGCCCTTTTCGGTGCCTGCTACCTCAGGCTGATCGCTGGTATAATAGTCAAGAGACTCTCTCAGATCATTAAGAAAATAATAATCATCCGGACTTTCCCCATATTCAGCCAACAATACTTCGTACTCTTCTGGAGTCAATCCGTATTGTTCAATTAGTTCCAATTCATTTTCGTCGGTAATTAGCGGACCAACCTCAGCTTCCAAATCCTTGAACAAGGTGTAATCATTCAGGTCTGTTTCGTAATTGTCATTTAAATACTGGTTGAATTCATCAACCGTCCAACCAAGAGGTACCAGGTAGGTTTCGTCTAGCTGAGCTTCATTTAGTGTATTTGTTGTGTTATTTTCGTTCTGGTCATTTGCATTATTATCATTAGTAGTATTGTCTTCATTATTATTAGAAGTATTGGCCTCATTGTTTTTATCAGAAACAGTACCTTCACTGTTTTGATCTGACTCAATACCTTCATTATCATTATCTGAATTGAGCCCCTCACTATTATCCGAATCAGCATTCTGACTGGTATCGCCTGTACCATTCTCGTCAACGATTCCACCCTCATCCAACGCTTTTACCAAATCGCCAGCAAAGTGGATATTGTCCCGGTTGTCGTATTCCTCTAAGAATGCTGCAAGTTCACTGGTATCCATATTGTACCTTTCAATGATGTCCAGTACATTCTTATCAAGATTTCCATCAGCAAGTTGATTGGCATCTATCGGTGCGCCAATGTCTGCTTCCAATTCATTCATACTGTCATAATCTTCTAATTGCGATCCGTAATTATCCTCAAGATAGTTATTCCAGTCAACCTCTGTCCATGATGTCGTCGCTGGATATTGCTCTTTTACCTCATTATATTCAACTGCCCCCGCAGTTAGCGGTGCAAAAGCTAATGTAGATACAACCGCAAATGGTATTACCTTTTTTTTCATGAATTAGCCTCCTCTTATTTCTTTTTCCAGTTGCCCTTTATATAAGTCCCTTAAAAAATAACAGCGCCTATAGATTCAATAGGCGCTGGTTTATATTTTTAAAATGACTGAACTATTAGTTTCCGTTCTCTTCTTCAGAAGGTTCCTCATCCAAGTCAGGCTCTTCTTCGTCCATTCCAGCGTTCCCTTCTTCCTCTGATGGTTCTTCATCTAAGTCTGGTTCCTCTTCATCCATTCCTGTATTTCCTTCTTCTCCATTTGTTTCAGAATTATTTGACTCTGATTCCAATTTATTATGTTCTACTTCAACCTCTTCTGTATTCGGTTCCTCTGTATCCTCCTGCGCACCTTCTGCACAGCCTCCCAAAACTAAACCGGCTCCTAAAGGTAAAGCTAGTAGTAGATTTCTTTTTTTCATAGGTGACTTCACTCCTTGTAATTTGATTGGCAAACTATTGCTTTAGCCTTATATTAATCTGTTACCCGACACATATTGCGATAAACATCTTCTTTAGTCCTAGGCTTCTGTCAGTGTAAATACGGTAATCTCCGGGGGTGTATTGATTCTTAGCGGAAGATCACTAAAACCAATTCCCCTGTTTACATACAGACGGTTTCCTTTGGCTCCAAAATCCTCAATCCATCCATCTACGGTTGCCCTGTCTTTAGCCACAAGACTTTTATAGGACCACTCTGGGGCAAAGGGAATTCTAAATTGGCCTCCGTGTGTATGGCCGGCGACTGCAATGGGTGCTGAGTTTGCTGGAAGTTTAGCGAATGATTCAGGATTGTGCATCATGATCATTCGCGGAGCATCTTTCGGAATATCCCTGAGTGCTTTGGCTGGTTCATCATTATCCGGCCAGTATGCACCCAATCCAGCTAAATACAAACTACTTTCTTGTGGCTTTCCGATTGATACTTCATTGTCCTTTAACAGGTTTATAGGAACAGAACGATTGTGCAGCAAGGTAACTCCCATCTCCTCAAGAGAGGTTCTTACATTCTTGACAGACTCTATTTTGGGTTCATCTTTTTTGTTATGCATATTGTAATCATGATTCCCCAGAACTGCGAATATAGGAATATCTGTTTTGACTAATGGGCTAATTAACTTTTCGACCTTTTGCATTTCTGCTTTAGGATCTTCAAGCGAATGGTAGACAAAGTCCCCGATAATCAGGACTGCATCGGGTTTCATTTCGGCAATTTCTTCAGCTGCATTCTCTACAGTTTTTGTATTATCCATCCACATACCGACTTGAAAATCTCCAAACACCGCCACTTTCTTCCCTTCCCATTCTTGTGGAAGGTTCGGAATGGCTGCCTTCTCATTCTCAATATCTAAAAAATACGGTTCCACTAATCCCCAAATCAGGATGCCGACGAGAATCAGACCTACGATTTTTCCTAGTTTATTTTTTTTAAAAATTTTGACCGTCTCCCTTCTAATTTAAATGTTTCCCTATGAATCTCTTAAAAACTCGTGTTGGGCTAATGGAGTTGGCGCTTTGCCACTCCACCCATTCCAGTGCAAGAATGGTCAGAATCAACCAAATAGCTCCAGCTAAATGACCAGCGAGGACATCACTTGGGTAATGAGCTCCCAAATATATCCGTGTCGCCCCAATCCAAAGTATGAGCAACCCTGCAGCCAGAATCACCATCCACTTGAGGGCTCTCTTTTGGATAGACCGGACAATGAAATAGGCGATAAATCCATAAAAGATCAGCGAACCCATCGAATGCCCGCTGGGAAAGCTATAGCCAATCGCATCGATTTCCGGATTGATTGATGGACGTCCCCGTTCATATAGATGTTTTAACAAGGTTGTCAGCAGGCCTCCGCCGCCGATTCCAACCACAAGAAAAAGAATGCCCCATTTATCCCTTGCTCTGACCCATAATCCAATGATGACGGCAATTGTACATACTGATAAAAACCATACCGATCCTAGCTCTGTACCAAATATCATGATTGAATCGAGCGTGCCATTTTCTATTGATTTAAACCAATTGATAATTGCTTCATCGAAAGCATCAACTTCATTTTCTAGCATTTCCTCTGCCAAATTGGTGAAAAGCATAATAAAAAGGACAGAAAACCCAATCCCTGCAATCATCAACAGGAACGGAAATCCCGCCTTCTTCGCTTTTTGTTTATTCGATACCAAGATAACTCTCCTTTCTGTAAAAAAATCACTATTCTTTGTAAGGTTATTGCTTTACAAGTTCCATTCTCAAACTCATCGTGCGAACTTTTGAAATCCTATAAAAAGTTTCTAAACAAATAAGCCAGATTTCTTTTCACACTTGTCACAGCTCCCCTTCCCTGTATGTCCTGGAGCTCTTGCCTCTCACTATTCTCAAAATCAGCCTTAATATGATCAGCGATTTCTCCTAGCATTTTCTTATCCTTCGTAAAAAGGATCATTTCATCATTGGTACGGAAACTGCGGATATCAAAGTTCGCAGTCCCTACGTATGCAGCCTCATCATCTACCAGCATGATTTTCGCATGGTAAAATCCTTTTTTATACAGATACAATTTAATGCCCTTTGGAATTAGCTTTGAAAATTCTTCAAATGCTCTTTCCTTCACAAAAATATGGTCAGACTCTTCCGGCAGGATAATCTTAATATCAACTCCACGTCCTTTAGCAGCGACCAGAGCTCTTTTTATCTCAGGAGTGGGAATGAAATATGGGGACCCTAGGCTGATACTCTTTTTTGCAGAATCGATCAGCGGCAACAATTGTTGATCAAGAAATCCACCACATGATGAAATCATCTGAAAATAGGAATCCCCTTTGGACAACCGAGGATAAAGCGAGTCACTATCGTTAACCGTCATCCTCGCCTTTGACCAATCCTCCAGGAATTCCTTCTGTAAGTCCTCTGTGCCGCTTCCATTTATCCTAACCATGTAATCCCGCCAAAATCCGATTTCCGTATCCTTCTCTGCATAATTATCGCCAACGTTAAAACCTCCTAAATAACCAATCTGACCGTCCAAAACGATGATTTTATGGTGATTTCTCCTGTTCAGAGTGGTGAAGAATAAGGGGAATGAAGGTTTATGGGAATAAGCGAACTCGATCCCATTCCTTTTTAAATCGATGACCGCCTTCCTGGGGAAATGGATACTTCCAACTAAGTCTAACAGCAGCCTGACCTCGACACCTTCCTTTGCCTTTTCCTTTAACAGCTCGAGTAATTTCTTTCCGGAAGAGTCATATTTAAATCGATAAAAAGATAGATGAACCGTGGAGTCTGCTTCCGTAATATCATGAAAGAGCTTTTCAAAATAATAGCTGCCATTACCGAAAAACTCTGTCTCCCCCCTTCTTACCGGATAATCCTGCAGCTTCCAGGACATTAACTTTTTTCCCAGCAATAAATCCAATTTCATCCAGATGAATAGTAAACCTACAAACCGTAAAATCCGCACATTATCAATCTCCCTCCGACAAAACATCCTTTAATCGCTTATACCCGACAAAATAGTGAGTAAACGATTCTTCAATACTCGCCCTTTCCGATATTTCTTTGGTAATAAACGAAATTTTACTTTTGATCTAACACCTATCAACATGAGAGCCTCCGACAATTGTAGTTCAAATTATTTTACCGCTAAAATACTAATGGTTCTTATTCCCTGATTTAAACAGTTCTGCTCGAGGATATTACTTTTTCACAATCATAACTTGTAAAAATCTGCATACTCTGTGATAGACTATTTTTATAGAAAACAACATGAGACTGATAGAAATAGATTTAAGGGGGAGTAATCTTGTTTAGCAGTGGTCTGATTCTTGAGGGTGGAGGCATGAGAGGTGTCTACACTGCAGGGGTATTAGAGTATTTTTTGGAGAATGAATTGTTTTTCCCGTATGTGATCGGTGTTTCTGCAGGTGCATGCCAGGGGTCTTCCTATGTGGCTAGACAGCCTGGCCGGAACAAGCAGGTTACGATTGATTATGTTACGCATCAAGATTATATTTCCTATCGAAACTTAATCTTAAAAAAAGAATTGTTCGGAATGGATTTCATTTTTGATAAACTCCCGAATGAGCTGGTTCCCTTTGATTTCGAAACATTTAACAGCGCCGCGGAAAAATTCCTTGTCGGCACTACCGACTGCATCACCGGGGAACCTGTTTACTTTGACAAAAATGATGTTTCTGAGGACTTCCTGAAAATCATCCGGGCTTCAAGCACACTGCCATTCATGGCTCCGGCAATCGAATTTCAGGGCAGGAAGCTGATGGATGGCGGCATTTCCGATCCTATTCCCATCAGGAAAGCAATGGCTGACGGTGTTCAAAAGAACGTCATTGTATTGACGAAACCAAAAGGATACCGCAAGAAAAAATCATCCTTTGCCTGGCTGCCGCGATATGTGTATAAGGATTTCAAAGGACTGCACAAGGCCCTTGAAATACGCTATAAAATGTACAACGAAACTCTGGATTACATAGAAGCGCTTGAGGCCAGGAATGAAATCTTCGTAATCAGGCCGTCGCAGGATCTCAAAGTAGGACGAGTTGAACGCAATCCCGATAAACTGACCCGCCTATATGAAGTTGGATATCAAGATGCGAAGGAAAGTTTTCAGCGTTTGGAAGACTGGCTGGGAGAGAAATAATGGCGTTAGAAGATGCACTTGAAGTTTTAGCGAGCAGCCTTAAACAAGACTCAAGAGTTCAAGCTATTTTTGTAAAAGGATCTATCGGGCGCGGTGAGCAGGACGAATTTTCTGATTTAGATTTGTATTGCCTTGTTGATGAAAAAGAGTTGGATGATTTCCTGAAAAGCCGGATCAAACATCTTGAATCATATGGAAAATTGCTTTTTCACGATGACATTTTCATCATTGCGCCGCAAATTCTAGCCGTGTATGAGAATATGCTTCACGTGGATTTGTTTACTGTGACAGAGGAGACATTTATTGAAAAAGACTATTTTAAAATCATCCATGACCCTCACTATCGATTGGAAAAATATAAGGCATCACAGAGCCTCAGGTTATCTTCTGGGGAGTACCAGGATGCAGTGGATGACATTGCCTGGTTTCTCTACCAATATAAAAAATCCTCGGCACGAGGGAATGATTTATGGTCTGTTAACCTGCTCAATCATGTTATGGCACATCTAGCCAGAGTCCTGCTGCACAGATACAAACCAGAAAGGGCTCAATTAGGAATGAAAACAGTTAAGAACTCACTCCCTGATGCTGTTATTAAGAGAGTGCTTGCAATCCAAGAAAACATCACTCCGCAAAAACATCAAAATGCTGCAGTTTATCTTCGAGATTTATTAGATCGTGAAGAAGACTGGATTTTTAGAGAACTGTCTAATCCTGAGAAAATCAAACCATTATGGGACAAGGTAATCTCCAATTAGCTCGGTATTGATCGGAGCCTTCCATTGGACAATTATACTAATGACAACACAGCAAGAAGGTACACCGCGCAAGTCAGCACACTGGGAACCACCCAGATCCATCTTAGAAACCCTTACATCATCGCTTGGTGGAGTGCTGCCTTTCCGGGGTTTGGCCATCTGTTGTTATCGAAGTATTTTCGGGGTTTTGTTTTATTTATTTGGGAAGTCGTGGTAAATATAAAAGCTAATGTTAATATAGCAATGATTTATTCTTTCAAGGTGAGAATGATATGGCCAAGGACATATTGGATACAAGGTGGTTATTAATATATATCCCAGTTTATATATTCGGAATCTGAAATAGTTACCGGACAACCGTAGATTTAAATAAAATATATTTAATGGCAGAACGTGAGGAGCACCGATTTAATTCCTTCAGTATAGGCGCGATGGAAATTAATTATGTGGATAAAAGAAATCCTGTCTTGGCTATAATTTGGTCCCTATTTGTACCTGGCTTAGGTCAACTTTATATTCACCGAATCGTGACTGCTTTTTTTGTCATCATTTGGTGCGTTGTCTCTTTTTATTACTCCCGGGCTCTGGAAGCTATTTCACTCTTATTTTTAGGCGAAATAGCAAAGTCAACTTCGGTCGTTAATCCTGAGTGGCTCTTATTCTTCCCTTCTCTATATGGATTTGCAGTTTTTGACGCTTATATCAATACTGTTGAAAATAACAAGTTATACGATAAAGAGCAGCGTGCCTATTTTCAGGAGAAGTACCAATCTCCTTTGTTTCGTGTGCTGAAAGGTATAAAGGTGGACTAACAATGCAGCTATTTTCAACTTTTCAACATACTGTGCATACAGAAATGGCTATTGCCACTCTTGAGAAAAAGGGAATTAAAAAGAAGGATATTTTTGTATTCCCCCTTGATAATCGTATGGAGGAGCGGAAAGTTTTTGATAATATCAATCGATCAGATGGAACATCACTAATCGATATTGGGGCAGCGCTGGCTACTGCATTTTCCGTCATCGGTGCCAGTATCGGGTTCAAGCTGGCGTGGGGACCTATTTATTGGGGGTTGATCGGTGCAGCTGCCGGAGGACTGATCGGATTTGCCATTCGCCTGTTCACAGAAGTAATCATTCAAAAGAAACGAAGATTGTTAAAAGGGGTTCAATCCGAATTGATTGTTATTGTCGATTGTAAGGATTCTCAAGCCGAGATGGTTGAGAATATATTATTTGGCCACTATGCATTAGGGTAGCAAAAGTGTAATGATACGAAAGTAGTCAACCAAAAAAGGAAGCCTTTAAGCTTCCTTCTTTTTAAAGCCGAACCCCTATAAACTTCAATTCAGTCATCTCTTCCATTGCATACTTTACGCCTTCTCTGCCAAGTCCGCTCAATTTCACTCCTCCATATGGATAATTATCCTGGCGGAATACGGACGATTCATTGATCCAGACGCCGCCCATTTCCAGGCTGTCTGCGACGCGGTAAGCACGGCTGATATCCTTCGTAAATACGCCTGCCTGCAATCCATAGATAGAGTCATTTGTATTTTCAACCGCTTCTTCCTCCGTTTCAAACGGCATCACGGTTACAATTGGAGCGAACGCTTCCTCTTTGACGACCTTCATGTCCTTGTTGACGTTTGTGATGATTGTCGGGTACATTATCGTACCCTTCCTTTCTCCGCCAGTTTCGATTGTTGCTCCTTCATTCCTGGCTTCTTCAACCCACTCCTGGATTCTTTTCGCGGCGTTTTCATCGATCATCGGACCAAAGTCTGTTTCTTCTTCCAATGGATCGCCGATTTTCAGATTGTTCGTTGCCTCTTTGTATTTCTTTAGGAACTCATCATATACACCTTGCTGGACATAAATTCTTTGGGCCGATACACATACCTGGCCTGAGTAACCAAACGCTGCATTCACAAGGCGTTCGACCGCATCATCTATATCGGCATCTTCAAAAACGATGTTTGGTGAATTGGAACCAAGCTCCATTGTAACCTTTTTAAAGCCGGCTGTATCGCGGATGATTTTTCCGACTGTCAGGCTGCCCGTAAAGGTGATTTTCGGGACATCCTTATGGGGAACGAGGCTTGCTCCTGCTACCTTACCGGTACTTAACACAAGATTCAAAGCTCCATCTGGCAGACCTGCCTCCTGAAAAAGCTTCGCAAGCATGTATGCTGATAATGGTGTTTTCTCTGCTGGCTTGAAAATAACCGTATTACCCGCAGCTATAGCTGGGGCAATCTTATGGAGCGATAAGTTCAACGGGAAGTTAAAAGGAGTGATCGCGCCGATTACACCCATCGGCACCCGTTTTACCATGCCCATTCGATTATCGCCCCGAAGAGCTGCATCCATTGGTAAAACCTCTCCCGTCATATGCTTGGACAATTCGCTTGAGAATCGGATAACTTGAATCGATCGTTTGATTTCCGCCCGGCTGTGCTTGATCGGCTTGCCGGCCTCCATGGCAATAATTTCAGCAAACTCTTCCTGCTTTTCCTCCAGCAGATCGGATGCCTTGCGGAGAATATCCGACCGTTCATGGGCCGGCATAGTTTTCATTGTTTTATGGTAGGTCTGGAGACTGTTTTCGATTGCCTCCTCCATCTCCATGTCTCCAGCCAGCTGCATCTCTGCAACCAACTCGTCGCTGTATGGATTCCTTACCTCCATCGTTTCTCCGCTGCTATCAATACTTTCAGCGCCGTTGATGATCGAAGCTATTTTCATGACATTCCCTCCTGTTCCTAGCATAGAATTTCACCTAATTTCTCAGTGAGCTTCATGTTTTCACTGTAGTCCACAGGACAATCGATCAAAACTGGCTTATTCATCTCGACCGCTTCCTTGATCGCATCCTTCAGTTCTCCTCCTTTTTCTATTCCAATCGCTTCAAAACCGTATGATTTTGCCAGCTGGATAAAATCAGGATTGCCAAACTTGATATTCGAAGATCTGTTGAACTCCTTCATCTGCTTCCATTCAATAAGTCCGTAGCCGCCATCACGCCATAAAAGGATAATAATCGGCAGATTCAATCTCTTAGCCGTTTCAAGTTCTGCACTGGACATTTGGAAAGCTCCGTCACCAACGACCGCGACAACATTCCGTTCCGGATGAACCATTTTTGCAGCGATGGCCGCCGGGACGGCTATTCCCATGGATGCGAGACCATTAGAGATCAGGCAAGTATTCGGTTCAAAAGTATGGTACATTCTCGCCATCCACATTTTATGGGCACCCACATCCGAGATGACAATATCTTCTTCATTCATGACGGACCTCAGATCTGAGATGATTTTCTGTGGTTTGACAGGGAACCCAGTATCATCCGAATAGGACTGGAATTCATCAAGCGTTTTTTCCCTTACATGGGAAACCCAATTGTTATCCCTTTCTTTGGGTGATATAACTTTTTCCAATTGCTTGAGATTTTCATTGATGTTACCAATCACGCTATGCTTTACAGGATAATTGGCATCTGTTTCAGCCTCTATAGTATCGATGTGTAAAATAGGGCTTTCTCCATCAGGATTCCAGTTTTTCGGCGGAAATTCAGCAATGTCAAAGCCTATCGCAATGATCAAGTCAGCCTGATCAAATCCACATGTTATATAGTCCTTGCCGCTAATGCCAGCCGTCAGCAGACTTAAGTCATTCTTCCAGGATATCGCCCCTTTCCCCATGAAGGTGTGAACGACGGGAAGATCTGCTTTTTCCGCAAAAGTTCTCAGACTTTCTTCTGCTTGTCCCCTTTCAACACCCATTCCGGCAAGGATTAGTGGATGCTTTGCCTGTTCTATCAGCTTAACTGCATCCTTGATCACACGTTCCCCAGCTTCCATGATTGTTGGTTCACTGATGTCCAGAGGATTCCCTTCAACCTCCATTGCAGCAATGTCCTCTGGTAAATCGATATGGGTGGCTCCTGGCTTTTCGCCTTGGGCTACATCAAATGCTTTCCGGACAACCTCAGGTATGATTTCCGCCTTTTTCACCTGTGTATTCCACTTCGTCACCGGTTCAAAAACCGAAACCATGTCATAATACTGATGGGAGATTTTATGCTGACGGTCCAAGCCTGCCTGTCCTGTAATCGCAACAATCGGGCTGTGGTCCATATTTGAATTGGCAACTCCTGTTAAAAGATTCGTCGCGCCTGGTCCAAGAGTTGCAAGGCAAACACCAGGCTTGCCTGTTAATCTTCCATATGTCCCAGCCATAAAAGCGGCATTCGTTTCATGTCTCGTAACTACAAATTCAATACTCGAATCGAGGAGAGCGTCCATAATATCAAGGTTTTCCTCACCGGGAACACCGAATATATATTCCACACCCTCACGTTCTAAACATTTGATCATTAATTCTGCTGCGTTCATACCAACACTCCTTTACATAGGATCATCCTTATAAATGACTATTCCACCCAGGAGTGCAGATAAACTTTTACTAATTAGAGAAGGTATTGAAGCAATAAAAAAAAGTGCGGGCAACCCATTACGGGTTACACGCACTTTTTGCTTCATTCATTATAAAGAGTTCTCTTCGCCCTTAGTTTTTTTCGCTGGAGCAAACCAGCCGACTAGAGCTATTGTGATCAATACACCATAGAAGATGGTTGTCCAAAGTGTGCTATGAGGGAAATCATGATGCAAGACCGCAATATCTTCATGAGCAAGGGTAATGACTGCTAGCTTAACACCGACCCATGCTACGATTGCATATGCGGTTGTTTCCAATGCTGGACGCTGATCAAGCAGCTTAACGAACCATGTTGCTGCGTATTTAATTAAGATCAGACCTGCGATTCCCCCAAGAAGGACTACTATGAACTTTCCACCGTCCATACCGCCAAAATCTCCTAGCGGTGAATCTGGGAGGCCTAGCGCAAGAGCTACCGCTGCGAGAATGGAATCGATCGCAAACGCAAGGTCTGCTAAACCAATTTTACCAACAGTCGGCCAAAAGCCCATCCCTCTTGCTTCCTTCTCTTCTTCCTCGCGGATATTTTCATTTTCTTTACCAAACTTAGCCTGTATGACATGCTTCAGTCCAAGATAAAGCAGGTAAGCGGCACCGATAGCCTGTACCTGCCAGACGTTTGCAATGAATGAAATAGCAAATAATGCCCCAAACCTAAAAACAAACGCCATGATTATTCCATAATTTATCGCCTTTTTCTTCTGGTCATCAGGTAAATGTTTCGCTATGATCGCCAGTACAAGTGCATTGTCAGCCGACAGCAAACCTTCAAGACCGATCAATATCAACAATGCCCAGGCATATTCAAGCCAAATTCCTTCCATCAACCTCTCTCCTTCCTCTTCCACAACACTTATGTAGATGTCTCATTAACAATAGAATTACCCATTAAGCCTTGCAAAATCCACACGAATATTGCGGAATTTACTGGGCGTCATTCTATGTCTTCCTTATTTCCCTATATCCATATACCTTTTAAAAGCTATAGATAAACTTACCAAAAGAATAATGGTTGAGACTATAATACTCTATATTTTTTCAAGAAAATATTCAACATTTTTGTTTTTTCAGAAACAAAAAATAAACAGACTGTTTGTCCGCTTGGATCGTGTCCCCCCTACATGGCAATCAATGCAGAATACCGGAATCTTTCTGCATTAACCTTTTTTTCTTTGTTCTTTCTGTTCCCTTAACGCCAGGCTTATGGCCATCAGCAATAAAATTAATTGTGCAGCAAAAAATATCAGGGAATACATCGAATTCAACGCTAATGCAATCGCCACAGATGAAGTTGATAAAAAGATTAACCCAACAATCGCTCTTTTTTGCTCCTTGGCACTGGTTTTCACAATGAAAATGGTCAGGAAAACAATAGCTATAAAGGCAACAGCAGAAAGCGTAAGCTGCATAGGTAGACCTCCCTTTCAGCTAGCTTTTTCACACTTTCCAATTATACCACTTTTTTCCGATAATGGAGTAAAAAAAACTGCCAATTCTGGCAGCGAAATTAAAGACTTTTATTATGAAAACCAAACGGAGGTGGGACTACTGTTTCCAACCTAAGCAGATATAAAGCGAACCTTCCCATCCTTCCTTCAATGATATTCGTATAATCGGCATTATCATTTTTAACAACTTTGTATTTAATTTCATTACCGATTCCGTCTTCCGCTCTCCCTACGAATAACACTTCCACCTTCTCATCAGGTTCAGTGGCTATAAAAGCATAGGATGATCCATTATGTTGAAATATCCCTGTTCCGCCTGGACCGGATTCCCTAATAAAGTTCCTTTCCTTATCTGGAAGGGACTCATAATGAACCATAATGTATTTGATTTCTCCATCTCCAAAATCAATCATGATGAACGCAAGGATCATCACCAATAAAAATGGGACAATTCCCTTCTTAAGTTCCGCCATCCTTACCTCCAAAGAATTAAAGTGTTTGCCTATAAAACATCCGAGATATTTTTTGGCTAAATATCCGGATTCCCTTGATGGATATCGATTGTTGCAGAAAAGCGTATAACAGGAAAATATTTACAAAAAGGACCGACCACTCGGCACTAGATTGAAACCTAGCCAAAAACACACCAATCAACAGCATCGCCCAATACTGGAAACTAGAGTTAAAACTCCTTTTCCAAACAGGGATGTAATTGTTATTGGTGATGAATTGAATAGCAATAATCAAATACCACATCATATGAATGGTAGCGAACTCAAACAGCCCACTGGATCCAGTCAGCCTGTTCCAATCTAAAGTGAATAAATGGCCGCCATATGCTTCCAATGACAGGGATGTGCCGTACATTCTTTTATACAGCTGCAGGAAGAATATGTAGATGACGATTATTCCGATAACAGACAACTTCCAGTCGGTTTGGCGTTTTGCAATAAAATGATGAATAATATAAGCAAAAGTCAATGCTATAAGTGGGGCAAAGATAAAGTATGGTTGGAAATGGGCACCGATCAAGATCATTGGACCGATCATGCTGGCAACAATGCACAGAATTGCAATGACACTTTCTTTCAGGAAATGAGACTTGATGGCGTTTGGATAGCTTTGATTCACTTCTGTCTGAATCATTTGAATGTCCCCAAATTGCTCGAGAACTGTTTGGACTGCCTCCGTCTTTTCCAAACCCTGTTTTTGCAAAGATGAATAATGATCATATAAATGCTGTGTCAACTCTTCTTCCAGTTCCCTTTTTTCCTCGTCTTCTAATTGTAAATCTTGAATCAGCCTCTTAATATAATCGTCGAATTGTTTAATTGATTCTTGTGTTGACACTTCCATCACCTACAATTCGATGTACGACTTTCTTAAACATATTCCATTCTTGCTTTTGATCCGCCAATGCTTTTTTCCCTGTCTTTGTGATACGGTAATATTTTCGGCGAGGACCATCATGGGAATTTACCCAATAGCTTTCAACCAACCCTGATAGCTCCAGTTTTTTCAATGCCGGATAGAGAGTCCCCTCTTTATAGCTGAGATACCCTTCACTCACCTCATGAACTTTCTCGGTGATTTCATACCCGTACATCTCTTTTTCCGAAAGGAGTGATAACAGAATCATGCTGGTACTACCTTTCAAAAGCTCAGTTTTACTCATACATTGGCCTCCTCTATATCGGATTACTACTTACTAAGTATATCGTAACACTATATAGTGGGTGGTGCAATATAAATTTAGATAAATTTTCCAAATAGGTACGAGTTGAATTTTTTCTAAAAGACTTATTAGGACAGCTTTGGCTGATGACGTCCCATTTTATCAATAGTCAAGCATGATTCTGACAGCTTTATCGGATCAATAACCCGTAGAAGTCAACCCTTATTCTGACAGCTTTGTTTTGCAACACTCATTTTTGTCCGAAGTTACAACAGGTTCGGAACAAAGTTGCCAGATGTGAGCCGCATCTGTTTTTATGACAGCTTTTCTTCGTTTGCATGCAAACCTGTCTTAATTCCTTCGGTTTCTTGACAGCTTTTCCTCATTTACATGCAAACCTGTCTTAATTCTCTCGGTTTCCTGACAGCTTTTCTTCATTTGCATGCAAACCTGTCTTAATTCTCTCGGTTTCTTGACAGCTTTTCTTCATTTGCATGCAAACCTGTCTTAATTCTCTCGGTTTCTTGACAGCTTTTCTTTGTTTGCATCCAAAGCTGTCTTAATTCTCTCGGTTTCTTGACAGCTTTTCTTCATTTGCATGCAAACCTCTCTTAATTCTCTCGGTTTCTTGACAGCTTTTCTTTGTTTGCATGCAAAGCTGTCTTAATTCTCTCGGTTTCTTGACAGCTTCTCCTCATTTACATCCAAACCTGTCACAATTCCTTCGGTTTCTTGACAGGTTTTCCTTGTTTGCATCCAAAGCTGTCTTAATTCTCTCGGTTTCTTGACATCTTCCCCTCATTTGCATGCAAACCTGTCTTAATTCCTTCGGTTTCTTGACAGGTTTTCCTTGTTTGCATCCAAAGCTGTCTTAATTCCATCATTTTCGTGACTGCTCGCCAATGTCTTGAAAGACTCTACGATCATATAAAAAGGCTGCCACTTATGACAGCCGTTACAAAAATAACCTTAATATTCGTCTTGGTGGGTTTTATAAGCTTCCCTATTTTTAAGTTTTGTTACCCTGTAGTCATGAGTTTTTGAAGTGGATGATTGGGAGCGATGAATATTGTGTTTCCTTTCCTTTTTCCAGTCATGATCGTCTTCATCGAATTCATGGAGTAAATACGCAGATCGCATTATTCTTCTGGCATTGACAACACGTTTCGATGGGCGTCTTTTACCTGACTGACCTCTTGGATCCATCTTTGCACCCCCTGATTACGACTGTTCCTTCCCTATTATTTTATCATGTTCGTAATTGTCCTATTATTGAACATCAGAGAAATTTTTCAAAATGAAAATAGGGCTTTTCCCGCTAACTCACTAAGAAATTTTTATATATTTTTCCTAAAAAACCCTTTTAATAAGTGTAAATTTACACTATATTGTATGTATAGTAAATAAAAGGGGGATGTCCAGTGAAAAAGAAGACTTTAGTAGGAAGCATTGCGATTGTTGCTTTGTTGTTGATATCGAGTATCACCTATCAATTATTGGGTGATCGGGATGCTTACAAATATCATACAGGACTAGGGAGCGGTCTGGCTATCTCTGACGATGATCAGCACATTGCCTTTTCCTATTTCAATAACGGCAGCTCTGCGATTTATACAGCCAGGCAAGATGGAACAGATGTGAAAAGAGTGAGCAATCCTGACCAGGTTTATCACTCTAATCCACAGTTTTCTCCTGATGGCAGCAAGATTTTATACTTGTCACGGGGCAGAAACCGTATCCAGTCACTTTTCACGGCAAATGCAGATGGAACTAATCCTAAAAAACTTTCAGACGACTCACAGCATATTTCAGAGGCTGTCTTTTCAGATGACAATGAAACGATTTTCTTTTCGAGCATGCCTGCTGAAGAATCTCTCAAGTCCGAAGGGGAAACTAAGGAAGGTTTTGACCTATTTTCTGTAAAAATTGATAGCACTGGAATGCAGCAGTTGACTGACCGTGACTTCTATACAATGGAAAGCCTGATCTTTTCTCCTGATAAAAAAGAAATCATCTTTAAGGATTTTGATGATACAAATGCCTTTGACCTGGAAGATCAACGAGTGTATTCAGCGGATTTTAACGGGGAAATGCCGGCGGATATTTTCCATTTAACTTTATCTCCTGAGAAAAATGCAGTTGCTTATAAGACAGTTGCTGATGAATCGAAGGACACGTCCCTGTTTGAATATGATTTATATTACAAGGATTTGCAAAATGGGAAGACAAAAAGGCTCACAGACTTGAATACATCTGTCGTTTCTCCGCAGTTTTTTAACGAGAAAAATGAAATTCTCTTTCTGGAATATATAAATTGGCCGGGAGAACCCGAGGAATACAAATTACGGACGGTGAACATTGAAACTAAAAAGTTAAAAGAACTTACACTAGATATGCCTAAGCTACAACCCAGCAATTTTGTCATGAAAGCCATCGATTACTCCGTCAATAGCTGGACGGTTGGCCTGTTATATACCGTGCTGTTCATGCTGATCACGGTTTACGTTTTTCCTGGGAGGGTGTTTTTGCCTTCAATCATCAGCCTTTCCATTGGAATGCTCACAATAGTTACAAGCATTATTGTGGCTGCAACAGTCGATCCGTGGGCAGGAATTGGGGTAGGAATGCTGGCAACCAGTATACTAGCCTGTACGATTGTTCTATTCATCTTTGCCTTTGGCTTAAAGCTTTATAAAAGAGGGGCCAAATAAAATGCCAGATTCAGTTGGGATGATTTTGACGCTCTTAATGAATATCGCCCTGTTTAGTGCAGCGAACTATTTGGCAGTGAAGCATTCAGCGAGAAATGTTAAAAGACGTATAATCGCCGGAGTGGTCTTTCTCCTTTTTACACCAGTAATCTTTTTCAGCACTCTTTATCTCGGTTTTACATGGGATGACACGGGCTGGGGTGCCGGAATCATGACTGTGATTTATACCGGGTTATATCTATTTAATGGTTTGATTCTGTTGTTGTCCGCCACTCATATTTATTTCCGAAAATAATTCAACGCTGTTCGGTTATAATCTGCCGAACAGTTTTTTTCTGGTAAAATCAAAAAAGCTGCCAGTGGCAGCTTTTAATCAATCAACTCTTTTTATCTTTTTCATCTTCTCTCATTTCCTTCTTGATGTCATCAGTGAGTCCACTCGTCGCATTCTTGAACTCTCTCATTGACTTGCCGACCGCCCGTCCGATCTCCGGCAGTTTGTTTGGCCCAAAGATGATCAGGGCAATCACGAGAATCAGGATTAATCCTGGAAATCCTATATTTGAAAACATTGTATCTCTCCTATTGAAAAAGTTACGTCTATTATATCGAATCATACTCGCAAATTAAACCCATAGCCATTTACGTATCAAATTCACTTCTATGAAAATAATAAGGTTGACTATTATACATAAGGAGTGTTTATCAATGAAATCAAAAATAATTCAAGTTGCAGCCGCCATGTTTTTTATCATCAGTTTTTCTGGTTCTGCCCATGCTCAAACTGAGGTGCCTGCTGACTTTGGTGCAAAGGGAGCTCTTAAGGAAACCTCCATCACATTGGATGAAGCATTAGTATATGCCATCCAGGACGAATACCTGGCACAGGCCAGATACGATGCCGTGATTGGGAAATTCGGCAGCATCAGGCCATTCAGCAATATTAAAGCAGCAGAACAGCAGCATATCAGTGCTCTCGTTGCTTTGTTCCAGAAATACGACAAACAAATTCCTGAAGACAACGCAAATCAATATGTTTCAGCACCTGGTACTTTGAAGGAAGCATTTAATGAAGGAGTTCAAGCCGAAATCGACAATATTGCTATGTACGATAAGTTAAAAACCATACCTTCCCTGCCTCAGGATGTAAAGATGGTTTTTACCCAGTTAGGAAATGCTTCGAAAAACCACCTGAGAGCCTTCCAGAGAGGTGCTGGCCGGAATTAAAAAGTCTGATAAGAAATGTTATACCGTTTGCGCTTTAATTCTAAGGAAATGAACTCGAAAAAAAACCAAGATAATAGAAACGCCGCTCGGATCTGAAAAGGTCCAAGCGGCATTTTAATATTCATTTGATTATGCTTTTGTAATAATCTTTACCCCATTAGGGTCCTGTATTTGTTTAGCTGGATAATCCCTGATAATGGCTTCTTTAATTGTCACTTTATCACCGACTACTGTTTTAATTGTGTCCACAGTTTTACCGAATAGAATATGTAAGTCACTTTCCAGTCCTGTAACCTTCGTTTCCAACCTTAACTCTTTTATTTTGATGTCTTTGGCTTCCGAATCTACTAAGTCAATATTAGTTTGAAGTTCGATCCTGAAATTATAAGGTGTTGTAATAAAAGTTCTTCGATCACCTTTCTCAACTTTCCAATTCAGTTTATTTAAATTTTCACATATCTCGTCATGTTCATTTTTAGATACTAAAAAGCCAATATGGTCGAAAATCACCTTTTTTCCATATCCGAAAGTAATATTGACGTTACCTTTCCTTACTTCGATAATACGAAAAAGAATGTTCTTCTCCCTAAAATCGTTCCACACTAACGGTGGATCAAAATGCAAAAAATCTCCCTGGTATTTTCCTATGCGCTGAGATACTCGAAAGCCATTCCTGACATAAAACCTCTCAGTTTCTTCTACATATGGGGTCCAAAAATGATAATGAAAAAGCATAAACATCACCTCTTTAAACAGTTCAAAAGATATTTATAAGTAAACTGTTCTTTTTTAAAATCCTGCTTAGTCAGCCATGTAAGTTTTTTATTCAGAGTAAACTTTATGCTATTTTATGACCGGCTCCGAAACCACCCTTATTCCAAAATTGATTCAATGGTTTCAAGCTTTCCCCTTTCCGTTTGTGAATTCCAGATATATGTCCCGAGATATCTTCTATTCTCTTCGACTAAATGAAACTCGTTCATTGATACTTTTATTTTTTTACCGTTCAGTATTAAAAAATATTTATTATCTTCTTGTATTTTCTGCTCAACCATAAAGACCCCACCTGTAGAAATTTCTTTAGATTGATAAATTGTTATTGTAAATATTGGTATTAGAGAGACTATAATGACTACTGCTTTTACGCTGGTTATTATATTAAGTTTTGGCAATCCCCATTTCCGAACAAATTTCATAACGAAATATATATAAATTAAAAGCGCTATTGGAACAAGGAACAAAGATAAAGTTGCGGGTATATATAACATCTCGTGCAATGAATAATTGAAATCACTAATAGCCTGTACCCTGCCAAGCTGCAGACTTAAAAAAGTAAAATAAATAATTCCTAGCAGCCAATATAGTGATGTTCTTTGGGCCTTCCAAATATTTTGTTTTTCTTGCTCCCCTTCATTTTTAAATTTCATCTCTATTTTCATTCGGTGATCCCCCTGAATTCACTTTACTCTTTTTTTAAAATGAACGGCACAACCTCTATTTAATTTTCCACATAGTTAACAAAAATCCTTCAGAAAATCATTCATACGTTGAGGCGATTTTTACTTATGCTGTAGAAGCAACAAAGTTTACGAAAAAGTTCTTGTTTAAAAAATCAAAATAGACCAAATCAATTGGGATTTGGCCTGCAAAACTAATATCTCTCTTCTAAATGTATTACATATTATTCGGTGGCAATTTGCCTGGTGGAGGTGTTCCGTGCATATGGGCTGGTGCCGGAGCTAATTCCGGGATTTGTCCCATGGGTTCAGGATTTTCAATATATTCGAATTGCGCTTTTCCATCTGGCGTGGCGCCAGAAGCCCATTTTCCTCCAGCACTTTCCGTTCCTTTAGAGCAGTTCATGAAGGAGTAGCTGACTTCCTGCTTTTCATACTGCTGGTTAAAGGTGCTTGGAACGACAAGCCCTTCTTTTTCTTCAAGCTCTGAAATCGCGGCGATCCATTGGAGCTGATGCATATGGTCTCTCGCAATCAGGAATGATAGCATGTCCCTCACACCCGGATCATCTGTCATTTCATATAGTCTTACCGCTTGAAGCCTGCCCTGTGACTCTGCATTCAAATTGGCACGGAAATCAGCCAGCAAGTTGCCGCTTGCGATTGTATATCGTGCATTCCATGGATATCCCTGGCTGTCGTCCGGCTTCGCACCAAGCCCTCCGACTATTGCATGCTGTGGATTCATGCCACCCATTGCTGCGAGAATAATTGGATCCTTCACAGCTGCTTCCTGTTCCTCCACTGGTGCACCATCGAGCAGCTGGGCAATCATCGTCGCAAGCATCTCAACATGCGCAATTTCTTCTGTTCCGATATCCAGCAGCATATCCCGATATTTCTTTTCACCGCGGCAATTCCACCCCTGGAAAAGGTACTGGATCATGACGCTCATTTCTCCATACTGTCCGCCAAGGATCTCCTGAAGCTTTTTTGCATATACAGGATCAGGCCTGTCCGGCTTGGCATTATACTGCAATTCTTTAACATGATAGAACATCTGCTAACCTCCAAACTTTTTAACATACATGGTTAACATTTGTTCTCAAGAACAAAAATATGTAAGCAATAAAAAGGACAGTACCCAATAGGTACTGCCCTTAAAACTATGAAGCTTTCCTCTCGGATTCTGTTTCATAACTTTCTTTTTTGACAAATTCCAATTTAAAACCGAATAATGCAAAGATAATCGATAAAATCGGAACCGTGAAATTCAGTACAGCATACGGCGCGTATTCGAATGGATGGACAGATAGTGCTGAAATAATGAACACCGCGCAAGTATTCCATGGAACAAGTGGTGATGTCACCGTGCCTCCATCCTCAACGGCACGCGAGAGGTTTTTTGAATGAAGCCCCTTGTCATCATACGCTTTTTTATACATTCGTCCTGGTAAAAGGATCGATAGGTACTGTTCTCCAGCTGCAACATTTGTTAAAAATGAAGTTGCGACCGTAGAGACAACCAGGCTTCGAGCTGTACGTGCGAGCTTCAGTATTTTTTCGACGATTGATCGCAGCATACCGGTCTGCTCCATAACACCTGCAAATGCCATCGCTATAAGAGCGAGAGAAACGGTATACATCATATCCTGAATTCCTCCTCGACTGAATAGCTCGTCGACAGAAGCGTTCCCCGTTTCAATCGTAAAACCGTTTTGAAGTGTATTAACCGCATCAGCTATCGCTCCACCTTGTACGGTAAACTGCGTAATCCATCCTAAAAACACGCCAACGATTAAGGCTGGAAGTGCCGGCACCTTAAAGGCAACCAGTAAAATAACCGCTGCTGGAACTAAAAGCAGCCAGGGTGATACCACGAAATTTGTTTGAATCACATTCATGATTTCAAGAATCTCCTGATTATCTACTCCTGCATTGCTAAAATCTCTCCCAAGATACCAGTAGATACCCAGGGCAATCAAAAATGCAGGAACTGTCGTATAAATCATATGGCGAATATGCGCGAACAGATCTGTTCCCGTAATCCCTGCTGCCAGATTTGTCGTATCAGATAATGGTGACATTTTATCTCCAAAATAAGAGCCTGATATAATCGCCCCTGCTACCATTGGTGCCGGGATTCCCATGCTCATGCCGATTCCCATACCAGCAACACCAATCGTACCCATTGTGGACCATGAACTTCCTATAGCCAGGGTGATCAATGCCGTAATGATACTGATGGATACAAGGAACATAGAAGGACTCATGATTTTTAAGCCATAGTATACCATTGTTGCGACAATTCCTCCGCCAATCCATGAACCGATAATCATCCCAACTGTGATAATAATAAGAATTGCCGGCAAAGCCATTTTAATGCCTTTATATATCCCTTCTTCGATAAAATCCCACTTAAAGCCTGCAAACCAGGCAACAAGACCTGCCACAACCGTTCCAATAATCAACGGGATATGCGGGTCTCCTTCAAACTTTACAATCGTTACTGCCATTGAAACTATCATAACTAACAAAGGGATGATAGCAAGTCCAAATGGCACTTTCCTTTCAATACTTTTCCCCATTTGTGTTCCTCCTTGCTGTCTCGTTAGCTGTCTTTACCCTTAAATCAAGGCCGTTAGACAAGCAAGAATTTGGAAATTCAGAAAATAAAAGAAGGAATTCATATAATCTTTATCTAATTACTCGCAGTCGATCAATACGAAAATAAAGCTGGTTTGATTGCCAGCTGCGATTGGGCTCATGCTTACGATGAACAAGTCCCTTATGGGTTTGACCCAATAGCCAAAGAGTTCGATAAAATGGCAGACTTTGATGAGGGTTTCATTGAAGCCGCCAAACCTGACGGAATCTGGCAAACCCTCATTCTGGCTAGTGCAATACCACCCGAGGAGAGGCATATAGAAATTCTATCTTATGAGGTACTAACATACTTCAGGTTAATCTGTGCAGGGGTTTTTGCAAAAAAGAAAAATCTAGTCATGATAACTAGATTTCAGACTGTAGACAAACTCTACAAAATCAGAGCTAGTCAACATTTTATTTTCATATGATTAAAAGTTTAGCCAAATAGAAGGCGGGACTGGTTTGAGCACATTAGAAAACCGTTAATGCTCCCTTATGAGCTGCAATATACAGATAAGGGTACGTTAAAACCTAAAATGTATCCTTATAGGAAGCAAATACCCTGCATAAGGGTACGTTTAACTCCTAAATGTACCCTTATAGGAAGCAAACACCCTGCATAAGGGTACGTTTAACTCCTAAATGTACCCTTATAGGAAGCAAATACCCTACATAAGGGTACGTTTAACTCCTAAATGTACCCTTATGGAAAGCAAACACCCTGCATAAGGGTACGTTTAACTCCTAAATGTACCCTTATGGAAAGCAAGCACCCTGCATAAGGGTACGTT
>NZ_JAGGQP010000054.1 GCF_018613235.1 Bacillus sp. ISL-41
ACTTCACTGGTCGGCCCTCCAACGCTTGTCGGGGCTGAACGAGGCGCTTGCGCTTTTCTTGTATATTGGCTTGTTGATTTTCTCACCATAAATGGGCTCCTTCCATATACTAACGTAGCGATTGACAGGAAGGAGCTCAGTTTATGGCACAAACAATCTCCCTGCTTTTACTTGCATTCGCTGTCAGCCTTGACAGTTTTAGTGTAGGGTTAACGTATGGATTGCGAAAAATGAAGATCCCGATTAAATCGATTTCTGTAATTGCGGTTTGTTCGGCTGTCGTCCTGATGGCAGCGATGATGATCGGGCATTTTCTCGAGAGCTTTTTTTCACCAGGAATGGCAGAGACGCTGGGTGGCACTGTCTTGATCGTTTTAGGCGGATGGGTTTTGTTCCAATTTTTCCGCGAAGACAAAACAGAATTACTCTGTCATGAAAAAATCATCCTTAATCTTGAAATCAAATCACTTGGGATCGTTATCAACATTTTGAAAAAGCCAATGACAGCAGATTTTGACCGATCAGGTACAATCAATGGGATTGAAGCTGTCATGCTCGGGCTTGCCCTGTCGCTTGATGCTTTCGGCGCAGGGGTAGGAGCAGCATTTCTAGGGTTCTCTCCAGGATACCTTGCTTTGACGGTTGCCTGCATGAGTTCATTATTTGTGTATGCAGGAATGAGGATGGGCAGTTATTTTTCGGAGAGCGGATGGATGCAAAGGTTTTCTTTTGTACCAGGAATTTTATTGATCATAATCGGGCTCATGAAGCTTTAACAGGCCCTTGAAAGGATAATGGGAGAATGTCATTAGTTATCGGATTGACAGGAGGTATAGCAAGCGGAAAAAGCACGGTATCCGCCATGTTCACTGACATGGGCATCACCGTGATCGACGCAGATATCGAAGCGAGGCTTGCTGTTGAACCAGGAGAGAAAGCATACAATGATATTGTCAGCCATTTTGGCACGGACATTTTAGAAGATGACCGCACGATAAACCGCCCGAAATTGGGTGAAATCATTTTTAACAATGAAGAAAAGCGTTTGCTGCTCAATTCGATTGTCCATCCAGCCGTAAGGGAACGGATGGCACAGAAAAGAAAACAAGCCGAAGCGGCAGATGAAAAGGCAGTCGTCCTGGACATTCCGCTTCTGTTTGAAAGCAAGCTGACAGAACTCGTCGAAAAAATCATTGTCGTATATGTGGATGAACAAACTCAGCTGGAAAGGCTGATGAAGCGGAACGGATTCTCCGAAGAAGAAGCCTCTGCGCGGATTCAATCACAAATGCCGCTGAAGGACAAAGTCAGTCTGGCAGACGCAGTCATCGATAACAGCGGCAGCATCGAGCAATCGAAGCAGCAGCTGATGGAGATTTTAACAGAATGGGAAATCTTAAGAGCCGAATAGGCTCTTTTTTTGTATCTTGAAACGTCTTATGTTTGGTTAAATGTGTTTAATCCTGGTTGCGGCGGATATATTCCCGGTTTTCCGAGATATAATCCTTGTTTCAACAATTTTAATTCCGGTTTCCCGAAATATAATCCTCGTTTCTACCTTTATAATCCCGGTTTGGAAAAATCGTCACCCTCTGTTTCGTTCCTCCTAAATGATTATTATTATCAGAATTATTTTAAATTTTAAATGTGTGCATTTATTTATCACAAATAATTTTTAATATGTTATACTAATACCATACAAAGGGGTTATTGAGTATAACACTAATTCGGAAGGGGCCGTACAATGAAGGCGAGAATTGCGATTAACGGTTTTGGGAGAATTGGAAGAATGGTGTTCAGAAGAGCCATTCTTGAAGAAAATCTTGAGGTTGTTGCGATTAATGCGAGCTATCCAGCTGAAACTCTGGCGCATTTAATAAAATATGATTCCACTCATGGGCAATTTGCTGGAGAAGTCATCCCGGCTGATGATCACCTGGTTGTCAACGGAAAGAAAGTTAAGCTATTAAGCAATCGAAATCCTGCTGAGCTTCCATGGAAGGAAATGAAGATTGATATTGTCATAGAAGCTACAGGGAAATTCAATTCACGTGACAAGGCTGCTCTTCATCTCGATGCTGGTGCAAAGAAAGTGATTTTGACAGCACCTGGTACGAATGAAGATATCACTATTGTCATGGGAGTAAATGAAAGCGCATTAAATATTGAAAAACATGATATCATTTCAAATGCATCATGCACGACAAACTGCCTGGCACCGGTCGCGAAAGTGCTGGATGATACTTTCGGGATCGAAAACGGTTTGATGACGACTGTGCATGCTTATACGAATGACCAGAATAATATCGATAATCCGCACAAGGATCTGCGCAGAGCGCGTTCTTGCGGTCAATCCATCATCCCGACTTCAACTGGAGCAGCGAAGGCACTTTCACTCGTGCTTCCTCAGCTTAAAGGAAAGCTGCACGGTATGGCGCTGAGGGTACCGACTCCAAATGTTTCACTAGTTGACCTGGTTGTTGACCTGAAGCGTGAGGTAACAGTGGACGAAATCAACGATGCCTTCTATTCAGCATCAAAAGGAAAGCTTAAAGGCGTACTTGATATCACGACAGATCCGCTTGTTTCTATCGACTTTAACACGAATGAGCATTCTGCGATCATTGATGGTCTGTCTACAATGGTCATTGGTGCCAACAAAGTAAAGGTTCTTGCATGGTATGACAACGAATGGGGCTATTCCAGCAGGGTTGTAGACCTGACAAAGCATGTTGCCCATGCAATGTCTAACTCTGCAACTGTAAAGGTAGGATAATTCTTATATTGTAAAAAGCTTGCTTATCGGCAAGCTTTTTATTTTTGTATAATATTACTGCCCATTTTAGATCATGATTTTTAGAGATCACCATGTAAAATACATACCGGTTTTCAAGCGGAAGACCCTTAGAAAGCCCAATGGCTCGCTATCTATCAGACTATAAAAATTCAAGCCTGAAATTCATGAAAAAAATTTGTTTTCATGTGTTGCAAAAAAAATATAAACAAAGTATACTAGTCATCGTGAACTTCTTAATAACGGTACCAATTGGCTACTTAAAGGGTTAGGACCTCTCTGGACTAACTTTCCCCCGTGGTAGTTAAGATACCATTGAAGCTAAGGATTTCATTCTAATAATGTTAGAGGGGGAAATTGAATATGGAAACAATGGGTCGTCATGTAATTTCTGAACTTTGGGGTTGCGATTTTGAAAAATTGAATGATATGGATTTTATTGAACAAACTTTTGTTGGTGCAGCATTGAAATCGGGTGCTGAAATCCGCGAGGTGGCTTTCCACAAATTTGCGCCACAAGGTGTAAGCGGAGTTGTCATTATTTCTGAATCTCATTTAACTATTCACAGCTTCCCAGAACACGGGTACGCCAGCATCGATGTATACACTTGCGGCGATCTGAATCCTAACATTGCAGCTGACTATATTGCAGAAGCTCTAGGTGCTCAAACTCGTGAGAATATCGAAATTCCACGTGGCATGGGTCCTGTGCATGTGAAGCAAGCACAAGCTAAAGCTCTATAATTGAAAATATGAAAATTCACGAGAGGTGTAGCAATACACCTCTTTTTAATTTACCTAAAAATACGGTAAACTGTAAGTAGAAATCATATGCAGGAGGATTTTTGATGTCATTATTAAAATCCCTAACAGGACGGTACGAGAAATTCAGCGGGACAAGTGAAAACAACAGGGACGATCAGCTTAAGACACGTTATTATAAAGCGAACTTTAACCAGATGTTCCAAACGGTCGAAGAGTTGCTGAAGGCTGACTCCTCATACAAGATTACGAGTGTTTCCAAGGATCATGGAGAACTATCAGCCGAGCTTAAGGGGAAGATTCCCGCCTTTTTAACGGCCACTGTAATCACGACAAAACCATTTGAGACCGCGGTCGACTTACATATCTCTACAGAAAAGTTTTCATTGGCAGGCATCAACCCTGCCCTCAAACAAGAGTTGATTAAGTTATATGAAAAGCTGGACAAAACGCACACATTCATTGGCTCAGGCAAATATGGAAATCAATAGTTCCACTTGTCCAGACACCATCTTTTTTATAAGATAATAATAAGGATAATGCTTAGGGACGTATTGGCGGAAAAAGTGAATGGTCCTTCGCTCATTCTATATTTCAAAATATTCGGAGCTGATCGAGATGAAATGTCCAACTTGCCAAAATAACTCTACCCGGGTTCTTGATTCAAGACCGGTTGACGATAGCCGATCAATTCGACGCAGACGCGAATGCGAAGCTTGCGGATTTCGCTTCACCACATTTGAGAAGGTTGAAGAAATTCCTTTGATTGTCGTAAAAAAAGAAGGTACGCGCGAAGAGTTCAATCGGGAAAAACTCCTTCGCGGTTTGATTAAAGCTTGTGAAAAGCGGCCAGTCGCTTTGAAGGAACTCGAGGATCTGGTTTCCGAAGTAGAAAAAGAACTTCGCAGCCATGGAGTCTCTGAAGTTAAAAGCGAAGCCGTTGGGGAAATGGTCATGGACAGGCTGGCTAAGATTGATGAAGTCGCCTATGTCCGATTCGCATCAGTTTACCGCCAGTTTAAGGATATCAATGTCTTTATTGATGAATTGAAAGAGTTATTAAAGAGAGAACAATCATAACACCAGGAGTTCTTCGGGCTCCGGTACCATCCTGAAGAGCTGAAGGGAACTTCAGCTCTTTTTAAGGCTGTCTTGAATTTTTAGATAGAGATTAGAAAACTATAAATTTTTATAACCAATACAGTTCTTTTTTACGATGAGGAATGGAGGGAATAGGATGGCTCAGCATTGGCAAGAGACTTTGCCTGTAGACCAATATATTGTTGCATCTGGTGGCTTATTGCATGACTACGATCGCAAGGTGCTCACTTTCTTATACCAGCCTTTGATTGGGCCAGCTTGTTTAAGCCTTTATATGACCCTATGGGCTGAACTTGAAGAAAACCGTCTTTGGTCACAGCCTGTCACACACCATAACTTGATGACAATCATGGATATGAACCTGAAGGATATTTATCAGGCTCGCCAAAAGCTTGAAGGCATGGGATTGCTGAAGACCTATGTGAAAAATGGCGAGGAAGGGCGTTCATTCATTTATGAATTGCAGCCTCCGTTGACTCCTGAACAATACTTCCTTGATGGCATGTTGAATGTCTATTTGTATCGCAAGGTCGGAAAAAATCAGTTTTTGCGGCTCAAGCGATTTTTCAGCGATAAAAGTACAGAATCCGAGCCAGGCTATGAGGAGATTACGAAGGCATTCCAGGACGTTTTCTTGTCTGTGCCTACTCAGGCACTTATCTATAATGAGGATTCAGCGGCCGATCTGGACACGGAGGAAGGCAATGCGTTTATTGGCAGGTCCGAGGCTTCAAAAATACAGATTGACCCTGCGGAGTTTAACTTCGATTTGCTTTTGGGAGGACTTCAGGAATCTCTCATACCAAAAAAGGCTTTTACCTCGAAGGTTAAAGAAGCAATCAGCAATCTTGCTTTCCTATATGGAATTGATGCATTGAAGATGAAGAACATCGTATTGAGCTCTGTAAATGCTGAGAATGAAATTGATATAGAGGAATTGCGGAAGTCCTCCCGTGACTGGTACCAATTCGAACACCAGGACCAGCTTCCTGCACTTATGGACCGGACGCAGCCTGTCCAGCATAAAGCAGGGATCGAGAAGCCGAAAACGCAGGAAGAGGAATTGGTGGTTTATTTTGAAAAAACATCCCCTCGCCAGCTTCTGATCGATCTCTCAGGCGGTGCCGAGCCGTCTAAAGGAGACCTGCAGATCATTGAAGAGGTAATGTTCAAGCAAAAGCTGCTTCCGGGAGTCGTGAATGTTTTAGTTCAATATGTTATGCTCAAGACGGATATGAAGCTGACAAAGGGTTATATCGAAAAAATCGCCAGCCACTGGTCCAGGAAGCAGATTTCGACGGTCAAGGATGCGATGCAGCTGGCTAAAAGCGAGCACAGGCAGTATCTTGAATGGGCCGAAGGCAAGAAGACACCTTCCTCCTCAGGGAAAAGAAAGCCGGTCCGCAAAGAAGTGCTGCCGGATTGGTTTGGGAAAAAGGGCGAGGGTGAACCTCAGCAACAAACAGATCCTGCAGGCTCAGACCCTGATTTTGAAATAGAAAAGAAAAAGCTTGAAGAAGAACTGAAGAAATTCAAATCTGGGAGGTGATCCTTTTGCAAAACATTAATGAAACGTTGAAGAAGCTGGCGAATAACCAGAATTTCCAGGAGCGCTATGAAGCGATTAAGAGGCAGGTCATGCAGGATAAGCACATCAAGGAATTCCTGGATGAGAATGCGGAGTATATTACCAGGGAAATGCTCGATGGCAGTATGTCAAAGCTGTATGAGTTCTCCAACCAGAGCAAAGGCTGTGAAGATTGCGAGAGCCTCGCAGGCTGCAAGAACATGATTAAAGGTTATGAGCCAGAGCTTTTCATAAAAGGAAATTTCATTGACATAAAATATGACCGATGCAAAAAGAAGGTCATGCATGATGAGCAGCAAAAGAACGCACGCCTGATCAACAGCATTTTTGTGCCTAAAGAAATTTTGAAGGCATCGTTCGGGGATATTGAACTCGATGATGCTGGCAGGTTCAAGGCAATCAAGATGGCAAAAGACTTTGTTGAAAATTATGAGCCGGGCCAAAAGCAAAAGGGCCTGTTTCTTCATGGCCCGTTTGGAACAGGTAAATCCTACTTGCTTGGCGCAATCGCGAATGAATTGGCACAGAAACAAATCAGTTCATTGATTGTATATGTGCCTGAATTTTTCCGTGAAATGAAAAATGCGATTGGTGACCATACTGTCAATGACAAGCTGGAAGCCATCAAAAAGGCGAATGTTCTCATGCTAGATGACATCGGAGCAGAAACAATGAGCAGCTGGGCAAGGGATGAAATCCTTGGGACGATCCTGCAGTTCCGCATGCTGGAGAACCTTCCAACCTTCTTTACATCGAACTTCGACCTTAAAGGGCTGGAACATCATTTGACGCACAGCCAGCGGGGTGAAGAAGAACAATTGAAGGCAGCAAGAATCATGGAACGGATTAAATATCTTGCCGAGCCGGTAAAAGTCGAAGGCAAGAATCGCAGAATATAAAAATGTGCCGCCGCTAATCAAGCTGCGGCGCATTTTTTTTGCACTCATAACCATTTATACATCATATGGATACTTCTAAATTGTCCAAGTCCCCCATATATATAATCAGGGATTATTTAAGAGGGGGGATATGGTTGATTGAAATCATCTTCCAAAAAAAGCAGGATGCCTGGAATTTGTATCAGCATTTAGTCACCAGGCTTGCTTCATGGCAGGAAACGAATTCAATTCTTCTTAATGAAGATCGAAATAGAGTGATTATTCCGGAAGAATTTTGTGAAAAGGAAAGAATGCAATTACTCAAAAAAAGTGTTTATGATTTTATAGTGAATGTGAAACGCGATGACTGGCTAAGAGTCATCCTGGCAGAATCATATTTTTATAATGACAGTGAAGAACAGGATCAAATCCTTGATATCATTTACTCCGTCATCGAAGGCAATCGTAAAGAACTTGTTCCTTTCATGGAAGGTGTCGAGGAACAAGGGATCATTCAGAGTTCAATCAATGAAATTTTTAATGAGCGAATTTCATTTTCTTTCGACTCCTTTGTGATGTTCAGGCTGAAGGCCTATATTGAGCAGCTATCGAAATGGGTAGAGGTCGCGATCGATGAGTATAAGATGGAACAGGAGTACCAGGTTTTCCTGCACACACTGAGAGATTTCCTGGAGGAAAGGAATCCGCAGATGTCCCATTTATATCTGGTGATTGACGAAAATATGTTCTTTTATAATCAGCAATTCACAGAAATGAAACGGAGTGATCTGTTTAAAACAATTGACCGCAAGCTGCTTGTCAATCATCCTGTCTATGTTGACTCCGGAACGATTGCTCCGCTGCTGTCGATTGCGCCTGAGACCATATATTTATATACTGACGATCCCCATCAACCATTAGTGCGGACGATCATCAATCTCTTTGAAGAACGTGTGAAAGTCAGTCCAGTTTCCGCTTTTCATGATGAAAGAGTAAACTTTTTTAAAGAGGATCGTGAAAATATACAATAGCCCACTTGATTTTCAAAACATTACAAACTATAATTACGTACATACTAAATCAATAGTAAATGTAATGATGAGGACATGGGCATTCTTGAAAGGTTTCCAGAGAGGGAAGGCTTGGCTGAAAACTTCCTAACACTAAAAGAAACGCTTACCACCTCTGAACTCCAGCTGTGAACGCCCATAGGGCAAGTATTGGCTGGCGGCAGAAGCCGTTACCGCAACCAGAGCCATTCCTGCGTTATTTGCGCAAGAGTGGGAATTGGGTGGAACCACGTGTGATCAAACTCGTCCCTGTTTCAGGGACGGGTTTTTTTATTTTTCGCGCAAAAAATTGCGCCACTTTTTAAAGGGAGGAAAAGCCAATGGCAGACATGTTAAAAATATCGTTTCCAGATGGAGCAGTGAAGGAGTTTCCGGCAGGCACAACGACTGAAGATATCGCCAGCTCGATCAGCCCGGGCCTAAAAAAGAAAGCCATTGCCGGTATGGTTAATGGACAGCCGTATGATCTCAAGAGAGCGATCGAGGAGGATGCAGCGATTGAAATCGTCACTTCGGACCATCCAGAAGCGCTTGAAATCCTGCGCCACAGTTCTGCGCACTTGATGGCACAGGCAATCAAGCGCCTATATAAAGATGTTAACCTCGGAGTAGGGCCGGTAATTGAAGGCGGCTTCTACTATGATATCGATATGGAACATTCTTTATCTCCGGAAGATTTGCCGGAGATTGAAAAAGAAATGAAGAAAATCATTAATGAGAACATTGAGATTGTCCGTAAAGAAGTGAGCCGTGAGGAAGCAGTCAAGTTTTTCAATGAGCTTGGTGACCCATATAAGCTTGAGTTGATTGAAGCGATCCCGGCTGATGAAAAAGTGACTCTATATGAGCAGGGAGACTTTGTTGACCTCTGCCGCGGCGTGCATGTTCCATCGACAGGCAAGCTGAAGGAATTTAAATTGCTGAGCATTGCTGGTGCATACTGGCGCGGCGATAGTGACAATAAGATGCTCCAGCGTATTTACGGTACAGCTTTCTTCAAAAAGGAAGATTTGAAAGAGCACTTGAGGCTGCTTGAAGAAGCGAAAGAGCGTGATCACCGCAAACTTGGTAAAGAACTAAGTTTATTTACAAATTCACAGAAGGTAGGCCAGGGACTTCCGCTATGGCTTCCAAAAGGTGCGACAATCCGCCGCATCATCGAACGCTATATTGTTGATAAAGAAGTCAGCCTTGGCTATGACCATGTCTACACTCCAGTAATGGGAAGTGTGGATCTTTATAAAACTTCCGGACACTGGGACCACTATCAGGAAAACATGTTCCCGGTAATGGAGATGGAAAATGAACAGCTTGTTTTAAGACCGATGAACTGTCCGCATCACATGATGGTGTACAAAAACAGCATCCATAGCTACAGGGAACTTCCAATCAGGATTGCCGAGCTTGGAACAATGCACCGTTATGAAATGTCCGGCGCGCTGGCTGGACTACAGCGTGTGCGCGGCATGACTTTAAACGATGCTCACCTCTTTGTCCGCCCTGACCAGATCAAGGAAGAGTTCAAACGTGTAGTAGAGCTTGTGCTTGAAGTCTACAAGGATTTTGATATGAATGACTATTCGTTCCGTTTATCCTACAGGGATCCTGAGGATAAAGAGAAATACTTCGATGATGATCAGATGTGGGAAAAGGCTCAAGCTATGCTTAAAGAAGCGATGGATGAAATGGGTCTTGAATATTTCGAGGCAGAAGGCGAAGCGGCATTCTACGGTCCTAAGCTTGATGTTCAGGTTAAGACTGCTCTTGGCAAAGAAGAAACTCTCTCAACTGTCCAGCTGGACTTCTTGCTTCCAGAACGCTTTGACCTAACTTATATCGGAGAAGATGGAAAGCATCATCGTCCTGTCGTCATCCACCGCGGTGTCGTATCGACTATGGAACGCTTTGTAGCCTTCCTGATCGAAGAATACAAAGGAGCGTTCCCGACTTGGCTGGCTCCAGTCCAGGCGCAAATTATCCCGGTTTCACCTGCCGTCCATTATGACTATGCAAGAGAAATCAAAGAAAAGCTAAAAACAGAAGGCTTCCGCGTGGAAATCGATGGCCGCGACGAAAAAATCGGCTATAAAATCCGCGAAGCGCAAATGCAGAAAGTTCCGTACATGCTGGTGGTCGGTGACAATGAAGTCGCTGACAAAGCAGTTAACGTCCGTAAATACGGCGAACAGAAATCCGAAACAATTTCATTTGATGAATTCCTGGAGTCATTCAGGAAGGAAGCGAAGAAATAAGAAATGCGCAAATGCCTTGATCAGCCCCGACAAGCGCTGGGGCTGGACAAAAAATAAGAGGAGCCTGCTGGCTCCTCTTATTTTTATTATTATTCAATCGGTTTGGAACAGGCCGGACACAAATTCTTTGTATAGCTGCGCTGAATCCTCTGGCCGCAATTCCGGCATGATTTGATATTAACAGGCGTATTGTCAATATCATTGGAAAAACCATAGCCAGTCCTGAAAAATTTTAATGCGGTGCCAGCGAGCAGTCCAGTGACCACACCGGTGATAATGATTGCGATCAGCATATGTACACCAGCTTTCCTGTCTATTTCTGCCATTAATTATAGCAATAAATGAGGATTTTAGCTGTGACAAAATATATATTGCATTGATTCTGTGACATAGAAATTTAAATATGCCTGAAAAAAAGTATTGCAGCCTGAATTTCTATCTGATACAATACTTTTTGTTGCAGTTAACGAAAGTGATTCGTTTGACACATCAATTTCTTTATGCTATATTAGCAAGAGTGAACTGAATACAAGTTTTAGGAAAGAAGAAGCACCCGCTTCTCACCTGGCTGACGCGTTAAGGCTGTTGGCAGGTAATACGTAAACGTCTAATTATTTTGTTTCCGTAAGTGTGGGTGTCGTCGCCTGCACTTTTTTTATTGCAAAATAAAAATTGGACTATATCGTATGTCATTGTGTGAGCAAGATGAGGCTTAGGCCTGGCAATGTACTTCTTCTCCTTGACAATGTATTCGATAAAACCCTGGAGGTGGCTAATTATTAGCAAAGATGCGATGTTACTAAACGAGGGAATTCGTGCTCGCGAAATTCGTCTGATCGATCAAAACGGCGAGCAATTAGGAATTAAATCCAAAGCTGAGGCTCTTGAGATCGCAACGCGCGTAAATCTTGATCTTGTCCTTGTTGCTCCGAACGCGAAGCCTCCTGTAGGCCGAATCATGGACTACGGAAAATTCAAGTTCGAACAGCAAAAGAAAGAAAAAGAAGCACGTAAGAACCAGAAGATCATCACAACAAAAGAAGTACGTCTTAGCCCGACAATTGATGAGCATGACTTCAACACGAAGTTGCGCAATGCTATCAAGTTCCTGGAAAAAGGCGATAAAGTTAAAGCATCAATCCGTTTTAAAGGCCGTGCTATAACTCATAAGGAAATCGGTCAGCGTGTACTTGATCGCTTCTCTGAAGCTTGCAAAGATGTAGCGACAATTGAATCGCATCCAAAAATGGATGGCCGAAGCATGTTCCTGGTACTAGCACCTAAAACTGAAAAGTAACGAGGAGGAAGTCCCTATGCCAAAAATGAAAACTCACCGCGGCACTGCCAAGCGTTTCAAGAAAACTGGAACTGGCAAGCTTAAGCGTTCACACGCTTACACTAGCCACTTATTTGCTAACAAGTCTACAAAAGCTAAGCGTAAGCTTCGCAAATCTGCAATTGTTTCAAAAGGCGATTTCAAACGTATTCGTCACATGCTTGACAACATTAAGTAAACTCGAGCGAGCTCGATTTATATAGGAGGGAAATTACATGCCACGTGTAAAAGGCGGTACAGTTACGCGCAAGCGTCGTAAAAAAGTCATTAAATTAGCAAAAGGTTATTTCGGTTCTAAACATACATTATACAAAGTTGCTAACCAGCAGGTTATGAAGTCCCTAATGTATGCATTCCGCGACCGTCGCCAGAAGAAGCGCGACTTCCGCAAACTTTGGATTGCTCGTATCAACGCAGCAGCTCGCATGAACGGCCTTTCTTACAGCCGTATGATGCACGGCCTTAAGCTTGCAGGTATCGAAGTAAACCGCAAAATGCTTGCTGAACTTGCAGTAAGCGATGCAGCAGCATTCGCTCAATTGGCTGAAACAGCTAAGCAACAATTCAACAAGTAATCAAACCGATAAGACGAACCATTCTCATGATGAGAGTGGTTTTTTCTTTTATTTTGAAATACATAAGCAAAAAGTCTTTGTTTCGGATATACAGAAACTAAATTATAGGTAAAATGTTCAATAGAAGGGCTGTAACGGACAAACGCAAGCGGATATTCCGGAAAAGTGTCCGCTAGAAGGGCTCTAATGGACAAAAGTAAGCGAATATCTCGGAAAAATGTCCGATAGAAGGGGTGTAACGGACAAACGGAAGTAGAATCCTGGGAAAAGTGTCCGATAGACAAGTTATTATTATTAAGGAGTACATAGTTTTTATTAAGGGGACGTGGAGATGTGGAAATATGGAGTTTGGCTGCCTTAATTTTAGTCATGAACCTTGCGGGCTTTTTTACCATGGGGATCGATAAAAAGCGGGCAAAAAACAATCATTATCGAATAAGTGAAAAAACATTATGGAATATTGCATTTCTTGGAGGAGCGACCGGGGCAACCGCTGGAATGAAGCACTACAGGCATAAGACGAAACATGCTCAGTTTAAGTATGGACTGCCGCTGCTGGCAATTATTGAGATTGGTATATTTACATATTTATTTAAGCTTTTGGCATAACAGCTTGTATGATTTTATAAGCTAGTAGCAACAAAGACTCGCGGGCAGGTGACAAGAATGGATGATGCGTGGTCAATGCTGCTGATAATTGTGGAATCTGGAGGCTGGTATGCACCGGTTTTCTTCATCTTGTTTCATGTTTTCCGCCAGTTTGTTTTCATACCTCCTGCGGTTGTCTGTATCGCTGGAGGATTAATGTTTGGAATCGTACCCGGAATTATATATTCGCTGCTCGGTTTGTCGGGAGCAAGTATATTATTCTACTTTTTAATGAGACAGATTCCAGAGATGATGAACAAGGTAAGCAGGCTGAAAAAAAGGCTGGTTGGGCGCTTTAGGGATCTGACCGTTGCCCAGGTTGCATTGTTGAGGCTTGTGCCGGTGATTCATTACCAGCTGCTAAGCTTTTGCCTTTACGAGCGGAAAAATAGATTTAAAGACTTTATGTTTGCTTCATTTCTTGCGAATATTCCATTCGTCATCTTTTATACGATATTCGGGGAGTATGTTGGAGAGTTTGACTCAGCAACAGGTCTCATTTTGATGATTGTATTTTTGGTGTTAGCCTATTTTTTGCGGGAGAAAATTATCTTTATTAAATGGCGTGAGTTTTTTGATAGTACACCATAGAATTAAAAGAGTCTGAAGTCATAGGAAAAAGCGTCCGGTATCGATCGGACGCTTTTAATTTATAACTCCTGATCCTCGTCATGATTCGCCATGAATTCCTTGATCGGGCTTTTCCAGTCGATTTTAGCCACCGGGTAGCTCTCGCGGATTTTCCGTTCAATGAATTGGAAATCTTCCAGGACGAGCCCTTTCAATGCAGACGTTTTTTTAGGCCAGATGAAAATGGATACAACCTCAAATGCAGACGGGGTTGTTCCTAAATACTTTTCACCTTCAAATAAAACACCCTTATATGTTAATAAGAAATTCTTCCGGACATTGTCTGGATCATCCAAAAAGAAAAAGCGCTTCTGCTCATGAGCAAGCTCCAGCTTCCTTTTCGGATGGAATAAATATTTCACAGCGCTGTATATTAGAAAAACAAATAATAGCAGGATAACAATACGTAAAAGCAGGATCATGACTGCCCCTCCAATGCGAACTTTCCTTATTTACGGATGAGATTCCAAATAGTTTCAACTATTTTATAATTGATTTATACTTTTTTTAGTGGCGTATCGGCAAGTGCAGAAAACAGGTTTGGGGAAAACCGGGGGAAAGCTGTCCGATGTCAGATCAAGTTCGGCAGGTTTGACTGAGAACAAGGAAAAGCTGTCAAGAAAAGCCCGGAATTATGACAGGTTTGATGGGAACACAGGAAAAGCTGTCAAA
>NZ_JAGGQP010000055.1 GCF_018613235.1 Bacillus sp. ISL-41
GAATTAAGGGGTCAGACCGAAAATCCACATTAATTCCGCGAATTTCTAGTATAATTCCGCGAACTGGAAAAAAACCGTGATTTTTTCCAGTAAAAAAGAGAAGCTACATAGGCTCCTCTTTTAAAATTATGTGTTTCTAGCACTGGAATGACCGGATCTGTCTCAAATCCATTCCATAGTATACCCATCCGCGGCGGCGGCTCCATCTCCAGCCGGCAATCGAATTGCGGCCGAGGAATACTGGATAGAACCAGAAGCTTCTGCCATCGATCAGCCAGATATACGTAAAGCGGAACATACATCTTCTGATTCCGCCCGGATCAACTGCGAAGGCTGTCATCTGTTCCTGAGGCACGTAGGCCGGTGGCGGCGATGATGGTGGTCCGCCTGCCTGCTGGCCGCCTCCAGGGTACCCACCTGGGCTTCCTCCCGGGAATCCACCACCTGGGCCTCCGCCGGGGAATCCTCCTCCAGGAATGCCCCCGCCTTGCCCAGGAAATCCACCTCCAGGAATGCCTCCACCCTGGCCTGGAAATCCGCCTGGCCCTCCTGGAAATCCGCCAAATGTCCTTATATCTTCCTGCTGGTAAAAGTCATTTTCATAAAAGCCATAATCATCTTCAAATTGCTGATTTTGTGCATATGGGTTGAAGTTATTATAGTACAAACTCATATCCCCTCTCTTTAATTCTCTCTTGTAATGTATGCAAAACGCCCAATTCGGTGCTAGTTGGCACTCAGGCTTTCCATTTCTTTTTGCAGCTGGCCAGTGATTTTGTCTACCTTTGAAAAATCCATGGCTTCGATGTAGATGGACTCCAGTTGATCGCGCAGTTCTTTTGCATGGGCCAGTGAGGCGATCGCTTCGTTCATCTTTGCTTTATATCTTCCGCCGACATCCTTAATTTCCGCTTCATATTTATCATCTGTACCAGGAGTAATCAACTCTGTATACATATCAATGATTTCATCCGTCTCTCTTTCCGGAAAATATTCATGCGGCGCGGTACTGTCGAAGATTGCGAAGTCGAGCTCGCGGACAATGACCATGTCCAGGCTGTGCGGATCAAAGCCGCAATGATAGACTTCAACATCATAACCGCGTGACTGTGCTTCGGCTGCCAGCTTTTTCAGCATGGTGGACTTTCCAGAGCCTGGACGGCCTTTGATGAAGTACCTCTTGCCGACGGTTTCAGTCAGGTTAGGAACGAAGTCGACTGCGCCAACCGGAGTGGCAGCGCCAAGGAATCGGTCATACACCCGACCGCTTCCATCTGAAGATGTACTGTCTCCGTAGAACTTCTCCATTAATCTGTTTGTCAGCTCATTCGCCTTATCGAAATCCATGTTCTCAATGTAGATTTTTTCCCATTCGTCATGAATTCTCAGTGCTTCGGCAAAAAGACTGTATGCAGAATTAAATGCCTCACTGATTTCCCCACTAAGCTGCAGGATTTTCTCCTTATGTTCCTGAAGCTTGGCGGAATTCCACGCTTCACCCAGATTGACGTACTCCTCTACCGCTCCAGGTGCTTTCGGTTCGATGACATGAGGAGCCGTTCCGTCAACGATCCCGGCATTCAATTCAGGAATCAGCACGCCATCAATTGATTTATTGTCTGATGAACAATGCAGGAATTGTACATCATAGCCTTTTTCGCGCCATTCATTGCCGATCTTTTTCATGAGCGATGATTTCCCTGTTCCTGGCCCGCCCTTCAATATGAATAGCCGGGACAAGCCCTGCAAGCTGGAATCATATAAGCTGTAAAACCCGCGGGCCGTGTTGCCGCCGGCAAAATAGTTCAGAATTTTTCCTGACATTTAATCGCACTCCCTCCAACCGTTCGTATAAACGGCAAGTTTTCGCTTCCTCCTTACTATATGCAGGGAATTTGTTCTGGGTGATTGCCCAGATCACTCTCCAAATTTGTCTATTTTGAAAACTATTTCCCGGGCAAGTGACGTTCTTCACATCCCATCACAGTGCTTTCACAAATCATTCACAATAAACGCAAAGATGTGTGCAGTAGGTCACACTTCTGTTTTTTTCAAAAAGTTAGGATGTAAGTGTGAAAGGGTCCTTTCGAAATCACGGCTGAATTTATACTGCATTATTGTATTCGTGTTTGCGAAAAGAACCTTGGAAAACAAATCAAGGGGGGAAAAAAGTGAATAAACCTATTATCCATTTCATCATCAGTGCTCTTCTTGGACTCGGAATTGGTTATATAGCCTTCGATGTCATTCCCGGAAACAACGGCCAGGAAAAAGAAGTCACGGCTGTCAATGAGTCTTCAAAGCCTGAAGAACCGGCCAAGGAAGAAAAAGAGTCGACTGAAACTACTTCCACTTCAGCTGGCGAGGAGAACATCCTTCAAGCGAAAGGCTGCCTTGGATGCCACTCTGTAGAAGCCTTGAACCTTACAGGCGGAGCAACCGGACCTGATCTTTCCGGTGCATTCACCAATGTCGAGGGCAAGCACGGCAAAGCGATCGATGAATTCCTTAAAGAACCTACTTCAGCAGTCATGTCAGGCGTAATTGGCGGCAACCCGCTGACGGAGGAAGAAATAAATCAAGTTGTAGAAATTCTGAAGGAAGCTTCTGAAAAATAAACCAAAGGTGGTGCAGTGTTAATGAAAAAATGGGTTCCCGCAGCTTCCGGGCTGCTAGCCGGCTTCATGGCGGCAACTGTATTCTTTGCTGATTTTTCAACAGGACCTAAAGGAACGGCAAGCAATGACACCGCAAACAAGTCAAACGCTGAAAAGGTCTACGTCCCTTATGGCGAGCTAGACGAGTACTACATGCTTTCATCAGGCGGCCACTCAGGACAGCTATTCGTATACGGACTGCCTTCGATGAGAAAGATCCGTACTGTTCCCGTGTTCTCGCCTGATCCGGCAACAGGTTATGGCTTTGACACAAAAACAAAAGAAATGCTCGGCGGCTATACATGGGGCGATTTCCACCACCCAGCCATTTCCGAGACAAATGGCGAATATGATGGAAAATTCGTGTTCGCGAATGACGTTGCCAATAACCGGATCGGGGTTGTCGACTTAAGCAACTTCCATACGGCAGACATCATGGAAATGCCGAATATGGGCGGACCGCACGCAGGTACATTCGTTACACAAAATACGGAGTACATCGTCATGCCTACCCGCTTCTCGGTTCCGATTGGAAAAGAGTATGCACCACTCGATGAATTCGAGGAGAAATATAAAGGTGTCGTTTCAATGGTCACATTCGACCAGAAAAAAAAGAAGCTCGATATGTCTTACCAGATCATGCTTCCGCCATGGTCCTATGACCTTTCCGACGCTGGTAAAAAGATGTCTGGCGACTGGATTGTCATGACGACTTACAACACAGAATTCGCAACAACGAATAACGAAATCAACGCATCACAAAATGACCGTGACTACATTGTCCTTCTTAACTGGAAAGAGCTTGAGAAGAAAGTGGCAGCTGGCGAGTATGAGGAAGTCAATGGCGCGAAAATGATTGACCCTCGCAAACACAAGGGTTCGATTTATGCAGTGCCTGTAGCGAAATCACCGCACGGCGTTGACGTCACACCTGACGGAACACGCTTCATCGCCTCCGGTAAGCTGGCACCTTTAATGACTGTGTTCTCATTCGAAAAAGCGTTTGAAGCCATCAAGGCTGGCGACTTTGAAACGGAAAAATTTGGAATTCCGGTCCTTCCATATGACAAGATTGTTGAACGTGAAGTCGATCCTCCGGGAGCATTGGGGCCTCTTCACACTCAATTCGACGACAGAGGCAATGCGTACAATACAATGTTCATTTCATCTGAAATCGTCAAATGGAAAGTCGACACTGGTGAAATTTTAGACCGTACACCTGTCCACTATTCACCAGGACACTCAACCGCCACTGAGGGTGACACAGCATCACCGGATGGCAAATGGATTGTATCCCTGAATAAAATCGCGAAGGACAATTTCCTGTCTGTTGGGCCTTCACACCCAGAATCAATGGAATTGATTGATATCTCTGGCGATAAGATGTCCCTGACATACACGGCTCCGGTCGATCCTGAACCGCACTATGCGCAGACGATCCACCGCGACAAGATAAAGACAATCAAGATTTATGAGAAAGATGAAAAACGTGAGCACTCCGTCTGGAAGCAGGAAGACACCCGCATCGAACGTAAAGGCAATGAAGTCCATGTTTACGGAATTGCGATGCGTTCTAAGTTTGTCTTCGACGCAAAAGCAAAGCGTCCGGATGAAATCAAGGTCAAGCAGGGCGACAAGGTGGTTATCCACTTAACAAACATTGACCTTGACCAGGATATCACCCACGGCTTCGGCATCATGGACCACGACCTGAACTATGAAGTCCAGCCAGGCCAGACGAGCACAATTGAATTTACCGCTGAAAAAGCTGGTACATTCCCAATTTACTGCACAAACTTCTGTTCAGCGCTCCACCAGGAAATGAGCGGCTACCTGTTAGTTGAACCGAATTAATCTGGAAAAAACGAATATGGAAAAGGGTATTGAGTTTTCAGCCGATACCCTTTCTCCCTTTTTAAAAGTTTTAAATCTGGAAATTTAGCAGCTCTAAAAAATGACGCTTGCAGATTTCTTTTAGGAGATGATTCAGATGGCAAAGAAATTATCTGCTGGTTCTATGGCTAGTCTTATCGGGGCTGCAGCATTGATTTTTGCCTCTATCAAATTCCCGTGGTGGGGGATGAAGTTTTACGCACCGCAATATATGGAAGGGCTCGATATCATTGTTTATCCAACCAAGCTTGACGGAGACATCGATATTGTTAACGGCTTGAATCACTACATTGGCATGGCCCCCTTCAGCAATGAAAGCTTTCCTGAGCTGCAATTCCTGCCAGGCCTGATCATGGGGCTTGCGGCAATCATCATCATTGTCGCTTTATTAAGAAGAAAAAGCCTTCTATACGTGCCGGTGGGACTGCTTGTAGTCGGAGGTGCCCTTGGAATTTACGATATGAAGCGCTGGCTCAAAAAATTTGGTACAGAGCTTGACCCTAAGGCACCAATCGAGCTCGAACCATTTGTTCCGCCGATTATTGGAGAGAACATCCTTGCGAACTTTGTGACACACAGTTATTTCACAACAGGATCCTTCCTGCTTGGAGCAGCCTTCCTGCTTACTCTTCTGCCATTCTGGCTGGAGCGTCGCAAATGAACAGGCTATTAATCTTATTTGTTGGGATAGGCGTCTGGATTTTATCCACCCTGCCTGTCTCGGCAGATGTCTCCCTGCAGCAGCTGATTGATGAAACTCCAATAAACGGTGAACTGTTTTTAGATAATAAGCAATACGATGGCAATATCGAGATTACGAAACCAATTACGATTATCGGCAAAAAAGCTACTACAATACGTGGCGACGGCAAAGGGAATGTTGTCCTGATCAAAGCCTCCAATGTCACGTTGAAGAACTTAAAGATTGAACACGGCAGCCTGAACAGGAGCTCCGACGAGGAATATTCGGGGATCCGCACGATGGGAGAGCATAACCAGTTTATTAATCTAGTTATCCACGATGTTTACCATGGTCTCTATATTAATAGTTCAAAGCACACTCTCGTAAAAAATGTAACAGTCACCGGGCAAGGCACAGGAAAGCTAGGCAGCCAGGGAAATGGCATCCAGCTTGTGCGCACGTCCAATAACATTATTGAAGATTCCACTATTTCCAAAACACGCGACGGCATTTATGTCGAATACGCCGATAAAAACGAAATCCGCAATAACTATGTAAGTGAAACACGCTACGGCCTGCACTATATGTACTCAAACGATAATACTTTTTACAAAAACCGTTTCAATAAGAACACGGGTGGTGCGGCAATCATGCACTCCCAGAACATCGTGTTGAAGGAAAATCAATTTTCTTTTAACCAGGGGTCCCGTTCATTCGGGCTGATCATCCAGACGAGCACCAGCAACAAAATCCTGGATAATGAATTTTACCTGAACCAGCGCGGCATTTACCTGGAGCAGTCCACGCAGAACAAGATTGAGGGAAACAAGTTTTTCCACAATGACATCGGTGTGGAGCTATGGACCACGTCCACTTCCCAGGTATTCACCAAAAACCAATTCGAGCAAAACATTGCCAATGTCCTGACGATTGGCGCTGAATCTTATAATCAATGGAATCTAAACGGGATGGGCAACTACTGGGGCACAGAGCTTTCTGTCCTCGACCTGGACCAGAACCAGATTGGCGACTCTCCTGTTGAATATAGATCGTCCCTCTACAAATTAGTAGAGGACAATGAACTGGCCTATTTATTTTTAAAAAGCCCGGCCATCAAAATCTATGAAAAAATCAATGAAGTCTTAAGCACCCAGAAAGTCATGGTCGTGGATGAATTCCCGCTGATTGAAAAGGAGAAGGAATCCGCACCATGGATGCTGCTTTTCATTCCGGCAATCGCGATTGCGGGATGGATTTTTACCAAAAAGAGAAGGAGTCGTTTATCATGAACTACATTTGGAAGGAATGGCTTGAACAGTCACGCGGGAAAGGCCTTTGGCTCGGCCTGGCCATGGTCATGCTGACTTCCATCTTCCTATTGATGGAAGCACGCTCATATCCAGATGAACTCGGATTTGACGCCTTTCTTCTCTCGCTATATGACATGAATATTTACCTTGTCCCAATCTTCGCGCTCTTCATTTCCTCGTTCTCGATTTTCCAGGAAAAAGAGCTGAAGACATCGATGATCCTGCTGACGAAAAAAGAATCGAACCGAAGCCTGATGCTGAAGAAATCAATCGCGATCCAGACGGTCGTCATTGGCGTCTTTGTCGGCTGGTACTTCGTTCTCGCCATCGCGATGAAATGGTTCCTGCAATTCCAGTTAACCAGCTTCATTTATTTTCTCGTAACGGTTGTCGTACTGCTGTTGATTTTCAACCAGCTGGGGCTGTTTTTGGGTAACATGGCCAATACGAAGATGCAGCTGATCGGCGCAACGATTTTCACATGGTTCCTGTTCGTCTTCCTGATTGACCTGGCATTCATCCAATACGTACCGTCTGTTTCCTATGAAAATGTCAAACTGTTCTCGTGGCTCTACTTCCTGGACCCACTGCACACATTGCGCTTTTTCCTGGAGACATCACTCGGATTATTCTCGCTGAACAATATGTCACGACTGATGGAAAAAATGATCTGGATGGCCCCGTGGAAGTTTCTCTTGATTGACCTTGCCTTCTGGATGATCCTGTTCTTCGAGCTAGCAATCCTGTTCCGCAGCAAGGGGGGAAAATCATGATTGAAATCAAAAATCTCTCACAATCTTATAAAAACAAGCAAGTATTGAAAGATATTAGTTTAACGATTGAGAAAAATGAATACTGTGCGCTTGTCGGGAGGAACGGTGCCGGGAAATCGACACTGATCCGGTCGATTCTCGGTTTGCAGCCGGTTAAAAAAGGCTCGATCACGCTTGGGGGATTTCCAAATTCGAAAGGAGACTGGAAAAAGATCGTTTCATATCTCCCCGAAAAATTTCACCTCTACCCTCATCTGACTGGCGAAGAAAATATGCGCTTTTTCGCATCGCTCGGAACGGATGAGATTGATGAAAAGAAGATCGAGGAAAAACTGAAGATGGTTTCTTTATGGGAGGACCGACATAACCAGGTGAAGGGCTATTCCAAAGGGATGCTTCAGCGCCTAGGGCTTTGCGTCATGCTTTATTACGATACCGATGTCCTGATTCTCGATGAGCCTACAAGCGGGCTGGATCCCCTTGGCCGTGAGGAAATATTGCAAATCCTGAAGTCCCTGTCCGGAAAGACGATTTTCATGGCATCGCACCATATGGATGAAATCAAGCAAATCTGTACCCATGTCGCATTCTTGGAAGATGGCAAAATGACAAAGTATACCGTTGATGAATTCCTGAATGAACACTTAAAAGGAGCGGATTACAAATGAAAAAATTACTAGCAGGCTTCGTGCTACTGATGGCTCTTCTTGCAGGCTGCAGTTCTGGTTCGGATTATGAGATCAATTTAAAGGAAGCACCTAAATATAAGGCTGGAGAAACCTATCCTGTCGTAATCGAGATTCTGCAGGATGGAGAGCCCGCTGCCGGACTGGATTTCGCTGCCTATCTTGAAATGGCCAAAATGGACCACGGTACCATCGAGCTTGATTTTGAGGATAAAGGAAATGGTGTCTATGAATCCAGCGTCGAACTGCCGATGGCCGGAGAATGGATTGCCAATATCGAAGGAGAAGCCGATGGCTCTGCTTTTGAACATGTGATTACATTCGAAGTGGAAAAGGAATGATCAGACATGAAACTTAGAACACTTCTGATCCTTGTCCTGATGATTGCAGGTTTGATTCTTGGGGGCTGCCAGCAGGATCAACAAGAACCTGTTGCTGATGTTAGTTCAAGTAAGCAAACCGAAGAGGAAACCTCGAAGGACGGCTTTCAGGATGATGACAAAGTCGTCACCATCAATGGCAAGGTGCTTTCCTATGAGGACCTGCAATTTTATCAGCTGATGAATAAGGTCGATATCGAATTGAACCGTGCTGCAGACACTAAGAACCTTGAAGGCGAAGAGCTGAAGGAAAAACTCGCCTATTGGGATGAGCAGCTAAAGTATCATGATAATTTTAACGTGAATCTATCAAAAATGATGGAGCAGCATACCATGTATCTGCTTGCCAGAGAAAAAGGACTGGACGCAGAAACTGACTTGGTTGCTAAGACAGTCGAAGAGTTCCAAAACAAAGTCGCGCAGAACGAAGCGGCATCACAGCTTGTTTCTGACTTTCCTGCAGATGCCTACCAGAATCGGCTGAACAACTACTTCACCGAAAAATTGCTCACACTGCAGATTTACGACACCTTAAAAGCCGATATCTTAAAAGAGAAGCCTGATGCTTCCGAAAAAGAAGTAGCATATGACACGGCCAAGAACTATGAAGGCCTGTATCAATCGCAAATCGCAAGTTTGGAGATCAAAATCAATGCAGCTGATCGTAGATAGTTCAGTAAAATGGAAAACAGCCTGTGCTCATAGCTCAGGCTGTTTTTTTGTTTGGAGGGATAGATCTTCTGCAATTTTTCAAGAAGCTGCCCTTGATTTAGGGCTAATCGTGACAACTTTAAGGCTCTCGCGCCCAAACCTGTCACGATTCCGAAGTTTTCTTGACAACTTTTCCACTTTCACGCCAAAACCTGTCATGATTACGAGGGTTTCTTGACAGCTTTTCTGCTCTCACGCCCAAAACTGTCATGATTCTGAGGTTTTCTTGACAGCTTTTCGGCTCTCGCGCCCAAACCTGTCACGATTACGAGGGTTTCTTGACAACTTTTCCACTTTCACGCCAAAACCTGTCACGATTACGGGATTTTCTTGACAGCTTTTCCTCTTTCACGTGCAAACCTGTCACGATTACGGGATCTTCTTGACAGCTTTTCCACTTTCACGCCCAAACCTGTCACGATTACGGAGTTTTCTTGACAACTTTTCCACTTTCACGCCCAAACCTGTCACGATTCCGAGGTTTTCTTGACAGCTTTTCCTCTTTCACGTGCAAACCTGTCACGATTACGGAGTTTTCTTGACAACTTTTCCACTTTCACGCCAAAACCTGTCACGATTACGGGATTTTCTTGACAGCTTTTCCTCTTTCACGTGCAAACCTGTCATGATTACGGGATTTTCTTGACAGCTTTTCCTCTTTCACGTGCAAACCTGTCACGATTACGTGGTTTTCTTGACAACTTTTCCACTTTCAAGCCCAAACCTGTCACGATTCTGAGGTTTTCTTGACAGCTTTTCGGCTCTCGCGCCCAAACCTGTCACGATTCCAGGGGTTTCTTGACAGCTTTTCGGCTCTCGCGCCCAAACCTGTCACGATTCCAGGGGTTTTTTGACAGCTTTTCGGCTCTCGCACCCAAACCTGTCACGATTCCAGGGGTTTTTTGACAACTTTTCGGCTCTCAAGCCCAAACCTGTCTGAACCTGGGCCTACTTCTGACAGCTTTTCTTCTTTTCCTCGCAAACCTGTCACAACAGTCACCTGATCCGGTATGATTAGCCTCTTTTTACCGTAACCAGGTCGGCATACTTCCCTTCAGTCGCCTGGATCAGCTGCTCTGGTGCCAATTCGACCTGGAAGCCAATCTTTCCTGCGCTGACGATGATGGAATCCAACTCCTGGGCGCTTTCATCCAAAAACGTAGGATAATTCTTTTTCATGCCGATTGGTGAACAGCCTCCGCGGATATAGCCGGTAAATTTCTGGATATCCTTGACCGGGAGCATTTCCACTTTCTTTTCGCCTGCTTCCTTCGCTGCCTTTTTCAGATCGAGCTCGCCTTCGACCGGAATGACGAAGACGTATAAACCCTTGCTTGCCCCCACTGCTACGAGCGTCTTGTAGACCTGTGAAGCATCGCGACCTATTTTCCCAGCAACGGCTACACCGTCAATCTTGCCATCCTTCGAGTCATAAGTCAGAATCTCATACGGCACCTTCTGTGTGTCGAGAATACGCATTGCGTTCGTTTTAACCTTAGCCATCCTGGTTCCTCCTAATTTGAAGGTGTTTAGGATAATTTTACCTTAGAGAAGGTGGACGATTCAATCACGTTCTCTTCAGGTTTAGCCCTGAAGTCTTGAGTTTTCCAGATTCCGATTCACATTCACAGCCTTCCTGCCAACGGAAACATATGTTAAACCAGCTGACTCCGCTTCGGCCAGGTCATAGCAGTTCCTTCCGTCAAAAATAGCCGGCTCGCGCATGAGTAAAGGGAAACGCTCTAAATCATATTGGGCGATTTGCGGCCACTCGGTCATGATGAAGACGACATCAGCCCCTTTAATTGCACCATCGACTGTCTCTGCGTAATAGAGCCGGCTGCCAAAAAGGTCTGCGGCATTGCCGGAAGCAGCCGGATCATAGACAGAAATGTCCGCCTGAGCTTCCAGCAGCCTGTATATCAGCTCAACAGCTGGCGCCTCGCGGATGTCATCAGTATGCGGCTTGAATGCGAGGCCCAGAACAGCCACCCTTTTTCCCTGAAGATTCCCAAGCAGTTCGCAGGCTTTCTCAAACAGCTGCTGCTTCTGCCTGCTGTTCACCTCGATCACGGACCGGAGGATTTTAAAATCATAATTATAGTAATCGGTCAGCTTTTCCAGTGCCTTCGTATCCTTCGGGAAGCATGAACCGCCATAGCCAGTCCCCGCTTTTAAAAATTGGCTGCCAATCCGTTCGTCCATGCCCATTCCTTTTGCGACATCTTCAATATTTGCGCCTGTGTGTTCACACAAATTAGCCACTTCATTGATGAAGCTTATTTTCGTCGCCAGAAAGGCATTAGATGCATACTTGATGAGCTCCGCGCTGCGAATATCTGTCTGTAAAATCGGCCGGCCAAAAGGTTTATATAAATCAGCGACCGCACGGCCCGCCTCATGATCATCTGACCCGACGACAATCCGGTCTGCATGGAATGTATCTAGAATTCCCGAGCCTTCACGCAGAAACTCAGGATTTGAAACGACTTTCACCTGGACCTTGTCCGGAATAATCTTCTGAAGCTTCTTATAAACTCTCTCATTTGTCCCTACCGGCACGGTGCTTTTAATGACTATGACTGCATCTCTTGTCAGATTCATGCCAATCTGCTCAACCGCTGCCTCCAGGTATTCAAGGTTCGCCGACCCGTCCTCATTTTCAGGTGTACCGACAGCGATAAAAAGGTAATCCGCATTTTTACAGGCCAATTTCGAATCGAATGTAAAACGAAGCCGGCCTTCATTTAGATTCCTTTTGAGCATCTCTTCAAGACCGGGCTCATAAATTGGACATCTTCCTTCAGACAGGACAGCAACTTTACGTTCATCTATATCAAAACAAGTTACACTGTATCCTACTTCTGCAAAACAAACTCCGGTGACAAGGCCAACATAGCCTGTCCCGACAACTGTGATTTCCATATTGGCCCTCCATTCTGTTGCTCTTATTTTATCACGTTGCGGCTCCTTCCCTCTTCAATTCGCTCTATTTGGTAAAAACTTGTCTATCCAGAATATTAGCGGGTAAAAGGAAAAATAGCATGATTTTCACTAAACAAGGAAAAATTAGTTATTATGAAGAATTTTAAGGAGGATTGTTGATGAACGATTATACTTCAAAGCTGCCGCGTTTTCCTGAACCCTACTGGCGAAAAACCGCCGAGCTGCCAACTTTTCCAAAGCTGCAGGAGGATTTGAAGGTCGATGTCGCTGTCATTGGCGGCGGGATTACAGGATTGACTTCTGCCTATTTGCTTGCCAAGGCTGGGGTAAAGGTTGCCGTCATTGAAGCCGGCTCCATATTGAACGGCACCACAGGCCATACAACCGCAAAGGTGACCGCACAGCATGGCGTCATTTATGATGAGCTGATCAGCCATCATGGTGAGGAAAAGGCACGTCTTTATTACCAGGCCAACTATGAAGCGATGCAGTTTGTCAAAGACATTGTCAAAGAGCAGCAAATCGACTGTGATTTATCAGTTGAGGATGCCTACATCTATACGAATTCCGAAAAGGAAATGGAGAAGCTGCTAAAAGAGTTCAAAGCTTATGAAAAGCTTGGTGTTGACGGCAGTGAGTATGTTTCTGAGGTTCCACTGCCTGTGGAAGCAAAAGCCGGGATTGTGATGCGCAGCCAGGCGCAGTTCCACCCGCTTAAATTTTTAAAGCATCTTGTTGAGCGTTTTACAGAAATGGGCGGCCAACTCTTCGAGAATACAACTGCTGTCGATATGGAGGAAGGCTCCGAGCCTGTCGTTACAACCCGTGATGGCCATAAGGTGCGCTGCAATCAAATGATCGTCAGCACCCATTATCCTTTTTATGATCTAAAAGGGTTCTATTTTTCAAGAATGACTCCCGAAAGATCTTATGTGCTTGCGGTAAAAACCGAGAAGGAGTTCCCGGGCGGCATGTTCATCAATGCCGAGCAGCCTACCCGCTCGCTCCGTTATACTGATTGGAACGGAGAAAAAATCGTCTTGTTTGGCGGTGACAGCCATAAAGTCGGCCATAAAACGAATACGCATCAATACTATGAAGCACTCGAGGCATTCGCCCACCAGACATTTGGCGTAAAGGAAATCCCGTTCAGATGGTCTGCGCAGGATCCTGTTCCTTTCGATAAGATTCCATTTGTCGGCCAGTACTCAACAGCTACAGACAATATCTATGTAGCAACCGGCTATCGCAAATGGGGAATGTCCAATGGCATCAATGCCGCCATCATGTTAAGTGACCAGGTTCTGAAGAAGGATAACCCATATAAAGAAGTGTTTGATCCGCAGCGTTTCAAGGCAGATCCTGAACTGCGCAAAATCATTTCAACTAATGCACATATTGCGAAAACCCTTGTGAAAGGAAAGCTGGAACGCCCTTCAACCCAGGCGACATCGCTTGAAAATGATGAGGGCGCATCTGTGACAGTAAACGGGAAGCGCGCCGGCGCCTATCGCGATGAAAACGGCCAGCTTCACGTCGTCGATACAACATGTACCCATATGGGCTGCGAACTCGAGTGGAATAACGGCGAGCGTACATGGGACTGCCCGTGTCACGGCTCAAGGTTCTCCTACAAAGGAGATGTCCTTGAAGGTCCAGCCGAACTGCCGCTGAAAAAAGTTGATTTTGAATAAACGAAGCCGCCATTCATATTTGAGTGGCGGCTTTCATTATGCCCAAAGGGAATTTATTGAATTGTTCATAACTGGGATTGTCCTGGCCACAACCGGGAATATTTCGCTCCCAACCGGGATTAAATCGCTCTCAATATCGCTCCCAAAGGTAAGAAACCTGGCTAACGGGGATTAATCACAATCACTATCCTTTATCCGCTAAAAGTGTCTTATGAATCCAGATGCTTGCCTGCATGCCATCTCCCATAGCGATCGTTGTCTGTTCCGAATGAGCGACTACGTCACCTGCAGCCCAGACGTTCTCGACGTTGGTCATTTTGGTCCGCGGATCCACTAAAACATGCTTGTTCTTGTGAAGGTCGACGCCGAGCTGTTGTGCGAGCTGTGATTTCACTTCATTCCCGCCAAAGGCCATGAAGCCGCGTTCAGAAGTCAGCTTCTCACCGTTTGCTAGCATAATTCCTCTGAAGTCAGGCCCGTCCGCCAGCACCTTTTCAATCGGCCCTTCCACATACGTAATGCCTTTTTCCTTCAATGCTTCCATTTTTTCCTCATCCACTTCTTTGTTTTCGTGATTGACATAGGTGAGTTTATTCGTAAAATAGTTCAAGGTCAGTGCCATGTTCGCACCAGGATTACCGGACCCCATCACGATTGTAGACTTGTCTTTCACTTCATGCCCATCGCAATCTGGACAAATATACACACTGATTCCAAGCGTGGGCATCAGCTCAGGAAATGGGGGAATCCGATCCATGACGCCCGTGGCAAGAAGCAGAGTCTTCGCCTTATATGTTTCGCCGCTCTCCGCCTTTACTTCGAACCCATACGCCATCTTTTCGGCACTATCTGCCTTGCCAATCACAAACTCCACACCATATTGCTCAGCCTGCTTGCGGCCGATTTCTCTTAAGTGAGGTCCGCTTACTCCATCCGGATAGCCAAGAATATTATGGTAGCTCTGGCAAATCGCTGACCGGCCATCCCCAGCGTCAAGCACCATCACATTATGATTGTAACGCCCAAGCTGAATCGCCGCCTGGAGCCCGGCAATCCCGCCTCCAACTATAAGGCAATCATACATACCGATCCACCGCCTTCTTAAAAAGTATCATAATAGCATGTTTCCCTTTTTAACTGGGGTGTAATCCGGTTTATTCCTGCTTGAAAATCTAAAACATATTTTCTCAATTTTCCTATAAACACTAGTTTTGTCGAACACCACTAAATTACTACTTTGGCACTATGTAATCAGTTATAATAAAAGCGAGGTGGATAATAATGACAAATACTGTCGCGAAAAAACCAAGATTACTGCTATATGTAGTTTTAGCCTCTTTGATTCTAGCAACAAATTTCATACTTTACCGTACATCAATGTTTGGACCTGTACCAGAGGGCGCTGTCGCCGGTTCATTGCTGGATCTGTTGATCATTTTGCCTCTCCTGACGTATTTCATGATCATCCGCAAGAGATATTCACTGAAATATATGGGACTCGTCATCCTCGCTGGCTTTGCAGCTGCCTATTTCATCGTGCCCCAGCAACACCTTTCGGATTACCCCTTCCTTCCCTATCTCTTGCTGGTTTCGGAAGGCGCATTCCTGTTGTTTGAGTTATATATAGCCTACACCGTCATCACCAGGATGCCAAAACTGCTAAAAGAGTATAAAACTCTGGCCAGCCGAAATTCGTTCTTTCTTTTCAACATTCGAAAAGCTATAGAAACAAGCCTGCCGGATCAAACTGCTGCCAAAATCCTTGTCACCGAATTTTCCATGTTCCATTACGCTCTCTTCTCCTGGAAAAAGAAAGTTCAGATTGATCGGGGCATGGCTTTTACCTATCATCAAAAAACAAGCGTGAATGCTGTCTACATCATGATCATCCATGCCATCGCAATCGAATCTGTTGGACTGCATTACTTCCTGCACAGTTGGAATCCCTTTGTTTCCTATATCCTGCTGATTTTGAACATATACGGCATTCTGTTCATGCTGGCCGAGCTTCAGGCCACACGCCTGACTCCATACTTGCTGACAACGGACCATTTGTTATTACAGACAGGTTTTTCAAGTTCGATACACCTCCCTTTGAGCAATATCAAGGAAATCAGACATTATGACGGGCCAGAAAAATTCAGCAAGAAAGAGCAAAAAGTACTTTTTGATGCGAGAGTGCCTGATTTGATCCAGGACAAGCCGATGTTTGAAATCTTGCTGCATGAGCCGCAGGATGTCCATCTCATATACGGATTGAAGCGAAAAGTAAACCGAATCGTCCTGAATGTCGACGAACCCGATGTTTTTTACCGAGAATTGCAGCGGTCACTCCATGAGTGATCGCTTTTTTATTGCTACATTTCCCAAGCAATATTAATAATCTGCAGATAAAGGCGATAATCTCTCAAAAAAGAGCAATATTCTCTCAGTTAAAATCAATATTCTCTCGGTGAAACATGTTATTCTCTCAATGCAAGCCCGTAATCTCTCATTCAGGTGACATATTCTCTCATTTATCCAAAAAAAGTAAAAATCCAGCCGCACAAAAGCGACTGGGTTCCTCATCTCTTAGCCATTATATACTTCTACGATTTTTTCCAACGAAAGCTCAGCCGTGCTTGCATAGACGATATCGGCATTCTCGAAGCTTTCCTTTGGACCTACGGCAACAGCGAACATTCCTGCTGATTTGATTGCCTGTACGCCTGCTGCGGCATCCTCGACACCGATGCATGCTTCTGGCTCAACACCAAGCATTTCTGCAGCGCGCAGGAATACTTCAGGATGCGGCTTGCCGTTCACGACTGTTTTCGCGTCAACTATGATATCAAACTCGGCTTTCATTCCAAGCGACTCCATCACGGTGAACGCGTTTTTGCTTGCGGACGCAAGGCCCAGCTTAAGACCTTTAGCCTTAATATCCGAGATCAATTCCTTGATAGCCGGCAGCAGGTCATTAGGAGTGATATTCTGGATTAATGTCAGGTAATGCTCATTCTTCTTCTCAGCCAGTGATTCTTTTTCCTGAGCTGAAAAATCCCCGGAACGGCCGCCCAGCTCAAGAATTTTTTCGAGGGAATCCATCCGGGACACGCCCTTCAGCTCCTCGTTATCTTCGCGGGTAAAAGTAATGCTCAAATTCTCGGCCAGCGCCTTCCACGCTAAAAAGTGGTATTCCGCAGTATCCGTAATGACCCCATCAAGGTCGAAAATAAATGCTTTTAATGGTCTGGTCATGATCAAACTCCTTTCACGATTCTTTCTCATCTTCACGATACACATTGTTGTGGTGATTTTTAGACATTTGATTCCATTCACACTCTAAAATGTCTATTAAAACCTGTTTCTTAGACATTTTGAGTTTAATCACACTTCAAAATGTCCATTAAGGCCTGTTTCTTAGACATTTTGATTCCATTCACACTTCAAAATGTCCATTAAAACCGCCATATAGTGCTGCGCGGCCTCATTATTGAGAGAGACCTTCAGGCTTCCCCAAAGATCTCTCTGCTTCTTATTTCAATTTTACAGAAAGCTCGCCATCTGCAGGGATCGTTACGTCTTCTCCGTAAAGCTTCATGGCAAGTTCTGGTCCTTGCTGCGTGAGGATGACGTTTTCCTGGTTCACTTCTACCTTGATATGGTGGTCGCGGTAGAGGATGTTGAAGCTGTACTGGTTCCATGCTTTCGGGATGAACGGTGCGAATGACAATGTGCCTTCCGCTGTGCGCATGCCTGCGAAGCCCTGGACAATAGCAAGCCATGCACCAGTCATGCTGGTGATGTGCAGGCCGTCTTCTGTATCGTTATTGTAGTTATCAAGGTCAAGGCGCGCCGTGCGGTTATACATTTCGTACGCCTTTTCTTCCATCCCAAGCTCTGCTGCAAGCACTGCGTGGATACTTGGTGACAGTGATGACTCATGGACCGTCATTGGCTCATAGAATTCAAAGTTGCGGCGCTTCTCTTCTTCCTTGAATTCATGGTTGAAGAAGTATAGGCCCTGTAATACGTCAGCCTGCTTGATGAAGCAGCTGCGCAGGATTTTATCCCATGACCAGTTCTGGTTGATCGGGCGGTCTTCGGCTGAAAGCTCATCCACCGCCATTAAATCTTTATCAAGGAATGTATCGTGCTGGACGAAGACACCTTTTTCTTCATCATAAGGGAAGTACATTTTCTCGATAATATCCTGCCATTTCGCAAGCTCGGCGTCAGAGAACTCAAGGCCTGCGAGGCGGTTCTCATGGCCGTTCTGCTTAAGGAGCTCGATGACTTCTAGCGTGTATCGCAATGTCCAGACAGCGATACGGTTTGTGTACCAGTTGTTGTTGACATTGTTTTCGTATTCATTCGGCCCTGTTACGCCATGCATCATGTAGACGTTCTTGGACTTGTTGAAGTGGACGCGGTCTGCCCAGAAACGGGAAATGCCGGCGAGCACGTCAATACCGTATTCATGGAGGTAATTTTTATCTCCTGTGTAATTTACATAGTTATAGATCGCATAGGCAATCGCACCGTTTCGGTGGATTTCCTCAAACGTGATTTCCCACTCGTTGTGGCACTCGACGCCTGTAAAAGTAACCATTGGGTAAAGCGCGCCATTCAGGCCCTGCTGTTTCGCATTATGGTAGGCACCATCAAGCTGGTTGTGGCGGTAGATCAACAGGTTTCGAGAAACCTCAGACTCCGCCGTAGAAAGGTATAGCGGGATTGCGTAAGCCTCTGTATCCCAGTAAGTCGCACCGCCGTACTTTTCACCTGTAAAACCTTTAGGGCCGATGTTCAGGCGTGAGTCTTCACCATAGTATGTCGAGAATAGCTGGAACAAGTTAAAACGGATGCCCTGCTGTGCTTCATCATCGCCTGCAATCTCAACATCAGCAATATCCCAGCGGCTCAGCCAGCCATTTCGGTGTTCTTCCAATAGCTCTTCAAAGCCTTTTACAATTGAACGCGCAAGCACTTCGCGACCTTTAAAAACAAGTTCGCCAGCTTGGTAATCACGGTCTGTTGTAACAGCGACATACTTATAAAGGGTAACAGTTTGCCCTTGCTCAGCTTTAACTTCGATGACATTTTCAACGTATTCTTCTTTTTCACTAACTTCGACTTTGGTTACATTCCCTTCGACAACCGTTTGCATAGTTGTCGCTACCTGGAAAGTCGGAGTTCCGAATGGATTGTCTTTCGTCTTCATCACAAGGCTGCCATTATGTTCTGAAGCATCCCTGCTCACTTCATACCAGAAGTCCTCGTCATAGTTGGAATCTTCGTTGCGCACGTCCCCATCGAGGTAAGGAACAAAGGTAACGTTTCCATTATAGTTCTTGGCAGTAACTGAATACTTGATCGCAGCCAGTTCTTTGTCAGCAACCGACAGGAAGCGAATGGCTTCCACTTCTGTTTCCTTGCCGTTCTGGATGACTGTAAAACGGCGTGTCAAGACACCGTGCTGCATATCAAGCTCACGGTAGTAATCGCTTACTTCAGCATTGTGAAGATCCAATTCCTCTCCATCAATAAATACTTTGATACCGATAAAATTCGTTGAGTTAATGACCTTTCCAAAATAGTGCGGATAGCCATTTTTCCACCAGCCTACGCGCGTTTTGTCTGGGAACCAGACGCCTGCAATATATGAACCGCGATGAAAGTCTCCAGTATATGTTTCTTCATAGTTTCCGCGCATGCCCATATGGCCATTTCCAAGGCTCATGATGCTTTCAGCAAGCCGGAAATCTTCTTTATGCAAGTCCGTTTCGACGATCTTCCAGCTATCAATGCCAAATAATCTTTTCATAGCTTTAATCTCCTTTTAGAAGTTGTACAAACGTTTGCACTATTATATCATGAATTTCCGCAAAAATGATAAAAGCATCGGTGATAATTTTGTGTCATGCTGAACTTATTATTATTTTACTATTATAATCCGCTAAAAAACTTTTTCACCTATTTAGTTAGTACATATGTTATAAATTTTCAGAAAACTAATATAATCTAAAAGAACTAAATGAGGAAGGAGGAAACAGTTATGAGCATACGATTTTTCAAAGTCTCTGCGGTCTATTTCGTCATTGCTATCATTTTAGGAATCATTATGGGGATCGCGCATGATTTCACACTGACTTCTGTTCACGCACACTTGAACCTGCTTGGCTGGGTATCAATGGCCCTTTTCGGGACAATTTATTATCTTTTTCCTAAAGCCGGGAACAGCAAGCTTGCCAGCACTCATTTCTGGCTGCATAACATCGGGGTGCCTGTCATGCAAGGCGGGATTACATTATCCATGCTGGTAGGAGGTGTCATTTTTACCGTCTTTGCCATCCTAGGTTCACTTGTCATTGTTATCGGGGGCATTCTCTTTCTCTTAAATGTATTCAAATATGTAAAAGCATAAAGACGACAAAAAAGTTCGCCCTTTAGGAGGCGAACTTTTTTCATTAAGCAAGCTCTTTCTGCTTCGTTTCCGTACCCCAGAAGAAAACTGCGGCGGCACCAATGAGGATGGCTATGCAGAAAATCGTGAATATGGACGTGATAGTAAGATTCTGCGCTGATAAATATGGGACCATCAGCGGACCGATTATTCCGCCGATGCGGCCAAAGGAAGCGGCCATTCCTGCACCTGAACCGCGGATTGTTGTTGGATATTGTTCCGGTGTATAGGCGTATAACGCTCCCCAAGCACCCAGGTTGAAGAATGACAGCAGGACACCCGCAGTGATAAGCAATGCCAGTGAGTCTGCCGTGCCAAAGAAATAGGCACTAAGTGCTGTACCGATCAAATAGACAACCAATACGAACTTCCTGCCGGCTCTTTCAATCAGCCATGCCGCTGTAAAATAACCCGGCAGCTGGGCAAGGGTCATAATCAGAACGTACTGAAAGCTTTTGATCAGAGTGAAGCCCTTCATGACCATCACGCTTGGCAGCCAGAGGAACATTCCGTAATAGGAAAATACGACACTGAACCATAAAATCCAGAGCATGGCCGTTTTCTTGAAGTGTTCTCTTGACCACACTTCAGCGATACTCTCTTTCATTGTCAGCCTTTCTTTCTTCGCGACTGCCAGGTACCTCGGTGAATCAGGAAGATTTATACGAAGGTAAAGGGCATACAGTGCTGGCAGCGCACTAAGGATCAGTGCCATTTGCCAGCCGAATTTCGGGATGACAAAGTAGGAGATCAACGCCGCGACAAGCCAGCCCGCAGCCCAAAAGCTTTCAAGCAGGACGACGACACGCCCCCGTTTCTCAGCAGGCACACTCTCTGCAACAAGAGTAGACGCTACAGGCAACTCTCCGCCGAGCCCCATTCCTATAAAAAATCTTAGCAATAAAAAGAAAGACAAAGTGGTTGCCATTGCCGAAATTCCGCTTCCGACTGAGAAAAGCAATAACGTAATAATAAAGACGTTTTTCCGGCCGATCCGATCAGCCAATAAACCAAAGACAAATGCTCCGACAGCCATTCCGATTGAATTCACGCTGCCGATCCAGCCCATTTCCTTGCCCGTCAAATTCCAGTCGACCTGCAATGCAGCGATGATAAAGGACAAGATCCCCACATCCATCGCATCGAACATCCAGCCAAGTCCTGCAATTCCAAGCAGCTTCTTTTCCGAAATTTCCTTAGTTTTTTTCATATAACCCTCCTACACCATTGCTGCGATACAAATAGTTTCCCTAAAATCGTTAGTTTTAACAAAATGATTGCGATGCTACTTAATATTACCACGTGTCTTTACAGTAGTCATGATAAAAGTAACCCGTAAATAATTTCAGAGAATTAGCGGACATTATAAATACAATTTTGAAAAGGTGGATGTATCTTGAGAAAAAACAAGCTTGTCAAAAAGAACTCCATACCCTTTCTGCTGCTGGCAGTCATTCATGTTCTGCTTTTTTTCATATTTGCCAAACGAAGCCGCCAAAAGAATATTTGGATCCTCTTGCTTTCAAATATAGGAATGGCCTATTTATTTGAGTACCCGGTCCTTAATTTGTTCAAAGGATATTCATACAAACCATATATCCTCAATAAAAGGGCCCATGACCAAATTCTTGGAGCAATCTTTTCCCAGGCTTTATACGTTCCTATTACCGCTACCCTCTTGACTTTGTACAAGAAGAACCGGTATTGGAAGCTTGGCAGCACAATTGTTTATTATGGAATTGAAAAGTATTTCCTGCGCTTAAAGATCTATAAAGCCTATTGGTGGAAACCATACTATACTGTGTTTTTCATCAATGTCTATTTTTATATAAGCGACTGGTTTTACAGAGCACTGCAAGCGAAAAAAGAATGGGCGCAGATCATTGCCCATTACCTGTCGACCGAGGTGATCGGGGTTACATTGCTCTATATATCTGCGGTCAGCAGGAAGGTCAGGTTTGGCCGGGGCATCCACCACTCATGGCGCGAGCATTTCATCATTGCACCGCTTTATAGTTTGATCCGGTCCATTTTCCTGGTAAAAAATTCTTCAAAACCTGGAATACCTCCGAGACTGACTATTCTTATTGCCTCGATAGGCATGGATATAGTTCTCGAACGGACCGGCCTGCTGAAACTGCGGTTGAACAAGCTCTGGAATCTTGCCTTCCACGCAATCATGGCCATAATTTCAAGGTTTTTATATTTAAAAATACGTCAAAACAAGTAGAAACCCCTCTGCAATGCAAAGGGGGGATTCTGGTTTAAGTTAGTTTTTCAAGGATGACTGTCACCTTAAATAGGTCACCGTCGACTTCTATATCAAGCGAGCCATTGTGGAGATCGACGATTGATTTGGCGATTGCCAGACCAAGGCCGGATCCCTCTGTATGGCGCGACTGGTCACCACGTTTGAAGCGTTCAAACAGCTCATTCAGATCTTCGCCCAACTCGTATTTCGTGATGTTTTTAAAAGTCAGCACAACCTGGTTCTGCTCCTCTTTTACCGAAATGTATACCCTCGTATTCTCAAGTGCATATTTCAGGATATTTCCGATGAGATTATCGAAAACCCTCCATAGCTTTTGCCCGTCAACAAAGGCATAAACAGGCTGCTCGGGCTGTGACACGCGCATCTGCAGGGACGACTGGCTCAGCGACTCATTATGCTCGGCCAATGCCTGCTGCAGCAGCTGGTTGAGATCAACTTTTTCCTTGTGCAGCTCGATATTGCCGCTCGCCATTTTTGTCGCCTCGAACAGGTCATCGATCAGCACCTTCAGCCGCTTGGATTTCCGGTCGAGGATTTCGATGTAGGAATCTCGGTCCTCCTGAGCGAGGTCAGGCGTTTTCAGAAGTTCTGTATACGTGATGATCGATGTCAGCGGAGTTCTGAGATCATGACTGACATTCGTGATCAACTCCGTTTTCAGTCGCTCGCTTTTGGCCTGTTCCTTGTGGGAGACATTTACCGTGTTCCTAAGGTCATTGATATTAGCCGCGTGTTTCGCAATCGCAGATTTCCCTTTCACCGGTATGTCCGCACCAAGATTGCCCGCCGCGAGCTCTTCTGTATGCTTTAAAACTTTATTCAGGTAGCCCGCTTTCCTCATGATGAAGATGAAAATTGGAAGGCTTATCACCCCAAAAGCGAAAGCAATGACAATTATATCTCCTCCGCCCGCTGCAAGGACGGCAACAAACAGCATGCCCATTCCAAACACGATACCGAGGATTATGAGCAGCTGCAGCCCAATGCTCTTGACTATGAACGCATCAAGTACTGCATAATAACTTTTTACCAATAGGCTGTTCCTGGCATCTTCCTTCAACTGCTGCCAGTCATTCCGATATTCCATAAGGAATTTCAGCTGGACCCATCCGAATGCCAGCAGGGAAGCGGCAGCTACTAAACTGATGATCAGCTCGATAAGTGATGAGAAAATATCAGAATGGTAATAGACAAATTGTTCACTGATCAGCGTCATCGATAGCAATAAGAAAAGAACGGTTAATAAAAGCATGACAGCTCTTACATCAAGCGGTATCCTGCCATATAATGGCTTCAGATGGTCAAATGAGCCGAACACTGTTGCCGGTTTCCTTTTTGCCAGGAAATAGCTGATGATCAGCGCTCCGATACTGGAGATCAGATAACCAATAAAAAGCATCTGCCGTTTCTGGTAGTCTTTATAATTGCTGATTGCAAAGTGTTTATCAGGTGCCTGTTTCGATAGACCAATTTGCCCCGTAAAATCACGGCTTTGCTTACGCAAAATTTCCTCGGCCACCTCATTATAAGGCATGAAGTTCTCGAAATGTCCTGTGTAGGCAATCATGTTTTGCAACGCCGTGTAATCCTGGACAAAATACATTTCTTTTTTGTTCATGATGTCTGAAACGGAGTCATTTTTACCGAGGTTAAGATTCGTGAAGACCGCGTCAGTATTCCTGTCTTTTATATAATATTTGTAGGCTTGCTCAAGGTTTAGGAATTCATGGCGATATTCCTCCAGTTTGAGGAAAAACTCGTCGATGCTTTTTTCCTTTTCCTTGACCACTTTAGCCCTTACATATTCATCGCTATTGAAATTCTCAGTTATATCCGCAACTTTGGCGTCTCTTTCCTTTTTCAGCGCTTCTTCGACGGCTTTATTGCCAGAATCGATCGCCTCTTGAATTTGACCTTCATATTGCATGCCAATGCTGGAGACTTGATCTCCGAGATTACCGTACCGCATCCGGTGCTCTTCGATTTCTTCAATGGAAACGGTGATTTCCTCTTTCATTTCTTCCTTTGACATCTTATTCAACTCATACACATGCAGCAGAGTCACAAAATGGTTCATTTGGTTGGCATATTCCTCAGATTCAAAGTAATCGCCCTGCATGAACTGACTCCCGTTTCCCAACGCTGAAAATAAACCGCTAAGCCCGTATGTGATGAGAAGCACCCATACGACGAACAGATACTTACTTTTCGATTTTATATCCAATCCCCCACACCACCTTCAAATATCTTGGATTCTTCGGATCAATCTCTATCTTCTCGCGGATTTTACGGATATGGACCGCTACTGTGTTTTCGGCATTGTAGCTTGGTTCCTTCCATACCCGCTCATATATATCATTGATTGAGAACACTCTGCCGGCGTTCGTCATCAGCAGCTCAAGGATTTTATACTCGATAGGAGTCAATTTGACTGGCTCCCCATGCGCGGTGACTTCCTTTGACGACTGATCCAACGTCAGTCCATTCAAATCAATCACTTTCGCTTTTCCCTCATATGTACCGAGCGTGACATATCTCCTCAGCTGGGATTTTACCCGTGCAATCAGTTCGAGCGGGTTGAACGGCTTCGTCACATAGTCATCCGCACCGACCTGAAGCCCGAGAATTTTATCCGTATCCTCGGCTTTAGCGCTCAAGATAATAATCGGGATATTCTTGTCTTCACGGATCCGGAACGTCGTCGTAATCCCATCCTGGCGAGGCATCATCACATCGAGCAAAATTAAGTGAACCGGCTGCTCATTCAGCTTCTCGATCGCCTCGATACCATCCGCCGCCTTGATCACCTTGATTCCTTCATTCTTCAAATAAATCTCAATTGCATCGCGGATCTCTTTTTCATCATCAACGACCAGCACATTGTATTGTTCCACGTTTAAAAAAACCCCTTCCCATACAGGCAAGCTTCGATATTGTTTATTCTAGACAGTGAACCTTAATATTCACCGAGTATAAATCTTAAGATTTTCTTAATAATGGTAAAAGTGGTGTGTGAATCTATTATATATTTTTATGGAGGTTGTGAGAAAAGGTAATTTTTTGGCTAGAATGATAGTATGGAAGAAATAGTTGAGGCGGTGTTGTAAAGAATGAAAATTTCAGATTTTGAAAGTTTCCTTGAACCTGTCATTTTAGAACGAGGACATAAGCTTTTTAAAAAAGGGGCCGTCAAGAATTTGCAGCTTCTAGAGGAAAATAGGGTGTTGGCGTCTGTCCATGGCACCCAAACCTACAGTGTCGAGCTCTTCCTCGAGGGTGATGGGGTAATCATGCAGGCTAGCTGTAGCTGTCCGTACGATTGGAGCGAAACCTGCAAGCACCTGGCTGCTGTTTTCCTTGCGCTGAGAGAAGGAGAACCTGAGAAGAATCAGGCTGTTGAAGATCCGAGTAATGAATTAAAGCAGCTGCTCATGCAGGAATCGAAAGATGAGTTAATTTCAATCATCCTCCAATTTGCCAGGAGCCATGAGGAAGTTGAAAGACAGTTGCTGTTGAGATACGCATCCCCTGAAGAAGAAATCACAACGGCGAAAGCTCTGATCAGGGATTTTATTAAAGGGGCTAAAAGCAACGGTTTCATTCATTGGAGACGGATGGATGAAGCGATGCAGGGAGCCTATATGGTGCTCGATAACGCAGAAAAGAAAAATGAACGCGGCAGCTATGTTCAGGCTGTGAAGCTCGCACTTGAAATTATGCCGCCAGTTGTTTCCATGACACAGTATGCAGATGACTCGGGCGGAGAAATAACCTTTGTTACCCGCAATACGATGAAAGTCATCAAGAATGCAGTCGAAATGGGGTTCGACGAGCTTTCTCCCGATGAGCAAAAGGAAATTTTCAAAGCTGTGCTAAAAGAAGCAAAGAACAAGCGATATAACGACTGGGATGAATGGCGATTTGACCTTCTGGATGCAATTATCCCGTTCGGCAAAGATCCAAAGCTGAGAGCGACTTTGGAAAAAGAACTGGAAAAGCTGTTGAAGAATACTCCTCAAAATGAATGGAGCTGGAGACATACAGAGCAAAGCATCAAACAGCTTCAGCTTAGTCTGCTGGAGGTTTCTGGTGCGGAAGATAGGACAATTGATGCCTTTATAGAGGAAAACCTGAGACACGATAAATTCCGCGAAAAGGCCATTGAGCGGGCCCTGAATCGCAATGATTTTGAAAAAGCAGAGCAGATCAGCTTAGATGGAGAAAAACAGGATACTTCCTACGCTGGCCTGATTTATAAATGGAAGGACTACCGCTACCAGATTTACGAACAGAAAGGCGATCTCGAACACCAGCGGAGCATGGCATATGAACTGGTCACTAGCTATTATGAATATAAGGATTATGAAAGGTTAAAGACCCTTTATAACGCGAAGGAATGGCAGGAAGTTTTCGAGAAACTGCTCTCAGAATTAGAAAGTGGACATAGCCGGGGCTTATATTTAACGATTATTACAGAGGAAAAATTGGAGGACCGCATATTGGAATATGCAACTGCGAAGCCTTCAAGCATTGTTGAATTGTACCCTTATCTGATAGAAAACCATCTATCGAAAGTGAACAACTTATTCGTAGACATGATTATGTATGATGCTGAAAATGCGTCTGAGCGTAGATTATATAAGCAAGTCTGCAAGGACATAAGGAAATATAAAAAAGCCTGCGGCGAGATGAATAGCCGCAAGCTGATTGAAGAACTCATGAGCAAGTATCCAAGGCGTCCGGCGTTTTTGGATGAACTGCAAAAGATAAAATAAAGTATAGGGTGCTCATCCTTTTGTGGATGGGCCTATTTAAATTACTTCCTCATAGTAGCAATGAGCCGCTTAGGATTAAGCAGCAAATCCAGGGCATCATTAATATTTTCAATTACGATATCACTTTTCAACAGTGTTGCCGTCGCGCAGCCTTCTCTTCCGGTTATAGCGACCGCAATCTCTGCTGCCTCAAACATCGCTTCATCATTGGCCCCGTTACCCATACAAATCACTCCATCAAGGTTACGAACGAACTTCCCTTTTTCAGCAGTGTGATCATCGGATCGGAGTACGTGCACGTTAACCGGCAGCCCGCTGCATTCACCAGCTACGCTTCCGTTTGTATCTGCAGTGATGACATGAATCTCCACGTCCTTGCTTAACAGCGTGATTCTTTCAGCCACGCCAGGAACTAGCTCGCCTCCAAATGCAATCGTGCCGTTAAAATCCAGAACAAGGTGGTGAATTGTAAATTGGCCTCTGCCAGGGATGGTCAATGCAAGCATGAATAGTCCCCCTCATTTCTGATAGAATAACGTTATTATACACCTGCATGGAGGATGTTAGATGAAAAAGAGCAATGTCATACTGTATATCGCAGTAAGCCTTGATGGCTATATTGCCAGACCGGACGGTGCCGTTGATTGGCTGGATGATGTGGAAGGCGAAGGAGATAATGGGTACGGCGAATTCTACAGCCAGGTAGGAACCGTCATAATGGGTCGTAAAACATATGAAGAGGTTTTACGACTGACGGATGAATTCCCTTATGCCGGTAAGCCATGTTATGTTTTATCGCGCCAGACTATGGAAAACAGCCCTCATGTCACGTTTACAGATGAGGACCTGGTATCCCTGGTCTCTCGCCTGAAGAAGGATTCGAATAGTTATGTGTGGCTTGTTGGCGGGGGCCAGCTCGTGAAGCAGTTCCTTGAAAAACAGCTGATTGACGAAATACAGCTATATATCATTCCGAAATTGATTGGGGAGGGAATCCCGCTGTTCCCGGACGACACGCCGCCTGCAGAGTTCGAATTGACTGGAACAGGTCAACTCGGTCAGATTGCGAGCCTGACATATAAATTGAAAACAAAAGGCGCTGGATGATGTCCAGCGCCTTTCTTTTACAGTTCGATTCTAACAGGTTCAAGTTCCTCCCCTGACTCCAATATCGGACGAATCTCCATAAAATCATAAGCCAGAACCATCGGAATCGTGATCCGTCTTTTCTCGGTCACCATCCCATTTTCAGTATTCTTCTCCAGCTTTGCATCCGAGGTACCGCCGATGATTTGTTCTCCTTTGCCATCAAATAGGTCGATCATCACCCGCTGGCTGCCCTCCGGATAGCTCAATGTATATTCAATCGCGGTCGAAGATGTTGCGGTAATCAGCTTTTCGAAAGTGACCTTAAGTTGGCCAAGTTCACTTGCCTGCCCAAGGACAACTGTTTCGAATGGAAGCTGTTTAATAGGTACGTCAAAATCCCACTTTCCTCTTTCTTCCTTCCAGCTGTCACTGATTTCCCCGATTCCAATAATATTGAATGGCAATGTTGTGTCAGCAGGCAGTTCCGCTCTCGGATAGCTTAACTGGACATGGCCTTTGTAGCCCCCCTCAGCAGGCACCAGTTTTACCAGTTCCATGGTTTCCTCAATGTTAGGGTCGCGTTCGAAAATTTCATAGAATGCATAAATCTCGTCTTCATCACCTTTAACGTCGCCCTTTACATCAAAGGTGACGCCAATCATTGCTCCGTCATAATAGGCATCCGTTACCGTCACATCTATTCCGTCAAAAGTGGCCTTTTCGTTCAGCTCAGTGATAAGCTCTTGCGAGGCCAAATTTTCAGCAACCTTGTCGTGTTCATAAAGCTTTGCCAGGAAAGGAATCTCAGCCATAACGCTCGCCACTGATGGAAACAAGAATCCTGATGTGATGAAAAGAGCCGCAGCAGCTGCTGAAACGGCCGCAGCTTTTAAAAACGGTCTTCGTTTAGGCTTCATCATACTGCCTTGCTTTACACCAGCCTTGATCGCATTAACGACATCTTCCCTGGGCACTTCAATCTGGTCGACCGATTCATGAAATGTTTTCTTTTCCATCGCGCTCGCCTCCCAATCTATTTTTCAATTCCTTCCTGCCCCGCTGCAGATAGGTTTTCACGGTGTTTTCAGGTATGTCCATCATTCTAGCAATTTCACTTATTGCCAGGTCATGATAATAAAACAGGATAATCGCGGTCCGATGCTGAGCTTTCAATAGAGTGATTGCCTCCATTAAATCAAGATTCTCTGCCAGCTTGGAGTCACTGTTTGTAGGCAGTTCTACTAGTTTCTCTACTGGCAGTTCTTTTTTTCTTTTTTTCAAAACATCGTAAGCGCAATGGATTAAAATCCTCGTCAGCCAGGTTAAAAAGTATTGTTCATTCTTCAGCTGCCCGATCGCCTGGAATGCTTTGCAGGAGGTTTCCTGGACGATATCAAGAGCATCCTCCCTGTTCCCCGCATATAAAAAAGCGGTTCTATACAATCGTTCACTATGTATAATCAGCAGTTCTTCAAAGGCTTTGGCATTCCCCCTGACTGCTTTCTTCACAAGCTTTGCTTCTTTCATTCCCTGACCTCCTTTCACTCTTTAGAGCATAATCAGGTAAAAAAAGTTTCAACTTTTCCGAGATATTTTTCTAGTCCTAAAGTAATATATAGTAATAAATGGAAGTTTACTATAGAATTTACGAAAGAGGTGACAATATGGGGTTTTTCTTTCGCAAGCCTGATTTTTACATTCCTGAAGGCGGAATCGACAGGATTGAAGATATTACACTTGGAGGATTCCAACAGACCATCCTCATCCAGTCCTACTCACCCAAGAACCCGGTACTGCTGTTTTTACACGGCGGTCCTTCCATGCCTCTGCCTGGCGTCTCTTCCAGAGGGAACAACTATACTGTCGCTACCAGCACCCAAGAGCTGGTTAAGCACTTCACCCTTGTCTTTTGGGACCAGCGAGGCACAGGCAAATCCTATCACAAAGATATTCCACAAACATCCATGACCTTTGAACAGCTTGTATCCGATGCAGCTGAGCTGACGGATTTTTTAAGAGAAACGTTCCATCAGGAAAAAATCTTCCTGGCCGCTCATTCATTCGGTACCTTAATTGGCATGTACCTTTTGAAAAAACAACCTGGTAAATTCCACTCCTATGTAGGCATCTCGCAGATTATCAGCTGGACAGAAAATGACCGTGCAGGCCTTGCCTGGGTGAAAGAAGAAGCCAAACGGCGAGGTAATTATAAAGCGCTGAATGAATTGGAGGCAGTTGGCGAACCTCCTTTTATCGAAGGCTATAAGCAATGGGGGATTTTACGAAAATGGCAGATGAGATACAGTACGATGGTCTATAACGATAATCAAATCAAGCATCCTGGCCTTGCCAAGGTGTCCCTTAGCATGCTTGCTTCAAGGGACTATCGGTTGGCTGATGCTTTCCATTCCTTTTACAGCGGCTTTAAGCTTATCTATTCTGACGAATTCATCCGGAATATCCCGAACATTAATGTGCAAAAAGAGGTACCATCTGTTGATATCCCTGTCACCTTCATTCATGGCAGGAAAGATGTCCATGTTCATGCCCATTTTGCTGAAGACTATCTCATTCTCCTAAAAACGAACCATGAGAAAAAATTCATATGGATGGAGAAATCAGCCCATCTTTTTCACCCGGATGATACAGCACTGATCGAAAAGCACCTTATCAATGAATTAAGTCATATTAAAGCAGAGGTTATTAATCTATGAAAACTATTTATAAAAGCCTGGAAGGAAAAGAGCGGATACTCGGCCAGTATGAAGAGTATCTCACTCAGTTCGATTCACCGATTTCAAGGGACTATGTCCAGACGAGATTCGGCAGCACGCATGTACTGGTAATGGGGAAGGAAGACGGGAAGCCTTTATTTATTTTTCAGGGCGGCAATTGCATCAATCCTGTCACCCTTTCATGGTTCAGAGGCTTGCTGGAGGAATATAAGGTCTACGCACCTGACACGATTGGCCATCCGGGATACAGTGATGAAACGAGAATCTCCGCTTCTGACGAAAGCTTTGCCCAATGGATTGCCGATTTGATGGACCATTACGAGATTGAAAAATGCGCATTCATCGGCCCATCTTACGGAGGCGGCATCATCCTCAGGCTTGCTGCATTTATGCCAAAAAGAATCCACTGCGCTGTCCTTGTCGCACCTGCAGGGATCAGCCTTGGCTCGAAGCTTAAAATGATTAAGGAAATACTTGTCCCAATGGTTTTTTATAAAATAAACGGATCTGCCCAGAGTCTGCGCAAAATTGCTGATGCGATGTCCTTCAATAGCATGAAGCAACTGGATGAAAGCATCATCGGCAATATTTTCAAACACACAACACTTGAACAAGATATGCCCAAACTGACAACTGCGGAGGAACTGAGAAATTACAGTGCCCCGACCCTTGTCATAACGGGAACTGAGGATGTATTTTTTCCAGGAAACAAAATTTCCCATAAAATACAAGGACTTTTAGGTGACGAACTAGAATTGAAAAAGTACCAAATGGGACATTTCCCATCTTCCAAATATCTTGAACAAATCGATACAGATATAAAGGAATTTTTGAAAAAACATTACTAGGAGGCAAATCATGCAATCGAATCCAGTTCAAAAAATCGGCCAAATTGGAATACCAGTAAAAGACATTGAAAGGGCCACTGCCTTTTACCAGGAAAAATTAGGGCTGTCGTTATTGTTCAATACGGATACGATGGCGTTCTTCGACTGTGAAGGCGTCCGCCTCCTGTTAACCCTTCCGGAGAACGAGCAATTTGCCCATCCTAGTTCAGTCATCTATTTACAGGTTGCAGATATCAAGGCAAAATACGAAGAGCTTTCAGGTAGTGTACAATTCATTGGAGAGCCGCATGTTGTTGCTAAAATCGGCGATATGGAAACATGGATGGTGTTTTTTAAGGACTCTGAAGAGAATACCCATGCCTTTATGTCGGAGGTTATTTTATAAGGCTATTTTCGTAACTTTGCGGTCAATAGCAACAAAGTTTGAGAAAAGAGCCTTTTATAAAAACAAAAAGGATACTGCCACTCGCGCAGTATCCTTTTTACTGGATTGCCTTCAATTCATTCTTTTTCAGGAACAGTTCAATTTGATGAGCCGCCATCATCCCTGCCGTACTGTTCAAATGCATTCCGTCGGTGAGCAGCAAGTATCCATTCCGGGCCGATATGCGATCCAGGCTGTAGCCGTATACGAAACGCTCGATGACCGCCTTTTCGTACAGCTTCGTGCTGTTTTTCAGCGATCGCCCTCGTGTGCGCCCTTTACCTTTTAAATAAGCCTTCAATTTTTCGTTAAAAGGAAGGTAAGATATATTGGACACCTCCGCAATTTTTTTGATGACCTCATTGTACTGGTCAATTTCCTTATTCGCTTTCGAGAAAAGATTCTCACCCACTACCGGAAGTGACAATAACCCTATTTTTGCATGTGTTTCTGCTTTCAGCCTTGCCACAATGAGGGCAAGATTCTTTTCGTACACCAATAATGAGGGCTTTTCTAATTGCTCTGCAAGCTTAATATTCATTCTGGCAAACTCAGGGGCTATTTTTGCCGCGGCATCATTCAGTCCGACTAAAATCACGATGAAATCAGGTTGGCAGGAGATCACATTGTCCAAACGCTGCAGAACATCATAAGCCGTACTTCCATTGACTCCTGCATTGATGAACTGATAATCCACGCAGCTGCGCCTCCTGGCTGCGTCATCGACAAAATTGTAGCTGATGTTGCCATGGACGGCATCCCCACCGATGACAGCCACCAGCTTCTTGCCTTCCTGGCGATGCCCTTTTTCCAGAAAAGCTTGCGGATTGTTGGAAGGAAGCTGGTTGATCCGGCTCTTCCGCTGATAATACAGTGCCATACTTACAGCAGCCATTAATATTAGGACGAAAAACGCACCATAGATAAGTTCCATATAAAACCCCTCTCTTAGAAAGCTTATTAATTAAAAATTCTGAATTTATATAGTAAAATTATTCGACAAACCATGTAAAAATCCCTTTCACAGGAATATTTCGATGAACAAAAATCTTTTCTTGCCGATATTTTCATTATAGCCTTTTATGTTATGCAGCAGACAAAATAAATGGTACAAAAATTTCCACAAATCAAAAAATTACTTTGCAACTAGATTTATATTTAGGATAAAATTAATGGTAGAGTTTGGGAAAGGGGATTTTCTGCCTATGCTAAAAGCTAGGTTATATGACTTTTCATTGTTTTTCACTGCTATCGCCGTGGCTTTTGGACTAGGTGCGTTCACTATAGACAAGAATACTTTTTTGATAGCGTTATTGATCTACTGGTTATTTTCAACCCTTTACACCCATTTAAGGATTCATGCGCAAAGCGGAGCGATGAAATTCGACTACGGAATTAGCTACAGTCTGTCTTTCGGGATTTTCGCGGGTCCGCTCGGTCTTTTCATTTTTGAAGCAATCTATCGCTTCACAGTCTATTTTTCAAGAATAAGTTCGAAAACTGCCGATGAAAGTGAGCTTTCCGATACATTCTACAATATAGGCGCCCATGTGTTAATTTACTCAATTGGCTATTACCTGTTTCATTTGGCATACCCGTTATTTGAAGGTATTCCTTTTGGATTCTGGATTTTAATGTGCATCCTTGCTGTGACGACGACGTTGATTTCCTATACATTTCTATCAACGGCCTTTTATATTTTGGGAGAAATCAAAAACTTACAGCAGGCAATCAAATTTTACAAAGATAGCAATAACTGGCTGGACCTTGGGAAAACAGCGTTCACAAATGGCTTGCTTCTGCTATTGCTTGAAGAGCAGCGTTGGGAAATGGTCGTAGGATTATTCATCCTGAACTATCTCGTCAGCCGTTCCTTCCAGTCAAAATCACAAAGCATCAAGAACAAAATTGAGCGAGACAAGTTCGAGCAAATGGCCTATACAGACTTCCTCACAGGCATTCCAAACCGTGCTTTCATGGATAAAAAAATGTCCGAATTAAACCAGTCGGGTGAGACAGTCGGCATTGTCGTCGCCGATATCGATAAATTCAAGCTGATTAATGACTCCTATAACCATGCTGTCGGAGACCGGGTCATCCAGCATTTTGCCAACACCCTTAAAACGTATTTATCCGAGAACGATTACGTCTTCCGCAGCGGCGGGGAAGAATTCACCTTGATCCTTAGGGAGAGAGCCTTTAGGGAGACTATCGAACTTGTGGAAAAAATCCGTCTTGGAGTCGAAACAAGCTCAGTTGAAGTCGATTATCAATCAAGCAGACATGATGTCATCATCACCTCTTCCTTCGGGCTATATTACTTCAAAGTAAACCAATATACCTCTATGGAAAAGGGCTATATCTACGCCGACCAGCTTTTGCTGCAATCGAAAGAACTCGGCAAAAATAAAGTCACCTTCAAGGACGAGCTTGCCCAGCACGCTCCGGTCGGTGCCATGTAAAAAGACAGAGAGAGTGATTCTCTGTCTTTTTTGTGGGCTGGCGGTTTTGAGTTATGTTATTGTGACAGCTTTTCTATTTTGAACCCCGAACCTGTCACAATAACGAGCTTTTCTCCTTCGCACCTCAAACCTGTCACAATTATGAGCTTTTCTTGACAACTTTTCTGCTTTGAACCCCAAACCTGTCACAATAACGAGCTTTTCTTGACAGCTTTTCTGCTTTGAACCCCAAACCTGTCACAATAACGAGCTTTTCTTGACAGCTTTTCTGCTTTGAACCCCAAACCTGTCACAATAACAAGCTTTTCTTGACAGCTTTTCTGCTTTGTAATCCAAACCTGTCACAATTATGAGCTTTTCTTGACAGCTTTTCTGCTTTGAACCCCAAACCTGTCACAATAACGAGGTTTTCTTGACAGCTTTTCTGCTTTGGATCCCAAACCTGTCACAATAACGAGGTTTTCTTGACAGCTTTTCTGCTTTGGATCCCAAAC
>NZ_JAGGQP010000056.1 GCF_018613235.1 Bacillus sp. ISL-41
GTAAAAGAGTGAGGTGTATATACACAGATAGTTTCGTCAGAAGTGTAAGAAGAGTATAAGAGACTATAACAAGCACGAAATGATGACAGGTTTGAGGGGAGCACAGGAAAAGCTGTCAAGAAAAGCCCGTAATTGTGACAGGTTTGATGGGAGCACAGGAAAAGCTGTCAAGAAAAGCCCGTAATTGTGACAGGTTTGATGGGAGCACAGGAAAAGCTGTCAAGAAAAGCCCGTAATTGTGACAGGTTTAACTGAACACAGGAAAAGCTGTCAAGAAAAGTCCGGAATTATGACAGGTTTGAAGGGAAACAAGGAAAAGCTGTCAAAATAACCTCGGAATTGAGACAGAATTGGAGGATTCGAAGGAGAAAGCTGTCTGGATCCCAATAAATGACTAGATGGAGTTGAACAATGAATACAATCACCCTATTTAAAATGCAAAAAGCACTGGACCGCCATATCGAGTCGCAGCATAAGTTAGAGGAAGAAGATTTATTTGACAGGAAGGTTCTGGCGCTGCTTGTTGAAATCGGCGAGCTTGCGAATGAAACGAGATGCTTCAAGTTTTGGAGTGTAAAGCCGCCCTCCAAAACAGAGATCATCCTTGAGGAATTTGTGGATGGAGTTCATTTTATCCTGTCTCTGGGTATTGAGTGTGGTTATGATAATCTCGAGACAATTTCGCAAAGCCAATCGGATGAACTGGACACTACCAAGCAGTTCCTGGCGATTTATGAGTCCGTACAAAAATTCAGGAACAGCCGCAAAAAAGAAGATTACGAACAATTATTCCAGAGCTACCTGAAGCTTGCCCAGCTGCTCGGCTTGAATGAAGATCAAATTGAACAGGCATATATTAAGAAAAATGAAGTAAATTATGAGAGGCAGCGACAAGGCTATTAGGCAGAATTTTTTGTACAATACCCCGCATGTCTAGTATAATAGGATTCGAAACTACATATTAAGGGAGTCGAAATAATGGCGAAATTAGATGAAACATTAACAATGCTGAAAGATTTAACCGATGCCAAAGGCATTCCCGGCAATGAGCGTGAGCCAAGAGAAGTAATGAAGAAATACATAACTCCATTTGCTGATGAAGTAAGTACGGACGGCCTGGGCAGTCTGGTTGCTAAGAAAGTCGGCAATGAAAATGGACCAAAAATTATGGTTGCTGGCCATCTTGATGAAGTTGGCTTCATGGTGACAAGCATCGATGACAAAGGATTCATCCGCTTCCAGACAGTCGGCGGCTGGTGGAGCCAGGTTATGCTTGCTCAACGCGTGACCATCGTTACCCGCAAAGGCGAAATCACTGGGGTCATCGGTTCTAAACCGCCTCACATCCTTCCTGCAGAAGCACGCAAAAAGCCAGTTGATATCAAGGATATGTTCATCGATATTGGTGCTTCAAGCCGTGACGAAGCAAAGGAATGGGGAGTTACTCCTGGCGACATGGTAGTACCTTACTTCGAATTTACTGTCATGAACAATGAAAAGATGCTTCTTGCAAAAGCGTGGGATAACCGCATTGGCTGTGCAATCGCTATCGATGTCCTGAAGGGTCTTAAAGATGCAGAGCATCCAAACGTTGTATATGGCGTTGGAACAGTACAAGAAGAAGTAGGCCTTCGCGGCGCGAAAACTTCTGCACAAATGATTCAGCCTGACATCGCTTTCGGCGTTGATGTAGGAATTGCCGGCGATACTCCTGGCGTAACCGAAAAAGAAGCGCTAAGCAAAATGGGTGATGGACCACAGATCATCATCTATGATGCATCGATGGTATCTCACAAGGGACTTCGTGACTTTGTCACAGACCTGGCTGATGAACTGAACATTCCATATCAGTTCGATGCAGTAGCAGGCGGAGGAACGGATTCTGGTGCTATCCACCTGACACATCGCGGTGTACCGGCGTTGTCCATCACAATTGCGACACGTTACATCCACTCACATGCAGCGATGCTTCACCGTGACGACTACGAAAACGCTGTAAAGCTGATCGTTGAAGTCATTAAGCGTCTTGATAAAGAAACAGTTGAAAAAATCACTTTTGAATAAGCAATAAAAGAGGGAGCCGATGGCTTCCTCTTCTTTATTTTATAAAAGGCTATTTCGCATTGATTGTTGGTTATCAGGATAAATCATATATGTGAAGATATTCCCGGTATTTACCTTGGTGTAAAAGCAACAATATTATAAAAAAAGAACTCCTCAAAATGAAGGAGTCCTTCCCAATTCATTGCTTTCCTTTCAATCCATCTTCCAGGGCATTCAGCATCTCCTGCTTTTCTTCTTCAGAAGCGTTCTGCCAGATGACTTCGAACAAAACTCCCAGTCCTGGAAGCATTTTTTCCTCGCCGTTCTGGATTGCGTCGACGATCGTATCTTTAAGCTCGTCCTGTGAATTTCCTGCTACATTTGAAATGACAGCATTCCTAAGGTTTAAGTTCATCCTTTGCTCAAACTCCTTTCAAAATACCAAGATGGTTATAGGATTAACAATTTTGGTTTTATTATGTATCTGTTTTGAGCTATAATAATAAAATTGACAAGCCATTTTAAAGGAGAGCCAGAGTTGAAGTACATTCAATCTGATAAAAATTCGCAAGTTAAACAATGGAAGAAATTGCTGACGCGTAAGGAACGAGACAAGACTGGCATGTTCCTTGTCGAGGGCTTCCATTTAGTTGAAGAAGCACTTACGAAACAGGAAGATGTTGAGGAAATCATTTTAAGCGAAAAAACGGAGTTGCCGCCTGGTCTCGATTACGGTTCTATTCCTGTTACGGTTGTGACGGATGAAATCAGCAGGCAGCTTGCTGATACGGAAACGACTCAGGGGATATTTGCAGTATGCCGGCAGCCGAAGCAGACGCTGACAAAAGGAAAAAGCTATTTGCTGATCGATTCTGTCCAGGACCCGGGCAACCTGGGTACGATGATCAGGACAGCCGATGCAGCCGGGATTGATGCAGTCGTTGTCGGAAAAGGCAGTGTCGATATGTATAATCCGAAAGTGCTGCGTTCTGCCCAGGGAAGCCATTTCCATTTGCCAGTGTTAAGTGGCGACCTCTCCGAGTGGATCACTAAACTTCAAGCTGAGCACATCCCGGTTTATGGTACTGCGCTTGAAAATGGAGTGGTTTATACAGAAGTGGAAAATAAGGACTCCTTCGCCCTTCTCGTTGGAAATGAAGGAAGCGGTGTAAAGAAAGAACTGCTGCACAAAACAACGCAAAATCTCTATATCCCAATCTACGGTAAAAGTGAGTCTCTGAATGTCGCTGTCGCCGCAGGTATTCTGCTATATTATTTAAAAACAGCAAAATAGGCGCTGAAACCATTTGATACTGCGCCAAGATTATAATATAATAAACAGCAAAAATAATATTTTAAAAACGATGACGGAGAAAAGTAGCTTGAAGATGGCCATACAGGGAGAAAATGCCGGTGACTGGAAGCATTTTTATGGAACATACAAGCGAAGTTCACCTCCTGAGTTGGCATCGGGACCGCTTTTATAAGCGTAAAGATGCACCGGCACAAGCCGTTATCTCAATGAAGCGAACACGTAATACATAACTGTATTGCCTGTTAAAAAGGGTGGTACCGCGATAACCATGAACCTCGTCCCTTTATCCGGGATGAGGTTTTTTTGTGTTCAAAAAAGAAGAATATGAAGGAGGATTTACCATGCAGGATCGTTTAAAAGAACTGCAGGCTGAGGCTCTTGAAAAAGTGGCCGCAGCAGCTGACCTTAAAGAATTAAATGATATTCGCGTTTCCTATCTTGGAAAAAAGGGTCCAATCACAGAAGTATTAAAAGGAATGGGCAAGTTATCGGCTGAAGAAAGGCCGAAAATGGGTGCCCTGGCAAATGAAGTTCGCGATGCGATTTCCGGCCAGATTGAAATGAAGCAAAAGGAACTCGAGGAGGCAGCCGTCCAAAAACAATTGGCAGCTGAAGAAATTGATGTAACCCTTCCTGGCAGACCCGTAAAGACTGGCAGCCATCATCCGCTTACAAGCATCATCGAAGAAATTGAAGATCTTTTCATCGGCATGGGTTACACAGTAGAAGAAGGCCCGGAAGTTGAAAAGGATTACTATAACTTTGAAGCATTGAACCTTCCGAAGGGACATCCAGCTCGTGATATGCAGGATTCCTTCTATATCACAGAAGAAACATTGATGCGCACACACACGTCCCCTGTCCAGGCAAGGACGATGGAAAAGCATCAAGGCAAGGGCCCTGTAAAAATCATCTGCCCAGGCAAGGTATATCGCCGCGACAACGATGATGCGACACACTCCCACCAGTTCATGCAGATTGAAGGGCTTGTTGTCGATGAAAATGTTAGAATGAGCGACCTAAAGGGAACTCTTGAAGTTTTTGCAAAGAAAATGTTCGGCGAAGACCGCGAAATCCGTCTGCGCCCAAGTTTCTTCCCTTTCACTGAGCCATCTGTCGAAATGGATATTTCCTGCAAAATTTGCGGCGGATCAGGCTGCAGCGTATGTAAGGGAACAGGCTGGATTGAGATCCTGGGAGCAGGGATGGTCCATCCGAATGTTCTTGAAATGGCAGGCTATGATTCAAAGAAATACACTGGCTTTGCATTCGGAATGGGACCTGAGCGTATCGCGATGCTCAAGTATGGAGTCGATGACATCCGTCATTTCTATACAAACGATGTCCGTTTCTTGAAGCAATTTTCAGTTGAAGAATAAGGATTAGGAGGGTCAAACCATGTTGGTATCATATAAATGGCTGCAGGAATATATCGATTTGGAAGGCGTATCTGCTGAAGAGCTTGCCGAAAAAATCACCAAGAGCGGCATCGAGGTAGAAAGCGTAGAAAAATTAAATGAAGGTTTGAAGGGCGTAGTTGTCGGCCATGTACTTGAATGCGAGAAGCATCCGAATGCAGAGAAGCTGAACAAAACACTCGTTGACCTTGGAAACGGTGAAACAGTCCAAATTATCTGTGGCGCGCCTAATGTCGGCAAAGGCCAAAAAGTTGCGGTTGCAACAGTAGGTGCTGTTCTTCCTGGCAACTTCAAAATTAAAAAAGCAAAACTTCGCGGGGAAGAATCCCACGGTATGATTTGCTCGCTTCAGGAGCTAGGCATCGAAGGCAAGCTGGCACCGAAGGAGTATGCTGAGGGAATCTATAACTTCACTCCTGACACGGAAATCGGCCAGAACGCGCTAGAAGTCCTTAACAGGGATGACGAAATCCTTGAGCTTGGCTTGACGCCAAACCGTGCTGATGCAATGAGCATGCTTGGTGTCGCATATGAAGTTGGAGCGATTCTAGGTAAGGATGTTAAACTTCCAAATCCACAGCCTGAGACTTCATCAGAGCAGGCAAGCGACTATATTAACGTAACGGTTGAAGCGAAAGAAGATAATCCTCTATACGTTGCGAAAGTGATCAAGAATGTAAAAGTTGGCCCATCACCAGTTTGGCTTCAAACAAGGCTGATGGCTGCAGGCATCCGTCCTCACAATAACGTAGTTGATATCACTAACTTCATTTTATTGGAGTACGGCCAGCCGCTTCACGCATTTGACTACGATAAGCTTGGCTCAAAAGAAATCCTTGTACGCCGCGCGAAAGATGGCGAAGTGATTGAAACGCTTGATGATGTGAAACGCACATTGACTCCTGATCACCTAGTCATCACGAACGGAACAGAGCCCGTAGCGCTTGCAGGCGTAATGGGCGGAGCAAATTCCGAAGTTGGCAGCGATACAACAACTGTCCTGCTTGAGTCCGCTTATTTTACAGGCGGTGCCATCCGAAAGGCTTCAAAGGACCATGGTTTGCGAAGCGAAGCAAGCTCACGTTATGAAAAAGGCGTGGATCCTGAGAGAGTGCGCCCGGCTGCAGAACGTGCGGCTGAATTGATGATTGAGCTTGCCGGAGGGGAACTTCTTGGCGGCTTAGTGGAAGCAGATTCACTCGATGTGAAGCCGGCTGTTGTTTCAACCACTCTTGGAAAAATCAATAAAGTATTGGGAACAGACCTTGAAATGAAGCAGGTTGAGGACATTTTTGCCCGCCTGAAGTTCGAAACATCTGTCGATAATGACACGGTCACAGTCACAGTTCCTACTCGCCGAGGGGACATCATAATTGAAGAAGATCTAATCGAGGAAGTTGGCCGCCTGTATGGCTATGACAACCTCCCAACTACCCTTCCAGTGGGGCCATCAACACCTGGACATCTTTCTGAATACCAGAAAAAGCGCCGTGTTGTCCGCCGTTACATGGAGGGCGCAGGGCTTTACCAGGCAGTGACGTATTCCCTGACCAGCGCGGAAAAAGCAACACAATACGCATTAGATAAGCGCGAGCCTGTTGAACTGGCAATGCCGATGAGTGAAGACCGCAGCCTGTTGCGCTTAAGCATCGTGCCACAGCTGCTCGAAGTATTGAAATACAATAATGCCCGCCAGATTGACAGTGTCGCTGTTTATGAAACGGGAGCAGTCTTCCTGAAAAACAACAACGAAGAACTTCCAGAGGAGCGCGAACATCTTGCTGCAGCCATCACAGGCCTGTGGGAAAGCCATCCATGGCAAGGTGAAAAGAAGCCTGTCGATTTCTTTGTACTAAAAGGAATTGTAGAAGGACTGTCTGCCAAGCTGGGTCTTGAAAGCCAGCTTGGATTCCAAAAGGCTCAGCAGGATGGACTGCACCCTGGACGCACGGCAGAAATTATGCTGAATGGCAATGTCATCGGCTTCATCGGCCAGGTTCATCCAACCATGCAAAAATCACTCGACCTGAAAGAAACTTATGTGTTCGAGTTATCACTAAAAGCATTATTAGAAGCAGAAACTGCACCGCTGCAGTACACTGCAATACCGCGCTTCCCGTCCATCACAAGGGATATAGCCCTTGTTGTGGAAAAAGCAACTGCTGCCGGCGATCTGGAGAAGATCATCACTGAAGCAGGCGGAGCACTTTTAAAAGAAGTACATGTTTTCGATCTTTACGAAGGTGAAAAAATGGAAGAAGGCAAGAAATCACTTGCATTCTCACTCAAATACTTCGATCCAGAAAAAACACTGACAGACGAGGATATTGCAAAAGCACATAATAAAGTCCTTACAGCTCTTGAAGAAAAAGCTGGAGCAGTATTAAGAGGATAAATTTGAAAAAGGCAGCCTGCGGGCTGCCTTTTTTTCATATGTAAATCTGGTGATAACTTATGAAATTATGCAAATGCTGTACAAAGTCCAGGTGAAATTCAGTCGTAGCAGCTTCTCCCCCCATAAATTAACCTGGTATCAGTCAAATATAGCTTTGATAAAGTGGCTGGCAAATGGAATTTGCGATTATGCTGGAGATTCCCGCGAAACTGGACCTCAATTCCGCGAAACACGACCTCAATTCCGCGAAACCGGTCTGACCCCTTAATTCCT
>NZ_JAGGQP010000057.1 GCF_018613235.1 Bacillus sp. ISL-41
TTTATTTCGAGGTTGTCCAGCTCCAGCGCACGGCAGTTTTCAGTCACATGAGGCGGCGTTTTAGGTTTGTATCGCTTAGATGGGCTGACCAAGGTGCTTCCGCTTTTCTTTGTCCAGCTCCAGCGCCTAGCCCCTCGAGACGCTTCGGTCCGCCCAATAAAGTCAAAGAACGCCTTCACTGTCAGGCCCTCCAGCGCTTGTCGGGGCTGACCAAGGCACTTGCGCTTTTCTCAACCATCCACAAAACTTTCATAAACTCTCAACCTCTTTATTTATAAGGGTCTGAGGGCTTTTTGAAGCAATTATGTTCAGTCGTTCACAAAAAGTTGCACTTTGCGGGACAAAGACAAAGTATTCGGGAGTTATGATTAACGTGTAATCATATATTGCCTTTATTAGGCAGATTAATAGTATATATTTTATCCGAGGTGAGTCCTTTGAAATACGATTTAGTCCTTCTTCATGCGCCAAGTGTTTATGATTTCAGGAAAAATGCGCTGCTGGCAGGTCCTATTAGTGACGTCGTTCCATCCTCTCCTGTATTCGAAATGTATCCAATAGGTCTGACTAGCATTGCGGAGTATTTAGAGCGTCAGGGCCTCCGCGTGAAAATCATCAACATCGCTAATCGAATGCTGATGGATGAAAAATTTGATGTCGAAAAGAAATTAAAAAAGATCAAAACTCGGGCTTTTGGAATTGACCTTCACTGGCTGCCGCATGCTCATGGAAGTATTGAATTGGCGAAAATTGTGAAAAATCTTCATCCGGAAACTCCTATGATCTTTGGCGGTTTATCTGCAACCTATTACCATAAAGAATTAATAGAGTATCCATTCATTGATTTTGTCATGAGGGGGGATTCAACTGAAAAATTAATGCTCCTTTTGATCAACCATTTGAAAAATAGAACCCATCATCTGGGCGGGATTCCAAACCTTACTTGGAAGGATGGAGACACTCCAGTATACAACCCGTTAAGCCATGTTCCTGACAGCCTGGATGAATTTGATATTCCGGGGTATCGATATACAATCAAGTCTGTCTTCAAGTATAAAAATTTCCTGGATCCACTCCCCTATAATGGATGGCTTCAATACCCTAATACCGCGATTCTTACGGCAAAAGGCTGCACCCAGGGCTGCTTGATTTGCGGGGGCTCAAAGCAATCATACAAGGATAACTGCAATCGTAAAGTGCTGGCAAAACGCTCACCTGCAAAGCTAATAGAGGACATTCTTTTCATCCAGCGCTTCAGCAGGGCCCCGATTTTTATCCTTCATGATATCCGTCAGGCGGGGAAGGAATATGTGGATGAATTTTTTGAGAGGCTCAGCAAGATCAACTTGAAAAATGAATTGGTATTTGAATTATTCCAATATGCGAACGAGGAATTTTTTGAAAAGATTGAGAAGGCTGTGCCAAAATACAGCATTGAATTGACATTGGAAACACATGATGAAAAAATCCGACGTTACAACGGTAAATTTAATTGTACAAATGCAAAAGTGATTGAAACGCTGCAATCTGCATTGAGGCATAGCTGCAAGAAGATTGATATATTCTTCATGGTTGGCATCCCGCATCAGGATTATCAAAGCGCACTTGATAACGTCGATTTTTGTGAGCAAATTCACAATGCATGTGGAGGGGATAAACGTCTATCATACTTTGTCGCCCCGCTGGCCCCATTCCTGGATCCAGCTAGCCCGGCATTTGAAAATCCTGAAAAATACGGCTATAAGAAGTTCTGCCATACAATTGAAGACCATAGAAAAGCAATCACCCAGCCATCATGGAAATACATGCTCAGCTTTGAAACGGATTATATGACCAGGGATGAAATTGTGAGATCAACCTATGAATCTGCCAGAAATCTCAATACTTTTAAACTGAAGTATGACCTGGTAGATAAGAGAACACATGATGAGGTGAACGAAAAAATCGCCAGATCGCTTGAATATATAGAAAAAATCGATGAAATTATTGCTCTTCCCGAACAGGAAAAAAATCAGCATTTAGCACTTCTTAGCAAGGAAATGGAAGAAGTGAACAAGTACAGCATTTGCGGGAAGCATGAATTGAAATGGGAAGTGAAAAAGCACTATGCTGATATCTTCTCACTGACGGCAATCGGAATCGAGCTATTGGCAGAAGACATCTTGATCAACGCAAAACAGAAATGGAATGCCTATAATAAAAGAGTTGGAGAAGCCTCTAAGAGCAGGACGTAAATTTTAGAAAAGAGCCCCTCAGGACATAATCCTGTGGGGCTCTTTTGCATATTAATTACCTAGGCAATTACGGCAGTTAATCTTAAAAATGTTTAAACTAGAACGAAACGTGAAAAGGTAAAGGAAAATATATTTAACTAGTAAAGCGGGTGGAGAAATGTCATCAATGGTTGAATTTTTTAAAAAAGGAAATAAATCTTCAGGGATTGCGGCACTTGGGAATACCTTCCTTGCAATCATCAAAGGGGTTGCTGCTGGAATCAGCGGAAGCGGTACGATGCTTGCGACGACTCTTCATTCGGTTGCGGATGCATTAAATCAATTTTTTGTATTCATCGGCAGCGCGATATCGGAAAAAGAAGCAACCAAACGCTTCCCGACTGGATTTGGCAGGGTTGTAAATCTATTCGTGCTCGTGGCGGTCATCATCATTTCGATCATGGCATATGAAACAGTCATCAAAGGATGGGAGCTGATTCAGCATCCGAAAGCTTCATCCAATATGTGGCTTAATGTTATAGTTATGACAGTCGCTGTTCTTGTTGATGGAGGAATCCTGGTTAAAGCAATGAAGGAAATTGCTCATGAGACGAGAAGTGAGGCAAAGGGATTTGGAATTATTGCCAATGCTTTTAAGAATGTCAGTCTGGCATCACCGCCGACCCGACTGGTTTTTTATGAAGATTTAATTGCAACATTTGGTGCTCTTTTAGCATTAGTTTCTATTGTCATGGCGCACTTAACAGGGTTTTACCTGCTTGATGGTATCGGAACCTTGCTAATTGGCATCCTGCTGATCGGGATTGCCTTGAAGATCGGGTATGAGAACACGGTAGGTCTCATTGGTGTTGCTGCACCTAAGGTGGTTGAGAACCGTATAGCCAATCTTATCCTGTCAGATCCAGATGTCATTGACATTAATACTTTAAGGATTGTCCAGGAGGGCAGACAGTACCATGTTGAGAGCTATCTAGAGCTGTGCAAAGGGCTGACACTGGCTGATGCAGATGATATCAAATTCAGGGTCAGGGATAGCGTCCTTAAGGATCCGGATGTAGATGATGTTATTATGGGAATCATCGAAGCCGATGACGTCCAAACCTGGAAAATGTAAAATAAAGTCACAAAAAACCCAGGCAGGGAGGACCTGCCTGGGTATTGGCTATTGGGAGTAACTGCTTGATCGTTATGAAACAACTTCGGTTTTATTCATAAAAAAACCTTCAGCTGACTTTTCGATTTCGGGTTGTTTCGTTACTTCAATATATTTAATGTGGTGCTCTTCCATTTCAGTAATCTTGAAAAAGTATGAACCAAAGCTGACAACGTCGCCTTGCTTGACTTCATAATTTTCGGTGAGCATCCAGCCGCCGATTGTATCGACATCTTCATCGTTGATATTAAGAGCGAGCAGTTCATTTACATCGCTTACAAGCAGTTTGGCATCGATGATATAATGACTTTCTTTGACTTTGCGAATCATCGGCACTTCATCCATATCGAACTCATCGCGAATTTCTCCGACAATTTCTTCAAGGATATCCTCTACTGTTACGAGCCCGGACGTGCCGCCATATTCATCCATCAAAATCGCCATGTGTATACGCTCTTTTTGCATCTTGACGAGCAAATCGTGAATCGGGATGCTATCAATGACCCGGATGATAGGCCGAATATATGAATCTATTTCTTTGTTGCCCCGGCCCTGGTCATGGATCAGATCAGTCATGACTTCCTTGATATTGACGAGACCGACAATATGGTCCTTGTCTCCGTCGATGACAGGATAACGGGTGAATTTCTCTTCTTTCACAATCTGGAGAAAGTTCTCCAAGGTATCCTCGATTGACAACGAAATGATTTCCGTACGGGGCACCATGATTTCCTTAGCGATCCGGTTGTCAAATTCGAAAATTTTATTTACATACTTAAACTCTGACTGGTTGATTTCACCACTTTTAAAGCTCTCAGACAGAATAATGCGAAGTTCTTCCTCAGAATGAGCCAAATCCTGTTCAGAGGCAGGCTTAAGACCGACAAGCCCAACAGCAAGACGGGCGGATCCGTTCAATAACCAGATGAATGGATACATGATCTTGTAAAAAAGGATCAGCGGACCAGCTGTATTCAGCGAAACCCATTCAGCCTTTTGAATCGCTAAAGTCTTAGGGGCGAGTTCCCCGACTACGACATGCAGGAACGTAATCGTCGCGAATGCAATCCCCACTGAAAAGACATGTCCGACGGATTCAGAAATAGCCAGGCTGTTGAACAATGGTTTTAGCAAATCGGCAATTGCCGGCTCTCCAAGCCAGCCTATTCCCAGAGCAGTGATTGTGATCCCAAGCTGGCAGGCAGAAAGGTACTCATCCAGATTGGATATGACTCTTTTTGCGAGCACAGCTTTTTTGCTGCCTTCCTCTATTAGTTGGTCGATTCTGGAACTTCTCACTTTAACAATCGCAAATTCTGAGACGACAAAAAATGCCGTTAAAGCAATTAAAATGGCTATCCAAACCAAGTTAAATATGTCCAAATAAGTTCCCTTAGCCCGCGGATTTGCGGGTAAGGAGTCACCTCCCAGTAAACTGAAAATTAAGCCTGGAGTTACAGGCTGCAAATAAATGATTACATTCATCAAGACATTTTAACGGCCCGTTCCGTGCGGCTGGATCAGCCAGGGCCAACATCCTGTTATGCTGTTCCTTCCGCGTTTACAGCTGTTAAATTCTCGATACGATAGATTGCCCCATCATACCACCTCAGCTTTATCATTTAAATTTTATTATACCATATCAAGAATAATTAAGGGGAACATTAATACGGTTTGATATCAATGTATGAAACGGACACATAAAGTATGAAGTTTATGTTCAATTATATTGGAAAATTCAGATTTTAACAATTTAATGCTTTTCCAGGAGGGTCAGAAAAATTTCCCAATGTAAATAAAACCCTTTTTATGGCTTTTTTAACAGTTAGAGTTTGAAATTAGTTTAAATATTCAGTAAAATTTCTATAAAAAGGGAGGCTGTCTATGAGTATTCTTTTATCAAGTTTGGAAAGAAAGTTACATAAAGCCGAAAAGACGGATGAACAAATTTGGGTAGATCCATCCCTGGATTTCATTTGCAAGAGAACTCCGGATGGTCTCATCAAATATGTTACACCAACCGTTTATTCCATGCTCGGCTATGAGCCATCTGAATTAGTCGGAAAACTGTACACTTTACTTGTTCACGCCGAGGATTATAAACGGATCTTGAATGCTGACATGCCCGAAGCTGAGGACGTATGCAGTCTCACTTACCGCATTAAGCGAAAAGACGGAGTGTATATCTGGGTGAATTCACAAATCTCGGTTGTTCGGCATCCTGAAACAAATGAACCATTTGAACTGTTTTCAGTGACAAGTGATGTTTCTGCAAAAATCAAAACAGAGCATTTCATCCTTGAGTATGAAAAATTGAATGTTGTTGGCCAGCTTGCTGCAGGTATTGCACATGAAATCAAAAACCCTTTGACAAGCCTGAAAGGTTTTATCCAGCTTATGAAGTCAGGGAAAGAATTGAATCACAATTATTTAGCGATCATGGAAGAGGAAATAAAGCGGATGGAGACAGTTTCCAAAGAGCTGATGATTATGGCAAAGCCGCATAAATCTGACTTCAAGTCCTTTGATATCAATGATTTGGTTGACCATGCAATTACTCTGCTGATGGCTGAGGCAGCAAAGAAGTGCGTCGAAATAACCAAGGAATCTACAGTTGACTATGGAATGCTGCTTTGTGATGGGAATAAAATCAAGCAGGTTCTGATTAATTTGCTGATGAACGCGATTGATGCGATGGATCTGCCAGGCGAGATTACGATTACGGTTTCCAAATCAGAAGAGGAATTGACCATTTCCATCACTGATACTGGTAAAGGAATTCCTGCGGATGATCTGGACAAGATCGGCAAGCCTTTTTTTACGACAAAGGCGAATGGGAACGGACTGGGTTTAATGATCTGCTATAAAATAATCGAAGAACATCATGGCACAATCAATGTAGAGTCAAGTTTTAAAGGAACAACATTCACCATCAAGCTGCCGATCCACTGACTTTCTTAACAGCGGTGATAAAGTATGAACAGTATGTCTTCTATGCCACTCTCTTGAAAGGAGGCCGTAAACAACCAAATCATGAAAGCTTCCATTTAAATATTCTCCATCACGTATGACACCCTCCTCGATAAAGCCAAGCTTCCTGGGAATTGCCTTGCTTGCATGATTGTCCTTGCCGCACCGGATCTCAATGCGGTTAAGTCCAAGCTCATAAAAAGCATGGTTTATGACTGCTTTCACTGATCTGATCGTAATGCCTTTTCCTTGCAGTTTCTCCGACATGTAATAGCCGATGCTGGCCTGCGAGTTACTCCAGTCAATACCATGCAGACTGATACTGCCTGCAAGGACTCCTCTGTACCGGATGCCAAAATGTGTGCTGCTTCCTTCATGATGGCTTTTCTGCCACACTTGTATGACTGAAAAAAATTGTCCTGGTGATTGAATGCCGTCAATCCAGGGAAGCCATTTCCTCAAAAAGCGACGGTTAGAATCCACAAGCCAGAACAACTCTCCAGCTTCACGCGGGTCAAATATTCTAAGCTCAAGTTCAGAATCTACTTTTAAAACTGACATAAAATCCTCCTAAAACTTTATTCTGATGGCAGTATTGTCCAATTAACCCGCCATGGTTTAATTCGGCCAAAAGAGGGAATAAAGCTTTACATTGTTTTTTTACATTTTTTTTGGGAGGAAGACTATGAAATTAACCACTAAGATTTTGATTGGCCTTGGACTTGGAGCGATGACCGGGCTGATCCTCAACATTTTTTCACCCGAATTATTCACTGTTTTAGATAAATTCTTGTTCACGCCCCTTGGCAAGATATTCATCAATTTAATTAGTATGCTTGTCGTACCGATTGTCCTGTTTTCGATTATTCTCGGAACATCGGGGTTAGGTGATCCGAAAAAGCTTGGAAGGATTGGCATAAAGACTGTGGGCTTCTTTTTAGGGACCACGGCGATTGCGATATCTATCGGCCTTGCTCTGGCCTTCCTTATAAAACCGGGATTGATGGGCGAATTTGACACGAGTGGAGCTGAATTCAATGCTGAAGAAGCTCCGCCTGTAAGTGAAACCTTTTTAAATCTTATTCCGGCAAATCCATTTGAAGCACTGACAACCGGAAATATGCTGCAGGTAATTGTTTTGGCGATATTCATCGGTATTGCGTTAACGGCACTTGGTGACAAAACAAAAGGAATTCTGAATCTGGTACAACAAGGAAATGAGATCATGATGTATCTGGTCGGCCTTGTCATGAAGTTTGCTCCATACGGAACTTTTGGATTGATCGCAACGGCAATCGGAAGCCAGGGAATCGATGCCATCAAGGCCATGGGAGTATACATGCTAGTCGTTGTTCTGGCTCTCGTTGTTCATGCGTTCATCACTTATGGTTCTAGTGTATATTTTCTCGGAAAGAAAAACCCATTCTGGTTCTTCAAGCAATTCTCTCCTGCTATGGGAGTAGCCTTCAGTACATCGAGCAGTAATGCAACACTGCCGGTATCCATGGAAACAGCACAGAAAAACCTTCGTGTCCCTGAATCAGTCAGCAGCTTCGTTCAGCCTCTTGGAGCGACGATCAACATGGACGGCACGGCAATCATGCAGGGGGTAGCTACCGTCTTCATCGCACAGGTATACGGTGCCGACCTTACAATGGCGGAGCTTATGAC
>NZ_JAGGQP010000005.1 GCF_018613235.1 Bacillus sp. ISL-41
GAGTAGGACGCCGCCGGGCACACGAAAGAACAGCTGTAATGGCTGTTCTTTTTTTGTATGCTGATTTATAGATGATCTGTGAAATAATGCAGCAACTGAATTATTTGGTCTAAATTCAGACAAGTTTGGAGGTAAAGCACAAAAAGTTGTCTGAACCTGGTACAACTCCAAACAGGTTTGAAGGAGAAGCATAAAAAGCTGCCCTATCAATGCCAACCAACCGCAACCTCAAAACACAGCAAGGATTTATGAAAACAGCTATATTAGCTGTTCTTTTATTTACACAAAAAATCAAAATAAATTGAATGTGTCTATTTTATGAAAACCTTTCACCGATTATGGATATATGCTCTACGCTTCCGATATTACACTAGCAGGTATGGTTTGTATCTAGCAGTAATTTCATCAAGGGGGAGCACGTATTGTGGGGAAGAAAAAGGATGGACTGCGCTTGAAATTAGGGACTAAAATCAATTTAATTGTACTGGGCACGGTTCTGTTGCTATCTGTGATTATTGGCGTAGTCGTAACCAGGGAAGTGACAAAGGGAATCAAGTCTTTTGCGGTGGAGAAGGCAAGGGGAGACCTTGCTCTTAGTGAGCGGTATATCAACAATAAGTTTCCTGGTGAATGGGAAATCAAAAATGGTCAGTTATATAAGGGTGTTCAGCTTTTTAATGATTACTATGAGATTGTAGACACGATTGGTAATGATACAGGTGATACGGTAACAATTTTTCAGGGGGATACCCGGATAGCGACAAATGTCATGCTTGAGGGCAAACGCGCTGTAGGAACGAAGGTTTCTGAAGAAGTGGCTGATGTCGTCCTGAAGCAAGGGAAACCGTACTATGGTGAAGCGATCGTGGCGGGTTATTCCTATCAAACAGCCTATACGCCTATAAAGGATCAGAGTGGTAAAGCAATTGGGATTTTCTACGTAGGATCTTCTGAGAAGACGATCGATGATATTCTATCATCTTTCATGACTAAATTTATCATCCAGGTGATCATTGTCGTCATCATCGCTTCGATAGGGATCTACTTGTTTACGCGTGCCCTTAGAAGAAGGCTTGTGGCAGTATCGGAAGCAATGACTAAGGCTGGTGCGGGGGATTTTACCGCAGAGATTGAGGACCATAGTGGTGATGAACTTAGCGATCTTGCAAATAGTTTCAATAGGATGAAAGATAGTCTAAGCTCAATGCTGAGAGAGGTGTTGGAAACATCAGAACAGGTTGCTGCATCTTCAGAGGAGTTGAATGCAGGAGCTGAACAGACAAGCAGGGCGACTGAGCAGATAACAGAGGCGATTCAGCAAATTGCCGGCGGCTCGGAATCTCAAAAACAGGGTATAGAGGAAAGTGCGAGTTCATTGGAGGAGCTGGCTAAGGGAGTCGCTAATATTGCGGAAACTTCCTCTTTGATTGCTGAAGCCAGTTCGGAAGCAAGTGACCATGCCAAACAGGGTGAGGAATTTGTCCAGCAGACAGCAAGCCAGATAAATTTGATTCATGCTTCTGTTAATGAAACTGGAGAAGTCATCCGCTTGCTGAATGAAAGGTCTAGACAGATTGGGAGTATTTCAGAGGCTATTACCCAAATAGCTGATCAAACCAACTTACTCGCCCTTAACGCAGCCATTGAAGCGGCAAGAGCAGGAGACCATGGAAAAGGGTTTGCAGTGGTTGCAGCGGAAGTTAGGAAATTGGCAGAGCAGTCCCAGATTTCGTCATCCCAGATTTCAGATTTGATCAGGCATATCCAAACAGATATGGAGCATTCAAATGTTTCGATGGAAACTGTTAAAAAAGAGGTGCTGAGTGGCCTCGAAATAGTTGAAGGCTCGCAAAAAAGCTTTCAGGAAATCCTTCGGTCCATGGAGAATCTGAGCGGACAAGTCGAAGGGATGGCTGCTACCGCAGAACAGATGTCTGCGAGTACAGAAGAAATATCATCAACAGTCAATGGAATGGCCTCTATATCCAGGGATTCATCACTGCATAGTCAGAATGTTGCCGCGTCGGCTGAGGAACAATTAGCCTCAATGGAGGAAATAACCGCCTCTGCAAACAATCTGTCAACAATGGCTGAAACGCTAAAGGATACAGTAACAGCTTTTAAAATATAAAATCTTAAACTCCATAAATCAAAAAACATCAAGCCAATTCAGGAATGGCTTGATGTTTTTTGATTTATGGAGACGGTGGAAAGCAGCTTTTCATTCCTGGCTTCCAAAAAGTATTGCTTTTGTACAAGCTCCTTTCCGCCATGTTCATCGTACCAATTTCGAATACGCTTAAGATGTTCTATATCGCTTTTGACATCGCTTTCTATTTCAAGATATGCCTCATAGCTGTCGTATTCCCAAATAGCGAATATTTCTGTTGTATCATCATCATGGGGCAGCATCCATCTGCCGATTAGCCGTGCTCCGTATTTTAATTGATTAGGCAGGTTAATGTCGTTAAATAAGCGATTGAATGGTTCGATGAATTCATTTTTTACTATGTAAAACTTGCGGCGAAAGAACAATATTTACACTCCCTTTTCCCGCTGGTATACACTTCCATATTATTTAGTATGAAAAGGAGACTGTCAATCACTCATCATTTTTTATTTAAAAAAGTTTCAAAACATAAGGTTAAGGAAACCTTAAAATAAGAATCTTTTTAGTTATGGTAATAAAGAATAGTGTCTAGCTCCAGCGCCTAGTCCCTCGAGTCGCTTCGGTCCATCCAATGAAGTCAAAGAGCGACTTCACTGGTCGGCCCTCCAGCGCTTGTCAGGACTGAACAAGGCGCTTGCGCTTTTCCCTTTACAAGTGATTTGATTAATGCGAACATTAGGGATTATTAGAAGAGATGTCTGGAGGGTTTTGAATGCTGGAGAATAGTTTTGTCATGGTGGCCATCATCTTAATCATCAATATTGTGTATGTGTCTTTTTTTACAATCAGGATGATCTTGACGTTAAAGGGGCAGCGTTATTTGGCTGCTGGGCTTAGCACGATTGAAGTTGTGATTTATGTTGTTGGACTTGGTCTGGTGCTTGAGAATTTAAATGAGATACAGAATCTCGTTGCATATGCTGTTGGCTATGGCATTGGTGTCATTGTCGGGATGAAAATCGAAGAGAAGCTGGCACTTGGCTATATTACAATCAATGTGATTACGAAAGAATATGATGTGGATTTGCCGAAGGCTTTGCGTGAACTCGGTTACGGTGTGACGGACTGGGCTGCCCATGGGCTTGAGGGCGACCGGATGGCGATGCAAATTTTAACGCCGCGAAAATATGAATTGAAGCTCTATGAGAAGATTAAGGAATTGGACCCGAAGGCATTTATCATCGCTTATGAGCCAAAATCGATCCATGGCGGATTCTGGGTAAAATCAGTACGGAAAGGAAAGCTGTTTTCATGAGCAAGGGAAAAAAGAAACAAATGTATGAAGTCGGTGAACATGAATCAATCGATGATTGTCTTAATAGGATGAAGAAGGATGGATTCGCCCCTGTCCGCAGGATGGAAAAGCCGATTTTTAAAGAAGTAGAAAAGAATGGCACCGTTGAATATGAGCCTGCTGGCAGGCAGATCCTTTTTGAAGCAAAGTTGATTGAAAGCTGACTTGCGTTAGTAGTTTAAAGCCTTAAACACGAACATTATAAAATAGAAATTACCAAATGTTCGATTATTGATTGACAATAAGTCGAATTAGTTGTTAATATGTAAATGTCGAAAGTGAAATTTAGTTTTCCCTCGTATAATAATGGGGATATGGCCCATGAGTCTCTACCCGGCAACCGTAAATCGCCGGACTATGAGGGAAAGTAGTTTTTAAGTGAAGGGAAAAGAAATCTGCGTTCACTTATGGATTTCTTTGCTTATGCACCCGGACAGACTACTTTCTCTTCTATCAGAGGAAGCAGTCTATCCGGGTTTTTTGTTGTGATACTCCAAAGGGAGGTTAGAGAAATGACGGTTGCAGTCATAATGGGGAGCAAGTCAGATTGGGAAACGATGAAGCATGCATGTGACATACTTGATCAGCTGGAAGTTTCTTATATAAAGAAGGTCGTTTCAGCGCATCGGACGCCGGATTTGATGTTTGAGTTTGCGGAGAGTGCGAGGGACGAAGGTATAAAAGTCATCATCGCTGGAGCGGGCGGTGCAGCACATTTGCCGGGGATGGTAGCGGCGAAGACCACACTTCCAGTCATTGGAGTGCCAGTGCAGTCGAGGGCTCTCAACGGCTTGGATTCACTTTTATCAATTGTCCAAATGCCTGGCGGCGTGCCTGTTGCGACGGTCGCAATCGGGAAAGCGGGTGCAACGAACGCCGGTCTCCTTGCAGCACAGATTCTTGGGGCATTTGACAGTGGAGTTGCACAGAGATTGGAGCGGCTGAGGGAAGAAACAAAAATGTCAGTGATGGAAAGCAGTGATGAGCTTGTCTAAATTGATTTTTCCAGGAGAGACAATCGGGATCATTGGCGGCGGGCAGCTTGGCAAGATGATGGCGCTGTCGGCAAAAGCGATGGGATTTAGGGTGATCGTGCTTGATCCGACAGAGGATTGCCCGTGCGGTCAGGTGGCTGACGAGCAGATTGTCGGCGGATATGATGATCTTGTTAAAATCAAGCAGCTGTCTGATAGCAGTGATGTAATTACTTATGAGTTTGAGAATATTGATGCGGATGCGCTTGACTGGCTGAATAAACATGCCTATGTGCCGCAGGGAACGGAATTGCTGAGGGTCACTCAGGACAGGATAGAAGAGAAGCGCAATATCCAGGCAGCTGGCGTCAGGGTCGCTCCATATGCGGTTGTGACAAGAGTGGAGGATGTCAGGGCAGGTGTCGAGGAACTGGGATTGCCGGCAGTATTGAAAACAGCACGCGGCGGCTATGACGGCAAGGGCCAGCTGGTCATCAGGTCTGTGGATGATATTCCATTAGCTGAAACACTGGTCAGCCAGGGAGCATGTGTACTGGAAAAATGGGTTCCTTTTGAAAAAGAAATTTCGGTGATCATCACTCGCGGTACGAATGGTGAAACTACCGTTTTTCCGGTAGCGGAAAACATCCATAAGGAAAACATCCTGCACCAGACCATCGTGCCGGCGAGAATCAGTTCCATGGCGGAAGAAAAGGCTATGGAAGCAGCTGAGCAAATCGCCTCAGCATTAGGATTGGTTGGGACGCTGGCAGTGGAAATGTTTTTAGCTGAGAATGACGAGCTTTACATAAATGAACTGGCACCGAGGCCGCATAACTCGGGGCATTATAGTATTGAAGCATGTGAGACTTCGCAGTTCGAGCAGCATATCAGGGCAGTTTGCGGCTGGCCATTGGGAAGCACGAAGTTGCTGAAGCATGCTGTGATGGTAAATATCCTGGGGCAGCACCAGCAGCCATTGCTGGATAAAATCGCCGGCTTGCAGGATTGGAAAATCCACTTATACGGCAAAAAAGAAGCGAAGTATAAAAGGAAGATGGGGCATGTGACCCTTTTAAGAGAAACAGTAGAGCAGGCGCTGGCAGAAGCAGAGCAAAGCGGCATCTGGGAAGGCGCAGCAGAAATGATCGGAGGACAAAACAGATGATAGATCGTTATACAAGACCGGAAATGGGAGCAATCTGGACGGAAGAGAACCGCTTTAAGGCATGGCTCGAGGTTGAAATTCTTGCTTGTGAAGCATGGGCTGAGCTTGGGGACATTCCTAAGGAAGACGTAAAGAAACTTCGTGAGAACGCATCTTTTGATATTGACCGTATCAAGGAGATTGAAGAAGAGACGCGCCATGATGTCGTTGCTTTTACAAGAGCGGTGTCAGAGACGCTTGGCGAAGAGCGCAAGTGGGTGCATTATGGCCTGACTTCTACAGATGTGGTGGATACAGCTTTATCGTATGTGCTTAAGCAGGCGAATGCGATTTTGCTGAAGGATCTAGAAAACTTTGTTGAGATCCTGGCTAATAAGGCAAAAGAATATAAATACACAGTCATGATGGGCCGTACTCACGGCGTTCATGCTGAGCCTACCACTTTTGGCTTGAAGCTGGCGCTTTGGCTGGAGGAGATGAAGCGCAATCTGGAGCGATTCAAAATGGCTTCCCGCGATGTGGAGTTCGGCAAGATTTCCGGTGCGGTCGGTACTTATGCGAATATCGATCCATTCGTTGAAGCGTATGTCTGTGAAAAATTAGGATTGCAGCCGGCACCGATTTCGACTCAGACCTTGCAGCGTGACCGCCATGCTTTTTATATGTCGACGCTGGCATTGATTGCAACTTCGATTGAAAAATTCGCAGTAGAGATTCGCGGACTGCAAAAGAGCGAAACTCGTGAAGTGGAGGAGTTTTTTGCGAAAGGCCAGAAGGGTTCATCGGCGATGCCGCATAAGCGCAATCCGATTGGCTCTGAAAATATGACGGGGATGGCAAGGGTCATCCGCGGCTATATGACCACTGCTTTCGAGAATGTACCTTTATGGCATGAGCGCGATATCTCGCATTCTTCTGCAGAGAGAATTATTTTACCAGACGCAACAATAGCATTGAACTATATGCTGAACCGCTTCGGCAATATCGTGAAAAATTTGACGGTATATCCGGAGAACATGAAGCGCAATATGGACCGGACGCTTGGCTTGATCTACTCCCAACGAGTGCTGCTTGCTTTGATCGATAAGGGCATGTCCCGTGAAGAAGCGTATGACACTGTCCAGCCTCGTGCAATGGAAGCGTGGGAAAAACAGGTGCAGTTCCGCAGCCTCATCGAAGAGGATGAAAAGATTGCCGGAATGCTAAGTGAAGCGGAAATCGATGACTGCTTTGATTACAACTACCATATCAAGCATGTGGATATGATTTTTGAAAGACTGGGGCTTTAATACGAAGGGGCAAGGTTTCTTGCCCTTCTTTTAACAATAAGAGACTGAAGATTGCTAATTATCCCAATCGGAGGGCGTTAAAATGGAAAATCTGTTATACGAAGGGAAAGCGAAACGGATTTACGCAACAGATGACGAGCAGGTTGTAAGAGTCCAATACAAGGATTCGGCGACGGCCTACAATGGCGAGAAAAAGGCGGAAATTGTCGGCAAGGGCAGGCTGAATAACGAGATTACGAGTCTATTATTCTTGAAGCTTAGCGGTGTGGGCATCCAATCGCATTTTATCGAAAGAATTTCCGGAAATGAGCAGCTGGTCAAGCGGGTTTCCATCATTCCGCTTGAGGTGGTAGTCAGGAATTACGCTGCCGGCAGTTTTTCAAAGCGCCTTGGTGTTGAAGAGGGCCAGAAGCTTTCCCGGCCAATTGTAGAGTTTTACCTGAAGGATGATGCTTTGGGCGATCCGCTGATTACAGATGAGCATGTCGATGTGCTGAATTTGGCAACTTCAGAGGAATTGGCTGAGCTGAAGACCGCGGCCTTGAAAATCAATGATGTACTTGGAGGTTTTTTTGCGGAGATTGGCGTGAGATTAATAGATTTCAAGCTTGAGTTCGGCAAGGATGCAGACGGGAAGATTTTGCTGGCAGACGAGATTTCACCTGATACTTGCCGCCTGTGGGACATGGAGACACAGCAGAAGCTTGACAAGGACGTATTCCGTCGTGATTTAGGGAACCTGACAGATGCTTATGAAACCATTTTAACGAGATTTGGAGGACAATTGCATGTATAAAGTGAAGGTGTATGTGACGTTAAGAGAAAGTGTATTGGATCCACAGGGGACGGCTGTTAAAAATTCGCTGGCGACACACGGTTACGAAGGCATCCAGGAGGTTCGGATCGGAAAGTATATGGAGCTCACTTTGGATGAAAGCGTGAAGGATGTTGATTCAGCGGTCAAGGAAATGTGCGAGCGCCTGCTGGCAAATCCGGTGATTGAGGACTACAGGTATGAAGTCGAGGAGGTTGTTGCACAGTGAAATTTGCGGTCATTGTCTTTCCGGGCTCGAACTGTGACATCGACATGTACCACGGTGTAAAAGATGAACTTGGCGAAGAAGCGGAATATGTCTGGCATGATGCTGAAAGCCTTGAAGGCTATGATGCTGTGCTTTTGCCAGGCGGCTTTTCATATGGAGATTACTTAAGATCAGGCGCAATCGCGCAGTTCAGCAATGTCATGAAGGAAGTCGTAAAGGCTGCTGAAGCAGGAAAGCCAGTTCTTGGTGTCTGCAACGGATTTCAGATTTTGCTGGAGGCAGGCCTTCTGCCAGGAGCGATGCGCCGCAATGATAGCCTGAAGTTCATCTGCAAGCAGGTTGAACTGAAGGTGGAGAATAACGAAACAATGTTTTCGGCTGGCTATGAAAAAGGCGAGGTCATCACGGTTCCGGTTGCGCATGGTGAAGGCAATTATTATTGCGATGAAGAAACCCTTGCCCGTTTAAAGGCCAATAATCAAATCGTATTCACATACAATGGCGAGAATCCGAACGGAAGCCTGGAGAATATTGCCGGGATCATCAATGAGCGAGGCAATGTCCTCGGTATGATGCCGCATCCGGAGCGCGCAGTCGATGAGCTGCTTGGCGGCGCCGATGGACTGAAGCTTTTCAAATCAATCGTCAAACAATGGAGGGAAGCATATGCGCTTAATGCTTGAGCCAAGTCCAGAGCAAATTAAACAGGATAAGATTTATCAGGAAATGGGACTGTCAGACAGCGAGTTTGCTTCTGCCGAAAAAATCCTGGGACGTACCCCGAACTATACAGAAACAGGTTTGTTCTCCGTCATGTGGTCAGAACACTGCAGTTACAAGAACTCCAAGCCTGTGTTGAAAAAGTTCCCTGTCACTGGGGAGCGTGTATTGCAGGGGCCGGGCGAAGGTGCGGGAATCGTCGATATCGGTGATGGCCAGGCGGTCGTGTTCAAAATCGAAAGCCATAACCATCCATCTGCAATCGAGCCATACCAGGGCGCTGCAACGGGTGTCGGCGGAATCATCCGCGACGTTTTTTCGATGGGAGCAAGGCCGATCGCGCTATTGAATTCCCTCCGTTTTGGCGAACTTGAGTCACCAAGGGTGAAATATTTGTTTGAACAGGTTGTCGCAGGGATTGCCGGGTATGGAAACTGCATCGGAATCCCGACGGTTGGCGGAGAAGTCCAGTTTGACGCTGCTTATGAGGGCAATCCTTTAGTTAACGCGATGTGCGTTGGACTGATCAACCATGAGGATATCAAGAAGGGCCAGGCGCATGGCGTCGGCAATACAGTGATGTATGTTGGCGCGAAGACGGGCCGTGACGGGATTCATGGCGCGACATTTGCGTCCGAGGAATTGAATGAGGCATCGGAAGAGAAGCGTCCTGCTGTCCAGGTTGGCGACCCGTTCATGGAAAAATTGCTGTTGGAAGCTTGCCTTGAGCTTGTGAAAAATGATGCGCTTGTTGGCATCCAGGACATGGGCGCTGCTGGTTTGACGAGTTCATCTGCTGAGATGGCGAGCAAGGCTGGTTCCGGGATCGAGATGAATCTTGACCTTGTGCCGCAGCGTGAAACAGGCATGACGGCATACGAAATGATGCTTTCCGAATCACAGGAGCGCATGCTGATCGTTGTGGAAAAAGGCCGTGAGCAGGAAATCATCGATCTTTTTTCAAAGTATGAGCTTGAAGCAGTTGCGATTGGAAAAGTAACGGACGACAAGATGCTTCGTCTTTTACATAAAGGGGAAGTAGTGGCTGAGGTTCCGGCAGATGCGCTCGCTGAAGAGGCACCTGTCTATTACAAGCCTTCCAGTGAACCGGCCTATTTCCGTGAGTTCCAGAACATGGACAATGAGATTCCTGCTGTTGAAAACTATGAAGCTGTCCTTTTGCAGCTGCTCCAGCAGCCGACGATCGCGAGCAAAGAGTGGGTGTATGACCAGTATGACCATATGGTGCGCACGAGCACGGTTGTTTCACCTGGTTCTGATGCAGCGGTTGTAAGGATTCGCGGCACAGAGAAGGGCCTCGCGATGACGACCGACTGCAACTCACGCTATATCTATCTTGATCCGGAAACAGGCGGAAAGATTGCCGTTGCAGAGGCGGCGCGCAATATTGTCTGCTCAGGCGGCGAGCCATTGGCGATTACTGATTGCCTGAACTTCGGGAATCCAGAGAAGCCGGAAATCTTCTGGCAGTTTGAAAAAGCGGTCGATGGCATGAGTGAAGCGTGCCGGACATTGAGCACGCCTGTAATCGGCGGAAACGTGAGTCTGTATAACGAAACGAATGGCACTGCTGTCTATCCGACACCGGTGGTCGGCATGGTCGGTCTTGTAGAAAACTTAAAGCATGTTACGACGCAGCAGTTTAAAAATGCCGGCGATCTGATTTATCTGCTAGGTGATACGAAGGATGAGTTTGGTGGCAGCGAGCTCCAGAAGCTTATGTATGGCCGGATTTTCGGCAAGGCGCCTGAACTGGATTTAGAAGTGGAAGCAAGCTATCAAGCTCAAGTTTTAACAGCAATCAAAAAAGGGCTTGTTGCTTCTGCCCATGATGTCGCAGAGGGCGGCGTGGCGGTTGCGCTTGCTGAATCCGTGATTGGCAGCAAAGGGCTGGGAGCTAAGGTTACACTGGAAGGCAACGCTGTATCAGCCTTGTTCAGCGAATCGCAATCCCGCTTCATTTTATCGGTAAAAGCAGAGCACCAGATCGAGTTTGAGAGTTTAACAGATGCAGTGCTGATTGGTAAAGTTGTTGAAACACCAGTTTTAAAGATCGATATAGATGGAAGCAATGTGATCAATCAAGATGCAGAGGGGCTGAAAAAAGCCTGGAAAGGAGCCATCCCATGCTTGCTGAACTAAAAGGCTTGAATGAGGAATGCGGCGTTTTTGGAATCTGGGGACATCCCGAGGCAGCACAAATCACGTATTACGGCCTTCACAGCCTGCAGCATCGCGGCCAGGAAGGTACGGGCATCGTTGTCAGTGATGGTCAGCAGCTTAAGGGCCGAAAAGGCGAAGGGCTTGTGACAGAAATTTTCACCTCAGATGCCATGGAAGACCTCCAGGGTGTCGGCGCCATTGGCCATGTCCGGTATGCAACTGCTGGAGGAGGCGGCTACGAGAATGTCCAGCCGCTTCTGTTCCAATCGCAAAACGGCGGCCTGGCCCTTGCGCATAATGGCAATCTTGTGAATGCAGATGCATTGAGGAACCAGCTTGAAGCACAGGGGAGCATTTTTCAAACTAGCTCTGATACCGAGGTGCTCGCTCATTTGATCAAGCGGGGCGGCTTCAGTCAGCTGAGGGATCGCGTGAAAAATGCCTTGCCGATGCTGAAGGGTGCGTATGCCTTTTTGATCATGACCGAAACAGAATTCATGGTCGCGCTCGATCCGCACGGACTGCGCCCGCTCTCATTAGGCAGGCTGGGCGATGCTTATGTCGTCGCGTCTGAAACCTGCGCGTTCGATATCGTCGGAGCCGAGTTTGTCAGAGACATCCTGCCAGGCGAATTGCTCGTGATCGATGCAGATGGCCTGCATTCTGAAATGTACTCTATGAACTCAACCACGGCCATCTGTACGATGGAATATATTTATTTTTCAAGACCCGACAGCAACATCCACGGAATCAACGTGCATGCGGCTCGTAAAAATCTCGGCAAGCAGCTGGCAAAGGAAGTGCCAATCGAGGCTGATGTTGTGACGGGTGTTCCAGATTCAAGTATCTCTGCGGCAATCGGCTATGCAGAGGAATCTGGCATTCCTTATGAGATGGGTTTGATCAAGAACCGTTATGTCGGCCGGACCTTCATCCAGCCATCGCAATCGTTGAGGGAGCAGGGTGTGAAGATGAAGCTTTCTCCGGTGCGCGGAATTGTGGAGGGCAAGCGGGTCATCATGGTGGACGATTCGATTGTGCGCGGCACAACCAGCCGCCGGATCGTAAAGATGTTAAAAGAGGCAGGTGCGACCGAAGTACATGTCGTCATCAGCTCACCGCCGATCCAGAATCCGTGTTTTTACGGCATCGACACCTCGACTCGCGAGGAACTGATTGCTTCTGAACATTCAGTAGAGGAAATTCGCCAATTGATTGGTGCTGACACATTGACGTTTTTGAGTGTCGAGGGAATGCTCGAGGCGATTGGACGCAATGATGGCGGAGAGACCCGCGGCCAGTGCCTGGCATGCTTCACCGGGAAGTACCCGACGGAAATCTATCCGCAGGCCGTTCCTGCCGGGCAGAAGTGTTGATTGGTTTTGGAGTTTTTTCAAAATTTAGGATGACGGCATAATTATCACGAGTTTTCGGGAGATTATGGGCAAAGTTTCGGAGATTACGGCTATGAATTGGGAGATTCCGGCCTTGGATCGGGAGAATATAATGACCTATTAGGAGATTCCCGAAATCATTGGGAAGCTATGATTACCTATTAGGAGATTCACGCTAGTAATCGAGGGAATTTGAATGTTCTTTCTGAGAATCCGCGGTGAGACCGTACATCTTAGGTGCATTTCGAGTAACGATTGAACAAAAAACAGGTAACTAAAGATGAAAACAGCCAAATCGGAGGTAGTGAACATGGCAAATGCGTATAAGCAGGCTGGTGTGGATATTGAGGCCGGGTACGAGGCGGTCGAACGGATTAAAAAGCATGTGAATCGGACGGTCAGGCCTGGTGTAATGGGGGCGCTGGGCGGATTCGGCGGTATGTTCGACCTTTCCAGCCTTGGGCTGAAGGAACCCGTGCTCGTTTCAGGTACGGATGGTGTCGGCACGAAGCTGATGCTTGCCTTTATGATGGACCGCCATGATACAATCGGCATCGACGCGGTCGCGATGTGTGTGAATGACATCGTTGTCCAGGGGGCGGAACCTTTATATTTCCTTGATTACATCGCCTGCGGCAAGGCTCAGCCTGAAAAAATCGAGGCGATTGTCAAAGGGATTGCCGATGGCTGTGAGCAGGCCGGGTGCGCGCTTGTCGGTGGTGAAACTGCCGAAATGCCGGGGATGTACTCTCCAGAAGAATATGATCTAGCTGGATTTGCGGTCGGAGCCTGTGAAAAAGCAGATATCATCAACGGCCAAAAAATCAAGGAAGGCGATGTGCTGGTCGGACTGGCGTCGAGCGGCATCCACAGCAATGGCTATTCGCTCGTGCGCAAGGTGTTTTTAGAGCAGGCTGGCTGGGAGCTTGACCGCCATGTCGAGGAGTTCGGCTGCACGCTTGGCGAAGAGCTGCTCAAGCCGACGCGGATCTATGTAAAATCAGTGCTTGCCGCGATGAAGCAGTTCGAGCTTAAAGGACTTGCCCACATCACGGGCGGCGGTTTTATTGAAAATATCCCAAGGATGCTTCCGGAAGGGCTTGGAGCTAAAATGGAGGAAGGCAGCTGGGAGATTCCGCAGGTTTTCAAAACATTGGAATCTTTAGCACAACTTGATCGTACGGACATGTATAATACATTCAATATGGGCATTGGCATGATAGCTGTTGTCGATAGTAAATTCGCCCATGAAGTTACGGCATTTTTTAACGAGCAGGGCGAGAAGGCTGCTATAATAGGCACAGTTACCGGTTCTGAAGGAATCCAGGTGAAAATGGCTGGTGAGCAGGCATGAAAAAAATAGCTGTTTTTGCATCGGGAAGCGGCAGCAATTTTCAGGCAATCGCGGTTGCGGTCCAGGCTGGCACATTGAACGCTGACATCAGCCTGCTCGTTTGCGACAAGCCGGGGGCTTTTGCAATCGATCGCGCTGAAATGCTTGGGATTCCTGCATTCGTCATAAGCCCGAAGAGCTATCCTTCCAAGGCAGCATATGAAGCAGAGATTTTACAAAAACTCGCTGGTCTTGAAATCGAGATGATTATCCTTGCCGGCTACATGCGTCTTATAGGCCCGACATTGCTTGAGGCTTATGAAGGCAAAATCGTGAACATCCACCCGTCATTATTGCCTGCTTTCCCTGGAAAGGATGCGATTGGCCAGGCGCTGGCAGCTGGAGTGGAGAAAACCGGAGTGACGATCCATTACGTCGATGAAGGGATGGATACCGGACCGACCATCGCGAGTGCGACAGTGAAAATTGCGCCAGGCGAGACGCGGGAGACACTTCAAAAGAAAATACAGCGGATTGAACACAGCCTGTTTCCGGAGGTTTTGGAGCAGCTGTTGAACGGAGAAGAGGAGGCAGTACAATGGGAAAAAAGCGTGCACTGATCAGTGTTTCAAATAAGGAAGGAATTGTCGAATTAGCGAAAGAGCTTGTACAGCTTGGATTTGAGATCGTCTCGACAGGAGGTACAAAGCAGGCGCTTAAGGATGGCGGCGTCCCGGTCATCGGCATCAGCGATGTGACAGGTTTTTCAGAGATTCTTGAGGGGCGGGTAAAGACGCTTCATCCCAAAATTCATGGCGGCCTGCTTGCGAAGTATGATGATCCATCCCACCAGGCTCAGCTGTCTGAAAATGAAATCGAGAAAATTGAGCTTGTCTGCGTTAATTTGTATCCTTTTAAAGAAACTATCTCAAAACCTGGTGTTACGCCTGAGGATGCGATCGAAAACATCGACATCGGCGGCCCGGCGATGCTGCGTGCCTCTGCGAAAAACCATCAATACATAACAGTAATTGTCGACCCTGCGGATTACCAACAGGTGATTGAAGAGTACAAAAGCCATAATGAAACCAACCTCGAAACCCGCCGTCGCCTGGCTGCTAAGGTATTCCGCCACACGGCTGCTTATGATGCGCTGATTGCGGAATACATGACCAACCTTGCAGGCGAGGAACAGCCGGAAAAAATGACGGTGACTTACGAATTGAAGCAAAGTCTGCGCTATGGAGAAAATCCTCATCAAAAAGCAGCTTTTTACCAGAAGCCGCTTGGCTCAGCATTTTCGGTTGCGGCAGCGGAACAGCTTCACGGAAAAGAGCTTTCCTATAACAATATCAATGATGCTAACGCTGCTTTGCAGATTGTAAAGGAATTCTCCGAGCCGGCAGCGGTTGCGGTCAAGCACATGAACCCTTGCGGAGTTGGCACTGGAAAAGATATTTTTGATGCTTTTGGAAAAGCTTTTGAATCAGATCCAGTTTCGATTTTTGGCGGCATTATCGCACTGAACCGCGAAGTGGACGGAGAAACTGCCCGAAAGCTATATGAAATATTCCTTGAGATTATTATTGCGCCTTCTTTTAGCGCCGAGGCGATGGAAATTTTAACGGCCAAGAAAAACCTTCGTTTATTGAAGGTCTCATTTGACGGGGAAGCTTCAAAGGAAAACACACTGTCCTCGATTGAAGGCGGATTGCTTGTCCAGGAACAGGACGCTTTTGGCTTTGAGGAGGCAGAAATTTCAGTACCGACGAAACGTGAACCGACGGAAGCCGAGTGGGAAGCGTTAAACCTAGGCTGGAAGGTTGTTAAGCATGTTAAGTCAAACGCGATTGTCGTGGCGGATAAAGACATGACGCTCGGCATCGGTGCAGGGCAAATGAACCGTGTCGGTGCCGCTAAAATTGCCCTGGAACAAGCGGGTTCAAATGCGGATGGAGCAGCGCTCGCATCTGACGCGTTCTTCCCGATGGATGACACAGTCGAAGCAGCGGCAAAAGCCGGAATCACGGCGATCATCCAGCCAGGCGGATCTGTCCGTGATGAAGATTCAATTAAAAAAGCGGATGAATATGGGATTGCGATGGTGTTTACAGGCGTAAGACATTTCAGGCATTAATGGATGACCAAATACGGTTTTGGGTTTGAGTAAGGTGTCAATTAATCAGTTATCCTGAAATTTACGGGGGTGCGTGTTATGAAGGTTCTTGTGGTTGGCAAAGGCGGCCGTGAGCATGCGATTTGCCGGAAGGTCAGCGAAAGTCTGCTTGTGTCAGAGGTTTTGGCTGCGCCGGGAAATCCAGGAATGGCAGACTGTGCGAAGCTGGTGGCAATCAATGAGACCGAACTGGATAGACTTGTTTCTTTTGCAAAGGAGGAGCAAGTCGGTCTGACAATTATCGGTCCGGAGGTTCCTCTGCTGGAGGGTCTGGCAGATCGTTTCATTGAGGAAGGGCTGAAGGTGTTCGGTCCGCGTAAAGCTGCGGCAATCATTGAGGGAAGCAAGTCATTCGCGAAGGATTTGATGAAAAAGTACGGTATTCCTACAGCTGCATACGAAACATTCACTGATTATGCCGAGGCCCGGGATTATCTCGGCCAGGTTGGAGCACCGATTGTCATCAAGGCAGATGGACTCGCGGCTGGCAAGGGTGTTGTCGTGGCGATGACAGTAAAGGAAGCAGAGCAGGCTTTGCAGGAAATGATGCTGGAGAGTAAATTCGGCGAGGCGTCATCGAGCGTGGTGATGGAGCAATTTTTAACAGGGGAAGAGTTTTCACTGATGGCGTTTGTGAACGGGGATAGTGTGATTCCACTTGAAATCGCTCAGGATCATAAGCGTGCCTTTGATGGCGACAAAGGGCCGAATACCGGCGGCATGGGCGCGTATTCACCAGTCCTCCACATCAGAAAGGAATCGATCGAGGTTGCAGTGGAGCAAATCCTTAAACCGGCGGCGATTGCGATGGAGATGGAAGGGCGCAGCTTTACCGGAATTCTGTATGCAGGGCTGATTGAAACAATGGACGGTCCTAAGGTGATTGAGTTCAACGCGCGCTTCGGCGATCCGGAAACACAGGTGATTTTGCCAAGGATGAAATCAGATCTGGTCGAGATCATGCTAGAAGTGCTGGAAGGAAATAAGCCAGAGATTGAATGGCATGAGGAGGCAATGGTCGGCGTAGTCGTCGCGGCGAAAGGCTATCCTGAGGAATATGAAAAAGGCGCTGTATTGAAGGGTCTTGAAAACATATCGCAGGTGTTTCATGCGGGCACGTCGGAAAACAGTGATGGTGAGTTTGTGACCAATGGCGGCAGGGTGCTGCTTGTCGGGGCCAAAGCGTCTTCATTAAAAGAAGCACAGCAAAAGGTATATGCTGAGCTTAAGAAACTGGACTGCCCGGAAACCTTTTACCGAAAGGACATAGGCAGCAGGGCTATCGGGCACGTCTCCTGCTAGAGCCCTTCGCGTAAACAAGCACAAGGGCGATGATGCTTCCGATCAATGCAATCCAGACGAAGCTGACATCCATTATATATTCCCAGAACATAGTATCATCTCCTTTAGATTAAGCCCCCGGTTTATTGGGGGCTTTTGTATTACTTAAGATCAACTCGGGTTATAAGGAATCCAGCCTTCAGAATCCCCATTTTCAGCGTTCCGGTCCTCCATCATGTCCTGGCCTTTTTCATATGCGGCAGTCAGCGGGCAATAACGGACAATCCCTTCTCCGACTTTCATTGCACCCATCATCGCCATGAAAATATAGGAATCCCTCCATGGTCGTTTTACCATTTTCGATGTCGACCATGCCAGGATTGTCAAACCCGCAGTAATCCTGATTAGCGCGTTGATAATTCCGATATTCGGACGTACATTCATTATCCATCGCTCCTTTACTCCATTTTTACAGTTAATTTGAAATTCTTTAATGCGTTAAACAGTGAAATATGTTACGATAGTACAATAATGTAAGGGCTTACTTTTTGAGCGAATTACGATTTTAAACATGAGGCTCTGTTAAATCCAAATCAACAGCCATTTTTAACAGAGCTCTAACATAGAGAAAAGGGGAACATGGTATGGAACAACGTTATCGATGGAAAAACAAACAATTGCGCGACCATGCTGCTGTTTTGGACGGCACCCTTTCACCGACGGTCTTATTGAAGAATGCGACATATTTGAACCAGACATTCCGCAAGTGGATGACTGCGAACATTTGGATTTACAATGACAGGATTGTGTATGTTGGTGAAAACCTGCCTGAAAATACAAAGCAATGTGAAATAGTGGATTGCACCGGGATGAAGCTGGTGCCGGGCTATATTGAACCTCATGCCCATCCATTTCAACTTTATAATCCCCATTCTTTCGCTGCCTATGCATCGCAGACGGGGACCACGACACTGATCAATGACAATATGGTGCTGGCTTTACAATTAGGAAAAAAGAAAGCGTTTTCTTTTATTAATGAGCTGAATGACAATCCAGTAACCATGTATTGGTGGTGCCGTTTTGATGCGCAGACTGAAATCCAGCATGAGGAGGAGGTTTTCTCTAACAGCAATGTCAGGGCCTGGCTTGAGCATGAGAATGTCGTCCAGGGCGGTGAGCTGACGTGTTGGCCGAAGCTGATGAACGGCGACGACATGATCCTTCACTGGATGCAGGAAACGAAGCGCCATCACAAGAAAATCGAGGGACATTTCCCTGGTGCATCAGAAAAGACGCTGGCGAAGATGATGCTGTTTGGCGCGGATTGCGACCATGAGGCGATGACTGGCGAGGAAGTCCGCAGAAGGCTGATGCAAGGTTATATGGTTTCCTTGAGGCATTCCTCGATCAGACCGGATTTGCCGAAGCTGCTCGATGAGATTCATGAACTGGATATCGCAGTTTACGATCGGTTTATGATGACGACAGACGGGTCATCGACTGCGTTTTACGAAAATGGCGTGATCGATGAATTGATCCGCATTGCCATCGATCGAGGCGTCCCGGTCATAGATGCCTATAACATGGCAACGATTAATGTGGCACGCTATTATAATTTCGAGCATCTTCACGGCAATATTGCGACAGGCCGGGTTGCGAACATCAATATTTTAGGTGATGAAATGAACCCGACACCTGTGTCAGTTCTGGCAAAAGGCCAGTGGGTGAAGCGTGATGGAGAAGTGATTGATGCAGCGAAAGAACTGGACTGGACTCAAATGGGATTTGAGCCACTTAAAATGGATTGGGACCTGACGACGGATGATATGCAATTCTCGATGCCTTTTGGAATTAAAATGGAGAATTCGGTCATTACAAAACCGTACTCGATTTCAATTGATGTGTCCGCTGAGGAATTGTCTTCAAATCATGATGAGTGCTTTTTCATGCTGATTGACCGTCATGGGAAATGGCGCATTAATACCATGCTGAAAGGGTTCGCGACCGACTTGCAGGGGCTGGCAAGCTCGTTTTCCAATACCGGTGACATCATTCTGATTGGTAAAAACAAACAGGATATGATGGCTGCTTTTAACAGGATGAAGGAACTCGGCGGAGGAATTGTCGCCTGTGAAAATGGCGTGCCTGTCAAGGAGATTCCGTTAAGGCTGCAGGGCATCATGTCGAGCCATCCGGTGACTGAGCTGATGGCGGAGGAGAAGAAGCTGCTTGGCTATTTAAAGGAAAAAGGCTATAAATTCGCCGATCCGATATATTCACTATTATTCTTCAGTTCAACGCATTTACCATATATCCGTATCACACAGGAGGGTATCTATGATGTGATGAAAAAAACGGTACTCTTTCCAACGATAATGCGTTAAAATATAAAAGTGCATCTAGACAAAGACAGCCATGAACGAACTGGGAGTTCAAGGGGTGGCGGAATAATGAAAAAATGGATCGCTGTGCTGGCAGCCGCAATAATCATTACGGCGGGGTGCAGCAGTAAAGAGACAGAGAAAAAAGAAGCAACAGAACATAAAGAAAAAGAGATTGAAGTAGAAGAGACGGTTCCACCGGAGGAACTTCCGTATCAATTCCCGCTGACCGGGGTGGGTACGGCAGAGGAGAGTTCTGACCGTGCGGTGGCTGTGGTGGTCAATAACCATCCAAAGGCGCGGCCGCAATCAGGTCTTGATAAAGCTGACGTCGTCCACGAGGTTCTTGCCGAAGGAGACGTAACAAGGTTCATCGCGATTTTTCAAAGCGAGCACCCTGAAAAAATAGGGCCGGTCCGCAGCGCGAGGGAATACTTTATCGACCTGGCATCCGGGTATGACAGCTTTTTTATCGCCCACGGCTACAGTCCTGAAGCGAAAGATATGCTTGAACGCGGAGTGATCGATAACATCAACGGCATGCAGTATGATGGAACATTGTTCAAACGGGCCGATTTCCGGAAGGCACCTCATAATTCTTATATCACCTATAAGAATATTGTGAAGGGAGCGGAAAAGAAAGGCTACGAACTTGATGAAGCACCTGCTTCTGCAGTATTCTTGAGCAGTGAGGAAGCTGAAGGCCTGGAAGGTACTCCGGCAGAAGAATTCATGGTGAAGTACGGATCGCCGTCATTCGATGCAATCTACGAATATGACGCGGAACAACAGAAGTACCACCGTTTTAACGGCAGTGAAGAAAGTGTGGACTTTGAATCGAAGGAACCAATCCTGATTGATAACATCCTTGTCGTGCAAATGGACCATCGCGTTGTTGATGATGCAGGCCGAAGGGTGATAAATATGGAATCGGGCGGCAAGGGATATCTGTTCCAAAAAGGCAAAGTGAATGAGATACAATGGAAAAATGAAGCTGGCAGGATCGTCCCTTATAAGGATGGAGCAAGAGCTGGTTTCGTTCCCGGGAAAACATGGATCAACATTGTCCCATCGATCAGCGATGTCTCATTCGACTCTCAACAATAAAATTTGAGTGAAATAAGGGGTAGACTATATGCAAATTGATAAACTTAGAGGAAAAGAACTCGATCAATTATTCAAGGCGATTTTATCGCTGAAAGATCTCGATGAGGCGTATCGCTTCTTCGACGACCTGGCGACAGTGAACGAAATCCAGTCGCTTGCACAGCGCCTTGAGGTTGCCCGCATGCTTCGCGAGGGCAAGACTTATCATAAAATCGAGACAGAAACAGGCGCGAGCACGGCAACCATTTCCCGTGTCAAGCGATGCCTGAACTATGGAAACGATGCGTATGAAATGGCGCTCGAAAGATTGAAAGAGCAGGAAAACACTGAGAAAGCGAAATAGTAATTTGATGGAGGACGGAACCAGGTTTGGTTCCGTTCTTTTTTATGCTCGTACAACTGGAAAAAATCATTGGTAATTTCCAATTCGCTATAAAAATGAAAAATTCGCTATAAAAAAGTCTTTTTCGCTATAAAATTCATTTTTTCGCTATAAAATTGAGATTTTCGCTATAAAAGTAATTCGGTCGAAGCAAAAAACTGGTCGGATGATTAACAGTAGAGCATTATCACAAGCATCGCGCGTTTGTTCTGGGGGAATTTCAAGGATTTCTTGCTTAATAGCTAACTTTTAAGGGTAGGGGGTAAGTAAAATATACATTTTGGAGTGAGTTGATGGGGGCAAGTTTGACGGTTATTGCGATTGTAATCATTTATTTAGGAATTATGATCATGATTGGGTACATATCTTCGAAAAAGATCAATGATAATGAGGATTTCCTTGTTGCGGGCCGGAAGATGGGTCCGTGGCTGCTGGCAGGAAGCCTTGCTGCGACCGAGGTTGGCGGCGGTTCTTCGCTAGGGGTGGTGGAAAAAGCTTATGGCGATTGGGGATTTTCGGCAGTCTGGTATGTCATTACGATGGCAATTGCGTTCATCGTGCTGGCGTTCCTGGCACCGATGCTGCGAGACGCTGCTGTAAAAACAGTTCCTGAGTATTTCCGCAGGCGATATGGGCAGGCGAATTCACTTGTAACATCGATTATTATGCTGCTGCCAATGGTCGGGCTGACGGCGGTGCAGTTCATCGCGTCGGCAACGATTCTATCGGTGATGACCGGCTAGAGCTACACGGTTTCAGTCATCATTGTAACGGTGGTTGTCACGTTATACAGTGTCATGGGCGGGATGTACAGCGTTGTTTATACCGATGTCGTCCAGTGGATTTTCATCATCGTCGGAATGGCGCTGATCATTCCATTCACACTCCAGGCTGGCGGCGGATTCGAGCAGGTGACAGCCAATATCCCGGAGGCAAAATGGAGCCTCGTTGACGGTGCCGGCTGGGGTACAATCATTGCGCTCGTCGTGATGTATATCGCATCCTTCACAGTTGGCCAGGAGGCGGTCCAGCGCTATTATTCTGCCAAAGACGGCAAGGCTGCTAAGCACGCATCCTATATTACTTCTATTGTGTATGTGCTGTTCGCGTTCATCCCGGCGGTGATTGGTCTGTTCATGTATGGCATGGTCGAGAATGGCCAGATCGATGGGACGATGCTGATGGAAAGAGGCGCGCAGTACGCATTGCCGGTGCTGGCAATGGAGGTGCTGCCAGATGTGGTCACGGGGATCCTGTTCGCGGCGCTGATTTCAGCGACAATGTCCAGTGCGTCTAGCAATCTATTGGCAGCTGGTTCTATTTTTACGAATGATATTTACCATCAGTATATCAACAAGGATGCAGCTGACGGAAAGCTTTTAAAAATGGTCCGCTATACAATGTATGTGGTTTCAGCATTCGCTTTGCTGACAGCAATCTGGAATGTCTCCGATATCATTACATTGCTCATGTTCTCCTTTACACTGAGAGCTGGCGGGGCCTTCATTCCTTACGTGCTAGGGCACATTTGGGAAAAAGCGAGCCCGGCAGGAAGCCTGGCATCCTTGTTCCTTGGAAGTCTGGCAGTCTATCTAGGCGAAAAAGAAATCATCAGCTTCTTTGGGCTCGATCCTATTTATCTGGCACTGATTGTGAGTGGCATCAGTTTTTATGTGTTTTCACGATTATTCACCGAACAATACGAACACCGAGATCTATAATTTTCATCAAAAAGCGTTCCGGCATTTGGAGCGCTTTTTTTCTACATATACAGATATATTTCTCACTTCGAGAAATGTCCAGCTCCATCTCCAGCGCCTAGCCAGTTTTCATCCTGATTTAGCATCCTAGATTATCATGCGAGAAGCGTTAGCTTTGAGCAGCTCGAGACGCTTGTCTAGTGTCGCCTCCTGGAAACTCCGAAACTTCAACTCCGC
>NZ_JAGGQP010000006.1 GCF_018613235.1 Bacillus sp. ISL-41
ATGTTCTTATAGAAGAAACATGATCATTTATTGTTTGTTGACGCTTGTTTGTTTAGTTTTCAAAGAGCAATTCTTGCATCGTCGCCCAGAAGCGACTTTAATAATATAACATTTACTAACTGTATAAGTCAATAACTTTTTTCAAAAACTATTGATTTGAAAGTTGTTGTCTCGTTACTGACTTTGAAGATTATATCAGGCAAATTATTTTAATGCAATACTTTTTAGCCACTTTCTTAAAACTATATAGTTTTTTAGGTATATCTCTTTTTCAGATCACAAAAGACAGCGGCATGCTCTCCATTTTAAAAAACAAAAGCCGGCTTAGAACGCCAGCTTACTGAATGATTTCCTCGATATGCAAGTACCTGTTCTTTTCCAAGGCAAGAATCTGTTCTGTCTCAAGCAACTTAACCAGCGGCCTTGCCGGGTTCTTCTCTTCTACAAAAATGATTTCTGCTGCCTGTCCATCTGAAAGGCGGATTTTTGTTCCAACTGAATAATTCATAATGGCAGAACTCAATGCTTTCAGGGCGGTAATGTCGAATTCGCCAAATAGCTCCTCATTGATCATCTCTAGTACTTTAAATGGGGAGTGTTTTGGCTTATAAATCCTTTCTGAAGTCATTGCATGGAAAGAATCAGCTACAGCAAGGATTTTTGCAAAAGGATGGATCCTGTTTGCCTTTTCTCCAAATGGATAGCCGCTGCCATCCATTCTTTCATGATGATGGAGAATGGCAATCTTTGTAGCATCCTTCAGCAATGGACTGTTTTTTACCATCTGATAGCTGTATGTAGGATGCTTTTTGATTTCTTCAAATTCATCTACAGTCAAAGTCGAGTTTTTATTAAGAAGTGTTGGACTGATCTTCGCCATCCCGCAATCCGATAAACATCCAGCCAGTGCAATCTGGGTGATATCCCCTTTGCTGTAATTCAGCTTTTTGGCGATGAAGGCACTGATGATGCCTACGGCCAATGGATGATCGTATATGTATTCAGTCTTGGTTGAATAATGATGAAGATTGAATATATCCGAAGAAGTCAGCTCTGTCTGCTCGATCAAAGGGACAATAATCGTTCTTAGTTTAGCGATATCTATCTGCATTCCTGATTGCCAGGAGATAAACTCTTTCCTGAATTTCTGTCTGGCCTGTAAAAACAGATCGATAAAAGTCTCTCCATCCTCATTAGACTTGAAGCCCGCTTTCTTATCGCTGCCAGTCGAAGGGGCATGAAAAGGCAAACCATTCACTAATGTTTTCTCCACATCCACTTCTTTAATCAGAAACACTTTCAGGATTCCTATTAGATGTTCTGATAATACTGTTTTTTTATTCATGATAGGTCTATTCGTTTTACTAAGAACATCATCAGTAAGGATACAGCCCTCTTTAAGGTTGTCTACTAGTACACGCAAGGCTTTCCACCCCAGAATTTTAATTTTCTTACAATTTATTTTACTTTATTTTACCAAAAAAGAGGAACACATTTTTGTGTTCCTCTCAAAAGTTTATTCTTCATCCACTTCAGTTGGCAGTTCAGTCGTTTCTGTTTCTTCACTGGCAACTTCTTCTGGGTCAACTGTTGCTTCAGCATTTTCATCCAGTTCGGCGTCTTCAGGCTTTTCTTCTTCCTTATCGACTTTCGCAACTGTAGCAACATATTCATTTTCTGCTTTGTTGAGGCTGATCAATTTTACACCCTGTGTATTACGGCCTGTCATGGAGATCGAGCTTACCGGGATGCGGATCAGGACACCGCCTGTTGTGATCAGCATCAGGTCTTCCTCGCCAGTCACGACTTTCATCGTCACAAGGTCGCCGTTTTTATCAGTGATGTTACATGTCTTGATTCCTTTACCGCCTCTGCCTTGCCTTCTGTATTCTTCGGAAGGGGTTCTTTTTCCGTATCCGTTCTTCGTTACAACAAGGATTTCAGCAGTTTCTTCAAGGACTTCCATGCCGACAACTTCATCATCACCGGACAGGGTAATACCTTTAACACCTGTGGCAGTACGGCCCATAGAGCGAACATCGGTTTCAGGGAAACGAATCAGTAAGCCATTCTTCGTGCCGATGATCATTTCCTTGCTGCCATCTGTCATCCGGACTGAGATCAATTCATCGCCTTCACGCAAGTTCAGGGCAATTAGTCCATTGTTCCGGATATTCGCAAATGATGAAAGCGGTGAACGTTTTGAGATCCCTTCTTTCGTTGTGAAGAATAGGAACCAGTCATCCACGAATTCCGAAACAGGAATGATGGCGTTGACCCACTCGCCTTTCTCGATTTCCAATAGGTTGATAATTGGTATTCCCTTCGCTGTACGGCTGAATTCAGGGATTTCGTAACCCTTCGAACGATACACCTTACCCTTGTTTGTAAAGAAAAGAATGGTATCGTGCGTTGAAGTAGTGATCAGATGTTCTACAAAATCATCTTCATTCGTTCCCATACCCTGGATTCCTCGGCCGCCGCGGCGCTGTGCCCTGTATGTTGATACAGGCAGGCGCTTAACGTAGCCGTTATGTGTCAGGGTAATGACGATATTTTCACGAGGAATCAAGTCTTCATCCTCGATCATTTCCAATCCGCCCGATACGATTTCCGTACGGCGCTCATCGTTGAAGCGCTCTTTGATTTCAGTTAGCTCTTCGCGGATGATTTCAAGAACTTTTTCATTATCAGCAAGGATCGCTTTTAATTCCGAAATCAGCTGCATAAGGTTCTGGAATTCTTCTTCGATCTTTTCGCGTTCCAAGCCTGTAAGTCTCTGCAGACGCATATCAAGTATTGCCTGCGCTTGCTTTTCAGACAACTTGAATTGTGTCATCAATCCTTCTCTTGCTATATCCGTCGTGCGTGAGCTTCTGATCAGGCTAATGACCGCATCGAGGTTATCGAGCGCGATTCGCAGACCTTCGAGAATGTGGGCACGTGCTTCAGCCTTCCTAAGTTCAAACTCTGTGCGTCGTCTAATGACGACTACCTGGTGGTCAAGGTAGTATTCCAGGCATTGCTTGAGGTTCAGAACCTTCGGCTGTCCATCGACTAAAGCAAGAAGGTTGATACCAAAGCTTGTCTGCAATGCAGTTTGTTTATAAAGGTTATTTAAAAGGACATTGGCATTCGCATCCTTGCGAACTTCAATTACAATCCTCATACCCTTGCGGTCAGATTCATCTCGCAGGTCTGTGATGCCGTCAAGCCTCTTGTCGCGGACTAATTCAGCGATTTTCTCAATCAGCTTGGCTTTGTTGACCTGGTAAGGCAGTTCTCTAACGATGATAACTTCCTTGCCATTTGATTTCTGTTCGATTTCAACTTTCGCACGGAGGGTGATCGATCCGCGGCCTGTCTCATAAGCCTTGCGAATGCCACTGCGGCCTAATATCAATCCCGCTGTCGGGAAGTCAGGTCCTGTGATGATTTCCATCAATTCCATGATGGTCATGTCAGGATCCTTACTGATTGCCAGTACTCCATCAATTACCTCGCCAAGCTGGTGTGGAGGGATGTTTGTCGCCATTCCGACAGCGATTCCTGAAGTACCGTTGACGAGCAGGTTCGGAAACCTTGATGGCATAACAATCGGCTCTCTTTCAGAACCGTCATAGTTGTCCTGATAATCAATTGTATCTTTGTTGATGTCACGTAAAAGCTCCATCGAGATTTTCGACATACGTGCTTCTGTATAACGCATCGCAGCAGCGGCGTCGCCATCGACAGAACCAAAGTTTCCATGTCCATCTACAAGCATATAACGATAGTTGAAATCCTGTGCCATACGGACCATAGTGTCATATACAGCAGAGTCACCGTGCGGGTGATACTTACCGATAACTTCACCGACGATCCTCGCCGATTTTTTGTAGGCCTTATCCGAATGCATACCAAGGTCATGCATCGCGTACAGTATCCTTCTATGTACCGGCTTCAAGCCGTCACGGACATCCGGAAGCGCACGTGCCACGATAACACTCATGGCATAATCCAGGAAAGATGAACGCATTTCCTGGCTAATATTAATCTCTTTTACACGTGGATTTGGTGTTTCAGCCATTTAAGAGAGACCTCCTTTAGGAACTCTGTTCAGCACGGCCATATAGGGGCAAGGCGCTCTGCGCGGCCCCTTGGCCATTTCAGAAAAAGCAGGATAGAGGCAGAACCTTCTATCCTGAGCATATATTTATTAAATATCCAGGTTCTTTACATAAAGTGCATTCTGCTCGATGAAATTGCGTCGAGGCTCTACCTTATCACCCATCAGGATTTCAAAGGTTTCATCCGATTCGATTGCATCTTCAAGGCTTACCTGGAGCAGTGTCCTTGTTTCAGGATTCATCGTTGTCTCCCATAGCTGCTCTGGATTCATCTCACCAAGACCCTTGTAGCGCTGGATGCCTGGCTTCGGCTGCTGTGGAAGTTCCGCTAGAATCTCTTCAAGCTGCTTGTCGTTATAAGCATACTCGATTTTTTTACCCTGCTGGATCTTGTATAAAGGCGGCTGGGCAATATAAATGTACCCTGCTTCAAGGATCTTTCTCATATATCGGTAGAAGAACGTCAATAATAAAGTACGGATATGGGCGCCGTCGACATCGGCATCGGTCATGATGACGATTTTTTGGTATCGTGCTTTTGAAAGGTCGAAGTCTTCGCCGATCCCTGTTCCGATCGCTGTAATGATCGCTCTTACCTCATTATTGGATAAAATTTTATCAAGACGTGATTTTTCAACGTTCAGGATTTTACCGCGCAATGGCAGGATCGCCTGGAAGTGGCGGTCACGGCCCTGCTTGGCAGATCCGCCCGCAGAATCACCCTCAACGACATAGATTTCACTGATGGATGGGTCCTTTGAAGAACAGTCAGCCAGTTTGCCCGGCAAGCTTGAAATTTCAAGCGCACTCTTTCTCCTGGTCAGCTCGCGTGCCTTTTTCGCCGCAAGTCTTGCTCTTGCTGCCATGAGTCCTTTTTCGACAATCTTTCTTGCGACATTCGGATTTTCGAGCATGAATTTTTCAAAGTGGTCGGAAAACAGTGTGTCAGTTACCGTACGGACTTCTGAATTCCCGAGCTTTGTTTTCGTCTGGCCTTCGAACTGTGGATCAGGGTGCTTGATGGACACGATTGACGTCAATCCTTCACGAACATCATCACCCGAGAGATTTGAATCACTTTCCTTGAAGATTCCGTGTTTACGGGCATAATCATTAATGACACGCGTCAAAGCTGTTTTAAAGCCAAACTCATGCGTACCACCCTCATAGGTATGGATATTGTTCGCGAATGAATAGATATTCCCTGTATAGCTATCGTTATATTGTAGAGCCACTTCGACCGTAATGCCTTCTTTTTCACCCTCAATATAAATCGGTTCTTCGTGAAGGACTTCTCTAGTACGGTTTAAATGCTCAACATAGGATTTAATACCGCCCTCGTAATAATACTCATTCTTTTTGCCTTCTCCCCGCTTATCTTCAATCGTGATCTTGATTGCTCTGTTCAGGAAGGCAAGCTCACGCAGACGGTTTGCGAGTGTATCATAGTCATATTCCAATGTCTCGGTGAAAATTTCCGGGTCAGGCTTGAAGTGGACAGTTGTTCCTGTCCGGTCCGTTTCGTCAATGACCTTCAACGGGTCACCAACAGCGCCTCGTTCGAACTTTTGATAATGGACTTTGCCATCACGATGGACAAATACTTCAAGATAAGTAGACAGGGCATTAACAACGGATGCACCAACACCGTGGAGACCTCCGGAAACCTTATAGCCTCCGCCTCCGAATTTACCTCCGGCGTGAAGTACTGTCATGATGACCTCGACTGCTGGCCTTCCCATTTTCTCGTGGATACCGACAGGGATTCCGCGGCCATTATCCTGAACTGTAATACTGTTATCTTCTTCGATAATGACATTGATCTCGTCACAGTAGCCGGCAAGTGCTTCATCTATACTATTATCAACGATTTCCCATACAAGATGGTGCAAGCCTTTTCCACTCGTTGATCCGATATACATCCCTGGACGTTTGCGTACAGCTTCCAGGCCCTCAAGCACTTGTATCTGGTTTTCATCGTACGCTTGTCCTTGCATGGATTGTTCCTCCATAGCCATATCGATCACCTACACTTTCATTTTGACTCAACTTTTTGAAAACATATCTATTAGCTATTTTCGCATATATCGTTGTTTTTCGACATTTTTTGCGAAGATGCCGATCTATTAAAATTCCTGAACGGATAATTTTTGGGAGCGTTTCTTTAATGTTCCTGATGCAAGTGGGGAATAATATATATGATTTCCTGTTACCACGATTGATTTGACCGTTCCTTTGGCCAAATGGATTATCTGCTGGCCCTGGCGCGTTATGAACTCCTCCATGAATGGAGAAGAACTAGCGCTTTCAATATCTAATATCGCTATAATATCTTTTGTCCTGACTAGGACTTCTTCACCAACATGCAAATACATGTAATCCACCTCATTGGATTCTTGACATTTCGCCGGTTTTCACTTTGTAAGTGGCTGCTTCCCTTAATGTCTGATGGTCAATCCCATCCACACTAGTGGTCGTGACGAAGGTTTGGACTTTCCCCTGGATGGTATTTAATAAATGGGATTGGCGATAATCATCTAACTCAGACAGGACATCATCAAGCAGCAGGATTGGATATTCGCCAATTTCTGAATTGATCAATTCAATTTCCGCCAGCTTTACCGAAAGTGCTGTCGTCCGCTGCTGACCCTGCGATCCGAATGTCTGGACATCACGGCCATTCACGAAAAATTGCAGATCATCCCGGTGCGGCCCGAACATGGTGGTCCCCCGGTCAATTTCTCTCATCTTCATTTTAGCAAATTTTTCTTCATACACTGCTATCATTTTCGACAAATCATCATCTTCTGATACCTCTGCTGAGGGTTTATAGACTATTTTTAAATCCTCAAGCCCTCTCGATATACCATGGTGGATTGGTAATGCCCACTGTTCGAGCAAATTCAGGAATTCAAACCGCTTCACGATGATCCTGGCAGCTGCCTGGATAAATTGTTCAGTGAGAATATCGAGCATGGTATGGTCTGATGCTTTTTTGATTTGCAGCTGCTTGAGATAATGATTCCGCTGCTGAAGGATTTTGTTGTACTGGCCCATATCATGCAAATAAATCGCCGATACCTGGCCAATTTCCATATCGACAAACCGTCGTCTTACTTGAGGACTCCCTTTTACAAGATTAAGATCCTCAGGAGCAAACATGACGACATTCATATTGCCGACATACTGGCTTAGCTTCCGCTGTTCAAGATGATTGACCTTCGCCTTCTTGCCTTTTTTTGAAATGACAAGCTGCATGGGCAATGAACCGTTGTTTTTTTTAATCCGTCCCTCTATTTTAGCATATTCCTCATCCCAGCGAATTAAATCTTTATCATTGGAGGTACGGTGCGATTTTGCCATTGCCAGCACATAGATGGACTCCATGACATTCGTTTTCCCCTGAGCATTCTCCCCGAGGATGACATTTACCTTATTTTCAAATGCCGCCTCTAATCCCTGGTAATTGCGGTAATTCCTTAATTGCAGTTCCTCTATATACATGAACAGTTCATCCTCTGGATTATTGCGTTATGCTGAACTCGCCTAAACCAGGAATTGATACCTGATCTCCGGAACGAAGCTTCCTTCCTCTTCGCTGATCTTGTTCACCATTGATAAAAACATCATGTTCACTTAAAAACCACTTTGCCATTCCGCCTGATTGGATTACATCGGCAAGTTTCAGGAATTGGCCAAGCGTGATATATTCCGTATCAATTTTTATTTCCTCATTCACGTTTCTCACCCTTTTCTTCCAAAAGGACTTAATACTTTATTTTACTAAATTTTTTCCATAGAAACAAATTTTCTTATATTCAGATGGATTTTCGCTCCAGGCACTTCGCTTTCCGCGGGAAGAATATGAAAAAGACCACTTGCCGTCTTTTTCATAAGCAATTCTTCCTTGGGGCTGGCGGTGAGCCTCCTCGGAGCAAGCCCCTGTGGGGTCTCACCTGTCCAGCTGATCCCGCAGGACATTGAATTACTTCCTCGAGTCTGCCCACGCACGATGGAAATGCGTTAGCATTTTCGAGGAGTCTTCGTGCCTCCCGCTACAATCCAATTAGTATACATTTTCAAGCTATAAGTAAAAAGCCACCAGCAAAAACTGGTGGCGTTATGAAATTAGTAAGTTCTAACCGGCAGGATCAGCTGCAGGATGGAGTCATCGTGGAGCGGTCGGATGACGAATGGTCTCATTGCGCCTGTAAAGCTGATCTGGATTTCTGTTCCTTCCAATGCTTTCAGGGCATCCATCATATATTTTGCGCTGAATGAAATTTTCAGATCCTCGCCATCGATTGATTGGCTTTGGATTTCTTCGACAACAGTACCGATTTCTGGCGTGTTGGAGGAAACCTCGATAGCGCCCCCTTCGATTGTAGAAAATTTAACAACATTGTTTCTTCCTTCTCTGGCAAGCAGGGATGCACGATCGATTGCATGAAGGAATTCTTTTGTGTTAACGACTACATCTGTTTTGCTCTCAGTCGGGATCAATCTTCCTGTGTCAGGATAATTTCCTTCAAGCAGTCTTGAGAAGAACAATAAGTGCTTTGCTTTAAACAATACTTGGTTTTCTGTAATGACGATATCGACTGACTCTGAGCTGTCATCAAGAATCTTGCTCAATTCTGTCAAACTTTTACCCGGGATGACCACATTATAGCTTCCAGTGTTCTCCGCCTCGAGTTTCGCTTTTCTTAATGCAAGCCTGTGGCTATCTGTTGCAATACAGATTAATTCATTGTTTTCGACCTTCCAGTTTACACCTGTCAAGATTGGGCGTGTTTCTGAGGTGGACACTGAAAAGACAGTCTGGCGAATCAGGCCTTTCAATAAGTCTGTAGGAATTTTGAATACATGCTCTTCCGAAATTTGCGGAAGGTGTGGATATTCCTCAGCATCCAGGCCATTTAGGTTAAATTCTGATTTACCAGAACGGATAATGGTTTGCAGATTATTGTGGACTTCGATTTCTACTGAATCTGTAGGAAGCTTCTTAACGATTTCACTAAAGAAACGCGCCTGCAAAACAATAGATCCTGGCTGTTTGATTTCGACGATTTCATCCCCAGCTTCTTCTTTAGGAATGAAAGATTCGATGGAAATATCAGAATCGCTGCCTGTAAGAGTTACTCCCTCTTCAGTCGCAACAATCTTAATACCTGTCAAAATGGGGATTGTTGTTCTGCTCGTCACTGCCTTCATTACGTCTTGGACGCTTTGGAGCAATGAATCGCGCTGGATAATAAATCTCATTTTTTAGCCTCCGTTTAGGAATATTTTTTATCTTAAATGCATATATTAATATGTTTTAAAAAATAGTAGAAGTACTAGTAGGGCCTGTGGATTTGTGGATAAGTGGATTTTTTCAAAGGAAACACAGCCTATCCACATGTGGACAGACTGTGCGTAACCAATGGAGAGTTATTCACACTTTCCTAAACCCTTAATTGTTCATTTATTTCTTTTAGCTGCTTTTGCAGACTTGAATCAACAGCAATCATCTTAGAGATTTTTTCATGGGCATGGATGACCGTCGTGTGGTCACGCCCTCCAAATTCTTCGCCAATTTTAGGCAGAGAGAAGTCGGTCAGTTCTCTAGATAAGTACATAGCGATTTGCCTAGGGAATGCGACTGATTTTGTCCTTTTCTTCGCTTTAAAGTCCTCTAGCTTCACATTGAAATGCTGGCCTACGACTCTCTGGATGTCGAGAATCGTGATTACCTTCGGCTTGGAACTCGGGATTATATCCTTTAGCGCTTCAGCCGCCAGGTCCGCATTGATATCCTTGTTGATCAGTGATGAATAAGCAACGACACGAATCAATGCTCCTTCAAGCTCACGGATGTTGGAGTCGATTTGGTTCGCGATATAGAGCATAACCTCATTCGGGATATCCAGGCCTTCTGCTTTAGCCTTTTTACGGAGAATCGCAATCCTGGTCTCGAGATCTGGAGGAGTGATATCCGTAATCAACCCCCATTCAAAGCGGGATCTCAGCCTGTCTTCAAGCGTTGGAATTTCTTTTGGCGGACGGTCACTGGAGATGACAATCTGCTTGCTTTCCTCATGCAATGTATTGAATGTATGGAAAAACTCTTCCTGTGTTTGTTCTTTTCCAGCCAAAAATTGAATATCATCAATGAGCAGGACATCGACATTGCGGTACTTATTGCGGAAATCTCCCGCTTTATTGTCCCTGATAGAATTGATGAATTCATTCGTGAATTTTTCGGATGACAAATAAACCACTTTCGCATTCGGATTATGGTCCTGGACATAATGTCCGATTGCATGCATCAAGTGGGTCTTACCAAGTCCTACGCCCCCATAAATGAATAAGGGATTATAGGCTTTTGCCGGCGCTTCAGCTACTGCAAGCGACGCTGCGTGTGCGAAACGGTTGCCTGAACCAATGACAAAAGTATCGAATGTATACTTCGGGTTCAGCATGCTGACAGGCAAATCTGGAATATCGTCTTCTTTCTTCACTCGTCTTGGCGGCAATGGAATGTCGAGATCCTCTTCGTTCTGGTTCTGAGGAATGATGAATTTTACAGAAAGCTCTTCACCAGTGATTTCATACAAAATACCGCTGATTAACTGGGAATAACGTTCTTCCAGCCAGTCACGGGCAAACTCATTCGGGGCTGTAATCGTAAGGACGTCCCCTTGCAAGGAATGTGCCTTAGTTGATTTAAGCCATGTATCGAAACTTGGCTTGCTGATCTTTTTCTCGATTTTAGCGAGAGCGTTGTTCCAGAGATCTGCAATGTTCTCCAACAATTATCCCTCCTTTTCTCGTCGTTTTACGCTTTTTTATTTGTATCTGGCTGCATTTGCACTCACAGTTTCATAATTTAATCTTCTGCATCCATGCTCGAAAAGCACAAAATCAAAGGTTATACATGCTGTACAACCCTTGGATTAATAAATATACAAAACTATTAATGTGGAAAAATATATAATAAGGAAGAAATGAAGCTTTTCGACAATATCCACTTTCTGTGGACAAAGTTTTACAACAGGTCTGAATAACCTATCCACAGCTTATCCACAATTTGTGGATAAGTATATTTTCGTTATCGAATTATTAAGAGTGAAAACACAAATATAATATCAGATAATCTAGCATGGCGCAACGCTTTTTAATACATTATCCACAATACACTATCACTGTGGAGATTAATTGTCCACAGGCACTTGAATTGTGTAAAAGCTGTCAGAAAGGGCTGTGGATAATAAAAAACGTGTCGATTTTTGTCCACAGGACGCTGGAAAGAGAAAAAATGGCGGATAAATATTGGGATTAATATTTATTTTGTTGGGAGAAAATATTCTTCTTTAAATGTTTTTGATGTCAATGGAAAAATTCTATGATCCGTACTGCTGGATTAACTTTTTCTTATAAAATGGCTTTAGACAATAGTAAGTTTTGAGGACCGGTTGATTGGAGTTGAAGGCGTGAAGACTCCTCGAAAATGCTAACGTATTTCCTTCGTGCGTGGGCATTTTCGAGAAAGCTAATTCAAAGTCCTGTGGGATGAGCAAGTCATCGGGAGACCCCGCAGGTGTGTTAACGCCGAGGAGGCTTCGGGACTCCAAGGAAGAATTTAATTTTTGAAAAAGCCGGCAGTTGGGCTGTTTCTTAATTCTTCTCCGCGGAAAGCGAAGCACCTGGAACAAAATCAACAGCCTAATTTACCAAGCCGAGACCTTTTTAAGAGAACGAATTAAATCATGGGCATTAGGAACTTAAATTTTGCCAATGCCGTCGATTTCCGAATAGGCACTTGACAATATACGGTGCCCCTCTTTATAATTACAAAGACTGTCTGTAACAGCTATTCCTCAGGGAGGTGTAACATATATGAAACGCACTTATCAACCAAATAAACGTAAACACAGCAAAGTTCACGGATTCCGTGCCCGCATGAGCAGTGCAAATGGCCGTAAGGTTCTTGCTCGCCGTCGTCGCAAAGGAAGAAAAGTATTATCAGCTTAGGCCACTGAAATGTCAGTGGTCTTTTTTCTCTTTGGGCAATACTATTTTGGGAGCTGGAATTACTGGCGAATGGGCTTTACGGGATTTGTTTTTGGAAATACTTATAAATGAATCCCGGTGGAGCCATTTTTAAAAGATCCCTAAAAAAACGGATCCATAGAGAATTGTAGGTGTTATAGATGAAAAAAGACTTCAGAGTGAAAAAAAATAAAGAATTCCAAGAAGCTTTTAAAAAGGGAAGATCAGTCGCGAACCGGCAATTTGTCGTTTATATTTTGAAAAAACCGGAGCAGGAAAATTTCCGCATCGGGCTGTCAGTGAGCAAAAAAATCGGCAATGCCGTCATGCGCAACCAGATCAAGCGTTATATCCGACAATCCTTTCATGAATTTCAGGACCGCGTCCAAAATGGTAATGACTACATCATCATCGCCCGAAAGCCGACTGCTGAAATGGACATGCATGAAGTGAAGAAAAGCCTGGAGCATGTCTTGAAGGTCGGAAAGGTTTTGAAGAAGCCATAACCTGGAGATAATGGAAGAGGCAAAAATATTTACCGAATTGCATTTTTTAAAAGCGCTTCCCTATAAAAGATGTTAAAATACTCTTGATTGCATTGTGCTGGCAAAGCTAAATGTACATAAATTTTGGGACAAACTATTGAAAATAAATGAACGCACCGGGAAGTTAGGAGGAAATGAAGCTTGAAAAAAAGAATATTATTGATAATGGGCTTGCTTTTAGTGATGACCGTGCTGACAGGCTGTATGGAGTATGATCAGCCAATCACTGAGGAAAGCAAGGGTTTTTGGAATGAATACATTGTTTATCCATTGTCCTTGTTAATCGTCAAGATGGCTGAATGGCTCTGGGGCAGCTTCGGTTTATCGATTATCGCTGTTACTTTGATCATCCGCCTGGCTATCCTGCCGCTTATGATCAAACAGACAAAGAGTTCCAAGGCAATGCAGGCGTTGCAACCGGAAATGCAGAAGCTGAAGGAAAAATACAGCTCGAAGGACCAGAAAACCCAGCAGAAGCTGCAGCAGGAAACGATGGCACTTTTCCAAAAGCATGGTGTCAATCCGCTTGCAGGCTGTTTCCCGCTGATCGTTCAGATGCCGATCCTGATTGGTTTCTACCACGCGATTTCAAGAACAAGGGAGATTGCCGAGCATAACTTCATGTGGTTCGACCTTGGTTCACCGGATCCATATTATATCCTGCCGTTAGTCGCAGGTGCTACAACGTTCATCCAGCAAAAAATGATGATGGCAGGCCAGGAAGCAAATCCGCAAATGGCGATGATGCTATGGCTGATGCCAATCATGATCATTGTATTCGCGATCAACTTCCCAGCAGCACTTTCATTGTACTGGGTAGTCGGTAACTTATTCATGATTGTTCAAACTTACTTTATTAAAGGGCCGGATCTTAAGGCAACTGCTGCCGGCAATGCGGGAGGAGCAAAAAAGTGAAACAGGTAACTGCTACAGGACAAAATGTCGACGAAGCAGTAGAATCCGCTTTAGCTCAATTAAAAACAACCAAAGACCGCACAGAAATTGATGTAATTGATGAAGGCAAAAAGGGGATTTTCGGACTTTTCGGCACACGCCCGGCTGTCGTCAAGGTGACAGTTAAAATTGATGCTGTTGAAGAAGCCGTAAATTATTTGAAATCGGTTGGCTTGCAAATGGGGGCTCCAATTGAAGTTGATGTGAAGAAGGAAGGGAAAACAGTACTCTTTACGATGTCAGGTGAGAAAATTGCTTTGTTGATCGGAAAAAGAGGACAAACACTGAATTCTCTGCAATTTTTGACCCAGCTCGTAATGAACCGTTACTCTGAACAGTATGCTACTGTCCTGCTTGATGCGGAGGATTATCGCCAGCGCAGGAATGATACACTCGTGCAATTGGCTGAACGCCTTGCGCAAAAAGCAGTCAGAACCGGACAGACAGTTGCGCTCGAACCTATGCCTTCGTATGAACGCAAAGTGATTCATACTGCATTGATGTCAAATAAAAAAATCAAAACCTTTTCCGATGGCACCGAACCACATAGACATATTGTGATCGCGCCTTCGAAGTAATAATGAGCGAAAAAACCCGATCCAGGAGCTGGTTCGGGTTTTTTTGTGCGATATTTTTAAGGATTTGGCACATATTTTGAAGTATCTGCTTCATTAATCCTTCATGAGAGTTGAAATTCAATATTTTATGGACTCTCAGTGATGTTAATTTTGTTCATTTAAAATTTTTATTGGCGAATTGGAAATCATCATGAATTTTTTCCAATTTAACAACCCGCTCATCAGCCTTAAAACATCATTTTTCGTCATCAGTTCCAAACGTCTACCAACATGGAGATCACTAGTTGAATTAAAATCAAAATCCAACATTCAGTTCCTCAAGTTCAGACAACTTATGTTCCTTAGCCGGACCTCTAGCAATCCACTTTTCCACAACACAAATAAAAATCATTTATTTCCTCATTTGGTTTTATTGTTATTCACATGTGGATAAGTTAAAATTAAATAAGTTTATTTAATGAGTTGTGGATAAATTCAGAGTTGAAAGTATTCCTTTCTTTTTTTCGCTAAAGTGATGTGGTATTCTAGTAATTTGTAGAAAACAAACTTTAATCTTTTTTGATATAAATAATTCTTTTGAAAAAGCGGGGTGAGCAAATGGAATTTGATACGATTGCGGCGATTTCTACGCCGATGGGTGAAGGTGCGATTGCGATTGTCCGTTTAAGCGGTGATCAGGCTTTTGAAATTGCAGATCGCCTGTTCAAAGGGGTTGGCAGCAAGAAGCTGAGTGAGGTGGCCTCGCATACAATCCATTACGGCCATCTGATTGATCCGAAAACTGGACAAGTCGCGGAAGAAGTAATGGTCTCTGTCATGAGAGGGCCAAAAACTTTTACGAAAGAAGATGTAGTCGAAATCAACTGCCATGGGGGTCTTGTTTCTGTAAACCGTGTGCTCCAGCTTGTTCTGAATCAGGGAGCGAGACTGGCGGAGCCGGGGGAATTTACAAAACGGGCTTTTTTAAATGGACGGATCGACCTTTCCCAGGCGGAGGCAGTCATCGACTTGATCAGAGCGAAAACGGACCGTGCGATGAATCTGGCGCTTGGCCAGATGGAAGGACGCCTATCTAAGCTGATCCAGAAGCTGCGCCAGGAAATCTTAGAAGTTCTTGCGCATGTCGAAGTGAATATCGATTATCCGGAGTATGACGATGTAGAAGAAATGACGCATAATATGCTTTTGGAGAAGGCGAAGTATGTAAAAGGGGAGCTTGAAAAGCTTCTGCAAACCTCACAGCAGGGAAAAATCCTCCGTGAAGGATTGTCCACGGTCATAGTTGGCCGCCCGAATGTAGGGAAATCTTCGCTGCTTAACAGCCTTGTGCATGAAAATAAAGCGATTGTTACTGATATACCAGGGACCACGCGCGATGTCATCGAAGAATATGTGAATGTTCGTGGTGTTCCTTTACGACTTCTTGATACAGCGGGGATCCGCGAAACTGAGGATATCGTTGAACGAATCGGCGTCGAACGGTCTCGCCAGGTTTTGAAGGAAGCGGATTTGATCTTGCTCGTTCTGAATTATTCGGATGGGCTTTCGGAAGAGGATCGGAACATTTTCAAAGCGGTTGAGGGGATGGACGTGATTGTCATCGTCAATAAAACAGACCTGCCGCAAAAAATTGATATGGACCAGGTGAAGGAGCTTGCGAATCAGTATTCCCTTGTAACAACCTCATTGCTGGAGGACAAGGGAGTGGATGAGCTGGAAGAAGCGATATCCAGCCTGTTCTTCTCAGGTGCGATCGAATCGGGAGACATGACGTATGTTTCGAACAGCCGCCATATCGCACTCCTGAATCAGGCTGTCCATTCAATAGAAGAAGCAATCTCGGGTGTTGAAATGGGAACTCCAATCGATATCGTCCAGATCGATCTGACTCGTTCCTGGGAGCTGCTTGGCGAAATCATTGGAGAAAGCGTCCATGAAAGCTTGATCGACCAGTTATTCTCCCAGTTCTGTTTAGGGAAGTAATAGGAAAGAAACTATTTTCATAAAACATTATCTCTTGCTACTAGAGAATTATCTGGTGTAGCACTTTTGGACTATAAAGGTATTTGAATGGAGCATAAAAAGGAGGCAGCAGGATGGGTTATGAAGCCGGAAATTTTGATGTGGTTGTAGTTGGTGCCGGCCATGCGGGCGTTGAGGCGGCCCTTGCGCCAGCACGCATGGGTGCGAAAACAGCGATGATTACCATCAATCTTGATATGATTGCGTTCATGCCGTGCAACCCGTCAATCGGCGGACCTGCAAAGGGTATTGTTGTACGGGAAATTGACGCATTGGGCGGAGAAATGGGCCGCAATATCGATAAAACTTACATCCAGATGAGGATGCTGAATACAGGAAAGGGACCTGCAGTACGTGCGTTGAGGGCCCAGGCCGATAAATTCGATTATCAAAATGAAATGAAAAAGACGCTGGAAAATGAAAAGAACCTTACATTGGTACAAGGCATGGTTGAGCGCCTGATTGTAGAGGACGGAGAATGTAAAGGGGTCATTACGCAGACTGGAGCCATTTATCGCGCAAAAACAGTCGTCATTACGACTGGTACGTATATGCGCGGGGAAATTATCCTCGGCGAATTGAAATATTCAAGCGGTCCGAACAACCAGCAGCCGTCAATCAAGCTTTCAGAGCATCTTGAGGAGCTTGGCTTTGACCTGGTTCGTTTTAAAACGGGAACGCCGCCTCGTGTGCACAGCGACAGTATTGATTATACAAAAACAGAAATTCAGCCTGGTGATGATGTCCACCGTGCATTTTCTTATGAAACGACGAAATACATCACAGATCAGCTTCCTTGCTGGCTGACATATACGAATGAGCGCACACACCAGCTGATTGATGACAATTTGCACCGGTCACCAATGTATTCCGGAATGATCAAGGGAACTGGCCCGCGCTACTGCCCATCCATCGAGGATAAGGTCGTCCGATTTAATGACAAGCCGCGCCACCAGATCTTCCTCGAGCCGGAAGGCAGGAACACTCAGGAAGTGTATGTTCAGGGACTATCAACCAGCTTGCCTGAAGAGGTCCAGCATAAAATCCTTCAGACGATACCTGGTCTTGAAAAAGTACAAATGATGCGTGCCGGCTATGCGATTGAGTATGATGCTGTTGTGCCGACGCAGCTGTGGCCAACATTGGAAACAAAACTAGTCAAAAATCTTTATACAGCTGGCCAAATCAACGGTACTTCTGGCTACGAAGAAGCTGCCGGCCAGGGAATCATGGCTGGAATCAATGCCGGCAGAAGGGCGTTGGACAAAGAAGAAGTCATCCTGAGCCGCGCCGATGCCTATATCGGGGTATTGATCGATGACCTCGTGACAAAAGGAACAAATGAACCATACCGTCTATTGACATCCAGAGCGGAGTACCGCCTGCTTCTGCGTCATGACAATGCAGATCTTCGCTTGACTGAAAAAGGATACGAAATCGGCTTGATTACCGAAGAACGTTACCAGAAGTTTTTAGCGAAAAAAGAAGCAATCGAAGGTGAGAAACAACGCCTGCAATCGATCATCATCAAACCGACAGCGGAAGTTCAGGAACTGATCCGTTCACTTGGCGGCAGTGAGCTGAAGGATGGCATCCGTGCTTCAGATTTATTGAAGCGACCTGAGGTTTCTTATGAGCATATCAAGCAGCTTGTTCCTGCAGCAGGCGAACTTGATTTTGAAACAGAAGAACAGACCGAAATCCAAATCAAATATGAGGGATATATCGAGAAATCTCTTCAGCAGGTTGAAAGGCTGAAAAAGATGGAAGACAAGAAAATCCCGGAAAATATTGATTATGATGCGATTTCTGGATTGGCGACAGAAGCCCGCCAAAAATTAAAAGAAGTACGTCCGCTAACCTTGGCACAGGCATCGAGAATCTCAGGTGTGAACCCTGCTGACATCTCAATTCTGCTTGTCTATATGGAACAGGGGCGTATTGCACGGATCTAATCGTTCATTTTTTGTAAGGAAATCACCAGCAAGGACAGAAAGGGTTGGCTTATGAATACAGATCAATTTAAAGCTTTGCTCGCTGAAAAGGGGATTGAGCTTTCCCAGAAGCAAATGGAGCAATATGAAAAGTATTACCAAATGCTCGTCGAGTGGAATGAAAAAATGAATTTAACTGCGATCACAGAAAAGCCTGATGTGTATTTGAAGCATTTCTATGATTCCGTTTCCGCAGCATTTTATTTTGATTTTAACAAGCCGCTCAATTTGTGTGATGTTGGTGCCGGTGCCGGTTTCCCAAGCATCCCGATTAAAATTGCTTTCCCGGAAATCAAGGTGACGATTGTTGATTCCCTGAATAAGCGAATTACGTTTCTGGAGCAGCTTTCGAAGGAATTGGGTCTTGAAGGAACGACTTTCATTCACGATCGCGCCGAGACATTCGGACAGAATCCTTCTCATCGTGAAAAATATGAGGTTGTGATGGCAAGGGCAGTTGCAAGGATGTCAGTATTAAGCGAGCTTTGTCTCCCGCTGGTGAAAGTAGGCGGGACATTCGTCGCCATGAAAGGCAACCAGGCAGGGGAAGAACTGCAGGTTGGCGAAAAAGCGATTTCTGTCCTTGGCGGGAAGCTGGAATCCGCTCACTCCTTTACTTTGCCGGTGGAAGAGAGCGAACGGAATATTTTAATCATTAACAAACTAAAAGCAACACCTAAGAAGTACCCAAGAAAACCGGGAACTCCGAATAAAACGCCGATTGAATAGAGGCATCCATCATCCGCAGCACCTCCAGTCAAAGACCCGAGGTGCACGGTTGATGAAACCGGCCATGTTCACGTATGCTCTTTGGTCTATTTTGAAAAATGAATTTAGTTTATAATAGAGTCTATAGGCAGGAACTTGTCATTTTTATAGAGAATATGTAATAGGGAGTTCATAAAGGTGGTGTAGGGTGATGAAGCCTTCTTTTTCGCGCTTTTTTGGCCTTGGGGAAAAGGAAAAAGAACGGAATCAAATGGAAGAACAGAACCAAGTGGAAGAACAGACGGTTGAGGATATTGACAACATAGAAAACGAAGAAATAAAGAAAATTCCGATTGACCATATTATTCCAAATAGATACCAGCCAAGAACTGTATTTGATGATGAAAAAATTGAAGAATTGGCCCGTACCATTCACATACATGGAGTGATCCAGCCTATCGTCGTCCGGGAATTCGATCAGGATCGGTTTGAAATCATCGCAGGTGAACGCCGCTGGCGAGCGATGAAAAAGCTTGAGTGGGAAGAAGTTCCTGCAATTGTTAAGAACTTATCCGATTCCGAAACGGCATCCGTTGCTTTGATCGAGAACCTCCAGCGTGAGGAGCTGTCACCGATTGAAGAAGCAATGGCTTATGGTAAATTGCTGGAAATCCATAACCTTACCCAGGAAGCCTTGGCGCAAAGGCTGGGAAAAGGTCAATCAACCGTTGCGAATAAGCTGCGATTGCTTAAGCTTCCACAGGAAGTGCAGGATGCACTTTTGAATAAGTTGATCACAGAACGTCATGCCCGTTCGTTAATTCCGTTAAAAAACCCTCAGCTTCAGGTACAGCTATTGGCAGAGGTCATTGAGAAAGCCCTCAATGTCAAACAAACGGAAGAACGCGTCGTAAAGCTACTGAGTCAGAATGAAGAGAAGCCAAAGCCAAAGCGGAAGGCATTCAGCAAGGATATGAGGATTGCCGTCAATACAATCCGCCAGTCACTGACAATGGTTTCCGACAGTGGCATCAATCTCGATTCGGAAGAAGAAGAGTTTGAGGAATTCTATCAATTCACGATTCGCATACCAAAGAAGAAATAATAGATTGCTAGCGGGGGACAGGCTGTCTCCCGTTTTTTTTGTTGCAAAATTAAGGTTATCAGCTGAAGAAGAGTGCTGTGTATATAAGTTGAACTTATGAATTCGAAATGAAAAGTAAACTTTCTGGTTCAACTTATATAGTTAAATAACTTTTCATATTACCGCATTATTACTTTGGCATAAAAATTCTATCAACTATCTTGATTCATGATAAAATAGAATACATGATTGCTTTTTTTAAGATTTGTTTCCCTTGATTCAGTGAGGATTCATAATCTCCTTTTATAATTTATGTTTCTACTTCGATGAGTGTCTAGCTCCAGCGCCTAGCCAGTTTTCTTCCCTGCTAGTGCTTCCTCGAGTATCTTGCGAGAAGCGTTAGCTTTGAGCAGCTCGAGTCGCTTGTCTAGTGTCGCCTCCTAGAAACTCCGAAACTTCAACTCCGCCGGCAGAAGCAAAAAGCGCTTCTTTGTCGGAGTCTCCAGTTTCTGCGTTTCTGGGCAGTCGGCTATACATTTCGATTTCAGTCCTGCCAATGAAGTCAAAGAGCGACTTCACTGTCAGGCCCTCCAGCGCTTGTCGGGGCTGACCAAGGCCCTTGCGCTTTTCTAATTATTTTACGGGTTTGAAAGAAGGTGACAATGTGGGAAAAATCATTGCGATTGCGAATCAAAAAGGCGGAGTCGGCAAAACGACGACATCGGTGAATCTTGGTGCTTGCCTTGCATACATAGGAAAAAAGGTGCTGCTTGTCGATACGGACCCCCAGGGAAACGCTACGAGCGGTGTGGGGATTGAGAAAGCGGATGTTGAGCAATGCATCTATGATGTTCTTGTTGACGATGTTGAAGCCAAGAATGTAATCCATCCAACAGCGGTAGAAAATTTATATACAATTCCTGCAACGATCCAGCTTGCTGGAGCAGAAATTGAGCTTGTACCCACAATTTCAAGGGAGGTTCGCTTGAAGCGGGCCCTCGAGGAAGTAAAGGATCGTTTTGATTATATTATCATCGACTGTCCGCCGTCCCTTGGGTTATTGACACTGAATGCTTTGACGGCTTCAGATGCTGTCATCATCCCTGTCCAGTGTGAGTATTATGCGCTGGAAGGACTAAGTCAGCTCCTGAATACGGTCCGGCTCGTACAAAAGCATTTGAACCAGGATTTGAAGATTGAAGGCGTCCTGCTTACCATGCTTGATGCGCGTACGAATCTTGGTCTCCAGGTCATCGAGGAAGTGAAGAAATACTTCCAGGACAAGGTATATAAGACAGTCATTCCACGGAATGTCCGGTTGAGTGAAGCTCCAAGCCATGGAGAGCCAATTATCATTTATGATCCAAAGTCCCGAGGGGCAGAGGTTTATTTAGATCTTGCAAAGGAAGTGGTTGCAAATGGCTAAAGGCTTAGGTAAAGGATTGAATGCATTCTTTAATATGGAAGCTGAACAAGAAGAGAAAGTCCAGGAAATAAGCATCAAAGAAATAAGGCCGAATCCTTATCAACCACGAAAAGTTTTCCAGCCAGAAGCGATCGAGGAATTGAAACTATCAATCCAGGAACATGGTATCCTTCAGCCGATTATTGTCAGGAAAACGATAAAAGGCTATGAAATTGTCGTTGGGGAAAGACGTTTCCGCGCAGCGAAGGAAGCAAAGCTGGAAACAGTTCCGGCAGTTGTCCGCGAATTGAATGAGCAGCAAATGATGGAGCTTGCCGTATTGGAAAATCTTCAGCGTGAAGACCTGAATCCGATCGAAGAGGGTATCGCCTATCAAACTCTGATTGAAAAGCTGAAGCTCACACAAGAAGAGTTAGCGAAAAGGCTGGGCAAGAGCCGGCCGCACTTAGCAAACCATATACGTTTGCTGTCGCTGCCTCCTAAAATACAGCATCTGATTTCAGATGGCAAGATATCAATGGGACACGGGCGCGCGCTACTAGGGTTAAGGAAGAAGGACAAGCTTCCGGTGCTGGTGGATAAAATCCTTAAGGATGGAATGAATGTCCGCCAGCTTGAGCAGCTGATCCAGCAGATGAACGAAGTTGTTCCACGTGAAACAAAAAAGGAAAAAGTGACAAAAGATGTTTTCATCCGTGAACGGGAAACGACGCTTCGAGAGCGCTTCGGCACAACAGTGAACATCAAACAATCCAAAAACAAAGGGAAGATTGAAATAGAATTTTTCTCTAAGGATGATCTCGAACGTATTTTGGAACTATTAGATCAGCAAAACTCTTAAGCTATCGATTTGATGGCTTCTTTTTTTACATACACGTATTCATACAAAATCTGAAGATAGGTGAACAATATGTTTTTACTTGGCACCATTGTAAATGGTTTATTAATTATTGTAGGGACCTTGCTGGGCAGACTATTGACAAGAATCCCTGAAAATATGAAAGCTACAGTCATGCATGGCATTGGGCTTGCTGTAATGGTGCTGGGACTGCAAATGGGCTTTAAAAGTGCTAATTTCCTGATCGTCATTTTAAGTCTTGTGATTGGTGCGGTGCTCGGAGAAGCCTGGCAGTTGGAGGATAAGCTGAATTCAGTTGGGGACTGGCTTGAAAGAAAGCTTGGCTCAAAAGGTGAAGGGAGTATTTCACAAGGGTTTGTGACTGCGACGCTGATTTTCGTCATTGGCGCCATGGCCATTATTGGCGCTCTCGACAGCGGGATCCGAGGCGATCATGATGTCCTTTATACAAAGGCAATTATTGACGGCTTTACGGCACTAATTCTGACTACTACACTAGGTATTGGCGTTCTTTTTTCAGCCATTCCGGTTATGCTTTACCAGGGGACAATTGCATTATTCGCGACGCAAATTGATAAGTTTATTCCACAGGCATTGATGGACAGCTTTATCCTTGAATTGACTGCAACCGGGGGTGTCATGATTTTTGCCATCGGCTTGAACCTGATCGGTTTGACAAAAATCAGGGTTGCGAACCTCCTGCCAGGTATCCTGGTTACTGGCGTGCTTGTTACGATTTCACACTATATGATTGGCCTATAAAATTGAAAAATGCCTGGATAGCCTCCAGGCATTTCAGGCAATTTATTCGGCAACTGTTGGCTGCTCAGTTTCTAGGTCCCAGTTGATTTTAGGCCAATCCTGCTTCTTCGGCAGCTGCTGGCTGCTCTCAAAAATACCATTCGCAATCGTTTTCGCCATTTTTAAGACGAGGTTCAACCTTGTGTTTTGCAAAACAAAGAATTCCATGAACCCGCTGACATTGACGATGCCTGTAATGTGCATATTGCCGACCTCAGGAAGTTCCTTATTCACTCCGGCACCTGGCTTGACTGGCCCATTGCCTACCTGGATGGACCCGACACTTTTTAACCTGCCGAGACAGGCGTCTATGCCAATAATAAAAGGATTGAAGTGTTTTTCTTTGATTTCCGCCAGTTTTGCATCCATATTGACAGCATGTATCGGATCATCGAGAGTTCCATATACATGGTAAGGTGCAATTTCTTTTTCCTCGAGAAGCGTTCCGATTAGCGGACCCAATGAATCACCGGTAGAGCGGTCAGTTCCAATACAGACAAAAACAATTGGGCGTGTGCTGAAATTAGGCAAATGGTCCAGGATTTCAGAAGCCAGCTTTTCGGCAGCTAGCTCATCTTCATGGTTAATTTTTGCCACATTGTTTTTCCGCTCGAAAAAATGGTTTTTGAGATTCATTGGATCAACTCCTTAAAAATTCGTACTATCAGTATACGGACTTTTTTTGTAATCTATACATACCTGTAAACAGAAAGATTTAAACAGGGTCTTTTGGAGCAGCGAATCTTTTTCGGAGGAAAAAGGACTTATTTTTTATGAAAGACTTAATAATGGTTGAGTCCCTATCACAAAATGATTATTCTATATTAAAATAATAAAATGTTGATTTTGAATGAAACCTTCATACTATCTACTTATACCACCAACTTACAGTAACAGCCTTCTTTAACTACATTATAAAACTTGTTAAAATGATTGTGCTTGTATGAAATCTTCTACTTTGTTACATAAAGTATGATAATGTAAGCGTGAAATTTACAGGCGGGTGAAATTATGACTAAAACGGAAGAAAGTCTGACCAGAACACAAGCATTTTTAAATAAACTCAGTCAAAAGCTGATGGATGAAGAACTCTGGTTCGCGATTGGGGAAAGTGCCCTGAAAATCCTGGCGATCCTGATTATTTCAGGTTTGCTGATCAGAGTTGGCAAGGTTGCGATCCAGAACTTTTTCAAGATGAAAACAAGGGGACCAATCAAAGTTTCTGAACGGCGAGAAATGACCTTAATGAAGCTGCTCGAAAATGTCCTAAAGTATGTTGTGTACTTTATTGCGATCATGTCCATTCTTGCGGCGCTGACGATCGATGTCAAGGCAATGCTTGCCGGTGCCGGGATTGTCGGTTTGGCTGTCGGTTTCGGTGCACAGAGTCTCGTAAAAGACATCATCACCGGTTTCTTCATTATTTTTGAAGATCAGTTCTCTGTAGGTGATTATGTCAGAATCGGACAATTTGAAGGAACGGTAGAGGAAATTGGGCTGCGGACGACGAAGATTAAAAGCTTTACAGGGGAAATCAATATTCTTCCAAATGGCAGCATCATAGAAGTCACCAACTTCTCGGTTTATAACAGCGTTTCGGTTCTCGATATAGGGATTGCTTATGAAGGGGATATTGAATACGCTGAAAAAGTACTGCAGGATTATCTTGAAACAACAACTGAAAAGTATCCAGAACTGGTGAAGACACCCGAGCTTTTAGGTGTCCAGCAATTTGGCGCTTCAGAGGTTGTGATGAGGATCGTCGCGGAAACACTTCCGATGAAACACTGGTATATCGGAAGACAGCTCCGCAAGGACATCAAGCTTCTATTGGACCAGCACGGAATTGAAATTCCATTCCCAAGAATGGTTATGTATTCACGCCAGGAAGGCGGAGAGCAAAAAGAATTCGGTAAATAAACAAGGAGGTTTTACAATTGGAGCACGAGTTTCAACTGAATGACGTTGTTGAAATGAAAAAACCACATCCTTGCGGCACCAACAAGTGGAAAATCATCCGCCTTGGCATGGATTTCCGGATCAAATGTGAAGGCTGCGAGCACAGTGTCTTGATTCCCAGAAAAGAGTTCACACGAAAAGTAAAGAAGATTTTATCGAAGCAGGGTGAGTAATCCTGCTTCTTTTTTTATCGTAATTGTATTATCCTTATTAGTAAAATTAACGAACGATATAGAGAATGATTGGGGGGAGATGAGGAAGTGGCGACAGTACATCATTCAGCGTGTCCATTGAATTGCTGGGACAGCTGCGGGTTCCTTGTTACCGTGGAGGACGGAAAAGTAACAAAGGTTGAAGGGAATCCGGAGCACCCGATTACACAGGGGAAAATTTGCGGTCGCGGCAGGATGCTTGAGAACAGGGCAAACTCGGAAGACAGATTGCTTTATCCTCTGAAAAAAATCGACGGCAGATTTCAGCAGATTTCCTGGGAGCAGGCGCTCGAGGAGATTGCCGAAAAACTGGCCTATTATAAAGAAAGTTTTGGTACCACTTCCGTTTTGCACAGTCATGATTATGCCAACGGTGGCTTGCTTACCAATCTCGACAGCCGCTTTTTTAACCTCTATGGCGGTGTGACTGAATTGACCGGATCGATTTGCTGGGGAGCAGGGATTGAAGCGCAAAACTGGGATTTTGGCGATGCTTACAGCCATGCACCAGAGGATTTGAAAAACAGCAAACATGTTGTGATCTGGGGCAGGAATGTCGCCCGGACGAATATGCATCTTTTCCAAAACCTCCAGGCTGCGAAAAAGAATGGGACGAAGATCTATGTGATTGATCCTATATATAATGCAACGGCCAAGCTGGCACATGAATATATCTCTATCAAGCCAGGTTTTGACGGACTTTTAGCGGCGGGTATCATGAAAGAACTGCTCAGGATGGGTTTGCAGGATGGCGAGTTCCTGGAGAACCATACTGTAGGGTTCGAAGATTTGAATGCATTGCTCGATAGCGTTTCAATAGACTATATCAGTGGAGTGACGGAAGTACCGGCTGACATCATCACCCATCTGGCCGAGGTATATGCTGATAAGCCGGTATCGACCATCATTGGACTTGGTATGCAGCGCTATGAAAATGGCGGAAATACAATCAGGCTGCTGGATGCTCTGGTCGCTGTCAGCGGCAATATCGGCATTTCGGGCGGCGGTGCCAACTATGCGAACAAGCAGGTAGGACAAAGTTTTGACTACCAGAATATGACCATGCCAGAACGGAAAAATTCATCACGTACGTTTACAATGATGAGGCAGGCAGAGGAGATATTGTCGGCGGTGGACCCTGTGGTGAAAATGGGAATCGTTACATGCGGAAATCCATTGACACAGGTACCAGATACGAACAGAGTTCGAGAGGCTTTTGAATCGCTTGAAACCCTCGTGGTGATTGACCAGTTCATGACGGATACAGCGGAGCTAGCGGATTATGTGCTGCCGGCTGCGACAGCTTTTGAGGTAGAAGATGTTTACTACTCTTCTATGTACCATCATTATGTGAACCATGGCCCGAAGCTCGTCGAACCGCCGGGAGAAGCGAAGCCGGACGCATGGGTCTGGACTGAACTAGCGGCTAGATTAGGCTTCGGTGACGAATTTGATTTTAAAAGAGAAGAATTCATCGAGATGGGTCTGGCATCACTGACTGCAAAGGGAATCAGCCTTGATAAAATCCGTGTGGAAAGATTTGCGGAGCTTCCCGTGGAAAAAATACCTTGGGCAGCCAGGAGATTCAAAACGCCAAGCGGCAAGTATGAATTCACATCTTCTGCAGCCGCTGACGGCGGGATCAAACTGTCACTGCCAACAGAGACGAAGTGGACGAATCCCGAGCTGGCAGAAAAATATCCATATACCTTGCTGACAATCCACCCGCTTCGTTCCAATCATTCGCAGCATTTCCATCTGTTCCAGCCGGAGCCGTATGTGAAAGTCGAGATTGCTGGCAGCGTGGCTGCTGAAAAAGGTTTGAAGGATCAGGACGATGTCCGGGTTTGGAATGACAGAGGCGAACTGAAAGGGACAGTTTCAATTTTAAAAATGGCTCATCCGGGAACGGTGAATATTGATGAAGGCTTGAGCGCACGATTCGGCGGCTCCGTCAACCAGCTCACATCCAGCCGGGAATCGGACAACGGCCTCGGCAGTACACTTTATGATTGCCTCGTCAACATCGAAAAAATTGAAAAAGAATGATGTTCGTTTTGCCGCACTTTCATTTTGAAGTGCGGTTTTTCTTTTTGAGAGAATTGGGACCAGCAGTACATTGGCGCCCAAAAAATCAGAATTTCGGAAAAAGAGGTCACCAATAGGCGTAATTAGCGCCCAAAATATCTGAATTTCAAGAAAAGAGGTCACCAATAGCGTGAATGGGCGGTTCCTGATGGAAGCTGGTAATATCGGACGCTTCCTTTTATAAGCTTGTCTTTTCCTTTCGTAATCTCTATAATTGTGAGAGGAAAAAATCGTTTAGGTGATTCTTGCTTGAATAGATACATTTTTAAATAGAGGAGTGACATGGATGGCCTTAACAGCAGGTATTGTTGGACTTCCTAACGTTGGGAAATCTACATTGTTTAATGCGATCACACAGGCTGGTGCTGAATCAGCCAACTATCCGTTCTGTACAATTGACCCGAATGTCGGAATCGTTGAGGTTCCTGATCATCGTTTAACTAAATTGACTGAGCTAGTACAGCCGAAAAAGACTGTACCGACAGCTTTCGAATTCACTGACATCGCCGGAATCGTAAAAGGGGCGAGCAAGGGTGAAGGACTCGGAAACAAATTCCTTTCTCATATTCGCCAGGTGGATGCTATCTGTCAGGTTGTCCGCTGTTTTGCGGATGACAATATCACACACGTTGCCGGTAAAGTTGATCCTATATCAGATATCGAGGTTATTAACCTTGAATTGATTCTGGCTGACCTGGAATCTGTTGAAAAAAGAATCAGCCGCGTCGAGAAATTGGCTAAGCAAAAGGATAAGGAAGCATCTATTGAGTTTCCAATCCTGGCTCGACTGCGCGATGCATTTGAAGCTGAACAGCCAGCACGTGCGGTTGAATTTACTGACGAAGAAATGAAAATCGTTAAACATCTTCATTTGCTCACAATCAAGCCAATGCTTTATGTTGCTAACGTAGGTGAAGAAGATGTCGCAGATCCAAGCGGAAATGAATATGTACAGAAAGTCCGCGAGTTTGCACAAAAAGATAATGCAGAAGTAATCGTCATCAGTGCCAAAATTGAGGAAGAAATCGCTGAGCTTGAAGGCGAAGAAAAGCAAATGTTCCTAGAGGAACTAGGCATTGAAGAATCAGGTTTGGACCAGTTGATCCGTGCGGCTTACAGTCTGCTTGGACTTGCAACTTATTTCACAGCTGGCGTCCAGGAAGTCCGTGCGTGGACATTCCGCCATGGCATGAAAGCACCTCAGTGTGCCGGTGTCATCCACTCTGATTTCGAGCGTGGATTCATCCGTGCAGAAACAGTCCACTACGATGACCTTCTTGCAGCCGGATCCATGGCAGCAGCCAAGGATGCTGGTAAAGTACGCCTGGAAGGTAAAGAATACGAAGTAAAAGACGGAGACATCATCCACTTCCGCTTTAATGTATAATTCATAATGCCCTGCTCATTAGCAGGGCCATTATTTTTTTATTTTAAAATAACTAAGCATGGACAAAAATACGAACATATGTTAGTGTTTTGTTATGGAAATCTATCACATAGAAATAGGCAAAGTAGATTCTCTATACATATCGTTGCCTTTGAATATGTTCTATGATATAATTTCATCTTGTGAGTAATTAATCAATTACTCCTTGCCCTGTAATGGGGCCGTTTAGACCAAAAGGAGGTGACAGTGATGAGAAAGTACGAAATTATGTACATCATCCGCCCAAACATTGAAGAGGAAGCTAAAAAGGCTCTTACTGAGCGTTTCAGCACAATCCTTACAGAAAACGGTGCGGAAGTTGCAGAAGCTAAGGAATGGGGCAAACGCCGCCTAGCTTATGAAATCAATGATTTCCGTGATGGCTACTACCAGCTTGTTAAGGTAAACGCTACTCCGGCAGCAGTTGAGGAATTCTCTCGTCTTGCTAAGATCAACGAAGATATCCTTCGCCACATCGTAATTAAAGAAGAAGAATAATTAATGATATAAATATAAACTTTCAGCGGAAGATGTTTCTTATGGAACATTCATGCTGGGGGGAAGGAGTTGATTCTGATGATGAATCGTGTCATTCTTGTTGGCCGTTTGACCAAGGATCCTGAATTACGTTTCACACCGAATGGAGTTGCTGTGGCTACTTTCACACTTGCGGTAAATCGTTCATTTACCAACCAGCAGGGGGAAAGAGAAGCTGACTTCATTAACTGTGTGGTATGGCGCCGTCCAGCCGAAAATGTTGCTAACTTCTTGAAGAAGGGCAGCCTTGCAGGTGTTGATGGACGCGTTCAAACTCGCAGCTACGAAGGACAAGATGGTAAGCGTGTATACGTTACGGAAGTTCTTGCTGAGAGTGTTCAGTTCCTTGAGCCAAAAGGACAAGGTCAAACTTCAGACAGAGGGGATAACAACTATTCCCGTCAAAATGATCAAGGTTCCCCATTCGGGAATCAGAATCAGAATCAACGCCAGAACCAAGGTTATACCAAAGTAGACGAAGATCCATTTGCAGGTGGCGGCCAGATCGACATTTCAGATGATGATCTTCCATTCTAATATAACTCGGACTTGAAATATAATACACAAGGAGGGAAATGACCATGGCAATGGGTGGACGCAGAGGCGGACGTGCAAAACGCCGTAAGGTTTGCTACTTCACAGCAAACGGAATCACTAAAATTGATTATAAAGATGTTGATCTTCTTAAAAAATTCATCTCTGAGCGCGGTAAAATTTTACCACGCCGTGTAACTGGAACTAGCGCTAAATATCAGCGTAAATTGACAGTTGCTATCAAACGTTCTCGTCAAATGGCATTACTGCCATACGTTTCAGGCGAATAATGATCGGATTTTAAAAGGCAGCGGGACTTTCCCGCTGCCTTTTATATTAGCTATATGTCACTTCGTTTGCTTGTCAGTAGTTTAAAAGCTAAAATAGTTCTTATCGATTATTTTAAAAATAGTTCCTACTTTGGTTCAGGATACTGTTATAATTTCTAGCTTGAACTATTAGGACTGACCAAGGCGCATACGCTTTTCTGTGAGGTGGATTATGAAGAATACATACAAGCTGACGGAAGGTTCCATCCTGTTGGCGATTTTTGCGGTTTTATTATTGATCACTTTTTATATACCTGGTCTTGGGTTAGTTGTTAACCTATTCCTTTCTTTGCCATTCTTATTTTTCGGTGCTAAGTATGACGGGAAAAGTACGGCTGTGTTTACGCTCGCAGCTGTATTATTATCCATGATTCTAGGGTCCCTTCTGGCAATCCCGCTTGCATTGGCATATGGGACGACTGGTGCTGTGATGGGTTACATGGTCAGGAAAGGGAAAAGCAGATTTGCTGCATACATAGCTGGTTCCCTCGTGTTTCTTTTAAATTTAGTGGCACAATATGCATTGTCGGTTATTTTATTTAAAATCAATATCATCGAAGAACTGATGGAGGCTTTTCGAGTCTCTACCGACCAGGCGATCAAAATACTGGAACAAATGGGACAGACCCCTGATGAGAAACTCATTGAGCAATTTGAAACAATGATTGATATGATGGAAGTACTTATGCCAAGCATGTTCGTCATGGCTTCATTTTTAATTGTGTTCCTGCTTCAGCTTGTCTCGTTTCCATTCTTGAAGCGGTTTGGGATAAAAGTGCCATCCTGGCCTCCGTTCAGGGAATTGAATCTGCCAAAGAGTATCTTATGGTACTATCTCATTACGATGATCGCAGCATTGATCATGCAGCCGGAAAAAGGAACATACTGGTTCTGGGTGATTTCCAATCTTACATTCATCCTGCAAATGCTGATGGTTCTCCAAGGGATCTCATTGGTGTTTTATATAACACATATTAAAAAGTATCCTAAAGCTGTTCCAATCATCGTCATTGTCCTAATTTTCCTCCTGCCATTTGTTCTTTATATTGTGAGGATATTAGGTATAATTGATTTAGGGTTTGACTTAAGAAAACGTCTTGGGGAGAAGAAGTAATCAGAAACTAACGCTTTAGGAGCTGAGCACATGCCTTCTTATTTAGAGAGGCGGCAAATACGTTATCCATTGTATGGATTGATGGCCGTAACACTGGTGCTGATTGGATTTCTGTCTTACTATAACTGGATTATAGGAGCAGCAGGGTTCATTCTCACTGGCCTGTTGATATATTTGATTTTTCAAGTGAATCATAAAATCAGGCAGGAGACGGAAGAGTATATTTCCACACTGTCTTATCGAGTTAAAAAAGTCGGCGAAGAAGCTCTGATGGAAATGCCAATAGGGATCATGCTGGTTAATGATGACTATTATATTGAGTGGACGAACCCATTCATAGCTGCCTGTTTCAATGAAGACTCACTTGTAGGAAAATCGCTTTATGATGTTGCCGATGCAGTCATTCCATTGATCAAGCAAGAGGTGGAAACAGAAATCCTCACTCTTCACGACCGGAAGTTCAGGGTCATACATAAACCTGAGGAACGCTTGCTCTACTTTTTCGATGTGACCGAACAGGCAGAAATCGAAAAAATGTACCATGATGAGCGCACGGTTATTTCAATCATTTATCTAGATAACTATGAGGAACTGACTCAGGGAATGGATGACCAGACGAAAAGCAGCTTAAACAGTCTTGTCACTTCCATTTTAAATAAATGGGCGACCAATAATGGGGTATTCCTCAAAAGGGTTTCTTCAGAACGGTTCATCGCTGTTTTTAGTGAGCATATCCTCCAGCTGCTGGAAAAAGGGAAGTTCTCAATCCTTGATGAAGTAAGGGAAACGACATCGAAGCAAAATGTCCCGTTAACATTGAGCATTGGTGTTGGCACAGGGTATTCATCGCTGCCAGAGCTCGGAGCTCAGGCACAGTCCAGCCTTGACCTCGCTTTAGGGCGCGGCGGTGACCAGGTGGCGATCAAACAGCCTAATGGCAAAGTTAAGTTTTATGGCGGCAAGACGAATCCTGTTGAAAAGCGGACAAGGGTTAGGGCACGCGTCATTTCTCATGCATTGAAGGAATTGGTGGTCGAGAGTGACAAGGTCTTAATCATGGGACATAAGAACCCGGATATGGACGCCATCGGCTCAGCGATTGGGATTCTCAAAGTAGCGCAAATGAACAAGCGTGAAGGTTTTATTGTCTATAATAAAAATGAGATTGATACAGGTGTACAACGACTGATGGATGAGATTAAGGAAAATGAATCTCTCTACTCTAGATTCATTTCTCCGGAGCAGGCATATGAAATTGCATCTGATGACACATTGCTTGTCGTTGTCGATACGCATAAACCGTCGCTTGTGATCGATGAGAGACTTTTGAATCGGATTGAGAACGTCATCGTGATCGACCACCATCGCCGTGGAGAGGAATTCATTAAAAATCCTCTGCTCGTCTATATGGAGCCTTACGCTTCATCGACAGCTGAACTCGTGACAGAATTGCTGGAATACCAGCCAAAGAACGGTAAAATCCAGATGCTTGAGGCAACTGCTTTATTGGCGGGAATCATCGTAGATACTAAAAGCTTCACTCTAAGGACCGGGGCCAGGACATTCGATGCTGCTTCATACCTGCGCAGCCATGGTGCGGACACCATTCTGGTTCAGAAGTTTTTAAAAGAAGATATTAATACGTATATCAGAAGAGCTAAAATTATTGAGAATGTATATTTTTACCGGGATAGCATTGTCATTTCAAAAGGCGCGGACGATGTATACTCCGATCATGTGCTGATTGCACAGGCTGCAGATACACTGTTGACGATGGATGGAGTGTCAGCGTCATTTGTCATCTCAAAAAGATCTGAGGATACCATTGGCATCAGCGCAAGGTCGCTTGGCGACATCAATGTCCAGGTGATCATGGAAAATCTAGAAGGTGGCGGGCATTTAACCAATGCTGCGACACAAATGTATGATATAACTACGGATGAGGCAGAAACACTTTTACAAAATGCAATAGATGATTATCTAGAAGGGGGACAAAAAGAATGAAAGTAATCTTTTTGAAGGACGTTAAAGGAAAAGGTAAAAAAGGCGAAATCAAAAATGTGGCAGATGGCTACGCACACAATTTCCTGATCAAACAGGGTCTTGCAGTTGAAGCAAATCAGGCTGCTATGAGTTCCCTTAACGCACAACAGAAGAAAGAAGAGAAAATGGCTGAGCAGGAGCTAGAAGATGCGAAAGCGCTGAAGGAAAAGCTGGAAAAAGTTACAGTAGAATTATCTGCTAAATCTGGCGAAGACGGCCGTCTTTTCGGCTCAATCACTAGCAAGCAGATTGCTGATGAACTGCAAAAGGCGAACGGCATCAAGCTTGATAAGCGTAAAATTGAGCTTTCAGATGCAATTCGCACACTTGGATACACAAAGGTTCCAGTCAAGCTCCATAAAGATGTACAGGCAACTATGAATGTCCATGTAAAAGAAGGAAAATAATTTACAGTTCCATATAGCCGTAAACATGATAAAATAATATAGTTACAGAAATAGGTGATCGGTTCTGCTGATCACTTTTTTCAATTAGACGAGAGAGTCAATTTTGTAAGGGGGCTGGCAGATGAGTGAATTATTCGCGGATCGACTTCCGCCGCAAAACATGGAAGCGGAACAAGCCGTACTTGGCGCAATATTTTTAGAGCCATCAGCTTTAACTCTTGCTTCAGAAATGTTAATACCAGAAGATTTTTACCGTGTTGCCCATCAGAAAATCTTCAATGTCATGCTGGATTTAAATGATAAAGGCAAAGCCATCGACCTTGTGACCGTTACTGAGGAATTGGCCTCATCCAAGCTGATTGAAGATGTTGGAGGCGTCAGCTATTTAAGTGAATTGGCTGCATCCGTTCCGACGGCTGCTAATATAGAGTATTATGCTAGAATCGTAGAAGAAAAATCACTGCTTAGAAGGCTGATCCGCACAGCGTCAGGCATCGCTGAAGATGGCTATATGCGTGAGGATGAAGTCGAAGCATTGCTTGCTGAAGCAGAAAAGAACATTATGGAGGTTGCCCAGCGCAAAGGCGGAGGAGCCTTCCATAATATAAAGGATGTCCTGGTCAGGACATATGATAATATCGAGGAAATGCATAACCGTAAAGGGGATATTACCGGACTTGAGACTGGATTTACCGAGCTTGATCGAATGACAGCAGGCTTTCAGCGAAATGATTTGATTATCGTTGGTGCCCGTCCTTCTGTTGGTAAAACAGCCTTCGCCTTGAATATCGCCCAGAATGTTGCGAAAAAGACAGGAGAAAATGTCGCGATTTTCAGTTTGGAGATGGGTGCAGAACAGCTTGTCATGCGTGTCCTTTGTGCTGAAGGAAATATCGACGCCCAGAGGCTGCGTACAGGTTCCCTGAATGATGAAGACTGGGGCAAGTTGACAATGGCAATGGGAAGCCTCTCGAATGCAGGAATTTTCATTGATGATACTCCGGGTGTCAAAATTACCGATATCAGGTCAAAATGCCGCCGTTTAAAGCAGGAGCAAGGACTAGGCATGATCATGATTGACTATTTGCAGTTGATCCTTGGAAGCGGCCGTGCCGGTGAAAACCGCCAGCAGGAAGTATCCGAAATATCCCGTTCCCTCAAGCAGCTTGCACGTGAATTGCAGGTCCCTATAATCGCGTTGTCCCAGCTTTCCCGTGGTGTGGAACAGCGACAGGACAAGCGTCCGATGATGTCCGATATTCGTGAATCCGGTTCAATTGAGCAGGATGCCGATATTGTAGCCTTCCTTTACCGTGATGACTACTATGACAAGGAATCGGAAGACAAGAATATCATTGAAATCATAATTGCCAAGCAGCGTAACGGCCCGGTAGGAACCGTAAAGCTGGCGTTCGTAAAAGAATATAATAAATTCGTCAATATAGAGAATCGATATGACGAATCGTACGCTCCACCAGGGGCATAATGAGAATTGACCGTGCAGGTTGATTCTCTTTTTTTTATATCTCGATAATCTAGCAGAGCCTTTATTGAGGTCATATAGCACGTGGATTTATACGAACGAATTAAATGAAACACAAATTTAATGTTCGTGTTTAGTTGACTTGTGGTTGTGTTAACTGGTAAACTTTATATGTTTGAAACGGAAAAAAATAACCGTATACCTTTGGAGGTGCTTTTTATATGTCATCCGTAGTAGTAGTAGGGACACAATGGGGAGACGAAGGAAAAGGGAAGATTACAGACTTCCTATCAGAGAATGCCGAAGTGATTGCTCGTTACCAGGGAGGTAACAACGCCGGACATACAATAAAGTTCAATGGTGAAACATATAAATTGCATTTAATTCCATCTGGGATTTTTTATAATGATAAAATCAGCGTCATTGGCAACGGCATGGTTGTGGATCCAAAAGCGTTAGTGAAGGAACTAGCTTATCTTCACGACAAAGATGTTAAGACAGACAATCTGCGCATCAGCAACCGCGCTCATGTCATCCTTCCGTATCACTTGAAGCTTGATGAGGTGGAAGAAGCGAGCAAAGGTGCCAATAAAATTGGAACGACTAAGAAGGGGATCGGTCCTGCATATATGGACAAGGCTGCACGTATTGGAATCCGGATTGCAGATTTGTTGGACCGTGAAGTATTTGAGGAAAAGCTTACACGAAACCTCGAAGAAAAGAATCGCCTGCTTGAACGAATTTACGAAACAGAAGGCTTCAAGCTTGAAGATATTCTTGATGAGTATTTTGAATATGGACAGCAAATCAAGGATTATGTTGTCGATACATCCGTGGTTCTGAACGATGCGTTGGACGAAGGACGCCGAGTGCTATTTGAAGGTGCACAGGGAGTCATGCTCGACATCGACCAGGGTACATATCCATTTGTTACTTCTTCTAACCCAGTTGCCGGCGGTGTGACAATTGGTTCAGGAGTAGGTCCGACGAAAATCACTCATATTGTCGGCGTATCTAAAGCATATACAACACGTGTCGGTGATGGCCCGTTCCCTACAGAGCTAGACAACGAAATCGGCCACCAGATCCGTGAAGTCGGCCGTGAATATGGTACCACTACAGGCCGTCCGCGCCGCGTCGGCTGGTTCGACAGCGTTGTCGTCCGCCATGCCCGCCGTGTCAGCGGAATCACGGACCTATCTTTAAACTCGATTGATGTTTTGACAGGAATTGAAAATCTTAAGATTTGTGTAGCTTATCGCTACAAGGGCGAGTTGATCGAAGAGTTCCCGGCAAGCCTCAAGACACTGGCAGAATGTGAGCCAGTATATGAGGAGCTGCCAGGATGGACAGAAGATATTACAGGAGTGAAATCACTCGATGAACTGCCGGAAAACGCAAGACACTATCTTGAGCGCATTTCACAGCTGACAGGCATTCCATTGTCCATCTTCTCAGTTGGCCCGGACCGCACTCAGACAAATGTCGTTCGCAGCCCTTGGAGATCATAATTTTAAACAAATCCCTCGTTCTTTACAACGGGGGATTTGCTTTTATTTGTAAAACAAACCAACTGTTTTCCAGTTCGCGGAATTAAACAATTTTTATAGAGTCCAGCTAGATAAACAGCATTAAATGTAAACAATAAGAGTACGGTATACGCAGGAAAATTACATTTTTAAAGAAAAAAGCAAAAAAAAATTAAAAAAATATATACAAACAATAAAATGCTATGGTAATATAAACAACGTTGTCACTAATTCGACAAAAAATGATAAGATACGAGCCATTAGCTCAGTCAGTTGCTAACATCTTTGAACTCACTTCAGCGGCAACTTGCGAGAAAGGCCTAAGGTCTTTTGAGCACTGTATCAAGCTAATAATCATTTAGGGTTAAAGTTTTAATACGAGCCATTAGCTCAGTCGGTAGAGCAAGTTGCTCACTTCCTTGAAAAACTTCTGCGGCAACTTGCGAGAAGGACCGTAAGGTCGTTCGAGCATCGCAGATGCGAAAAACAAAACTAACTAGGGTTCACAAAACTAGGTGTTACTTCTTTTCATACGAGCCATTAGCTCAGTCGGTAGAGCATCTGACTTTTAATCAGAGGGTCGAAGGTTCGAGTCCTTCATGGCTCACCAAGATTTTTTTGCGCAAGCAAAAATAATCTTCCTTAGATTCGCGACAGCGAAAAAGATCAACTTTATATCTGGCCCCTTGGTCAAGCGGTTAAGACACCGCCCTTTCACGGCGGTAACACGGGTTCGAATCCCGTAGGGGTCACCATAATACATATATAATTGAGTAGTTTTATCGTGGCTCAGTAGCTCAGTCAGTTGCTTGCTTCTCCGAATAAGCATCTGCGGCAACTTGCGAGAAAAACCGCAAGGTCATTCGAGCAAAGGACTTAAACCAGTCAAATTTTAGGAAATAACTTATTATCTTGGCTCAGTAGCTCAGTCGGTAGAGCAAAGGACTGAAAATCCTTGTGTCGGCGGTTCGATTCCGTCCTGAGCCATTAAAAAAGGGAGCGTGTCATATGACATGCTCTCTTTTTTTTTGTTTTGTAACATTTATGTAATATAACTGTGAACTTCCTATTTTTAACATGTTTGTGTTGCTATTAACAACAATCTTCAATAACAATCCAACTAAAGTAGGAGAATACCCTGATATTACTAGGTTTTTGGCTTATTTTCATTTTCCGAGATAGGAAAATGTACCGATTCTGAATACCATTTAACTGACAAAAATCGTAATTAAATGTCAGCTATTATACATTTTTGTTACATAATGAAGACTAGTCTTCCCATTGATACATTATATGGTAAAGTATAAAGGTACAATTATCAGATAATAGTTATTTAGAACTAGACTAATAGTGTTTGACCGTTGTAGGAGGATCAGGATGAAAAATTTTAAACATAGGCTGTCCAATCTTGCCGGCAAAACATCTAGAGAGATGAAGCCAGCAATAAAAAAGTCGATCATGGCTGCAGTAACTGTAGCTGCGTTGTCTTTTGGTGCAGGAAATGCTGCACTTGCGGCTGAGTCTGACTTAACAACCGTGTATTATGTGTATGTAAATGATAAATTTGTAGGAACTGTAGCAGATAAAGCGCAAGTAGAACAGCTGGTGGAAGACAAGTTGGCATCCGTGAAGAAGGAATACGCTGACCTTGATGTTGAGCTTGGGTTAGACGTATCTTTTATTCCTGAGCAGGTGTTCAGCTCAGCTGCCAACGCAAACACAAGTGAAGTAATCGAAGTGCTTAAAGACGAGATGACTGTTCAAGCCGATGCGTCAGCTCTTTTGATTGGTGATAATCCAGTAGCATTTGTAAAAGATGCTGAAGCTGCAAAAGAAGTCCTTAGGACATTAATGCTTGAACACGTTACTGAAGATGAATTAGCTGAGGTGGAGAGTAGAAAACAATCTCCTAATCTACCAGTACCCGAAGTGAAAGAAAATGAAACTCGTATATTAGACGTTTATTTAACTCTAGAAGTTTCACATTCGGATGAAAAAGTTGATCCTGAAAAAGTACTTTCTGTAGAGGAAGCTGTCCAGCTTTTTAAAAAGGGTACTTTAGAAGAACAGAAGTACCAGGTTAAAGAAGGGGATGTGTTAGGAAACATTGCCAATTCACATAACCTAAAGCTTGCTGAATTACTTACTTTGAATGAAGGTCTTACTGAAGACTCTGTACTAAAACCAGGACAGGAATTGAATGTGACTGTCTTGAAGCCTTTCGTTGAAGTCGTGGTCGACCGCCAGGTTTACGAACAAAAAGAAGTGCCTTTTGAAAGAGAAGTCAAAGAAGACTCATCCATGTTCAAGGGAGATACGAAGAAGCAGCAGGAAGGTAAAGTTGGCAGGAGTGGTATCACCTATTCAGTGTCAGAACAAAATGGCAGGGTAACCAAGAAGGAAGTCATTAATGAAGTCGTACTTGAAGAGCCTGTGAAGGAAATTATCATTAAAGGTACAAAGGTTGTTCCTTCACGCGGAGATGGAACTTTTGTATGGCCAACAAATGGCGGGTATGTATCCAGCAGGCAGGGCTATCGATGGAGCAGGATGCATAAAGGAATTGATATCGCAAGGCCAAGTAACTACACAATCAAAGCTGCTGATAATGGAAGAGTCGTATACGCTGGTAACAGGGGCGATGGATATGGCAATAAAGTCATCATCGATCACCAAAACGGATACCGCACAATGTATGCCCACCTTGCCTCCATCTCAGTTAGCGTAGGCCAGTCAGTTTCTGGCGGTTCGAAAATCGGTGTTATGGGAAGAACAGGTAATTCCACCGGTATCCATCTTCATTTTGAAGTATATAAAAACGGCAAGATTATTGATCCACTTTCTAAACTAAGTCGAAAGTGATTCCATTTTAAAAAAGTCTCTAGATTAACTAGAGACTTTTTTTATTAGTTGTTTTGCCTTTTAGAAGTGATGAGCAGGGAGCTTTATAATGCAGCGCATGAAAATAATCCTGTCAGTTTATTGTTATGGGCAGGATTGGTACAATTGGGAAGAGAAGAATTAGAAGTTATATAACAGATAAATTCAGTTTTTCTCTGTTTTAAAGTAAAATAGATAAGATAGCTTTTTTAAAGAGAGAAAAATTATTCATATATGATTGTTAATTTGGCTTAAAAGGAGAATTGGTATGGAGAAGAAGATACTGGTAGTAGACGATGAAAAACCAATTGCAGATATTTTACAGTTCAATCTAAAAAAAGAGGGTTACGATGTTTACTGTGCATATGATGGGAACCAGGCAGTTGAAATGGTGGAGGAAGTTCAGCCAGATTTGATCCTGCTGGATATCATGCTGCCGATGCGTGATGGCATGGAGGTTTGCCGTGAGGTCCGTAAAAAATACGAAATGCCGATTATCATGCTGACTGCTAAAGACTCGGAAATTGATAAAGTGCTCGGACTTGAACTTGGAGCGGATGATTATGTCACGAAGCCATTCAGCACAAGGGAATTGATTGCCAGGGTAAAAGCAAACCTGCGCCGTCATCAGCAGATTGCAACCAAAGAAGATGAACAGGAAGAATCCAATGAAATTACGGTTGGCTCCTTGACGATCCACCCGGATGCTTATGTTGTTTCCAAAAGAGGAGAAACGATTGAATTGACGCATCGCGAATTTGAACTTCTCCATTATCTTGCCAAGCATATTGGACAAGTCATGACAAGGGAGCACTTGCTGCAAACGGTTTGGGGCTATGACTACTACGGAGATGTCCGAACAGTAGACGTAACGGTAAGACGTCTGCGTGAAAAAATTGAGGATAATCCAAGCCATCCGACATGGATCGTGACAAGACGAGGAGTAGGATACTATTTGAGAAATTCTGAGCAGGAGTAAGGACAGGGATGAAAAAGGTAGGTTTCTTTCGATCCATTCATCTTAAATTTGTGATTATTTATGTCCTGCTTATTCTCGTTGCCATGCAAATCATCGGAGTTTACTTTGTCCGCAAACTTGAGACGACCCTGATGACGAATTACCAGGATTCTATAAAATCCCGTGTGGACCTGCTGGTTTATGATATACAGGAAGAGCTGGTCAAGGAGCGCGGGAAGGAAGACCCTACGAAAGAGGAAGCGATTAGGGAGATTTTAAGAGATTATAAACCTAATGATATTTCCGAAATCAGGGTAATTGACGGGAGCAGCTTTAAAGTACTCGGTACTTCAATCTCTAGTAATCAAGGGATGGTGGGACAGAGGACGCCTGATGTCAAAATCAAGCGTTCAATCATCTTTGAAGAAGATGAAGACGGCATCCAGTTGAAAGGTAATGATAGGGTTTGGGTACTATCCACACCTATCATGCATAACAGTGAAGCAATCGGCGCTGTTTATCTTGTAGCCCAGATTGAGGATATTTTTAAACAGATGAATGATATCAATAAAATCCTGGCTACCGGAACAGCCATTGCCCTGATATTCACAGCCATTTTGGGAGTCTTGCTGGCACAGACGATCACGAGGCCGATCTCTGATATGCGTAAACAGGCATTGGCCATGACGCGCGGCAATTTTTCCAGGAAGGTTAAAGTTTATGGGTATGATGAGATTGGCCAACTTGCGATCACTTTCAATAATCTGACGAAAAAATTGCAAGAGGCACAGGCAACAACTGAAGGAGAGAAAAGAAAGCTTTCCTCTGTCATTTCCTATATGACCGATGGTGTCATTTCAACCGACCGAAAAGGCCGCATTATCCTAATCAATGACCCTGCAACACAAATGCTGGGTGTTCCACGTGAAACAGTGCTGTCCCTGCCGTTGGTTTCAGTACTCGGTCTGGATGAAAATTATACTTTCGAAGATTTACTGCAGGAGAAGGACTCGATTGTCCTTGATTACAGCACCAAAAGCAAGCCATTTATCCTTCGGGCAAACTTTTCTGTTATTCAAAAGGAAAGCGGCTTTGTGAATGGATTAATTGCTGTCCTGTACGATATTACAGAACAAGAAAAAATTGATATGGAGAGACGTGAATTCGTTGCGAATGTTTCCCATGAACTGCGGACTCCGCTGACAACGATGCGCAGCTATCTTGAAGCGTTAGCGGAAGGAGCATGGCGAGATGAGGAAATCGCTCCAAACTTCCTAGAGACTACCAGAGGCGAAACGGAGCGGATGATCAGGCTTGTTAACGATTTGCTGCAGCTTTCAAAACTGGATAGTGTGGATTATCGTCTTTCAAAGGAATGGGTCAACTTCCCGGTCTTTTTTAACAGGATCATTGACCGGTTCGAAATGACCAAGGAACAAAATGTTTCTTTCAAAAGGGAAATCACAGAGGATGCGATTTTCGTAGAAATAGATGAAGATAAAATCACGCAAGTACTCGACAATATCATTTCTAATGCCATGAAGTATTCGCCAGAGGGCGGGACGATCACGTTCAGAGTTAAAGAGCTGGATGACCAGATTGTTGCGAGCATCTCTGATGAAGGTGTTGGTATCCCGAAAGATAATCTTGATAAAATTTTCGACCGTTTTTACCGTGTCGATAAAGCCAGGACCAGAAAACTTGGCGGGACAGGCCTCGGACTGGCCATTGCCAAGGAAATGGTCAATGCCCATGGCGGCAGAATTTGGGCGGAAAGTGTAGAAGGCAAAGGAACAACCGTTCAATTTACTCTTCCTTATGACCGGAGTGCAGAGGATGATTGGTCATGACATATGAAAATATAAAATCTGTTATTTTAGCATTTCTCGTTGCTCTGAGTGGTTTCTTAACCTGGAATATTTGGAATTACCAGCCGGATTATGAGTTAGTCAATAATCAAAAAACGGTTGAAGAAGTGAATATTGCTACACAGAAGGAACTTAAGAAAATCGTTAAGCCACACCAGATTATTTATCATGCAGGCGGGAAACAGTTTGGCTCTGTAGACAATGGTTATATTGATAATATCATTGGTGTCATTTCAAAATGGAAGTACTTTGATATGGAACAGTATCCTGGGCGGATCAGTGAATTTAATGAAAAAATAGCCCAGGGAGACAATACAGAGATTATTTTTCCAGATGAGGTACCAATTGAACTCTATAAAAGAGTATTGAATATTGACGAGAAGGATATCCCGAAGTTTGATTTCGACCGGATCATCATTAATTCAGAAACCCAGCAGAAACAAGAGGGAATTGTCTATTTTTACTCGCAAAAAAACCAGGAAGTCTATGTCAGCAATGTCAGTCCTTCCTATATCAATAGTTTTACAAATAAATACTATGATTCTGCTAGAAGGCTGACGCCATATTTCCTTTATACAGTTTCAGACATCAGGAAAATCTATCTGCCAACCGAAGAAGTGAAAATGGTGATGCATACCTATTACCAAAATCCACTGGATTCAGAACAGTTTAAGGAAGCGCTATTCACGGACCCGAGTTTTGTTCAGCGCAGCATGGTTGATGGCGTTGAGGAATACACCGATGATGCCAGCAAAATGATCGTGGATACGCAAACCAATATGATAAACTATGTGAATCCGGTCCGGTCCGGTGATTCGGTTATCGGCACGAACAATGTTTTACAGAAAAGCATCGAGTTCGTGAATAGTCATGGTGGCTGGACGGAGACTTACCGTTATGTTTATAAGGATGATTTTAACCAGAATGTCCTTTTCCGCCTTTACAGCAAGGAAGGTTATCCTGTCTTCAACCAGATAGGAATGTCCGAGATTTATCAACAGTGGAGACAATCGGAAATCAGCAGATATGTGCGCCCTGGATTCCATCTGGAGCTGCCTTTGAATCCAGATGTCGTCACCAAGACATTGCCGTCTGGATATGAAGCGCTGGAATACCTGCAAAACAAGAAGGATTTTAAGCTGGAGCTGCTTCAAAACCTTATGCCAGGCTATTACATGACCCAGGGCCCAGAAAATTCATTGATCCTGTTGGAGCCAGGCTGGTTCTATTTATATGATCAGCAGTGGAGGCAGTTGATATGGGAGGAGGAATTGAATAATGGATTGGAGTAGGATCAAGACAATCTTTATTCTTACCTTCCTCGTCCTCGATGTCTATCTTGTATATCAGTTCATGAATACGAGGGATGCTGCTCAGTATGAGATTCCAAAGGAAGCAACCCTGGAGGAAAAACTGAAGAACGATGATATCACCTATGTTGAACTTCCTGATATTAAAAAGAAAGAACAGTATCTAAGTGTCAGGACGAAAACTTTCACAACCGAGGAAATGGCAAAGATCAAAGGACAGACAGTCAGCCTTGGAGACGGGACTACTATTGAAGCTAAGCTGGGAAAGCCGTTTAAATTAACGAGCAAGTTCCAGCCAGCCGAGCTGTCCGATTTTATAAAAACGAACATTTTTGCTGGTGAACAGTATAAGTACTGGAATAAGAATGATGAGGAAAAAACGATCACCTATTACCAGGAACATGACAATAAGACTTTTTACTATAACAGCAATGCGAAATTGACGTTTTATTTCAATGAAAATAATGAAGTGACTTCGTATAAGCAAACGTATGTGGAGATCATCGATGAGCTCTCGGATGCAGAAGAATTGCTGCCGCCATTAAGGGCGCTGGAAACTCTTTATAAAAAAGGTTTAATCAAGCCGAAGAGTGAAATTACCGATTTTGAATTAGGATATTCCACTCTTGTTTCACTGACTGCATCACATGTCGTGACACCGACGTGGAGAGTTGAAGTCAATGGCAAAGAGAACCTTTTTGTACATGCATTCGAAGGCCGGGTCATCCCGTTGTCTGACGGAGAAAATAAAATGACGGAGTGAAGAGATATGAGTTTGCATTTTAGTGTTCTCGCCAGCGGGAGTACGGGAAATGCGATCTATGTGGAGACGGAGGGCCAATCCTTTTTAGTGGATGCCGGATTGAGCGGCAAACAGATGGAGGCATTATTTAAGCAAATTGGCCGTGATATAAAGGACCTCTCAGGTATATTAGTGACGCATGAACATAGCGATCATATCAAAGGCATAGGAATCGTTGCCCGTAAGTACAAGCTGCCAATCTATGCGAATGAAAAAACATGGAAAGCGATGGACGGCTTGATTGGGGAAGTCCCGCTTGAACAGAAATTCTCTTTTGACATGGAAACTGTGAAAACCTTCGGCGGCCTGGATATCGAATCCTTCGGTGTCTCACATGACGCGGCCGAGCCGATGTTCTACGTATTCCATAAAGAAGGCAAAAAGCTGGTGCTTATCACAGACACAGGCTATGTCAGCGACCGGATGAAAGGAATCATATCCAATGCTGATGCCTATGTGTTTGAAAGCAACCATGATGTCCAGATGCTGAGAATGGGAAGATATCCATGGAGCGTCAAGCGCCGGATCCTTAGCGATTATGGCCATGTCTCGAATGAGGATGCAGCTGTCGCAATGAGCGAAGTGGCAGGGGACAATACAAAACGGATTTATCTGGCTCACTTAAGCACAGATAACAATATGAAGGACCTTGCCAGGATGTCAGTCACCCAAACCCTGGAAGGCAAAGGCATCTTAGTAGGGGAGCAGTTCGATTTGCTTGATACAGATCCAAAGACCCCAACCCCTTTGACAGCCATTTAACTTGTTTATAGCCATGAATGAATAGGGAAAGGAGTAAAGGCATCATGCTTAGATGCTTTTGCTCTTTTTTATTTTCAAGGCTCTTTTAAAGCTAAGTGTTGTTATTACATCCTGGTGATTGAAGTGGAAGGCGCAAAGACTCCTCCGAAAATGCTAACGCATTTCCATCGTGCGTGGGAAGGTTCGACGAAGCTCTTCAAAGTCCTGCGGGATGAGCAAGTCATCGGGAGACCCCGCAGGCGCTTGAAGCGCCGAGGAGACTCCCGGACTGCAAGGAAGAATTTGATCTTTGAAAAAGCCGGCAGTTGGGCTTTTTCTTAATTCTTCCCCGCGGAAAGCGAAGCGCCTGGAACGGAAATCAACAGCCGAGTTTAACAGAGCAATTTTCAAAAGGGAATTGAGGGGCTTATGATTTAGAAATTTCCTTCACTGATAGTATAATAATCTATATAAAAATAACTAACGTTTCTATTGGTCAATGAAAGGATTGGTGGACATTGGGTTATTATGATCAAGATTATCAAAGCCGGTATAAACCACAAAATAGCAGGAAAGGCGGCTTCTGGGCCAGCCTGGCAGGCGCAGTCATAGGAGCATTATTGGTGATCTTCTCGATTCCCTTATTATCTAACTTGGATGTGCTGCCATATAAAATAGAACCTAAAAATCAAACAGCAATAACAGATGAAGAGCTTGCTGAAGAAAGTGAAGAAGGCAATACAACTAAGAAAAATGTATCGATTGATGTTTACTCGCAAATCACTGAAGCAGTTGACAAGGCAGGAGATGCAGTAGTCGGGATTACGAATATCCAGGAAAGTACTAGCTTCTGGGGGCAATCCCAGGAATCAGGCGGCACAGGATCTGGCGTCGTTTATAAAAAGGAAGGTGACAAAGCCTATATTGTCACAAACCATCATGTTGTGGCGGAAGCCTCCGAACTTGAGGTCAGCCTTATAGACGGAACGAAGATACCTGCCAAGCTTTTAGGAAGCGATATCTGGACTGACCTGGCTGTATTGGAAGTCCCAGCCGACCAGATTAAAGTCGTTGCTGAATTCGGCAATTCAGACAACCTGAAACCAGGTGAACCAGTCATTGCAATCGGTAACCCGCTCGGACTTACTTTTTCAGGATCCGTTACACAGGGAATCATCTCTGGTTTAGAACGGGCGATTCCAGTCGATATCAATCAGGATGGAACTCCCGATTGGCAGGCAGAAGTTTTACAGACAGACGCAGCCATTAACCCTGGAAACAGTGGAGGAGCTTTGATTAATATCGATGGCCAGGTGGTTGGCATTAACTCGATGAAGATTGCCCAGAGTGCTGTAGAAGGAATCGGTTTATCTATTCCAATCAATTACGCTGCGCCAATCATTGAGGATCTGGAGAAGACAGGAGAAGTGCAGCGGCCATTCATGGGCGTGGAATTAGCGTCCGTAAATGAGATATCATCCTATCATCAGCAAAATACATTAAAGCTTCCTAAGGATGTTAACTATGGTGTCGCTATTAGAGGCGTACAGCCAAATTCACCAGCGGCGCAGGCAGGATTGAAGGAGTATGACGTCATTATTGAAATGGATGGCGAGGAAATCCGAGATGTTGTTGATCTTCGCAAGCACCTTTACAATAAAAAGAAGGTTGGCGATGAGATGCAAATCAAGTATTATCGAAATGGGCAGTTGGAAGAAACGACAATGAAGCTTGGTGGAGAAACACTATAAGAGTTGTGGATAATGACAGGAGGCGGAATGCTTCCTGTTTTTTTGTGTTAAAATGGTCATTGTGGATAAATTTAAAAGTCAATTTAAGCAAATGATAATGATATAAAAAGAAGTTGAAAGGATGAGTTTTATGAAGTATTGCTGCGGTGAACATGTAGAATTGGCGCTGGATGAAGCGGTTGATGAGTTTGAAACTGCACCTCAATTAACGAAATTAGAGGCTGTTGATAAGTCGGAGTTCGTCTGTGGATACTGTGGACAACCTGCTGTATATATTGTGGCGAACGAATGATCGCCTACTAAATGTGGATATCGATGTGAATATGTGGATAACTCCTGTTGATAAGTTGTTTGTAAACTGTTTGTAATCTGTTTGTAAAGTGGGGATGACTGTGAATATCTCAATCGTGACGGTTGGAAAATTAAAAGAAAAATACCTGAAGCAGGGGATTGAGGAGTACTTAAAACGACTTGGCAGCTACGCGAAAGTGGAAGTCATCGAGGTTCCTGATGAAAAAGCGCCGGAGGAATTAAGCGATACTGAAATGATCCAGGTCAAGCAAAAGGAAGGCGAACGAATCCTCGCGAAAATTGGCCCGGATACATTTGTTATCGCTTTGGCCATTAATGGAAAACTTAAATCATCAGAAGAGCTCGCAGACACCCTCGATAAACTGGCGACGTACGGAAAAAGCAAAATCGCTTTTGTCATCGGAGGATCCCTCGGGCTGAGTGATGAAGTTTTAAAGAGGGCAGATGAACAGCTAAGCTTTTCAAAGATGACCTTCCCGCACCAGCTGATGCGGCTGATCCTCGTTGAGCAAATTTATCGGGCTTACAGGATAAATCGTGGGGAACCTTATCATAAATGAGATTTTTAAATATAGTCAGGAGAAATTATATTGGTAACGATTCGGCAAATCTATCAAAAAGACTTCCCTGCAGGGAAAAAAGTAGTATATAAATATACGTCAGAAAAATATTATGAAATCCAAATAGAACGCCAAAATAATGGTTGGGACTTCTCATTAGCTGAAGAAAGATTTGAAATTCCTTTTGTAAAAAAATTTGAAGAAGAAATTTTCGAACCTTATAAGGAAGGATCAGAAGTTTATTTGGCGGAGTTTGATGAAGAAGAAGCTGCTGTTATGGTAATACAACACATGGAGTGGAATAATACATTATTAATTCATGATCTATATGTAGATGATCGTTTTAAGAAAAAGGGGATTGGCAGAGGATTAATTGAAGTAGCTAAGAAAAGAGCAACTGAGTTAGGCGTCAGAGCGATTAATCTAGAAACGCAAACATCTAATTATCCTGCCATCCAATTCTATTTGAAAAATGGTTTTGATTTAATTGGATTTAATGCTATTTCTTATTCAAATGAGGATAAAGAGAAAAAAGAAGTGCGCATAGAAATGGGCTGTATTTTATAAAAACTCATATAGACATTTCATTCTTAAACCTTATATAAAAACTTCTCACTTTTTTACTATGGAAAAATAGTTTATAATAATCAGTAAATAGTAGAAATTTTAAACTATAAATCATTATAATTGAATATGTTAAGGTTTGAACGAACGATTAAGGTGTGCACATAAGTGGTATATATGCTGGCGCGCCTACTCAAATATATGGACAAGGAAGGGTATAATGAGCAACGTACAGAAAGCAACAGACGTTATCTTAATTGGTGCCGGAGTCATGAGTGCGACGTTGGGATCCTTACTGAAAGAGTTAGCACCAGAGTGGGAAATCAAAGTGTTTGAGAAACTTGCTTCAGCTGGTGAAGAAAGCTCGAACGAGTGGAATAACGCTGGTACTGGCCATGCCGCATTGTGCGAACTTAACTACACACCTGAAAAATCAGATGGTTCAATAGATATTAGTAAAGCAATTAACGTAAATGAGCAGTTTCAGATTTCAAGGCAATTCTGGGCTCATCTTATAAAAAGCAATTTGATTCACAATCCCCAGGACTTTATCAGGCCCCTGCCTCATATGAGTTTAGTAGAAGGGGAAAAAAATGTTGAGTTTTTGAAAAAACGATTTAAAGCGCTTTCAGATATACCTATGTTTCAAGGAATGGAGTATTCGGAGGATCCAGCAAAGCTGAAGGAGTGGATTCCTTTAGTCATGAAGGGCCGTACATCTAATGATCCGATAGCGGCAACCAAAATTGATTCAGGAACGGATGTTAACTTTGGCGCGTTAACTCGTATGTTGTTCGAGCATTTGGAGAGTAAGAACGTCGAGATTAACTATAGACATAGTGTAAAAGATATCAAACGTGCCAGCGATGGTACATGGGAAGTAAAGGTAAAGAACCTTGAAAGCGGAAGAACAGAATCCCATTATGCTAAATTCATCTTTATCGGTGGTGGAGGCGGCAGTCTGCCGTTGCTGCAAAAAACGGGTATTCCAGAATCAAAGCAAATTGGCGGGTTCCCGGTAAGCGGATTATTCATGGTCTGCAACAATCCTGAGATTGTCGAGCAGCACCATGCAAAGGTATACGGAAAAGCCAAGGTAGGCGCTCCTCCGATGTCTGTGCCGCACCTGGATACACGATTTATCGATAACAAAAAGAGTTTGCTGTTTGGACCGTTTGCCGGATTTTCACCGAAGTTCCTGAAAACAGGTTCGAATCTGGACTTGATCGGTTCTGTTAAACCAAATAATGTAGTGACTATGCTGGCTGCAGGCATGAAGGAAATGGCATTGACTAAGTACCTCATTGAGCAGGTAATGCTCTCTCATGAAAAACGGATGGAAGAACTCCGTGAGTTCATTCCCAATGCCAAGAGCGAGGACTGGGGTATCGTCGTCGCAGGACAGCGTGTACAAGTCATCAAGGATACCGACACTGGCAAAGGGACCCTGCAGTTCGGAACAGAGGTTGTAAGCGCCTCTGACGGCTCAGTAGCCGCATTGCTAGGAGCATCCCCAGGAGCATCTACTGCGGTTAACGTCATGCTTGAGGTACTGGAAAAATGCTTCCCAGAGAGAATGTTCGAATGGAAAGATAAAATCAAAGAAATGGTACCTTCGTATGGAGTGTCTTTAGTCGACAACCCTGAGTTGTTCCATGATATTCATGAATCAACAGCTAAAATGCTTGGATTAAATGAAAAAGTAAAGGTCCTCAGTTGATATAGTTTTAACCTTCGATCCGCTTGGATTGAAGGTTATTTTTTTTCTATACTCCGCTGTCAGGTCTGAAGCATATTGATTATTTATATAAAAATATTTTAAGGATGTCTTTATTATCAAGGGTGGCAAGCAGGACATCTCGAACCTCTGTCTGAAATACTTTTTCTAAATTTGAGACAACCCAGCCTTCGTCCTTGTGAACTTGATTCAATACTTCGTAATTTATTTTTCCTTCTTTAATGATCGTCCTTGGAAAATTGAATGGCTCTGCAGCCATTTGCAGAGAGGAGGGAGTCAGTGGTTCATATTTTGGATCTAAGAAAACGGATAATTTTCCGTCAGCCTCCCAAATCGCCAGGGCTACTTTTTTCACATCTTCTATTTTTCTTTCTCGCAGCTCTTCCAATAATACATCAATGGAGATTCTTGCTTTTTTTAATCCTTTGTTAAGTATTTCTCCATTTTCAACAATGGTGGTTGGTGCATGGTTGAGTAACCTTCTAAACCAGGGAAATTTGAGTATCAGATAGATTCCGCCAAGATATAATGCCAATAAGACAGTAGTTGTGATGATAGAGCCTTTTAACCCTAGATGCTCGTCTGATAGGGGATGGGCAATAATGTTCCCGATTACTAAGGCAATGGCAAAATCCAGGGGTCTTAATTGGGAGATGGCCCGTTGCCCAAGAGCTCTGGTTACAATTAATAAAAAGAAAAAACCAATAATAGCCCGCAGCACCCACTGAATAGCAGTAAGCGATTCCTGGCTCTGGAAAAAATCCATTAAAGTCACATCCTTTACCCAGAAGCTATCACTTAGTTTATCTCCCAGGTCCATCTATTAATCCAATTTAGTGAGTAATAGTTATCTCTTTTATCCATACAATAATCTTTTTCCAAAAAACTAGTCTCTAGAAAATAAAAAGCGGACTCTAAAGGCGTCATTCAACGACCTTTGGAGTCAGCTTCTTTCTTGCATATAAATTAATTTCGGATTAAATAATCAAACGCACCTAATGCTGCAGTTGCACCTGATCCCATTGAAATGATGATCTGTTTGTATGCACTGTCCGTGCAGTCGCCTGCAGCAAAGACGCCAGGTAGATCTGTGGCACCTTGCTTGTTTACGACGATCTCACCGAAACGAGTGCGTTCAAGAGTGTCACCGAGCCATTCTGTGTTCGGTACAAGGCCGATCTGGACGAATACACCTTGCAGTTCAACATGGTGTTCTTCACCGGTTGCACGGTCAACATAGGAAATACCGTTCACTTTGTCTGTTCCGGTAATTTCAGTTGTTTGTGCGTTAGACACGACTGTAACATTCGGAAGGCTGTTCAAGCGTTCTTGTAAAACGGCATCAGCTTTAAGTTCTGGGTTGAACTCGATGACTGTTACATGCTTTACGATACCCGCAAGGTCGATTGCTGCTTCAACACCGGAGTTTCCTCCGCCGATAACCGCAACGTCTTTTCCTTCGAACAATGGACCGTCACAGTGAGGGCAGTAAGCAACACCTTTGTTCTTGAACTCAGCTTCTCCTGGTACGTTGACATTGCGCCAGCGGGCACCAGTGGAGATGATGACAGTTTTACTCTTAAGGACTGCACCATTATCAAGTTCAAGTTCAATAAGGTCTTTTTTCGACAGGCGTTTTGCGCGCTGTAAGTTCATGATATCAACGCCATACTCTTTTACATGCTCCTCAAGGCTTGCGACAAGCTTTGGACCTTCAGTATGCTTCACACTGATGAAGTTCTCAATGCCCAAAGTATCCATAACCTGTCCGCCGAAGCGTTCTGCAACGATACCTGTACGGATTCCTTTACGAGCCGCATAGATTGCCGCACTGGAACCAGCTGGTCCGCCGCCGACAACAAGGACATCGTAAGGTTCTTTATCGTTCAATTCAGATGCATCAGGGCCTGAACCCATTTTTGCAAGGATTTCTTCCAGGGACATACGTCCGCTTCCGAATGTTTCACCATTCAGGAAGACCGTTGGCACGGCCATGACCTGCTTGCTTTCAACTTCATCTTTAAAAGCAGCGCCATCAATCATGACATGGGAAATGCCAGGGTTTAAAATGCTCATCAGGTTCAAGGCCTGCACCACATCAGGGCAGTTATGGCAGCTGAGGCTGACATAAGTTTCAAAACGATATTCGTCTTTAATCGCTTTTACCTGATCGATGACTTTCTGGTCTACTTTAGGGGCTCTTCCGCTAACCTGCAGCAGAGCCAGGACTAATGAAGTGAATTCATGTCCTAAAGGAATGCCCGCGAAAGTCACGCCAGTGTCTTCACCAGGGCGGTTGACACTGAAGCTGGGTGTTCTTTCTAATTCAGCATGCTCCACTTTAATATGGGATGACATTGTTGCCAATTCGTCTACTAAAGCCAGCATGTCTCGTGATACATCATCCGATCCTGCGCTAACTTTAAGCAGCACATCGCCCTCCATCATTTGAAGATATTGGGCTAATTGTGCTTTAATTTCTGCGTCTAATAACATGGGAGTGTACCCCTTAAATCTTTCCTACAAGATCAAGGCTTGGCTTAAGAGTTTCTCCGCCTTCTTTCCACTTTGCAGGGCAAACTTCGCCTGGGTTGTTGCGTACATATTGTGCTGCTTTTAGCTTGCTTACTACTTGGCTAGCGTCACGGCCGATTCCGCCTGCGTTGATTTCAACAGTCTGGATAACGCCATCTGGATCGATGATGAAAGTTCCGCGCTCTGCAAGACCATCTTCTTCGTTCAATACGTCGAAGTTGCGAGAGATTTTCTGTGAAGGGTCGCCGATCATGATGTACTCGATTTTGCCGATTGCTTCTGAGTGGTCATGCCATGCTTTGTGAGTGAAGTGAGTATCAGTTGATACAGAGTATACTTCAGCTCCCATTTCTTTTAATGTAGCATATTCGTTTTGCATGTCTTCAAGCTCAGTTGGGCATACGAATGTGAAGTCAGCAGGGTAGAATACTACTACGCTCCACTTGCCTTTAAGGTTTTCTTCAGAAACAGTGATGAATTCTCCGTTGTGGAATGCGTTTGCTGTGAATGGTAAAACTTGAGTGCCGATTAATGCCATGATTAATTTCCTCCTTGAATGGTTGAATTATTTTTTGAAATAGTTTCACTGATAGAGTTCAGTTAACTATTCGGTAAACTAGAATAATTCTAATACAGTAACGATTATTATATAAAACCTATTAAGTGTCAAGTGATAAACTCCGGCTTTTAATACTTCATCATTATTTCAGAAAAAAGACACATTTATACCGCAGTTTATAACTTGCCATCTATCAGCTTGTCCAACTTTCGCCCTTGTAATGAATTCATCAGCAAACTTATGTATAGTATTAAGTAGATGAAAAATTCAGAAAAGAGGGGATAGAATGGTCTCCACTGAGAAAAACCGCTCATTTCCTTATCCATTTGGTGAACATGATGTCTATAGATATTCTAACAATGCCATTCCATTAAATCCACCAATTGCAATCGAAGTGACGGAATCTTATATAGAAGAAATGAATTTGAAAAGAGAGCTGCTGAAAAAGCATCCCGAGCGTTGTTATCACTCAGAGCCACATACGATGGATGCCCAGTGGGAAGCGGTGGATTTAATCCTGCACCAGCTGGCCAAATATTATCCTGAAACATTCAAGCTTGTTAACAATGATGATCATTGGATATTCACTAACCTGCAAACGGATGAAAAACAATCTTTCACCTTTGGAGATCCGACTACACTGGACGTGGAGCCACTGGATTATGTGGGGCGGCATGTCCAGGAAGACTTGATCCTGATGATGCAGAGGGACGGCGATTTATTCCTGGATGCGGGCCAGCTTTGTTTCCCGGCCAATTGGTCATTGTATTTTGATGCTGGCATGTCCTTCAAAGAAATACATACACCCATTCCAGGCTTCAAATCGGAGTCTCTTGATGAACGGATCCTTCAGTTTTTAATGAGAATCGAGGCCGGAAGCCCATGGTGGAGGAAAAACTGGTCACTGATGGCAGGAAACCGGTTGGATACATCGCTTGAAACCTTTGCGGAATGGGGCCAGGCTCGTAAAAAGGTGACAAAAGAAAATGTGGGCGATCTGGTACATCTTCGAGTGGAGGTCCAAAAATTATTCCGTCTGCCAAAAAGCAATGGAATTTTATTTACGATCCATACCCATATGCTTCCTCTTGAGGAATTCATTGAGCATACACCATGGCTGGAGCAGTTTTTTGCGATTCTCAAAGAACTTCCGGAATTCATAGCTGACTATAAGGGCATCTCTCTCTACCGTGAAGTTGTCCTGGAGTATCTGGAAGGGGAATTAAAAAAGAGATGATTCAAGATCATTCTTCATTAATAGAAGGTAAGAGAAAGTTTCTATTCTGTGCAGGTCCGGAAGGGGCCAGGTCTTTATATATTCTCGTTCGCCAGGCGATGGATGAGAATGTGCCATTTGATTTTCAAATTTTCCTAGAAGAAAGCGAAGAAGGATTTGTGAACGAATGGTTTAGCCAGCAGAAAATGGGTGCGTATCTCTACATTTCAGGTAAGCCTGATTTTTTAAAAAGGATACAAGGTGAAGCCATCAAGGCAGGCTTTTCGGAACATGACTTTCAATTGCTCACTATTGAACCTGCTAAAAGGAGACTGATCTGCTGCACTTGCCATGCCGAAAGTGAAGTTTCGGAGCAAACGCATATTATTTGTGCATATTGCGGCCAGGAACTTGAAGTGTCGGACCATTTTTCACGCCGTTTGGATGCTTATTTAGGTTATGTCAATATCAAGTAGAATAGGAGGAGCCTTCGATTGCATCGTAATTCGACTCTGGACATACGGATAAAATCAATTAAACAAGAAACAACGACGATTAAAAGGTTCACTCTGCAGGCGCTTAATGAATCGAAGCTGCCACCCTACAGCGGGGGATCGCATATCACCACTTATTTGCCGAAGAAATCAGGGACATTGGAGAGATCATATTCAGTTTTTAACCTGTCTGAACCCGGCTTGATCGAAGTCGCAGTCAGGCTGGCAGAACCTTCAACTGGCGGCTCTGAGTACTGGCATCATCATGTTTCTGAAGGTGATGTGTTAAAGGTCAGCTATCCAAAAAATCACTTTCCTTTGAGTTTTCAGGCCAGGCATCATGTTTTTTATGCAGCAGGTATTGGGATCACGCCCTTTTTATCGATGATGGCTGAGCTTGCTGAAAAAAACCAATCCTTTGAGCTGCACTATGCAGCTAAATCAAAAGAGCAGTGTGCGTTTTATGATTACTTGAACGAGACCTATCCCGGGAAATGCCATTTTTATTTTTCAGAAGGGGAGAAGCCGGAACGCTTATCTTCGAATCTACTAACGGATCATCGAATCGGCACACATGTTTATTTTTGCGGGCCGGAAAAAATGATCGATGAATTCGCAAGTGCAGCCAAAAGCTATGGCTATCCTGCGTTTAATGTTCATTATGAACGCTTCTCGCCACCTGTAATGAAGGATTCAGTCCCGTTTGCAGTTACATTGAACCAGAGCGGTAAGCATCTCAATGTGCCTGCAGACCAATCGCTGCTCGATGTCCTTCTTGAAAATGGCATTGATATCCCGTATTCCTGCAAAGTCGGCGGCTGCGGTACATGTGAAGTAAAGGTGGCAGAAGGAGAGATCAACCATTACGATTCCTTCCTGACAGAAGAGCAGCAGAGCGCCAATCACATGATGCTAAGCTGTGTTTCACGTGGGAAGGGAAATTTAGTATTGAAAATATAATGGAGACCAAATGTCATTTGTACATTTGGTTTTTTTGTTCACCAAATAGACAAGAGGATTTTTAGCTGTTGTAGCAAATTACTAAAAGAATAAGCTCTTTTTGTAAACCTTTGTTGCTTTTACACCTACGATCTCGGTTTAGGATCATAAATGATAGCAACAATCAATGCGAAAACAGCTGAAAAGTTCTAAAGGTGGTGAAATTATGACAAGCAATGTTGTGGAATTTTTACAGACAGGAACCAGGACGAAAAAATTTCGGGCAGCCCATCCATTATCCAGAGAGTTACAGGAACAAATGGTTAACGAAGTATGGAACGACTTCACGGTGTTTGCATTAAAAGAATACTACCCTGTATATTTAACGTTTCTCAAGGAACTGATGGAGAATATGGATGTAATGGAGGAAAAGGGAGCTGCTCTGCTGCAAAATCTATTTTGGTGGCGGCTATCCTGCGAATCAAAATTATCTTTCAGCAGCACATGTATAGATGAATATATTATCACCCATAAACAAATTTTTAAGAACCAGCCTATTTTGGAATCGTGGATGAAAACATTCGATCGAGCGGTTACAAAGTTTTACGCTATTGTGTATAAGTTTAACGATGATGTCCTGATTGTCATGGACATGCTGGAAGAGAAGCTGATAGATGTAATCGTGGTGGATCCGCTAGCAGTCCCTGTAAAAGTTGGAGAAGTTGTGGTCGGAACCCTAATGCCAATGGGGGACGGACTGTATTTCCCGGTTACCGATTTCTATCATTTTGATTATGAAGCCAGAAAAGATATGGGCGTACATTTTCATCCACTCTTCGCTCACCAATTACAAACATCCCCAATGTACGAGGCCTTCATATACGTACTCTCCGCGATGCTTCATATTGAAAAAACAGTTTCCGAAGTTTCAGCTGCTGAAATCGATTCTCTATCTGGCAATTTGAATAATAACGAAGTATAAGTATTTGAAATGCGAAAAAACCGCATCCCATAAGATGCGGTTTTAATCAGTTACTATCCAGCCATTTCAGCCTTCTTTTCAGATTGGTCGACAACTGCTGCACCAACCACGTCTCCTACTACATTAGAGGCTGTTCCGGCCATCCCGATAATGGCATCGACGCCGGCAATCAGCGCTACGACCTCCAGCGGCAAATCAAACATCGTCAGCACGACTGATAAAGTCACCAGCCCTGCGGCAGGGATGCCTGCTGTGCCAATGGAAAGGAGAGTCCCGATCAGCACGATCGTAATGAAGTCAGTCAGTGAGAAGCTGATCCCTGTTACATTGGCAGCAAAGACTATCGAGGCACCCATCCGAAGTGCGCCGCCATCTGAGTTGAACACAGCTCCCAAAGGTAAACTGAAATTCACCATTTTTTCGCTGATGCCCGCCTTCCTCGCACTTTCAATCGCCACTGGCAATGAGGCAATGCTGCTGGAGGTGAAGAACGCAGTCGTGTAGGCATCCTTAGTGTTGGCAAAAAAGCTTCTGACCGGAATCTTGAATAGTTTCAATGTTCCGCTGTAAACAAAGATCCACAGAATGATGACCCCGATATAGAATACCGCTGTAAACTCCAATAGCGAAGTTAATGTATCCCAACCTTGTGTACCGAATGTCGAAGCACTTATCGCAAAAATACCGATTGGTGCATAAAGGAGGATGCCCTTTAGAATCCTGAAGAATAATTCATTCGCCGCTTCAAAAAATGCTTGCAGCTGGGCTCCATAGTTTTGGGTTTTCTCCTCACCAGCAAATCGCATCCCCGAAATTGTAAATCCAATAATGATCGCCAGAAACAGGATGGCCATTAGATTTCCTGAAGTAAAAGCGGAGAAGAAATTATCCGGGACAATATTGAAGATCACATCTGATATGGAAGGTGTCGCAGGCTTCTCAACTACTGCATCAGGCAGTGAAAGGGAATTCCCTGGATTGATCCACAGCGCAAGTCCAAGGCCGATCAAGACGGCTGCTGCCGTCGTTGCCCCATAATAAAGTACAAGCTTCCCTCCGGTCCTGCCTAATTGCGCAGGATTCATTTGATTGACCGCAAGCACAACCGTCAAGAATACAACAGGCGTAGCAATCAGGTTAAGTAGCTTTATTAACAGCGTTCCAAACGGCTTGAAGACCTCTGCCTCCGCCCCAAATAAAACACCAGCCAATATACCAACCACAAAGCCGACCGTCATTTTTAAAATAAAAGATGAGTTTTTGTATGAATGCCAAATGTTCACTTTCTAGTATCGCCTCTTTTTTTATAAAATTGTTTATTTAACTTAATACCGGTGTTTAGGTCTAAAAAACCCCCACTTAATAATAAACTACACTTGTTATCTGAAACAGACAATAGCGGAATGGGCAAAAGATGACCAAATACTAGCCTATATTTGCAAAAGCGGAAAGGCATATGCCGGCGAATAGTTGTACGTTTTAGCAGAGTTTGTTACTAGATCGTTTATGATAGGTTTTCATGTTATTTTTTTTGGCGATAGTAGTCAGAATTTTTGTTTAATTTATTAGAGGGTATCTTGAAAGATTAGTTAATTAGTAATAGGTAAGGGATTTTCTAGATACATACTCACTCTTTTTACCTAAGGAGGTGTCAATTCAGTCCAGAAGAGTGAGGGTTTTGATTATTTTACGAGAGAGGATGAGGCGAAGGAATGAAGAGGTATTTTCCAAGAGTATTACTTACATTAGTAGCATTCGTCATGATTTTTTCAACATTCGGCTTTGGAGCAGCAGCAAATGGAGGGACAACCTCACAAACCAAACTGACGGAGCTGCCTTTAGCAGAAATTTTCGGGGACATTGAACTTTCATCCAGCAGGCCGACTTCGGTCATTGTCGAGCTAAAAGCAGAATCAATCGTGGAAGCGAAGCATAAAGGAATGAAGCAGACAAAGGCAAGCCTGAAGTCTGAACGAGGAAAAGTAATTGGTGCATTAAAGAACTCCGTTAAAGATTTAGAGGTGAAAAGGGAGTATGATTATGTGTTCTCTGGATTCTCTGCGAAACTACCAGCAAATGAAATTATCAAACTATTAGCGCTGCCTGGCGTAAAGGCGGTATACCCGAATGTTCATTACACAGCTGATGTTATTTCTGCCGAAGAAATTTCAGCTGAGGAATTCAGCCCGAATATGATGAACAGTGCTCCATTCATCGGTTCGAATGAGGCATGGGACGCAGGATTTACAGGTGAGGGAGTTACCGTAGCGGTAATCGATACTGGGGTTGATTACACTCACCCTGATCTTGCGCATGCATTTGGGGATTACAAAGGATATGACTTTGTAGATGAGGATAACGATCCCCAGGAAGGTGCTGGACAATACCACGGTACGCACGTATCTGGTACAGTGGCTGCGAATGGAGCAATCAAAGGAGTAGCTCCTGATGCTAAGTTGTTAGGCTATCGCGTTCTGGGTGCGAATGGCGGTACGACAGAAGATGTAGTGGCTGGTATCGAATTGGCCGTTCAAGACGGCGCTGACGTCATGAACCTGTCTCTTGGTAACACATTGAACAACCCTGACTGGGCAACTTCGATTGCGCTTGATTGGGCGATGGCAGAAGGCGTTGTAGCGGTAACTTCAAACGGAAACTCAGGCCCGAACAACTGGACAGTTGGATCACCTGGTACCTCCCGTGATGCCATTTCTGTAGGGGCTACACAGCTGCCATACAACTATTATAGTGCTGGATTATTCACTTCTGAGGGTGTAGAATATCCAACTGCTAAAGTGATGGGATTCCCATCAGATGATGAATTATTGTCGTTAGACGGTGAGGAATATGAGTTTGTTTATGTCGGTCTAGGTGCCGAAAGTGACTTTAAAGGGAAAGAACTTGAAGGAAAAATCGCTTTAATCAGCCGAGGTGAATATGCATTTGTTGACAAAGCAGAAAATGCAAAGAGTGCTGGCGCAGTTGGTGCCATCATCTTCAACAATGTTGCTGGTGAACAACCAGATGTCCCTGGCATGGCTGTACCAACCATCAAGACATCAAATGAAGATGGCCAAAAATTGCTTTCTGAGTTAGAAGCAGGCAACAACAAAGTAGCTTTTAATGTTAAATTTGCTAAGAAAATCGGTGAAACAATGGCTTCGTTCTCTTCCCGAGGTCCAGTAACGCTTTCTTGGATGATCAAGCCAGATGTATCAGCTCCTGGCGTGAACATTGTAAGTACTTTCCCTGGCGAAGGATATGCTGCGTTACAAGGTACTAGTATGTCCTCCCCTCACGTAGCCGGTGCGGCGGCATTGCTGTTGGAAAAGAATCCAAATTGGGGTACTGAAGATGTGAAAGCTGCATTGATGAACACTGCAGATGATGTAATTGATCCAGCTACCGAAAAACCTTATGCACATAACACGCAAGGAGCAGGGAGCATCCGTATTGTAGATGCTTTGAATACAGAAACTCTTGTCGCTCCAGGCAGCCATTCATTTGGCAAGTTTGTAAAGGATAGCGGCAAACAAGTTGAAGAAAATAGCTTTGAAATCAAGAACCTTTCAGATAAAACCAAGACTTATAGTTTTGATGTTGAGTTTGCTGGAAACCCTGAAGGCATCAAGGTGATGACAAGCAAGAACTTGAAAGTGAACGCCGGCAAGTCCCAGCAGGTGAACTTCAATGTTCAGGTTGATACTTCTAAACTGGAACCTGGCTATTATGAGGGAACAATCGCAGTATCTGATGGATTTGAAATCTTTGACGTTCCTACAATCCTATTCGTTGGAGAGCCTGACTACCCTCGTGTAACAGGTGCGTATATGGATAAGGTGGAAGATGAATACTATGTTGGAGCCTATCTGCCTGGTGGGGCGGAAGTGGTGGAATATAATCTATTTGTATTAACTCCTGATGGAAAGATTGGTGGCTATATTGATACATTAGGAACATTCACCAATGCTCCAACTCCATACCATGAATTCCTATGGGACGGAACAGTTCAAAATGGTATTGAACTTCCTAACGGAGACTGGGTACTGGCAGTATACGTTGAAAAAGCAGGCGTTACAGAGTACAAAGCTTACCTGGTAACAAAAGAATAAATATTCAAAAAGGATTCCCCTGGATTAATCCAGTCGGAATCCTTTTTTCATACCTTCCGATCCAAAGCCTGCGGAGGCTGTTCGAGCCATTTTTCGGTGATCGTCAGAAGCAGGCCTTTTCCGTAAAACTTCTTCATTTGGGTGGATATTATCGTAAATTTGGTGACGATATCTGTCCTCAAACTGGAGGTCAGCGCCTGGTTGATCATGATGAAGCAGAACATTCCAAGGCAAGTATTCACGAAAAACAGCATCAATTTATCAGAAAAAGGTGAATTTCTCACATCGAACATATTATAATCCCCGGAAGCTGAATAGGGGATGTTTTCTTTTTCAAACACATCTCCCAGCGTTTCCAAGACTTTTTCAAGTGCGTCTCTTCCTTTGCTGAAATGCTGCTTAACATCCTTGTGGGACGCCAGTTTGCTAAATGTAACAAGGATCATCTTCGAAAAGCGAGCCCGGTGGATGATTCTTGACAGGTTCGCGATTTCTGCTGCATTCACTGGCCGGGAGCCGCCGAATAGTCCGTTGAGGTATTTCATCTCATCAACCAGATCGACTGTATGGTCCATCGCTACCTGAGGGGATTTTAGGTAAGTTCCCTGGGATAACATTAAATCTGTGATTTCATTTTGGATTTGTATAGTGAATTCTATCGCATTCTGAATAAAATTCCTGACATCCTTCCTGGTGCAGTCAGGGAATGCGCTTGGATATGTACTTAGTGACAACATCGTTAAGTCATGGCAAATATATAAAATAAAGGTATCTGAAAATACTTTATCCGCGTCCAGCCGTACATCCTTTTCGGTAAAGCCCAATGGAATCGTCAGGTTTTCTTTTTTGAAAATAACCTCAAGGTCTTCAAGACTCTTTTGTGAAAACTCCATCATTTTTTCTACTATATTTTTAACCTCAGGATCCTCTGCAGTTGCATTGAAATATTGAAAAAACCTCAACTCCATACTGCCTTTCAAGTAGGAAGACCATATATTCGAAATTTCAGTTGAGGTAAGTTCTACATTTGTTCCACTCATGGGGCGAGTCACTCCTTTGGTATTATTGTTAATCTTTTACTGAGATTTATTACACTTAATAAAATAATTTTGAGATTAATTCAACATTCATCTAAAACCAGACATTAAGTCTGGGTAAATCTATTTTTGAGGATCGGTGAATTCTTCCGTAGCGAACTACATAGAAAAATTAAACCTTGGAAATACTTTTTTCAAAGGAGGAATGAAAATGAAAAAGCTATTGTTTATGCTATTCTTGGCCATTTCTATGTTCACTGTAACTGGCTGCGGCAATGACGCACCGCCTGAGGAAGGGGAACAGATAGAAGACGTCGAGGAAGAAGATGAAATCGGTGACGGCGAGATAGATGATGAATAAGAAAAGCGTAAGCGCCTTGGTCACCCCCGACAAGCGCTGGAGGGCCGACTGATTAAGTCGATCTTTGACTTCATTGGGCGGACCGAAGCGACTCGAGGGGCTAGGCGCTGGAGTTAGACACTAATCTTTATATAAAAGTTCGTACTCTTTCTAGTAAATGAAAAAAGAAATCCGCTTCTTTATGAGGCGGATTTTTTTATGCTCTCTATTTCTAGCTTCTGTACATCCAGGATTGACAAATGACCGGTCAGTCAGTAACATTATTATGGTCACTAAAGTCATTTTGAGGTAGGTGCAGTAGTGAAAAATTTAGTCAATTTTGTACTTGGGAATAAATTGGCCGTATGGCTGCTTACGATTATCATAACCGTGTCAGGAATCTATTCCGGCACAAGGATGAACATGGAGACCATCCCGAATATTTCAATCCCATACCTGATGGTTATGGATGTATATCCTGGGGCGACTCCTGAGAAAGTAATGGAAGATGTGTCAATTCCGATTGAGAAAGCGGTAGAGGGATTGGAAGACGTTAAATATGTCTATTCGAATTCCTACTCCAATATGTCGAGTATCCAGGTAGAGTACGAGTATGGCATCGATATGGATGAGGCCAAGCGTGCCTTGCAATCGGCATTGGATATGGTGACACTGCCGGAAGGAGCTCAGGAACCGACCATCACAGCGATCAGCATGAATATGATGCCAGTTGCGGCATTGAGTGTCAGCAGTTCAAATGAGGATATTGTGGAGCTTACATCAACCGTTGAGGATATTATCCTTCCTAAAATCGATAAAATTGATGGTGTTGCCTCTGTCACCATGACTGGTCAGCATATCGAAGAAGTAAATTTAACGTACGATGAAGCAAAGCTTGCGCAATTTGGATTAACGGAAACGAATGTAAAGGAAATGATCCAAGCCAGCAATCTGGGTGTTTCCCTCGGTCTTTTTGAATTTAAGGAAGGCGAGCAGGCTGTTGCCGTCGATGGCAAATTTACGACGACAGAAGAATTGAAAAATATGCTGATTCCGGTCACGCCGTCAGCAGCCAATCCATCACCTTTTGTTAAACTGAGTGAACTTGCTGAAATTGAGCTTGTTGGTAAAGTACAATCCATTTCACGCACCAATGGTGAAGACGCGATTGCCCTTCAGATTGTCAAAGAGCAGCAAGCGAACACGGTTGATGTAGTGAATGCAGTGAAGGATTTAGTAAAAGAAGAAGAATCCAAAATCGATGGCTTGGTCATTGAAGTATCGCTTGACCAGGGAGAGCCAATTGAAGAATCAGTTTTTACCATGATTGAAAAAGCTTTATTTGGAGGTTTAATCGCGATTCTGGTTATCCTGCTATTCCTGCGTGACTTCAAATCTACGATTATATCAATTGTCTCGATTCCAGTTTCGATTTTTATGGCCCTGCTGCTATTGAACTGGATGAACATCACCCTTAATATCATGACACTGGGCGCGATAACTGTAGCGATTGGCCGTGTGATCGATGACTCGATTGTCGTTGTGGAAAATATTTATCGCCGCCTGCATCTGAAAGAAGAGAGATTGACAGGCCGGGCACTTGTGCGTGAAGCGACAATTGAAATGTTCAAGCCAATTTTGTCGTCGACGCTCGTTACGGTTGCTGTATTTGCGCCGTTGATTTTCGTAGGCGGCATGGTAGGGGAATTGTTCGCGCCATTCGCCTTGACAATGACATTTGCACTGGGTGCTTCACTGATTGTGGCGATCACCATCGTACCGGCATTATCCCACTTTTTATTCAGGAAGAAGTTATATGATGAAAAGACAGAAAGCAGCCATAAGGAAGTTGGAAAACTGGCTCATTGGTATAAGGGTGTCTTGAATAAGTCGCTTAACCATAAGATCATAACTTCACTCATTGCTGTTGTCCTGCTTGCCGGAAGTCTTGCGCTGACTCCGATTATCGGCTTCAGTTTCATGGGCAGTGAAGAAGAAAAAGTCATGTATCTGACCTACACTCCTAAAGCTGGTGAGCTTAAGGAAGAAACCATTGAAAATGTAGCAGAAGTAGAAGATGAAATGCTGAAACGCAAAGACATCGACATCGTACAGGTATCGATCAACGAAGAAGCAGATCAGATGGCGGCCATGATGGGCGGAGGAGCAGGCGGAGCATTAATGTACCTGATCTTTGACCCTGAAATGGAAAACTTTTCGGAAGTAAGAGAAGAACTCGAGGAATATGTCTTTAACATTGGCCAGAGCGGTGAATGGAAGAGCCAGAACTTTGGCGGAATGTCGATGCCAGAGAATGAAATCAGCTATACCTTGTACAGTGAGGATCTAGACAAATTAACCAGCACTGTCAAGATGGTAGAAGAAGAAATGAAAACAGTGGAAGGCTTGAAGGATGTATCTTCCAGTGCAGAAGATGCCTATGTAGAATACACCTTCAAGGTTGAGCAGGATGAACTGCTGCAATATGGTTTGACAGCAGGGCAAATCGTGATGATGCTCAATCCGAATAAATCGAAAGAGGTCTTGACGACCGTTGAAAAAGATGGAGAATCACTTGATGTGATTGTCCAGCAGGAGCAAGCGGAACAGCCAGAATCAATCGATGACATCCTTGCCACTGAAGTGCAAACAGCACTTGGAACGACCTTGCCGCTGTCTGAATTAGTAACGGTTGAAGAGGGCTCAACGATGAACACTCTGGCCCGCAGTAAAGGACAGTACTATGCTTCTGTATCAGGCACTGTCGTAAGCAAGGATATTTCAAAGGCAGCTGCTGAAGCTGAAAAAGCAATCGATGAATTAGATCTGCCTAAAGGAGTGGAAGTTGGCGTAGCAGGTGTCCAGGCAGATATGACCGAAACATTCACCCAGCTTGGGGCTGCAATGCTTGCTGCGATTGCGATCGTATATTTTATCCTGGTCGTTACCTTCCGAGAAGGTGTCGCACCATTTGCAATCCTATTCTCGCTTCCATTCGCCGTCATTGGTTCATTTGTCGGGCTGCTTATTGCAGGTGAAACCATCTCTGTCTCAGTCATGATGGGTCTGTTGATGCTGATTGGTATCGTCGTAACGAACGCCATCGTGCTGGTAGACCGAATCATTCATATGGAACGTGAAGGGCTGACAATGCGCGAAGCGGTACTTGAGGCAGGTGCTACACGTTTACGTCCAATCCTGATGACCGCAATAGCCACAGTAGGCGCATTGATTCCATTAGCGATAGGATCTGGCGGAGGCGGACTGATTTCCAAAGGTCTGGCGATTACCGTAATCGGCGGTTTGACCAGCTCAACATTATTAACACTGATTATCGTACCGATTGTATACGAAGTTCTATCAAGATTGTTTAAGAAAAACCGTAAGGAAATCGTAGAAAACTAGTGAAAGGGCCCTGATGGATGACTGATCATCCGGTCGGGGCTTTTTTGCCTTTCATAATCTCCTCAACTGTGTTGATAGGGTTTAACCATATTGAAATGAACAGAACAGCTATAAACACTTTTGATATCTTGCCGTACCGTTCTATTAATGCCATAGGAATGTTACTGAAACTTGTCTATAATAAAGTTTATTACAAAGGAATACGGAGGGCTTACAATATGTCTAATTTGCCAAATTGTCCAAAATGCAATTCTGAATATACGTATGAGGATGGGCCACTGCTCGTTTGTCCCGAATGCTCCCATGAATGGGATCATTCGGCTGAAATGACTAATGGAGAAGATAGTAAGGTAATTAAAGATTCGAACGGGAATATTCTGAGCGATGGAGACAGTGTCTCAGTCATCAAGGACCTTAAAGTAAAAGGTACATCATCCGTAATAAAAATTGGCACTAAGGCTAAAAATATCCGTCTAGTAGATGGTGACCATGATATTGAGTGTAAACTAGAAGGGTTTGGAGCGATGAAGCTTAAATCTGAATTTGTTAAGAAAATATAAACCCTCTTTAAGCCAGGCCAGGAGGCATTGACCTGGCTTTTTTATTTTTCTCTGCTTCTTCTTCCTCTTTCGTCATGCTTCGACTGTATCTTACACTGATTTTCTTAACCTATACTGAAAGGGGAGGGAATTCAGCCTGTTGGTAGTTACCTCCTTCCCGAGCGCTTGTTGGTTCTTTTAGCGGATTTTAAAGTCTTCTGCTTGTTCATCGTACATTGCGGGGGCAACTCATCTTCTCGTTTTAAAAAAAGACATCCAATCATCGTGAATTTCCCACCGGTAAAATAATATTTTAATCGATCCAAATAACCTTCTGTGTTTTATGAGTACCTTTATATCTTTAAAAATATCATTTGATAATGAGGGCAGGGGAGGGGAGTTTGTAGTTATTATGTGGAAAATAATAGAAAACAAGCAGGCGTTTAACGCATGTATACATAAACGTAAACTTGTATACGATTTGTAAACACTGTGTATACAATTATGTTTACGTGTATACAAAGTTGTATACATACTGTTAAATCAACATGTATACAACTTTGTATTCGTTGTGTACAATTATGTATACAATGAACCTTAAGGTTTACAGCATGTTTACATGTTTACATTTATATTTCTTTTTACCAGTTCTGCTTGCAGTATCTATTATTTACCTTTACCTTTAAAATAGTAAGTGAGTATACATAAACTTAGATTATTGAAAAGGAATGATAGAAATGACGAAATCTAGAATTGCAGCTGTTGATGTTGGTAACGATTCTATTAAGGCTATTTTTGGAGAATTTGATAATGAGTTAAATATTCCAAATATCGTAGCAAGGGATACAGAAGACCGTCCTGTCATCGGTATTGAGGAGCTTGACACGAAGGATCCACTAGATGGAATCCATATTCGAGTCCACTCCCCTGCCCTGAAGGATAACAATGTAATTTACCGTGTCGGCAATCTTGCGACTAAAAGCGATAATGCGACAGAACTTGATCCCGGAAGCAGCAAGTCCGAGGAAGATCAGACTTTGGTTATGTTGTTCGCTACTCTTGCATTGGATGCAGTGAGTGAAGAGAACGCAAAGCTGTTTCCAAAAAGCAAGAATGTCATCGATGCTAACTACACACTTGGTACAGGACTTCCGCTTCGTGAAGTGAAGGAAGGAAAGGACGCAGGCTACCGTTCCAGGTTAGTTGGATCTGTTCATCAGGTTGAGTTCCTCGTAACGCCTAAATACCAGGGTTTGAAAGTTAATATCAAATTTGATGAAGTGAAGGTATACCCTGAGGGCTTCGCTGCTTATATCAATCTAGTGATGGATAACAGCCTTAAAATCATCAACAAGGATTTAATTGATAGAAGGATCTTGATCCAGGATATCGGCGGATTATCTACTGATATCGCTGTCATCAAAAACCGCAATGTCGATGATGACAAAGCGCAGGGCTTCAATCTTGGTGTTTCTGAAGCATTGGAACAAATCAGGGAAGAAATCCGCAGCAAGCATGGCGTGGAATTGGACAGCCGGACAGATGTTGTAGAAATCATCACGCGCAAGAATGACCGCAACCATATCATGGTTAAGGGAAGCCGGACAAGCGTCCATGATATCACTGATCGTATCCTTCTTGAACTGGCTAAAAAGCAATACCGCCTGCTTCGCAATGTCTGGGCTAAAAACTCTCAGACTGAAATCTGCTATTTTGTCGGCGGCGGCGCGACCGTTCTAAAAGATTATATTAAGACATTGAACAATAATCTTGATGGCTACAATATTGAATTCTTCGAGGATGAAAAAGAGAGCATCTGGATGATGGCCAATGCTTACTATAAGCTCATTATGGATTATGTGAAGAAATCAGAGAAGAGCAGCAAAGCCGCTTCTGAACCTGTTAAAAGCTAAAATAAGGTGATTCTATGAAAAAAACCAACCCAAATGAGATTAAGAGAGGACAGGCACTATCGTTCCGCGTTCCTTCTGATACACCTGACCATATTTTAAGGCATCTTCAAAAACTGAAAGAAACCGAGAGAAGGAATTTTTCCAGCAAGATTGCTGATTTTGTCCTGCAAGGTGTAGGGAATTCATATTCGAGGGAACGCGAGACGATTACCATTCCCCTCCCGCGCAATCTCAGCAAATCGCAACGGGATTGGATCAAGCATGAGCATTCAGAGGCTTTGCTTGGCAATATCGTATATCATCTGCTGACAGACCCAATACGGGCCACAGCACTGCTTGCATCTCTGAATAGCAAGTCAACTGAAATTGATGAAGCACTGTATCTTCAGGAAGAAGAGATGGATCTTCCGTCAGTAACTGCAGCAGAGGATTCACCGTATTTTGAAGAGACTGCTTCAACGGCTGAGAGCAATGCTATGGATGATGATGACCTTGATTCGTTCGTATGGGAATCGATCAAGCAGACCGACTCACCAGAAGAGGATAGCGAAGAGAAGGAAGAGGATTTGGATGACCTTCTTGGGGATTTCCTTGCTAAAATGAATAAATAAGTAGAACCCATGGGAATGTCCCATGGGTTTTTCTGCTTCTATTGATAAGATTGTTCTAATTCATCAATTAATGAACCGACATAAGCAACTGCTTTTCGGACCGGTTCCGGTGTCGACATATCCAATCCTGCATGCTTCAGCAAGTCGAGCGGTTTCATAGTGCCGCCCGCACGGAGCACCTCAAGCCAGCGGTCAACGGCAGGCTGGCCTTCTTTCTTGATCAGCTGTGATACGGCAGTTGATGCGGTCAAACCAGCAGAGTAAGTGTATGGATACAAGCCCATATAGTAATGTGGCTGGCGCATCCATGTCAGGCCGGCTCCTTCATCGATTTCCACTGTATCGCCCCAGAAGCCTTCAAGGACTTCAGTTTTGATTTCAGTAAGTGTTTTAGCCGTCAGAGCTTTGCCAGCTTCAGCATGGGCGTATACGCGGCGCTGGTACTCTGCTTCAAGCAGGTGCGTGACAAAGTTATGGTAGTACGTTCCTAAGAGCTGAAGAATGACCCATCGGCTCATCTGGGCATCATCTTTATTTTTTTCGAGAAGATGCTGTGCGAGAAGCATCTCATTCATCGTAGAAGGCGCTTCTATGAAATACATGGAAGGGCGTACATTCATGATGCGCTGGTTTTGGTTCGCCAGGTAAAAATGCCCTGCATGACCGAACTCGTGAGCTAGTGTGAAGCAGCCGCGCATATTGTCGGCCCATGTAATCAGGATATATGGATGGGAACCATAAGGGCTAGAGCAGAATGCACCCGTTGATTTACCGACATTATCAGCGAGATCCACCCATCTCTCATCAAAGCCTTTTTCAATCATGGCGGTATAATCAGGGCCCATTACTTTTAAGGACTCTGTAATCAGGTCGCGTGCTTCATCATAGGTGATGCTCGGATCAAATTCAGGATCAAATGGAGCCTTCAGGTCACAGAACATCATTTTGTCCAGCCCTAGCACCTTCTTCTTTAACTGGGCGAAACGGCGCATATGCGGTGCGAGTTCCTTGTAAATGATATCAATTTGATTATTGTACATTTCCTGTGTCACCTGCTGCGGTTCCAATAGCATATCGGTAACGGAATCATAGTTTCTGAGCTTTGCTAGTGTAACCTGTTTCTTGACTTCAGTTGCATAGGTGGCGGCAATTGTATTTTTATATTGTTTCAGTGTAGAAACAAAGGATTCATATGCTTTCCTGCGGACATAGGTGTCTGGTGAAAATTCATATCGGCTCTCGAATACTGCGAAAGAAACTGGCAGTTCATTTCCCTCTTCATCCTGTATTGAGGAGAACTGCATGTCGGCAAGCTTAGCCATTCCATAAACATTGTACGGAGCAGAGTGGACCTCGCCAAGCGCAGCCAGCACTTCTTCTGTTTCAGGCGATAACTTGTGCTTTTTGGTTTCTAATAGTTCTAATAAGTTCTTTTTAAAAGGTTCCAAACCTGGTTCTTCCTGAAGGAATCCTTCGATTTTACCATCCTCGAAATCAAGTATTTCAGAAGAAATGAATGATAGAGCAGACATAGCTTGTGTGCCAATGGCTGCTACTTTGGCCGAATTTGCCTGATTCAATGGGTCTGTGCCATCAGCGGATTGTTTCAGGCTCGCGTATGTACGTACTTTTATTAGCTTTTTCGTCAGTTCTTCCTGAGCAGTAAGGCATTCCAGCAGTGCTTTCGGTTCTGTATGCAGGCTGCCTTTAAAGCCGCCGAATTTTTTGACGTCCTCTTCAATCTCTTTCAGTTCAGCCTCCCACTCCTGGTCAGATAAGAATAAATCATCCAGGTTCCATGTCAAATCAACAGGGACTTCAGAGCGGGAAAGGCGCTTTTCCATCGTTTTAGTCAAATTGATCTCCTCCTTTTATAAGTTTAATATTACTACGATACTCGAAATAATTTAAGTTAAAGTTTAATTATTTTAAAAATTTTAAAAATATTAAAGAATTTCTTCTATAAATTTTATAGAAAAGGTGTAATCTCTGGTTTATGATATTAGTAAATTTGGAATTAATTTAGGTGGGAGCCAGTTGATTATAATAGATTACATAATTAATATTTCAATGCTTTCTTTAATGGTCAGTACTCCTTTAGTAATTCGCTCTTATCTGAATCTCAAGCCACTCAAGCAGCTGCGATTCTGGGTAGGTCTATACGCAGGGATTGTTTCCTCCTTGCTTGTTAGCTTATCTTTCCAGGATCAAGGTTACTCATATGATATCCGCTATGCCGTAATCATTTTGGTCTTTGCTTACCTTGGACCAGGTGCAGGCATGATTGCCAGCACTTTTGCATTGACGGCCAGGTTAATAGTATCTGATAACTGGTTTCCTGCAATAGTTGGCTGGTTAGTAGTTATGGCCGTTTTTATCGTAATTCACAAGTTCACTATACATTTTAGACCATTCAGAAGATACATGATCTTTCTGTGTTCTTACATAGTCACGTATATTATTACTGTACCGATCGTTTTAAACATAATTAAAGACAATCCACTGTTCCACCTTCAATACTTAATGTTTGTTTCAATAGGAGTGCTTATTGGAGGATTATTGATCGAGTCCTATGAAAAGTTATACAGAGTTATTAAAGAACGAAAGAGGATGGAGCAAACGCTGGAGGAAAGTGAATCAAAATACCGCCTCATTGCCGAGAATACCTCAGATCTCATCATGGTAATGGATAAAGAGCATGCTATTAGTTATTTTTCTCCCTCACATGAGGTGGTGCTGGGTTACAAGGTTGCGGAGCTTGAAAAAATAGAAATATGTAAGGTCATTCATCCAGATGACGTAGGGAAATTCAGGGAAACAATCACAAAGATCATGAAGAATAAGAAATCACTGCCAGTAGAGTTCCGCTTCCAGCATCTAGATGGGAAATGGATTGATTTTGAGTCCCGCTGCATGCCTGTTATGAATGATGGAAAATTAATTGAGCACATTGTGATCATAAGCAGGGATATTTCTGAACGCAAAAAATCGGAAGAGATTCTTTTGCAATCCGAAAAGCTATCGATCGTGGGGGAACTGGCAGCAGGGGTAGCCCATGAAATACGGAATCCTCTTACGACAATAAAGGGGTTTGTCCAGCTGTATGGAAAAGAGACTAGTTCGAAGGAAATTAATAACTTGCTCCTAAGCGAACTAGAAAGAATCGAAACAATAACCAGCGAAATGCTTTCTTTAGGAAAACCGCAGGCTGTCCAGCTTAACCGGGCCAACTTGTGTGATTTGATCGATCATACAGTCGAATTCTTATCTCCGCAGGCCAATATGAAAAATATACAATTCAGCCGTAGTTATCTGGGTACAGATTTCTTCATAACATGCGAGAAAAACCAGATTAAGCAAGTGTTCCTGAATATTTTTAAGAATGCGATGGAGGCCATGCCGAAGGGCGGAAATATTGATATAAAAGTACAAAAAGGAATAGATGGTGAATGTATTATTCTTGTTCAAGATGAAGGTTGTGGAATTCCAGAAGAATTGCTTCCGCGCTTAGGAGAGCCATTCTACACATTAAAGGAGAAAGGGACGGGTCTGGGGTTGATGATTTGCCATAAAATCATCAAACAGCATAATGGTACTATTACTTATCATAGTAAGCTAAACATGGGGACCTTGGTTGAAATAAAACTTCCCTTAACGAATTAAGAAGGTTTAGCAAATATAAATAACAGGAGGATGGCAAATCTGCCGTCCTCCTGTTATTTATTATTGGTCTAATGAATGGGAAGTTTTTGTTCGTGCTTGATAGAATTGGTATAAAACCAGGGCAACCATTGATAAAACAATCCCGGAAATATAAGGCATTCCAATAGCAATCGAGAAGAGCCATCCGCCTAATGGAGGCCCAATAATCCTGCCGAGGGAATCAAAGGATGAAAGCAAGCCAGTCGTGCCGCCATGACCGGTCGTCGATTTTTTGGTTAGTAATGAGGATACACTTGGGCGAATCAACCCATTTCCTACTCCAAAAATAGTCAGGAATAATGCTGCAGTCCCAAATCCTTCTGTCAGGAGGATTAATCCGAACCCTGCCGCAGAAATGATGATGCCCAGCTGGATGACAATGCCCTCGCCAAGCTTCTTAGTCAACCTGCCGACTAATCCTCCCTGCACAATGGCTCCTGCCAGTCCCATGATCATAAAAATATATCCTAATTCGACTGAACCCAGTCCAGCTTTTTCAGCAGCAAAATAAGCAAAGGTTGCCTCGAGTCCGGACAAAGAAAGTGAAACGAACAGCTGAAGCAGGAATAACATTGAAAGCGGTCCGCTCAAAGCCTTAAGCAATGAGGATTTTTCCTTTTCCTGAATGCTTCGCTGTTCAGCTGAAAGCGATTCTTTCAAGATAAAAGTAACGAAAAGGAACGTAATCAGCGAAGTCGCTCCTGCAAGGTAAAAAGGTGTGCTCAGGCTGGTTTGCGAAAAAACACCGCCGATTGCCGGACCGAAAATAAATCCCAGCCCTACTGAAGCGCCGATGATTCCCATGCCTTTTCCGCGGTCTTCCTCAGAAGTGATATCTGCGACATAGGCCATGACAGTAGGCATATTGGCCGAAGACAAAAATCCACCAATGATCCTGGCCGCGAACAGCATCCAAAGCTCAGTGGAAAGGGCCATCAAGAAAAAAGAAAGGGACAGCCCAAGTATGCCAATCATGATGACAGGCTTCCTGCCAATCCTGTCGGAGATTCGTCCCCACATTGGCGCGAATATGAACTGCATCAAGGAATAGACCGCCATCAACAATCCTAGTTGAGTGGGGGTTGCCCCGATTTCTTCAGCGTAAAAAGGAATGACTGGAATGATAATTCCAAAGCCGACCATAACGAGAAACATGACTAAAAATAAAATAGGCAGAGCCTTTTTGGTGTTCATCTTTATATTCACTCCATTATTTCAACAGTATCATTGCTGTAAGTACACAATAATAAAAATTATATCAGAAACCCCCGAGGTATAGCGAAAATTACTTTTCGATAGTAGAAACTATTTTTAAAAAGGGTCCGTAACCTCTATAGAAGATTAGCATTCGGTATTTTAGGATATATAATTCAAAATTTTGTAGAGGAGTTAAAGTGCAAATGTAAAATAACGGAAAAGAAGTTTGAGAGTACGGACCTTTCTTGGTAAATGAAAGCTCCAATGGCACAGTGCAGTCTAGGATATGAAAGTACAAGTGGCACTCATATAATCAGGCATTATGGTTGTTTGATCCAGAAAAATTGGTGAGATGACAACTTTTAGCTGATGTTTTTGAGTCTATCACTGAATTTCTGTAGAATGATATCAAGAATCTTTTACGGAAAAGGTGTAGGAATGAAAACATATATTGTTATCGGAGCTGGGATATTAGGAGCATCGGCAGCTTATCACTTAGCGAAGGAAGGCAAGAATGTAACGATCATTGACAGGGGAGAGCCGGGACAAGCGACGGATGCCGCGGCTGGAATCATTTGTCCCTGGCTGACCCAGCGCAGGAATAAGGCATGGTATTTCCTCGCAAAGAATGGAGCGGCCTTTTATCCATCTCTTATTAAACAGCTTGAAGAGGACGGCGAGATGGAGACGGGCTATCAGCGTGTAGGTGCGGTCAGCCTTCATTACGATCAGGAAAAACTTGCGAAAATGGAAGAAAGAGCGACCATTAGATGGGAAGAAGCACCGGAAATCGGAGAGATCAGACAGTTGGATCAGCAAGAAACGATTGAGCTTTTTCCACCATTATCAGATGATTATTCTTCTGTGCATGTAACCGGCGGGGCACGCGTAAATGGGCGGTTATTGCGGGATGCTCTTCTGAATGCTGCGCAAAAACATGGTGCTTCAATGGTAAATGGAAATGCTGAAATAGAGTACACACGCGGAAAAGTGACTGGTGTTAGAGCAGGGGACACAAAATATGAAGCCGACAGTATCATCCTGACTGCAGGGGCATGGGCACCTGAGCTGCTGGAACCACTTGGGATGAAGCTGAATATCAATCCTCAAAAAGCACAAATCATCCATCTTATGCTGGAGGATACAGAGACCGGCAGCTGGCCTGTCGTCATGCCTCCGAATAACCAGTATATTCTGGCGTTCGATGGAGGCAGGGTTGTCATTGGTGCAACGCATGAAGACGAGCAAGGATTTGACCAACGCCCGACTCTCGGCGGCATGCATGAAATTATCGATAAAGGATTGGCGGTTGCACCTGGCCTGGCAAATGCGACATATCTCGAAACAAAAGTCGGATTCCGTCCAGTCGCGCCGAACTTCCTGCCAATCATTGGAGTTGTCCCGGGCTATGAAAATCTATTCCTGGCAAATGGATTGGGAGCTTCAGGCCTGACAGTCGGACCCTATCTGGGTGTTCAGCTAGCCAAACTGGCAGCAGGCGAAGACATCGAATTAGACCTCGAGCATTATGACGTCTCTGCAGCCATCAGCGTCGATATTTCCTAGGCAATGAAAAAAAGCAAGCAGGAGTACCTTTAATGAGGGAGCTCTGCTTGCTTTTTTGTTTGTGGAGAAACAATTGATGAAGGCTTTGCTCTGCCCAGAATACTAGTAACATACCAAAAAATATTCACAGAAAGGCAAATAAATCGCTTAATAGCGGGTATAACACTAAGGACATCCATTATAGATTGTATATCAATGTTTAGTATATAGCAGGAAGGAGCCAACATCATGCAGTGGAAAGGCAGAAGAGCGAGCAGCAATGTGGAAGATAGAAGAGGAATGGGCGGCGGCGGCATGCTCATGGGCGGCGGCCTAGGCGGGATTATCCTGTTAGTGATCATGACATTCCTTGGCGGAGGCGATATGGGGGATGTCGTTAATAATATGACAAATGGCGGAAACCAGTCTCCTGCTCCTTATGAGCAGTCAGCCGAGGAAGAGGAGCTTGCCCAATTTGTTTCAGTAGTCCTTGCCGATACAGAGGAAGTTTGGTCCGAGGTATTTGCGGAACAGGGCATGGAGTATCAAGAGCCTACACTGGTTTTGTATTCCGGCAGTGTCCAGTCAGCCTGTGGAATGGCAGGATCGCAGGTAGGCCCATTTTATTGTCCGGGGGACCAGAAACTTTATATAGACCTCAGTTTTTATAATGAACTTCAAACAAAATTCCAGGCACCTGGTGACTTTGCGATGGCCTATGTTATCGCCCATGAGGTAGGACACCATGTGCAAACATTACTGGGAACTACCGATAAGCTGAATTCACTGCGCGGTCGTTTGGACCAGACAGAATTCAATAAATATCAAGTCCGTTTTGAGCTCCAGGCCGATTATTTAGCAGGCGTATGGGCTCACCATGCACAGGGAATGGGTGTAGTCGAAGAAGGTGACCTGGAGGAAGCGATGAATGCTGCCAGTGCAGTAGGAGATGATACGATTCAGAAGCGATCCCAGGGCTATGTCGTGCCGGAAAGCTTCACACACGGAACGTCAGAGCAGAGGAAAAGCTGGTTCAATAAAGGCTATAAAGCTGGCAATCTTAAACAAGGCGATACGTTTAACACTAGAGAATTTTAGGTAGAGATAAGCATAGGCCATTTTGGCTCATGCCACATAAGGACAATTGTGGTGGGCACTTCACTTTTAAAAGTATCATTCAAATACGATAAAAGAAAGGAGCGGATTCCACAATGGGAACACAAGTACAATCATTTTTTGCACAGGATACAGGTGATATTCCAAACAATCCAACATTGCCGGTCATTGTCTATCAGGGTGTTTTTGACGATAACTTAAGCATGGAGGAGCAATTCGAGCAGCATAATTGGACAGGCACCTGGACGGGTGATATTTACGATTACCATCACTATCATACAAATACTCATGAAGTTCTCGGCGTAAAGTCAGGCAGCGCAACCGTGCAAATCGGCGGTGACAGCGGAGAACGACTCGAGCTTAAAGCAGGTGATGTAATTGTCCTTCCGGCGGGTACCGGGCACAAGAAAATTGACAGCAGCCAAGATTTTGCTGTTGTAGGAGCCTATCCAAACGGACGGAATCCTGATTTGAAAAAAGAAGATCCTGGCACCAGGGCTCAGGCATTATCACAAATCAAAAACGTGCCAGTGCCAGAGACAGACCCGGTATACGGTGAAACAGGACCCCTGCTTCATAAATGGGTGAAATAGTAGTTAAGGACAAAGGCAGCAGCTTGGTGTAGAGAACCAGGCTGCTGATTTATTTTGTTTTTAAATATACCTATATGGGTATATAATGAGGGTAAGGTTTATCATTCATTTGGACAACATAATTAGTTGTAGAAATAAAAGATCGAAGGAAGGGAAGCTACATGGCAAATAAGAAATTTGTATACTTCGTTTCATTGAGTTCCAATGTCCCCTATGTTCTGAAAAAAGCCCTCAAAAATGCTGAGGAAAAGAACGAGGTATCGATTTTCTTTGATTTAGATGGAGCCCGAGTTCTGGATAAACGGTATGTGAAGATCATGGAAAGAACCCACAATATGGATTTACAAAAACTAATGCAGCAGGCATTAGATCAGGGAATTAAATTTTTCGGCTGCCAGATGAACGTACTGATCGCCGATGGACTGGAACTGGTTGAGGGTGCCGAACTGTCAGGTGTTGCAACTTTTCTAGAGACCGCCTACCAGGCGGATGCCGTGCTAAGTTACTAATGGAGGGGGAAGAGCTGATGGAAAAGAAAAAAGTAGTGGTAATGGCTTTGCATGATGAATTAGAGTCTGCGTACCCACCCTTGAATGTGGCCGTAGGAGCAGCGTCATCAGGTGCAGATGTCATACTGGCATTTTCCCGCAGGGGAGTCAATATCCTGGATAAACGGTATGTTTCAGTCCCATCCGAAGACCTTGAATACTTATCGAATGCGTTGAATGACTTTGGAGTATCTTCTGTTCATGACCTACTCGGGATCGCCGTAGAAATGGGGGCCCAACTGTACGTAGTGGATATGGATGTTAACGATCATTTTGAATTCATCCACCCGGCAGAACAAGTACCGATAAAATGGCTGCTGAACGAAGCAGCATCCGCGGATTTATTTATGCATTTTTAAGAGCGGGAATAGGGTGGGATCCCGTAAATATGACAGGTTTGGTGCCAAAAAGCGAAAAGCTGTCACAAGATGTGGATACTTAAGACAGGTTCGGGATCAAAAGGAGAAAAGCTGTCAAGA
>NZ_JAGGQP010000007.1 GCF_018613235.1 Bacillus sp. ISL-41
CATTTGGATAGTTGGCCAGCTCCAGCGCCTAGCCAGTTTTCATCCCCGAATAGGCTTCTGGGAGTATCTTGCGAGAAGCGTTAGCTTTGAGCAGCTCGAGACGCTTGTCTAGTGTTGCCTCCTAGAAACTCCGAAACTTCAACTCCGCCGGCAGAAGCAAAAAGCGCTTCTTTGTCGGAGTCTCCAGTTTCTGCGTTTCTGGACAGTCGGCTATACTTTTCGATTTCGGTCCTGCCAATGAAGTCAAAGAACGACTTCACTGTCAGGCCCTCCAGCGCTTGTCGGAGTTGGGCAGTCGCCTCCACTTTTCGATTTGTCTAGTGTCGCCTCCTAGAAACATCGGAAACTTCAACTCCGTCGGCAGAAGCAAAAAGCGCTTCTTGGTCGGAGTCTTCAGTTTCTATGTTTCTGGACAGTCGGCTATACTTTTCGATTTCGGCCCTGCCACTGAAGTCAAGGAACGACTTCAAGGTCAGGTCCTCCAGCGCTTGTCGGAAATGGGCAGTCGCCTACGCATTTCAAGGTTTATGCCAATTTATATAGGGGTAATATTTCTTTAAATACAAACTCAATTTTAGAAAGCATTTCATCACCGCTTAGTTTGACAGCTTCCTCGCGGGGGATGTTCAGGCCGCATAGGATTTCAGCTTTTTTAACGGTTTGCAGGCGCTTGAACATGGAAAGAAGTTCTTCCTTGGAAAGCTCACTGTGAAGAGTCGCTTCTGGTTTCATATGGTCGATTGACCAATAGAAATCCTTAGGGGTCCTGGTGTAGATGGAATCGATATTATCTTCGAGTTTTTTACCGATCGCTTCCTTCTCAGGTGCTTCGTAGATTACAGCAAACCAGATAAACACATGGGTTTCCCATAATCCAATCTGGAGATGGGGGAGCATCTTATAGCCTCTTGAGTTGCTGGCGAACGCTACCCACGTATCTTTAGGCGGATTCTTCGTTCTCCTGGCATGTTTAGCGACATGGTAATGCATCTCATCGCCTGCAATGCTTGAGAGCGTTGGAGCGAAGTGTTGGCCGAGGTCTTCCAGTTTCGGGCGGATCTGGGATTTTAAAGCCTCCATTCGTTCATCGAGGCCGTCTATTTTGAAAACATCGAAATCTGCTTGTTCAAATCCTGTAAATGACAATATAAAAACCTCCTAGTACTTTGTCAAATATTGTAGCAAAATCTTTATGAAAAAAGAAGCGACAGGCATTTTTCCGAGTCCTGGGTATACGCACAAATTTGTACCACTGCCAACTGAAATTTCATACAATAAATAAAAAATCAGAAATTAATAGAGGAGTGTAAATTAATGAAACAACTGATAAACTCAACTAGGAAAAGAAATGGCGAACTCCAAAGAACTGCTGTACTTCGTTTGGAAATGGATTATGAATTAGCTACCCTTTTTGACGCGATGTCAGAGTCTGATAAACCAAAAATGAAAGAATGCAAACAGAAGCTCGAAAGAATTCGACAAGAATTATTACGATTAAAAGCTCTGTAAGAGATAAAATTTTCTGCGGAAGAAGAAGGTAAGGTATGATGATAACAATGGAAAACTGCAACGATCAAGACTCTTGACGAACTCCTGGAAAGCTGATGGAGTTCGTTTCTTATGTAATAACGACCCTTTAAAGTGCAGCGAATGAAGGAACCGATGATAAAATAAACGATTTAAAAGTCTCAGAAGACAATACTGCTGGCGAATGATGAATCGATGGCGTTATTGCGGCAATGAATTTATAGGGTAATCATAATACCTTTGTCGGAGTAACACATAGCGAAAAATAGTCATTTTACATCCTGGAATTTTGCATGTTATATAGTTGCCGCGGGTAATCCTAATACTTGATGACATTGAACAAAATCCGATAAGCTTAAATAGATTCCTAAAGCTTGATTGATCGTAAAAATATATGAACGGGGGAAAGCTGAATGGAATATAATCTTAAAGAAATTGATACATATGCAAAAAGCTGGATCAAGGAAGCCGGTGAAAATATCAGGGCTTCTTTTCCGAAGACATTAAATGTAACCTCAAAATCAAATCCGAATGACTTGGTTACAGATATTGATAAAGGGACAGAGCAATATTTTATCGAAAAGATCAAAGGGACCTATCCTGACCATCGCATCATGGGCGAAGAAGGGTACGGAGACGAAGTGACATCTTTATCAGGAGTCGTCTGGATCATAGACCCAATCGATGGGACAATGAATTTTGTTCACCAGCAGCGCAATTTTGCGATTTCTATCGGCATTTATATTGATGGGGAAGGGATGATCGGACTCATCTATGATGTGGTCCACGATGAACTCTATCATTGCGTAAAAGGGAATGGCGTTTATTTAAACGAAAAAGCTATTCCGGAACTTACAGATTCAAAGGTGAGTGAAGCAATTATTGCTCTTAACGCTACCTGGGTAGCCCCTAATAAACGGATCGATCACGAAATGCTCATACCGCTGGTAAAAGACGTAAGAGGAACGCGTTCCTATGGTTCGGCGGCCATGGAAATGGTGTATGTCGCTACTGGGAGAATAGATGCTTATATGACGCCAAGGCTTGCACCTTGGGACATTGCTGCCGGCATCATCATGATTAAGGAACTTGGCGGTGAAGCTACGGATCTTAGAGGAGGAGAGCTGGATTTGCTCCAGCAGAGTTCCTTGTTTGTATCGAAGCCAGGCCTCCACAGGGAAATCCTTAAAAATTACCTTAAGGATGGAAAATGGTGATTTTAACTTGTCGGCCATTTAAATATAAGGACTTTGTGTTTTTTCAGGAATTAATATCCACGAGTTCAAAATGGAGAAATATTGAGTTGAAGGGCTTGTCTTTACAAGAGTATATGGAACAATATGAACGTTATTCAGGTGAATGGAGGGTCTGGGAAAAGGAAGGAAGTCCTGTGGCGATGTCTTTTCATCTGGAATCCGCTCCATCCAACCAAAAACCGTGGCTTGGCACCATATTGGTAAAAGCGGAGGAAAGACGGCAGGGAATTGTCTCAGCCATTATGAACCAGCTCTCTGATGAATTTAAAGTGAACGGTCAAAAAGCTGTTTTTGCCGCTGTTCCTATCGATGAATATGAATGGTCCAACTTCCTTACAGACTGCGGCTTTGAACAATTCAAAACGGAAGAAAACAAGGGCGAAACCTTTTTAATCATGGTCCGCCCATTAGAATGACCGGCTGGAAACCCCAGCCGGTCTTACTGTTAAGAAAGAAAAAATTTCTAAAGTTCTCCTGCTTCTCTCATCTGCTTTTTCTTCTTAAAGCCGAATCCCATCACGAAAACAAGGGTGATAATACATGCCAGAGTACCGGCAATGCTCCTTTCACCGATGGCGATTCCAATACCAATCATGCATGAAGCGGCTGCAAATGCGAAAAATAATAATGGCCATTTTATCTGCTTCAAGGTGATTTCCCCCCATTCGACATTTGGTGCAAATAATAATATATTTAATTGTACAATAAAATGCTTTTAGGTTTCTACTCTTATTGTGTTATAATATGTAAGTTGTGTAAAAAGCCAATAGATAAATTATGATATTAAAGGCAGGGTGACTTTTTTGAAATTAAGAGAAGATATTAGAAATATAGCGATCATTGCCCACGTTGACCATGGTAAAACGACATTGGTCGACCAGCTACTGAAGCAATCAGGTACATTCCGTATCAATGAGCATGTCGAAGAGCGCGCAATGGATTCAAATGACTTGGAAAGAGAACGGGGAATTACGATCCTCGCGAAAAATACAGCTATTTCCTATAATGATACTCGAATCAACATTCTTGATACTCCTGGACACGCTGACTTTGGCGGCGAAGTTGAACGTATCATGAAAATGGTAGACGGCGTATTGCTTGTTGTCGATGCATATGAAGGCTGCATGCCGCAAACACGCTTTGTATTGAAAAAGGCACTTGAACAGCGTTTGACACCAATCGTGGTCGTTAACAAGATTGACCGTGATTTTGCTCGTCCAGCTGAAGTTGTAGATGAAGTCCTTGATTTGTTCATCGAACTTGGCGCAGACGAGGAACAGCTTGAGTTCCCAGTTGTTTATGCATCTGCAATTAATGGAACAGCAAGCATGGACCCTGAAAAACAGGATGAAAACATGCAGGCATTGTACGAGTCCATCATTGACCATATCCCTGCTCCTGTTGATAACCGTGAAGAGCCACTTCAATTCCAAGTTGCCCTTCTAGACTACAATGACTATGTGGGAAGAATTGGTATTGGCCGTGTTTTCCGCGGTACGATGAAGGTAGGCCAGCAGGTAGCATTGATGAAGCTTGACGGCTCAGTAAAACAATTCCGTGTAACAAAGATTTTTGGTTTCTTCGGATTGAAGCGCCAGGAAGTACAAGAAGCTCATGCAGGGGACTTAATTGCTCTATCCGGCATGGAAGATATCAATGTCGGTGAAACAGTATGCCCATTCGACCAGCAGGATGCACTTCCGGTTTTACGTATTGATGAGCCAACATTACAGATGACTTTCCTTGTCAATAACAGCCCATTTGCAGGCCGTGAAGGTAAATACCTGACAGCGAGAAAGATTGAAGAAAGACTTCGCGCACAGCTGCAAACGGATGTTAGTCTAAGAGTAGACAACACGGATTCACCGGATGAATGGATCGTTTCAGGACGTGGAGAACTTCACTTGTCGATCCTAATCGAAAACATGCGCCGTGAAGGTTATGAGCTTCAAGTATCAAAGCCTGAAGTAATCGTCAGGGAAATTGACGGAGTGAGATGTGAACCGGTTGAACGCGTTCAGATCGATGTTCCTGAAGAACACACTGGTTCCATCATGGAATCAATCGGTGCACGTAAAGGTGAAATGCTTGATATGATCAACAATGGAAGCGGCCAGGTTCGATTGATCTTCAACGTGCCGGCACGCGGACTTATCGGATACACAACAGAATTTTTAACTTTGACTCGAGGATATGGTATCATTAACCATACATTCGACAGCTATCAGCCAATGCTTCAGGGCCAGGTAGGCGGACGCCGCCAGGGTGTTCTCGTCTCAATGGAATCCGGAAAGTCATCTACTTATGGTATCATGCAGGTAGAGGACCGCGGAACGATCTTCGTTGAGCCAGGTACTGAAATTTATGAAGGCATGATTGTCGGGGAACACACTCGTGAAAATGACATCACAGTCAATATCACTAAGGTTAAGGCAGCAACAAATATCCGTTCTGCAAATAAAGACCAGACTTCTGTCATCAAGAAGCCAAGAATCATGACACTAGAAGAATCATTAGAGTACTTGAACGATGACGAGTATTGCGAAGTAACACCAGAATCAATCAGACTCCGCAAAAAGATTCTTGATAAGAATGAGCGCGAAAGACAGGCTAAAAAGAAGAAATTTGCTGAAGCTTAATTAAGTAGGGGGAAGAAGTATGGATGTAAGCCAGAGATTATCATTTTTTGCAGCATTATTCAGGGTAGATGAAAATCCGACGGTTGGTATGTGGATGCTTTACCTAACAATTGCCGCTCTCAGCATCCTTGTTTATAAACTTGGATTTGCACAGAAGCTGCCATTGTTCAAGAGTATCATCATCTACGCATTTCTGTTACTTGGCTCTACAGTCCTAACCTTCCTTGCTATTTTCCTTCCCATTGCGGAAGGACTTGTGGTCGCTGCGCTTATTCTGATCATTTACAAGCTCAGGCTCCGCCAGCATAAAAAAGCAGAAGCGAATGTAAAATAGGAGTTGGGGAAATGAAATCACTCCAAGATGCAATTTATAATTGGCTGACCATTAAAATCGTCAGCGACGCTCGGCCAGAAGATACAGCTGCTCAAGAAACAACACAATTATTCGACCAAATTCTTGCCGATGAACATAATGTTGAATCAAAAGAATTAAAACGAGACGCACTAATGTATTATGTCACCGTTGTACAGGAAGGTAACTCTAAAGAGTACCGTTTCCCACGCGACCTGATCGAAGTCATGCTTGACCAGATCCGGCAGGAACCAGACAAATACGTTAACTATCCAGAAGAAGAATAGTAAAAATCCGCTCAGAAATGGGCGGATTTTTTGCTGTTTGATTCATGGTAAGTTGACTTGCGAAAATTATACTTGGATCAGATAGGGCTTAGACGGAAGGCGAGAAAGCAGTGGTTATTGTGACAGGTTTCAGGCTGCAGAGCCCAAAGTTGTCAAGAAAACGTGATTATTGTGACAGGTTTCAGGCTGCAGAGCCCAAAGTTGTCAAGAAAACGTGATTATTGTGACAGGTTTCAGGCTGCAGAGCCCGAAGCTGTCAAGAAAACGTGGTTATTGTGACAGGTTTCAGGCTGCAGAGCCCAAAGCTGTCAAGAAAACGTGATTATTGTGACAGGTTTCAGGCTGCAGAGCCCAAAGCTGTCAAGAAAACGTGGTTATTGTGACAGGTTTCAGGCTGCAAAGCCCAAATTTGTCAAGAAAACGCGGTAATTGTGACAGGTTTCAGGCTGCAGAGCCCAAAGCTGTCAAGAAAACGTGATTATTGTGACAGGTTTCAGGCTGCAGAGCCCAAAGCTGTCAAGAAAACGTGATTATTGTGACAGGTTTCAGGCTGCAGAGCCCAAAGCTGTCAAGAAAAGCTCCGGATTCAGACAGGTTTGAGGCGCAAAGCACAAAAGCTGTCAAAATAAAGCTCCGTATTCAGACAGGTTTGAGGTGTAATCCCAAAAGCTGTCTGAATCAGCCCCAGATTTCCCGCTAAACGATACCCAGTAGGCGAATCACAATCACCAATCATCCTTTTTAACCCGGGAACGATACAACTTAAAATTCCCGGTGGCGATTCGATTGTTCGTCTTTTCGGCAATTCGTTCATTGCATGGTTCACACATATATGTATGGATCGGCCTGTTCCTGAGCCGCTTCGCCTGAAGGGTATCGCTGTTAATATTCTCGATTTTGTCGCACAGTACACATTTGACTCTCATTCTTACACCTCTTATCAATAATTATCATACATAGCCTGGTTGAGATTGGATTATATTATAGTATATCATTGTTTCCAGACTGAACAGGGGAAATCATTTGATTTGCCCTGCCTAAACAATTCGTAGTACTATTATGATAGTGTAAGGAGGGTGAATATGGCAAATCAAGTGGAACCTAAACTAATCAAACCATTGTTTGATGAAATGCAAAAAGAGCGTTTTGTCACCTTGGCAACAGTGGACCATGAAACCAGCGGCCCGAATGTAAGTGCGATTTCATGGGTGTTGGCAAAAGATGAGAAAACGGTTTATTTTGCAGTGGATAACCGTTCTAGAATCATCGAGAATATCAAGAGCAATAACAAAGCAGTAATCAACCTGATCGCAAATGAATCTACATATTCAATCAGCGGGACAGCAAGCGTCAAGCAGGAAAAGCTTGAAGGTGTACCTTTGAAGCTGGCGTTAGTCGAAATCAAAATCACCGAAGTAAGGGACGTTATGTTCTATGGATCAAAAATCGTCGCTGAACCTCAATACGACAAGACATATGATAAAGACGCTGCGGCACGCCTGGATAATCAGGTAATGGATGCAATGAGAAAAGCTTAGTCGATGACTAAGCTTTTTTTATTTATGGTAATTAGATTGTTGTTCCTGTTCCTTTTCCAATTGTTTTTTCTCACCATCGTCCAGTTTCTTCTTGGGATCCTCAGTCGGGCTTTTAGTCTGCGGCTCAATCATATCGGCTGGAACCTCAGGCATAACTCTTCCGGTTATGTCAGAAAGCTCGTTCATAATACCCCGGATAGGCTGGCCGTTTTGTATATCCTCAGATATCTCCCTTAATCTCGCTGTGATATCAGGGTCCGCAACAACGACTGCCCTGGCACCGTGCGGGTCTTTCTTTAATGCTTCCGCCACAGTATATTTAACAGTATCTACCTCTGACCTCTCCATCTTATCCTTAACGTCGATTCCCACTATCGCATAGCGTCCGACTACCACAGCAGCGGCATCATCCACATTCGGGATGTGAGTGGTTAAGCTCACAAGATGGCGGGATATCTCCTGGCCTGATTGGCGGTCAACATCTTCTATTGCACTATTCTGGACCTTGACCTTATGATCTTCGTCAGCATTGTTGGCGTTGTTCTGTCCGTTGCACGCAGTCATTAGCAGCACAAACGTAATGGCAGCGACCAATCTTATCATCAATGAACCCCTCCGATTATTTATTCGTAAAAAGTCCTTATCACACAACTAGGAATTAAAATGAGGAAGACTGTTTCCTAGCCAGTATTCCCTTATATTTTTCTTGTATTTTTTCCCTGAACCTTCCTACTGGATATTGCCTCGAAGTGGGAATAAACAGGCAACAAAGTTTCCAACAGGAGCTGTAAAAAAGAAATGCTCAAAGGTTATTGTGCAAAATATCTTCTATCTTTATTCAAAAAGTCATATATTTTACCAAAGTCCCGGCCAAGGCTGCCAAGTTGGCCAAAGTCGAGATCAATAAGGCGGGAGGCATCAATTTGAGTAAAATATACGTACTGGATACAAACGTCTTACTACAGGATCCGCACGCGATTTTTTCTTTTCAAGACAATGAAGTTGTCATACCTGCTGTAGTTCTGGAGGAAGTGGATTCAAAGAAAAGATATATGGATGAGATTGGGCGCAACGCACGCCAGGTTTCAAGGCTTATAGACGGCATGAGGGAAACAGGTAAGCTGCATGAAAAAATCAACCTTGAGGGCGGTGGAACGCTTCGGATTGAGCTGAACCACCGATCTTTCCATCAACTGCAGGAAATCTTCGTTGAAAAAACAAATGACAATCGAATACTGGCAGTAGCTAAAAACCTGAGTCTTGAAGAGGAAACGAAGGAAGATGGGCGTCCGGTAATCCTTGTTAGTAAGGACGCGCTTGTCCGTGTCAAAGCAGATGCCATCGGGCTGATCGCTGAAGACTTTTTAAGTGACAGGGTTGTGGAAATTAACCATCTGTATTCGGGCTATGCAGAAGTGTATTTGGAAATAGAAGAGCTCAATCACTTTTATGAAAGAGGAGAACTGAATATCTCTGATTTAAAGGGGCAAAACTTTTTTTACCCAAATCAGTTTGTGATTATGAAGGATATTCTCGGCAGTTCAGCTTCCGCAATAGGCATGGTCGATACAAAAGGTAAAAAAGTGAAAAAACTTGTTTTTGAACATGAGGGCAAACACATATGGGGAATCAAGCCAAGAAATGTTCAGCAGATCATGGCGATGGAACTGCTTTTACGGCAAGACATGCCTCTGATCACTTTGACAGGGAGGGCAGGCACAGGGAAAACCTTGCTCGCATTGGCATCAGGCCTTCTGCAGACCGAGGACTTGGGCATATTTAAAAAACTGCTTGTAGCAAGGCCGATTGTGCCAGTAGGAAAGGATTTAGGGTTCTTGCCAGGTGAAAAACAGGAAAAACTCAGACCATGGATGCAGCCTATTTATGATAATCTTGAATTCCTTTTCAATACAAAAAAACCTGGAGAGCTTGATGCCATACTGGCAGGAATGGGTTCAATCGAGGTAGAAGCATTAACGTATATAAGGGGCAGGAGCATACCTGATCAATTCATTATTATTGATGAAGCACAAAACCTGACAAAGCATGAAGTGAAGACCATCCTGACAAGGGTTGGGGAACGCAGTAAAATCGTCTTGATGGGTGACCCTGACCAAATTGACCATCCATACCTGGACGCTTATAATAATGGCCTGACGTATGTGGTGGAAAAATTCAAAGACCAGCAGATTGCCGGTCACGTCCGGCTCGTTAAAGGAGAAAGATCACCTCTTGCCCAGCTCGCAGCCGATCTGTTGAATTGATATTCTGTACTTGATATTTGGGAAGAGGCCATTATAAAACGGGCATCCATATGATGCCCGTTGGCAGTGCTCTATAGCTTATTCCACTATGAACCCGGTAACATTTTTGATGGGGCTATCTTTATTGGAGCCATCCTTGTAATATACATACAGTGGTCCGTCTTCCTTCAATGGTTTGCCGTCCTTGGAAAATCCGAGAATGATACCAGAAGCTTCTTCGAGGGAAAGAGCTATCCGATCATTGTCGCCGTATTCGATTACAACAGTAGAAGCATTTTGATCTGGTTCAGCATTTACAAGAAATGGCTTGAAGGGAATGCCGAAAGTGCCTGTCAGGACTTTCTCCTTTTCGAACTTAACTTCTGTTTTCAGTGTTGGCGGATAAACGGCACCCTCCATAATTTCACGGTCCCAATGCTTCGAGACAGATTTCGTATACTCCTCAAGGGCATCATCGGTTTTCTGGCCTTCATTGAAATATGTATTCAAATCTACTTTGCGGTCGTCGAAAATCCAGACACCCGGATCCAAAGTGATTTTGTATTTGACTCTTCCTCCGATAGGGATGATTGTTTCCATAATTTCCTCCTGCATTTTTACATATATTATTTATTCAGTATAACGATATTTTTGTAAGTTGTCATTTCAACTCCTCTATAGCGGGCTAACCATTAAATTCTGCATCCCTAATATTCTTGCTTTTTTGTCCACTTAAGGGTAAAATTTAAAGATAGGATTGGGTAATCGCTCGGAAACGGGGGGATCAAGTTGGCGTCTGATATGATAATCAACCATCAGGAAAAAGCCCATGCCTTATTAAAGGCTGACGCTGATAAAATTTTAAAGCTGATCAAAGTGCAAATGGATAACCTGACAATGCCTCAATGCCCTCTTTATGAAGAGGTTTTAGATACGCAAATGTTTGGATTATCGAGAGAGATAGATTTTGCAGTAAGGCTCGGCTTAATCGAAGAATCAGATGGGAAAGAAATTCTCGACCAATTGGAACAAGAGCTTTCCATATTGCATGAAGCTTCGTTAAAAAAATAAAATCCTAAAAACTCAAACAGTCCTAAACGATTGTTTGAGTTTTTTTGTGAAGACTTTTGCGGATGTCACTTACATAAGTTTTAAGTTTTTCCAGTTTAGGCGGCTTCTCGTAAACTGCATTACATTTCGATGACAATATATTAAGAATTCCATAACTTTTCCTTTAACAAAGGCAGGATATTTCAACTTATAGTAGAATAGATTAAACAACTTAGAAGATGGGGAAGAGACGATGTTTAAAAAAATACTGAAATCCTATGACTATTCATTGATCATTGTTGTAGCGCTCTTGAGCTTGTTCGGCCTTGTGATGGTTTATAGTGCCAGCATGGTCACCTGGCATGGAGTAGACAGTGATTTCTTTTATGACAAACAAAAATTCAATTTGGTAACAGCTCTGTTTGTATTTATTTTAGCGGCCTTATTTCCCTACAAAGCAATGAGAAGCACCAGGATCTTACTTCCTATGGTGATCGTAACTCTATCAGGCTTACTCATCCTGTTCGTGGTAGGTAAAGTAGCGGGTAATGCCCTTAGCTGGATAGAAGTTGGAGCCAGGAGCATCCAGCCATCGGAGCTTGCTAAATTAAGTGTCATTATCTATCTATCAGCTGTGTATGCAAATAAACAATCATATATAAATGAATTCAATAGAGGTGTACTCCCGCCTTTGCTATTTCTGGTCATGGTGTTTTTCCTTATCGCTGTTCAGCCTGACTTCGGTACAGCAGGCATTATCATGCTGATTGCAGCATCGATCATTATGTCTTCAGGCATGAATTTTAAAAATATCCTGAAGCTGGTAATGATTGTAGTGATATTATTGGTGCCTGTTTCGCTAATACTAAAAGATGAAGTATTTTCGGAGCGGCGATTGGAGCGTCTTACCTCATATAGCAACCCTTTCAATGATGAACAAAAATCCGGATATCAGCTGGCTAATGCCTATTATGCAATTGGTTCCGGCGGACTGACAGGACTTGGATTGGGAGAAAGTAATCAAAAGCTTGGGTATTTGCCTGAAGCACACACCGATTTCATCATTGCAGTTATATCGGAGGAGTTGGGGATTTTCGGTGTAGGCTTTGTGCTGTTGAGCCTGGCCTTCATCGTTCTGAAAGGGATTCATATCGGGCTTAAGTGCAAGGATCCCTTTGGCAGTTTGTTGGCAATTGGGATTGCCAGTATGATTGGGATTCAGTCATTCGTTAATCTTGGGGGAGCTTCCGGTGTCATACCGCTGACAGGAGTGCCGCTGCCATTTGTGAGCTATGGAGGTTCTTCCTTGCTGCAGCTCGCAATAGCGATGGGTATTTTGGTGAATGTTTCGATGTTTGTTAAATATGAAGAGAAGTACAAAAAGGACAAGACAGCTCAGCCTAAACCTGCAAAAGTTGCAGTAAACCAAAATTCGTATAGGTTCAGGTCTTAGTCCTTGAGAAAATAAAAAGCTGCAGCATACGCTGCAGCTTTTTATTTTACCGTTGCCGGAGAAAGTTCAACGGGTTTAGGGTTTTTCACTCTGGCGGCATTCTTCTTGCTCCTGGAAACTAATAGGATAAAGTAGCTGAATACTCCGAACAGAACAGAGATGAAGAAAGCGTGTCCCAGGGCGATGTACAAGTTCAGCCTTGTGTAGATAATCAAAGCGCCGGCAATAACCTGAAGTGACACAAGGATCATGGAAATGATCCATCCCCAGTACAGAACTCTTTCATGTTTGTAATGTTTGACGGCAATGTAGGTGACATATGCAATCCAAATGAAAATGAATCCTGCAGCAGCTCTGTGCCCCATCTGTACCCATTCGTAAATGTTGGTAGGGAGGAAGGATCCGCCATTCGTACACAATGGCCAGTCCTTGCATACAAGGCTTGCATTCATATGTCTGACCAGCGCTCCTGTATAAACGACGATATAGCTGTAAACAGCTAGTCCGATTATATGGAACCTCATCCTTTTATCGATTACCAGCTTTTCAGCCTGAAACTTTTGATCGACTTCAAAAATAAGCATGGTCAATAAAAGGACAGCGGCAAAAGAAATGAGCGAAATGCCGAAGTGCAGTGCCAGGACAAAATCAGATTGGCCCCATACTACAGCAGCTGCACCGATCAATGCCTGAAGAACAAGGAAGAAAAAAGATAAAACAGCTAAAAACTTCGTTTCGCGTATGTGCCCGATAGCCTTCCAAGTCCAAATGGACAAAATAAGCACCATAATGCCTACGCTGCCCGACACTAATCTGTGGGCAAGTTCAATTACCAATTCCGGAGTTATATCAGTAGGAACGAATTCCCCGTTACAAAGAGGCCAGGATTTGCCGCACCCCATTCCGGATTCAGTTTTGGTAACCAAAGCTCCTCCGAGCAAAACAAAAAGCATCCCAATGGTGGTTAAAACAGCCAGCCACTTAAGGGAACGATTCATGATCATCACCTGCTTATTCATAGTTCGATAAGTTGTCAAATAATAAACTTGACATGTATAATAGAAGAAGCTTGTAGAAAAGAAAAAATTCTACCCCTATAATAACGAATTTTGACGAAAAAGGATAGAAAACAATACTTAAGATACTACACAATAATAGTTAATATTTCAATACTTACTATTATAGATGGACAACAAACGGTTTTATCGGTAAAATGCATTTGGCAATAACAAGGTGCTATATATTATGGAATTACATACCAGCATTTTTACAAACATGAAAATATTATCCAAGAATATGTATATTCAAAAAAAGAAGCTCTTCAAACAATCTATTAAGAACAAGTTAAAATTCCTTGCAATAAAAATGAAGTTTATGGATAATGGCGGTAAGACACAAATTAGTCAAATTTTGTTCAAAAAAAATTCACAAAAAAGTTGTGAAGTGTGATTTAATATACAACGTAGGCTTTATTTTTCTACACAAACATTTAACAGCCTTAACACGTTGAGAATAGTGAAAACTATCCGGAATATAAAGTACAAATACTCTTCTTTTTTTTGTAAAAATTTCGTCTCTGGAATTTTAAAGGAAAAGGGATGAAGGAGGATATGGATGTCTAATTCAAAAGCTTTATCAGAAGCTGTATTAGAGAACGGACAGCCTGCAGTCGTGGAGAAGACAATGATGAAAGACTTTCTTGCGCTCATTAAAGTAGGGATTGTGAATTCCAATGCCATGACCACTTTTACTGGTTTATGGCTAGCTCTTCATTTTAGCGGAGCACGGTTCCTGGATAATATTGATTTGATTCTTGCGACCTTGATCGGTTCTTCGCTGATCGTCGCTGGTTCATGCAGCCTTAATAACTACATCGACCGGGATATAGACCATTTAATGGAGCGGACGAAAGACAGGCCGACCGTCACAGGAAGAGTCCAGCCTGGAAAAGTGGCGTTGATGAGCTTCCTTTTGATTGGGATTGGCACCGCACTTTTGCTTACGACTACTGTCACGGCTGCTGTGATCGGTCTTTTTGGAGTTTTTAGTTATGTTGTTCTATATACATTGTGGTCAAAACGACAATATGTTTCAAATACAATTGTCGGCAGCATATCTGGAGCAGTACCTCCGCTTATCGGCTGGGCGGCAGTGGATGCTAATCTGGATATAATGGCATGGATGCTTTTTGCCATTGTGTTTGTTTGGCAGCCGCCTCACTTCTACGCTCTTGCAATGAGAAGAGTAGAGGAATACCGTGCAGCTGGTATTCCGATGCTGCCTGTCGTAAAGGGTTTCAAAGCGACGAAAAAGTCGATTTATATGTGGATTGCCGCTTTATTGCCACTGCCTTTCTTCCTTCAGGAACTTGGCATATCATTCATGATTCTGGCAACAATCCTGAATATTGGATGGCTTGTTTTGGGAATCTACCTTGAAAAGCTTAAAGATGATATGAAATGGGCAAAACTGATGTTTGTATATTCTTTACAATACTTAACTGTCATGTTTGTCGCTATGGTAATTGTCACACTTATATAACCTTCGTTAGGAGATTCACTCTTTGTTTAGAGAGGATTTTTCCATATATTTTTCACAACAAAATTTATAAGATTTTTTACGAAAGAGGGGTTTAATTAAGCTATGAAGATGCTTGCTAAATGGCGTCTGCTGTCACTGTTCACAATGATGGCATTAGTCTTGTCCGGCTGCGGTGAGCCATACTTGTCTACATTAAGACCGGCAGGTGAAGTTGCTCAGTCCCAGTATGAACTTATGTTGTTGAGCACGGCGATTATGGTGGGAGTAATTGCTGTCGTCACAATCATTTTTATCTATGTAATTATGAAATTCCGCAGGAAGAATGACAATGAAATTCCAAAGCAGGTTGAAGGAAGCCACAAGCTGGAAATCCTATGGACCGTTATTCCGATCTTATTGCTTCTTATTCTTGCTGTTCCTACAGTGGCTGCAACATTCAAGCTTGCAGATGTTTCTCCTATGGAAAAGAAAAACGCTGAAGGAAAGACTGATGCGCTCGTAGTTAACGTACGCGCAAATCTTTACTGGTGGGAATTTGAGTATCCAAATGAAGAAATCATCACAAGCCAGGATTTAGTAGTCCCAACTGATGAAAAGGTTTACTTTAATCTTAAGGCCTCTGATGTAAAACACTCTTTCTGGATCCCTTCCGTTGGCGGAAAGATGGATACAAATACGGATAACATCAATAAGTTCTGGCTTGAGTTTGACAGTAAAGGAGCCGATGAAGCTGGCGGACTTTTCTACGGAAAATGTGCTGAGCTTTGCGGACCTTCTCACGCATTGATGGATTTCAAAGTAAAAGCTTTGCCACGTGATGAGTTCGATCAGTGGGTAGCAGGTATGCAAGGAGTTAAAGAACCTGCTAAGGCTGAAACTGCAACTGCTCAGCAAGGACAGGAAATCTTCAATAACAGCTGTATCGGATGCCACGCCGTTACTCCGGCAAACACGGCACCAGAAGCAGCTCGTGTTGGTCCTAACTTGACAAACTTCGGTGACCGTTCACGCGTTGCAGGTGTTATGGATATGTCAGAAGAAAATATCAAGAAGTGGCTGGAAGACCCAGAAGCATACAAGCCAGCAAACAAAATGACTGGCAAGTATCCTGAGCTTTCATCTGAAGAACTTGATGCATTAACAGAATATCTGATGGGCTTGAAAGTCCAGAAATAAAAGGGGATTTGTTTGAAAGGGAGGTAAAACTGTGAGTACCTATGCTCAGAAAAAAGGATTTGGCGCAACGTTATGGGACTACCTGACAACGGTTGACCATAAAAAAATCGCGATCCTTTATCTAATCGCTGGCGGATTCTTCTTCATCCTTGGCGGACTTGAAGCGTTATTCATCCGTATCCAGCTAGCTGTACCTAACAATGATTTTGTAAGCGCAGGTTTCTATAATGAAATCCTGACGATGCATGGAACTACTATGATATTCCTTGCAGCGATGCCGCTTGTGTTTGCTTTTATGAATGCTGTCATGCCACTCCAAATTGGTGCGCGTGACGTAGCTTTTCCATTCTTGAACTCTTTAGGATTTTGGTTATTCTTCTTTGGTGGAGTATTCCTTAACCTTTCTTGGTTCCTTGGTGGAGCTCCTGATGCCGGTTGGACTTCTTACGCTTCGCTTGCAATAGCGTCTGAAACACATGGTATCGATTTTTATGCACTGGGATTGCAGATTTCGGGTGCGGGTACACTAATCGGGGGGATTAACTTCCTCGTAACGATTATTAACATGCGTGCCCCGGGAATGACTTATATGAGAATGCCGATGTTCACTTGGGCAACATTTGTAACATCAGCTCTTATCCTGTTTGCATTCCCTCCACTGACTGTTGGTCTTTTCTTAATGATTTTTGACCGTATGTTTGGCTCTAATTTCTTTGATGTAACAAATGGCGGTAACACAATCATCTGGGAACACCTTTTCTGGATTTTTGGTCACCCTGAAGTTTATATCTTAATTTTACCGGCTTTCGGTATTTTCTCAGAGATTTTTGCTATCTTCTCTAGAAAACGTCTTTTCGGTTACTCATCCATGGTATTCGCAACTGTATTGATCGGTTTCCTTGGATTCATGGTATGGGCTCACCATATGTTCACAACTGGTCTTGGACCGATTGCAAACGCGATTTTCGCGGTAGCGACAATGGCGATTGCCGTTCCAACCGGTATCAAGATCTTTAACTGGATGTTCACAATGTGGGGTGGAAGCATCAAGTTCACAACTCCGATGCTTTGGGCAGTAGCCTTCATTCCTTCATTCGTTGCCGGTGGTGTAACTGGTGTCATGCTGGCATCAGCTGCAGCTGACTATCAGTACCATGACAGCTATTTCGTTGTCGCTCACTTCCATTACGTTATCGTTGGTGGAGTAGTATTCGCACTATTTGCAGGTGCACACCTGTACTGGCCAAAAATGTTCGGTACAATGCTGAACGAAACATTGGGTAAGGTCACTTTCTGGTTATTCCTGATTGGTTTCCACCTGACGTTCTTCATCCAGCACTTCCTTGGATTGATGGGGATGCCACGCCGTATCTTCACTTTCCTGCCTGGACAGGGACTGGAAACTGGAAACTTAATCAGTTCAATTGGAGCCATCTTCATGGCTATTGCAACAATCGTTCTATTAATTAACGTCATCATGACACAAGTTAAAAACGAAAAAGTTGGGAATGACCCATGGGGTGACGGCCGCACACTAGAGTGGGCGATTGCATCTCCACCGCCATTCTACAACTTCAAGCAGCTGCCGCTTGTACGCGGACTAGATGCTTACTGGCTTGAGAAAATGGAAGGCAAGAATGGCATGACGCCTGCAGAACCGCTAGGCGATATCCATATGCCAAACAATTCTTTCATTCCTTTCGTTATTTCACTTGGTCTTTTCATCGCAGCATTCGGTGCAATGTACCGTGCTGAAACAAGCTGGGGACTGTTAGTATTGATCCTCGGTATGGCTGTTACTTTAGGAGCCATGTTCGTACGCTCTATTAAAGATGATCATGGATTCCATATTCATAAAGAAGACTTAATGGACGATGATAATGATAAGGGGGCAAAGGCATAATGCAAGCTGAAGAAAAATTCACTTATGAAACATGGCCTGCGGAGCCTGAAAAAGCAACCCTCGAAGCAAAGAACAAGTTTTTGGGCTTCTGGTTCTTCCTTGGCGGAGAGACAGTATTGTTTGCGACGCTGTTCGCAACCTATCTTGCACTGAAAGATAAGGTCCCAAGTGCTGATCATGCACTTGCCAAGGATATCTTTGAAATACCGCTGGCTTTTGCGGCGACAATGCTTCTTTTAACAAGTTCTTTGACAAGTGTATATGCTATGTACCACATGAAGAATTTCAATTTTAAGAAGATGCAGCTTTGGTTGGGTTTGACTGTAGCTCTAGGCGCGGCTTTCCTTGCGCTTGAGATTTACGAGTTCAATCATTATGTACACGAGTTTGGCCACACTTTCACTAGCAGTGCATTCGGGTCAGCCTTCTACACACTAGTTGGCTTCCACGGTGGTCACGTTGCATTCGGTCTTGCTTGGATCATTACCTTGATGGTCCGTAACTCCAAGCGTGGATTGAATCTGTACAACGCTCCTAAGTTCTATGTTGCCAGCCTTTACTGGCACTTCATCGACGTTGTATGGGTATTCATCTTCACGGTTGTATATCTAATGGGAATGGTGGGATAAACTGATGGCTAATCAACAACCAAGTTCAGGGAACCCAAGAGTAGACGTCGAATATCGTCGCAAGAAAAGCGCCGAAGAGATGAGATACCAAATCGTTTCCTTTGCATTGATGATTTTCTTGACACTTGTTGCCTTTGTTGCAGTTGGATATGAAGGATTCTCAGGCTGGTTCACAGTTCCGTTCATCCTTCTGCTTGCTGTCATCCAGGTAATCTTCCAGCTCTACTATTTCATGCACATGAGCCATAAGGGACACGAAGCACCTGCTCTGTTCCTGTATTCCGGCGTTGTTGTAGGAGCAGTAACAGTCCTGGCTTTCACAACTATTATCTGGTGGTAATATGACCTAAGAAAAAATCGGCTTTTAGCCGATTTTTTCTATGTATGGAAGTATACTAACAATTAATGGAAGAGCCGTTTTATTGAAGTGCCATACCTTTGGAAGTATAATGAAAGTAAAGTTCTTAAACAGGACGGGGTGAAAATACGATGCTTACACTAGATATATTTGGGTTCAGAGCACTATGGAGTCCGGTATATTTTCTGGTAATGGCAGCTCTATTAGTTGCTTATTATCTGGTTGTCTTCAAGTACTATGATCGTTTCAAGGAAGGTGTACCTGCGACACGAAAACAGGCTGTTTACTTTACATCTGCTATTATCGTGCTGTATATCATCAAAGGTTCGCCTGTCGATTTGATGGCACATATCACGTTTTACATGCACATGATCCAGATGGCAGTCTTATACCTTGTTGTTCCGCCTCTTTTGATTTTTGGCCTGCCTGACTGGCTTTGGAGATCGTTCTTGTCGCTGCCGGCAGTTGACCCTTTGTTCCGCTTTTTCACAAAGCCGCTTATTGCTTTGATCATGTTCAATGGAATATTCTCGATCTACCATATACCACTGATTTTTGATTTTGTAAAAACGGATATGTGGCTCCATGCTGGCTATACATCGGTGCTATTTATACTAGCGATGTTTATGTGGTGGCCGCTGGTCAATAAATTGGAAGAATATCAGACATTATCCGGCGTTAAGAAAATGGGCTATATATTTGCTGACGGAGTACTAATTACACCAGCATGCGCATTGATCATCTTTGCCGATACACCAATGTATGCAACTTTTTCCGACCCGAATGCATGGGGTGAGGCATTGAAATTATGTGTTCCGCCTACGATGCTCTCGTCATTGGATCTTAGCGGTCCGGAAACCTTCAGTTCTATTTCGCTCCTTCATGATCAGCAGCTTGGCGGAGTAATCATGAAGGTTATTCAGGAAATAGTATATGGCATTTTCCTCGGATATGCGTTCTTCCAATGGTTCCGCCATGAGGAAGACAACCAGGCTGAACAGGATGCAATCAATCTTGCCAGCGCCCCTCAGCCGGTAAAATAAATGAGTTGTAAAAGCTTCCTTAAAGGGAGCTTTTATTTTTTCTGATTTGTCTTTATACTCCAAAAGAAAATTTATCAGTAATATGCATTCAAATATTGAAAAAAAGGGACAGGTCACCTACAATTAACCTTATGGAGAAATAATGAATTGAGAGGTAAACATACATGTTTAACTTACCGATCCTGCCCACGATCAGCACAACATTTATTGTTTTAAGTGCAATCACCGTGGCAATTGGCTGGGCCCAGATAAAACAAAGAAAAATTGATCAGCATCGCAGAACCATGACGCTGGCTGGAATATTCGCGATCATATTCTTTGTCATTTATGCTTCAAGGACAATCTTTATCGGAAATACTTCATTTGGGGGACCCGATGATATCAAGATTTATTACACCGTATTCCTGATCTTTCATATTACACTTGCTACAATTGGAGCGGTCCTTGGAATCATTTCACTTTACACAGGATATAAAAACAGATTAGAGCGTCATCGCAAACTCGGACCTGTAACAAGTGTAACCTGGTTCTTTACGGGTATCACGGGCGTTGCAGTTTACCTGCTACTTTATGTGTTTTATAAAGGCGGAGAAACGACTTCAGTCATCAAGGCGATACTTGGGACATAACAGACTTTAAAACATTGCTTATAGCAATGTTTTTTTATTTTTAGAAGGTATTCCAGTCTTAACAGGCGAATCTATTAGATTGTATAAAGGGGGTTGTATTTGTTTGGATATTAAGGTTCTATCTGAAGAACATTATCTGGAGTCAATGAATTTATCAATGTATGCTTTTCAATATCAAGTACCGGAAAGTGATATTCCTAAACGTTTGGAAACTCTAAAGAAACATCACTTGCTTGGGATATTTGAGGGAGAAGAGCTTGCGTCCAAATTGCATATTCTTTCTTTGAAGGTGAAACTTGGCCAGCTTGAATGGAAAATGGGGGGTATTGCAGGTGTTGCTACCTATCCAGAGCACAGGCGTAAAGGGCATGTAAACGCACTTATGAAAAGGGCGCTGGTGGATATGAATCAAGACGGAAATATAGTTTCCTTTCTGCATCCTTTCCAGATTGATTTCTATAGAAGGTTTGGGTGGGAGATCATAACTGACAATAGGAAGATTACTATTGAGAAAATTGATCTAAAACCTGTAGAAAGACAGGAGGGAATAATTAAGCGGCATACAGAGAAAAGACACTCCATTGATATCGAGAGGGTGTATGATCGATATGCAGAATTGCATAGCGCAATGCTCGCAAGGGATTCGGAATGGTGGCGCACGAGCATATACGGCGAACAAACAGCTGCTGTTTATTATGACTCGAAGAAAGAAGCGGCAGGATATCTGATATACGAGATTAAAGATAATGTCATGAAGGTTGAGGAATACGTCTCTTTAACCCATGAAGCAAGAAAAGGCTTGTGGAATTTCATTTGCCAGCATGATTCAATGGTAGAACGAGTAGAGGTACTTACATCTATCCATGATCCTTTCCCGTATTTCTTGAAGGAGCCTAAGCTCAAGACAGAAGTTTATCCATATTTCATGGGCAGGATTGTGAATGCTGAAAAAGCATTATCGACATATCCCTTCAGCAACAGGAATGAAGGGGAGAATATCTTCATTCATCTGGATGACGCTGCTGCCCCATGGAATGCAGGCACATATATAATAGGGCAGGATGGGGTTAAATTTCACCCTGTCAAAGAGGGAGGAACCTGTGTAACAGCTCCCAAGCGCGGGCTGCACATGAACATCAATACACTGACAGCCATGTTATTCGGTTATAAACGTCCACTTGAATTATATGAATTGGAACTGCTCAAGGGAAACATAGATGAAGTAAAGGTGCTTGAGCAGATAATACCGGCATTCAAGCCATTCTTCTATGATTTTTTCTAAATCTATAGAAGACAGTAAACCCCGGGTGCAAGCCACCCGGGGTTTTTCCGTCCTTAAATCTTGAATTTGAATTTAATGATTCCAGCTTCTTTGGCTGAATTGAAACCAATCAGGAGCAATGGTCCAATTACAAAGCCCATGAACCCGAAAAGCTTCAGTCCGAGATACATGGCAATCAGTGTAGATAGTGGGGAAAGGCCAATATGGCTGCCCATCACTTTAGGTTCTACCGTTCGCCTGATGATCAATAAAATGACAGCCAGCACAGCCAGCTGGGTTCCAAGGGCGATGTTGCCCGTTGCCAGGTGGAAGATTGACCATGGCGCCAATATGACGATTGAGCCAATTAGCGGGATGAAATCAATCAGCCAGATAATCGCTGACATGACAATTGCATATTCTGGGGTGATGAAAAGCAACCCAATTAGAGCAACGATAAAAATAATCACACTCACTAGAAATTGTGCTTTCAAGAATCCAAATACAACGTAAGAAAGTCGTGAAGTCATGAAATGGACCTTATCTGCAGTTCTCTCTGTCAAATGGCTGTACACACCTTGCCTTAAAGATGGCAGCTCCAGCAAGAAAAGAAACAGTGCAATCAAATAGACCAGGAAGCTGATCAGGAAATTCGGGATGTAGGTCAGCAATGCCTTCAGATTATCTATATTGATAAATGCAATCATGTCATTTTTGAGTTTATTGAGAAAGTCCTCAGCCCGGTTGCTGATTTCGGTTACCACTTCCCTTGGAAGGTCATTGGCAGCCTCAACAAAGCTATTTTCGGCCTTATACCAGGCATTTGTAATTTCATTTATATAAACTGGAGTATTATCAATCAGGTCAATTGCCTCGGTGACTGCCGTCGTAGTCAGGAAATAGCCTGAAACCATGATGAGCAATACGAACAGGAGGAAAATTGTCAAGACTGCAAGGTGCCGCCCTCTTTTGAATCTTTTCTGGAAGTAAACTACTGCAGGCTCGAGAAAAAGAGCGGTGATCAAAGCAGCAATCAACGGGATGGATACCGGCAGGATAATGTAAAGAATTGCTGCAACTGCGATGGTGATTAATGCAATAATGATCGTTCGTTTAGTGAAAATACCGGACAAGTGAAGCTCCTTTCTATACTCCTGAAGAGTATATACCTCTAAAAAGCATTGTATTAAGGGCACTTAAGCAAAAAGCGCAAAAAATTCCTTAACAATTAAATTATAGTACGCATTTAATATAAGAAACAACAAAAATCAGCTTTTATCCATGTCTTTTTGTAAACTTTGTTGATTTTTAGCAAATGAGTTCACTTAGATGAACGCTAGAAAGGTATTCCATCTCTATCTCTCCCGATGTAAATCAAGTTCAGCAACCTTAACAGCGAGGGGTGAGGAAATGAAGGAATCAAGAATAATCATGCCTCCGCAATATAGAGAGGTATGCCGTGCAGTCTGTGCGATTGTGCATGCCATTATAAATGAGAATCAGTTTTTTTACCAGTCGAAGTTGAAAAACAGGATTTCCCGGTTACGAAGAAACTCATTTGCTGATAATGGAGTAATTGTTGAACTAGACCAGGGTGACGTGAAAATAAAAGTATACGTTGACACTGTGGTAGGGAAGTACTCAATCCTTTATACTGCAATGGAGCTCCAGAAGAATATAGAAGAGGAGATTGTGCTGCTGACTTCTATCTTGCCGAAGAAGATTGATGTCATCATAATGGGACTTAATATAAAAAAGACGCAATGATTGCGTCCTTTTTATGTTAAATTGCAAACTTTTCTACTTCAGTTTTCACATCGTTTAAAAGCTTTTCGCACTGGCTGACAAGTGCTTTCGGGAATTGCTCACCTTCACCATATTCAACGCCATGCGGGTAGTAATGTTTTCCCAGCAAAGGAGTCATCAACTGAACGATGGCTTTGTGTGCTCCAATATCACCTTCATGAGCATAGCCCTGGACACGCAAATAAAATGTTCCTTCTTTAACCACAATCTTTTTGTCATAGGTTACTCTCTCATAGTCCCATTGTCCTTCACGTACCAGACCATGCTCTAACATAACCTCATCAAGACGGTTCAAGTCAGCCTTTAGGTTTTCAATACCTGTATTTTCGAATTTCATCCTTTTCCCTCCTAAAAAACACACTGCAGTAATATCACCTAAAATAGATTATATCTCAAATTTAATAATAGTAAAAATATGCTTAAGTTGCAATGAATATAAAAGCGAATTTCTGCTTTCTTCTTCTGCTTATGAACGGGAAAGCAGAGAAATAAGAATTATGTAATTGAGGGCATAATTAGCATTATACGGGCTACCCTAACAGTGAGTAGGCTAAGCTTTGATTCATAAGGAGGAAAAGAAAGTGCGTAAAATCCGTGATATCATGACTAGTGATGTTGAAACCTGTACTTTGTTGGACAATGTATTCGAAGTGGCAGTTAAAATGAAAGAATGGAATGTTGGCTCCATCCCAATCGTAGATGAGGATAAACTCGTCGGCATGATTACCGACCGGGACATTGTCATTAGAGGGATAGCAGAAAAACATCCGCCGTCATCAAAGGTTGAAAGTGTCATGAGTGACCATCTCGTTACAGCAACGCCTGATATGTCCACTAAAGAAGCAACCAAACTGATGGCGGATCATCAAATAAGAAGGCTGCCTGTAGTTGAAGGTGAAAAATTAGTAGGAATCGTAGCGTTAGGAGACTTTGCTGTAAACGAAATGACAGACGAACAAGCCCAGAACGCCCTATCAGAAATTTCAGAGCCTGGAAACCATATGCAGTAGACTAAGGCACTCATAATGGGTGCCTTTTACCATCATTTCTCCGGAAAATGTCCACACCTTTTCAGTAAGGGTGGTTGTTTGATTTTACATCGAGCAAGCGATATGTTAAAAGTAGGATAACCAGTGATATTGCAAGTAATAGTGTCAATCGTGTTAAAGTTCAATTATTTTTTTGAGTCCTATAGAACACTTCTATTAAAACGAACACTATAAATGATATAATAATTTCAAAAATCACTCATATAGTGATAGAGAGATTATAGTGTCTTTTGACTCACATTAGTGTAGCTGGCAACAGTCAAAAAGGGGGGATCTACCTGAGAACTATTGCAAGGATATTAGTTTTTGCCGCAATTTTTTTACTTATTGGTTTATACATGGGATATAACAAGGAAGATAATGAGGAAATGGTAATCGAAGAGAAATCCACTCCTAAAATAGATGAATCCCTCGAAGAGGACATCAGTGAACAAAGTATCAGCGAGGGTGTTGATCAGCCTTCACAAGGTGTTGGTTCTTTGTTAGGGAAGGATATTGACTCTCTTAAGGCGACCTTAGGTGAACCATCAAGAGTTGACCTTTCAGCCTATGGCTTTCACTGGTGGATCTTTAATAATGGCCCCGAAGAATATATCCAGGCTGGTGTCTTGAATGACAAGGTGGTGACGGCTTACGGCATTGGTCCTTCGGTAAATGTCCAGCCATTTAAAATTGGCCAGCCGATTGAAGAAATTTTCTCTATGAATGTTATAGAACCTGATGTAACATTTGAATATAATGGAAGCTCCTATAAGTTCGAGCTGTCCGAGCAGGATATGAACACACGTCCCATTATAAAAATGGGGGAGTACTTTGTTCAGCTCTATATTGATAAATTCACTAGTTCTGTTTCTAGCATCCGTTATATGGATAAGGAAACAATCGTCAAACAGCGGCCATATGAAATGGTCTACAGAGGAACGCTGATCGAACCGCCTGTATTGTCGGAAGGGGATTGGGTCAGGATTGAAGCCGGTCTCGAAAAACAAATCCTGGACATTACAAATGCAATCAGATCTAGGCATGAGCTTCAAACGCTTGAATGGAATGAAAAAACAGCAGAAGTTGCCTATGCCCATAGCAAGGATATGGCCATTGAGGACTATTTTTCACATGAATCTGAAAAACACGGGGATTTATCGGAAAGGCTAAAAGCAGCTGAGATTTTGTATCAATTGGCTGGGGAAAACATTGCAGCTAACTATACAGATGGACCAGCTGTTGTTGAAGGCTGGCTGAATAGTGAAGCCCACCGTGAGGCATTATTGAACGAAGAATTCACTCATCTTGGTGTAGGCGTATATCAAAGGCATTATACCCAGAACTTCTTGAAAATGTGGGAAGAACCACAGTAATTGCTATTTTACATTCATTCATTAAGTATAACGAAGGAGCATGACCCGTATGAGGTCATGCTCCTTCGTTTTGCTTGATGGCCCTGTTGATTGAAAAGAAACCTTGTTTCCAGCTGCCGTAAAGATGTACCAGATCCCCCTCATGGAATAGAGGTGGAACTGCGCCTTTTCTCAGTGGCGTCACTTTTTTTACAGTTAACTCCTTTATTCCTGTGTTGATTTTTAAAAGTGTTATATGATTAAACCGATGATAATAGAAACGCTCATTATATTCAGTAACCTCGATGATTCTTCCGCTAACGATTGCTTCTTCAGGAATATTTTCAAGTTCAATCCATTCCTGGAAATTCGCCTGCATTTCTTTCTTCGTCAGCCAGTAAAAATAGGCCAGGACAATCGGAATCGCAATTGCTGTAACCATTATTGATCACCTTATTTATGCTGTTTTTTTACAACAAAAAAGCTTCCTGATGAATGCGCGATTTTTTTGCCATCGGATCTGAAAACATCGGCTTCAAGGACGACGGTGCTTCTTCCTTTATGAATCAGCGTAGCTTTACAATGGAGATTGTCACCGATTCCTGGCGCAAGGTAATGGATGTTAATTTGAGATGTGACAGCGGCGAAACCTTCTGGCAGCAGTTTATTGGCAAGTGTGCCCATCGCTGTGTCGAGTATCGTGGCAGTAAAACCGCCATGGACTATGCCAAGGGTATTATCGAGCACATTTGTAATCGGTATATCAATTTCGCAAGTTTCATGATCGAGTCTTCTGTCCATATGCAGAAGGCCGTCGATATAGGTACTGTTTTTTCCGCTTAGTTTATTTTTAACCCCGGCGAGCACCGTTCTGAGAGCTTCAAGTTCCTGCTCGCCCGATAACGAGATGCATTCGTCTAAAAGCTTTTGCAATTCTTTTTCCACTATATTATTACCTCTTTCTTTATGGCTTCGTTCCTTTAATTTCGAATGAAAATCATTATTTTAAAAAAGCCATTTTCTAATCTGTTATTTATTTTAACACTTTAAAAAACTTAGATGAAGTTTTAAAGTTGTGCGCGACAATAAAGCAGTTATTAAAATTGCCAGGAAACCACGAATAAACAGAAGGGTTCTCTTAGAACAACAATTTTTCATTAAGGTCCTTCACCAATACCTGTGAGTTTCATATGCTATTATAGGCATTTGTTACACTGTGAGGTGAAAGCTATGGCCAAAAAGAAACTGCATCCCTCTGTAGAAAAGTTCAAGGAATTTGTAAAAAACCACCCAGAGCTCGTGCAGGAGGTCAGGAAGGGAAATACAACCTGGCAGGAAATGTATGAAGATTGGTACCTGCTCGGTGATGATGATCCAAAATGGAATAAAAGCATGAATGAAAAGGATGAAAAAAGCGAAGAAAAGGAAAAGAAGACGGATTGGTTAGGGACGATAATGGGTGCTGTAAAAAATATGGATCCGGAGCAGGTGCAAGGACAAATCCATAATATAAGCCAGGCGCTTGGTGCGATTCAGGGGGTGCTTTCCCAGTTTCAGGGCAGTAAAGGAGGCCAGCAGCCATCTAAAGGTTCGGGGCCTGCACATCCTTTTTCCTTCAGGCAGGATTAGAATGGAGGCTGAAAATGCGTAAAGATGTTATGGAGCAATTACGATCGAATAAAGAATTGATCGAGTTTGTCCGATCCCAGCCAAACTGGTACAGGAAGCTGAGCAGGGATCCAAGAGAAATTTATTCTGCAGAGATCGCCGCGCTGCACCATTTTGAAAAAACGATCCCGCATAAGGTTCAAAAATTCTCCAACAATGTCCAGATGGCCTCAATGATGATGCATATGTTCTCGAGCATGAATTCCCAATCATGACAAAGCTTTCTTCTGAATGAGGAAAGCTTTGATTATTTTAAAGCAGGCATATGATGGCTTTCAGTTGGCCGGTCCGCAAAGTTTCGCTTTTCTGGCAGTTTCATGGTAAAATGAGGTTCGGAGGTGAGCCAGCATTGTTTGCTGTTACATCAGAAAGAGTATTATTGTTGGAAGAAGCTGAACAGTTAGTCAGCATGATTTTACAATCTGATATTGCCGAGAATTATCGGGAATGTTTATATAATGTTAAAAACAATCCGGAGACACAGAAGAAGGTTCGTGAATTTGTGGACATGAAGGAACGTTATGAAGAGGTTCAGCGTTTCGGAAAGTACCATCCTGACTATAAGGAAGTCATGGGCAAAATCAGGATTGTGAAAAGAGAGCTGGACATGGATGAGGTAATCGCCGAATTCAAGAAAGCGGAAAATGATTTGCAAAGCCTGCTTGATGAGGTCAGCGTGATCATCGGCAGATCCGTTTCGGAGAGCGTGAAAGTTCCTACCGGGAATCCATTCTTCGAAAGCTCTTGCGGAGGCGGATGCGGCAGCGGAGGAAGCTGTGGATGCTCTGCATAAATCGTTGCCAAAAGCATGGATTATCCATGCTTTTTTCTTATAATTAAGCTTTGTTTGAGCGCGATACAGGGTTAAATAGGATTGATTATTGAAAAAACTGGTTTTTGTATGCTAGACTAGTACAAAGCATACGTTTACCAAAGGGGAAAAGAATATGATAGGACAGAGGCAGGGAATCATCGTCTGGCTGTATTCATTAAAACAGGCCAAGATGCTCAGAAGATTTGGCAATGTTCATTTTGTCTCGAAAAAATTGAAATATGCAGTAATATATTGCAATTTGGATGAGGCAGAGTCGCTGATGGAAAAAATCAATTCATATTCGTTTGTTAAAAAGGTGGAACCTTCCTATAAACCATTCTTAAAGATGGAATTCGAAAACTCTTCCCCTGACAAAGCAAAAGAATATGATTATAAGATGGGAATATAGAAGCATATAAGTAAAAGAGGGTGTCCAAAAAAGCTATTCAACTTTTGGGCACCTTCTTAATTTTTAATATTAGCTTGTTAAATTGGTCCGTTGATTTCCGTTCCAGGCGCGTCGCTTTCCGCGGGGCTAGCGCTGAGCCTCCTCATCGCTTCGCTCTTGCGGGGTCTCATCTGGCCAGCTGATCCCGCAGGAGTCTTCGCGCCTTCCACTCCAATCAACTCCTGTTTAATATTAATTTTAGAAATGTAAATAATTAAAAGAATCCCCTTTTTATTTCTCTACTGCAGCGGCGGAATGTAGTGGTTCAGCCTTAAAATGCCAATGAGGTGTTGATAGTATAATTCTTTTTCGGCGAACATCGTCGATGGCTTGGCATCAAATTCAATGATGGTTTTGCCCAGGTCAGCAGCCATTTCTGCAAACATGTCAAAGCGTTTGTTTTTAAGGACATGGGGGTTTGGGATGCCTTCCCTGCAGACATATAGTGGCTGGAATTTCCCAGGGTTTGTTGGCTTTAGTACAACGACAAGGGAGCTTACATCTTTTTCGTTTATTTTTGTATGGATCGCCATCAAATGCATCAATCGATGCTGGTTTGCCCTGGCAGTTTCTATTAATTCGTAAAGATCTGAATATCCTTCACCAAGCTCAATAAAACGCTGAATCAATCTGAATTACCCCTTCCAACTTATCATTCCATCATACTTTACCATTTGTGAACAGAAAATTGAAGCGTTTGTCAGACTTGATCCTTTTTAAAAAAGGCTGTTTTCGTAAAGAAAGTTGTTAAAATCTTAAAGCCGATTTTAACGTGATAAAAAGCCATTTTGTAGTTCGGAATTTAGTGTGCAAGTTCTTTTCTCATATTATGCTTTAATGTTATGAAGAAACATGGGTCATTCAAGCCTATTTTGTAGTCAATAGCAACAAAGTTTGAGAAAAGAGCCTTAAAAAAGTGAAAACTTTGTCTTACGCTCCTCCGTTGTTTTTGCTATTTTAATAGTAGTAGAGAGTGGGGAGTAAAACAATGAAAAAGGTGTCTATCCTGATGATCTCAGGATTATTCATAGTTATTTGCACAGCTGTTCTATGGCAATGGAATACATTTTCGGAAGAGAGAGGCAGACCAGTTGAACGAAAGGAAGAAGCCTCTATCGTTGCTTCGGTGAGGGTGGAGTCGAACCAGCTTCTAGTAAAGCAGATTTTTCATGGTTTGGAGTCGAACCGGCAATACCAGGCCGTCATTCCGGCACAGGCTGCCGAGGTTAAATGCACCGATGCAGAAGAGAAGCCCTGTGGGGATGGATTTTTGCCAAAAGGAGAAAAGCTTCAGTTTGAGTACATTTTAAAAACTGGTCCTGGGCTTTCGCTTCTTTTGAATGATTGGATGATTGTACTGAAGGAAGCAGCGGTCAACAAGACGAGAATTGAGATAATAGACCAATATAACAGAAAAGGGACATGGGCTGCCGGGCTCCCATTGAAGGGCTTTAAGCAAACGGAATTACTGCGCTATTATGTGTTTGAAGGGGTTCAATCAACTCCTTCGCTATATTGGCAGGAAAAGCCCCTTTTTAAACTAAATGGACAAAAGGGTGTCAATTATTATATCAGTAAGAAGGAACAGATCATTTACGAATTTGACAGTCTTGGAACCTTTTCCGACAATCATTTATCTGTAGTCATTACAGAGGGTCAAAGGGCGATCCATGGAACCGGGCTCTTGCTGGTTGGAAACATGCTGACCGACAAGGAAATTGAGCGACAATTGGCAACGGCCTTCCTGGCTTCCAAGTTTGGATCAGCCAGGGGAAAAGAAGGATGGACTATTGAGGCGCTCACGTCACTGGTTACAAAACAGGAACCCGAAAGTGCCAAAAGCAAAGCGATGGTCAGAGAACTGGCGAAGGCTTTGACAGCGGAAGAAACCGCTGCATTTATCACCTATTTTTCAAAAGAGAGACATCTTGATGTCAGCTCGCTCGATGAGTATTTGTCATTAATCAAAGGGATGAACACAAAGTTCTTCTTAGAAAACAGCCAAAAAGGTCAAGCAGGATTTCCAATGCTTTTCACAGACGCAAGGAGCGTCATCGTGAATGGAAATCAAAAGGATGAACTGGAGGTTGTGATCAGAGGCGGGGAGCAACTATTTCCATTAGTGCCGACCATGGCTGCTCTAGGGTATAAAGCAAAAATAGGAACAGATTTTGAGGTAGTGGAACTCTCATCTGACAGCAGCCAATATTCCTTCAACCTAAAGAATAAAACATTCATTCTAGATGGCCAAAGCTTCGGGCTTCTTGAAAATCCATTCCAGTACCTGAATGGAGAGTGGTACCTGGAAAAGCGCTGGCTTCATGCGATCTTCAAGGTGCGAATTTCGGAAAGTGATGAAAGGATATTTCTTGAAGTATAATTATTTGCAGCCTTTTTTAAGGCAAAAAAAAAGCCCTGCAGTTTCTGCAGGGTCCTTCTATATCCTGTCAACAGGATAGAAGGCAAAGGGAGAGGAGAAACCGGAGGAAGAACTTATGGGGAAACGTAAGTCTTCTCCGCGGTTGGCAACAACATCCTCAAATTGATGTTGTTAATCATCATTATTTCCACATTAGGAAGGGATATACACTTATTTGGTTAATTTTTTATATGTGTGGTAGGATAAGGGAGTAATTTACATAAGTGAAAATGCTTAAATGATTGAGGAGTATAAAATATGAGAGTTGTATCAGGTGATTTGAAGGGCCGCGTTTTGAAAGCGGTACCCGGAACGTCCACAAGGCCTACTACTGATAAAGTGAAGGAATCGCTGTTCAATATGATCGGGCCTTATTTTACAGGAGGATTGGGCCTGGATTTATTCGCTGGAAGCGGCGGGCTTGGAATTGAAGCTCTAAGCAGGGGCCTGGATAAAGTTATTTTTGTCGACCGTGAAGGCAAGGCAATACATATCATCAATGAAAACCTTAAATCCTGCGGTTTGGAAGAAAAGGCAGAAGTATACCGAAATGATGCTGTCAGGGCTTTGAAGGCCATTCAAAAAAGAGACCTAAAGTTCGATTATATATTCTTGGATCCGCCATATAAAAAACAGCAGCTGGTCAAGCTGCTGGAATTGATTGAAAAAGAAAGGCTTATTCATCATGATGGGTTGATCGTCTGCGAGCATGCTTCTGATATCACCTTGCCAGATAAGGTAGGGGTGCTTGTACAGTCAAGATGCGAAAAATATGGAATTATCGGAATAACTCTTTATAAAGTCGATGCAGATGTTGAGGGGGAAATTTAAGTGGCAAGAGTGGCAGTTTGTCCAGGCAGTTTCGATCCCATTACATTGGGACATTTGGATATCATTACTAGAGCAGCTAAGGTATTCGATGAGCTGTATGTAGTTGTTTTGAATAATTCTTCAAAGCAGCCTCTGTTTACGGTAGAGGAAAGAATTGAACTTATTGAACAGGTGACGAAGGGAATTGCAAATGTAAAAGTAGATTCATTCCAAGGCTTGCTAGTTGATTATGCAGAGAGCGTTAACGCCGATGCCATTATCAGGGGCTTGCGGGCTGTTTCGGATTTTGAGTATGAAATGCAAATCACATCCATGAACAGAGTGCTGAGCGATAAAATCGAGACTTTTTTCATTATGACAAACAATCAGTATTCATTCTTGAGTTCAAGTATCGTTAAAGAAGTTGCAAAGTATGATGGGAAAATCTCCGAATTGGTTCCGCCTGAGGTCGAAGAGGCTTTGCTAAAAAAATTCAGGAATGAAGAGAAGAAATAACGGGCAGAGATGCCCGTTATTTCTCTTTTAAAATGCGATTTCCAAGTAACCAGACATAAACGAGTAAACTGGCGATCGTAATCAAAGGTCCTGCCGTGACGAGCATATGATGTGCGTCTGCCAGGCGGCTGCCTTCCGAAGTTAGGTATTCCATTACCGGCAGGGCATTCGATGGCTGGCCATCCTCAAAGTAGCGCTCATAAACCGGCTTCCATAAAATGAATGCATAGAATGCCGCAAAGAACCCATGAAGGATTCTTGCAAAGAAGAAAGGCTGGAAGCGTATGTCTGTCTGGGCAAGAATACTGGCAACCTGAGCCTGGACACTAAACCCGCTGAATGCAAGAATGAAGCTGGTTATAACTGCCTGATGCATCAAAGTGGCTTCCTGGATCTGGCTGGTCATCTGGCTGCCGAGAGTGATTTCGAATAGGCCTGAAATGAATGGAAGGCTCAAACTTTCTGTCATGCCAAGCATCACAAGCAGCATTTCAAGGAATTCAGCCAGGAATGCGGTGATGTGAAGATGGAATAATAGTTTATTAATAACCGAGAATAAGATAATGAATCCGCCAATCATCAACAACGTCTGAATCGAGGACGTCACAGCGTCACCCAGCAGTTTTCCTATCGGGCGATTGTCTTTTATCCTTGTCCTGTGCAAAGCGGCAAATGCATCCCTGATCGTAAGGTTTCTTTCCTTTTCCTTTGTGCTATTTTCTTCGTTCCTGCCGTAGAACCTCATTACCAACCCTACACTGATGTTTCCCAGGTAGTGGGCCAGTGCCAGAATAACACCGAGCTGGACATTATAAAAGAACCCAACTGATACTGCACCAAAAATGAATAGCGGGTTAGATGAATTTGTAAAAGATACTAGTCTTTCTGCCTCGATTTTTGACAGCTGCCCTTCCTGGCGCATTCTGGCCGTCAGCTTTGCACCGGCAGGAAAGCCGGAAGCCATGCCCATCGCCCAGACAAAACCGCCAACACCTGGTACCTTGAACAGTGGCCTCATCAGAGGTTCCAGCAAAACACCAATAAAACGAACGACACCAAATCCAATCAGCATTTCGGAAACGATGAAAAAAGGAAGGAGTGAGGGAAAGACAATTTCCCACCACATATTCAAGCCTCTAATCGATGCATCAAAGGATTGCTGGGGAAAAGAAATGAGTGAAGCAGCCAGTAAAGTGACGGAGGCTGCAAGGAAAAGTGTTTTCATTCTTGATTTTAGCACCTAAAATCCTCCTTCCTGCGGTCTTGCTGTGAAACTGTATGAATCAATGGTAAAATAGAAGGAAACTCACCAGAGGGATCGTTTTCCATTCAAGATCCGAGTATATGTTCTTATTGACCGAATGCAGTAGTCGTTCAAGCTTGTTATATCTTTTTGAAAGCTGGCAGTATTCGCGTTGTTTCTTATTTTTAGGATTCTTATATGTATCGGGCTGTGTTTAAATGAGGCCGCATACTGGAGATTCATTTATATTTTGTTGTCACAGCAAAAAAGTTTGCGGAATAGAGCCGGAAAAATACATAAACAATGATTAGTTGTCAGCCTTGTCCTCATATAAATCAATATACTCGCTGAACTCCAAATTAGACCAAGTTTAGTCTGTATCGAAAAATTCATGGTTTTAAGGGAGGAAAAAGCTTTGGCAAGTCCAAAGATCGGTTTAGCTCTTGGATCAGGTGGAGCACGGGGATTTGCCCATCTGGGTGTCATAAAAGTATTAAGAGATGAAGGCATCCCAATCGATTTGATTGCCGGGAGCAGTATGGGTGCACTAGTGGCTTCATTTTACGGTGCGGGCCTTGACGTCGACCGGCTTTATAAACTATCGCGTGTATTCAAGCGGAAGTATTATCTCGATTTTACGGTCCCTAAAATGGGATTTATCGCCGGCAAAAGGGTGAAGGAGCTTATCAGGATTTTCACCCATGGCAAAATGATCGAGGAGCTGGATATCCCAATTGGCATTGTTGCAACAGACCTGATGTCAGGGGAGAAGGTCGTCTTTAAAAAAGGACCTGTGGCGGAAGCTGTAAGGGCAAGCATCGCAATCCCGGGCATTTTTGTTCCGGAAAAGCTGGACGGAAGATTGTTCGTTGATGGCGGAGTTGTTGACCGGATCCCTGTTTCTGTCGCTAAGGAGATGGGAGCAGATATTGTGATCGCAGTGGATGTATCCAGCGTGAAGATCAACGAGGATGTTACCTCAATTTTCGATGTCATCATGCAGAGTATTGATATCATGCAAATGGAGCTAGTCGCCAATCGAGAGGTCGCGTCGGATGTAATGCTCAGGCCGCCTGTTGAAATGTTTAATTCAAAAGCATTCACTAATATTGATGAAATCATCGCAATCGGTGAAGAAGAAGCTAAAAAGCACATCGATAAGATAAGAAAGTGCATTGAACAATGGAAGGAGCCACAAACAGAATGAGCAGAAAAAAGTCTATAGGTCTGTCTATATTGGCAGCTATATTAATAATGGCTAGCGCTCTTTTTTACTTGCCTTACTATGTTACAAAACCGGGAATGGCAAAGGAGCTGGAACCGATTGTCGAGGTTGAAGACGGTTATGATGAAGAAGGAAGTTTCATGCTGACGACAGTCAGGATGGGAAGAGCGAATATATATGCCTATGTCATTGCCAAGCTGAGCAAATATCAGGAAATCTTTCCAGTAGAAGATATAAGGGCGGAGAATGAATCGGATGAAGAATATAATATTCGCCAGCTGCACATGATGGATAACTCGAAGACATCGGCAATTGAGGTCGCCTATAAAAAAGCAGGAAAATCAGTAGGCTACAACTATAAAGGAGTTTATGTATTAAGGATAATGGATGGAATGCCTGCTGAAGGCAAGCTCATGCCTGGCGATCTGGTTTTCAAGGTCGATGGGAATGAATTTGAATCATCTGATGAGTTCATTGATTATGTTAGTTCAAAAAAGCCAGGGGATACGGTCGAGCTTTCCTATAAGCGGAATGGGAAAACAAATTCAGTGAAAATTCCACTAAAGGCACTGGATGATGGCAGCAATCGACCGGTAGTAGGGATCCAGCTGGTGGATGACAAAGAAATTGACGTTGAGCCTGAAGTAACAGTACAATCGGAGGAAATCGGCGGACCTTCGGCTGGACTTATGTTTTCTTTGGAAATCTACAACCAATTGACAGAGGAAGATTTGACAAAAGGATATGAAATAGCTGGTACAGGCACAATGAGTCCCGACGGAACGGTAGGAAGAATCGGGGGAATCCAGCAGAAAGTAGTAGCTGCAGATAAGGCAGGTGCAGAAATCTTCTTTGCTCCGTTTGAAAAAGGTGCAAAGGGATCGAACTACGAAGAAGCACTTATAGCGGCTGAAGATATTGATACAAAAATGAGAATAGTTCCTGTGGATACTTTCGATGAAGCTGTATCCTATCTGGAAAATTTAAAAGAAAAATCAAGCTGAAGCCAGCTTGATTTTTTTTATCTGAAAGATTTCATTAAGGTTCATCGACGGATATTTTTCAACATGATTGGCGGCCGGCTGAATTCTTCTGCAAGCAGCTGTTCCTGGCCATGTTCACTCTGGCCTAGAGCATAAATCCTTGATGCTTTGATATCTAGTTCGATGTCAGGGTCAGAAAAAGCAGACAGTTTTGAAACGAGCGGCAGACTGAAATCCTTCTTCTTGGAATTCAGGTAGGAACGGCCTTTTTCCGTTGCACCTAATAACCTTAAATAATTCACTGTTTTTTGGCTTGTTTTCATGGTGTCTTTGCGTGTATTAGTTAAGATATGCAGGCATACTCTCTGCAGCCTTGTCCATGTATATCGCTTGGTTTTGATTGATTCCATGAATTGCTGAAAAGAGCGAGAGGTAGATGCAGCGGCAAGCAATCTATTCTCCAGTCCTTCTTCGACCTCATAAAACTCCCTTAATTCTGAAGAACTGCTCTGGGTCAGTTTATATTTCAATAAAGGCCAGTAATTTTCCCATGAATGGAATCCGCCATATTGATCTCTGTAGTTTATTAGCTGAGCATATGTTGTTTCTGGTACGTATTGCTTAATACTTTCAATCTCTCCTGCCGCTCCAAACAATGCTTTTCGTATGCTTGTCGCGCTGGCTATTGTGGCTGATGCAAAATGCTCGTCATGGTAGCCGGCATTCTTCCTGGTGATCGTTTCAGCTTTCATGAAGCTTTCTTGCCTGATGATCGCCTGTATGTAATGAAGTCCGAGAATGTTATTCGGCTGTGAAATATCGATGAAGCTTTCAGATGGAGCAAGCGATTGGAAGCTAAGAGCGATTGATTTAGGGTAACTATGGCCTTCCCCAGTATAAAATTTTATTTTTTTCTGGAATTCTTCATTGTTTTCCTCAAGAAAGGCAACCGTATTAGTGAATGCTTCCAAATCACCGGATTCGCTGCCGAAACAAAGAGTGTCGCAGCCAGCACTAGAAAGAATCGAAACGGCCCCTTCTGCGAAAGTTTCCGCATGCTGAGTCGCAAAACGGTAAGGAAGCTCAAAAACGATGTCAACGCCTGCCTCAAGAGCCATCTTTGTCCTCGCCCATTTTGAGACAAGGGCTGGCTCCCCGCGCTGCAGGAAGTTCCCGCTCATCGCTGCAATCGAAAGATCTGCATCAGTTTGTTCCATCGCCTGCTGCAGGTGAAATAAATGGCCATTATGGAAAGGATTATACTCTACAACAACGCCAACAGCTTTCATTCTTGTACTCCTTCATGTTAAGATGGTTATTGCATTGCTTTGAAGTTTAATTTAAAGTATTTATGTAAATTATAGTGTAAAGAAAAAATATTGACAAATGAATACGCGAAGGTCTATAATTACCTTTGTTGCCTTGGGGTGATTCTATGAAATGGACAATAAGTCAGATACAAAAACATCGAAACAAGGACTTTCTAATCGATGAGTTTGTCCGAATGGACTCGATAAAGGAAACAGAACCAACAATCCGTGAGGTATCTCCCATCCATCTAACTGGCAGGGCGGATATCAGTGCCACCAGAGTGACATTCCATATCCGGATTGATGGACATCTAATTCTTCCTTGTTCGCGGACACTGGTTGATGTAAAATATCCAATTGATGTGGAAACAACTGAAACTTTCATGTTAAACAGCCATGACTATGAGGCTGATGAGGAAGTTCATCAAGTAACAGGCGATGTCATTGATCTTGAACCCATCATCAGGGAGATCTTGCTAGTGGAAGTTCCAATGCAAGTATTCTGTGATGATAGCGCTGGTCAAGAAGGCGCACCCCAGTCAGGTAAGGATTGGGAAGTAATCGAGGAACAGGAGAAATCCGAAAAACTTGATCCCCGACTTGCCGGGCTTGCAAAATTCTTTGAGGACTCTAAGGATTCCTCTGACTAATCGATTAAAAAAGAGCGTGGAGGTCCAGAAAAGGACTGGCCTTCATAAACTTTCTTATTCCTTTTAAGGAGGTGGGAAGAATGGCTGTACCATTTAGAAGAACGTCTAAAACTGCGAAAAGAAAACGCCGTACTCATTTTAAATTACAAGTTCCGGGTATGGTAGCATGCCCTAACTGCGGTGAAATGAAACTTGCTCACCGTGTGTGCAAAGCTTGCGGAACATACAAAGGGAAAGAAGTTGTAAACGACTAATTTTCTCGTGAAAAAGCACAGGATGCAACTGCATCCCTGTGCTTTTTTTCGTTTAAGCAGACTTGAAAAATCCGCATCAAAAAAATTCAACGCTAACCTTATCATGGTATTATCAGACTTGAATTTAAACACCTCAGAGACGCAATCCCTTTTTAAATCTACAGAAGATTGATAAAATTTAGTGGACGAGAATTTTAGGAGGAACACAATGGATCCATACATAATTTCTAAAGAAAAAGATGGGTTACTGCTATTTACAATCAACAGGCCTGACAGGAGAAATGCCATTAATTATGATGTGATGGCTGGACTTGAAAAAGCAATCGAGACGGCTGCTGGAAGCGATATTAAAGTATTTGCTATTATGGGGGCAGGCGGCCAGGCATTTTGTTCTGGAGGCGATTTATCTGCCTTTCATCGTTTAAAAACAGAGTCACAAGCGTATGGGATGCTTTCAAGGATGGCTAGTATTTTATACAAGCTCCTTGTCCTTCCAAAACCGACTATTGCCATTTTAAATGGTTCTGCTGTAGGAGGCGGGTGCGAAATTGCTTCAGCATGCGACTTCCGGATTGGAAGAGAAGGGGTGAAAGCGGGCTTTGTCCAGGGAAACCTCGCCATTACGACTGGCTGGGGAGGAGGCTCGATCCTCTTGGAGAAACTACCGCAGAATATCGCGATGAAAATGCTGCTTGATGCGAAAATATATACTGCTGAACAACTCGCGGAACTTGGATTCATCCATCATATTTATAAAGAACATCCTATAGATGCCTGTCTTTCATTTATGGAAGGCAGCTTGAATAAAGAGACAACTGTTTTAGAAGCCTATAAAACTTTATTGAATAAAAAATGGGAACTCTTATCAATGAGAGAAAGGATGGAAGAGGAAGCTGCGAGATGTGCTGTACTGTGGGAGCATGAAGCCCATCACAATAAAGTGGACGAATTCATGAATAAAAAAAATAAAAATATTTAGCAGGGTATTAGGTGATATCAGTCTATCTTTCCTATTAGATGCATATGAATGAATAAAAAACAATAGGAGGGATTTATTGATGCCATTAACCCGTCAGGATGCCTGGTCACAGGATGAAGACTTATTGCTGGCTGAAGTAGTATTGCGGAATATCCGGGAAGGCGGTACCCAATTAAAAGCATTTGATGAAGTGGGGAAACAGCTTTCGAGGACTGCTGCAGCTTGCGGTTTCCGCTGGAATTCGTATGTAAGAAAGCAATATAAATCTGGTATTGAGCTGGCGAAAAAACAGCGGAAGGAAGCGAAAAAACAGGCAAAGACACAGGAGAGAGCAGAGGAGCCTGCGGCACCTGTGAGCGAAGTGCCAACAAGTCCTTCAGAACAAGAGGAACAGCAATCCGGCCTTAGCATTGAAGCAGTAAAACAATACCTCGATGACCTCTATGAAAAAGCGGCAGCAGCTAACAGCCAGGATGTGCAAAAAGATCAAATCCGCGGGCTGGAAAAGCAAATCTATTACTTGTCTGCCGAAAACGAAAAATTGGAAACACAACTGCGTTCTATGGAAGAAGACTATCGAGCCTTAATTGACATCATGGAGCGAGCAAAAAAAAGAGTTGGCCCTAAAAGTGAGGACCAACAACAAAGAATGAACTTCCAGGTTGAGGGTAAAGGAAATCTGGAAAAAGTAGAAAAATAGTCAAGAAAACGCGCCTGCCGGTTATGGCAGGCGCTATTATTGTGCGATTATAGAAAAAATCAACATTTGCTCATGCGAATATCGCAGTTGTACTGAAATTATTGAAGCTGTTCAGTTACACCAGCTGGGTACCAGACAAGCGGATTCTCCCCACGGTCTCTTTCTACATCATAATGGACTGGAGTAAAGCTCATCTTTTCCCAGAAGTCCTGTGATTTAACCCGAGGATTCGTTTTGATCGGCAGGCCAAAACCCTTCGCGAATTCAACGAGTGCTTTGCCATAGCCCTTGCCCTGGTAATTTGGAAGTACCTCTAACTTCCAAAGCTCCAGATAGTCCTGAGGAGGTTCGAAATAGCGGTCAAACTGCTTCTTGACCTGGTAAAGGCTCATACGGGCAACTAGCTTGTCGCCGAAATAGATTCCGTAGAAAGGAGAATCGCTATCATTTTCAACAATGTTTGCTTCCAAATCCTCAAGCATTGAAAGCTCCTGGTGGCCATACTCTTTGAACTTCTTGAATTCTTCTAATGTCTTATAATTGATTTTCAGTTTTTCCACTTTATTCACCATAAAACAATCCCCCAATCAAGCCGCCAATAATTCATTGTATACTGCTCTTAACGAAAGTTTACTCCTCCATAACCGGATGATAAAAATCTGAACCTTGATTTTTATGAGTCTTTCAAGGCTGAGGACAGATTCAAAGACATCATGCTTTCGTAAGCAGCAATATATATATACCCGAAATGTAGCATATTTAAAGGCAGCTGAATATATTTGTTTTTTATAGCCTATTTTTATTATATTATAAAAACATGAAAAATTCTGCATTTGAATTTTAGAAAGCGGTTCCAATTTTTGCAGGAAGTATACAGAATATTGTAGAATTTTATATAGTGAGCGTATTTTTTTACGGGAAAGGGGAAAGAACGTGCAAAAATTACTAATTGCAAACAGAGGGGAAATTGCGCTTCGCATTATCCGAACATGCCGCGAGCTTGGAGTAAAAACAGTGGCTGTCTATTCTGATGCGGATAAAGAGTTGCCTTTTGTTAAAGAAGCTGACAGCGCTTACCGGATTGGCGAGCCGCCTGTTCAAAAATCATATCTCAATGCAGATGAAATTTTAAGAATCGCAAAAGAAGAAAATGTCGACGGCATTCATCCTGGTTATGGCTTTTTATCGGAAAATGCAGAGTTTGCCCGTAAAGTGAAGGAAGCTGGCTTAGCTTTTATTGGTCCTGCTCCTGATACAATTGAAAAAATGGGTGATAAAATTGTCGCCAGATCGACGATGGAAGCAGCTGGCGTTCCAGTTGTGCCGGGCAGTGACCATGGACTGAAGACACTGGAGGATGCTGTCAGGCTTGCAGAGAAAATAGGCTACCCGGTTATGCTGAAGGCTAGCGGCGGCGGGGGCGGCATTGGCATGGTGCTCTGTGAAAATGAGCAAGCGCTCGTTAAGAATTATGATTCAACGAAGGGCAGGGCAAAGGCTTATTTTGGCTCTGATGAAGTATTCATTGAGAAATACATCAAAAATGCCCGTCATGTCGAGGTGCAAATTTTTGGCGATACCCATGGCAACCATGTACATATGTTTGAACGTGATTGCTCTGTACAGCGCCGCCACCAAAAGGTGATTGAGGAGGCTCCTTCGCCATTCCTGAAAGAAGAAGCGAGACAAAAGATGTATGAAACAGCAGTTAAAGCTGCTAAGGCAATGAACTATGTCAACGCAGGAACGGTGGAATTCATTGTCGATGAGAACGAGAACTTCTATTTCCTTGAAATGAACACCAGACTGCAGGTTGAACATCCAGTCACAGAAACGATTACAGGCCTGGATCTTGTTAAGTGGCAAATCCTCGTTGCCCGCGGTGAAAAACTGCCGCTGCTTCAGGATGAAATCAAAAAGAATGGTTGGGCGATCGAATTCCGTTTATATGCGGAAGATCCTGTAAGGTTCCTGCCTTCACCTGGTAAGATCAGTGAATTTTCATGGCTGGAGGCAGAAGGCGTTCGAGTTGATTTTGGATATGAATCCGGTTCGACGGTAACCCCTTTTTATGATCCTATGGTTGCCAAATGCATTGTAGGAGGCAGTACCAGGGAAGAAGCAATACAGCTTGCACAGGAATTTTTCGCGACGCTGAAACTCGAAGGCATTAAATCCAATGCCCCATTGTTTGCCGAGATATTAAGTGAAGAAGGCTTCAAATCTGGCAATTACACAACAGCCTATTTAACAGAAAGAAAAATGGCATCTAAATAGAGGAGGAAAAGACATGAAAGAAATTACAGCAAATATGGCAGGAACAGTTCTTAATGTGATGGCAGCAGCAGGAGATACGGTAACAGAGGGGCAGGAAGTCCTAATGCTTGAAACAATGAAGATGGAAATCCCTGTTGAAAGCCAGGGCGCAGGAACCGTTGCGGAAGTTAAGGTGAACATTGGAGACTTTGTTAACGAAGGCGATGTCCTGCTTGTATTAGAATAATAGATTTTAAGGAGGAGTAGAATGACTACCGCGAAAACATTAACTGATTCATTGCAGGAAAAAGTCCAACAAATCGAGGCTGGCGGACAACCGAAATATCATGAAAAGCTGGCTGAACAAAATAAATTATTTGTGCGTGAGCGTTTGAATCTATTATTTGACGACGGAGTCTATGAGGAAGATGGCAAATTCGCCAACTTCCAGGCTGGTGACCTTCCGGCAGATGGTGTTGTAACGGCTATCGGAAAAATCGGCGGGCAAACAGTTTGTGTCATGGCGAACGATTCAACAGTAAAAGCCGGCTCATGGGGTGCCAGGACTGTTGAAAAGATCATCAGGATCCAGGAAACAGCTGAAAAATTAAAGGTGCCTTTATTGTATCTGGTCGATTCGGCTGGTGCCCGAATTACCGATCAGCTTGATATGTTCCCGAACAGACGGGGAGCAGGCAAAATCTTTTACAATCAGGTAAAATTGTCTGGAGTTATCCCGCAAATCTGCCTTCTTTTCGGGCCTTCTGCAGCAGGCGGAGCATATATTCCTGCTTTCTGCGATATCGTGATCATGGTTGACCAGAATGCTTCGATGTATCTGGGGTCACCAAGGATGGCGGAAAAGGTAATCGGCGAAAAGGTAACGCTTGAGGAAATGGGCGGCGCCCGGATGCATTGCTCTGTCAGTGGTGTAGGCGATATGCTCGTATACAGCGAGGAAGAAGCCATTGAATCAGCGAAGCGCTACTTGAGCTATTTCCCTGCAAATTTCCAGTCGAAGACAGATTTGGTTGAGGGAGTGGCTCCCAAGGCTGGAAGAAGTCTAGAAGAGATTGTTCCAGTAAACCAAAACGCTCCATTTGATATGTATGAAGGCATCGATGCGCTGATTGACGAAGGAAGTTTCTTTGAAATCAAAAAGCTGTTCGCTCCTGAAATTATCACAGGGCTTGCCCGTATAGATGGAAGGGCAGTTGGAATCATTGCCAACCAGCCAAAGGTGAAGGGCGGAGTATTGTTCGTGGACTCTGCCGATAAGGCTGCTAAATTCATCACGCTCTGTGATGCCTTCCATATCCCTTTGCTGTTCCTTGCTGACGTACCAGGATTCATGATTGGTACGAAAGTGGAGAGAGCCGGGATCATCCGCCATGGTGCGAAGCTGATTGCTGCGATGAGTTCAGCTACTGTACCGAAAATATCTGTAGTTGTCCGTAAGGCATATGGAGCAGGCCTGTATGCGATGGCAGGACCAGCATTTGAGCCGGATTGCTGCATCGCTCTGCCGACTGCCCAAATCGCGGTGATGGGTCCGGAAGCTGCTGTCAATGCAGTCTACTCCAATAAAATCAATCAAATTGAAGACCCTAAAGAAAAAATCACATTTGTCCAGGAAAAACACCAGGAATATAAAGAAAGCATCGACATCTATAAGCTAGCCTCTGAGTTGATCGTTGACGACATCGTTGCAGCCAACGACTTGAGGAATGCACTGATCGATCGCTTCAAACTATACGAAACAAAAGATATGGAATTCAGCGTCAGAAAACATCCTGTATATCCGGTATAAAAACAAAAAGCGCAAGCGTCTCGAGGAGTTAGGCGCCGCAGCTAGACAAGCGACTCGAGGGGCTAGGCGCTGGAGCTGGATTAACCCATACAGTTATCCACATTGCAATTATTTTTATAATTACCTGCAAAAAAGTAAACGGAGATCCTATTGGGTCTCCGTTTGCTTTTACGGGGAGGAAAAATGAAGGTTCTATCAAAATTAATTCAAATAACCATAATCCCTTCTTCCTAATAAACCATTGTTTCTGCTAAAATATGACTAAAGTCATTGTATATCGGTGTCAAATTTAATAGATTTTCATTATAAAAGCACAAATGTTCTTTCATTTTATTTTTTAAGGGCAGGATGAGGGGTTTTTATGAAAATAGGAATAATCGGCGGCGGCTCAATAGGATTATTATTCTCTTATTACCTAAGCTTGCACAATGAGGTTTCTGTCTACACAAGGACACAGGAACAAGCAGACCTAATTAACGAACACTGTCTTCGTCTTGTAAAAGGTGGAATAGAGCAGGCTCCATTACAGGTAGCTGCTGCTCCAATCCAGAAATGGAGGGGGAGCGAAGATTTAACTGTTGTTGCGGTGAAGCAGTACCAGCTCTCCAGTTTAATATCTGACCTGAAAGATAAGGCCAAAGGAAGCATCCTTTTCCTTCAAAATGGCTATGGCCATATTAAAATGCTCTCGGAGCTGGCAGCAAATGATATTTTGGTTGGTTCTGTTGAACATGGAGCTGTCAGAGTGAACGGATATACAGTTCAGCACAATGGTGTGGGTGTAACCAGAACTGCAGTTTTTAGAGGAGATTCAGGCTTCCTTGGAGAATTATCTACAATAACAAGTTTTCCATTTATCATGGAACGTGACTACAAAGAGATGCTCGTCAAAAAATTGGTGGTCAACGCGGTGATCAATCCATTGACGGCAATCCTTAAAGTGAAAAATGGAATGCTGATCCAAAATCCTTTTTATTTTGAGATCTTTAAGCAATTGTTTGATGAATGCGCTTATGTACTTGAACTGCCTAATCGGGAACAGTACTTCAGTAATCTTATGGCAGTTTGCGAAAAAACAGCAAATAACTATTCATCCATGTATAAGGATATTGAAAATGGCAGGCAGACAGAAAATGATGCCATTCTCGGGTATTTGCTGGAATTAGCCAGAAGCAAAAATAAAAAAGCTCCATTAATACATAACTACTATCACTGCATAAAGGGGAAGGAGCACGAAAGGGAGGGAGCATAATGCCGGGATTCTTCTCCGCACTTGTTGCCACATTGATCACAGTTCCAATGATTGGCTACCTCACTGTGTTCATTATCAGTAAGCAAATTACAGGCAACCATCGGCGTTCGGTCAATATGGCCCTTGACTTTAGCACCTTTTTGCTGGTACTGTCTGTCCATTTTTTGATCATCACCATCTGGAACAAATCGTACCTATGGCTGATCCTGATCATCTTATTTGGGCTAGCGGCTATATTTGTTTTGATTCACTGGAAATATAAAGAGGAAATCTTGTTGCCGAAGGTTTTCAAGGGCTTTTGGCGCTTCAATTTCCTGCTTTTCTTTTCAGCCTACATCGTCCTCGTGTTATATGGTTTGTTCAAACGACTGACATTCCTGTTTGCTTAAACTAGTGTTGGACCGTCCTAATAGAGGGTCCAGCATTTTTTTTTAGCTTATCCTAATCTTGATTAAAAAAAATCTTGATTTTAGAAATTTCGAAAGGCAAAGTTTTTTTCTTTTCGATTCAAACAATGCTATACTCATAACAGTGAAAATTGCTTACGAGAAAGGAAGTACAAGTTAATGGAGATGTTGAATCTCTCTCTTCCGGCTGCGAACCGGTTTGCGACAGATTATCTAACTGGAAGCCCTGGGCTGCAGAGCTTCTTTCATTATAATTTCAACGATAAAAACGCATATATCCACCGCCTGGATGAATTGAAAAATAGAAGCTTTATGAGGCAGGAACTTGCAGACCATATCCAGTCCTTTATGTCCCGTTATGCGAATTCCGAAAAAATCACTGATAATATCAATAAGCTGAGAAAAGAAAATAGCGTTGCTGTCATCGGAGGCCAGCAAGCCGGTATTCTGACTGGTCCGCTATATACAATCCATAAAGTGATTTCAATTATCAAGCTTGCTGAGCAAAAAGGGGCTGAGCTTGGCGTTCCTGTCGTACCCGTATTCTGGATTGCCGGGGAAGACCATGACTATCAGGAAGTTAACCATGTGTATGTCATGAAGGACAATAAGCAGGAAAAGTGGGTTTATCCTGAAAAGAACCTGGAGAAAAAAATGATTTCAGAAGTGTGTATAAACAGGGACCTTTGCTATTCCTGGGTTGAAGAAATCATCGAAACCTATGGAGAGACGAAGCACACGAAAGAGGTATTGGACTTTGCTCTTGAATCGTTGAGGACTGCTGAATCCTTCGTTGATTTTTTTGCAACCATCATTATGGAGCTATTCAAAGATTCAGGCTTGCTGATCGTAGATTCTGGAAATAAAGAGCTGCGCAGGCTTGAAAAAGACTATTTCATCAATCAAATCAAAAATCATCGTGAAATCACGTCTGCTGTTCTTGGCCAGCAGGAACGGACAGCTGGTGCTGGATTTGCGAATATGATCGATATTAGCGAAAATGCAGCAAACCTTTTCTTTTACGATGAAAAAGTAAATGAGCGGATTTTGCTCCAGTTTGACCCACAAAGTGGAGGGTTTTCAGGTAAAAATGGAGAAGTCAGCTTCACATATGAAGAGCTGGTGGAGATTGCGAACGAATATCCTGAAAAGCTGAGCAATAATGTCGTTACTCGTCCGCTAATGCAGGAGTGGCTGTTCCCAACGCTGGCGTTCATTGGCGGACCCGGGGAAATTGCCTATTGGGCTGAGCTGAAACTTGCTTTCGAACATTTTAGTCTAAAAATGCCGCCGCTTGTTCCAAGACTCAACATAACACTTCTCGAAAGGTCGATTGAGTCTGACCTTGAAGAACTGAACCTTGATTTGAAAGAGGTTTTAATTTCTGGAACAAATGGTCATGAGCTGAAATTTATCGATTCTCTAAAGGATCGTGAAGTAGAAGAACTTTTCGAGAATGTAAAAACGATGCTGTCAGATCAATATAAAGTCATCCGTGAAAAATCCAACGGAATCGACCCCGTATTGATGCCTATGCTCCAGAAGAACGAATCCATCCTGATTAAGCAGGTTGAATTCATGGAGGATAAAATCGTAGAGGCAATTTGCCGAAAGCATGACCATATTCTGCGCAAATTCACAAGAGTAGAAAATGCATTAAGGCCAGGCGGTTCACCTCAGGAAAGAGTCTGGAACCCATTCTACTATTTAAATAAGTTCGGATTGGATTTAATACCAGATTTACTAAAGATGGATTATGAATTCGATGGAACACATAAAATTATTAAGCTTTAAGTTTAAGCTTCATCCTTTGAGGATGGAGCTTTTCTGTTTGAAAAGATAAACAACTCTACACTGCCCGAAAAGTAGCGAAAGGGTGAATTACGGTAAAAGCAACGGCTTTGCATTGCCCGAAATGAAGTGGAAAGATGAAATATGGTAAAAGCTGCGCCTCTCCATTGCCCAAAATGAAATGAAAAGCGGGATTATGGTAAAAGCAACGGCTCTGCATTTGCCATAAAAGAAGTGAAAAGCTGGATTACGGTAAAAGGAGCCCCACTGCATTACCCAAAATGAAGAGAAACGACGAGATACGGTAAAAGCAACTTTTTTGAAATGAAAGAAATTGATGGAAATGAATATTACTAGAAGGATTTTAGGGGCGTGGGGAGAATAATTAAAATAAGGTGGTGAAAAGTGGGGGAATGTGGTACATTGTATTTAGAAAGTGGGGGTAGTGGCATGTTCATGGGTGAATACCATCATAATGTTGATAGCAAAGGCCGATTGATCATCCCTGCCAAGGTCCGTGAAAACCTGGGAGAAATGTTCATTCTTACCCGTGGACTTGACCAATGTTTATTTGGTTACCCCGTTTCTGAATGGTCAGTGATTGAAGAAAAGCTTAAAGGACTTCCGCTGACTAAAAAAGATGCACGTGCATTTACCCGTTTTTTCTTTTCGGGTGCTACCGAGAGTGAAATTGACAAGCAGGGGAGAGTAAATATTCCTTCCCCGCTGATGCAATACGCCAAGCTTGAGAAAGAATGTGTGATTTTAGGTGTTTCCAATCGAATTGAAATTTGGAGCAAAGCCATCTGGGAAGAATATTTCGCAGAATCTGAGGAATCTTTTGCTGAAATTGCGGAAAATATGATTGGATTTGATATTTAAGGGTAACATTATTCTGATATAATATTACCTGCTCCTCGATTGGAAAGGTGGATCATGATGTTCAAACATACAACAGTTTTACTGGAAGAAACAGTAGACGGGCTAGATATCAAGCCTGACGGTACATATGTGGATTGCACTCTCGGTGGCGCAGGCCACAGTGAATTAATTTTGTCCAAGCTTTCGGAAAAAGGAAAGCTATACGCATTTGACCAGGACGATATTGCAATTGCGAATGCAAAAGAGAAGCTTGCTGCTTATGGCGACAGGCTGACGATTATCAAGAGCAATTTCCTTTATTTACAGGAAGAGCTTGAAAAATTGGGTGTAACAGAAGTGGATGGAATTCTGTATGATTTGGGAGTTTCCTCACCGCAGCTGGATACACCGGAACGTGGCTTCAGTTATCACCATGATGCTCCGCTTGATATGCGGATGGACCAGGATGCACCATTGTCCGCTTATGATGTGATTAATGAATGGCCATATGAAAAATTGGTCAAAATCTTTTTCCAGTATGGGGAAGAGAAGTTTTCAAAGCAAATTACCCGCAAGATTGAGGCAGCGAGGGAAAGTAAACCCATTGAAACAACTGGTGAACTTGTCGAATTGATCAAGGATGCGATTCCTGCACCTGCAAGGAGAAAAGGCGGTCACCCGGCCAAACGAGTTTTTCAGGCAGTCAGGATTGCGGTTAATGATGAGCTTGGTGTATTTGAAAAATCGCTTGAGCAGGCAATCGATCTCCTGTCCGTTGGAGGTAGGATCAGCGTCATCACCTTCCACTCACTTGAAGACAGGATTTGCAAGGTAACCTTGAAAAAAGCGAGTGAAACACCTCCGCTTCCACCAGGCTTGCCGATCATACCTGAAGAATACCAGCCAAAATTGAAGCTGATTACAAGGAAGCCGATCCTTCCGTCAGAGGAAGAGCTGGAATTCAATAACCGGGCAAGATCCGCAAAGCTGCGCATCGCTGAAAAAGTAAAAAAATAAAAAAAAAAAATATAAAATATAATTTTCAGGAGGGAAAATGATGAGCAATCTGGCTAGAAAATTGCAGCAAGAACAGCAGCAGCGCACTGTTCAGGCACCGGCAAAAGCGCCGGCAAAACGCAATTCGATACTGACGCCCGGCGAAAAAATCCTGATGTTTGTTTTTGGGGCAATTGTTTGCTTCGGCGCGACATTCATGGTTTCAAAACAGGCAGCCATTTACGAAGTCAATAAAGAAATTCAAATCATTGAAGGCAGCATTCAGGAGCAGCAAAAGATTAACGGTGACCTTGAAGTCCAGATTAGCGAATTAAGTACCTATGAAAGAATCAAAAAGGTAACAGAGAAGCTCGGTTTAACATTGAACGAAGACAATGTTAAGGGTGTTGAAAACTGATGATTAAGAAACAGCCAAATATGAATGCGGGAGCAGCGGTATTATTCGTAATATTCAGCCTGCTCTTTTTTATCTTGATTTTCAGGTTCGTAACGATCCAGGTTACGGGAGAAGTACACGGGCAAGCCCTGGCTGCAAGGGCACAGCAAAAGTACACGAATGAAAAAGTAATCGAGGCGACCAGAGGAACGATCTTTGACCGCAAAGGTGAAGTGGTTGCGGAGGATACGACTGCCTACACGCTTGTGGCCATCCTAAACGATTCAGTAACAACGAATAAGAAGAAGCCGAAGCATGTAAGCGACCCTGCGAAGACCGCGGCAGTGCTGGCAAAGTATATAGATATGAGCGAATCGGAGATATACAAACGACTGACCAAAGAAAAAGCATGGCAGGTTGAATTCGGAAAAGCCGGCCGCGATATTTCTCATCAGACCAAGCGGGAAATCGAAGAGGAGAAACTTCCTGGGATCACTTTTTTACGAGATTCAAAGAGGTTCTATCCGAACGGTGTATTTTCATCTCATTTAGTCGGATTTGTAGAGAAGGAAGAAACAAAAGATAAGAAAACAGTTACTGCCGGTCAGCTGGGCATTGAAAAAACGCTTAATGACGAATTGACTGGCAAGAACGGCTCTCTATCATTTGAAAGTGATTTATGGGGTTTTCTTTTACCTGATGGAGAAAAGAAAGTCACACCAGCCAAGGATGGAAGCAATATATTTTTAACGATTGATAAAAAAATCCAAACATTTGTGGAGGATGCCGTCGATCGTGTTGATGAGGAATATAAACCAAAGAAAATCATTGCGGTCGTCGCTGATCCGAAGACCGGAGATATCCTTGCAATGGCCCAGCGACCGAGCTTCCACCCGACGACAAGGGAAGGGCTGGATAATAGCTGGCATAATGAGGTGGTCGAAACACCGATCGAGCCAGGATCTACGATGAAGATTTTCACACTTGCTGCAGCAGTGGAGGAAAATAAATGGAATCCGAATGAACTCTATAAATCAGGTTCTTATAAAGTTACCGAAAATTCAAGAGCAATTCGCGACCATAACGGCAGTGGTTGGGGAACAATATCTTATTTGGAAGGCATCCAGCGTTCTTCTAACGTAGCAGTTGCAAAGCTGGTAAATGAAAAAATCGGCACGGAAAAATTCCGTGAGTATTTGACTGATTTTGGCTTTGACCAACCTACGGGTATTGACCTTCCTAACGAGACATCTGGAACAATTGTCTATAAATGGCCGATTGAGAAAATTACGACTTCATATGGACAGGGAACCACAATCACGCCGATCCAGCTTATACAGGCAGCCACAGCAGTAGCGAATGACGGGAAAATGATGAAACCGCGAGTGATTGATAAGATAGTCGATCCAAACACTGGTGATGTGATCAAGCAAGAGGCACCAAATTCTGTTGGCCAGCCTATATCTGCTGAAACTGCCAAGGCAGTTAGGGATGTTTTAGGGACTGTTGTCACTGGTGAGCATGGTACAGGGAAATCATACGCAATCGATGGGTATGAGGTTGCCGGTAAAACAGGTACTGCGAACATAACAGCAAATGGCAGTTATTTAGATGGTGCAAGCGATTATCTGTTCTCATTCCTTGGAATGGCACCAAAAGATGATCCAAAATTGATCGTCTATGTCGCAGTCCAGCAGCCGGAAATAGACCATTATTATAAAGGTTCTATTCCAACCTCCATGATTTTTAAATCAGTGATGAAAAGCAGCCTGCAATATTTAAATATTAAACCTGCCTCTGTGGAAAAGGCGGATTCCAGCCCGGTACCGGATGTAACGGGTATGAGTGCCGCAGAAGCGAAGAGCTTGCTTGAATCCAAAGGGTTTGAAACAGTTGTTATCGGAGACGGAAACCAGGTGGAGGAGCAGTTGCCTAAGGCTGATATAATGGCACTCGAAGGTGAAAAAGTCTTTATCAGATCATCCGGAGTCATGACATACCCGGACATGACAGACTGGTCACTTAGAGATGTCATGAAGCTGGCGCAGATTGCAGAGATTAAGCTGAATAAAGCCGGCAGCGGTTACGTCACAAAGCAAAGCCTTAAGCCAGGAGTACCAATCAATGAAGGGGAGAACCTGATTGTCGAGCTGGAAACCCCGCTTCAGCAATTTGAGAAATCATTAAAGACTGAGGAAGATAATGAAGAAACAGAGGAAGTGGGCGGATAAGCCCTTCCTCTGTTTTTTTGTTTTGTCCGAAGTGTTATCAAGTTCGGACAAAACAGCATTCTTAGCTCCTCATTTTGTCTTAAGTCACACTGGGTTCGGACAAAAATGCAGCCGAAGCTCTTCATTTTGTCAGAAGTGTCCCCCCACCTTAGCACACCGAAGATTTCTGACATATCTAACTTATGCTGAAACATCCCTTCACGCTGTACCTGCACAAACCTCAGCTTGTCTCTACTTCTTGTTATATTTAAATTCGTACAAGCATATATTTGAACGAGTGTCTGAGAGTATCTTAGTCTACTATTGGAACGACTATAGGGGAGGTTTGTTCAATATATGCGTGTATCAAATGTGACGGTCAGAAAGAGGCTGGCGCTCGTTTTGGTAATCGGGATTTTGGTGTTTTTTATCATAGATGTCCGTCTTGGCTATGTGCAATTTATGCTAGGAGATTTCTTGACGGGAAAAGCAAAGGATTCATGGAGCAGGAATGTACCGTTTGAACCGCAGCGAGGGGAGATCACGGACAGGAACGGGATCGCGCTGGCAACGAATATTAGTGCGCCGACTGTTTACGTAGTGCCGCGCCAGGTAAAAGATCCTGAAGCAGCTGCAGAAGTATTGGCGAAAGCCCTAAATATGTCTAAGGAGAAGGCCTACCAACATATTACGAAAAAAGCAATGATTGAGAGAATTCCAGAGGGAAGGAAAATTTCTCATGAGAAGGCAAAGGAAATAAGGGCGCTGGATATCAAAGGTGTTTACATCGGCGAGGATTCAAAGCGTCATTATCCATACGGCAGCTATCTATCCCATGTCCTCGGTTTTGCGGGAATTGATAATCAAGGATTGATGGGGCTTGAGCTCTATTATGATAAGGAATTGCAAGGGCAAAAGGGCTCGGTTCAATTTTATGCGGATGCCAAACAGCAGCGGATGAATAATATGGCGGATGACTATGAGCCGCCGGTGGACGGGCTGGATCTGAGGCTGACAATTGACAGCAGGGTACAGACCATCATAGAGAGGGAACTGGATATTGCCCAGGCTAAATACAATCCTGATGGCATTATTGCCATTGCCATGAATCCAAATAACGGTGAGATCCTGGCAATGTCGAGCAGGCCGGACTTCGACCCGGCTAACTTCCGTAATGTCGCACCGGAGGTCTATAATCGTAACTTGCCGATATGGAGCACATATGAGCCAGGATCCACTTTTAAAATCGTAACCCTGGCAGCAGCCCTTCAGGAAGGTAAGGTCGATTTGGAAAAAGACCATTTTCACGATTCCGGTTCAGTAGAAGTAGCCGGGGCAAGGATACGCTGCTGGAAAAAGGGCGGACACGGCAGCCAATCCTTCCTTGAAGTTGTCGAGAATTCCTGCAACCCAGGGTTTGTCGAACTTGGGGACAGACTCGGAAAAGAAAAATTGTTCAAATATGTGAAGGATTTCGGTTTTGGTGAGAAAACAGGCATTGACCTTCAAGGGGAAGGTAAAGGAATCCTCTTCAACCTGGACAGAGTCGGTCCGATCGAACAGGCAACAACTGCTTTTGGGCAGGGTGTTTCAGTCACACCGATCCAGCAGGTTGCTGCGGTTTCAGCGGCAGTAAATGGTGGAATACTTTATACACCTTATATTGCTAAAGAGTTGATTGACCCTGTTACAGGGGAGGTTGTCATGAAGAAATCCCCGCAGGCTAAAAGAAGAGTAATCTCTGAAGAGACTTCAAAAGAGATAAGGCATGCGCTTGAAAGTGTCGTAGCTAAGGGTTCGGGTAAAAATGCTTATGTAGACTCTTACAGGGTTGGCGGCAAAACTGGTACGGCCCAAAAGGCGAAGGATGGACGATATCTCGAAAATAACCATATCGTATCTTTCATAGGCTTTGCCCCTGCGGATGACCCGCAAATTGTTATCTATGTAGCGGTAGATAACCCAAAAGGTACAGTGCAATTCGGTGGGGTAGTGGCAGCTCCTATCGTTGGCGATATGATGGAAGACAGCCTGCGCGCGATGGAGGTTCCTCCACGAAAGGAACAGATTGAAAAAGAATTGACGTGGATGGATACGCCGATGGTGGAGGTCCCTGACCTGATTGGCTTAACAAAACAGGAACTCAGGCAGCAATTGATCAACTTCAAACTAGATATTGCAGGTGATGGGGAGAAAGTTGTTAAACAGCTTCCTTCACCAGGAGTGAAAATCAAGGAAGGGTCAACTATCAGGGTTTATATGAACGATTAACGAAGATATGCTAGAAACAATAGTGTAAGCGAGCAGGCGGCGGCAGGATTATCATCCGCCGCCTGTTTTAGGCTCGCGCATATTTCTGCACTTTACCACGTAAAAAGGGCTTGTTCTTTTCATCTCCACAATGGCTAATTTCAGCCTAATCATGTAAAATAAGAGTCGCCATGTTGTTTGAGAGGATTTGATATTTATGAAATTACACGAATTGATTGGTTACTTGCGCCCGTTCGTGGATTACAAGGGAGAAAATCCCGAAATTACTTCAATTGAAAATGATAACCGCAGAGTGACTCCTGGAAGTTTATTCATATGCATAAAAGGTTATACAGTTGATGGTCATGATTTTGCAGGTTCAGCAGTGAAAAATGGAGCTGCAGCTGTTCTCGCTGAACGGGAATTACCTGTGAATGTCCCGGTAATTGTTGTCAAGGACACTGTCCGGGCAATGGCAGTGCTTGCTGATGCTTTCTTTGGCCAGCCTAGCCAGAAGCTTCATATGGTAGGGATAACGGGTACCAATGGAAAAACGACGACCAGCCATATTATTGAACAGATTTTCAAGGATGCCGGCCAGAAGACCGGTCTGATTGGAACGATGTACACCAAGATCGGCGAGCAAATCTTTGAAGTCAAGAATACAACTCCTGAAAGCCTGACTTTGCAAAAGACATTCAAGAGGATGGTTGACGAACAGGTTGAGTCAGCAGTAATGGAGGTATCATCGCATGCGCTCGTTTATGGCCGTGTCCATGGTACGGATTACAATGTTGCTGTTTTCACAAACCTGACGCAGGACCATTTGGACTACCACAAGACTATGGAAGAATACAGAAAAGCGAAGGGGCTTCTGTTTTCACAGCTCGGAAATGCCTTTAATCATGATAAACCTAAATTTGCCGTCCTGAATGCAGATGACCCGGCAAGTGACGAATTCGCCATGCTGACAACTGCCCATATATTAACTTACGGCATTGATAACCATGCTGACCTGCAGGCGATCAACATCGCGATGACAGCAAGCGGTACATCATTTGATTTGGTCAGTCCTTTTGGCGTGAAAAAGGTAAACATCCAGTTGATTGGCAAGTTCAGCATCTATAATGTACTCGCCAGCATCGGAGCTGCCGTCGTCTCCGGCTTATCTTTAGATGATATCATCGCCTCTGTGGAAGGTGTAAAGGGAGTTTCGGGAAGGTTTGAAGTAGTCGATGCGGGACAGGATTTCTCTGTGATTGTTGACTATGCCCATACACCGGATAGCCTTGAGAATGTCCTTAAAACCATACAGCAATTTGCCCAGAAAAAGGTATTTTGTGTAGTAGGCTGTGGTGGTGACCGTGATCGCACCAAGCGTCCGCTTATGGCGAAAATCGCCTGTGAATATTCTACAGATGCTATCTTCACATCGGATAACCCGCGAAGCGAGGATCCGGCAGAAATCATCAAGGATATGGAAGAAGGAGTAAAGGGTGAAGTGTATACTTCAATCATTGATAGGAAGGAAGCTATCCAGCATGCCGTGAAAAATGCGAAGTCAGGAGATGTCATCCTGATTGCTGGCAAGGGCCACGAAACATACCAGCAAATTGGTGACAGAACATTTGACTTTGATGACCGAATTGTGGCACGCGAGGCGATAGAGGAGAGGTAATATGCTGACATACCAGGATGTTTCAAGTCTTTTTTCAAGAACAACTGGAATAAAGGGTGAGAATATCTGCTTTCATACTGTAAGCAGTCTCGCTGACGCCAAGCAGCCTAAAGGGCTGTTTGTCCCTGTATTGAATGATTCAGGTACTCTGCAGGAAGCGATTTCGAATGGCGCTGTGGCAGCTGTCTGGCCTGAAGGAGAGCAGGTGCCGGCATATGCGCCAAACCACTTCCCGATTTTTTACACACAAGATAATTTGAAAGGCTTAGAGAAAATTATGAACTCATACTATGATTACTTATCAAAACACGAAGAGATCAAGGAAAGAACTAAATTCATTTTCCTGAACAAAGCACTTCTTAATGAAGCTGATGAAACATATGATATAGCTGTGATGGCTGAAAACATCAATGGTCTTGGCAGCAATAAGAATAAGGCAGGTGAGGAATAGAATGCTGGAGCAAGTTATCTTTTTCACAATATTAATGGGTTTTCTGATCACTGTCCTGCTTTCTCCAGTGTTTATTCCTTTTTTGAGAAGGCTTAAATTTGGTCAGAGCATCAGAGAAGAAGGGCCGAAATCGCATCAGAAAAAAACAGGTACACCAACTATGGGCGGCGTGATGATCTTAATCTCTATCACAATTACGACACTTGTGATGACAGGGAAGTTCTCTCAGCCTTCAGTGGAAACGTATCTGTTGTTATTTGTTACTTTAGGATTTGGCCTGCTTGGGTTTATGGATGACTTCATCAAGGTTGTTATGAAGCGAAACCTTGGCTTGACTTCAAAACAAAAGCTGCTTGGCCAGATTATTATTTCCGTTATTTTTTATTTCATCTTCAAGCAGAGTGATTTTTCAACAGAAGTCAGCATCCCATTAACTGACATATCTTTTGATCTTGGATGGGGATATGCCCTATTTATTATTTTCTGGATGGTCGGGTTTTCAAATGCTGTTAACCTGACGGACGGGCTTGACGGGCTGGTTTCCGGTACTGCTGCCATTGCGTTTGGTGCATTCGCAGTACTTGCCTGGAGCCAATCTCAATACGAGCTGTCGATTTTTTCGGTAGCGGTCGTGGGCGCTGTTTTGGGATTCCTGGTATTTAATGCGCATCCGGCGAAAGTGTTCATGGGAGACACGGGTTCGCTTGCCTTGGGTGGGGCGATCGCAACTGTCGCCATCCTGGCAAAGCTTGAGATAATCCTGATCATCATTGGCGGTATTTTCGTAATAGAAACATTATCTGTTATCCTTCAGGTTATCTCCTTTAAAACCACAGGGAAAAGAATTTTCAGGATGAGTCCGCTTCACCATCACTATGAGTTGATTGGCTGGTCAGAATGGCGTGTCGTTGTCACATTCTGGACTGTCGGCCTGCTTTTTGCGATCCTAGGAATTTATATTGAGGTGTGGATCTAAATGAAAGATATTAAAACATATCAACATAAAAAAATACTTGTACTTGGCCTTGCCAAGAGTGGAGTCAGTGCAGCGGCTCTACTACATAAATTAGGGGCTTTTGTAACGGTCAATGACAGCAAGCCTCTTGCTGAAAATCCAGAAGCGCAAGGATTGCTTGAGCAGGGAATTAAGGTTGTTTGTGGAAGCCACCCAATCGAATTGATGGACGAAGGTTTTGAACTGGTCGTCAAGAACCCGGGAATTCCATACTATAACCCTATGATTCAAAAAGCGATTGAAAAGGAAATTCCGATTATCACTGAAGTTGAACTGGCATACCAGATTTCTGATGCACCACTGATTGGCATAACAGGCACGAACGGAAAGACGACTACTACAACGCTGATTTTCGAAATGCTTGAAGCGGGGGAGAAGCATCCGTTGATTGCAGGCAATATCGGAACTGTTGCATCAGGTGTTGCCCAGGAAGCAACTGCTGAGAATACGATTGTTATCGAACTGTCTTCCTTTCAACTAATGGGGATCGACCAGTTTAAACCGCGTATTGCCATCATTACAAATCTGTATGACGCACACCTGGATTATCACGGCACGAGGAAAGAATATATGGGAGCGAAAGCTCGTATTACCCAGAACCAGACTGAAGAAGACTTCCTGATTGTCAATGCCGACCAGGAGGAATGCATGGGAATTGCCCGCAATTCGAAAGCGCAAATCGTTCCTTTTTCAACAAGGAAGGTGCTTGAAAACGGTGCTTATGTAAAGGATGGCTGGGTTTACTTTAACGGGGAGCAAATTATTGAAACGAAGGATATCGTCCTGCCGGGCAAGCATAATCTGGAGAATATACTATCAGCCGTAGCGGCGACGCTGCTTTCAGGTGCAGATAAAGAGGCCATCAGTAAGGTGCTTACAACCTTCGCAGGCGTACGTCACAGGCTTCAGTATGTGGCCACTATCGATGAACGTAAATTTTATAATGACTCAAAAGCTACCAATATTTTAGCAACTGAAAATGCCCTGGCGGCTTTCGGTGCCCCGATTGTATTGCTGGCCGGCGGTCTTGACAGAGGCAACTCTTTTGATGAGCTTGTTCCTTCACTGAAAAATGTAAAGACCTTGATCACCTTTGGAGAAACAGCTGAAAAAGTTGGACAGGCTGGACAGGATGCAGGAATAAAAACGATTCTGCGGGCCGATAATGTGGAAAAGGCCGTTCCCGTGGCATTTGAACATTCAGAACCCGGTGATGTTATCCTGCTGTCTCCTGCTTGCGCAAGCTGGGATCAGTACAAAACTTTTGAGGTCAGAGGAGACATGTTTATCGAGGCCGTGCATAAGCTTAAGTAAGGGCTTGTCTTGGACAACATGACTCACCGATGCTTGGCCTCATTGCAGGCTGGATGGGAAGCGGCATATGAGCCCTAAATCATACAGCCGAGGTGTATTGCTTTGCCAACGAAAAAAACGACTCCAGACATATTCCTGATGATTGTAACATTTACGCTTTTGGCAGTAGGTTTAATCATGGTTTACAGCGCAAGTGCTGTCTGGGCGGATTATAAGTTCAATGATTCCTTCTTCTTTGCGAAACGGCAGATGCTGTTTGCAGGCGTCGGGATCGTCGCGATGTTCTTTATCATGAATATTGACTACTGGACATGGAGGACTTGGGCAAAGGTCATTTTGATCATCTGTTTTGTCCTGCTGATCCTTGTGCTGATTCCTGGAATCGGCAATATGCGGAATGGGTCCAGGAGCTGGATAGGAGTAGGAGCCTTCTCAGTACAGCCATCCGAATTCATGAAAATCGCGATGATTGCCTTCCTCGCGAAGTTTCTGTCAGAGAACCAGAAGGCGATCACGTCATTCAAGCAGGGACTGTTTCCTTCATTAGGACTAGTATTTTTGGCATTTGGCCTAATTATGCTGCAGCCGGATTTAGGTACAGGAACTGTCATGGTTGGCACTTCTGTGGTTATCATCTTTATTGCCGGAGCCAGGATAAGTCATTTTGTCGGCCTCGGACTGTTAGGGGTGGCCGGCTTTGTCGGACTGATCATTTCCGCTCCATACAGGATGAAACGAATTACATCCTTCCTTGACCCATGGCAGGATCCACTCGGAAGCGGCTTCCAGATGATTCAATCGCTGTATGCGATCGGACCAGGTGGGCTGTTCGGTCTTGGTCTTGGGCAAAGCAGGCAAAAATTCTTTTACCTGCCTGAGCCGCAAACTGATTTTATTTTTGCGATTCTTGCTGAAGAGCTCGGGTTCATCGGCGGTTCACTGATTCTTCTATTATTCTCATTACTGCTTTGGAGAGGTATAAGGATTGCACTGGGCGCTCCCGATTTATTTGGAACTTTCCTGGCGACTGGGATCATCGCGATGATTGCGATCCAGGTAATGATCAATATCGGTGTTGTAACCGGGCTTATGCCTGTTACCGGTATCACGCTTCCATTCCTGAGTTACGGTGGTTCATCCCTGACATTGATGTTGATGGCTGTAGGGGTGCTGCTGAATATCAGTCGCCACTCGCGATATTAAACTGTCACTAAAACAAAAGACCCTGCCTCAGGGTCTTTTGTTTTTGATAATTTTTCCTCATGTAAGTTATGATTTTAACAGGACCCGGAAATTCGGACATGTTCTGTGAATATGTTAGGAATATGGCTTTGTTCATGCTATATTACATTTAAATAACAATATCTTTAAAAACTGTTCTGAAGTTTAGAATATAGTAGAATAGGGTAAAACCGGGGAGTGCCTTTTTTAAAGGCTCCTTTTTCACAGTCATAATTCACATCACGGAATCCGGAAAAAAACTGGTGTGTAAATGCAAGCGTGATATACGTGACTAAAAAAGGCTGTTTTCGCATTGATTGTTGCTTTTTAGACGGGTACTCGTAATCGGGATAGTAAAGGGATCAGGCTCTTGTCGAGGAGACTTATGAACAAGCATTGATTTTTACTCGTAAAAACACATGCTCCCTTTTTACTATTTGTTGAGAGAGTAACAAAGTTTATGAAAGAGCCTTAAAAAAGAGATAAGTTGTTGAGGTGTGGAAAATGAAGATTGCAGTTAGCGGCGGCGGTACAGGAGGGCATATTTACCCTGCGCTCGCACTCATAAGGGAAATTCAAAAAAAAGATGAAAATGTTGAGTTTCTTTACATAGGGACAGAGAAAGGCCTTGAAAGCAAGCTTGTGCCCAGGGAAAATATCCCGTTCAAATCCATACATATCACAGGGTTCAAACGTAAAATTTCATTCGAAAACGTAAAGACGGTCCTGCGGTTCCTAAAAGGAGTTCGGGACAGTAAAAAAATGCTCAAGGAATTCAAACCTGATGTGGTCATTGGTACCGGCGGCTATGTTTGCGGGCCTGTGGTCTATGCTGCTGCGAAAATGGGCATACCTACAATTGTCCATGAACAAAATAGCGTTCCAGGTTTGACGAATAAATTCCTGAGCCGTTATGTTGATAAAATCGCCATTTGCTTCGAGGAAGCAAGGGAATTCTTTCCTGAGCAAAAGGTTGTGCTGACTGGTAACCCGAGGGCATCAGAGGTGTTGGGGCAGGATGGAATCAAAGGCAGGTTATCTGCCGGCCTGAAGCTTAAAATCCCAACTGTGCTCATTTTTGGCGGAAGCAGAGGTGCAAGGCCCATTAATGAGGCAGTTGTAAAAAGTCTGACTGAATTAAGCGGCAAACCGTATCAGGTTTTATATGTAACGGGTGATGTTCATTTTGAAGATGTCCGGAAGGAAGTTGAGCTTGTTGGAAGTCCGGAAAATGTCATTATCAAACCATTCATACACAATATGCCAGAGGTGTTATCCGCGGTAGATTTGACAGTAGCAAGGGCAGGGGCGACTACGCTGGCTGAACTCACCTCTTTGGGGATTCCCAGCATATTGATTCCAAGCCCATATGTAACCGACAATCATCAAGAAAAAAACGCCCGGGCATTAAGTGAAAATGGAGCAGCCAAATTGCTGCTTGAAAAAGATCTCACAGGTCCCAAACTGGTTGAAAGCATTGACCATATTCTGGGACGTGAAGAGAAGCTGGCAGAAATGAAAAAGGCCGCAAAAAAACTAGGCATTCCTGACGCTGCCCAGAGACTGTACCGTCTCATGGAGGAATTAGCGAAAAAGTAGCCTATAGGCATGCAACTGCATAAACTGTTCAAAAGCTGTCTCGTGAAAGGAAGGGTATTATGAAGGATCTAGCTAGCAAACTTAGAGATTTGAGCATCGGTTCTATAAAAGAAAATGAACCGCTCGCAAACCACACCTCGATGAAAATAGGCGGACCTGCTGACATACTTATTGAACCTTCATCAATAGAAAATCTAGGAAAAGCGGTTGAAGTCATTAAGAATTCTGGTGTTAAATGGACCGTAATCGGCAGAGGATCGAATCTCCTCGTTTCAGATAAAGGAATTGAAGGTGTTGTCATTAAGCTGGGTTCCGGACTTGATGATTTGGAGATTGATGGCACAAGAGTGACAGCAGGCGGAGGCCTTTCCCTGGTCAATTTTGCGATCACTATCAGCCGCAAAGGGCTTTCAGGACTGGAATTCGCCGGCGGAATTCCAGGGTCGATTGGCGGTGCGGTTTATATGAATGCCGGAGCACACGGATCGGATATTTCACAAATCCTCGAGAAAGCTTATGTGCTTTTTGAAGATGGCTCTCTTGAATGGCTCTCTAACGAAGAGATGAAATTCTCATATCGAACATCAGTCCTTCAGAAAGAAAGACCAGGAATTGTTGTAGGAGCCATTTTCCAGCTTGAAGAAGGGAATAAGGATGAAATTGTCGCGGAGCTGCAAAAAAACAAGGATTATCGAAAAGAAACACAGCCATATAACTTTCCAAGCTGCGGCAGTGTCTTCCGGAATCCACTGCCAAATTATGCTGGTAATTTAATCGAAAAATCAGGCTTAAAAGGCCATCAAATTGGCGGAGCACAAATCTCCGAGCTTCATGCGAATTTCATTGTAAACAAAGGAAATGCCAAGGCGGAGGATGTTCTCGGTCTGATACAGCATGTAAAGGACACAGTCCTCGATTTACATGGTGTGAAAATGGAGACAGAGGTAGAAATTATCGGCCGGAAATAGCAGGAAAGAGGTTCAGGCTGTCAATTTCTGTGATATAATAATTCATTAGATTAGGATGCTTACCTGATAGAAACGGCATGGCCAATTTTCATGCCGTTGGTTCTTCTTTTCTTAGTGTGCTGCTGTACATAGCTTAATTGATTTAAATTTATGAGGCAGCTCCTGATCTAAATTATTATATAACGATGGCTATAACCTGCATGAGCAAGAAAAAAGGAGTTTTCTTCAGAGAAGGGGTTCAGCCGATAAAGTGGGGATTGAAATGGACAAGAGGAAAATCGTCTCGATTGAAGACCGGATTCCAAAGTTAAAACATCAAAGGCGCAAGAAGGCCAATCGCAGGCTTATCATGCTGCTGGCTATGTTTTTTATATTAATAGCCGGTGTTATCTATTTTCAATCACCGCTTAGCAAGGTGAAGGATATTACTGTTTCAGGAAATGAATCCTATTCTTATGAACATATCGTTGAAAAAAGCGGAATCTCCTTCGACACGAATGTGTGGAAAATCAGCAAGGGTGAAATCGAAGGGGAACTGGAAAAAATCCAGGAGATCAAGCAAGCTACAGTGAACATAAAGCTTCCGAATACAGTCGACATCGTGCTTGAAGAATATAGCAGGCTAGCCTATATTTCAAAGGGGAAGAATTTTTATCCGGTTCTTGAAAATGGGAATATCCTAGGTGAAAAACAGATGGATGAAATCCCTGTCAATGCGCCCATTTTATTTGGATTCAAAGAAGGGAAAGTCCTGGATGAAATGATTGCTGCATTGGAGGAACTTCCAGAAGTGGTGATGAATTCAATTTCTGAAATCCACTCACAGCCAATTAAAACGGACCGATATCTCATTAAGCTGTATATGAATGATGGATATGAGGTGAATGCTTCGCTCAGGACTTTTTCTGATAAAATGGCCCATTACCCATCAATCGTCAGCCAGCTTGACCCTTCCAAGAAGGGTGTGATCGACCTTGAGGTTGGTTCCTATTTTAAAGCATATGAAGCAGAGGAAGCTGAGGAAGTTGAAATTGAAAAAGAAAATGAACAGTAATCGTGTAATTCTTTCGATTGTTTTCCTGGTCCTGGGCTTCATGGTCGCTTTTTCATTCCGTGTCACGCAGGACGAGGGAGACAAAAGCCAGGGTCTTACGGACAGACAGTGGGAGAAGCACTTAAGTTTGAGGAATGATTTAATAGAGCAGGAAGAAAAAAACCGAGAGCTCCAGAAAGAGTTGAATGCCAAGCAGGAAAAGGTGAGGGAAATAGAAGCCAGTCTTTCCAAAGAGGCTCAAGTTTTCTTTAACATGGCTGAGGACGCTGAAAAATACCGTATGTATCTCGGAAAGGTGAAGGTCAGCGGAAAAGGTGTAAAAGTAACACTGGCTGATGGAGAGTATGACCCTGATGAGAAAAATATCAATAATTATCTTGTCCATGAGCACCATGTATTCAAGGTGATCAATGAACTGTACATTTCAGGTGCAGCAGCTATTGCTGTGAATGGTCAGCGAATCTCACACAATTCCTATATATTGTGTACAGGCCCTGTTATTACTGTTGATGGCTACCAGCATCCTGCCCCATTTGAAATCACTGCGATTGGCGACCCCGATGTTCTTTCCTCCGCTCTTAATATTACCGGTGGGGTAAAAGATCAGCTTGTGAATGACCAAATCGTTTTTTCCTTAGAAGAAAAGGAAGACATTCATATCGATCCAATTTTGGGCAAATGATCATCATCATTACTAACTTCCCAAATAGGAAAGCCATAAATGTTTAGTCAAGGCATTTTGTTATGGATTAGACAATGTAATAAAAGGCTTTATAGAAAGCAAGGTGAAAGCATTGGGCGGACCAAGGAATCTTAGCTTCAGCGTTATAGCTGCTATCATTGGATTAATGGTCGCCATTCAGTTTCAAACCGTGAAGGAACCGGAAGTCAGGGATACACGCGACACTTGGCAGCTTCGGGAAGATTTAATGAAGGAGAAGGAATTACAGTCCAAGCTGCTTCTCGAAATCAGGTCAAATGAAGAGAAAATTGCTAAGTATGAAACTGAGAGGCAGCAAAGCAAGGAAGAAGTGCTTCGGGAAACACTCTCTGAATTAAAGGAAGAGGCAGGATTGACAAAGGTCACCGGACCTGGTCTCACGCTTTCGATCGAACCTGCTTTCAGTCTTATTGTCGAAGGTGACAATCCACCTTCAGTTTCTCCGGATATGCTCAAAAGGCTGTTGAATGAATTGAACTTATTTGGCGCAAAGCATGTCTCCGTAGATGGTGAAAGAGTAATTAATACAACGGTCATCCGGGATATAAACAGGGTGACAAAAATTAATGGCCATTCCTTGAATCGTTTTCCAATAGAAGTTAAGGTGATCACGGAAAATGGTGACGCAGCCGAAAAGCTATACAATCGTATGAAGGTTTCCGGGGTTGCCGAGGACTTCTTCATCGACAATTTGGAAGTCAAGGTGAACAGGCCTGTTGGTGATCTGGTTGTACCTGCATATCAGGACACAATCAGGATCAGATACATGGAATCTGCTAAAACAGAAAAAGAGGGAGGCAACGGGTAATGTGGCTTCCAATCATGGGATTGATCATCGGTGTCATCATTGGGCTATTAACCGATATCCGAATTCCGGAAGAATATTCCAATTATTTATCAATCGCGATCCTTGCTGCCCTCGATACTTTGTTTGGCGGGATTCGCGCCCAGCTGCAAAATATTTATGATGAAAAAGTTTTCGTATCAGGTTTCTTTTTTAATATAGTATTAGCAGCAAGTTTAGCTTTTCTAGGTGTCCATCTTGGTGTAGACTTGTATTTAGCAGCAGTTTTTGCCTTTGGGGTAAGGCTGTTCCAGAATATAGCCGTCATCAGGAGAATAATATTGACGAAATGGTCAACGACAAGTGAAAAGTAGAAAAAAAAATGATATTTTAAAAGGGAAATATTTAATTGTGACGAATAAAGTAATGTAATTAAAAAATGAAACGCAATTAGATAGTGGTTCGAAATTGTTGTTCAAACACTAGGAATTGATGAAGGAGGTGCCACAGAATGAACAGCAATGATATATACGTCAGTCTTGACATCGGTACATCCAGTGTGAAGGTAATCATTGGAGAAATGGTCAATGACACATTAAATATAATTGGTGTTGGCAATGTTAAGTCCGAAGGGTTAAGGAAGGGCTCCATTGTTGATATAGATGAAACCGTTCATTCTATTAAAAGGGCAATCGAACAAGCTGAAAGAATGATAGGTTTAAAGATTAACCAGGTGATTGTTGGGGTCACCGGCAATCATGTTTCCCTGTTGCCATGCCATGGTGTGGTTGCAGTTTCCAGCGACAATCGCGAGATCACGAACGAGGACGTGGCGAGAGTCATTGATGCTGCACAGGTGGTATCGATTCCTCCAGAGCGAGAGATAATAGACGTTATTCCTAAGCAATTTATCGTGGACGGTCTTGATGAGATCAATGATCCAAGAGGCATGATCGGTGTCAGGCTTGAAATGGAAGGAACGATTATTACTGGATCAAAGACTATCTTACATAATACTCTTCGTTGTGTTGAGCGGGCTGGACTTGAGATCGTGGATATTGGCCTGCAGCCGCTTGCTGCTGGAGCGTTCGCGCTTTCAAAGGATGAAAAGAATATGGGTGTAGCAATGATTGATATCGGCGGCGGCTCATCAACGGTCGCTGTTTTTGAAAACGGGCACCTAAGAGGTACATCAGTCATTCCGGTTGGAGGAGACCATATCACTAAAGACTTATCAATCGGTTTGCGTACTACAACTGAAGAAGCGGATAAATTAAAATTGAAGCATGGACATGCCTTTTATGACCATGCATCGGAAGAAGAAGTATTCGAGGTTTCAATTATCGGCAGCGACCAGCAGCAGCAGTTTAACCAGCTGGAAGTGGCAGATATCATCGAGGCCAGAATGGAAGAAATTTTCTCCCTTGTCCAAGATGAATTGAAACATATGAACATAAGGGACCTGCCAGGCGGATTTGTCCTGACAGGTGGAACAGCCAATATGCAGGGGGTTCTGGAGCTTGCCCAGGATATTTTCCAAAGCAGGATAAGAATCGCCATTCCAGACTATATCGGTGTAAGGGAACCTCATTACACCACAGCAGTCGGCTTAATCCAATTTGCATATAAAAACGCAAAATTAAAAGGAAAGAAAATGGAAGCAGCTTTTAGTGAAATGGAACCAAAAGAAAAGAGAGTACAAAAACAGCCGCATCCAAAATCGAAGCCTGAGAAACAGCCTGAAGAAAAAGTCACCTCAAGAATGAAGAAATTTCTTGGCTACTTTTTTGAATAATCAGAGCTAACAGGAAATCGGCGAATTAGGAGGATTTGTCATGTTGGAATTTGATACGAATTTAGATTCACTTGCTACTATAAAAGTTATCGGTGTTGGCGGCGGCGGAAATAATGCGGTTAACCGAATGATCGAACACGGTGTCCAAGGTGTGGAATTCATCGCGGTCAACACAGACGCACAAGCACTTAACCTTTCCAAAGCTGAAATCAGAATGCAAATCGGCGCAAAATTGACGCGCGGACTTGGTGCAGGAGCCAATCCCGAGGTAGGCAAAAAAGCTGCCGAGGAAAGCAAAGAACAAATTGAAGAAGTGCTAAAGGGCGCAGACATGGTATTCGTCACAGCTGGTATGGGCGGAGGCACTGGTACTGGTGCAGCGCCAGTAATCGCACAGATCGCCAAAGATCTTGGCGCATTAACAGTTGGTGTAGTTACACGTCCATTTACTTTTGAGGGCCGCAAGCGTGCTGGACAGGCAGGCGGTGGAATCTCATCGATGAAGGAAGCAGTAGATACATTGATCGTCATTCCTAACGACCGGTTGCTTGAGATTGTTGACAAGAGCACTCCGATGCTTGAAGCATTCCGTGAGGCGGACAACGTTCTTAGGCAGGGTGTCCAGGGTATATCTGACTTGATTGCTACTCCTGGGTTGATCAACCTTGACTTTGCCGATGTTAAAACAATCATGTCCAATAAGGGTTCAGCGTTGATGGGAATTGGTGTTGCTGCGGGTGAAAACCGTGCTACTGAAGCAGCTAAAAAGGCTATTTCCTCACCATTGCTTGAAACTTCACTTGATGGTGCCCAAGGTGTTCTTATGAATATCACTGGCGGAACGAACCTTAGCTTATACGAGGTACAAGAAGCTGCCGACATCGTCGCCACTGCTTCAGACCAGGATGTAAATATGATCTTCGGTTCTGTCATCAATGAAAGCTTAAAAGATGAAATAATCGTTACGGTGATTGCAACAGGCTTCAATGAGGAAGTCGTCCAGCCTAAGCCGACAAGACCAGGTTTTGGCGGACAGCAAAAGCCAGGTATGGGCGCTGTCAAGCGCGAACAGCCAAAACGTGAAGAAATCCAGCAGGAAGCACCAAGAAGCAATCAGTCGCCACAGGGTGAGGATGCTCTTGATATCCCAACATTCCTGCGTAACCGCAACAGAAGACGCTAATATTACTGCAGAAGGACATAGCCGAAACGGCTATGTCCTTTTTAATGTTCCAAAGCACTTGCTAACACAAAATTCTTTAGGCTGTCCCAGAAAAAATATTGGTTTGCTATTAAATCAAAGATTCTTTCTGCTCTTATAAATAATAATCTGAAAATTGACAAAATCCGAAGGTAAAAGTGAAAATCTCTGTTGTTTTGTTGCCATAATATGACACACTTCATAGGTCAATGACGATATACTTTTCCGTAACGGAATGATAGAGCAAAAGGAAATCGTTTAATAAGTGCTTGCCATGTGGCTGCTTACATTGCCCGACGCCAGCTTGGTTACAACAAAATCAGAATTTAATAGGGTTAGCCAGAGTGAAAATGGCATGCTTGCATATTTTAGCAAGTAGAAGCTGGATGCTGGCTCTGCAGCAGATAAGGGCAGAAAAGGCGCTTGAGGAGATCAGTACCTGTATAAGCGTATAGAGTCTATACACAGGCGCTTGCGCTTTTCTTAGGGGGATGAGAGGTGAAGGTATATCTGGATGTCATCTGGGCTCTGAATCTATTATTTGATACATTCCTTCTTTACCTGACTGCCATCATCCTGAAAAGACAGGTTAAGCTTTGGAGATTAGGGTTGGGAGGGGCTATTGGTTCATTGCTCATTATATTAGCTATTACTCCTTTTCATGCTGCATCGGGGCACCCAGCAGGGAAATTGTTCTTTTCGATCATGATGGTCCTGGCAGTCTTTGGATATAAAAGATTCCGTTTTTTCTTAAAGGCGCTGATGACTTTTTATGTAACGACCTTTCTGCTTGGGGGCACCTTGACAGGAGTACACTACTTTATCCAATTTGATATGAACCTGGCATCGAGTGTTGCTATGAATCATATTAAAGGATTTGGTGATCCAATCAGCTGGCTGTTTGTATTGCTCGGGTTTCCGCTCGCATGGCATTTTTCGAGGCGGAATATTGAACAATTTGAAATGACAAAGATTAAGTATGATTCACTTGCAGAAGTTGACGTGAAGTTCATGGAATTGGATTTCAGCGTAAAAGGACTGATTGACAGCGGCAACCAGCTATATGACCCAATTTCTAAAATGCCAGTCATGATTTTATCTATTGCAAATTGTTTGGACAGTATGCCAGGTGAACTCAGAAGGATTGCGCAAAATCCTGATTGTGTTTTGTCAGGGGATGGGAATTTTTCGCCTCAGTTGGAAAATCGGATGAGAATCATTCCATGCAAGGTGGTTGGACAAGAGCATCAGTTAATTATTGCTTTTCATCCTGACAGCATTAAAATCACCACAAACGAAGGTACTTATATTGCTGAAAAGGGTTTAATATCCTTTACTGTACAAGAATTATCGGCAGATGGCAGTTTCCAATGCATTATCCACCCTAAAATGCTGGCAGGGATGTCAAAGCCAGAGCGGGCGGAGAAGGTAAGTTAATATTACTATACTCAGAAATACATAATTTAGAAGGAGGACAATCAATGAAAAATTTGCGGCTTCGGTTATCCTATTACTGGTATAAATTATTAATTAAACTAGGCTTGAAAACAGATGAAATATATTATATCGGCGGTAGCGAAGCGTTGCCACCTCCTTTAACGAAAGAAGAGGAAGAAGTGCTGTTGCATAAACTGCCAAACGGGGATAAAGCAGCTCGGTCGATCCTGATAGAAAGGAATTTAAGACTCGTTGTCTACATCGCACGTAAATTCGAAAACACAGGCATCAATATAGAAGACTTAATCAGTATTGGAACAATCGGTTTAATTAAAGCGGTTAATACCTTTAACCCAGAGAAGAAAATCAAGCTGGCGACCTATGCATCCAGATGTATTGAAAATGAGATCCTTATGTATCTGCGCAGGAATAATAAACTTCGGTCAGAAGTTTCCTTTGATGAGCCGCTGAATATTGATTGGGATGGAAATGAACTCCTGCTGTCCGATGTTCTTGGTACAGATGATGATATTATCACTAAGGATCTTGAATCCAATGTTGATAAAAAATTGCTGGTTAAAGCGCTGCAGCAGCTTTCTGACCGTGAAAAGCAAATCATGGAATTGCGATTTGGCCTTGGAAGCGGCGAGGAAAAGACACAAAAGGATGTCGCAGATATGCTGGGTATATCACAGTCCTACATTTCACGTCTTGAAAAAAGAATCATCAAACGTTTGCGTAAAGAATTCAATAAAATGGTATAGCAGAAAAATTTTCACCAAAAAATTTTTAACGTTGATAACCCTGATAAAATAGCGGTTCTACTGGACAATTCTTCCTGAAACCAATCCAGGCTTCAGGTAAATAGTGCATATTTTTCCTTCTTGCGGAGATACTGATTTTTGACAGCAGCTCCTGTGAGGAGGGAAAAGATTGACACGAAACAAAGTTGAAATTTGCGGTGTTGATACATCAAAGCTTCCCGTTCTTAAAAACGAGGAAATGAGAAAACTTTTCAGAGAAATGCAAAGCGGTGACATCACAGCAAGAGAAAAACTTGTGAATGGGAACCTGAGGCTTGTTTTGAGTGTGATCCAGCGTTTTAACAACCGGGGCGAGTTTGTTGATGACCTGTTTCAGGTCGGATGTATAGGCCTTATGAAGTCCATTGATAATTTTGATCTCGGACAGAATGTTAAGTTTTCGACCTATGCTGTCCCCATGATCATCGGCGAAATCAGAAGGTACTTAAGAGATAATAATCCAATTAGAGTCTCCCGGTCATTAAGGGATATAGCCTATAAGGCCCTGCAAGTTCGAGAAAAGCTGATGAGCGAGGCATCCAGGGAGCCGACTGCAGAGGAAATTGCCAAGGTGCTTGAAGTGCCGCATGAAGAGATTGTCTTCGCCCTTGATGCCATCCAGGACCCAGTCTCCTTGTTTGAACCGATCTATAATGATGGCGGAGATCCAATCTATGTAATGGACCAGCTAAGTGATGAACGGAACAAGGATACGAACTGGATAGAAGAAATCGCACTGAAAGAAGGCATGAGACGGCTGAACGAGAGGGAGAAATTAATTTTAAGGAAGAGATTCTTCCAGGGTAAGACACAAATGGAGGTAGCCGATGAAATCGGCATCTCACAAGCCCAGGTCTCCCGCCTTGAGAAAGCAGCCATTAAACAAATGAATAAAAATATACAAAGTTAAGCTGCCTTTTGGGCAGCTTTTTCATTTGGATAGGGGTAGGCTCTAATAAAAGAATGACTGGACATCCGACATAATCAGTAATGACTGAACTAATTCATACATCTGTATTACCTTCATATAATTTAAAAAGGGCTGAAAAACGCCAAAGTGAAATCCGGAGGGATCTGTATGGTTAAGGTGACAGAATTTCAAGTTAAGGATGTCGTGAATGTTTCGGATGGCAAAAGGCTTGGTAATATAGAGGATTTCGAAATCAATTTAAATACCGGTAAAATCGAAGCGGTTGTAATAGGGAGTTCTGGAAAGGTGCTTGGATTCTTCGGAAAGGAAGAAGAAGTTGTGATTCCCTGGAGAAATATCCTGAAAATAGGTGAGGATGTCATTTTAGTCCGGTATAAAGACAGCGGTGAATATCTGCAGCAAAATGACAGTGATGAGTAAGGTCGTAATACTGTTGTATTGCGGCTTGTATGTGATAAACTAGACAAAAACGTGTGAGGTAAAAGACAATGGAGCCATTCATCTTAAAAAGTGAGGAATATTTTGTCATAAAAGAGTGGATGGAACGTTATCCAGGACTTGAAGCAGGGTTCACGACAAAGAATGGCGGTGTGAGCAAGCAGGATGCTTTTACAGGCCTGAATTTCGGTTTTCATGTTGGAGACGAGCAGAATGCGGTTTGCGAAAATCGTCTCCTGGTGGCCGATAAGATTTCATTTCCTCTCTCCAGCTGGGTCGGAGCGGAACAAACCCATGATACCTGGATTGCAAGGGTAGGACAATCGGATCAAGGAAGAGGCTCTGCAACTTATGATTCTTCTTTTTCAGGGACGGATGGCTTCATGACAGATGAGCAGGGAATCCTTCTGACACTTTGTTTTGCAGACTGTGTCCCGCTTTATTTTATAGAACCAGAGACAAGGTTGATCGGAGTCGCTCATGCTGGCTGGAAAGGAACTGTTCATGGCATTGCAGCCGAAATGATCAGCAAATTTCAGCAAAATGGCGCAAAAACGGAAAAAATTTCTGCCATTATTGGCCCATCAATATGCAAAAAATGTTATATTGTTGATGAGAGAGTCGTCAATTTAGTGAAAAATATACTAGATGGTGTCGATATATTACCATATAATCAAGTTAGTGAAGGCCAATATTCTCTCGATTTAAAGGAAGTGAACCGTCAAATTCTGTTAAAAGCAGGCATGGAAGACGGGAATATACAGGTTACCGATTATTGCACAAGCTGCCACAGTGAGCATTTCTATTCGCATAGACGGGATAACGGGAATGCTGGGCGAATGATGGCTTATATCGGCTGGAAGGAGGATAGCCATCCATAATGAATGTCAGAGAAAATCTGGAGGTTATCCAGAGTCAAATAGCAGATGCCTGTAAAAAAGCCGGGCGCAATCCAGAAGAGGTCAAGATTATTGCGGTCACTAAGTATGTTTCACCAGAACGGGCCCAGGAAGCAATTGATGCAGGTGTCACCCATCTTGGTGAGAACCGGGATGAAGGTTTGCTTCACAAAATAGACCACTTAGAAGACAAGCCTGTATGGCATTTTATCGGGACACTGCAAACGAGAAAAGTGAAAAACATAATTGAACATGTTACATATATTCATTCATTGGACAGGCTTTCGCTTGCGAAGGAAATAAACAAGCGGTCAGATTCCAAAGTGAGTTGTCTGATTCAGGTCAACGCATCCGGTGAAGAGAGCAAGCATGGGTTGAGACCGGATGAAGTTATTGCTTTTGTACAAGACCTGAAGCAGTTTGATAATATCCAGATCAGCGGATTGATGACGATGGCTCCCTTCACTGAAGACCAGCAAGTAATCAGGGATTGTTTCGGGACACTGAAGAGTCTCCAGGCTGAAATACAGTCGCTTCAACTGGAAAATGCACCATGTGATGAATTGTCAATGGGAATGTCAAATGATTTTCAAATAGCTGTTGAAGAAGGATCCACAATGGTGCGTATTGGCACTGCATTGGTAGGGAACGAATCGGAGGTGCAATAATATGAGCTTAAAATCAAAAATTAAGACATTTTTTTTCCTGGAAGATGAATATGACTATAACGATGAGGAAATGCTCGAGGAAGAAGCAGAGCCTTTCAAGCCCAATAAACAGCCTGTCCAGCAAAAGCAGAATGTGGTAAGCCTGCAAAGTGTGCAGAAATCCTCCAAGGTTATCCTCATGGAGCCGAGGATGTACGCTGAAGCCCAGGAGATCGCCGATCATTTAAAAAATCGCCGGGCAGTCGTTGTTAACTTGCAGCGTATCGAACAGGATCAGGCTAGGCGCATTGTGGATTTCCTTAGCGGAACAGTTTATGCAATCAGCGGTGATATTCAGCGGATCGGCATGAATATATTCTTATGTACCCCGGATAATGTGGAAGTCACAGGAAATATTTCTGAGCTGATGCAGGAGCGGGATTACCAAGAGTCGAGGTGGTAGATTAAATGGATATAGTAATAGGTATTATAGCTCAGTTAGTTAGTCTTTATCAGTGGGCCCTGATTATTTATATTTTCATGTCATGGTTCCCTAACGCGAGAGAAACGGCAATCGGACAATTTTTGGCGCGTATTTGCGAACCATTCCTGGAGCCTTTCCGCCGGATTGTTCCTTCAATTGGCATGATTGATATATCGCCAATCGTCGCTTTCCTTGTATTGCGTTTTGCTGTCAGCGGCTTGTATCAGCTGGCTGCATGGTTTTAATAAAAAGTTCTTTCTTGCAGGGTCTGAAACAGGCCCTGCTTATTTTCTATCAAGGAATTAAAAGGAGTACATAAATGTCTATTTACCAGCATTTTCGTCCTGAGGAAAGGGAATTTATCGATCAGGTCATCAACTGGAAAGAATATGTTGAGCAAAATTATGCACCGAAATTGACTGATTTTTTGGATCCAAGAGAGCAGCAGATACTTGCCACGGTCATAGGCAAGCATCCTGATGTAAAATGGGAGCTTTTTGGCGGAGCTCCAGGTACAGAGAGGAAAAGGGCATTCCTATTTCCCGAGTATTTGGAAGCTAAAAAAGAAGATTTCCAGGTGAGGCTGTTCCGAATTGATTATGCAAAAAAGTTTGTGAATATCGAACACCGGCAAGTTATGGGCAGCCTGATGTCCCTCGGCTTGAAGCGTGGGAAATTTGGAGATATCCTGATTGATGGAGATGATGTGCAGTTTTTTGCAGCTGAGGAAATCGCCGATTATATCCGGCTGCAATTAGAATCGATTGGCAGGGCATCGATTGGCTTGTCAGAGCTTCCGCTTGAAAAGGCTGCGGCTATTGCTGAGGAATGGAATGAAATGAGCACGACCGTTTCATCATTGCGTCTTGACACCGTCATGTCGGCTCTCTTCAACCTCTCAAGGCAAAAATCCCAGCTTCTTATCCAGCACGGCCACGTAAAGGTTAATTGGACAGGTATTGAAAATACAGCCTTTGAATGCGGTGAAGGGGATGTCATTTCCGCACGTGGATATGGGCGTGCGAAAATCATCACAATTGAAGGGAAAACAAAAAAAGATAAATATCGAGTTATTGCCGGAAGAAAAAAATAATTATATAGTTATAGAAGAAGGATTTTTAGTGTTTTTGTCGAATCATTGCTTTAAGTACATAAAGGATTATAACTTAATGGGAGGTGGCGTAATGCCTTTAACGCCGTTAGATATACACAACAAAGAATTCAATAAGGGATTTCGCGGGTATGATGAAGATGAAGTAAATGAATTCCTTGATCAAGTTATCAAGGACTACGAACTAATAATCCGAGAGAAAAAAGAGATGGAAGAAAAACTGAATGAAATGAATTCAAGGCTTGGACACTTTACCAACATCGAAGAAACATTGAATAAATCAATCGTGATCGCCCAGGAAGCAGGAGAAGAAGTTCGCCGCAACGCACAAAAAGAAGCGAAGCTGATCATTAAGGAAGCGGAAAAGAACGCGGACAGAATCATTAACGAATCCTTATCCAAGGCACGTAAAATCGCTTTGGAAATCGAAGAGTTAAAGAAGCAGTCTAAAGTGTTCAGGACAAGATTCAAGATGCTGATCGAAGCGCAGCTTGATATGCTGAACACGGATGACTGGGATCACCTGCTCGAATATGAACTGGATTCAACAGAATTAAAGGCAACTGCGCGAGAAGAAGAAGATTCACTAGCTTGACGCGGGGGCGTTAAATCGCATATAATTTCATAACAAAGTGCAATACATGACAGAAACGATGACAGGGACAGTATGGCGTTCCAGTTGCTTGCTTTTCAGCGAAATGGGGAAGGTGGAAGCCCATTGCAAGCGGATAGCCAGAAAATCACCCGATAGTTCCGAGCTGAACACCCTTTTAGGACCAGTAAGCACAGGCGTGACATTCGCGTTAAGAATGCTAAGAGGACAGTATGAGGAATACTTGTCTATTTAGGGTGGTACCGCGGGAAATAAACCTTCTCGTCCCTTTTCAGGGATGAGGAGGTTTTTTTATTTTCCAAAAATCGTCTTCTTAAATGATTGCAACGGTAAAAAATAGGAGGATCAATCAATGGAGTACAAAGATACTTTGCTCATGCCGAAGACCGAGTTTCCTATGCGCGGAAACCTTCCGAACAGGGAACCCGAAATCCAGGCAAAATGGGAAGAAATGAATATCTATGAAAAGGTTCAAAAACACACCGAAGGGCGTCCGCTGTTCATCCTGCATGATGGACCTCCATATGCCAATGGAGATATCCATATGGGGCACGCACTTAATAAGATCCTCAAGGATTTTATCGTCCGCTATAAATCCATGAGCGGTTTCTGCTCTCCTTATGTACCAGGCTGGGATACTCACGGCTTGCCAATCGAGCAGGCACTTACTAACAAGGGCGTAAAACGCAAGGAAATGACTATTGCCGAGTTCAGGAAGCTGTGTGAAGAGTATGCTTACCAGCAAATTGAAAATCAACGTGAACAGTTCAAGCGTCTGGGAGTAAGAGGCGACTGGGAAAACCCTTATATCACTTTGAAGCCAGAATATGAAGCACAGCAAATCAAAGTATTCGGCGAAATGGCTAAAAAAGGGTACATCTACAAAGGCAAAAAGCCTGTTTACTGGTCACCGTCAAGTGAATCTGCACTTGCAGAAGCCGAGATTGAATACCAGGATAAGCGTTCTGCATCCATCTATGTTGGCTTCCCTGTAAAAGACGGAAAGGGCGTACTGGACCAGGATGTCGAAATCATCATCTGGACAACAACTCCATGGACGATCCCTGCTAACCTTGGAATTTCAGTACACCCTGATTTGACTTATGTTGTGGTTGAAGCTGATGGCAGGAAATTCCTTGTAGCTGAAGATCTTCTTGAGGCAGTAACGAATGAAATTGGTTGGGAAAATGCTGCAACAGTTAAGAAAGTTGCTGGAAAAGAGCTTGAAGGCGTTCTGGCAAAGCATCCATTATACGGACGGGATTCACTTGTCATGCTAGGCGAGCACGTTACAACCGATGCTGGTACGGGATGCGTCCACACTGCACCTGGACACGGGGAGGATGACTTCCATGTTGGCCAGAAATACGGTCTTGAAGTATTATGCCCTGTTGATGATAAGGGTGTTATGACAGCTGAAGCAGAAGGCTTTGAAGGTCTATTCTATGATCAGGCAAACAAGCCAATCACAGAAAAGCTTGAAGAAGCTGGTGCTTTGCTGAAGCTAAGCTTTATCACACACTCATACCCGCATGACTGGAGAACGAAAAAACCTGTTATCTTCCGTGCTACGGCACAGTGGTTTGCATCGATCAAGGACTTCCGCGGTGAATTGCTAAAAGCTGTAGAAGAAACAAAATGGGTTCCGGCATGGGGCGAAACAAGATTATTCAATATGGTCCGTGACCGCGGTGACTGGTGTATTTCGCGTCAGCGTGCATGGGGCGTGCCAATTCCGGTATTCTATGCAGAAAACGGCCAGGAAATCATCACGGATGAAACGATCGAACATGTTTCAAACCTGTTCCGTGAGCAAGGTTCTAATATCTGGTTTGAAAAAGAAGCGAAGGAATTGCTCCCTGAGGGCTTCAGCCATCCTGGCAGCCCAAATGGCCGATTTACAAAAGAAACAGACATCATGGATGTTTGGTTCGATTCAGGTTCATCCCATCAGGCAGTGCTTGTAGAGCGTGATGATCTCCAACGCCCGGCGGATCTTTATTTGGAAGGATCTGACCAATACCGCGGCTGGTTCAACTCATCATTATCAACAGCAGTTGCCGTAACAGGCAAAGCTCCTTACAAAGGAGTCCTGAGCCACGGTTTCGCTCTTGATGGCGAAGGCCGCAAGATGAGTAAATCTATTGGTAACGTAGTCGTTCCTGCGAAGGTCATGAACCAGCTGGGTGCCGATATCCTGCGTCTCTGGGTTGCTTCTGTCGATTATCAATCCGACGTCCGTGTTTCTGACGCAATCCTGAAGCAGGTTGCTGAAGTCTACCGTAAAATCCGTAATACATTCAGGTTCTTGCTGGGCAACCTTTCAGATTTCAACCCTGAAACAGATGCTGTACCATTCGATCAGCTGCGCGAGGTTGACCAGTTCATGCTCGTGAAGTTGAACAAATTGATCAAGTATGTGCGCAACGCATATGACAATTATGAATTTGCAGGCGTCTACCATGCGGTCAACAACTTCTGTACGCTTGATTTGAGTGCATTCTACCTTGATTTTGCAAAGGATGTTCTTTACATCGAAGCTTCAGGCAACGCTGAGCGCCGCGCAATCCAGACAGTATTGCACGAGAGTCTGATTGCATTGGTTAAGCTGACTGCACCGATCCTTTCTCACACAGCAGATGAGGTATGGGGATTCATCCCAACAGCGAAGGCAGACAGCGTCCAGCTGACAGATATGCCTGAAGCGAAGGAAATCGCAAATGCAGAAATCCTCGAAAACAAATGGAATGCATTTATGAAGCTTCGTGACGATGTCCTGAAGGCACTTGAAGAAGCAAGGAACTCAAAAGTGATCGGCAAATCGCTGACAGCAAAGGTTTCTTTATACGTAAACGACAGCACAAGAGAGCTTCTGGATTCAATCTCTGAAAACTTAAGCCAGCTGTTCATTGTTTCAGGCTTCGAGGTGGCTGGAAGCTACGATCAGGCGCCTGACAATGCGATCAAGCTTGAGAATGCAGCGATTGTGGTTACAAAGGCTGAAGGTGAAACTTGCGAAAGATGCTGGGTTGTCACACCAGATGTCGGCAAAGTCGAAGAACATCCAACACTATGTGAACGATGTGCAACGGTTGTAAAAGAAAATTACTAATTTGATTTTTGGACTCCGGAATTTTATCCGGAGTTCTTTTTTTTTTTGCCAATTATCATCCTGCTTGGGAAATCCTGCAGTACATGTAAAAACTTTAACTGAGTCAGCAAATTGTTACGGGAAATAATAGCTTTAAACAGGAACGGGGGCAGATATATGGAAAGTAATCTCGATTACATTTACAAAGAGCTCCGCGAAACGAGAACAGAATTGTTAGCGTACCTGAATGACGGCCAGAAAGACGAAAGGATTTTGCATTATATAAATGATGAACTTCACGATATCGAAACAGCGCTGGAAAAAATGGAAAATGGCGAGTATGGAAAATGTGAAGTATCTGGAGAATACCTGCCATACGAAGTTTTGCAGACCATCCCCACAGCTAAATCAGCTGTGGAGTTAGACCAAATCGAACAATACTACCGTAAGCCCATTTATTCGTGAGATTTATTGGTACTCAATAAAACGGCATGGAAGTTGAGGGTTGGATGATTCACTCAATGTTTACTGGAAAAAATCATGGAAATTTCCAATCACCAATAAAAATGGATTTTCGCCAATAACCAGCTTATTATCGCCAATAAAAATTATAGAGCAAACATATTCTGTTAAAATTATGCCCTACTGCTCATTTTTAAGGGGGATTTCTTCGTTAGTAGCTGTTTTGCCACTTTTTAAAGGACAGTAAAATTACAAAATCTTATAATATCTGTCGTTTTAATCTTTTATGTGCTAAAATTCAAAAGGTAATAAATGTTGTGGATGTGGAGGTTACCTTTGTGTTTTATTACATAATTGCACTGTTTGTTATCTTGCTTGACCAGGTTACTAAATGGTTCATTGTCAAAAACATGGAGCTTGGGGAGAGCATAAAGGTCATAGAGAATTTCTTGTACATCACTTCACACCGAAACCGTGGTGCTGCATGGGGAATCCTGCAGGGACAAATGTGGTTCTTTTATGTCATTACCATCATTGTGGTGATTGGCCTTGTCGTCTATATTCAAAAAGCAGCTAAAGGCAAGCTGCTGCTTGGTGTTTCGCTTGGTTTTATGCTCGGCGGGGCGATTGGGAACTTTATCGACAGGGTATACCGAAAGGAAGTTGTTGATTTCATCAACACCTATATTTTTGGATACGATTTCCCTATCTTCAATATCGCGGATTCTGCGCTGGTGATCGGTGTAGGATTATTGATGATTGACATGATCAGGGAAGAGAGAGAGGCGAAAAGAAAAGCTTATGGAGAAAATGGAACACATCATCAGTGAGGAACAGGCTGGTGACAGAATAGATAAAGTAGTATCTACACTTGACCCAGAATGGTCGAGGAGCCAGGTGCAGCAATGGATTAAGGATGGGAACGTTCTTGTCAATGGAGCTCAAATCAAAACAAATTATAAATGCAGCTTGAATGATCAGCTGGAAATCAACATCCCTGAGCCAGAAGCTTTGGATGTTATCGCAGAGGAAATGGACCTAGAGATTTATTATGAGGATGCAGATGTCCTTGTTGTGTACAAGCCCAAAGGAATGGTCGTCCATCCAGCACCTGGACATATGACTGGAACGCTTGTAAATGGGCTCATGGCGCACTGTAAAGATTTATCTGGTATCAATGGCGTGCTCCGCCCGGGAATCGTCCACCGGATTGATAAGGATACCTCCGGACTTTTGATGGTGGCTAAAAATGATATGGCACACGAAAGCCTGGTGAACCAGCTGGTGGCCAAATCTGTTACTCGCAAATACAAGGCGCTCGTACATGGAAATATCCAGCATGACCATGGAACAATTGACGCTCCGCTTGGGCGCGATCAAAGGGACCGCCAGAGCATGACAGTTGTCGATGATGGCAAAAATGCGGTCACACATTTTAATGTTCTCGAGCGCTTCCAGGACTTTACTTTTGTTGAATGCCAGCTTGAAACAGGCAGGACGCACCAAATCCGTGTGCATATGAAATACATTGGTTATCCGCTGGCCGGAGACCCTAAATACGGACCGAAAAAGACGCTTGATCTTGGCGGACAAGCATTGCATGCTGGCCTGCTTGGATTTGATCACCCAAGGACAGGTGAGTATCTGGAGTTTGAAGCCCCGCTGCCTGAGTATTTCGTAAAGCTCTTAAATGATTTAAGAGAAAATCGTTGACAAAGTTCAACATCTATTTTAAGATGACTATAGTTTAATAAGTCCTTTAAAGACAGTCCCGTGAGGCTGAGAAGGAAACGGATTTGCAACTGGCATCAGTGTATGCTCGGCTGCATAATGACACCACACGTTTACCCTCTTGCCGAAATCAGGCGAGAGGGTTTTTTACTTTCCGTTTTCCATAGACAGAGAAGGAGTGAAAACAATGGCTGAAAAAGCGGTTGTGCTCGACAACCAGGGAATCCGCAGGGCACTGACGAGGATTGCCCATGAAATCATCGAAAGAAACAAGGGAATCGAAGACAGCGTACTAGTGGGAATCCGTACCAGAGGGATCTATATCGCCAAAAGGCTAGCTGAAAGGATCCGCGAGATTGAAGGAGCGGAAATCCCGGTAGGTGAGCTGGATATCACACTGTATCGCGATGACTTGACGAAGAAGACGGATGATCAGGAGCCTGAGGTAAAAGGCTCGGATATTCCCGTCGACATCTCGAATAAAAAGGTTATCCTGGTGGATGATGTCCTTTATACAGGCCGAACAGTCCGTGCTGGCATGGATGCTTTGATCGATATCGGACGCCCGGCGACAATCCAGCTTGCAGTGCTGGTCGACAGAGGTCACAGGGAGCTGCCGATCAGGGCAGACTTTGTGGGGAAGAACATACCGACATCAAGCTCCGAAAGAATCGTCGTTGAGCTTCAGGAAGTAGATGAAGAAGAACGCGTAAGCATTTTTGAAAAATAAATAATGCCCTTTTAAATGCAGTCCAGAGAGGCTGAAAAGGGGGAACGCATGGCTGATGGCTTTGTGCGGGTTTTTTTAGACCCATACCCTCTTTGTATCTACTGGCAAAGAGGGTTTTTTTGTACAATAGAGAGGAGAAATAATAATGAACAAACCAATCCTAGACATTAAAGATGTGCCGTCACCATTCCAATGGTTCACACTTAGCCTTCAACACTTATTCGCCATGTTTGGCGCGACAATCCTTGTACCTTACCTGGTCGGCTTAAGCCCGGCCATCGCCTTGATTTCAAGCGGCCTTGGGACGATCGCTTTCCTGATTATCACTAAATTCCAGGTTCCGGCTTACCTAGGGTCATCTTTTGCTTTCATCGCTCCTGTCATCGCAGCGAAAGCAGGTGGAGGACCTGGTGCCGCAATGATTGGTACCTTCCTTGCGGGACTCGTTTATGGAGTTGTAGCCCTGATTATCAAGAAGGCAGGCTACCGCTGGATCATGCGCCTGCTGCCGCCAGTTGTAGTCGGCCCAGTCATTATTGTCATCGGACTCTCACTGGCAGGAACAGCGGTCAGCATGGCAATGAATGTCCCTGGCACTACTGAGTACAGTTTGATTCACTTTTCTGCGGCTTTAGTAACTCTTGCAGCGACAATCGTCTTCTCGATTTACGGAAAGGGAATGCTCAGCATGGTCCCAATTCTTGCTGGTATCATTGTCGGTTATCTATACTCAATGGCAATAGGCATCGTAGACTTTAGCGGAGTAAAAGAAGCAAATATTTTCGAGATGCCAGACTTTATCTTCCCATTCGTTCACTACAATGTAAGTATCAGTTGGGAAATCGTCATGCTGATGGTTCCAGTAGCAATCGTCACATTGTCCGAGCATATCGGCCACCAGCTTGTACTAAGCAAGGTTGTTGGCAGAGACTATATTAAAGAACCGGGTCTTCACCGCTCCATCATGGGTGATGGTATGGCGACAATGATTTCCGGTTTGATCGGCGGACCGCCAAAGACGACTTACGGCGAAAACATCGGTGTCCTTGCGATTACTAGAGTCTACAGCGTGTATGTCCTGCTTGGCGCAGCCATCATCGCGACAGTATTCGGGTTCATCGGCAAAATCACGGCATTGATCAGCTCAATCCCAACACCAGTTATGGGCGGCGTCTCAATCCTGCTGTTCGGGATCATCGCTTCATCAGGTTTGAGAATGCTTGTGGACAGCAAAATCGACTTTGGCAATACACGCAATCTGGTCGTCTCATCTGTCATCCTGGTGATCGGGATTGGCGGAGCATTCATTAAGCTGAATGAAAACTTCGAAATACATGGCATGGCTTTAGCGGCCTTGATTGGTGTCATCCTTAACCTGGTCCTGCCTGGACGCCCGGAAATTGAAGAAGATATGTTTGAAATGGAAACTGAAAAAAAAACTGAGAAAAAGAACGATGTAGCATAGTACCACCTTTTAAAGAAGTCCAGAGAGGCTTAGAAGGGTGTTATGAGCGAACCGGCTTATTCATGATGCACGCAAACCCGGAAATTCGGGGTTTATGCCGGCAAGCTCATAGTCAAGCACCCTGTTGAACAGAAAACAGGGTGCTTTTTTTCTTGCAAAATAAAAGGGGGGATCAGTCGTGAAATGGGATTTACTGACAACATCACAGCTTAGTGAACAAGAAATACAGGAAATTATTCTGTCTGCGGGTGAATTTGCCAGCGGGAAAACATGGCAGCCAAAAGAAAAACTGTTCATTAGCAATTTATTCTACGAGCCAAGCACAAGGACAAAGTCCAGCTTTGAAATGGCTGAACGCAAGCTTGGGCTCGAGGTGATTCCGTTTGAGGTCCAGACATCCAGTGTACTGAAAGGTGAAACTTTGTATGACACCGTTAAAACTCTTGAAGCAATTGGCACCGACGCACTCGTTATCAGGCATAGTGCAGATAATTTTTTTTCAGAACTTGAAAAAGGCATTAGGATTCCGATCATCAATGCCGGCGATGGAAAAGGGCACCACCCAACACAATCCCTGCTTGACCTGATGACAATCCAGCAAGAGTTCGGCAGTTTTACAGGGCTTACAGTTACAATCATCGGTGATATCCTCCATAGCCGTGTAGCGAGATCAAATGCAGACGCACTGGTCAGACTTGGAGCAAAAGTGATTTTTTCGGGTCCTGAAGAGTGGGTGGATCAAAACAACCTTTCTGAAGACTGCTGCTATATGCCAGTAGACGAGGCCATTAAGTCGGCAGATGTGGTGATGCTCCTTCGTGTCCAGCATGAACGGCATGATGGCAAACTTCTATTTGATAAGAATGAGTACCACCGAAACTATGGTTTAACGATTGAAAGAGAAAGGCTTATGAAAAAAGGGAGCATCATCCTCCATCCTGCACCGGTCAATCGAGGTATCGAAATCGCAGATGAATTGGTTGAAAGTCCAAAGTCACGGATTTTTAAGCAAATGGAAAATGGCGTATACATCAGAATGGCAGTGTTAAAGAGAGCACTTGAAAATAGGAATGGGGGAATGAAAAATGACAATGTTGATCAAAAATGGCAGATTGCTTACTGAAACAGGATTTAAGAAAACAGATATTTTGATAGAGGACGGAAAAATTGCTGCAATCGGATCTGAAATCTCTACGGATGCTGAGCAAATTATTGATGCTAAAGGAAAGCTAGTTGCACCAGGATTTGTAGACCTGCATGTGCATCTGCGCGAACCGGGAGGGGAGAAAAAAGAAACGATTGCTACCGGTACACTGGCTGCTGCAAAGGGTGGATTTACCACTGTTGCTGCAATGCCGAACACTAGGCCGGTGCCCGATTCAAAAGAGCAGATGGATTGGCTTCAGAAGAGAATCCAGGAAACAGCTTCCGTAAGAGTCTTGCCATATGCGTCCATTACTGTGCGCGAGCTTGGCCAGGAACTGACCGATTTCGAGGGTTTAAAAGAAGCCGGTGCATTCGCATTAACGGATGATGGCGTTGGTGTCCAGTCAGCAGGAATGATGCTTGAAGCTATGAAAAGAGCTGCAAAGCTTGATATGGCAATAGTCGCACATTGCGAAGATAATACTTTGATCAATAAAGGTTCTCTCCATGAGGGCAGGAAAGCCGCTGATCTGGGAATCAACGGAATCCCGTCAGTATGTGAATCTGTACATATAGCAAGAGACATTCTGCTCGCGGAAGAGGCAGGATGCCATTACCATGTTTGCCACATCAGCACGAAAGAATCAGTCAGAGCAGTCCGGGACGCGAAGCGATATGGCATAAAGGTCACAGCAGAGGTAACGCCGCACCATTTGCTTTTGAATGAAGATGATATAACCGGAAATGATGCCAACTATAAAATGAATCCACCGCTAAGAAGCAAGGCGGACCACGAGGCATTGATCGCAGGACTGCTGGACGGGACGATCGATTTTATCGCCACTGACCATGCACCGCATACAAGTGAGGAAAAAGCAGAGGGAATCCAGCTGGCGCCATTTGGGATTGTCGGCCTTGAGACAGCTTTCCCGCTTTTGTACACACACCTCGTTAAAAAAGACGTCATGACCTTAAAGAAGCTGGTGGACTTTTTAACGGTCAAACCCGCAAAAACATTCGGATTGTCTTATGGAGAACTAAAAGCCGGTGCACCAGCTGATATCGTTCTAATAGATCTGGACCTGGAAAAAGAAATCAATCCAGAAGAATTTTTATCAAAAGGCAAGAATACACCATTCGCAGGCTGGAAGTGCAAGGGATGGCCAGTACTGACGATTGCTGAAGGAAAAATAGTCTGGGAAAAGGGAGTTGTGACCGCATGAAAAAACAACTGATTTTAGAGGATGGAACTATTTTTGTGGGTAATGGATTTGGAAGTGAGGCAGCAACTGCAGGTGAGGTTGTTTTCAATACAGGTATGACCGGCTATCAGGAAATCCTGTCAGATCCATCATACTGCGGCCAAATTGTGACACTGACATACCCGCTAATCGGTAATTATGGAATCAATCGGGATGATTTTGAATCAATCAACCCTGCTGTCCAGGGTCTTGTCGTGAAGGAAAATGCTGAATTTCCATCCAACTGGCGTTCAGAAATGTCTTTGGACGCTTATCTTAAAATGAAAAACATTCCGGGCATTGCTGGAATCGACACCAGGAAGCTGACAAAAATCATTCGCCAGCATGGAACATTAAAAGGATCCATCTGCGGGATGGAAGAAAATCCGGATGAAGTTATTGCAGCATTAAAAGACAGAAGACTGCCGAATGACCAGGTAATGCAAGTTTCTACGAAAACACCTTATCCAAGCCCAGGCCGAGGCCATAGAGTCGTGCTGGTTGACTTCGGATTGAAGCATGGTATCCTGCGGGAACTGAATGACCGTAACTGTGATGTGATTGTAGTTCCTTACAATACAACTGCCGAAGAAATTCTTAGCTTGAGTCCGGATGGCATCATGCTTTCAAATGGACCTGGTGATCCAAAGGATGTTCCGGAGGCAATCGAAATGATTAAAGGTCTGTTAGGCAAGGTACCGCTGTTCGGGATTTGTCTTGGCCACCAGTTGTTCGCACTCGCCTGTGGTGCAAATACGGAAAAAATGAAATTCGGTCACCGCGGCTCCAACCATCCTGTGAAGGATTTAAGGACGGGGAAAGTAGCGCTGACCTCACAAAACCATGGATATACAGTTACTGAAGAATCTGTCACAGGGACAGAGCTTGAGGTTACACATATAGCATTAAATGATGGAACAGTTGAGGGTCTTGCCCATAAATATGCCGCAGCTTTCACTGTACAATATCACCCGGAAGCGTCACCAGGACCGGAGGATGCGAACGGATTATTCAACCAATTCATCGAGCTAGTAGAAGCAGAAAAAAAGGAGGCTGTCACAAATGCCAAAGCGTAAAGATGTTAACAGTATATTAGTCATTGGGTCAGGCCCGATCATCATCGGCCAGGCAGCAGAATTCGATTATGCAGGCACACAGGCATGTATCGCACTGCGTGAAGAAGGATATAAGGTCATCCTCGTCAATTCGAATCCAGCAACCATCATGACTGACACGGAAATTGCGGACGTCGTATACATAGAGCCGCTTACTCTTGAGTTTGTGGCAAGGATCATCCGCAAGGAGCGTCCGGATGCACTCCTCCCGACACTTGGGGGGCAGACAGGACTTAACCTCGCTGTTGAGCTGGCTAAATCAGGTGTTTTGGATGAATGTGACGTGAAGATCCTCGGAACAAAGCTAGAAGCGATCAACCAGGCGGAGGACAGGGAGTTATTCAGAAACTTGATGAACGAGCTCGGACAGCCGGTCCCCGACAGCGACATCATTCACAATCTTGAAGAGGCTTATACCTTTGTGGAGAGAGTCGGATATCCAGTGATTGTACGGCCTGCTTTTACAATGGGAGGCACTGGTGGCGGAATTTGCAGCAATGAAAAAGAATTGATTGAGATTGTGTCGAGCGGCATCAAAAATAGCCCTGTAGGACAATGTTTGCTTGAAAAGAGCATTGCCGGTTTCAAGGAAATTGAATATGAAGTAATGCGTGACAGCAATGATAATGCCATTGTTGTCTGTAATATGGAAAACTTCGACCCGGTTGGAGTCCATACGGGCGATTCCATCGTCGTGGCGCCAAGCCAGACTTTGAGTGACCGCGAATACCAGTTGCTGAGGAATGCCAGCCTAAAAATCATCAGGGCATTGAAGATCGAAGGCGGCTGCAATGTCCAGCTTGCACTTGACCCTGACAGCTTTAACTACTATGTAATCGAAGTGAATCCGAGGGTAAGCCGATCTTCTGCCCTGGCATCAAAAGCGACGGGCTATCCAATTGCCAAGCTTGCAGCGAAAATCGCTGTTGGTTTGACACTCGATGAAATGCTGAATCCGGTTACGGGAAAAACATATGCCTGCTTTGAACCTGCACTGGATTATGTTGTAACAAAAATTCCACGGTGGCCATTCGATAAATTCGAATCAGCGAACCGGACACTTGGAACGCAAATGAAAGCAACTGGTGAAGTTATGGCAATCGGCCGGACTTTCGAAGAGTCTCTGCTTAAGGCGATTCGTTCGCTTGAAGCTGATGTGATCCACCTTTCTTTGAATAATCAAAGCGAAATTAACGATGAATTGCTTGAGAAGAGAATTCGCAAGGCTGGTGACGAGAGATTATTTTACATTGCAGAGGCTATCAGAAGAGGCATTTCAATCGAAACTCTTCACAGCTGGAGCAAGGTCGATTTATTCTTCCTTCATAAATTAGAGAGATTAATAGCTTTTGAGCAAGAGCTTGCTGAAAAGAAGTTTGACCTGGAAACAGCCAGATCTGCAAAGCGCAAAGGCTTTTCAGATAAGGTAATTGCTGGACTCTGGAAAGTGGAAGAACAGGCAGTATACCAGTGGCGGATTGAGAACGGCCTGACCCCTGTATTTAAAATGGTCGATACTTGTGCCGCTGAGTTCGAATCAGAGACTCCATATTTCTATAGCACATATGAGGAAGAAAATGAATCAGTGGTGACAGGAAGGGAAAGCGTCATTGTACTGGGGTCCGGGCCCATCAGGATTGGTCAGGGAATTGAATTTGATTACGCTACCGTCCATTCCGTGAAAGCCATCAAAGAAGCGGGCTACGAGGCCATTATCGTCAATAACAATCCTGAAACGGTCTCTACTGATTTTAGCATCTCGGATAAATTGTACTTTGAACCTTTGACGATTGAGGATGTCATGAACATTATCAATCTCGAAAAACCAATTGGAGCAGTCGTCCAATTTGGCGGTCAAACAGCAATCAACCTGGCATCGAAGCTGGTCGACAGGGGAGTGAAGATTCTTGGAACAAGCCTGGAGGATCTGGATCGTGCTGAGGACCGTGACAAGTTTGAACATGCACTAACCGACCTTCGAATTCCATTGCCTAAAGGAAGTACAGCGAAATCAGTAAAAGAAGCAGCGTTGATTGCATCAGAAATCGGCTACCCAGTTCTTGTGCGTCCATCCTATGTACTCGGCGGAAGGGCAATGGAGATTGTCTATAAGGAAGAAGAACTTCTGCATTATATGAAAAATGCGGTAAAGGTCAATCCGGATTATCCTGTGCTGATCGACCGTTACCTGACTGGAAAAGAAGTGGAGGTTGATGCGATTTCCGATGGTGAAAATGTACTGATTCCGGGCATCATGGAGCATATTGAAAGAGCAGGCGTCCATTCTGGGGATTCAATCGGTGTCTATCCGCCTCAAAGCCTCAGTGAGGAAGTAAAACAAAAGCTAGTAAACTATACGATTGATCTTGCTAGAGGATTGAACATAGTCGGTCTGCTGAATATTCAATATGTCATTGCTGATGAAGAAGTCTATGTGCTCGAAGTGAACCCTCGCTCCAGCCGTACAGTACCATTCCTGAGCAAAATCACGAATGTTCCAATGGCGAGAATCGCAACTAAGGTGATCCTTGGCCAGAGCTTGCAAGCTCAGGGGTACGAAACCGGTCTTGTACCTGAACAAGATGGAGTTTTTGTGAAGGTACCAGTGTTCTCGTTTGAAAAATTGCGTCGGGTTGACATCACACTCGGACCGGAAATGAAGTCTACCGGCGAAGTTATGGGCAAGGATACAACACTGGAAAAAGCTTTGTATAAAGGCATGATTGCTGCCGGCATGAAAATTAAGGAGTTTGGTACAGTCCTCCTTACTGTAGCAGATAAGGATAAAGAAGAAACATTGGCACTTGCAAAGAGATTTTCGAACATAGGCTATCAATTGATGGCGACAGAGGGGACAGCGAACTATCTGGAGAATAAAGGCATTAAGGTGAAGACTGTCGGAAAAATCGGCGCTGATGGACCGAACCTGATCGATGTGATCCGTAAGGGAGAAGCACAGATGGTCATCAATACGCTGACAAAAGGCAAGCAGCCAGAACGTGATGGATTCAGGATCCGCCGTGAATCCGTAGAGAATGGTGTGCCATGTCTGACTTCCCTTGATACAGCAAAAGCGATCTTACGAGTCATTGAATCAATGACATTTTCAGCAGATGCTCTAAAGCCGATGGAGCAAGCCAAAGAAGGTGTCTTTTCATGATCAGGCAGGAAAACTGCAAAGTAGTGAGCAACAGGCAGATTGCTGACAATATTTTTGAACTGGTCTTAAGCGGTGAACTTTCTGCGGCTATGTCCCAGCCTGGCCAATTCGTGCATGTGAAAGTTGGGGAAGGTTTTGACCCGCTTTTGCGTAGGCCAATCAGCATCGCTTCAATCAATGATGGCACATTCACGATTATCTACAGGAGGCAGGGAAGGGGAACCTCCCTGCTAGCCGAAAAAAAACCAGGGATGTCAGTCGATGTCCTGGGACCACTCGGTAATGGCTTTCCGGCAGGAGAAGCCAAACCGGGGCAAACGGCAATTCTTGTTGGCGGTGGAGTTGGGGTCCCGCCTATGTATGAACTGGCTAAGCAGCTTGCCCGAAATGGAGTTAGTGTCATAAGCATCATCGGATTCCAAACAGCCAGTGCGGTTTTTTACGAAAAAGAGCTGTCAAACTTTGGTGAAGTGTATGTTACAACTGTTGATGGCACATATGGCCGAAAAGGTTTCGTTACTGATATACTTACCGGTTTGGACCCGGATATTATTTTTGCATGCGGTCCGACACCGATGTTGAGAGCCGTTGAAACTGGGAATTTCGCAGCTAAAACCTACCTTTCACTTGAAGAACGGATGGGCTGCGGAATCGGTGCTTGCTTTGCATGTGTTTGCCATACGAAGGATGATCCACAAGGTTTCACGTATAAAAAGGTCTGCAGCGATGGACCAGTATTTCAAGCAGGGGAGGTTGTCATATGAGTTCGCTATCTATTCAGCTGCCAGGACTCGATCTGAAAAATCCAGTTATGCCTGCCTCAGGCTGCTTCGGCTTTGGCAGGGAGTTCAGCCAGCTGTACGATTTGAGTCAGCTGGGGGCAATCATGATAAAAGCTACGACCCCAGAACTGCGCTTCGGAAACCCAACACCAAGGGTTGCCGAGACACCAGGCGGCATGCTCAATGCCATTGGCCTGCAGAACCCCGGCTTAGAGAAAGTATTTAATGAAGAACTTCCATGGCTTGATCAGTTTGATGTGCCGATCATTGCGAACATCGCTGGTTCAACGGAGGATGATTATGTAAAAGTAGCAGAACAAATGTCAAAGGCTCCAAATGTTCATGCCCTAGAACTGAATATATCATGTCCAAATGTAAAAACAGGCGGCATCGCATTCGGCACAGATCCGGAAATGGCTAAGGCGCTGACACGAAAGGTAAAAGATGTTTCTGAAGTGCCTGTATATGTAAAGCTTTCTCCTAATGTATCTGACATTGTAAAGGTTGCCAGGGCAGTTGAGGATGGAGGCGCGGATGGGATCACAATGATCAACACTTTGCTTGGCATGAGAATCGACCTTATGACAGGGCAGCCGATCCTTGCCAATAAAACCGGCGGCTTGTCCGGCCCTTCTGTGAAGCCGGTAGCCATCAGAATGATCTATGAAGTCAGCCAGCAAGTATCTATTCCGATAATCGGAATGGGGGGAATCCAATCGGCTGAGGACGTAATCGAGTTTTTCCTTGCCGGTGCAAGTGCGGCTGCGGTAGGAACTCAAAATTTCGTGGACCCTTTTGTATGCCCAAAAATCATTGAAGAATTGCCGGAATGGCTGGCTAAGATCGGGGCAGACCATATTTCTGAAATAACGGGAAGGAGCTGGAAGAAGAATGAAAGACTCGCTTATTATCGCCCTTGATTTCCCTAACAAGGGAAAGGTGCTTGAGTTCCTTGAACCATTTGAGAATGAACAGCTTTTTGTAAAAGTTGGAATGGAGCTTTTTTATGCCGAAGGGCCGTTAATTATTGAGGAGTTAAAGAAGCGGAATCATAAAATCTTTCTTGACCTGAAACTCCATGACATCCCTAATACAGTAAAAAGTGCGATGAAGATGCTCGCTGGTTTAGGTTGTGACCTTGTCAATGTCCATGCTGCTGGAGGTTCGGTGATGATGGCAGCAGCGATCGAAGGGCTTGATGCAGGCACACCGGCGGGTCTCAAGCGTCCTGATTGCATTGCCGTCACACAATTGACAAGTACATCTGAAATCCAGGTCAATTCTGAACAGCTGATTGGGGTATCGTTACATGAGTCCGTACTAAATTATGCGGCACTGGCTCAAAAGTCAGGGCTTGATGGTGTGGTCTGTTCCCCTCATGAAGCCAGTTTCATTCATGGCCAATTGGGTGAGAAATTCTTAACCGTCACACCAGGTATTCGCCCAGCTGAAAGTGCGCTTCAGGACCAGAAACGCGCGGCTACTCCTGAATTTGCGAGGAAACAAGGTGTTTCCGCAATCGTCGTCGGAAGGCCAATTACACGAGCCGCTAATCCCATGGAAAGCTATCTGGCAATTAATAATGAATGGAAGGGTGTATATCAATGAAAAGAGAAATAGCAGAAGCATTGCTTGAAATTGAAGCTGTCAGCTTGCAGCCAGACAATCCATTTACATGGTCATCCGGACTGAAGTCACCGATCTACTGCGATAACCGACTCACTCTGTCCTTCCCTCCCATCCGCAGAAGAGTGGCTGAAGGGTTGAAGAGCTTGATTGTTGGACATTTTCCAGAAGCTGAGATGATCGCGGGAACGGCTACTGCCGGAATACCACATGCCGCCTGGGTCAGCGAACTGCTTGATTTGCCAATGAGTTATGTCCGCTCGAAAGCAAAGGGACATGGAAAAGGGAATCAAATCGAAGGAAAGGTGACCGAGGGCCAAAAGGTCGTTGTTGTCGAAGATCTAATATCCACTGGTGGCAGCGTCATTGAGGCGGTCGAGGCGTTGCGGGAAGCAGGCAGCGAAGTGCTCGGAGTTGTTTCGATTTTTACATATGAACTAGAAAAAGGGAAGCAGAAGCTGGATTCAGCAAATATCTTCGCACACTCACTGACTGACTTCACGACTCTTGCTAACCTGGCTGAGGAAAAAGGACTCATCACGAAAGAAAGTCTTGATAGCCTTGCAGAATGGCGCAAAAATCCATCAGAATGGGGAACCGCCAAAAATATATGATTAAAAGCAGCCTATTGGCTGCTTTTTGTATTTTAGTAAAATATGGTTAAATAATTGGCGAGATGTGATAAGATTAAAAGGCGGAATTTTCTGATAATAAAGAGGTGCTAATGTGAAGAAAATAATCGGGATTATAGCAATCGTGGCTGGTTTAAGTCTTTTAAGTGCATTTGTGGTTCCGGGTTTAGCTGATATGCTTCAATCCAAAAAGGCTGCTAAACATGTTTTGGAAAATTTGAAAGAACAAAATTACGAAGCAGCGTTTGATGGGATTCACTTTTATGACGTAGCATCCGATTTATCTCCAACCATCCCCTATGGAGAGGCAAAGGAAATTTGGAGTAAGCGGGTTCAGTCTTTAAAAGAGAACGGCACTTATCTAGTTGACTACAAAAATCTGTACATGGAGCTGGATGATACATACCCGACAGGAAAAGTTGATTTGGTGATGATGATCAATGGCAAGAAAAAGTATCTTGAAGATGTATCACTGTGGTTTGGGTTTCAGGACAGAAAGTGGGGGCTTGGGAATTTACAATACTTCATAAATACAGATCAAGAGGAAGATTGGGAAAAAGCCCTAAGCGGAAATGTTGCCAAAGCTAAAGAATAGTTATGAACGGAAGTGTATCCTGTAGAAGAGTACACTTTTTCTATCAGGGTAAATAGAAGAAATAAAGTTTAACAACTTTTAAGGGTAAACCTGTTAGCATACAACTCAATAAGTATGTTTCAATATAATTATAAGCTTTACTGCAATTATGCTAGCTTATTTGTATTTTATATAGTAGGAGGATAAGACTCATGGAACAGGTCATACAGTTGCTGAAAAATATTGATAGCAGTCTCCACTACTATATTGATGAATATGGGGCAGCCATTTATATACTACTGTTTTTGATTGTTTATTTTAAAACGGCTTTTGTTATCCTGACCTTTTTGCCAGGGGATTCAATGGTCTTCGCGAGCGGTACTCTGGCGGCTGCCGGAGATTTGGATTTTAAAACCTTGTTAATGCTATTTGCTGCTGCAACTGTTTTGGGTGACAGCCAGAATTTCTTCATCGGGAAACAGCTCGGGAAGTTAAACTCCGAAAACCATTTTCTATACCGTTTAACATCAGATAAATCGATTGGCAAGGCGAAGGTTTTTTTGTCTGATTATGGAAGGGTAGCCATTACCTCTTCACGGTTTGTCCCGCTCATGAGAACCTCTGTACCATTTGTGTCAGGATACACAGGATATGAGTTTAAATCATTCTTAAGCTACAACCTTATTGGTGGATTGATGTGGACAGCCTTCTGGCTGACAGCAGGATTTTTACTCGGTAATATTGCCTGGGTAGAGAATAACTTATTTCTCACATTGTTGATGGTATCTTCTACTGCTTTTATTCCTGCAATTATTGGTTTTGTAAAACAATACAAAAAGGAAAGAGGCAGTAGCCTGATAGGCTGATGGAAATTTGTGCGATGATCAGCTAATGCAAAACCCGCCGGTGAAATTGATACCAGGCGGGTTTGTTGTTTCTAAGAAAATTATAAAATAATTTAGTTGTGGATAACTACATGTAGTTTTTTTAATCCAGCTCCAGCGCCTAGCCAGTTTTCATCCCAGGGAGTGCTTCTTCGAGTATCTTGCGAGAAGCGGTAGCTTTGAGCAGCTCGAGTCGCATGTCTAGCTGCGGCTCCTAACTCCTCGAGACGTTTCGGTCCTGCCAATGAAGTCAAAGAGCGACTTCACTGTCAGGCCCTCCAATGCTTGTCGGAGTTGGGCAGTCGCCTCCGCTTTTCGAATTTTCTAGTGTCGCCTCCTAGAAACTCCGAAACTTCAACTCCGCCGGCAGAAGCAAAAAACGCTTCTTTGTCGGAGTCTCCAGTTTCTTCGTTTCTGGACATCGGCTATACTTTTCGATTTCGGTCCGCCCAATGAAGTCAAAGAACGACTTCACCGGTCGGCCCTCTAAGGCACAGGAAGTGCAAACCCGCCAGCCACAGGACGTGGCAGTTTAGTTGGGCAGCGCTTGTCGGGGCTGAATGAGGCGCTTGCGCTTTTAGTTCAGTTTACTGTTTCAATTTCAGAATCATATCTTCATCCGGTGTCACGTATACGGTCTGCTGCTGTTCGTAAATCACGAACCCTGGTTTTGCACCAGCTGGCTTCTTCACATGTCGCACCTTGGTAAAGTCGACAGGGACAGAGCTGGAATTCCTTGCTTTGCTGAAGTAGGCCGCAATCTGGGCTGCCTCGAGAATGGTTTCTTCTGCTGGCTCTTTGCTGCGGATAACCACATGTGAACCCGGGATATCTTTTGTATGAAGCCATATTTCATCCCGGGCTGCCACCTTATTGGTTAAGTAATCATTTTGCTTATTATTTTTTCCAACCAATATTTCTGTTTCATCGGAAGAACGGTATTTTTCAAGCTGCGGCTTCAAGTTTTGCTTATTTTTATTACCTTTTTTCTGCCGAGCCCGAATATATCCACCCTCAATCAATTCTTCCCTGATTTCTTCGATGTCTTTTGGCGATGCGGCCTCTACCTGCTGAAGGAGAGCATCGAAATAAGATACCTCTGCTTTTGCTATTTCAATTTGTTCTTTTACAATATTGACGGATTTCTTGGCCTTTTGATATTTGGTGAAATATCTCTGGGCGTTTTCCGAAGGTGTTTTCCTAGGCTCCAGTGGAATCGTAATGGAAGAGCCGTCTTCGTCATAATAATTCACTACTGTAATTTCCTTCATGCCTTTTTCAGCCATAAAGATGTTTGCGGTCAGCAGCTCTCCGAATAATTGATACTGCTCAGCTTTTTTTGCATCTTCAAGAGTCGTTTCCAGTTTTTTTATTTTCTTATCATTTTTTTCTTTTTCATTTGCAATCAGTCTTTCGAGATCATTGCCCTGCTGCTTGACCCTGTCCCGTTCGGCCTTGCCAAAATAAAAACGGTCGAGCAGGCTGCTCAGGGAATCGAAGGATTTCGCCTCTCCCTTCAAATGCTCCAGGGGAATGAGGTAAAAAGCCTCCTTATTGGTTCCATTTGTGATCGAAGGTTTATAATGATGTTGTCTAAGCTGATCCATCATTGATATAAATGCCTTTGGAATGGTCGTGCGGTTGGCAAGTCCTGCTTTAAAGACGATTTCTCTTGCCAATACTGGTGACACTCCTGCAAAATTTGAAACTAGCTGCTTATCGAGTTTGCCTCCGTTAAAATCAATAAGCCTTAAGACATCCTCTTCCTGTGCCTCAAACGGGTTCATTTTTTCCTGCTGGGGAGGCATGACGTACTCTTGCCCGGGCATGATGGCCCTGTGTGTATTAACGGCAAATGAAACATGCTTGATGCTATCGAGAATCATGTTTCTTTGTTTATCGACGATGATAATATTGCTGTGGCGTCCCATGATTTCGACGATCAATTGTTTGTAGGATATATCGCCGATTTCATTTCTCCCTTTTATTTCAAAAATAATCATCCGGTCAAGGCCGGCCTGTTGGATATCTTCTATAATCGCCCCTTCAAGGTGTTTGCGAAGCAGCATACAGAACATAGGCGGTTCATTAGGATTATCGTATTGCTCATTTGTGATTTGGACTCTGGCGTAGCTCGGGTGAGCAGACAAAAGGAGCTTATGGTTAATCCCGTTTGCCCTCACAGCCAGGATTATTTCATTTTTATAAGGCTGGTGGATTTTATTGATTCGTCCCCCTTTAAGAAGGGTGGAAAATTCGTTTGTGATGGCTCTTGTAAACAATCCGTCAAATGACATGTGAAATACATCCTTTTCTATTTATCTGAAGCCTTGTCGGAGCTGACCAAGGCGCTTCCGCTTTTATATTGTCCAACTGCGGCTCCTAACTCCTCGAGACGCTTGTCTAGTGTCGCCTCCTAGAATCTCCAAAATTTCAACTCCGCCGGCAGAAGCAAAAAGCGCTTCTTTGTCGGAGTCTCCAGTTTCTTCGTTTCTGGACAGTCGGCTATACTTTTCGATTTCGGTCCGCCCATGAAGTCAAAGAACGACTTCAATGGTCGGCCCTCTAACGCTTGTCGGAGTCGGGCAGTCGCCTCCGCTTTTCTATTCTACAAACATCTTATCATTTTTTTGGACAGGGCTGAATAAGCTTTCTTTAGAGTAGGACAAACAAGGAGGAAGTGTGATGGCCCCATGAAGTTCCATGAGATGAATGAAAATGAAATAGCTAGTGCCTTAAGAACAGATTTTACAGAAGGATTGGAAGAAAAGGAAGTAAAACGCAGACGTGATCAGCATGGATATAACGCATTGGCCGAGGGGGAGAAACAATCGGCCCTGTTATTATTCTTCAGCCAGTTTAAGGATTTCATGGTATTGGTGCTCCTTGCAGCTACGTTGATATCAGGACTTCTCGGAGAAATGGTCGATGCAATCGCCATCATAGCCATTGTTCTTGTAAATGGTATTTTAGGGTTTTTCCAGGAAAGAAAGGCGGAAAAATCACTTGATGCCTTGAAAGAGCTTTCCGCTCCGCAAGTCCATGCTTTGCGTGATGGCGAGTGGACCAAGATTCCGTCAAAGGAAGTCGTACCTGGAGATATCCTTAAGTTCACAAGTGGGGACAGGATTGGAGCGGATATACGTCTGATTGAATCCAGAAGTCTGGAAATTGAAGAATCAGCATTGACGGGAGAGTCTGTTCCCGTACAAAAAAATACAAGTCCGCTGAGGATTCCTAATCCGGGACTGGGTGATATGGAAAATATGGCGTTCATGGGCACGATGGTCACAAGGGGAACTGGAACCGGTGTTGTCGTTGCTACAGGCATGAAAACTGCGATGGGCCAGATTGCTGACTTGCTCCAGACGGCTGAAGCACAGGAAACCCCGCTTCAGCGCAGGCTTGAACAATTAGGGAAAATCCTGATTACGGCCGCTCTTTTCTTAACCTTATTGGTAGTAGGAATCGGTGTGCTCCAGGGGCATGACCTGTATACAATGTTCCTCGCAGGGGTCAGTTTGGCAGTTGCCGCCATCCCTGAAGGTCTGCCGGCAATTGTTACTGTTGCGCTGTCACTGGGTGTCCAGAGAATGATCAGAAAGAATGCGATCGTCAGAAAGCTTCCTGCAGTGGAGACGCTGGGCTGCGCATCTGTCATTTGTTCTGATAAAACGGGAACGATGACTCAAAACAAAATGACCGTTACCCATCTGTGGAGCGGCAATAAAACCTGGACTGTGGATGGTGTGGGATACTCACCAACAGGATTATTCTTTTATAAAGACAAAAGCGTGGATCCGCATAGTGAAAAGTCATTGCAGCAGCTGCTGACATTTGGGATGCTTTGCAATCACGCTGATATGATTGATAAAGATGGCGAATACACTATTGATGGTGACCCTACTGAGGGTGCTCTGCTGGTAGCCGCAATGAAAGCGGGTTACAGGAGAGAAAGCCTGCTGGACCAGTTTGAAGTTGTTAACGAGTTCCCTTTCGATTCCAAGCGGAAAATGATGAGTATGATCGTGAAGGACAAAACTGGCCGAAAATTTGCTGTTGTTAAAGGTGCACCTGATGTCCTGATTGGATTAAGTGATTCAATTCTCTGGGAAGAAAGGCAGCAGCGCCTGACAAAAGATTTGACTGCTAAAGTCCAGGGGGCGATTGACGAGCTGGCTGGCAACGCATTAAGAACGATTGCCATTGCTTTCAAACCGATTCCGCAAAACACTGTCGTCCTTCATGAAAATGAAGCCGAAAAAGACCTGGTTTTCATCGGATTGCAGGGTATGATCGACCCGCCGCGACCTGAGGTGAAAACAGCTGTAAAAGAATGCCGCGACGCAGGTATTAAAACGGTGATGATTACTGGTGACCATGTTATTACCGCGAAGGCGATCGCTAGTCAGTTAGGGATATTAACCAAAGGAAGCAAAGTCCTGGATGGCAAGGCATTATCCGAGTTGTCTGTTTCAGAGCTAGAGGATATCGTCGACGATGTATCGGTTTTTGCGAGAGTTTCCCCAGAACACAAGCTTAAAATTGTAAAGGCTTTGCAAAACAGAGGGCATATTGTTGCGATGACTGGTGACGGCGTAAATGATGCACCAGCCATTAAAGCTGCAGATATAGGAGTGGCTATGGGGATAACAGGTACAGATGTAGCAAAAGAAGCATCTTCCCTCGTACTCCTGGATGATAACTTCGCCACAATAAAAGCAGCCATTAAGGAAGGTCGAAACATCTATGAAAATATCAGAAAGTTCATCAGGTACCTCCTGGCTTCCAATGTTGGGGAGATTTTGGTCATGCTGTTCGCGATGATCCTTGGCTTGCCTCTCCCGCTCGTGCCGATCCAGATCCTTTGGGTGAATCTAGTGACAGATGGCCTCCCTGCGATGGCATTAGGGCTTGACCAGCCTGAGGAAAATGTAATGAAAAGGGACCCGCGCCATCCTAAGGAAGGGGTATTTGCCCGGGGGTTAGGCTGGAAAGTCGTGTCAAGAGGTTTCCTGATTGGATTGATGACTCTGTTTGCCTTCATGATTGTCTATAATAGAAATCCAGACGACTTGGTATATGCACAGACGATTGCGTTTACTACACTCGTGATGGCACAGTTGATTCACGTATTCGACTGCAGGAGCGAAAAATCAATCTTCGCCCGCAACCCTTTTGAGAACAAATATTTAGTTTGGGCCGTTATTTCTTCGTTGGTCATGGTCCTTGTGGTGATCTATTCGCCAGTGCTGCAGCCAATATTCCACACTGTTCCAATAATGGCGATGGATTGGTTATTGATCCTTGGTTTATCGGCAATTCCGACATTTTTGCTTGCAGGAACATTTTTTGCAAGAAAAACAAAGAGAAATATGATATAATCCGTTAGGTAATAGAGAAGGCTCTATTGCCTTTCTTTTTTTTACTAATGCTCTTTCGTAATCTTTGCTGCATCTACAGCTGAAAGTTTTATGAAATCCTAAGCTCGGAAGTTCCTTTCGAGGGAAGGAGCGGAGTTGGAAAAACATAAATTTAGATATTACATAAATGAATAAGCCTGTTCCACGGGTCTACAGGAAACTCGACTTTTTAGAAAGAATGGATGTGTCTGAAATGGTCGTCAGTATGACTGGGTTTGGAAGGAGCAGGACTGAATCTGACAGGTTCAGTGTCACAGTCGAGGTCAAAACGGTCAATCACCGTTTTTGTGAATTCCATATTCGCATGCCCCGGCAGCTCCTGAAAACGGAAGAAAAAATAAAGAAGAAACTCGGCGAACATATAAAAAGAGGGAGAGTCGAAGTATTTGTAACTTTGGAGGGCGAAGGCATAGTTAGCCGAAGTGTACATATTGACTGGGCAGCCCTGGACGAATTAGTCCATCACATAACTGAAATCAAGAACAGGTACAGCATTACGGGGGATATTGAGCTCCGTGACATTGTCAGCAGGCAAGAAATCATCCATATTGAGGAAATAGAAGCTGAAAATGAAGAACTTGAACTTCTTGTCCTATCAGCCGCTGAGGAAGCAGGGAGCCAACTGGTCCAAATGCGTATGCTGGAAGGATCAGCACTTGAAAAGGATGTATTGCAGCATATCCAGCAGTTAAAAGAAAACATTACGAGCGTGAAGAAGCTGGCGCCAAGTGTTGTAAAGCAGTACCGTGAGAGGCTTCAAAAGAAAATGGCTGAATTGACGGATAGCCAGGCAGATGAAGACAGAATCCTTACTGAGGTTGCCTTCTTTGCAGATAAAGCTGATATTAGTGAAGAGATTGCCAGACTTGAAAGCCATGTAAGTCAATTCAAAGAAATTTTGAAGGCGAATGAGCCTCTTGGCAGGAAACTGGATTTTCTGCTTCAGGAAATGAATCGCGAGGTCAACACGATCGGTTCCAAGGCGAATGATTCAAGAATTGCCAGGGAAGTAGTCGAGATGAAAAGCCTCCTGGAAAAGGTTAAGGAACAAGTGCAAAATATAGAGTAGCGTTTAGAAAAGGCCTTAGAAGGTCAAAATAAATAACTGATGATTGGGGGACCATCATGGCAATCAAGCTTATAAATATAGGCTTCGGCAACATTGTTTCAGCTAACAGGATCATCTCGATCGTAAGTCCTGAATCAGCTCCAATAAAACGGATCATCCAGGACGCACGCGACCGTGGATCATTAATAGATGCAACATACGGAAGAAGGACGAGGGCTGTCATTGTCATGGACAGCGACCATGTCATTCTCTCTGCGGTACAGCCGGAAACAGTAGCTCACCGCCTGAATGACCGTGATGATATTATTGATGAAGGGTAGGACTATTTAATGCAGGAAAAAGGATTGTTGATTGTTCTTTCAGGACCATCAGGTGTTGGCAAAGGAACGGTCCGGAAAGAATTATTTTCCCAGCACGATACAGCTTTTGAGTATTCCGTGTCCGCGACAACGAGGCTGCCGCGTGAAGGAGAGCAAAATGGAGTAGATTATTTCTTCAAAACCAGGGAAGAATTTGAAGAAATGATCAAACAGGACCAATTGCTGGAGTATGCAGAATTTGTTGGCAATTATTATGGTACTCCAGTTGAGTACGTCCGCGAAACGCTCGATGCGGGAAGGGATGTTTTCCTTGAAATTGAAGTTCAGGGAGCAAGCCAGGTAAGAAGGAAATTCCCTGAGGGACTTTTCATTTTCCTTGCGCCGCCCAGCCTTTCGGAACTTGAAAACCGGATCGTGACAAGAGGCACAGAAACAGAAGATATCATCAAAGGCAGGATGAAAGCTGCTAGAGAAGAACTCGAAATGATGGAATTATATGATTATGTTGTTGAAAACGACCATGTTGAAAATGCAGCACAGCGAGTTAAATCAATCGTTGTTGCGGAACACTGCCGCAGGGAACGAGTTCAACATCGTTATAAAAAAATGCTGGAGGTAGAATAAATGCTTAATCCTTCTATTGACTCTTTAATGACAAAAATTGATTCAAAATACTCATTGGTATCGGTTGCGGCAAAACGCGCACGCAGCATGCAGGTCCATATGGATGCTAAGCTAGATAAGTATGTTTCCCACAAATTCGTAGGCAAGGCACTCGAAGAAATCAACGCAGAAAAGCTTCATTTCAAGACAGCAGGAAGCCATGAAGAGTTAAATATCAACGAATAACACCGCGATAACAACCTATTTATTGGGTTGTTATTTTTTTGTTTGTGCATAGGCCATGTTGGAAGGTTGCAATATGACTTGTCTTGCCTATTTCATGCTTAATCTGTGAAAAAATGTTATAGTTCAATCATAATGATAGTTTGTTGTAAAATGGGGGTTCTCTGACATGCTGAACGGTAAAAAAATTCTATTGTGCGTGACCGGTGGGATCGCTGTGTATAAGGGTGCTGCGTTGACGAGCAAGTTGACCCAGGCTGGTGCTGAAGTGAAAGTTATCCTTAGTGATTCTGCAGCTAAATTCGTTACTCCGCTCACTTTTCAGGCATTGTCTAGAAGTGAAGTTTATACAGATACATTCGATGAGAAAAATCCGGAAAACATCGCCCATATCCATTTAGCTGATTGGGCTGATTTGATCATAATTGCCCCGGCGACTGCCAATATCATCGGCAAGCTTGCAAATGGGATCGCTGACAATATGATATCTACTACACTTCTTGCCGCGACTGCACCAGTATGGGTTGCACCAGCGATGAATGTACATATGTACCAGCACCCTGCTGTCAAGAAAAACATGGAGACGTTAAGAAGCTTTGGGTATGAATTTATCGAACCCGGAGAAGGGTATTTGGCATGTGGCTACACAGGTAAGGGCCGTCTTGAGGAGCCTGAGACAATCGTCGAGCTTGCTGGCCAGTTTTTCGCTAATAAGGGCGGGGATCTATCGGGACAAACTGTCTTGATTACTGCGGGCCCTACAAGGGAAAAAATCGATCCTGTCCGCTTTCTGACCAACCATTCAACTGGCAAGATGGGGTACGCAATCGCAGGGGAAGCTGTGAAAATGGGTGCAAGGGTGATCCTTGTTTCAGGGCCCGTCAACCTTGACCCTCCAAGGGGAACCGAATTGATCATTGTGGAAAGTGCAGAGGAAATGTATCAGGCTGCCCTGGCACATTTTGATGATGCAGATGTCATGATCGGTACTGCAGCCGTAGCGGATTACCGTCCGAAATATATCTATGAAGAGAAAATGAAGAAAAAAGAAGGCGACCAGGCTCTTGAGCTTGAAAGGACGAAGGATATACTGTTTGAGCTCGGACAAAGGAAAACGGGCCAGGTGATCGTAGGGTTCGCAGCAGAAACCAATGATGTCGAAATCCATGCGAAGGGCAAGCTTGCCAGAAAAAATGCAGACATGATTGTGGCGAATAACGTCAAACAGGAAGGCGCTGGCTTTGGGGCTGACACAAATATTGTCACCATTTACAAAAAGGATGGTACGTCCGTTAAACTGCCTTTGATGTCAAAATCGGATGTCGCCCGAAAAATCCTTGCCGAAGTGATTCACTGTTTTAAAAAGGATGAAAGCTTATGAATATAGCAAGCGTTATTGTCGATGTGCCTGCAAAGCAAACTGACAAAACCTTTGACTATAAAATACCTGAAAAATTCAAAGATGTGATTAAACCAGGGACAAGGGTTATCGTTCCGTTTGGTCCAAGAAAAATCCAGGGATTTGTAAGGGACCTTAAGGAAGAGTCCAGCTTCTCTAAGCTCCGCTCAATCATCGAACCACTTGATTTGACACCCGTACTGAATGAGGAACTTCTCGAACTCGGGGACTGGCTGACTGAACATACACTAAGCTATAAAATCTCCTCTTACCAGGCAATGCTTCCAGCAGCATTAAAGGCTAAATACGAAAAGAAGATCATCCTGGCGAAAGATGCAGATGCGAACGAGCTCCCTGAAGATTTAAAAGAGTTATTCGGGGGGAATGGTGAAGTCAAATGGGAGGATGCGGTATCCAGAGGCCTGGTACAGCAACTGCAAAGAGAAGCAGCCTCCGGCAAGGTTGATGTTGTATATCAGGTAAAGGACAGAGTACGAAAAAAGAAACTCAAGCATGTAGCCCCGAAGGTTGGTCCTGACCAGCTGGCAAAGGAAAGGGATAATCTTTCGCCACAGGCTTCGGGACAGCAGGCTGTACTGGATTTCTTTCTTGAACACCCGGATCCTGTTGAACAGAGGCTGATTCTCTCCACTCTTGGAATCTCCCAGGCATCAATACAGTCACTGGTAAAGAAAGGTATGCTGAAAGTAGAAGAGCTGGAGGTATACAGAGACCCATATTCAGAACGGGAATTTGAACGGAAAATGGCTCTCGAACTGACAGTTGAACAAGAAAAAGCGATTGGCCCCATCCTTTCTGCAATTGAAAAGGACTTGCATGAAGTCTTTCTTTTATATGGCGTGACAGGCAGCGGTAAGACTGAAATTTATCTGCAGTCCATTCAGGAGGTATTGAGTAAAGGCAAGGAAGCGATTGTGCTTGTGCCGGAAATTTCATTGACGCCGCAAATGGTCACGCGCTTCAAGGAGCGGTTTGGTGATTTGGTGGCTGTCATGCATAGCGGTCTGTCTGCGGGCGAGAAGTATGATGAATGGCGGAAAATCCAGCGCAAGGAAGTAAAAGTGGTGGTAGGAGCGAGATCAGCGATTTTTGCTCCATTCGAGAATATAGGGATCATTATCATCGATGAAGAGCATGAAACGAGCTATAAGCAAGAAGAGAACCCAAGATACCATGCTAGGGACGTGGCGATCCAGAGGGCTAAGACAAATGCTTGTCCAGTCGTCCTCGGCAGTGCGACTCCCTCACTTGAATCATTTGCCCGTGCGCAAAAAAGAAGGTATACTTTGCTCTCTCTCCCAAAGCGGATGAATAATCAGGCGCTGCCAACCGTTGAAATCGTCGATATGCGAGAGGAATTGCGAACAGGAAACCGCTCGATGTTTTCGGTAAAGCTTTTTGAAAAGATAAAAGACAGGCTTGAGAAAAAAGAGCAGACCGTCCTGTTTTTGAATAAACGCGGGCATTCGTCGTTTGTAATGTGCCGTGATTGCGGGTATGTCATGAACTGTCCGCATTGCGATATCACGCTGACATACCACCGATATAATGAGCAGATGAAATGCCATTATTGCGGTTATGAAGACAGGGTGCCGACCATTTGTCCTGAATGCAACAGTGAGCATATCCGCTATTTCGGGACCGGAACACAAAAGGTTGAGGAAGAACTGTTAAAATTGATTCCTGAGGCGAGAATCATCAGGATGGATGTGGATACCACTGGCAGGAAAGGCTCACATGAAAAGCTGCTCACGGCATTTCAGGAGGGCCAGGCGGACATTTTACTCGGTACGCAAATGATCGCGAAAGGGCTGGATTTTCCAAACATTACATTAGTAGGTGTCCTTTCAGCAGACACCATGCTGAACCTGCCCGATTTCCGGTCTTCTGAAAAGACCTTCCAGCTATTAACACAAGTAAGCGGGAGGGCTGGAAGGCACAAGCTTCCCGGAGAGGTAGTAATCCAGACTTATACACCCGAGCATTACAGTGTCGAGCTTGCCGGAACACAGGACTATGACAGGTTTTACCAGCAAGAGATGCTGATGCGGAAGGTTCACCAGTACCCGCCGTTTTACTATCTTTCCCTTGTAACTGTCAGCCATCAAGAATTGATGAAAGTAGTGTCAGTCACAGAAAAAGTTGCGAAGTTCATCTCTTCGAGGCTGTCGAATGAAGCCGTTGTACTGGGACCTGTAGCATCGCCAATACCACGGATCAACGATAGATATCGCTATCAATGTCTGATAAAATACAAAAAGGAACCAGAACTGAAGAATGCCCTAAAAACAATACTTGATCATTACCAGCAGGAAACAGGGACAGGTGGGTTGCAGATTTCTGTCGATCTAAACCCGTATATTTTGATGTAATGATTCCTTTTTAAGCCGTTTTTTTTCTAGCGTTTTATACAACAAGCATGCATGGACCCGGTTGCCGGGGAAGCTACGAAAAGTGAGGCTTTTAAAACAACAAGTTTACGAAACATGTTTTCAGGAAAGTTTATGAAAAAAGATGATTGAACAAGCTAATACTACTATTTAAATGGATTTATTGGAGGATTTATTTTGGCAGTAAGAAAAATAGTAAATTATCCAGCGGACATTTTGGAGCAGGAATGCGAAAAGGTCACAGCTTTCGATAAAAAACTGGCAAAGCTGCTGGATGACATGTATGATACAATGATTGAATTTGATGGGGTCGGCCTGGCCGCTCCTCAAATAGATATAAAGAAACAAATTGCGATTGTCGATATCGATGATGAGCACGGTACGATTGAATTGATCAACCCTGTTATCCTGGAAACCCGCGGTGAACAAACAGGACCTGAAGGGTGCTTGAGTTTCCCGGGATTATACGGTGAGGTCACCCGCCCGAATTATGTAAAGGTTAAGGCGCAGAACCGTAAAGGGAAAAGCTATGAACTAGAAGCAGAGGAGTTCTTGGCAAGAGCAATCCTTCATGAGATTGACCATTTACACGGAGTGCTATTCACCACCAAGGTGTCAAGATATATCGAAGAAGCTGAGTTAGAGGAGTTGAACCAGGAATGACAAGAATTGTATTTATGGGGACTCCGGATTTTTCTGTCCCGGTTTTGAGGAGATTGGTCGAAGAAGGCTATGACGTAGTCGGAGTGGTTACCCAGCCTGACCGCCCAGTTGGAAGAAAACGGATCATGACTCCGCCTCCTGTAAAAGCAGCAGCGCTGAAACATGGCATTACGGTTTATCAGCCGGAGAAAATCCGCCAGCAGGAGGAGCTCGATAAAATTTTGGCCCTTGAACCAGAATTAATTGTCACAGCTGCGTTTGGTCAAATCTTGCCAAACAAACTCCTAGAGGCACCAAAGTTTGGCTGTATAAATGTCCACGCATCCCTTTTGCCAGAGCTACGCGGTGGAGCGCCAATTCACTACGCCATCATCTCCGGCAAAGAAAAAACAGGTATAACGATTATGTATATGGTAGAAAAGCTGGACGCTGGCGATATCCTTACACAGGTGGAAGTCCCGATTACCGAAACAGATACTGTTGGAACACTGCATGATAAAATGAGCTCAGCTGGTGCTGACCTTTTATCAGAAACGATTCCCAAGCTGTTAAAAGGGGAGATTACTCCGGTTCCGCAAAACGATGAAGATGCTACCTTCGCATGGAACATCAAACGCGAACAGGAAAAAATCGATTGGAATAGAGCTGGCGCCGAGATTTATAACCATATCCGCGGCATGAATCCCTGGCCTGTTGCCTATACGACTATGGATGGATCGGTGATAAAGGTGTGGAGCGCCGAAAAGGCAACTTATACAGGAAACGACCAACCTGGTACAATCGTAAAAGTTGAAGAGGATGGTTTTGTTGTTGCGACTCGTGATGAAACCGCAATAAAAATTACCGAGCTTCAGCCAGCAGGCAAGAAAAAGATGGATGCGAAGCAGTTCTTGCTGGGTGCAGGATCTAATTTACAGCCAGGCGTTAAGTTAGGAGACAACAATGAGTAAAAAGAAAAATGTCAGAGATACAGCATTGCAGCTCCTTGAAACCATAGAGAAGAACCAGGCCTACAGCAATCTGCTCTTGAACAATGCGATTGATAAAAATGAAATCAACCCGATTGACGTAGGCTTGCTGACAGAATTGGTATATGGCACGCTTCAGCGAAAAATGACCATCGATTTTTACCTGAAGCCATTTATCGAAAAAAATAAAAAGCTTCAAAGCTGGGTCATCAATCTGCTTCGTATGACACTGTACCAGATGGTCTACCTGGATAAGATTCCGGAAAGAGCGGCTATATTTGAAGCAGTGGAAATTGCAAAACGCAGGGGACATAAAGGCATTGCCAGTCTAGTGAATGGTGTGTTGAGGAGCATTCAGAGAAATGGATTGCCTTCACTTGATACCATCACAGATCCTGCTGAAAGAATTTCCATTGAGACCAGCCATCCATTGTGGCTCGTAAGAAGGTGGGTCAACCAATTCGGTGAGGAAAAAACACGTGAAATGTGTGAAGTGAATTTAACTGCTCCGCTCCAGACGGGCAGAATCAACTTGACGAGAATCTCCCGTGATGAATGCCTCGACCTGCTAGAGGAAGAAGGATTTGAAGTTGAGCCGAGTCCCATCCTGCCAGAAGCAGTAAAGTGTCTAAGAGGCAATCTTGCTTCTTCCAAAGCTTTCAAGTATGGCCTATTGACCATCCAGGATGAGAGCTCCATGCTCGTTGCCCACGCACTGGGCATTAAAGAAGAAGAGGTTATTCTTGATGCATGTGCAGCTCCGGGAGGGAAAACTACTCATATCGCCGAGAAGCTCAACAATAGCGGAAAAGTAATTTCACTCGACCTGCATGAGCACAAGGTCAAGCTAATTTCTGATAACGCTGTGCGCCTCGGTCTCGAAAATATCGAAGTACAAAAAATGGATAGCCGCCAGGCTTCAGCACAATTTGAAAAAGAATCGATTGACCGGGTATTGCTGGATGCTCCTTGCTCCGGACTCGGAGTGATGAGACGTAAGCCGGATATGAAGTATACTAAGAAGGAAGAGGATTTAACACAGCTGCAAACCATACAGCTTAGCCTTCTCGAATCAGTTGCCCCGCTTTTAAAAGCCGGAGGTACACTTGTTTATAGCACATGCACCGTTGATCGTGAAGAAAACCAGGAAGTAATCGAAAAATTTTTAAGCGAGCATCCCGAATTCGAAGGAGATCACTCATTTGCAGAAAGAATGCCTGAACCAATCAAACCATTGATCAATGGCTATGATGTGCAGGTTCTTCCGCAGGATTTTGGCTCTGATGGGTTTTATATTGCTTGTTTAAGGAAGAAGGTGGAATAACATGGAACAAGAAAAGACAACGAGAACTGCAGCAACAGAGGATACAGGAAAAAAGTCCATTTATTCACTTCAGCTTGAAGAATTGAAGGACTGGCTGAAGGATCAAGGAGAAAAACCATTCAGGGCAGAACAAATTTATGATTGGCTCTACAAAAAAAGAGCAGCCTCTTTTGAGGAGATGTCTAATCTTTCCAAGCCTTTGAGGGACAAGCTTGAAGAGCATTTTGTTTTGACAAACTTAAGCACGATCATCCAGCAGACATCATCTGACGGAACTATTAAGTTCTTATTTGAAATGCAGGACGGAGTATCAATTGAAACAGTGCTCATGCGTCATGAGTATGGAAATTCTGTCTGTGTAACAACGCAGGTTGGCTGCAGGATCGGCTGTACTTTTTGCGCATCTACACTTGGCGGCTTAAAAAGGAACCTGGAAGCAGGAGAAATCGTGGCCCAGGTCGTAAAAGTACAACAGGCACTTGATGAGACGGATGAGAGAGTAAGTTCAATTGTCATTATGGGTATCGGTGAACCTTTTGATAACTATGACAATATGCTTTCATTCCTGAAAATCATGAACCATGAAAAGGGTATGAACATTGGCGCTCGCCATATTACCGTATCTACAAGCGGAATCATCCCTAAGATCTATCAATTTGCGGATGAAAATATGCAAATAAATTTTGCGATTTCTCTGCACGCTCCAAACAGTGAATTGCGCAGCAGGCTTATGCCAATCAACCGGGCATACAAGCTTCCTGATCTGATGGACTCCGTTCGTTATTATGTGAACAAAACCGGCCGGAGAATCAGCTTTGAATATGGTCTTTTCGGGGGAGTAAATGATCAAGTTGAGCATGCTGAAGAGCTAGCGCAACTGGTAAAAGGTTTGAAGTGCCATATCAATTTGATTCCGGTCAACTATGTACCTGAGCGTGATTACGTAAGAACACCAAAGAGCCAGATCTTCAAGTTCGAACGTACACTTCGCGACCGTGGAGTGAATGTGACAATCAGAAGAGAACAAGGGCATGACATTGAAGCAGCTTGCGGACAACTTCGGGCGAAAGAAAGAAAAGAAGAGACGAGGTGACAAGATGAAGGCTGTTTTCATGACAGACAGGGGAAAAGTCCGCCTGCATAATGAAGACAATGGCGGCATTTTTGTTAACTCTCACGGTCAGCGCCTTGCCATCGTAGCAGATGGCATGGGCGGCCACCGTGCGGGTGATGTTGCCAGTGAAATGACAATCAAGCATCTGAGGGATCTATGGGAAAGTTCAACGCAGATACATACAGCAGAAGAAGCAGAAAGATGGATGGAAGAAGCGGTCTTACAAGTCAATAAAGAAATCTTCGAGCATTCTTTGAAAAACACAGAATGTGAAGGGATGGGAACAACCGTCGTGGCGGCTATATGTACGAACCTGTTCGCTACCATCGTTAACATAGGTGACAGCCGTTGTTACTTATTGAATGAGACGGGGTTTAAACAATTGACGGAGGATCACTCCCTTGTTAACGAACTCGTTCGTTCTGGACAAATCTCTAAGGAAGATGCAGAACACCATCCGCGGAAAAATGTCCTTCTAAGAGCACTAGGGACTGAAGAGTCGGTTGAGATGGATGTGAAAACAATCATCTTTGAAGAGGAAGATGCTCTGCTCCTTTGTTCCGATGGACTTTCCAATAAGGTAAACCAGGAAGAAATGGAAAGCGTCATTAGAAATAAAGATATGTCCCTTGAAGATAAGGCGGCAGAATTTATCAAAAGGGCAAACCAATATGGCGGCGAAGATAATATTACTCTTGCTATCGTCGAATACCAGGAATTCAACGAGGGCAGGTGAAGAATATGATTATCGGAAAAAGAATCAGCGGACGCTATAAAATCAAGGACATGATCGGCGGCGGAGGCATGGCGAATGTCTACCTTGCCCATGATATGATCCTCGACAGGGATGTAGCGGTCAAAATGCTTCGTCTCGATTTTGCCAACGATGATGAATTCATCCGCAGATTCCATAGAGAAGCGCAATCCGCAACCAGCCTTGCTCATCCAAACATCGTCAGCATTTATGATGTCGGTGAAGAGGACGGGCTATACTATATTGTGATGGAATATGTCGATGGCCAGACATTGAAGCAGTACATACAGCAGCACGCGCCTGTTCCGGTTGAAGAAGCCCTTGATATTATGCAGCAGCTTACTTCCGCGATTTCACATGCCCATCATAATCATATTGTCCACCGGGATATCAAGCCGCATAATATCCTGATTGATAGCAGTGGTACAGTAAAAATTACCGATTTCGGAATAGCAATGGCTTTAAGCGCAACCAGTATCACTCAAACGAATTCAGTGCTGGGGTCTGTTCATTATCTTTCTCCTGAACAAGCTAGAGGGGGCATGGCAAACAAGAAGTCGGATATTTATTCGATTGGGATTGTCATGTTTGAATTGCTCACAGGGAGACTTCCCTTTTCAGGTGAATCTGCTGTTTCCATTGCCCTGAAACATTTACAGTCAGAGACTCCTTCCTTAAAAAGATGGAATCCGCAAATCCCTCAAAGTGTAGAGAATGTTGTTCTCAAGGCGACTGCGAAGGATCCTTTCCATCGATATGATACTGTCGATGAAATGGAAGAGGATCTGCGTACAGCACTTGATGCCAATCGTTTGAATGAAGGAAAGTTTGCCATACCAGAAGACGATGAAGCGACAAAAGCAATCCCGATTATAACGAATGACCGGCCTTATCATAATCTTGATGAAACAATCGTACGAAAAGACGCTGCTGGTTCACAGGAACAGGCACCAAAAGCTAAGCCAGAGAAAAAGAAGAAAAAGAAATGGCCAATCATACTGACAGTTTTGTTTTTATTGATCTTAACAGCGGGAATAGTAATGGTGACAATGGGCCCCGACTTATTCGGTCCGAAGGAAAAGGAAGTGCCTGATGTAAGCGGCATGGAAGTAGAAGATGCAGTCGCTAAACTCATGTCAGCTGGCTTTGTTACCGGAGATATAAATGAAATCAGTGATGAGGAAGTCGAAGAAGGAAATGTCATCCGCACTAATCCGAAAGCTGGTAAGATGATTAAAGAAGGAAATGAAATCGACTTGTATATCAGTACAGGGAAAGAAACAGTGGAATTGTCGGATTATAGAGACAGGAATTACGACGATGTCTACAGCCTCCTGGAAGGGAAAGGTTTCAAGGATATCGTAAAAAACGAAGAGCATGACGATAGTGAAGCAGGTACCATCCTTGAGCAAAATCCACCGGGTGGTGAATCCGTCATTCCCGAGGAGACAACTATTGAATTTAAAGTCAGCAAGGGGCCAGAACTGGTAACTTTGCGTGAATTAAAAGGATACAACCCAGCTAATCTCGATTTATATGAGGAAAGCACTGGGCTGGTCATTGAAAGTACTGAGGAGGCGTACCATGATACAATACAAGCCGGCTTTGTCATTTCCCAAGAACCTGAAGCAGGAACTGAGCTGCCACCAGGTAGTAAGGTAAGTGTGGTCATTTCAAAAGGACCGGAGCCAGTTCCTAAAGAAAAAACACTTGAAATTAACGTACCATATCAGCCTAAAGAAGAAGGGCTATCGCAAGAAATCACAATATTCATGAATGACGTAAACCATACAGACGGAACTCCAGTAAAAATCATTGAAATTACAGAGGATACAATTGTAAAACTCGATTTTTTAATCGCGCCTGGAAAAAAAGCTCATTATAGAATTATGCGAGATGGAGAAGTCTTTGAGAGTGACAGCGTTGATTATCCAGAAGACTAACAGACAGGGAGTGTTGCTATGCCTGAGGGCAAAATTATTAAGGCGCTGAGCGGTTTTTATTATGTTGCGAATGAAGATGGGGTTGTCCAGTGCCGAGGCCGTGGTGTTTTCCGCAAAAACAAGGTTACACCGCTGGTAGGTGACGAGGTCGTTTTCCAGGCTGAGAATGATACGGAAGGCTATATCCTGGAAGTCAAAAACAGGAAGAATGAGCTGGTACGCCCGCCAATCGCGAATGTAGACCAGGCCATCCTCGTTTTTTCAGCTGTGGAACCTGATTTCAGTACAGCTTTGCTCGACAGGTTTTTGGTGCTTGTTGAATACAACCAAATCGAGCCACTCATCTGCATTACGAAAATGGATCTAACCAATGAAGAACAAAAGTCCCGGCTCGAAGAATATGCAGAGGACTATCGGAAGGCAGGCTATGAGGTGATTTTAACATCCTCTGAAACTTCAGAGGGGCTGGAAAAATTGAAACCACATATTGAGGGCAAGATATCTGTTTTTGCCGGGCAGTCCGGAGTGGGAAAATCTTCTCTGCTTAACGCAATCCGACCAGATCTGGAGTTGAAAACTGACGATATATCCTCCCATCTGGGCAGGGGCAAGCATACAACAAGGCATGTCGAGCTGATTACCATCAATAATGGGCTTGTTGCTGACACCCCTGGTTTCAGTTCGCTGGAATTTACAGAGATTGAAGCAGAGGAGCTTAATTCATGCTTCCCGGACATAGCTGAGATCAGTGAGGATTGCAAATTCCGCGGCTGCCTTCATATGGCTGAACCCAAGTGTGCCGTCAAAGCAGCAGTCGAGTCAGAAGCTTTGCCTGAATACAGATATTCGCATTATAAGGACTTTTTGTTAGAAATCAAAGATAGAAAGCCGAGGTACTGAAACATGGTGAAAATTGCACCTTCCATTTTATCAGCCGACTTTGCCCGCCTGGGTGAAGAAATCAAGGATGTCGAGCGGGGTGGAGCTGATTATATTCATGTGGATGTAATGGATGGACATTTTGTCCCTAATATTACGATTGGTCCATTGATTGTCGATGCAATCAGACCGGTAACGAAGCTTCCGCTTGATGTCCACCTGATGATCGAAAATCCTGATCAATATATTGAAGCTTTCGCAAAGGCCGGAGCGGATTATATTACAGTCCATGTTGAAGCGAGCAGGCATCTGCACAGGACGATTCAACTAATTAAATCTACTGGTGTAAAAGCGGGGGTTGTCCTGAATCCAGCAACTCCTGTGGACAGTCTGAAGCATATTATTGAGGATGTCGACATGGTGCTGCTTATGTCCGTAAATCCAGGCTTCGGCGGCCAGAAATTCATCTCCTCAGTAGTTCCTAAAATCAGGCAGGTAAAAGAACTTGCAGATACATTGAATCCTGAACTTGAAATTGAAGTCGATGGCGGAGTGAACGAAGAGACAGCCAAGTTATGTGTAGAAGCAGGAGCTAATGTGCTTGTAGCCGGTTCAGCCGTCTTTAATAAGGAAGACAGAGGAGCTGCTATCGCAAGCCTCAGAGCATAAATAAAGCCAGCCGTCACATGCGGCTGGCTTTATTTAGCTTATAGTTTTCAAATTATATTATTCTTTGAATGAAAAAAGGAGTTTGCTTTTATGATAATAAACTTAGTAGCAGGAGGACCGGCAAACCTGATACCAGATTTCCAATTATATGACGAAAGCAATGTCATCTGGGTAGGAATCGATAGAGGTGTATTTTTTTTACTGGGAGCAGGAATCAAGCCATCAACAGCTTTTGGGGATTTCGACTCCGTTTCTGATGCAGAGTTGGCGGAGATTGAAGAAGCTGTTTCAGACCTTAATAAATACAAACCTGAAAAAGATGAGACGGATATGGAACTGGCTCTAAACTGGGCTCTAGAGCAGGAACCAGAATCTATAAAAGTATTTGGCGCAACTGGAGGAAGGCTTGACCATCTTATGGCAAATATCCAGCTGCTGGTCAAGCCCCTTCAGGACGGATCTTCCATCCATATCGAAATAATTGATAAAAATAATATCTTGTATATCAAAGGACCAGGCACCTACACCGTCAGCAAGCTCGATGAATTTAAGTATGTTTCCTTCCTCCCTGTAACACCAGCAGTCTCCGGCATGACGCTAGAAAATTTTAAATACCCATTAAATGACTGTCATATTCCTATGGGGTCGACACTATGTATTAGTAATGAACTTATTAGAGGTCATGGTACTTTTTCATTTTCTGAAGGCATATTATTAGTTGTAAGAAGCAAGGATTAAAAAAGTCTTCCCTGGAGCTCTATTCATAATTGAATTCAAGGATTCACATGAAAGGAGCAATTTTTGCATACCAGCGAATATACTGTACGGATGCAGAAAGAAGACTGGTTTTCGAGAGATGGTGAGGAGGGACGGTATGAGATTCTATACAATCAAACTGCCTAAATTTTTAGGGGGCCTCGTACGGGCGATGTTAGGTGCATTTAAAAAGGAATAGAACTGATAAAAAAGTGAAGTGAAGAGAGAATATGAAAGCTCCATTGGCACCCTGGAAACAGGGTGTTTTTATTTTGCTGTCAATTGGGAAGAATGAGCATGAGGATGTTTTTGTAAGTCACAGAAAAATAAAAAAGGCACCCTCTTGGATGCCGTGCAGTTTCCTGCCGGCTGCTGGAGCCAGGCAGAACATCTGCGACTTTTTAATTATACGCGTTCAACTTTACCTGATCTTAGAGCTCTTGCAGATACCCAAACACGCTTAGGCTTGCCGTCTACAAGAATACGTACTTTTTGAAGGTTAGCACCCCATGTACGCTTGTTAGCGTTCATTGCGTGAGAGCGTGCGTTACCAGAACGAGTTGATTTACCAGTTACTACACATTTACGTGGCATATGATTTCCCTCCTAACTGACAAAAGCTGTTACTATTTTTTGCTGCAATTATTTGCATATCGTCAGAACTGCGAATTAAACAGGATAACCTCTTCTCTGACATACTTTAATAATTTATCATAGAAATTTCGCATTTGCAATACTTCTGATGAAAGCTATAAAGAAAAAAACCTTGACATATACTTGAGATTCTTGCTGAATAATAAAGGGAAGGGCAGAATAACTTTAAAAATTGCCTGGCTTATAGTAAAATAACTGTAGCATAATGCTATTTTTCCAAAGGGGGAACGAATCATGTCCATCGAGCTAAAAACGAAGTACGGACAAATTGATATATCAAATGACGTCATTGCAACGATTGCGGGCGGCGCAGCGGTTGATTGTTATGGTATTGTCGGGATGGCTTCAAAGAACCAGATCAAGGACGGATTGACAGATATTTTGCGCAGGGAGAATTTCACTCGCGGAGTAATCGTTCGCCAGGAAAACGAGGAAGTACATATTGATATGTATATTATTGTGAGCTATGGGACGAAAATTTCCGAGGTTGCCCACAATGTCCAGTCAAAGGTAAAATACACTCTTGATAAAACTGTAGGGCTGGCAGTTGACTCGGTGAATATTTACGTTCAAGGAGTTCGTGTAACGAACCCGTAAGAGGAGGAAAGATTTGTGTCTATTAATGTTCTAGACGGAAAGCGTTTTGCGGAGATGGTGATTCAGGGTGCCAACCATTTGGCGGCGAATGCCAAGTATGTCGATGCACTGAACGTCTTCCCTGTTCCTGATGGTGATACGGGAACGAATATGAATTTATCGATGACTTCCGGTGCCAAGGAAGTAAAGAACAATGTACAGGAACATATCGGGAAGGTTGGTTCTGCACTTGCCAAGGGCTTGCTTATGGGAGCGAGAGGTAACTCTGGGGTTATCCTGTCCCAATTATTCCGCGGTTTTGCAAAAGCAATCGAAAATAAGCCAACTGTGAACTCTGTAGAGTTTGCCGCTGCGTTGAATGCAGGTGTTGAAACAGCTTATAAAGCTGTCATGAAACCTGTGGAAGGCACAATTTTAACAGTAGCAAAGGATGCTGCAAGGCATGCTGTAGCTGTTGCCAAGAATCATGAAAGCCTTATTGGCTTAATGGAAGAAGTGCTGAAAGAAGCGAAGGCATCATTAAACCGCACACCTGATTTACTTCCCGTCCTAAAGGAAGTAGGAGTAGTAGATAGTGGCGGACAGGGTCTTGTGTTCGTTTATGAAGGCTTCCTTGCAGAATTGAAGGGTGAAAAGCTTCCTGATTCCCCATCTGCAATGCCGAATATGAATGAGCTTGTCAGCGCTGAGCATCATAAGAGCGTCCAAAGCCACATGAACACTGAAGATATCGAATTCGGCTATTGTACTGAATTCATGGTTAGGCTTGAAGGAAAAGAAGCATTTTCTGAGGAAAACTTCCGCCAGGACTTGAGTAATTATGGTGATTCACTCTTGGTAATTTCCGATGACGAAGTTGTAAAGGTACATATCCACTCAGAACAGCCCGGCGAGGTTTTGACGTATGGACAAAGATACGGAAACCTTATCAATATGAAAATTGAAAATATGCGCCAGCAGCACACTGATATTGTCGGCGAATCATCTACCCCACTTCGAACTCAGGCTGCTGAGCCCAAGAAGGAAAAACGGGAGTACGGAATCGTCGCTGTCTCAATGGGTTCCGGAATCGCTGAGCTTTTCCGCAGCATTGGTGCCAACGCGGTGATCGAAGGCGGCCAGACAATGAATCCAAGTACGGAGGATATCATTACGGCGATCAAAGAAGTGAATGCGCGCAAGGTCATCATCCTGCCGAACAATAAAAACATCATCATGGCCGCTGAGCAGGCTGCAGAGGTAGCGGAGGAAGAAGTGGTAGTCATCCCTTCTAAAACTGTGCCTCAGGGTATGACAGCACTGCTTTCATTTAACCCATCAGCCGAACCTGGTGACAACAAAGAAGCAATGACTGAGGCCATGCAGCATGTGAAAACGGGCCAGCTGACATATGCTGTCCGTGATACCAGTATAGACGGACTTGAAATTTCAACAGGAGATTTCATGGGCCTTGCCGATGGAAAGATCGTCCTGAAGGATCAAGATAAAGTCAAGGCAGCCAAGGACCTATTGGATCAGATGCTTGACGAAGACTCAGAAATCCTGACAATCTTAAAGGGTGAAGATGCTTCCGACGAAGATGTCGATTCAATCGTCGAGTTTGTTGAAAGCAATTACGGCGATGTAGAAGTAGAAGTCCACAATGGTGAACAGCCATTATACGCCTTCATCTTCGCGATCGAATAAATTCATCCAGGATTGGAGATTCTTCTGCTGGACAAATAAAATTGTAATATGGTACCAAGGAATAGAAGGGGACTCCCCTTCTATTTCGTTTTGTATATAAAGAGCTTTTAATCGATGATTGCATGATTTTATATGAAAAGATAAACGTAATAGCAGCTGCATTGCCCGAAAAAGAGCCGTGCAGTCGAAAACGGTAAAAGAAGAGGCTTTGCATTGCCCGAGTAAGAGCAACGCATTCAAAAACGGTAAAAGCAGAACTCCAGAAACAGCATGAGGAGGGGAGAGCGGCAGCACCGATTGGCCGGGAGCTGGAGGCCAGAATTTTCGGTATACCGCTTGATAATCTTGAATGAACAATTAAAACAACCAGTAACAGCAGTTAAAGGGATCGGCAATGAAATGGCGGAGACTCTGGCAGATATGCAGATCAGGACTGTCGGTGACTTGCTTGAATACTTCCCGTACCGTTACGAGGATTATCGCCTGAAGGACCTGGCGGAAGTAAAGCATGACGAGAGGGTCACGGTGGAAGGGACAGTTCACAGTGAGCCTTCTGTTGTATATTATGGCCGTAAAAAGAACCGGCTGACAGTGAGGCTGCTTGTTGGCCGGTATTTAATCATCGCTACATTCTTTAATCAGCCATATCTAAAACAAAAAATAACTGTCGGGGAAACCATCTCTGTTACCGGGAAATGGGATCAGCACAGGCAGACGATCACCGCTACTCAAATGTCATTGGGCGAGAATGGAAAGAGCCAGGATTTTGAACCTGTTTATGCTGTAAAAGGAAAAATGACCGTGAAAACAATCAGAAGGCTGATCAAGCAGGCATTTTCTCAGTTCGGACATGAAATCGGAGAAATTTTGCCAGCGGAACTTCTGCAGAAATATAAACTGCTTAACCGCAGGGATGCGCTGAGGATCATGCATCTCCCGTCAGATTCAGAGGAGATGAAGCAGGCGAGAAGGAGATTTGTTTACGAGGAATTTCTTTTATTCCAGCTTAAGATGCAGTCCTTGAGAAAACTTGAACGGGAACAGAGTCCTGGGATTGCGATTTCGTATGAATTGGACAAGCTGAAGACTTTTATCGCGGGATTGCCTTTCCCGCTTACGGGAGCGCAGAAAAGAGTGGTAAATGAAATCCTTGGGGACATGAAGTCGCCTTACCGCATGAATCGTCTTCTTCAAGGCGATGTAGGATCGGGTAAAACAGTTGTTGCGGCGATCGCCCTTTATTCGGCAAAGACAGCGGGCTATCAAGGGGCATTAATGGTCCCTACGGAAATCCTGGCCGAACAGCACTCGCAGTCATTGACACAGTTGCTTGAGCCTTTCGGGATAACAGTGGCTCTCCTGACAAGCTCCGTCAAAGGCAAGCGCAGAAGAGAGATGCTTGAACAGCTTAAGCTTGGTGAAATTGACGTGCTGATTGGAACACATGCTTTGATCCAGGATGAAGTGGATTTTTACAACCTGGGACTGGTGATCACGGATGAACAGCACCGTTTTGGCGTGGAACAAAGACGGGTGCTTAGGGAAAAAGGGGAAAATCCTGATGTACTGTTCATGACCGCGACTCCAATACCAAGAACTCTTGCCATTACCGTATTTGGTGAAATGGATGTCTCTGTCATTGATGAAATGCCAGCTGGCCGTAAAACGATTGAAACATATTGGGCCAAACATGAAATGCTTGAGCGAGTGCTTGCCTTCATGGAAAAAGAGCTGTCGAAAGGAAGACAGGCCTATGTGATTTGTCCTCTTATCGAGGAGTCTGACAAGCTGGACGTACAGAACGCAATCGATGTGCACAGTACTTTGAGCTTTTATTTTAAAGACCGTTACAAGGTCGGACTTATGCATGGGCGCCTCCATTCCGATGAGAAAGACCAGGCCATGAAAGCATTCAGTGAAAACGAGGTGCAAGTTCTCGTTTCGACCACTGTGGTAGAGGTTGGGGTCAATGTCCCGAATGCGACGGTCATGCTGATTTATGACGCTGAGCGATTTGGTCTGGCACAGCTTCACCAATTAAGAGGCAGGGTTGGCCGCGGCAGTGACCAATCGTATTGCATTTTGCTTGCCGACCCTAAAAGCGAAGTCGGCAAAGAGCGGATGAAAATAATGTCCGAAACGAATGATGGGTTTGTTCTCAGTGAAAAAGATTTAGAGCTGAGGGGCCCAGGTGACTTCTTTGGAAAAAAACAAAGCGGCCTGCCTGAATTCAAGGTAGCAGATATGGTCCATGATTACCGTGCGCTGGAAACCGCTAGGAATGATGCGACGCTGCTAGTCCAATCAGAAGCTTTCTGGCAAAGCGGGAAATATAGATTATTGCGGGAGTATCTAGAGGAAACAGGTGCTCTTGCCAATGAGAAACTGGATTGACCTGATTGAATCTATTAACGATTAAAAGATTCATAGCATGGACGAAAGCAGATTCAGTTGTGAGTCTGCTTTTGTTATGTACCGGGGTTCATGGTTTATCTATACTGTTAAGGCGTTGATTAGTGCTGATCCACCCCCCAGTGCATTTCAATTTTTCTTCTTGCAATCTTTTTTTATTATATATATACTACTATTAGTACCTAGTCTTAATAGCTCGGGCGGTGTTTAGTAAATGAAACGCAACAAAAGAGAACGTCAGTCTATGTTGACTGAGACGATAAAAGAAAATCCCTTCATAACGGATGAGGAACTGGCCGATAAATTTTCCGTCAGCATCCAGACAATAAGACTGGACAGACTGGAATTATCAATTCCTGAATTAAGGGAAAGAATTAAGAACGTGGCCGAAAAACGATTCGAAGATGAAGTTCGTTCCTTGCCGCTTGAAGAAGTAATTGGTGAAATCATTGATATTGAACTTGACCATAGTGCTATATCAATTCTGGATATAAAGAGAGAACATGTATTTAAACGAAATAAAATCGCCAGGGGGCACCATTTGTTTGCCCAGGCTAACTCACTGGCCGTAGCCGTTATAAATGATGAGCTTGCATTGACAGCTAAAGCAAATATCCAATTCACAAGATCGGTAAAAGAAGGTGAACGGGTAATTGCCAAAGCGAGAGTCAAAAAGATTGATAACGATAATGGCCGTACTCTTGTAGAAGTGATTAGTTTTGTGAATAGTGAAAGTGTTTTTAAAGGCGAGTTTGAAATGTACCGGTCAAAAAATGAAAAGTAAGGGATGAAAAGCGATGAGGCTAGCAGTAGATGCGATGGGCGGAGACAATGCACCAAGAGAAATCGTCCTCGGAGCAATGAAAGCAATTGAAAAATATAATGACATACATATCGTGCTGGTCGGCGACGAGAATAAGATCCGGGAGCACCTCACAAATGAAGAAAGAATCGAAATCCTTCATACAGAAGAAGTGATCCTTGGTACAGATGAACCTGTCAGGGCGGTGCGCCGCAAAAAAACTGCTTCAATGGTTCTGGCAGCCCAGCAAGTTGCTGACGGAAATGCGGATGCCTGTATTTCTGCCGGCAATACAGGAGCTTTGATGGCTGCTGGATTGTTCGTGGTTGGAAGAATAGACGGTATTGAAAGGCCTGCCCTGGCGCCGACTCTCCCTACAATTGGAGGAGAAGGCTTCCTGCTTCTGGATGTTGGAGCCAATGCTGATGCAAAACCTGAACACCTTGTCCAGTATGCAATCATGGGCTCGATATACAGCGAGAAAGCAAGAGGAATCACAAATCCTCGTGTGGGCTTGTTGAATATTGGGACAGAGGAGAAGAAAGGCAACGAGCTTGTAAGAAACACATATGGATTATTGAAGGAAGCAGATATCAACTTCATTGGCAACGTTGAATCAAGGGACTTGCTTGAGGGAGCCGCGGATGTTGTAGTCGCAGATGGTTTTACCGGAAATATGGTTCTGAAAACCATTGAAGGTACAGCTATGTCTGTGTTTAAAATGCTAAAGACTGCTTTGACTTCCAACTTCAAAAGCAAGATGGCTGCCGCTGTTCTGAAGCCGGACCTGACCGTGCTGAAAAATAAGATGGATTACACGGAATATGGCGGTGCTGGTCTTTTCGGTCTTAAGGCTCCCGTAATCAAAGCTCATGGATCATCTGACGCCAATGCGGTGTTTAATTCGATCCGCCAGGCGAGAGAAATGGTCGAGAAGGATGTTTCCGGTACTATCAAAACTGCCATCGAAAAGTGAACAATCAATAAAAAATAATGAGTTAAAGGGGAATCTTTCATGGGGAAAATCGCGTTTTTGTTCCCGGGACAGGGATCGCAGACAGTAGGGATGGGACAGGCCCTTGCGAATTCAGAACAATCAGTCTCAGAAACTTTCAAAAAAGCGGACGAGGTCCTGGGTGAAAGCTTAAGCAAACTGATTTTTGAGGGGCCGCAAGAGAAACTTACGCTTACGACAAATGCCCAGCCTGCGCTTTTGACAACCAGTATTGCGATATTGAATTATTTCAGCCAGTTCGGGATTAAGCCTGATTTTACTGCCGGCCATAGTCTGGGTGAATATTCTGCCCTGGTTGCTTCAGAAGCGATTACTTTTGAAGACGCTGTGTATGCGGTCCGCAAACGTGGAGAGCTCATGGAAGAAGCTGTACCGAATGGAGAAGGAACAATGGCTGCAGTTCTCGGCATGGACCGACAAAAGCTCATGGATGTGACCGAAACTGTATCAGCTGGAGGTAATCCTGTTCAGCTTGCCAACTTGAATTGTCCAGGACAAATCGTCATTTCTGGTTCTAGAGCTGGAGTTGAAGAAGCTTCCGTGAAAGCAAAGGAAGCTGGAGCCAAACGGGTTATTCCGCTCGATGTCAGCGGTCCGTTTCATTCCTCACTGATGAAGCCGGCTGCTGAAAGATTTGAAGCTGTACTGGAGAACATCGCTATTAAGGATGCTGCAGTACCGGTGATCGGAAATGTAACGGCTGAACCAATGACAGAAGCCTCGGAATTCAAAAAAAGACTAGTTGAACAGCTTTATTCTCCGGTACTATGGGAGGATTCAGTCGCGAAAATGATGGAACTCGGTGTCGATACTTTCATAGAAATCGGACCGGGTAAGGTTTTGTCAGGACTCGTTAAGAAAGTGGATCGCTCAGCAAAGACATTCGCAATATATGATGCAGAAACTTGTGCAGCAGCAGTTGCTGCACTGAAGGAGGAGAAGGAATGAGACTGGAAGGTAAGGTAGCGCTGGTAACTGGAGCATCACGTGGCATTGGGCGCGAGATCGCTTTGGAACTTGCCAGGGAAGGTGCATCAGTCGCAGTCAATTATGCAGGGAGCGAAGCAAAAGCCCTGGAAGTAGTTGATGAAATCAAGGCAATGGGACAGGGTGCTTTTGCCATCCAGGCAGACGTCTCCAACTCCGAATCAGTAAATGATATGGCTAAAGAAACGATTGAGCGTTTCGGCAAGATTGACATACTTGTTAACAATGCGGGTATAACGAAAGACAACCTGTTGATGAGGATGAAAGAATCTGAATGGGATGATGTAATCAACATCAACCTAAAAGGTGTCTTTCTATGTACAAAAGCAGTTACAAGACAAATGATGAAGCAGAGAAGCGGGAGAATCATCAATATCTCCTCCATTGTAGGCGTCAGCGGGAATCCGGGGCAGGCTAACTATGTTGCGGCCAAATCCGGTGTGATCGGGCTGACGAAAACGACGGCGAAAGAGCTATCATCCAGAGGCATCACAGTGAACGCTGTGGCACCGGGCTTTATCACGACAGACATGACGGATAAGCTAAACGAGGATGTAAAAACAGAAATGCTCAAGCAGATACCGTTGGCACGTTTCGGTGAGCCAAAAGATATTGCAAGAACCGTCGTCTTTCTCGCTTCAGAAGACAGCGCCTATATGACAGGCCAAACCCTGCACATAGATGGCGGCATGGTGATGTAGGACTAAGTTTTTGTCTTGAAAACAAGCTCTGTTATAATCAACTTTCGAATATTAGAGGGTCTAAGATTAAAAAATTATTACAGCCATTTATTAATTAAATAAAATCAACTATAATGGCTTGAGGGGAGGTGAACAAGCATGGCAGACGTTTTAGAACGCGTAACAAAAATTATTGTTGACCGTTTGGGAGTAGATGAATCTCAAGTAACTTTAGAAGCATCTTTTAAAGATGATCTTGGTGCTGATTCCCTTGATGTTGTTGAATTGGTAATGGAACTGGAAGACGAGTTCGACATGGAAATTTCTGATGATGATGCTGAAAAAATCGGTACAGTTGGTGACGCTGTTAACTACATAAATAGCCAAAAGTAATTGTTCGATTTACTGAGAAGCTCCGTTTTTATAAACGGGGCTTTCTTCTGTAAAAAAGGCCCTGTACAACTTATTCTCGGCATAATATCGTGCTGTCGGTATTTATGTGAGCAGTAATACAGCTAATATGAAAGGAATCTGCTGGAATCAACCAAGTTTTTTTGCTTTATTGGCGTTATTTTTTGTAAACTGTTAGTAGTCTGTATTGTTTTGCATATGTCACAATAAATGAAATCTGCAAAATCATTCAATAACAGCTTTAAATTATGAGCAAGGTGGAATAAATCATGCGCAACAATGGAAGAGAAAGAGACAAAAAGAATATCCGCGCAAAGGAGCAGAAGTTCAAAGAATTCCAGGACAAAATTGGTATTCATTTTGATAGTGATAAGCTTTTAAAACAGGCATTTACACATTCATCCTATGTGAATGAGCATCGCAGAAAGCCTCATGAGGATAATGAGAGGCTTGAGTTTCTTGGTGACGCTGTTTTGGAACTGACTGTATCCCAATTCTTATATAAGAAGTATCCGATGATGAGCGAGGGAGAGCTTACTAAGCTGCGCGCTGCTGTAGTTTGTGAGCCATCACTTGTGGCCTTTGCGAATGAACTTTCCTTTGGTGAACTTGTTTTGCTTGGCAAGGGAGAAGAAATGACAGGCGGAAGAACAAGGCCTGCCCTTTTGGCAGATGTATTCGAGGCGTTCATCGGTGCCTTATACCTGGATAAAGGAATTGAAACAGTCACTACATTCCTAGAAGAAATTGTGTTTCCAAAAATCAATGCCGGTGCTTTTTCTCATGTGATGGATTTTAAAAGCCAGCTTCAGGAACTCGTACAACGTGATGGTGTCGGCACGCTTGAATACCGGATTATGAAGGAGATTGGTCCTGCGCATAGCCGGGAATTCGAATCACGTGTATACCTTAACGGGCAGGAATTAGGGACAGGCACAGGACGCTCAAAGAAAGAAGCAGAGCAGCATGCTGCCCAGATGGCTCTTGAAAAATTGAAGTCCCATATGGAAGCGAATATGGAAACGGACGATAAATAGAACGATTTTTGCAAAAGAAGATGCATCTAAACTCCAAATTGTCTAGCTCCAGTGCCTAGCCCCTCGAGTCGCTTGTCTAGCTGCGGTTCCTAACTCCTCGAGACGCTTCGGTCCTGCCAATGAAGTCAAAGAACGACTTCACTGGCAGGCCCTCCAGCGCTTGTCGGAGTTGGGCAGTCGCCTATGCTTTTCGAGTTGTCTAGTGTCGCCTCCTAGAATCTCCGAAACTTCAACTCCGCCGGCAGAAGCCAAAAGCGCTTCTTTGTCGGAGTCTCCAGTTTCTGCGTTTCTGGGCAGTCGGCTATACTTTTCGATTTCGGTCCGCCCATTGAAGTCAAAGAACGACTTCACTGGTCGGCCCTCCAGCGCTTTTCGGGGCTGGACAAGGC
>NZ_JAGGQP010000008.1 GCF_018613235.1 Bacillus sp. ISL-41
TCCCTGCATAAGGGCACGATTTGATCCACAAATCCCCATACAAGAACCACCTCTGCTATTCCCCCACTTTCTGACTGCGCTCTTTTCATTGGAAAAGAGTTTTTTTCTGTTTTCATCCCAATACTGATGATCTGCGCATGAGCACAGAAAAAAATAAGGAATAACTTAGAATGTGTAAGCAAAAATTTGCGTTCTGAAAAAAGGTTTTTTTTACCATCAGGGAGAACTTTATTAAGTCTGGAAGGAGAGTAGATATGAATAAAGGATTTTGGATACTTAAAAAAGTAATTACGAAAGCACTTTACACCCTGGCCTTGATAGGAACATTCTTGCTCGGAATAGCCTTTCTGCTTTCTTTCACTTCTTTTTTTAATTTTGATAGAAAGCCCGGTGAACATTTAGCGATATCTTTTGAAGGATTTACGCTGAGACTGCAAACAATCTTCACTCAATTAATGGATTTCAGTTTTAAAAGTGTCTTAGATTTTATCAAAAACCCGAATGTTTTAGATGGTTTTATAAATTCCTATAAGGTTCTTGGCATATCATTAGTTGCGATCATCATGCTGGGAAGCATTATTGGGTTCATGGTGATCTTATTACCTATTAGGTTAAGGAGAAGATTTCATCAATTTCTGGATTATTTTGAAGGACTTCCTGATCTTTTGTTCATTTTCATCATTAATATGCTGAACATCTACCTGTTGAAGGAATTTAACTTTAAAATTTTTCCAATGTATGGATTTGGATCTTTACAGCCTGTCGCTTTTCCTGTCATTGTTACATCTTTTCTGCCTGCAGTTCTTTTTGGTTTATATATAATCAAATGTATGGAAGAGGAAGAACTTGCCCATTACGTCCAGTTAGGATATTCCAAAGGCTTATCCAGAATTTATTTATATTCTGTTTACATGCTGAGGAATATCCTGCCTGTTTTATCACTTAAATTCCGGGTCATCCTTTATATGCTGCTCTCCAATCTTATACTGGTTGAACATATGTACCATTACAAAACTACTCTTACAAACCAGATTCTTGACCAGGTATTCAGGGGAGAACATGTTTTACCGCTAATCTATGCAATTATAATTTTAATTCTCCCGGTAATCATGCTCGAGTTCCTTATCAATTTAATTGTTAAAGAGACTGTGATCAGGAAAAGAGGAGAATTCCAGTTATGAAATTACTAACATATCGGAAAACCAAATTCAGCCTGGCGGTTTTACTGGCCTTATTGATCGCAAGTATACTTTATGATTATATCGGTCCGGAGGATTATCGTTCGATGCTTGACCAGCTGTATGATGAGAACGGAAACGTCCTGAAAAATCCGCCGTATCCTCCTAGTAAAGACTATATCCTGGGTACTGACCGTGATGGCCGGGATAATTTGCTGTTAATCTTGGATGGATTAAAATATACCATTGCGGCTGTATTTATAGTATCTCTAGCAAGAGTAACCGTTGGTGCCACGTTGGGATTAATCACTGAAACCTGGACACCAGCCATTAAAGCTTTTGTTAAGGCATTTTTCCTGCCTTTTCATTATGTCCCTTTACTGTTGGTCGCTATAATCTTGATGGATGCTGTCATATTTCCTTTTAACGAGATTCCCGTTACCGTCAAAATCGAATACCAGTTGATTGTTTTATTCCTGCTTGGGTTTCCGGCTGTATTTTTCTTCACAACAGATATAGTCAAGGAGATCAGCATGAAATCGTTTGTGACAAGTTCAGCTTTATTAGGGGGAAGTAAATTTCATATTTTAAGAGTACAGATCCTGCCACATCTAAAACCGCATTTGATCCTGTTGTTTGTCCAGCAGGTATTACAAACCCTGCAAGTATTGATGGGATTGGCCCTATTCCGGCTGTTTCTCGGCGGACGCCATGAGGAAAAGATATATAATACGTCTTATCCTAAGTCCATCACCAATGAGCTTGCAGGTCTCACAGGACAAAACTTCTGGACACTCAAAAATGCTCCATGGGTCGCCTTCAGTTCGTTGGGATTGCTGCTAATTATTTTCATCCTTGTTATTGTGATCAAAAATGAAATAATCGCCAATATGGAACGGCACACTGAACAACCAGTCATATCCTTTCCCAAAAATAAACAACAAGATATCAAAGCAGACGATGATAATATTGCTCCGGCAAATTTCATCCCAATCAAACAAAAGATGCTCGATCGATAGAATCGGGCACCTTTTTATCCTAGTTTGACATCGCTTTAGAATTAAAAATGTTACTAATAGGGTTAAGCAGCATTGCGCCAATTCCCTGAATGATGGTTTTAACGATTACCTGGCCTAAAATTGCAGCGGGAACAGCTTCCCATGGAAGGAAGTTTGCTCCTAGCGGACTTAATCCAATCACGACAAAAATGACTGAATCCAGCAGACCGCCGACTAAACCGCTGTAGAAGACTCTCCAGCTCATAGGAAGATTTAGTCTTGTATATATCTCTGTATCAGTTGTTTCAGCAACAGCAAAGCTCAATGCCGAAGCAAAGACGATCGTAAGGGTATCTCCAAGAATATACGAAACGATAGCAGAAAGAACGAGTGCCAAACCGATGAACATATAAGTTCTCCCGCGTCCGTACTTATTCTGTACAAGGTCACGAAAAATGAAGGTGGCCCCTATCAATAATGTCCCCATGGGCACGATGAACATTCCAAATTGAAGCGGTGCAAGCGCGGCTGTAATTACATTGGCCGTAATAATTGAAATTAAGTATAAAAAAATTCTCATGATCTTACCTCCTGTAGTCTAAACTCCTCTTTTGTTTCCCCAAACATAGACATGAAGCTGCGGAAGCACTCTGACATCGTTCATTTCTATGTCGCACACAACCTTGTTAATAAGCCATTCATACTTATCTACCAACGAAGTCATCAGATTCAGCTGGTCTTCGGTTACAATGTCATCATTTCCTACCTGTAAAAAGAACGCTAAGTCCGGATAACGCTGATGTACTAGTTTGGCAAATTCATAGTCATCTGTATCAAAAACAACTATTTTAAGGCTGGCGTTTTTTATAGAGCCATTCTCTTTCAGACCATTTACGATTTGGTCCAAAGTTTCAAAATCTGTTTCCATACCTGAACTTGGCGGTTTTGGGGAAAGGGTCAGTGCGTCAATTTCCAAAAACCAATCCTGCCATTTGCTCCCCTGTGTTTCCAGGCAAATGCTAATCTGGTTTTCCTTTAGTAATTCAACAAGTCCAGATAGATTTTTAATGAGAGCAGGATTTCCACCTGAGATGGTGACATATGTAAAGCCATCTCCACCCAAGGCTTTCAGTTCCCTCCAGACTTCATCAGCATCCAATTGCCTGACCAAGTCCTTTCCAGATCCATCCCATGTAAAGGATGAGTCACACCAGGCACAAGAATAGTCACACCCTGCTGTACGAACGAACATGGTCTTTTGTCCGATGACCATTCCCTCTCCCTGAATTGTCGGCCCGAAAATTTCCATCACGGGTATCTTAGTCAATCTCCATCCACTCCCTTCTTGCTTCAGCATAGCTAGTGGGAGTTTCATAGAGTCTTACAAACTCGACCCTTGCACCTTGGTATAAATGCTGTCTATTTGCCAGGGCTTCTGCCATTTTTTCATAAATCCAAACTACCATGTTTTCAGCAGTTGTATTCATCGGGGGCAAAGTTTCATTCAAATATCGGTGATCCAGATATATTTCTATTTCTGATTTCCAAATCTCTTTTATGTCTCCAAAATCAATCATTAATCCGCGGTCATCAACAAAACCACTAAGACCGAATATGACTTTATAAGTATGACCGTGGAGATTTTTACATTTCCCCTCATATTCATGAAGGTGATGCGCAGCATCAAAAGTGAATTCCTTACTGACGAGCACACGTTTAGAATGGTATTTTAATTGTTCTCCCTTAATATCTTTATCTATTTTCTGAAGCTGGTCGACGATCCTGAATTCATACATCAAGAAACAACTCCTTCCAGGTACTCATCCAGCCCCTTTTTCCGCAACTTGCAGGCGGGGCAAATCCCACATCCATCTGCAATGATTCCGTTATAGCAAGTCAATGTCCTGTTCCGAACAAACTCAAAAGCGTCCAATTCATCAGCCAGCTTCCATGTCTGTGCCTTGTTCAGCCACATTAATGGTGTATGGATGACAAAGTTCTGGTCCATTGATAGGTTAAGGGTTACATTCAATGACTTAATGAACACATCCCGGCAATCAGGGTAGCCGCTGAAGTCCGTTTCGCATACACCTGTTACGATGTGCTTAGCGTTCACTTGACTCGCAAGCACACCTGCAAAGGATAAGAACAATAAGTTCCTCCCTGGCACAAAGGTTGATGGCAGTTCTCCTTCTTCTCCATCCTTCACCTCGATATCACTCCTGGTAAGTGCATTAGGCGCCAGTTGGTTGAGCAAGCTCATATCGAGAACATGGTGTTTGATCCCAAGCTCGCTTGCGATGTCTTTTGCGCATAGAATTTCTGTTCGGTGGCGCTGGTTATAATCGAAAGTAACAGCTTCAACTTCTTTGAATTCCTTCATGGCCCAGAACAGGCAAGTCGTACTATCCTGTCCTCCGCTGAACACAACAACCGCTTTTTCATTTTTCATTAGAAAACTCCTTTACAACAGAAAAAACAGTACCACTAAGACAGCAGTACTGTTTTCCCTTAGTTTTTTTGAGAGGGTAGCTAGAACCTCTTCCGTCAAAACGGAATATGTAATTTTAACTTACTCATTTTATCACATATTTTATAAAAAGAAAGCCTGTATTATTCCATCACTTTTGTGATTTTACCAAATCCTGATGCCTGAACCTTAGTGCTGACCATTTTTCGTCCAAGGAGACATTGCTGACAGCTCTATAGTCAGACAAGTCTTGAACCAGCCTGAATAATGCGTCGCGGTTAACGTCAGTTTTAACTTTTGAACTTTTCTTTGGGAAGGCGATCCAGAAGATAGCATCTTCCTTCAGTCTTGAAAGGGCTTTTGGAAACCATGTCCTTACTTCCTCACTGTTGTTCGCGAACAACAGCAAAAATTCTTTTGTGCCGCTCTCACTGTCGGACTCTTCAATTAATGACAGGTATTCTGCCGGCGCGTTCATTATACTGGCAGACCCCTGCTTGTATCGCAATTTCTTTAATAATTCATCCATTGCATCCACCCTGAAATTTAGTATTTGATCCGTTTTCAAACTGGTATAAAAGCCGAATCAACGTTAACTACAGCTTATTACAAGATATTTTAAATGGTCAAGTTCCCCAACAGGGCATCTTGCTCATTCGAAATTATTTTCAAGGAATAAAATGATTACAAGCACCTATTGTTTTCATACTATTAAAGGAGGATACAGATGGATATTGGAGCTTACTTTTCTAGAAGCCGTGATTTTTTTGAGCGGCACACTCATGGATTCCAAGATTGCGATTATCCGGAATGCCAATGTCATGATTCAGCTTTTTCCTGTGGCTCAACTGCAGATTTCCCATCAGAGGATGCGCAGCTGGAATCAAGCTCGCATCATGGATATTGCCATAGCTACAAAGATGATTGTATCCCGGTTATTTTCGACCGTCGTTATAATTTCGCAGATCGCGAATTGTGCAGCAGGCATTTCAGCGTCCGCTTAGGCGGGTTGCGGAACAAAATGGCAGCTATCCTGAGAAGGTATATCGGCTGCAAAGTTATCTTTGGACTTGATTGTGACAAAGGTAAAAAAATCCACGGCAGGATTTCCTTTGTTGGGACAGATTTTGTAGAGGTAGACATCTATGAAACAGGCAAAGGCAGTAAAAAACACAGTAAAAAGAAATATAGAATGATTCCATTTGACAATATCAACTGGTTTGAAATGGATGAAGGAAACAACGCCTGAGCAGTTGCTCAGGCGCTTCTACTTGTGAGTCAAGTTTTTTTCAGGTAGCAGAATGATGTTAAAGGTACTTCTTTAGCCTGCCCATTTTCACTGACTAGATTAACGTTTCCTTTTTCTAGCCCTGCCAATAACCCTAATACCTTTTCAGAGTTTGTATAAATTGTTACTTTTTCATTTGAAAAGGTTTTAAGGTACATTGATAACTTAATCCTGAAAAAGATCTGGATCAGCTCTGGATCATGAGCTACTGTTTCTCCAAAACTAAAGGTAAGATCCCTCCGGAAACATGGATCGATATCTAGTAAAGGAGCTTGGGATTCAGGTGGGTGATAAGGCTTTTTAGTTAAAACCAGACAAATTTTATTGAAAGGTATAATAAATGTCTTTCTATTCTTCTGGAGTTGGACAAAATCACTGCCAACTAATTGTACAAATCCTTCCAGGAAATTTTTTCCTAACTTCTTCCTTTTATACTTATGCTTGCGCTTCTTCTTGGCAAGCCGTTTCTTTTTGTAACGCTTTTTCCTCTCTGTATTCTTGTTAATTATCTCACCAATTGGTTCTGCTGGACTGGCTTCGGTATTGCTCTCATTATGATTTGAGCAGTTTAACTTAATCTTCACCATTTGACCTGCCAGGCCATCAAATAAAATCCTCCGGCCAAGCTCAGACTGTTCATTTGATAGACCAAGATCCAATAGCATGCGATTAGCTCCATCGATTTTTTCTTCTAGTTCGTGCAACCTGCCTTCTGGCATACATGATGTCGGAGAAGGGAATTTTGGAGTTTCGATTCTTTCAGGACAATCATCAGGGAAACAAAAATCGGCTTTTGGGCTGTTTGCTGAGGAGGAACTGCTTTCCGTCATCTCATGGCTTGAAGACTCCTCATCTGGAATTTCAATTTTATGCCTTTTCTTCATTGTCCCACTCCCCTTCAACTTCCTCTAGGCGCGGCAGGTTTTCCTTCGAATCCTTATGAACCCGGAAGATTCCCCACATCCCCAATTCGATGTCCCAGCGGATATTGCCGGACCGGTACAAGTAATCCCCTGGGAAATTGAAAACTCCTCCCGCTCCTCCAATCAAGCGCAAATCATCAGTATGGCCCGTAACCATATGGCCTAAAAATGACTGAATACGAGAATCAAGATCCTTGCTGTCAAATTTCCAATAATGTCCGTGAAGGTGGAATGTATGAGCTCTTCGCCTTTCTGCAGGAGTCGTAATCCGAATTACCACAGGTTCACCAGGATAAGCCTCGAATAAAGGTGTCGCTGGGTCCCCAAAAACTTCTGATGAAAAAAGCTCGTGCATTACCGGGTGTTCCTTATATCGATTGATCAGTCTTTCACTGCGGTAGTTAAAACCCCTTGATCCATAATCGTACGTATCGACTTCTTCGAGCACTTCAGTATCAGGTACCACCCCATCCATCGGATCAATAATCACTTTCCCATCTTTGTCCTCCAGCCTTACACCATCATGTAAAATGAGGACAAATTCTCTTGTTGCAGGAAGTAAGGGGTGCCGAAGAATCACATTTTCCCCTGTATTGGCTTTTTCCAGGCTGTATGGTTCCAGGTAAGTTGTAAACCTGGATTCGGCAACGAATGCACCGAAGGTACCAAACGACCGGTGATTTCGCAGATCGGCCATGTCCCACATCGAACACATGCCGAACTGGCCATCGACAAACCATCTATAAGTGATCGTTTCCCCTGGACCGACAGTTTGGTCAGGGTTGTAACCTACTGTATCTCCACTGGATGTTTTAACGTCATAATTCAGCAGGCTTGTATGAAGAGATATCCTTAATGAAGGAGGATAAAAAGATTGTTCTTTTACCGGCGGGTAAGGATGGATTCCATCTTGAAATGGAAAGAGCTCTTTCTTCAGTTCACTTGTCAGGGTGACTTCTACAAGGTCACCGACATTAGCCCTTAAGATTAGTGGCACCGGATTCTTTTTGCCAGAGAGAATGTCTTCTACATCGTCCTTTAAAGCGAAAATAATACCATATGGGTCATGATCGCCATATGAGTTATATTGGATTGGTGTCTGGAAGGCGACTACCTCGAACTTCTTGACAGGTGAGCCATGGTAAGCCCCTGGCGGCAGACTGGCAAGAGGATTTGCTTTTTCAGGCGGTTTGCCCGTTGGCTTTGGAGTTTCAGTGGATCCTTCCGGCAGCGCTTCTCGGTCAGCTAAGACGATTAAATCTTCCATTCTTCCGTTATACGCACGGATTAATCCCCATGTACCAAGCCAAACATCTTCTTCATCCTCAAAAGCCCAAAGATAATCACCGGATGCAGGGATCTCAGTCTCAAAAGTGAAGGACTCCGAGATTCCGATATGCTGCTGCGCTTTCATGGATGATCCCAAATCCGGACGCTCTTCTTTCCATCTCAGCCCATGGATATTGAAGCTGTGAGATTCTTCATGCGCTCCCTGCAACAGCCTGATCCTGATTGGGTCGCCTTCATAAGCCCTCAGTATCGGGGTAACAGGATCACCGTGAACATAGGAACTGAAGGAATAAGCAGGGTCACAATCCTCACCTAGCCTGAACTTTAAAGGTTCACATTTAAAATTGACTCCAAAGACACCTGGGTCATCCTCTGAACCAGGATATTCCGGCGGCTGGATCGGACGGCCGTTTTTATCGAATAAAAGGGCAAAATCATGGACGAAAAGTGTCTGGTCACGATAATCCGGGATCAACGGGTGTTCGACGGAAATCTGAGTACCATGGTCCACCTCGGCACCAGTTCTCGAATCAAGGAATTTTGAAAACCTTGGCTGTATCACGCCCGCCCCGAAAACTCCATGCTGCTGGTGAGAGTTAGCAAATAGATGGTCATGGAAGAAAAACGCTTTTAATTCGGTTTCCGCATACCATTCATAGCGAATGGTTTGGCCAGGAAGAACCGCACTGTCATAATTCCACCCAACATTACCTCCATCGCATGCAAGGACATCAAATTTTACAAAGTGAATGTGAAAACCATTTTCATACGTCCTGGTCACCAGCTGGAATGCATCACCATCTAAAATATGCGGCATGCGATTGGTATAATTCATCCGTATACATGTACCTGCAGGGACATGGAATACAAGCGGCTCAGGTTCTTTTTTCCCTGAAAGGATATCATCCAGGTCTTCATCCATCACATAAAATCTTGCCTTCGGGTCATGCCAGCCTTGTTTGTTATATACGACTGGCATTTCAATAGCAGAAACATTGAATTCAACTACCACCGGGTCCTGGTCAATGCAAGGGTCAACGAAAACGGCTCCCGGACGTGGATTTTCAATCGCTGCATTCCGTTCCAGTTCAGTCATCTCCCGGCCTCCAACAATGCCCATAGGTGGCCTTGGTGCTTTGTAGCCGACTTTTCCCGGAATGAAATTAGGGAATCCCGGTTTTTCAGGAGTTGGCTTTGGCGGTGCAGGACGGTCTGGCAAAGGCATTAAGGCTTTAATTCGGACTCCATTCGGATAACACTGGCTTCCATCCTGCAGAGTATTAAAAACCCTGTTGATTCCCCACATACCTATGCCGAAGTGCGGATACAGATGGCAATGGATAATTGAATCTCCGATGGCACCATGCAGGCTTCCGAGTCCATAGAGAGGCTGAATCGAATAGTGGGTTTGAGGGCTTATGGATTGGGCATCAAGAATTTCTGCATTAATATTACTTGAATCACCGAGCCATTGATGGACATGGTAGTGAAAAACATGAGTTTCTTTTACACCGCCATGGATCAGCCTGATGACTGCAGGATCCCCCACATACCCTCTTAATATAGGGGTTGCAGGATCACCGAAAACCCACGAATCATGGTGGACTTCTTCTGAATCACAGTCAGGGCATACAACTCCTGCCTCTATCAACCTTTTCCGGTTCGTCATAGGTTCATAGCGAAGATTCACTCCATGGAAGGATTCTGCTTCCTGGTTTGTCATTGGGTTGAAAGGTCGGTTCCCCGTTAAATCCCTAATTTCCATTTCATCATTGAAGAACCAGGCGTACTCCCTGAAAGATGGCAGAAAAGGATGATGTATGTCAGCATACACACCACTATTGATTGGACCGCCAGTTACAGGATCAGTCCAGCTAGAGCCCCTTTTTTGGACAAGCAGCGCCCCGAATAACCCTTGGACACTTGATCCTTGTTCGGTGCTTGAAACATTGCCCAGATCGGTGAAGAAGCAGATACCTTCCTGACTGACATTAAGCCTGTAAAGAATTTCTCCGCCAGGTTCTACCGTTGTATCCGGGTTATATCCGGCATCCGCTCCATCGGAACTGAGCACACTGTAATCTGCTTCCTGGAAGTGCATTCCTGCTGAAAAAGGAAGCTGGTTTTCAAAAAGTATTTCAACTATATCCCCCTCGTTTGCGCGAATAGCCAGCGGTTGAACAAGATCAATGGGCTTATAAGGATTCTTTCGCACGAGGTCTTTAAGCTTTGACTCATTTTCCTTCAAGACATATATTCTGCCATTAGGATTATGGTCCCCGAACGTATTAACTACTATCCTCGTTGAAATTCCGACAACATGAAATTTTCGTAACATGTATTTCCCCCCTTCATAGGAATCTAATAGTCTTCGAGTTTCGGTATCTTAGGTGCTCCAGGCCTTTCAATATAGAAAATTTCAATATTATGAATGTGAATGTACCATTCGCGGTTTTCTAATTGAGCAAAGTGCGTGGTCTCAACATCGATCATAACCGTATCACCGATCAATTCCTTGATTATGCCAACGAACATATATGGATAGGATGGAGAAATCACAAGCGTTTTGTGGCCAATTCCATTTCTGAAGTGTTCCAAAATGGCTGATTCATGGATTTCATTTACATCTGTCATTTTTGAGTAATCTGTGGACATAGGAAACAACGCCTCCATTACTTGTATGTTTAAACTAACGGAATTCTCATCGAACAATCGACGTCTGTTGTGAAATGGGCAATTTTTTCAAAAGGAATGGATAACGGAATTGGGAACTTATGAAACGGTGCATTCAAAATTTTGATTGTTACGGGAGAAAGTGTTAAATGTCCAGGTTCAACTTCAGCTACCTTTCCGCAAAAAATTGGCCTGAAGGTTTGCCCTAATAAATTTAATTGTGATGATTCCGTAATAATCAGGATTTGTTTGCCCATATGCTTGTTAAAAAAATCAAATAATGGGTCATTGACACTAGCAACATTAGAAGCAGCCGATAATGATTTTAATGGCGAGTCATGCATGTTTTGTCACCCTTTCTCGTAAATAAAACTTCTGCAATTTATGTCTTAACGAAACATACTCTTGATCATGTTCTTCCCCAACAGAAGGATCTGGCTATAAAGGCGGGCAGAACGAATATGTGTTACATCCGTGAAGGCAATTTTCCTTTCTGAGCCAAAAGATTGTAATAGGATAAAGTCCTCAGTAACCGAAGCGATCTTCCCGATTACTATTTCATCAGCTAAAACCACCTTAACCCACACTCCTTGCCACCTATGAAGGTTGCCTTTTAGTGACTCTTCGAAAAATTGCTGAATTAAAACATCTCGATTGGCAACAGTTTCACCAAAATTCGTAGTCAGTTTTCGTTTTAAGTCATTATCATAGATGAAATTTTGATGGGCATTTTCATATGTCGGCACTCCAGATGGAGAATTTGCTGATAATATCGTTTTATACGGGATCCAAATCCGATCCTTTAAGTTCGTCAGTATAGCAAAATCTCTACCGATGGCATTCACCTTACCGGAGATTTCCTGTGTATTATCTTGATGGTCAATATAGACTATTACTTCCTGATTTCGCTTCATCTTAAAAAACTTCTTTAAAATCAATGGTTTTTTAAATTCAGGAACAGCATTCGCCAGTGTGTGAAGATTTTTTTGTTCCAGGTATTCGGCAATGATTTTATTCTCTTCTAGTGGTGTTGCACTTGGTGGAGAGGTGATCTGATTTCCGACTTCGTGAATAGGATCAACCTGCCTGACTTCATTCCTTCTGTTCTCTAACAAATTTCTTAAATAATCCGAATGACGCATACCTGTTCTCAACGAATTGCCCCCTTCGAGCGAATTTTCCCATTATCATATGAGGCAAATATCATAAACGTCATTGCAATTGACAAAAAATTCAAACACCACAAATTTAATTGTGAATACATTGAACAGTAGAGGTGATATGTCATGCCGGAATGGATTGTGATTTTTTACCCAATTAATTTCTTGTCCGCATACGTTCTATATATCTATCTATACAATCGAAGAAAACAAATCGGCTTTCACTTAGGAATGAATATAACGATGGTGGCTGCTGGAGGTTTGGCTCTCGGGACAGGGATTATTTTTATCAACATGTATCCTTTTTACTTTTTGGAAGCGACCTTGTTTTCAGTCATCATAGGCGGTATTTCAGGAATCTTGTTTGGCAGCCTCTTTGACTATCAAACTTTATTGTCTGGTTATATAACAGGGCTAATGATGGGAATCATGGCGCCTATGGTTGGAGCTTCTGCATATGAAGGTGTAATGTTCTTAATCATGATCGAGATTTTCATCCTCAGCTCTTTTTGCATAGCGGCCTCCTCGGCCTACAAAACCTGATTCAGTAATCTGGAGGGGGTGTCTTATGCAGATATTATTAATCTCCATAACTGTCATCAATTTTTTGATTGGAGCCTGGCTATATTATGTACTTCGGAAATCGAGATTTCTTTTTAGTGACAGGTTTGGATATACAGCCTCTTATTTTGCCAGCAGCACATTGGGACTGGTTGCTTCACTAAATTTCATACTACTTTTCCCTAACCATTCCGAAATTGTTGGGGTGCTTAACATTATACTTGGTATCACGATGGGGTTTTTATATGGCTCAATGTTGAATGCACAATCATTGATTACAGGGATTTATAACGGCGGCATAAGCGCAATAATGGGAACGATGCTTGGTTTGGTGGTAAAAAACCCAGCTATTTGCGGTCTTCCTGGTACCATTGCCTCCGAACAAAAAATGATAATCTTCTTTGCCCTTTTCAGTCTGTGTATCCAGGGGATATCTGCTATATTGCTCTTATTTTCTTTCAAAGCATGAACAGATCATTGTAATGTTGAAGAACTTAATGTGACTTTAACGGGACCATTTCGCTATGTATGGGCACATCAATGTACTCAAAGCGGCCCTTAGCTGAATGGAAACCACAGTAAAGGACAAAAGCAGCCTCATTCAGGCTGCTTTTTTGTCTACTTTATTGAAAAGCCGTCAAATAGCCTTCCACCGAAGGGCTCTAAAATCTGTTCAGCCAATTCTATGACCATATTTTTATTACCTGTACTGTAATAATTGGAAAAAGCTTCTACGAATTGTTCAGTGAATACGGGATCATAATGATTTAATTCTCTCACTACCCATTTAGATTTGCCGATCCACCTCTTGTTTGCTCTTAACACAAATTCCTGCAGCTGTTCAGCCAGCGTGGCTGCAATGAAGATTTCCTCTGCCTTGTTGTCAGATCCAATGAAATCATCAAGCGTATCAGTAATGAAATATCTTTTTAACTCGATTTCTTTCTCGGTCAACTCCTCTGGTCCCAGCTCTATTATCCTTTTTGCTTCATCAATTATTTCCCGGACAAAATCGCTTTCCCTAATAACCTTTCCTTCCGAAACCATTCTCGGCAAGCTTGGTCTTGCCCTTTTTATATCACTTTCAAAGAAAAGCTTATAGGACTGTAAATTATGGACGAAAACCTCGATCGGCCACCCATAAGCTATTAAAGACTCCCTGCGGGGTGTTGCAATATCCTTATCGAATACGACGATATCCAAGTCAGATGTAGCAGTTGCTTCTCCCCTGGTTACACTCCCGGCCAGCAGTGCTGCGTCACAGTCCGGGAAGCGCTCCTTCACAAACTTTTGCGCTGTTTCAAGTGCTGATAATCTAGTAGGCATGTCCATGTGCAAAATCCTCCATTAACTATTCATAAGGTTATTATTAGTGACAACACAAAATTTGTCGACAATATTGCGAATGTTTTATAAGACAACTTCAGTGGTATCCTACAGTATAAAAGTAGTTGAATCAGGAGGATATACTATGTCATTGTCTTTAAATAAATTGTTAATACCTGCAGGATTGGCAGTTTTGCTCATTACTGGCTGCAATAGCGATGAGGCAGAGCAAGGTGTGAAAGAGCTAGAAGAGGAAACAAAGAACGCTGCCCAGGAAACCGAGGAAAAATCAAAAGAAGTAGTGGATAAGGTAAAAGAAGAAGCTCCGGGAATTATCCAGAACATGAAGGACACATATAAAGAAAGCGAACAAGAAGTTAAAGACAATACACTGCAGGCTGGAGATAAGGTAACTGTACAAAAAGATGCCTACCTTGCACTTACACCAGAAGCATATGATGAGCTCTATCAGTTGATTGAAATTAATGATGTAGAAGGTGTAGACAAGATCGTACAGGATAATAAAGTGAATGAAATCAAGAAAGGCAGTCAAGCTGAAGTCTTGGAAAGAGAGATTAGACGAACTAAAGTAAAAATGACAGATTCCGGTGAGGAAGGATACCTTCCTACTACTATGCTTGAACCTGTCCAATAACCAGATTAAGACCCTGAATTATGTTCAGGGTCTTATTTTAGGTACTATTGTTTTCCTGTAAAAGTATCCGGCATCACAACAGCGATTACTTCCCCTTTAGCACAAAGAATTTCCCCAGCATAAACTTCAGTTTCAACTCGATATTTCTTTGGATGAATTTCATGTACGGTTCCTATTGCTTTTAAGGCTGTTCCTTGAGGAGTCGGCTTCATGAAATCGACATGCAAGGATGCTGTGACAAATCTTGGCGGTTCAGCTCCGTCACCTGGTTCGTATCCATTTTTACGATGCAGGTAGAGTGCAGCTGAACCGGTACCATGACAATCCACAAAAGAGCCAATCACGCCGCCATAGACAAATCCTGGCAGTGCCATATGTTCTTTTTGGGGATTGTAGATGGATATTGTCTTGTCACCGTCCCAGCCTGTCCGAAAATGATGTCCCTGCTCGTTCATCCTCCCACACCCATAACACCATGCAAAATCCTCCGGGTATTCATCCTGGATGGCTTTCAACACTTTTTCTTCCATTGTGCTTCCCCCTTGTCAATCCGAATCTATAATACTTTCTTCGATAGTTGATTGAATTCCTTTAAAAAATTCGAATTCCTTTCTGGATGTATACAATGGATGTATTTGTGCAACATATTTTTGTTAAAAACATTGAAATGATAAGATTGATGTAAATTAATTTAGGGGTGATGGAATGAAGTACAGACGCTTAGGTAATACAAACCTTGATATATCTGTAATAGGAATCGGAACCTGGCAATACGGCGGTGAATGGGGAAAGGACTTCAAACAATATGAGGTTGATGCGATTCTGGATAAAGCAAACGAAAAAGGAATCAACTTCCTCGATACAGCCGAATGCTATGGGGACCATTTATCTGAAAGCCTTATTGGAGATTACCTGAGCCGGAACAAACGCGAGGACTGGATTGTGGCAACAAAATTCGGCCATCATTTCCATGGTAATTTTGAAAGGACACGTCACTGGAGTGCAAATGAAGTATTGAAACAGCTCGATGCCTCACTAAAAGCGCTAAGTACAGATTACATAGATTTATATCAGGCCCATTCATGTACCGATGAAGAATTCAATAACGACGAGTTATGGACAATGCTAGATAAGCAAGTGGAAAAAGGAAAAATCCGCAGCCTTGGGATCTCCCTGCGATCAAATGAAGAAAGTTATCAAACGGATCACGCAACAGAAGTAAACGCAGGTGCCATTCAGGTCGTATACAATCGCCTTGACCGGAAGCCAGAAGAAAAGATCTTCCCTTCCAGCCAAAATCAAAATCTAGGGGTACTTGCCAGGGTTCCGCTGGCAAGCGGTTATTTAAGCGGTAAATACAAACCAGGTGTGACCTTCAGCGCCGATGATGTTCGTTCAAAACATGACAGTGAAGAAACTTCGCTGCTACTCAAACAGGTGGAAGAGATTCAACAAAACGAAGTCCCGGAAGGTATTCCAATGGCCGCGTGGGCATTATCATGGGTCTTGAAACATCCTGCAGTAACTGCCGTCATTCCAGGCTGCAAGACACCAGAACAAGTGGAACTCAATGCAAAAGCAGCACAGCTGGCCGAGGAAAACCATCCACAGAGTATAAAATAGTCCATTTTTGCCCCGGTAATATGCCGGGGCATTTAAAATTGAACGATTAAATATCAATTATTCAATCTATAAACTAAAAACCTCTCATTCGGATTATTTTCCGGCAGGTTCATTTCACTTACCAGTTCAAACGGTGTCTGATTCTCCAAATAAAATATATAATCTTCAGATGGATAATATAGAATCAGGTCAATCTCCCTTTGATGTTTTTCAAAAGAAATCATAATGTTCTTTATTACTCTCATTAGGATTTGAACCGTGAAAGGGTTAAAGAAATAGAACTTGTTTTCATTAGGTGAAATATCGTATTCCTCTGCCAACACGCAATAAAAGTTGATCTTATCTCCTCTGTTTCGATAGTTCTTTAAGTAACTTTGTTTATTTTCTAGAGCTTCCATGTAGAATGTTTCATTCATTTCAACCCCGACTACATTTGTGTTGAAATGGTGGTTAAGATAAAAATTCAATCTCCCTTTTCCACATCCAAAGTCGACAATATGATCATGACTGCTCATATTGAATTCATTGAAAAATAACTCAAGCGCACTATATGGAGTGGGCTCATAGCGATGGTAGTGCAATGAAGTCAAAAACCCTCTTTGTTCACCAGTTGTTTTGATATTCAGCAATTTATCAAATTGTTGTTCATTCATAATGATCGTACTCCATTCATTAACACTTCGAAAAAAATTACAGCTAAGATGTTTTGGGACTCCTTGTATAACTCCTATTTAGCAGCAAAGGCATTTTAAAGATCTTTGTTTTTCCGAAGTCTTACCTCTACCATTTTTTCATAAAAGCTATCTTCCAAATCTAAGTCAAAATAATTGTAGAATTTCAAGAGATATGCAAGGCAGTCAGCCAGTTCCTTGCCTATATCCTGTTTAATTCTCTCTTTGGCGATGGCGAACGCCTCTTCCTCATCCATCCCCTCTTGTATGTTGCTCTGTGTAAGATTAAAAGCCCTCCTCAATTCCTCTGCCACTTCCGCTACTTCTGTTGTCAGAAGTAAGTAATTGTTCAAGAGTGATTCCCTGCTCTTAGCATAGTTATCGGAATTGATTTCCCAGCCCATCTCTTTTTGATAATCCCGTGTATATGATTGTAACTCTTTCATTTCCCCACCTCTTTAGGTAAAATTACCATGTTGTGCTTTCAGCATACATAAGATTATTTTAACTTATACAATTCAACATAACTATTATTTTGAGGGGAATCGTAGCTTAGGATGTTTTCAAAAAAAACGAACCAAAATAGAGCAGTGGTAACAGGCGGCAGCATTGCAGGCAAGCTGGCTGCAAGAGTACTTTCTGAGTTTTTCAAAGAAGTGATAGTAATAGAAAAAGATAAAAAAAATGATCATGTCATCAATAGAAATGGAGTGCCGCAGGGTGAACAGGGACATGTCTTGCTGAAAAGCGGCGAAGAGATCATAGAGGAACTATTCCCAGGAATCATTCAGGAATTATCTCTTAATGGGGCAAAGAAATCAGACTTCGCAGGAGACCTCCTCTGGTCGCATCACGGGACGCAAAAAACCCGATTTGCTTCCAACGTGATCATAAGCCAGCAAAGCCGACCTTTACTTGAGTGGCAGATTCAGCAAAGGCTGGAAAAAATACCGAATATCCATTTCCGATTCGGCTGCAGAGTACAAGATCTTTTATTCGATAACGATGAGATTAACCGTATGGTCTTCGAAGAGGCAGACGGAACTGTTACGGAGCTATTAGCAGATTTAGTAGTCGATGCATCTGGAGCAGCCGCACTCCATAGCCAATGGCTAAGGGACTCAGGATACGGTATTCCGCCCAAAACAGAAGTCAAAGTAAATTTATTTTATGCCAGCATGGTATATAAGGAACTCTCTCATGCACCTATGGATTGGCATAGTTTGCTCGCCTATCCCAAACCACCAGAAATTGATCGTGGAGGCATGATTTCTCCCATTGAAGGAAATCGTATGTTAGTTACCTTGATTGGCTACGGTTCGAAGGAAGTTCCTAAAGATCTAGACAGTTTTAAGGAATATGCTAAGAAGCTTGAACAACCTGAATTTTATGAAACAATTAAGAATGCAATACCACTCTCCGAGGGAATACAAGTCTACCGGTTTCCTGCCCTCCGCCGGTATCACTTTGAGAAACTAAAAGACCTCCCCTCAGGATTACTGGTAATTGGAGATGCTTTTTGTCGGATTGATCCTGTTTTTGCACAGGGGATGAGCCTTGCTGCGATGGAAGCCAAGGCATTAAGGGACCTATTAAAGAAGGGGTTAAACAAGAAACAGTTAACAAATAGCTATTATAAAAATGTCAGCAGGATTATCGATATTCCCTGGCTGATAGCCTTAACCGAAGACTTTCGTTTTCGTACCACAAGCGGAAGGAAACCAATAGTTCTTCCCATTTTGCAATGGTACGTAATGAAAGTCGTGGCGGCTTGCTCACATGATGAAAGTGTTTACTCCCAGTTCATTCAGGTCCTTCATCTAAAAGCGCATCCAATCAGCCTAGCCCGTCCCGGTATTCTTGCTAAAGTACTCTACTCACTAAGTAAACCAAAGTAAACCCCCAATTATCAGAATCGGGGGTTCCTGATCTCTCCCTTGTTTGTAAGTGAGTCGGAACCACTAAATCCTCCAAGTTTGTAAACTGTTCTCGAAAAAATTGCTTGTTTATAGACCTGTACTTGCTTGCGTATTCTTTAAGCCTTCAGGGCATTTTGCAGCACAATATATTAAATAGCTTGAACAGCAATAAATTAATTTGCACTTTATAGAAGAATTTCCCAAGTGGTATTCGGCCCTTTATGTCAAAAAGTGTGTTAGGCTTAAGAGAATGATAAATATCTAGGGTTATTCGACTTTTCTTAGTCACCCTCTTTTGGGAAGGAGAGCGAGAAATGAATGAAATCAGTGTTTTCCTAGATGACTACCGCCAGGCGCCAGAAGGTTATGTTTTGGCAGAAACTATAGATGAATGTCTCATTCTCTTGAAAAACTATGAAATTGACCACCTGTCGTTAGACCATGACCTGGAAAGCTATACCAGGAATGGCTTGATGCTAGTAAAAATAATGGTCGAGAAACAGCTATTTGCCAATCGAATCACGATACACTCTGCAAACTCTACCGGCGGTAAAGCCATGTATAATTGCTTTAAGCAAGCACAGAATGATTACCTTATGCCTCGGTCCATAAATATTTATTTGCGTCCCATGCCCCTTAATCCCTTTATTTCACCAATGCTGTCTATTTATAAAAAATAGTCAGCCTTTATATACCCATATTCTCTTGTTTAAAATGATTTGGTTTTCATTTTTATAAATTTGGTATCAAATGAGAAGACAAAATAATGGAAAATAACTTGAGGGAAAACGAATTACATCTGAAACACAAATAAGACCTTACTGGAATATTAGAGAAAGACTTCTTATCTGGTCCAGCATGACATCCTATTTGGCGCTATACCTTTCGTGCTCACTAGTTTTTCTTTTCAAGCTACTTCAAATTCATATATAGTAACGAAAAATGGGCCAAAATTCTGACCCATTTTTTCTATATATTGAGCGCCTTTTTCACTGCTCCATGGGCATGTATTTCCGTGGTGTCAAATAGGGGAACCGTTGCATCTTCCTGCTTTATCAATAGACCGATTTCTGTACAGCCGAGAATAATTCCTTCCGCCCCTTGCCCAGCAAGGTCTTCAATAATTCTCTTAAAATTTTCTCTTGAGGACGGCTGGATAAATCCAAGGCATAATTCATTGAAAATGGTATTATTTATCAAATCCCTATCATTTTCTTTTGGAATTAACACCTCAATATTTCGTGACTGTATTCTGGATTTATAAAAATCCTGTTCCATCGTATACTTGGTACCAAGCAAACCAATTTTTTTGATACCCAGTTTCTTGATTTGCGCTGCAGTCTCATCTGCTATATGAAGAATGGGTAGACTTGTTTTCTCGGAAATTTGGTTAATCACTTTATGCATCGTATTAGTACAAATCACAATAAAGTCGGCCCCGGCCTTTTCCAGTGAATAACCAGCTACACCTAATATCTGCCCCGCTTCATCCCATCTGCCCTCTGATTGGCATTTTTCGATTTCATCAAAATCAACACTGAATATAATCACCTTTGCAGAATGCAGACCTCCAAGCTGCCGTTTTACTTCCTCATTGATCAATCGGTAATATTCAGCCGAAGATTCCCAGCTCATACCACCGATCATTCCAATCGTTTTCAATTTAACCTCTCCTTTGATTTTAATTTTTATTACTATAAGTTCCATGGACAACATGAGTAAGCCTCTTTTATAGCTGAAATTTTCTTTACAGATCTATCTGGTATAGATAATAATTAACAAAACAAGTCTTTTAATAAGGAGAAAGATGTTTGAAATCATTCATAAACTTTAGAAAACAACTTTTACATAATTATATTTTTGGATCAATTTTAGCTGTTTTAGGGGTCGGAGGAATTTTCATTTACTTCACTCTATCTCTTTCTGCTATTGAATTTTCTGTTATGGCTGCTATATTGGTAATTTCTTTCTTTTTCATGTTGATTATAGAGTACTTAGCTTTTTCAAAGGACATCGAGCCAATTTTGAAGGTTTATGAGGAAGAATTTTTAAATCTTACCTCTTTGCGTCTTGCGTTTACCAGGCTGCACAGTTTCCCCATACTGACTTTCAAAAGAATAATGGTCCCACATTTAATTGGTTTATCTGCTCCAGCAGTGATTTTGGCAAGTGCTTCAATCCATATGGAGCTGTTGAGTATTCCTTATTCTTTTGTGTTTTTTGCAATGATTGGGGCAATTCTGGTAGCTGGGATGCATGGTATCATTGAATTTTTCCTTACTATTAAAGCGATTCAGCCATTGTTGAAGGAACTATCCCATACAGCAGATAAGCGGTTCAGCCAGTCACTTTCACTTGAAGGTAAAAGTGTTATTTCAATTAAGCGGAAATTCCAATTAAGTTTTCTTTATATAACCGTTTTTCCCATTTTATTATTTGGTCTAGCCACTCAAGTAAAATTGGATATATTAAGAGATTCTGTCCAAAATTATTGGAGCTGGGCGGCCATTGTTATCTTTATAGGTCTTGCTTTTGCCTATTTTGGTTCGAAATTATTATTTTTGGATATAAACCAACCTATAGTACAACTTCAGAATTCAATGAAAAATATACAGGAAGGGAGCCTAACGGCAAAAACAGATGAATTATATTCCGATGAATTCGCAGGTTTAGTGAGTGGATTCAATCATATGGTTGATGCAATCAACATCCGGGATCAACAAAACCAAATGATGTTCGAGAGCTTCCTCGAGAGTTTATCAGCTGCATTGGATGCTCGTGATCCGTATACTGCCGGGCATTCCGGAAGAGTAGCAGCGTATTCTCTTTTAATAGGAGAAAAATATGGATTATCAGAACATGAGTTGTCCCTGTTAAAAAAATCTGCGATACTGCACGATATTGGCAAAATTGGCATCTCGGATAAAATTCTGCAAAAAGACAGCAAACTAACAGATGAGGAGTTTGCCGAGATAAAAAAGCACCCTGTAGTTGGTGCAAATATCGTACGACAGGTACAAGGCTTTACCGAAATGGAGGTTGTGATCGAAGGCATTATGTATCATCACGAACGTTATGATGGTCGTGGATATCCAACAGGTATCTCTGGAACTGCAATTCCTCTTTTCGGCAGAATCATTTCTGTGGCTGATGCGTTTGATGCCATGACATCAAACAGACCTTATCGTAATGGAATGGCATTTGAAAGAGCACTAAAAATAATCGAAGATGGTATGGGTTCTCAATGGGATCCGGTATTTGCAGGCATCTTTGTAGAATTAATGAGAAAAACAGTCAAATCACAAAAAGCGATCTCTTGAGTAAATATAGTCATACGTTATTATTGGGAGCTTCGTATAATAACGATTAAAGAGCAATGTCAGGACATTGCTCTTTCTTATGCCGAGAATTAGAATCTGCCTGTATACCAGTCCCTGGCAGCCTCAACCTCACTTAATGTCAATTGATGCCCGCTGTTCTCCCAATGCATTTCCACACTGGCATTAGCGGAAGACAAAAGTGTATTCAATTCCTCTGACTCCTGAGCGGGACAAATTGGATCATTTTTGCCTGCAGCTAAAAACACCTCAGTTCCAGACAATTCGGGAAGCTCAATCCCTCTTCTAGGCACCATTGGGTGGTGGAGGATTGCTCCTTTAAGGGCATTCTCATAATGGAACAGTAAACTTGCTGCGATATTGGCACCATTTGAATAACCGACTGCCACAATGTTGCCTCGGTCGAATCCGTGTTTTTCCGATGCTTCATCCAAAAATTCATGCAATTCCTGCGTTCGGAAGATCAAGTCCTCTACATCAAAGACACCTTCAGCAAGCCTCCTGAAAAAACGCGGCATCCCATTTTCCAGAATATTCCCGCGAACACTCAACACAGATGCTTCCGGGTCAATCATATTCGCCAAAGGCAGCAGATCATTTTCATTACCACCTGTTCCATGCAGCAATAATAAAGTTGGTTTGGATGTATTACTTCCTTTTTTATAAATATGTTTCATATTAACTCTCCTTACATATTAAAATGGCCAAAAGTCACTTAAGTGAACCTTACTCTATATCTAACTCTTTTACTTCAATTGGATCTAATGATTCTTCCAGCTTTGCACGATGTTTCTCATACTGTTGCGGGAGCATGAGCCTTTCACCCATCCTATCATGAGGTTCATCAATGGCAAAGCCTGGAGGGTCAGTGGCTATCTCGAATAGGATTTCGCCGTGCTCCCTGAAATAGATCGCATTGAAATAATCCCTGTCCTGGACAGGTGTTACTCTATAACCATGGGTCTCTATAAGCTCTTTCCAAACAAGCTGATCTTTATCGTCAGCAGCTCTCCAGGCAATATGGTGTACTTTACCGATTCCCATCAATCCACGGACGCCATTACTTGATCTTAAGTCAATGATATTCCCAAGTTCTCCTGTAGATTTAAACCGGATGAAGTCCCCTTCTTCACTTACACGTTCGAAGCCCATTACATCTCCCAGCAATGTTGCTGTTTGCTGTGGATTTGAAGAAAAAAGTACAGCTCCTCCAAATCCCTTAATCGCTTCATTTCTTGAAACTCTGTTAAACTCCCAGGTATTCACCTGTCCGCCATCGCGTTCTACAAGCTCCAGCTTAAGGCCGTGCGGATCCTCGAATCGCAAGTATTGTTCGCCAAAACGGTCCAGTTTTACCCAATTAATACCGAAGGCTGTCAACCTGTTTTCCCAGAAACTAAAGGATCCTTCTGGAACTACATAGGTCGTGATCCCAACTTGGCCATCACCGATTCTCCCTTTATATGAACCTGACCATGGGAAGAACGTAATGATAGTGCCTGGTGTTCCGTCCTCATTTCCAAAATATAAATGATAGGTCTCAGGGTCATCAAAATTAACTGTTTTCTTCACTAAACGCAGGCCTAGAACACCTGCATAAAAATCAACATTTTCTTGTGGATTCCCTACGATTGCCCAAATATGATGGATACCAGCTGTTTCTTTCTTCATCATGTTGTGCACCTGCCTTCTGTATAATCCACTAATCTTTATTTAAATATATCTCGAATTCAAGATAATTGTATAAATTTAAGCTGTCTATGTCAAGAATCTGATATTAAGTATGCTTGCCAAAGGATACAGATTTTACTTTGTTTATCCATACAATTGAAGCAAATAAAAATTAATTCCTCGAATTTCTTATGTAAAAGGGTGGTTTCTATCTGCTTCAAATAGAATCAAAGGATAAAATATAGGCGCTTACCGTAACAGCAATAACTATCAGGACAGCAGCAAGCCAAAAATTGATCTCAAAAATTAATATCGTTCCCAATATTGAAATCCACATCAAGCTAAGGCTTAATACCTTATTTTTTAAGGTAATTCCATTTTTCTCACGAAAATCCTTTATATAACTCCCTAACCACTTATTTCTGATTAGCTTTTGGTAAAGTTCATCTGACGCCTTTACATAACAGGCTGCACCAAGCAGGATCAGCGGTGTGGTAGGCAAGAGTGGAACCACGATTCCGATCACTCCCAGGGTTATTGAAAGTGTCCCTATGGTGATTAATATAGCCTTTACTGCGATGTTCACCGTGTATCCCCCCCAGAGTTTTTATAAGCATTTTACAAGATGTTGTCTACTCAAACTGGCTGACAGGAATTCCAGCCTCTATATAACTTCTGATAAGCTTCCAGCCAAAGTCATACGTAAATGTCTGAAAAAAGAGATTACTAGTCTCCAAGATTTTTCCGTCGAGGACCAGCCTGGCAAGGATAATTGCCATTACCTCATGCTCCCTTATCTTTATCCTGTCGATAACTGTTAATTCCCAACTTCCCTTAATTCCTTTGACAAAATTAAAACCCTGCTCCCACCCTCTAATCGATTCATCATACCCAAAATCAGATATTTTACCATTTGTAATTTCCCTTGCCTGATATTCACCTGAAATCATCATCTTTAATTCTGGCAAGGAAGAATTTTTCCAAACAGTTAGATATTCATCAAGAAAACGATTAAATGTGTCTTCCATTTCCCCACCTCTTTAACAACAATGACAAAATTATCCTATAATATTATGATGAAAGCAAGACCTCCGTTTGAAATAGAACTAAAAAAGCTGCTCCCCAAGGAACAGCAGAATTATTTAAGAGTGATGGAATGTCTAGTATAGTAATGACTATATCTATAGAAAAATTCTACAATTGTCTCTCTTCCTTCGACGTTAAGGGTGTAAATAGTTTTGGTAGATTCCGAGACTTTATCGAAATCTATTCCATGTTCTACGGCATATTCTTCTAAATACGACTCGATTTCTTTTTTCTTAATAGTATTAGGAGTTTCCGAGAGTAATTGTTGCTGTTTTTGAACAAATGTATCAATATATGGACCTATTTCAGGTTTGCTTATACTCATATTAATGAATGATCATCCCTTTCCAATCAAATTATCCAATAATTGGCAATAAAAAAAGTCAGAAAAGGATTAATCCACATTAATCCTTTTCTGACTTATGATTTGGTTCTATGCCCATTCATTGCTATCAGATCAATATATTTAGTTATTCATTATAAAGCACGTTCTAGTTTCAAATAAGCAAGGTTAAGAATTTTAACCTTTACCCTATTGAGTATGATAGCATCTTATCATCAGTAAATCAATAGGCTAATCATTCAGGTTTAAGTATAAACAAAGTGTAGCTTTTGTCCTTATCAAAATTCCAGTCAACAAAGTAATCTGTTATTTTTGCGTTTAGGTACCTTTCATACGAACTTTGATGCTGGGTAATTACTTTCTTTTCCAGCTTCCTTTTTGCAATCTTCAGCGTTTCTTGAAACCCTAATTGAATAAATTCCTTTTCCAGGCTTATTAGTATGCCGTGGCGTGCAATAATAAGCGTTCGCTCGTTAAGCAGCTTAGAGTGGGTTTCTTCAGGAGCTTTCTGAATTTCCATGCTTAATTCGATTGTTTCTTCCTCAACCAGGTTTTTATTGTCATAAACATCGCTATTATATGGCTGGTCTTTTTCAAAAATGAATAGTAACATTCCTGATTTTTCATCTAGATTCCAGTCATAGTAAAATTCTTTTATCTTATCTTTTGTATTCAATTCAATAAAGGATTTGATTTCTTCTTCAAGAGTTTCCATCATCAAATCTCTTGTCTTTTGCACATATACACTTTGGTGATTTGTTAGGAGAGTATTCTCCATCGGGGACAAAAAATTGGTAATATAGATGGATACGAACGGCTTAGAGATGGTACAAAACACATTACCTGGCCCACGGCCAAAATTCTCTCTTAACATCTTCCCTATATATCCATTGATTTCTTTTTCAAGCATTGCTATTTCCATATTATACCTCGCTATGAAATTTACTCCTCTTTATCTCTTCCCTAATCGACTACTGACAAAACCATGAATACGTCGTACTTAATTTAGAACTAAACTGCAGATTTATGTATAAATCAATAAAGGTTTATCGTTATATTTGAAGTTGGCTTCGGGCATATTATTTTTAAGTAAAGGGGGACATGGTCTTGGGGGGCACTCATAATTCCATTAAGATGACAGCTGCAGAGATTTCATACCTTTGGACAACCTAGCTATCAGATACGATGTCTATTTGCGTTTTAAAGTATTTCCTGCAGCATATAGACGATTCTGATATAAAAGCACTGCTAACCATGCGCTTGATTTGTCGTATCAGCATGTGGGAGATTATTAAAGAATTATTTGTTCATGAGCAAATAGCGATTCCTCAGGGATTTACTGATCAAGATGTAAATCTTAAAGCTGAGAGATTGTTTTCTGGTAATCTCTATCTGAAATACATAAAAAACATGGTGGGCGGTGGTCTATCTGGTTACAGCAGGATGCTGCCAAATATATATCGTTAAGACATAAAGAGCTTTTACTCGAAGGCATTGACCTCCTCAATGGAGCTGGAAAATAAGGCTACATTGATTTTTCTGGAAAAAGGGCTTGCTACACGCCCTCCCTTCATTCCTTATCCGGATAAGGTGGAATTCATCGAAAAACAATCCTTTTTCCTTGAGGGGCTGGGCCGAAGAGGTGCATTATCTGGCACAGAAGTAACTCATCTTCACTTTAATATTGAAACAAATCAGTTAGGAGCTGCAATGTCAACAGGTTTTAGTCAGACAGCCCAAAACAAACAAGCACGGAATTATTTTATTAGAGGAAAGGAAATTGCTCTAAAACACACAAAGATATTTAGGGATTATTTAGAAAAGCATTCACTGCCGGAATTGAACCAGAAGTAACTGAATCGACCGTATTAGTTTTCTCTGATAAATTAATGATGTTTCATTTCAGCGTTATGATTTATGCTGGTATAGGCAATTATGGAGTTGCCATTTCAGAGAGTAAAAGCAGTGACCTTGTGATTGATTATTCGCGATTGAACGCAGAGATCCTTAAATATTCCGAAGACGGGATCAATATCTTGGTTGCGAATGAATGGCTTGAACAACCGCCTTTATCAGTTGACAGACAAAAACTCTCAAAAAAATAAATGCAGACAAAAGCAACCAATGGGTGTTTTTGTCTGCATATTTATTGAATGACTTATCCGATTCTTACCGTTAATAAAGCTCAGTTTCAATATGCCATAGATAACTCTTGAGTGGCAGGGATCTTTCTGTATTGAATTGGATTCCTTCAGATTCCAGCAACAATTTCTGTGTAATGAACATCTCTTCATCCCGGAAGCCAATTTCTCCTTTTGAATTGATCACCCTATGCCACGGAAGACCATATTTTTCTGACGTCGAATGGAGTATTCGGACAACTTGTCTTGCTGATCTTGGGCTTCCAGCCGCTTTTGCTATTTGTCCATATGTCATCACTTTCCCATTTGGGATGCCTTGGATGATTCTAATTACTTTATTAGTAAAATCTGTCATGATTCCACTTCCTTTCCTACAAAGGCTGTTTTCGTAGAGATTGTTGTTAAAATCCTAAAGCCGATTTCAACGTAATATATATCCATTTTGGAGGTCGGTATTAAGTTTGCATGCTCTTTTCTCATAAGAAGCGTCAACTTTACGAAGGAATATAGGTAATCCAATACAATTTTGTATTCATTAACAACAAAGTTTGAGAAAAGAGCCTCTACAAAGCAAATATATCATAAAAATCCCTGACCTTAGGCCAGGGATTTTTAACACTAAGAAGAATAAGATTTGAATTTTTTAATGATTGCCCAGCACATTAGTCCTACTAACCAGTAAATCGGAAATGAATATATGTGTTTCCAGGTAATTTCTTTATAAATCCCCATGTAGACCATGAATGGTTCTGCAACAAAAGCGAGGAAAATGGATAATACACCTGTAGCGATAAAAAACTTTTTAAATACCATACTGAATTTTTGATAGACCATCATGAAAGGGATTATCACGACGCCCACATCATATGGATACAGCTGAGGATTTAAATATGGCGTGAGCCTGACTGGATATGTCCATACCATAGCGTTACTGCCGATTGAATCCAGGAAGATGGCTGTTACGCCATAAAATAAACCAAATGCTGTATTTTCAATAAGCTTTGTTTTATCAACCTGTACCCACCAGACAATGGCCGGAACGATGGAAAGAGCCACCAGAAACCACCATTTGTAAGTAAGGAAGTTATTTTCATGCCAATATATCCTTAATACCCTATGATATTTCGCCTCAGCATCTAATAGTTCCTGGAGCGAGATGTAGTTTAAAATCATCATATACTCATTCAATTGGGATCCAATTGCACCAATCGTTGAAAAAAGCATAAAATCACACCCTTTGTATATAGAGTGTGATTTTTGCTGCTAAATATGTAAATTCAGCTAATTTTGATGTTTGATTTTTTTATAAATCTCGATAAGCTTATCCGGCTTTGCATCCGTACAGAAGGAATATACTCCCCTTGTTGTATGCAGATAAAGGAAGCCTGTCCTTCCAGACATTTTCTTAAATGTAATATCTAATATGTCACGCAGATGAAAAATGTCAGAAGCTGTGGTTATCCTGTCATGATACATTTTTATGAATTGCTCATTTTCTTCATAAATTTGTTCATTATCCTCAATCCTGCGATCCACTTTCCAGTAACTATGCGAACAAAGCATTCACAGCTTTCTCCCTTCTAATCATTTCTTTCCTTTTTATTTTACTCATGTTGTTTAACAATACCAAATATATTTAACAATAATAACAGGTTTTCATATTGAGGAGGAATTTTTTGAAATGCATCGGTGAACTATTGGATCAGGAGAAGTACTCGGTCAATGGGAGAATTGCGATTATTGAAAATAAGGCAGCCGTATTAAAGGTATTTGGGTTCAGGAATGAAAATTGGCTTGATTTATGGGATATCGATTCCCGGATTCTGACCCTGTTTTATCAATCTTATGAAGCTGAATTCGATTGGTTCATCATTGTATATGACTATCCAAACTTCTGCTCCGACAAAGATATAAAAGAAGCGATTATCTGGCATGAACTTGGTCATATTGAATACCCGGTACTAGAACAACAAATGAGCATTGAAAGTGAAATTCTATGTGACGGGCTTGCTATCAAAAATGGGTACCAGGAAGGCATTCGTAAAATACTGAACCTTACTATGAAAATGGCTAAAACACTTAACCATGAAGTTTTAACTCATGTTACTTCCGAGAGGCAAATGAAACTGCATGGCTGAAAAATAATCTGGAGACTAATAAGAATTTATATTTATGCTTATATGCTAAAAATTTCTTCATTATTTCTCATGACACCCTGATTTTAGCAGATTACACCTCTTTCCCTTGGCATTTCACAATTAGTCCATCAAACAAAGAAAAAGAAGTCCCAAAAAAACTTTTGGGACATCCTCTTTACATCAACCAGTATTCCTTAGCCCGGCAGCAACGCCGCTGATGGTTAATAAAACCTGAGTCAATAATTCATCATCCGGATCTTCATCCTTGCGAAGCTCTTTAATCAATTCCACTTGAATGAAGTTAAGCGGATCGACATATGGATTTCGTCTATGGACTGAGTCTTTGATATTTGGTGTATGGTCAAGAAGTTCTTCATCCTCTGTAATTTGCAGAAGAATATTCTTGGTCCGTTCATATTCTTCTAAAATGTTGGCAAATATACGGTCAGCAATTCCTTGATCTTCCACTAGAGACGTGTATTCCTGTGCCGTGGTAATATCCGCTTTCATCAATGCCATTTGCAGGTTATCAACAGTACTTCGGAAGAATGGCCATTCTTCATACATTTCCTGTAAGACCTTTAAATTATCCGGACTTTCCTGTGCGAAGCTCTGCAAGCCAGTTCCCGCCGCATACCAAGCAGGGAAGAGTTGTCTGCTTTGTGTCCAGGCAAATACCCATGGAATCGCACGAAGGTTCTCGAATTTGGCACTGTTTTTACGGCTCATCGGACGTGAACCGATATTCAATTCAGCAAGTTCTTTCAACGGTGTAGCCTGGTTGAAATATGTGATGAAATCAGGATCCTCGAATACTAACGACTGATATTTCTTTAAGGAAACGGCAGAAATCTGCTCGATGGCTTCAACCCATCTTTGGTCACGCAAATGGCCCTGCTCCGATTCCTTCAGTACATTCGCCGCTGCCTTCATCATTGTAGATGTTGCCTGTTCGAGACTTCTGTAGGCAATATCCTTCAACAAGTAGCGAGAAGATAAAACTTCACCCTGCTCGGTAATTTTGACTCCCTGGCCAAGTGTCTCGACTGGCTGGGAGAGCAGGCTCCTGTTCAAAGGACCGCCTCCACGGCCTAGTGAACCCCCTCTGCCATGGAAGAACTTCAGGCCGATTTGATATTTCTTCGCCATTTCATTGATCTCCAGCTGGGCTTTGTAAAGCTTCCAGTTGGCTGTTAATGTACCGCCATCTTTGCTTCCATCTGAGTATCCTAGCATGATTTCCTGCTGATCTCCCATTGTTTTCAGATGATTGCGGTAAATTGGTAGCTTAAATAATGTTTCCATAATTTTCGGCCCAGCTGTCAAATCGTCGATTGTTTCAAGCAATGGGGCGACGTTAAGGTCTGTCTCGAATGTCCCATCTGCATGAAGCCTGTAAATACCAGCCTCCTTTGCAAGGACGAGCACTTCCAGCAAGTCGCTCGCTGATTGAGTCATACTCACTAGATAAACAGAGATCGAACGCTTCCCGAATTCATTGTGCGCACGTTTGATCATCTCAAAAGCATGAAGCATTTCCTGCGTCTCTTTTGAATAATCCTCATGGAGAAGGAGCAATGAACGTGGGTCTTCAAGAATTTTGACAAGTAATTCCTGTTTATCATCTTCAGATAGTGATGGGTAATCATGAGTAATTCCGACCTTTTTAAGTATTTCAGCGATTGCTGCTTCATGTTCACCGCTGTGATTGCGGATATCCAATGTAGCAAGATGGAATCCGAACAGCTGTACTTGGCGTATCAACTTTTGCAGTGTTTTAAGTTCATGGTGCACTGGATGATGCTGATAGATGCTTCGTTTTATGATAAGAAGGTCTTCAAGCATTTCCTCTGATGATTTATAGCCGATATCTGATTTTCCAGCTTCCTTAAGCCTTTGAATGATAACAGCAAATTTACGGCGATACACTTCGCCTTCAATATTCCACTTTTGATCACCTGTTAAGTATTTTTCCTCATCTTTAATGACCGATGCCATTAACTCTTCACTGACAGCTGCTCTTGTTGTTGAATGGCTGAAGCGCTTCATCAAATCAACCAAAACAGATTTATATTTTTTAAGCACCAGACGTCTCTGTCTTTGCAATGTCTCCCATGTAATATCCGAAGTAACATTTGGATTTCCATCCCTGTCGCCTCCGATCCATGATCCAAAACGAAGGAAGTGAGGTACTTTCCACTCATGTTCTGGATAATGATCCTTAAGGCTGGTTTCTACCTCTTGATGGATTTCAGGCAGGACATCGAATAGGGTCTGGTCAAAATAATATAGTCCGTTCCTGACTTCATCAATGACAGTAGGTTTACGGTCTCTTAATTCATCAGTCTGCCACAGGACAGAAACCTCATTAAACAGGCTTTCCTCTATCCTTTCACGTTCTTTCCTGGATAAGATTGGATTGTCCAAACTTTTAAGGATATCTGCAATCCTTTTTTGGATCTCGAGGATTGAACGCTTTGTGGCTTCCGTAGGATGGGCTGTAATAATCAATTCTAAAGAAATGGTATTTAGTACATTTTGGATGATATCAGAGGTTATAAAATTGTCTTTCAATGAAAGGATGGCTGCTTCAATAGAGTCTGGCTGTGCGCTGATTTCAGACTTGAGCAGATAGTCGCGGCGCCTGCGGATCCGATGATTTTGTTCTGCTGCATTGATTAAATGAAAATATACCGAAAAAGCTCTGATGATATTTTTTCTCATCGGAACAGACAAACCTGCAATCTCCTCTTTTAAAGCAGGATATGTATCACGTTCATGTTCATTTCTGAGCGTTTTGCACATAGCTCGAATTTTTTCTACTTTTTCAAACAACTCCACTCCGCCATGATAGACAAGAATATCTCCAAGGATGTTTCCAAGCATCTTCACATCCCGGCGCAATGGCATACTGCTGTCATTCACTTCGATTCCTGATGTCATTTTGTCACCTTCCTAAAACTTGTAAGAATATTTTAAATATTAATATATCATAAAAGTACCTAGAATGTGAAATAATAAGCATATCAAATAATATTTTTCAGCAATTATTCTTTGTAAATAAGCTTAGTACAAGTGTAAGTACTCCTCAATTAATTTTCCAACTAAATGCTTTTAAGTTACACTAATATCTTATAGTAGGCTTCCCTGAAAGAAAGCCTTCAACACTTCTTTATGAAAGGTGATGTCGCCTTAATTTTGACTTTTCCTGCATATTCTAAATCGCGCTATAAAAAGCCTCGGGCTTTAATAAAGGAACCTAAATGGTGTCACCTTTATTGCGAAAACAGCTCCATTAGTTTAAAGGAATGACTTTTGCGTCACATGTCTTTTCGTAAAATTCGATTGGTCCGGCATGATCAATAATGATTTCTTTATAACCCTTTTCTTGCATGGCTTCAAGGCAAATATGCAACAGAGATTCCCCGATACCTTCAGCTCTCTTATTCTTTGCGACACCCATCGGTCAAAAAAAACGGGGTTCATGAATATCAAAGGCAGCAAAGCCAACGATTTCCCCCTTTAGATCCTCCGCGATAAAAATAGACGGATGAGGCTTCTTAAACTCATGTTGGATCGACTCAGTCCAGCGGGTACCAAACTCTTCGTTTATGAACAGAATCAACCTTTCAGCATCTTTTTTGCTAGCCATTATGATTTCCCTGCTGAGTGTATGTGGCTTTTTATAGTCTGTTACATCCAGCCACATATTCCGGGATCCTGTAGCTATATTGAGAAGGGTGTTATTCTGTTCTTGAGTCAACATTTTTTCAGTTTGGCCAGTCTTAATTAAAGCCTTCAGGACATGCCCTTCGTTTAGATAAATTTGATTATAGTTCCTCATATAAAGGATCGCTTGTTCAATCACCAGTTTCGTTGATCGACAAACCGGAAGTTTAAAATATTTCTGGAATTCATAAGAAAGGCCATCAGCACTATGCCCTAATGAATCTCTCAGAGCATCGATATCGATCCCACTTTTTTGTTTCCCCTCCTTGATGGGGAAGGAACCATCATCCAAGCAGCCGATCAAAAGATGTCCAGGCATCAGACAGGGTGTTTGTGACATTTTGCATTCCTGTTCTGCAATTCTAAAAACTTTTGCCATCTGTGTCGTTAGTTTTATTTTCGTTAGCTCCATTGATCTTCCCCCCCCTGAAAACTTCAAAAATTAATAATATTTCAATCGAGAGATCCTGTTTCTGACATTCCCATTACAGAGGAGAAAGCTTTCTGTTGTACAGAAAATTGCATTTCACTTCCAATATGTCATTAAGGTATTAAGGTTGGAGGAAACAAGACTTATGCACTAATTTTCAATTCTCCCTTTTTGCTCCTGAATGTAGAATAGCTATGAAGTGCCATGCCAAGCATGATGAGAATAATTCCGACCCAGGATAATAGTGAAGGCAGCGGCAATGACAGGATAAAAAATTCACCTGCCAAGGCAAAAAGCACCTCCATTGACTGTGTTGCTTCTACTGCAGCTAGTTTCTGCATATTACCACTTACTAAATCTGTAGCTTTAAAGAACAGTACAGTCGCAATTACTCCCGAAGTCATGGCCACTAAAAGGGACTGGAAGCTCTGGTTCACAGTAGGAACTCCCTCCGTCAGAAGACCATATAAAGCTAAGAGCAGCCAGAATGGCAGACTGGCCAGCGTCATTCCTAGGACCCGTTGATATGCATCTAACTTCCCGCTTGTGACTTCCATCATTTTTCTATTTCCCAATGGATAGGCGAAGGATGCGATTAATACCGGGATGACTCCGAGCATAACCATTTCGATTGGTATATGCCTTGCGTGTTCAAATTGCATCAGCAATATTCCAGCTAAAATGATCACGGACATCCCGAGTCCCTTAAAAGGTATTTTTGCCCTGATAAATACTAACCCTTGATTAGTCAAAGTTCTTTCATAAAACAAGGGACTGAGCAAAGCGCCGGATATGATTGTAACTTGCCATGTACCAGCAATCAGCCAGCCAGGAGAATAGGCTGCTGCATATGTAAGGGGTGCATAGAACAAGACAAAGCCAACGAAACTCCAAAGAAACCATGGAATTGGATTATGTTTAATATTCATTAATAATGGCTTCAGGTTTTTCCTGGCTGACACTATGGCCAAAAGGAATGGAACCATGAATATGTATCTCAGTGAAGCACTCCAAATCCAGCTTCCACCAGATAACTCCATTGATTGATTCAAAACAAAGGTAAAAGCAAAAAAGAAGGCCGCTAAGATGCCTAATAATATTGGTCCCATTAACTCACTCCCCCTTAAATGACAGGCCAACCTGTATTTCTTGCTGATTAACAATTAATTAGCAATATCAGCAGGCCGCCTATTGCAAGTTATTATGCATAAATATAACATAACAACAGAGAAAGAATCACCAATTTTTTCCACAAAAAAACTCTAAGGAATCAAGCCATGACGGTTAGTGATCCCGAAGAGTTTGTTGTTTGAGAGCATAAAAGAAACACCTGGCATGCCAGGTGTCCGAATCTTATTGTTCATACTGTATTTCATTTGGTTTTTCATAAGTTACATATGTGCCTGCAATAAAATCATGAATCGCTCTTTTATCCTTACGGATGCCTACCATGAATGCGCTGACGATTACACCAATCCCTAATGTAAGCACATAAACAAGTCCTGCGACAATTGTCCGCATAAGCATTGTACCGAAGCCAAGTTTGTCTCCATTGACTTTCGCGATCCTCACACCGACAATTTTCTTGCCTACTGTATATCCTGACCAAACAACAGGAACAAGAAGAGTGTAAAGCAGGTTCAGCGAGGAAGTAAAAGCATTTTCTTCCGCACTTCCTGTTACTAAGTAGCTAATGATCGAGAGTGGCACCCCGATAATTAATCCATCTAATATTGCTGCACCCAGTCTTACCCAAAAACCAGCTGGTCTGTACATTGATTTTTCCTCCTAATTGTTCAATTTTATTTTAATAAATCTGCGATTTCCTGTTCACCTGTTTGCAAAGCGTGCATCCTTGCAGTCATACCCGAATAATCTTTAATTTCGATGTCTGCACCTAGCTCTATCAGCAATTTGACTTTGTCGATTTCACCACTAAATACTGCATGAGTCATTGCTGTATAACCTGCGCTAATTTCCTGATAATTTGGATCTCCGCCCGCATCATAAAGCATGTTGATCATTGAAGCATTCCCTCTTTCAGCAGCAGTCATGAAAGGGGTCATCCCATAATCGGATTCGAAATTCGGGTCGGCATTTAGGTCCAGCAGCAATTGAACCATCTGAGCATTATCATCCATAACAGCCCAGTCCAATGCTGTGTAACCATTGTAGTCTAATTGTTGAATATCTTCCCCATTTTCTATTAAACTTTCAACCTTCTTCTGATTACCATTGATGACAGCTTCAATTAGTGGAGAAACTTCTATAGCTTCATCATAATATTCCTCTTCTGAATAGAAAGCCGTATTCACCTCATTAAAGACCATGAGACCGCCAACCATGGCCAACCCGGTAAGCATAAATGAAGCAGCCACAAAAGCTATAAGCCCCTTTGATTTACTGGAAGGAATAATGACTGAATCTGTTTCACCAAAAAAGACGCTGATTTCATTCATTCTTTTTGGAAGTGGTGGATGCGTTGATAAGATTTCTGCCAGCCAGACTACAAATCCTTTTTCCTGATTGATTTGGTCTAGGTACTCTGCCTGGTTTACCCTTCTGAATAAGATTTTCCCAATAGCCAGCATGGTAAGTCCGTTTTTTGCCGCTGCAGGATTACCTGTATAAAAGGCCGCATAGCGGTCACAAGTATATTCGCAAGCGCGCAGGTACATTTCTGCAAGTCCTGGTATCCACATTGAAGGAAGGATGAACATCATTTTGCCAAGGTGATTCCGTTTTATATGAGCCAGTTCATGGGCAAGGACAAATTGAACCTCCTCCTCAGCATTTTGTTCAATAAGGTCGAAAATCTCAGAGTAAACTACGACCATATTCCTGCCGAAAAAGCGTGTCGCAAAAGCGTTCATTATTCCGCCAGACTGCAGCACATATATATCCGGAGTCCGTTTTATTCCCATTTTGATACACAAATTTTTGACGGTTGAATGAATAAGCGGAAATTGATCACCACCTATTTTCACTGCATTGAGCCGGATCTGTCCAATCATCAAAGCATGCAGTACCAATGAAATTATCAGGAATGCTGCAATAATAATTATCCCTACAATGGATAAAGCAAATAGAATGTAAGAAGCAATACTAATACTTAATACAATCCAGAAATATTTATTCTCATTTTTATGTACCAGGTTTTTCTCGTTGAAGGCTTCCTCTGTCATTCCCAATATCTCCTTAATCACAATTAAATAGATTATAGGAGATTTTTATAAATTGGAATAGATGTTTTTTATAGGAGCAAGAACCTTATTTTACCTGTTTTCTCCGTTTCAAACTTCATATCCTTGGAAAGGTTTCCTCCACACATAACGGCCTTAATCCTTTTTAAAAAAGATTGTCCTTTTTAAAACTCCTTTTTTGCTGTCTTTTTCAGTATCTGCCTTTCTGTTTTGATATTGATCAATCAGTTCATTGAGTCGCTCAAGCTGAAATGCATAATCATAAATCGCAGATCCAATGATTATGAGACGAAGTCTATCATTCCGTTCAATGGACCTATCCTCGATGATCATTTCTAGGAATAACCCGCTTTGCTGAAGAATATGTTCCATATCAATTTCCCGGATTTTTCCCGAATATTTCAAGAGAATCATCTCATGGTATTGAATCAGTTCTTCGAATTGGTCATCAAATTCATTTGTCTCCTCCGGTTCAGGCCGGCTTTGAAAGAAATGGTCCTCGACGATATCCAAAAGTCTCAAGCCTTGATGGAGGCAGGCAAGCATTTGCTTAAACACCACCAATTCCCTCACATCAAGAGGTTTCACCTTAGATATTTTTTCTCTTTCCTCATCAAGTATTTTATAGAGTTCTTCAAGCTTGGCTACGTCCTTTCTCAGCTGACTCCATTGACCCTGGAATGTTTTCTCTGTCAGTTCATTGGATATGGCTGTTCTGATAAGCAATGACATGGTTCTAAAGCTATTGGCCATTTTTTCAGTAAAATTCTTGTTGAAATTGGGAGGTGAGACTAATAGATTAACAAGGAAAGCAGAGCCCATCCCAACAAGGACAATGACAAATTTGTTTGCTGCTGTTAAAATTCCGTTGAATTCATGTGAACTCATCATGATTAAAACAGTGATTAGCGTTAAGGATATTGAACTTTCCATTTTGAGCTTCAAGCTAATGATAATGACAATAACAGTAACTAACCCAATGACAATCGGGTTGTTTCCGAATAGATATATTGCTGCTATTGCGATGATCGCACCAAGCGTATTGGCCTGGAACTGCTCTAATACCTGTTTCCATGATCGATAAATCGATGGCTGAACCGTAAAAGTTGCTGCGATTGCAGCAAAAACCGGAGGCTCCAATCCTATCCATTTTGTTATGTATAAAGCAAGTGCAACGGACACTCCTGTCTTTAAAACTCTTGGACCTAAAGTTATCATTTAAACCACTCACTCCCTAATAAGAACGCTTATAATCTAACATAACCTTCCTGTTTGGAATAAAACATATATCAATTATACTGTTGATGGATTAGAGATTGGTATTTTTAGAATACGAAAAGATTATCATTCCCTCTAGCGGGAAATAATATTCAAGCAGCTTTTTAAAAAGGTGGGAACAAAATGGTAATGCTGGATAAAAATCATGACCCTAGATTAAATGCTGAACTGATTGCACAATTATCAGGACAAACTTTAAAAATTAATGCATTGGTTGAGGAAACAAACGAATTATTCGAAGAAGCTTGTGAGCATTACGAGCCTTTAAATATGAAATCAAATTCAGGTATTTTCTCTTTTTTCAATAATTTCACTGCTAATTTGCGCAGAGTCATCCAGACTAAATCTGCTTTCGATAACGCTATTTCGTATGAAACCGTTGTTGATAAAAACGGAAATGTCTTTCCTGAATGGATGGAAAGATTAAATGAGCAATATAAAACTTTACTGAAGGAAATTGATCGTGGGGTCTATATAGAGGATTTTGGTGCGCTCGGAGATGGGACGACGGATTGCACTGAGGCTTTCAAAATGGCTCTTGGCAAAGGGCGTGTGAAAATATACATTCCTGAGGGTGTTTATATCGTCAGAGAGATGAAACTGCCCTCCTTCACCTATCTGGTCGGGGCCGGTAAAGGGAAAACAGTTATCAAACTGCATGATTCGGCACCAAAAAGCAGAAGACTCATAACAAATAAAAATCATCGCACTGGGAATCGAAATGTATATGTGAAAGGGATGACACTGGATTGGAATGTTGAACGTTTGGGGAAGGTCGAAAAAACCAGTACCTGGGGTAACCATTCCAGCTGTCTGCTTTATGCAAATGTAAAATATGGCTGGGTAAAGGATGTAGAAGGTGTTAACCCCGGGCTTCACTGTTTTGATATTTCATCTCCTCTATATAATTATTATGGTGATGGCTATCGGGCCCGTGGAGGAAGTGAGTTTATCTGGCTCGATAACCTCAATGGCCATGGTTTTGGTGATGACGGGATTACGACTCACCATAGTGATAATATTTTCATTTCAAATTGCCATATGAGTGATCCAAGTGGCAAAACACATAAAAAAGGATTTTCAAATTCAAATGGAATCGAAATAGATGATGGATCGAGAAATGTCTGGCTATTCAACAACTCATCCGCAAGATGCTTTGGCGGGGTTGAAATCAAAGCCCACCATACGTCTTCGGCAGCTAATAATGTTGTCATCATAGGCCATCTCTCTGCAAATGACAATCGATCTTATAATTTCAGGCATATAGGACACCACAAAGAAAATGATCCTGAATCAAAAACTGCAATCAACATTCGAGCAGCAAATATCATATCATATAAGCCGATTCATACCGAGTTATATGCAAACTCTTCACCAAGGGCAATGGTAATATCAGCTTATAAAAATGTAGCTGTGAACCATTTTACTGCTATTGGTGATCCTTTCTATGACTATGGCGGTGAACCAGCAATTGCCATTCAGTACCGTTCGAGAAATGTTATTTTAACAAATGTGGCATTAAGCGGTTTTACAAAAGCAGGTTCCGATATAAAGGTATTTGGAGGAAGCAACCATGCAGATAATGTTAGAATTCGAAATGTTCTTTCAAGATATTCGGCACCAAAAGCCATTCAAATAGGTAAAGGTGTCGCCATGGCTGAGGTTGAAAAGGTCTTCGCGGAAGCAGTCAATGGAAAGATTGTAGTTGAACTAGCCGATAATGAAAATAAAGCCATGGTAAAGGAAATTAACGCAAAAGGATTCAAGGAGGTTATTTGGGGAGGTTCTACCAGAAACCAGCCAACCGTTTAAAAACAAATAATAAAAGGAAGCAGTTCAAACTGCTTCCTTGATTATGAGAGCACCCATTTTTCGATTGCCTGGGCAACTCCGCTATCCTGATTAGTACCTGTGACATCATCTGCAGCTTCCTTTACTGTCTCTTGGGCATTCCCCATTGCGATTCCAAGACCTGCTTCAGCAATCATTGCAATGTCATTCAGACTGTCTCCCACTGCCATTACATTGTCCATTGATATTCCCAATAGGTCACAAACCTTCTGCAGCCCCACAGCCTTATTGATGCCTAGAGCATTGACTTCGATATTTTTCAGGCTTGAATTGCTAATTTCGAATACACCTTTATCTTGTAATTCTTTGAGTACATTTCCTCTTATTTCATCTTCTTCAATATGGAAGCCAAATTTAATCCATTCTTGGGAAAACAGGTCTTCTGGCATATTATTCCTCCAGACGTTTTCACTGCTTGTCGCCCAAAACCCTGTCCTATTCTTTTTGGACAGTTCAAACATCCATTGGATATGCTCGGTATCCACTTTACTTCTTTGTACCAATTCACCATTCGGACCCCAGATTTCTCCACCGTTGACCGTCACGAGATAAGAAGACAGCTCCAGGGACAATACGTAATCCCTTGCTGTTTTGAGACTGCGGCCAGTACTTAGTACAACACGGACCCCTCTTTTTTCGGCTTCTTTAATCGCACGTCTATTCTCGTCTGACACCTCATGCCTGTCATCTAGAAGTGTTCCATCCATATCCAGTGCGATCAGTTTAATATCTGGCTTTTTATTAATCAAAATGAATCTCCTTTAGTTGGTTTATATTTCTTACACAAACTTTGTTGCTATTGACTACAAAATAGGATTGAATGACCTATGTTTTCCACAAAATTACGCTTATTATGAGAAAGAGCTTGCACACTTAATAACGCCCCACAAAATGGCTTTTTATCACGTTAAAATCGGCTTTAGGATTTTAACAACAATCTTTACGAAAACAATCTTTTATTGATACTATCAATAGCCTGTTTTACCGTAGCAAAGGTATTGATGTTTGAAAAATCAACTCCACCCTCCACCGCAGCCTGGGCAAGCTCTGGTCTCATTCCAGTAGCAATTGAGTCTACACCCAACAGCCGTAAAACATTGTGGATATCAATAATGTGCTTGGCAATCGTTGCATCAATTGTAACAATTCCAGAAAAATCAATAATTAGTGACTGTATTTTTTGGTTTGCAACCAAAGGTATTGCCCTTTCCAATATCAATCTGGCACGGTCATGATCCATTTTGCCTACTAAAGGCAGCACCGCTATGTTTTCTTGTACTGGTACAACTGGAGTAGATAGAATATCCACTTCAGCCTGGACATCTTTCATCAGTTTTGAGGTTTGTCTTTCAAACGCAAATACAGTTTCATTTATGCTAATATCAAGCATATTGTTCACTCTTTTATTGATCCATATTAAATCTTCCGTGTTAACGTCATGCCTCAAACTAATTTCCGCCATTTTATCTATAAAAACAATCCTCGTGGGAGGATACCTAAAAAGGATGTCAGAAATCCTGCCGCCTTTAGCTGCTTCCCGTTCTCCATTTTGCTTGCTCCATTCAAGAAGTCTCTTAGAAGTTGTTTCATCTTTAGTCATGATAGAGTCACCGAGAAAACTAAGATACTCTGTATAAACAACAATTGCCTGGTCAACTTCCTGCTTTGGAATCTCCACACCAATCAGTTTAAGTATGGAATTCACCATTTCCTTTGCGATAGGTTCGGAATTTTGCTGAAGTTCATTTGCTACTGCTGAGGTTGGATTCACAAAGGTCACTTCCTTTTTTACTTAAGTTATTTCGTAAGTATTGCAGATTTCAAAAAAAGTTTATGAGTAATCTTGTATTAGCTGTTCAAAATGCCTGGATAGGCTCGGTTGCAAGGATATCTTTTTTGGCCCTAATCAATTCGGTAATAGCCTATCTTCCTTAATTATAGAATACATCTTTAACAACAATTAATCTTCTTTAAACCTGCTAAAACCTTCTTTAGTTATGAAAATGATCTGGTTGGCCTAGGTATATAATACTCCTGCTGCGTATAGAATCCAAACCGTGAGTGTTACGTAACATGCTTCAATATTCCTTAGAGATTCTCGTCAACTCAAAAAACTCTTTCTCTGGTTTCATCCATTTAACTCCTCTATCAGACACGAAATAAATTCCTTCTTCCAAATCGTAGTATACATCAACTTTTAAGCTACCAAAATCGATAACGCTTTTTCCGGTATAATAAACCTGTTGCCTGTCCGCTTCCAAAGCTCCATTTATCATACTGATTACCTGTCCAATTACTTGCTTATCCTTCATTTTGAAGCACTCGTCGCTACGGTCCGGCTGTTCGTTAATACAAATTTCTGAAACTTCCATCTCGATCCATCTGTCAGCCCTCAGTCCTTCTCTTTTATCAAAAATAACTTGTGTTTGATTCAGGTTCTTATAATAGGCCGCCCTTATTGATAGTACCCAGGATGTATTATCTTTTTTCCAAAAAGAAGTAAATCCTGCTCCATCCTCTGTGTGTGTTGCGGAGGATTGTGACATAATTAATACCCATCCATTATTTAGGAGTTCCTTTTCGTAAAACTGCTTAATTTCTTCCCATTGGTCACCTTCGGCTCTATAAATCGGACTGGCTGGCTTCAATTCACTATAAAGCGGAATATCTTCTGTTCGCTCTGGTATTACGGCAAGCCCTTCATATTTCTCTTCCTGTTTAATTTGAAAATAAAAAAGCCCGCCAAGAAATGAAAAAATGATTAAAATAAGTACACCCGTTTTCCAAAATTTCAAGTCTATCCCTCTTTGCCTTTTTACTGTAGCTATTTTCGATTAAATTCACGAAAAGAGCCCTACTTTATAATAATGTAAAAAATGGTAGAATTGAATACTCATGGGTCGCTTTATATTATATATAAGACTATATTTAAAAATAAAACTGTGGAGGGTCATGTATGTCCAATAGAAAAGATGGCAAAAACCGAAATGAGATCAAACCCGGCATGAAAGTTAATATTGTCCTAAAGGCTGACCAGAAAACCGGTAAGCTAACTCCTGGAATCGTGAAAGATCTCCTCACCAAATCCAGCACACATCCCCATGGCATTAATAATGTATACCAATCTGTACATAAATAAAAATGTACATTAATATTGGCAAAACCCTTTTGAATAAAAGGGTTTTTTTATTTCATGTCGAATTACCTATGTACAAAAATAATTTAAGTTATCAGGGGAAAATGTATGAATAATTTACTACACTTTAATAAGAGTAAGAACAATATAAGATTTGTCGTGAGGACAGCAACAATAGAATTGTATCGAGACCGTAAAACAGGACCTGTAATGAAAAAACATGCCGTTATAATGCTTAAAAATGTAAATAACGGAAAGGAGATTATACACCCTTTAAATCAATTTATTGTGGATTATTACCGTAATAAATCGTATAACTCCATGTCTGTAGCATCGTTCGGGATTACTTCTTTTTTAAATTGGTTATTCTTTGACAGGGAACATCCACTTAAAGATTTAGAAGAGTTGACTATTAGCTGTGCTACGGAGTTCTTATTTTCACAAACCAAGAAGGGAAACGTAAAGTCAACTGTTAAGAGTTATGAAAACATTATCTATCAATTCTATGTATATCTATCAGAAAATAGCATTTTAAAAAACATACAACATAGTGACATATTAAATCTCAAAGATAAACATTTTAAAAAGTTAATATATAACCAGAACCCTGTTGGGGAAAGAATTCATGATTTTAAAACTGAATTAATAATTCCTTTTATAGAAACTGCATATAACGAAACAAATCCAATTGCATTAGGTGTGTATTATCAGTTTTTTGGAGGAATAAGAATGGGTGAAATAGTTAATATCACAAAGTCAAATATTAGAAATATCGGTTCTTTTGGAGAGTTTGGACAAATTGTTAAGATTACCGATACAAATTTAAGAACGGACTTAACAACGACTTCTGGAACAGGTGAAGTTAAAAAAAATAGAAGTCAACCAATTTTTCCATACAGGAGTTTATTGAAAAAACTTTATAATAACCATTTAAAAATGTATAGAAATACCGATACAGATGCTCTATTCCTTAATAGAGATGGTAATCCAATGTCAGGAGAAAGTTATAGAAAAGCATTTAAAAATTTACAGATACTATTTGTAGAAAATTTAAAGAAATCGAATGACATTAGGATTTCAACATACGGTCATTACTTAGACAGTATGAAATGGTCAACACATATTGGGAGAGGTGTATTTTCTAATTTATTAGCGGAGTATACTGACAATGTGTTAGAGGTTGCAGTTTCTCGTGGAGATAGTAATTTAAATTCTTCACTAACTTATATAGCAGATACAAAAAGGATAATGAACAAACTGCAAAAAGAATTAGAGTTACTTTATAATGGCGATTTTTTAGACTGATTTTTAGGAGATAAATATGAAATATCTAACAACAAAAGAAGCATCCGATATATTAGGAATTACAATTAATAAAGTAAGATATTTACTTCAACGAAATACATTCACTGATGTTATTAGGGGTACTGGAAGAACACTTATTTCTGAAAATGACATAGAGGAATACAAAAAGCACCTTGAGCTGTTGGATACACTGTTTACAATTCCTGAAGCAAGTTCCCTGCTTGGTTTTAGTGAAAACAATTTATATAAACATTATGTAAAAAAGAATTTTTTCACTACGGTTCAGATGATTAATAATCATTACTACGTAAGCAAAGCGGAAATACACAAATTAATAGAGGAAAATAAATCATACTATGAGATGACAGATTTTAAAACTACCGAGGAAACAGCTAAACATTTAAATTTACATGTGGAGACAGTTCTTAGACATATTACAAAAGGTTCCTTCCCTAACGCTATAAAATCAACGTTTTACAGTTCCAGTTGGAAGATACCTAATAGGGATATAATCTCATTTAAAGCCCGTATAAGAGCTTTAAATGAGGACTTGAAGGAGAAACGTAGAATAACAAGAGAAGAACGTTTAACAGCCGAAAAAGAACGCTTAAGTACCAAAGTAGTACATGAAGCCCAAGAAGAACCCAAAAAAAGAAAAAGAATATTATCCACTATTGAGTTGGAACTGTCTATTAACTATTATACTGTGGGACAAATTGCACAATATTTTGGAGTCAATTCTTCCACCATTTATGCAAGGATTGAAGATGGCTTATTCAAAGACATACATACTACTGAAACTAATAATAAACGGAAAAAATATTTTATAAGTAAAACAGAAGTTCATTCTATTCCATTTGAATTGATAAAGACCGAGAAGTTAACTTTAAATACATCTTTTGAAGATAGAGTTTCTTATTATTTAAAAAGGGTCAAAAACGAAGCAAAAATTGAGGCCACAATCGAAATATTTAAAGACTATGTAACACACTTGTATTCTAATACAAGAATGAGGCAAAAACACGCATTGATAAATGTAAATGGTCGGATGTTTGTTGATTTATCTACTTTACTTACTAAGGAGCTTCATAATCATACAGATGCTGAAATAATGAATTTAATAGCATCTTCAACCAAGCATAAAAAACAATTAATAGGCTTTTTAAATTTTATACTGGCAGTTAAATCGGATGAATGTAAATTTAGAAATAAGTATAACTATACTTCAAAAATCCATACCCAAATGGATAAAGAAATCTATTCCAGAAGTGAATTTAAACAATACTATGATTACGTTAAAAACATTAGCATACATAAAGAAAAATCTTTATTACAACCTGAATATGCTGAAACTTGGTTCTACATTTTTATGCACATGACTAATGCCTGGAGACGTTCGGATATACTTAACTTCCCTTTGATAAATTTTTCGGAGATACCAAATGACTATATTGAGCGTGTTTTAAATGATGGAATTCCAGTTTCTGATGCCCAATCTATTATTAACATTGTTTCAGAGCAATGGGAAAGATTTGTCATTAGTAAGACGAAGGTCTTAAACAAATTTTTAGTGAATATGGATATGCTTGAAACAGCATCCACTATATTACTAACGATTGAATTACATAGAAGAAAAGAAAATTACAATAATGAATATCTACTCCCTTTAATGCAAAAGAGAAGTTCATTTTCTCCTTTAATCAATTCGTTTTTTCACGCTCACCCTACTTTAAAGTCATTTTCCAGTAGGATAGCAAACAGGAGTTTAATGACTTACTTCTTTCACAGTGTTTCTAAAGGCTCAAAAAATGGTGATGTGGCACATCTCCTCGCACAAAGACTAAGAAGACATATGGACCAAGATACGGTTAGTCAGTACGTTATGAATACCAACGAAGACGAATTCCTCGATGATACTTCTTATAATCTGTTTAAAAGGGGGCATTTTGGTTGGCTATATAATTCTTTAGTAGACATAGCAATAAATAAAAAAGAATTGAAACTATCGCTGGAGGAAAAAACAAGAATAATAGAATTGTATCAACAACAGTATTCCCCTTCTGAAATAGAAGAAATATCGTCTTATTTTTTAGAGCAACAAAATAAACAAAAATCAATCGCACTTGAAATTGCTCTTTTACCAAACGATGAAATTGAAAAACGGTTGTACAGTATATATGTGGGAGCAATGCCCTCAAAGGAAGAATACTCACAATGTTTTTATAGTGAAAACTGCAAAAATCCGACAGGAAACTGTAAAACATGCCCTTATATTATTCCAAGAACCCATCTATTAACTTCACTGAAAAATGACTTGGTACATATTATAAGTGATATTAGGAATTTGGATGAACATGATGTTTATGAACGAATCAGAAAAACACATATACTGTATAAATTGCTTGGTTTAGTAAGCCAATCAATAAAGTCCTTTGATAAAGAATACGTTAATAGCTTTATAGCGTTAAAACCATTGGAAACGAGCTTAGAAGCTATAAATGATAAAATCTATTTACCTGAAAGGAATTAAGGACTTGAACATATTAGTTAAGCTACATACATTACAGGAAACTCCCAATGAGAAAATATCATTTAAAAACAGCGAGTACGGTTTTAAATCTGAAGATGTCGAAACTTATTTGAAAATATATGAGGGATTAAAGAATGAAGGTGTAATAAAATCGGGTGAGTTTTCAGAATCTATTTGGCTCTTGAAAAACGTTAAGAAAAAGTCTACCGTTACTTTCACATTTGATTTGGAACTGCATAAGGAATTTAATTTAGCCTTAAAATGCTTTATTGTTAATTTGATTAATACCGATTACACTCTTGACCATTTGAAGTCTATGTTAACAAATATACGACAAGCCTTTATAGAAAGCAGACAGTTTGAACCAGCATTTCTGAGACAATATGAAGATATTTTAATGGCAACAACCGATAGAAAGAAAGAACAATTAATTCAAAGCAATCTGAAGTTTGCGGAATTTTACACAAACCACTGGAATAGTGAATATGAAAAGTTGTTTAAATCCATTTCCCTTCCAAAGAGAAAAATCAGAACGTTGCCACATTATGAAAGTATAATTCAATTCGATGATATATTACTTGATTTTATGAAAAAATGTACCACTGACCAAAGGAAAAAATATTTGCCTATTCTCTTATGGTGGAGAATAACAAAAATCATCCCTCTACGCCCCAGTGATTTTTTAGACCTTAAAGCCGACTGTCTCTCTTCGGGAAATAATACATTTAGTATTACTGTTCCAAGAAATAAGCAAAAAGGAAATGGTCAAATTGAAATTACTAACACTTTGAAAATTACCAAGGAGATATATGACCTTATCTCTGAATACTTATCTCTTCAAAGTCAAACGGAAAAAAGCGAGTATCTTTTTGCTTATATGCCTTACAATTCCTTTATAAAGGAACGGTCAAGACATAATGCTAAAAGTAGAAGAAATCGAACCGACAAGATGGACAATGCTCAAATGGAAGAGTTGTTAGATGACTTCTATGTGGATGTAATAGGTGAACAGTATGGTTATCCAGATTTGGAGCGAGTGAAGTTAGGTGATACTCGACATTTTGCATTTTGTAATATGATGTTACAGGGCTTTAATGAGTTGACGATTGCCAGAATCGGTGGACATTTAAATTTAAAATCCCAAATTACTTATTCAAGCCATCTTGATTATTTTGCGGAAGCACGAGTAAGAATATTGTCTGAGACAATAAAAAGAAATAGAGAACAAGATTTAGGAGATGCGTTCCTATCTGATTCAAATGCCCTAATCGTTAGAAGTAAGCTAACAAAGGGAGAAACAACGGATATAAGAATACAAGGAGGATTTTGTAGAGATAGTAGCTTCCCAAACAATTGTATAGATAATTGTATATTTTGTTCTCATTTTCAACTTGATTTAATAAACAATCCCGAAATGGTCAACTCATTAAAATTACAATCAAATAAATATTCTCAGAATATAAAAGACCAAATTGAAACAATGCAACGTTTCTCAAAAGATATGCTTTATGATAAAAGCACATTGAAATATTCTCATGAAGACCAAGAACAGCTATCTATTCTTGCAAGAAAACTAACGGAATTATTCAATAAAAAAGCCCTTATTGATTCTTATATTCCTAAGTAATGTTAAATGAAAGCGAGATAAAGTTATGATTAATAAAAAAGGTAGACCTCAACGTTACAGCAAGGAAGAACTATTAGAAATACTAACAAATTATGCGTTAAACAACATAGGGAAAATAACTTTTCTTAACTTAGAAAAAGAAACAGGAATACATCGTCATATATGGTCTCGTAGAATGAGTGAACAAATTAATGAGTTAAACCAATCATATAGTTCTCTTGATGCTGAAAGTTTTGAGGCAATTCCTTTACCTAATATTATAGATACTGTAAATAAGTATTGGGAAAATAAGAAAGCGATGATTAACGCTCTTAATGAATACAATACCTATATACAAGCTCTTTGGGAAAAAGCTGTGGCATTTGAAAAAGCAAGTCAAAAAGAAAGAGAACTTTTACAATTACTTGAAGAAAAGGACAAGGAAATTAGGTTTCTCAAAGACAATAGAGATTTTTATAAAAATGAATATCAAAAAATTTCCATAGAAAGTACGTATGACCATAAACAAAAGGAAAACAATATTGAGAATGTTATAAATATAAACGATAAAAAGAAGATGACAACCTCTAATTGGAAAGATAATTTCCCTGGTTTATTTGAATAGAATAATTATGAAGCACACAGTTAGATAAAGAGGTGAAAGAATGTTTGATATTGGAGAATATGAATTTTTGATGTATGGATTTACTGAATATGCGACAGAACATGTAAAACTTAAACCAAGTACATTTTCAAGATACAAGGTTATTCTTGATGATTATTTTGAAAAATATATAATTGATAAAATTGCCAAAGGAGATTATGCAGAAATTTTTAACATTGATAGGCTTTCTTTAATTAAGAGAAAATCTAATAATGTTAGACCAAGTTTATTGCAGTTCTTGGAGTTTTTACGTTATGAAAGTTTTATTGAACAGAATGTATACTATCAATTTAACAATGATATTAAATCCATCTTTTTTGCGGAAGAGCAAGTTGAAAATAATGAAGATGAAATAGACTTTTTGACGCCAAATGATATTAGAACTTTATTCAGTGGTCGTTTAGTTTTCAAGTATGATTACGAAGAGGCACTAATTCCGTTGGTTTGTTCGCTTACCTTCTTTAATATGTTTAAACAGGAAGATGTGGTAAAACTTTTATTATCAGATATTGACTTTGAGAAAAAACGTATAAGAAATGTAAGACGTTTGGAAGCAAATTCTGACTTAGTAGAATGGTTATCTTTAAATGATATAACTTTTGAATACTTAACGGACTATCTAAAGTATCGAAATAAGCAAGGTTATTCTGGTGACATTCTTTTAATTATGGAAAACAGCACTTTAGATAATGGAAAAATCAATAGGCTCTTCAGTTGTTTTGATAGAGTCGCTAATAAGGGATTATTTAGGGGGAAAAAGATTTATCAAGAACTTTTGAGAAGAAGTATGATGTTCCATATACTTCATTCTACCGATGGAAGAGGTATTTACAAAATATTATTAGAACAAGATATAACTAAACCATTTGAATATGCCTTTAATGAATATATATCTATCATGAGGGCTGAAAATAAAAGTATTGTGAGTGCAAACTATAACATTGAAGATATTTTACCGAATAAAAAACCAGATACTCTCTTAAGAAACCAATATTCGGAAAGGAATGACGTTAATGAACAAGATATTCATGATTTCGATATGAATAATGAAAGAAATCTCGAACAAAATAAAGTTTCTATACAAAGAATGGTAAGGGATAGTAAAATAGCCAGACAACTAAAGATTTCCTATAACAACGAATGTCAGCTTTGTGGTTATAAATTGAGAAAATCTAACGGTGAGTTCACCTCTGAAGCACACCATCTTCAACCATATAATAAATTACATAGAGGTGATGATATTAGTCATAACATAATTGTATTATGTCCCAACTGTCACACCCAATTTGATGATTTGTACTTTGCAATTAATCCCGAAACTGAGGAAGTACACTGCATTTTTGAAGCCGAAGATGAATATCATTTGTCCAAACTCAAGATGAATGAAGGTCATATTCTCGGAAAGAAATACTTACAGTATACTTGGAACTTATTTGAAAGAAATAAGGAAATAAACTTTATTTAAAAATGCTTTATGTACACATTTCTTTTTAGTGTTAAAGAAATTTCAAGAGTTTCTCGCTTTTGTATATAAAGATAGGCATACGTTTCACAAATTTAAGTACAGAAAAAGGAGAATTATTCTATATGACAGGGAAATACAGAAATGAACTAATTTCTGGCTTAACAGTAGATGTTGTATTAAAGAAGAACCAAAGAACGGGAATCTTAACTCGTGGGAAAATTGAAAAATTACTAACAAACAGTTCCTATCATCCATACGGAATTAAAGTGAAATTACAGGATGGACAAGTTGGAAGAGTTCAAGCGATTATTATGGATAGCTCAGATAAGCAGTAATCAATTCAATTCTATCTAATATTTAAAAACACCTTTAACCGACTTTTCTTCAGGAAATTAGTTATTAATGTACATGATTTTTATTGTACATTAATAAAAAGGAAGAAAACTCACTATTTTCAACGTCTCACCAATTATGTACACAATTTAAAGTGTACATATCGTGAAGGTCAGGCTGGAGGACGGACAGGTAGGCCGCGTAAAGGAAATACTGGAGTAACGCTTTACCTTGCCTTTACTGACTAGTATGGAATTCCAGAATAAGTCCCATAGACAATAAATTAAGCATTAAAGGGTAATCCCTTTAATGCTTAATTAGTCTTTTCCTTTACTTTTTCAACAATCATGTTATTCAGCCTCGGCGCCAACTGGAACATGATTGTACCGATGATGGCAATCACCAAAATATAAATGCTGGCAAAGATCTTTAGCTCTCCGGTTGCCAGCGCAGCTATGATCACGGAGAATTCTCCTCTTTGTGTCAGTGAGAGCCCCGCTTTCAATGAATCACTTCTTGAAAGACCATACCATTGCCCACCAATATAACCCACGATTAATTTATGGATCAATGACCACAGAACGAGAACAATCAATAGTCCTAAATAAGGGATGTCTTTTGTCATTTCTATATGAAGGCCAAAATTCAGGAAGAAAAAGGGAAGAAAAATATTTCTTACTGGCAATGCAGCTTTTTCTACCTTGTCCTTAATTGAAAGCTCAGACAGCATCATTCCGGCAAGAAAAGCTCCGATTACCTCTGATAACCCAAGAAGCATCGCAATCCCGCCGTATGTTAGCGCAATGCCCGTAATCAACACAATAAAAATATCATCCTGGTCAATTTCTCTTAACATAGTTTCTGCCTTTTTGAAAACCACCCTGGCAAAGAACATGGCAATCCCTGCGAGAAGTACAATCTTCAAAATAATTAACAGAAAATCAGTTACTGTAAACCCCTCCCCGGAAAGACCGATCAGTACGGTTACAAGTATAGGAGCAATCAAATCCTCGAAAACCAGGATCAGGAGCATGAATTCTGATTCATTGTTTTCAGTCCTGTTTTTATCTTCAATCAATTTTGCTGTGATAGAAGAACTGGTAGCGTAGACAATACCTCCGACAATTAATGATGAAACCCAATCGAGACCGAACAGCAGTGCTATTCCCGCAGTTACAAGTATCCCAAGCACAGCATCCAGCAATCCGCCTCTCCATACCTTCGCACTGTTCGAAATCAACCTGTTGACCGGGAACTTCAAGCCGAGAATAAAGAACAACAGGATCAGACCGATCTCCCCTGCCATTTCAATTACCTTTGATTCCTTAATAACCAAGGATAAAATCAGACCAAGCAAAATATATAATAATATATCCGGTATTTTTATTAATTTGATGCCGATCATACCAATCAAAAATAGCATCAGTAAAAAGAGTCCAATGACTAAAGTAAGATTCAACCTGCAACAACACCTTTTCAATTTTTATAAGCAATAACCTTCCTAATTACTACCCACTTTCCTAAAAATCAACACTGGAAAATAAAATTATGAAAGGTCTTTCTTTTAGTTTGGCTGAAAAGTTGTGGTAAAATTAGTTATAAAAGTCATATGGAAGAATCTATTAAGGGGGAAGAAATGAACAGCATTCCAGAACGAGCCCTTGTTCAGCAGCAGCATAAGGGCATCACGAAGACTAAACTCGCAAAAAGAATTTTCTTCATCATTTTCGGTGCTGTCCTGATGGGCGTTGGAATTGAGGAATTCCTGGTCCCGAACAAAATTCTTGATGGCGGTATTGTCGGTATCTCAATCATCCTCTCACATCTGACGGGCTGGCGCCTCGGCCTCTTTATTTTCATTCTGAACATCCCTTTCTTTTTCATTGGCTATAAGCAAATTGGCAAAACATTTGCGCTATCCACCGTATTGGGGATCACCGTTTTATCTTTAACAACCAGCTTCCTTCATGATTGGCCTGTTTTTACAGAAGATTTACTCCTGGCTACTGTTTTCGGAGGAATCGTTCTCGGTGCTGGAGTAGGAATTGTCATTCGGTACGGCGGTTCTTTGGACGGTACGGAAATACTTGCGATTCTGGCAAACAGAAGACTGCCATTTTCCGTCGGGGAAGTAATCATGTTTTTTAACATCTTCATCTTTGGTACCGCAGGCTTTGTCTTTGGTTGGGACCGGGCAATGTATTCCATCCTTGCCTATTTCATTGCCTTTAAAACGATTGATATAGTCATTGCCGGTCTCGATGAGTCAAAAGCAGCCTGGATCATAAGTGAACAGCACAAGGAAATCGGTGACGCAATCATGGCACGTCTTGGCAGAGGAGTCACGTATTTGACTGGCGAGGGTGCATATACAGGTGATGACAAGAAAGTCATCTTTTGTGTCATCACTCGTCTTGAGGAAGCCAAATTGAAATCCATTGTCGAAGAATTGGATGAGTCAGCATTCCTTGCAGTCGGGAATATTGCAGAAGTGCGTGGCGGCAGGTTTAAAAAACGGAATATACACTAGAATACAGCAAACAAAAAAGCTCAGAAATCTGAGCTTTTTGTTTTCAAACAGGTCTTCTAAACATGCTGGTTAACTGTATAAGTCAGTTAAAAGCGTTGATTTAAAATGATATTTTACCAGGCTCAATTAGCAGCTACCAATGAGTACACATTAGTGTCATAGGAAAGGCCGCCTTGAATCATATAACTTCTCAGAACCCCTTCTCTTTGAAAACCGAGTTTTAGAAGTAATTCATTCGAATTTTTATTTTCAATAAATACAACGGCCCCAATCCGTACTAATCCCATTTCTTTCAACCCATACTCTATAGCCACCCTGATTGCTTCCTTAGCCAGGCCTTGACCCCAATATCCTTGGTTAAGCTCATAACCAATTTCTGCTCTTCTATGTTTCGGTGACACAGCATGAAAGCCAACAGTACCTATGACGCTTTTTTTGTTTTTTAATTGAATGCCCCATCTTATCCCTTTATTTTCGACAAAGCCTGCCTTGAAAGAATGAACCAGACCTCTTGCTTCTTCAATACTCTCGATCGGTTCTGATCCATAATGCTTCATAACTTCAGTGTTGGAAAAATTGATAAATAAATCCTCAGCATCCTCCTCTGTAATTTCCCTAAGAATGAGCCGATCTGTTTCTAAAACTGGAAATTCCATATGTCCCCCAAATTAAATAAAATGATCTTTTCTTATTTCTATATTAGATACAAAAATTCCTTTAAAGAAGGCCACCCTAATTGGGCGGCTTCACTTAATCTTCCGCAGGTGCGGCGTCAACAGCAATTTGATAGGCATCAAGCAACTGTGACTTTTCAGTGTCGCTATCCAGGCCAACGAGATATTGTTCGCCACCCTGCTCTTCTACTTTCATTAACACTGTTCCTTCTTCATCTCTAAGCATCGCGTAGGATTCTCCGTTCATATCAAATAACGCTTCTACTTCAAATTGTCTCACTCTGCCCCTATCATCTGTTACAGTCACCAGGTCCCTGATTGAATCATTCTCCAAAACTGCTTCACCTCCCAAAATCATCACTATATCTTTCCCTTCCTTTTACCAAATATGATTCTTACAAAGAAGGGCATCGCAAATCGAAATACTTAATGAATTTTAAATAAACTTTTAAATTCACTTCTTTATTTTCATCTATATAATATTTTTTACACACTGTTTTTTGGAGGCGTCGTTTTTGAAGTCAGCAGGAATTATCATTGGCTCAATCATTGTTTCATTTGCATTCAACCTTTTACTGATCCCCCACGGAATCATGAGCAGCGGTATTAGCGGTCTATCCATCATTTTATCAATGCTCACATCTATCAATACTGGCGTCTACAATTTCCTTTTGAACTTCCCCCTATTAGTTTTAGGATATTTAAAACTGGGACGTAAATTCATCTTTTATACGATTCTTTCCGTCATCACAATTTCTATCGCTCTATATGTTATACCCGTATTTAAGCTTGCAGAGGATCCAATATTATCATCGATATTTGGCGGGGCGATCGTTGGATTGGGTATAGGGATAATCTTCCGTTCATCAGGATCTTCTGGCGGCTTTGATATTATCGGGATGCTTCTGGCAAGACGCAAAGACTTCCCTATGGGAACACTATTATTCGCGATGAATTCTGTCGTGATTTTATTATCAGGGTTTTTGTTTAGCTGGGATGCAGCTTTGAATACGCTTGTTTCCATTTTTGTCCTTGGCAAAGTGATCGATAAGGTCCATACACATCACGTAAAGCTAACGTTGATGATCATCACTAGAAAAGGGGAGGAAGTAAAGCAGCATCTACTTGGAAATGTCTATCGTGGTGTAACGGTCATGGACTCTGTTGGAGGTTTTTCGAATGAGAAGAGCAACGTCATCATTACAGTCATTTCTCGTTATGAACTTACAGAAGTTAAAACACTAATAGAAGAAATAGATCCTGAAGCATTTGTCAATATTACTGAAACCCTGGAAGTTATGGGGCTTTTCCATAAAAAGCAGCATTAATGGCATTCAAGAAGCTGAGGTACGGCTTCTTGGTGCTTTCTGAAATTTAAAGGAAAATTTATCTTGAATTTTTCACAGATTCATCGTATAATAATTGAGTCGCTGTAATTAGTGAATGATTATGTATTTACTTATAACTTTAATTTTCATCATGTCCCAGTAGCTCAGTAGGATAGAGCAACAGTTTCCTAAACTGTAGGTCGGGAGTTCGAATCTCTTCTGGGACGCTTTAAAACCTTGATTTTAAAATCAAGGTTTTTTATTTTTCTAAAAATGTTTCCTCCCCCTCTTGCTTTTGTCTTCTTGCTGATGACTGCGAAATGAGCCGAAATATATCGCTTAAGAGCTTTTTTTTACCCTCCAAGTAGAAATCACTACTTCACATTTTTGTTTAAAAAGGCCAAAAAAAGTTAGTTCAATGGAACTAAATACATTTTTTATGCGTCTATTATATGTGAAGCTCTTATTTTTCTATTAATATACCAATATTTTGTTTTTGGATTAAATAAGTTTGTTTGTGGTATTTATACTCCATAAGCAACTAAGCAAAAGGGGTAGTAACATGAAAAACAAAATAAAAGATTTGCCATATTTATTGTTTTTGCTGGTTATGCCAGTACTGGGCTTGATTTATAAAATCTTGAATAACAACCCTCGGGAAGCTGTAATCCTTTCAACTGATATAGACGATAAGATACCTTTCCTTCCAATTTTCGTTATACCGTATATCATTTGGTACGCCTTCATTTTAGGTTATCTGGTTTATTTCTGGTATAAGGATACTCGGGTCTATTTAAAAACATTGACTTTAATTGTTATCGGAGAGTTAGTTTGTTTCGTCATTTACTTCTTCTTCCAGACTACCGTTCCGCGCCCAAACCTGGTTGGTGACGGAATCCTTATAGAACTTGTCGGCATGATTTACAGCCATGATCAACCATATAATGCTTTTCCCAGCATTCATGTATTAACTACATTTGCCATTATTCTTGGCAATATCAATATCGGCAACAAACATATCATCCATTCAATCTTCGTTCCGGTTATGGGTTCGCTGATCATTATTTCTACATTGTTTGTTAAACAGCACTATATACTTGATATGTTCGCATCCATGTTTTTAACTTCATTTATTTATGGAATTGTCTTTGAATTATTCGAATTCAAGGTTGCTGAAAAGTCTGATACAGTTTATCTTAAAGATTAAAATTTCTGCTACAAGCAAAAGAGCTGCGATTGCAGCTCTTTTTTAGCGCTTAGGATTCATCATTATTATTTGGTATCCTCTTCACTTTTTACATCAGGTTTAATGGGATATAGTTCTTCAGCAGCTTCTGTTTGGTAACGGTAATTCGTATTCTGATAATCCCTCCCGCCATCTTCGAGAACATTCCCAGCCACATACTTATGAAAGAAGTATTCAAACAAAGCGATTCCAGCGGCTGATATTAGAGATGCAATCAGTAAACTCTCTCCGTACGTCAAACTTTCTCCCAAAATCCAGATGATCATAAAGGCAAGTCCAAAATCTGCTAATGTTGCGATTGTATTATTCGTTTTTGGCAAGAGGAACAAGTCTCCAATTACATAAGACGCTAGCCCAAGCACCAGGGATATTAAAAATACATTGGTAAAAGACATATCATACATCAGGCCAAGAATGACATATAGGAGTACCAGGCTGGCAAGGGATTTTACTGCCAGCGCTCTTAGATGTTTCATTAAAATCTCCTCCATAAACTATTAATGTTTTCGTTAGTTTGCGCTACTTGCTTTATTCCATACTTTTTTCTGTAAAAACAGAGAAATTATCCCAATAAGCAAGACAAGGAGTATGCTAATGAAGAAACCCATACGAATGCTCTTTTCCATAATCGTTCCGCTAACAGCCGCTAGGATAAGGGCTATTCCAACAAAAGAAATGAATTTCCCCCATGCTTTTAATTCAAGCAATTTTAAAGCAGAGATAATGATAAAAGCCCAATTGAATAAAATCAGGATACCTGCGGCTGTAGTAATATACTCATAAATTTTCCCCGGAAGCAGCAAGGCTGTAATGATTGATGCAATTAAACCCACCACTGCCAATCCCAGCGATGGAAGGGGAAGCTCTTTCAATTTTTTGATTTTCTTGGCAAAGACCTTTGGAGCATCTCCATCATCCGCTAACGTAACGAGCAAGGTGGTCACTCCAAACAACGAAGCTGTCATGGTTGAAAAGCCTGCTACGATGATCGCTGCGTTGAACACATGAGGGAAAAAAGCCAGATTATATGGGTCAAGTGCTGTAACAAATGGGCTTTCTTTATGGTGAAAGGCACCGTGCGCCGCCATGATCACCGCTAGTCCTAAAGCAAGCACGTAAATGATAACTAGTAGAATCAGCATGATTACCCCCGCTTTTGGAGCATCTTCTTTATTTTTCAGCCTCGTTGCCATTAAGCCGATTACTTCAATGCCTCCATATGCATAAAATGCGTAAATCAATGATGACCAGAATCCCTTAAAGCCTTCAGGAAACAGTTTTTGGGCAGAATTTGGCACAATCACCTGTTTAGTCTCCAAGTTGAACAAGCCAAATAGAGCTGCTGCAGCTATTAATATAAACATGATGATTGCTGCAGTTTTAATGATTGCTAATAGATCTTCTACCTTGTCAAATCCCTTATTCCCGGTAAGTACTACACCAATCGAGAGGATGGCATAACCGGTAGCGAAAAGCCACAACGGGACTTTAGGAAACCAGAATTGTGACAGAATTGAAAGAGCCGTAAGCTGGCTGCCCATAATCAAGATATTGGAACTCCAGTAATTCCATCCACAGCTGAATCCGGCCCATTGACCATAAGCTTTCTTCGCATAATAGCAAAACGAGCCATCCTGAGGATCCTGAGCTGTCATTTTTGCCAATAAATTATAAACGACGTATGTGCCAAAAGCGGCAAGGATGAAAGAAAAGACGATGGATGGCCCGGTAATTTTAATACCAATAGCGGATCCAAGAAAAAAACCAGTTCCAATCGTACATCCAACACCAATCAGTGACAGTTGCCACCATTTCAAATCTCCTTCATTGGCGCTACTTCCACTTCCTGACTTTGATGATGGCAGAAAATAATCCATTGCTGTACCCCCTTCCTCAACAAGTATTATCATTCGAGAATCAATTGAAATTTATGTATCGACCATTCAGGCAGAACAAAAAGCGTAAGCGACTCGTTCAGCCCCGACAAGCGCTGGAGAGCCGACCAATGAAGTCGGTCTTTGACTTCACTGGGCGGACCGAAGCGACTCGAGGGGCTAGGCGCTGGAGCTGGATTAGGAATACTACATGTAGTTCTCCACAACTAAATAATTTTATAATTTCCTAAGAAATGAAAAAAGTCGAGTCCCCAGGGAATCGACTTTGCACTAATTATTTCTTGTCTTTTTCTGATTCGGAGTCACTGCTCAGACCAGTCATCGTGCGATACATCTGAGTGTACATGCTTCCTTGCACGATATTTTCCAAAAAGAACTCACCGATGAGCTTTTTATATTCCTCATCCTCAAACATCTTTTTGTTTTGCAGCTCCATTTCAGCCAGACCTTCATATGTGGATATCAATGCATAAGTATGGTCTTCACCAGAAATCGGAGATAAGAGCTCAACCCTGTGGTCATATTGCTCGTTCCTGAAGTTTTGTATTAAGCGTAAATTCTTGATGCCATCCGGAAATTTATCCTGTTTCATTTCAAAAGTTTGAATGACAATAACTGACATATCCTATCCCCCTGTGTTGTGATCGATAGGATTAGACTTTTCCAAAGTTAAACAATCTATACATATACAATTTCAGCTGCTAACTCTAATCAAATTAATGGTGCAGGACATTATCAACCTATATTTGCTTTTCAAATAAAGTATTACGATCATTATATTTTGTCATCATTTTTAATAAGATGAAATTTAAAATTAAAATGATGACACCTATTAAAGCAAGTAAAAAAGGCTTAATGATTAAAAAACCCGTTGCCTGGCCTATAAAGAGAGGCATGATCGGAAGAATCAGGATTCCCCCCAGCTGCTGAGCCTCCTGAAATCCTTTTGCCCTGGCAGAGACGAACACATTCACCAGGATAGTTAGGACCGTAATCACTGGGACGACCCATAACATCAGGATGAGCCAATTCGCATTTGGGAAAATCAAATAACCAAACATATTATAAGTTAAGCTTACAGTGATGATTCCAAACAGCAGGAAACTCACCCAAGTAATAATGATAGATGGAATGAAAGCTGAAAGTACTTTTCCAATAAATAATTCCTTTACAGTAATAGGAGAAAACAACAGTGTTTCCATGGTCCGTTTTTCTTTTTCGCCAACAAAGCTATGAAGAGCAATCATCATTGCATTAATGGTCGGAATAAGTAAAAATATCGAACCCAGCAGGTAATTCACAACCACGAAAATAATTTGGTGTTCCAGACTTGGGAGACTGCCTATCATTTCCCCGCTCTTTGTACCTTTTAGTCCCTTTAGTACATTGTCCACTAAATCAATCAACTCAGGTGAAGAAATTGGAACATTCTTAACCAAAAGAATAAAAGCCAGCGGAAAGATCACCGAAAAAATCAGCGGCAACAAGATCAGCCCCAGCCACACTTGAACCGAGCTGGTTATTCCCCTGATATCTTTAGCAGCTACAAGCCATATCAACTTTTTATTCATTGACCCCACTCCTGATCTTAAAATATAAGGATTCCAAATCGTTATTTTCAATTTCCACATGGTGTATCCAAAAATCACGAATGATTTTTTGGAGCAATGGGGTTATATGTTCACTTGACGGCAATAAAAACTGCAAAGTATTTTTATCTTTTTTTGAAACTGGATAACCTCCCCATTGAGGTTCAGTTGGCAATAGATTAGTAATAACTTTCAATTCAATTTGACTAACGTACTTTTTTTGCAGTTCATTTATAGTGCCATAATCCGTTATTTTTCCGTCATTTAGAAAAAAGTACTCTTTACATACATGCTCTAATTGGTGCAAGATATGTGAACAAAGAAATATGGTCGTTCCTTCCCGCATGTTTAAGTCCTTGAGGAATTTAAGAACCAATTTTATTCCTTCTGGATCAAGCCCATTCGTAGGTTCATCAAGAAAAAGAAGTCTAGGTTTATGGAGGATTGCCTTGATGATCCCCAACCTGCGTTTCATACCTGTACTATATGCCCCTACTTTTTTATCCATATGTTCAGCAAGTTCAAATTCCTCTAAATAGTGGTGGATTTGATTTAAATCAAAGTTTCCATATAGCTTTGAAAAAAAGATTAGATTGTCTAATCCAGACATTTCATGATACAGACCGGCATTTTCAGTTAGAATTCCAGTTGCTTTCCTGACTGTATCTCCTTCGATTCGCGGGTCCATGCCGAGAATTGACAACTTTCCATCTGTTGGGTTGATGACACCGTTCATAAGTCGGATCATAGTTGTTTTCCCAGAACCATTCTGGCCAAGAAGACCTACAATATCCCCTTCATTCACGCTCATAGACACGTTGCTAAGCACCATTTGGTCACCGAAATGCTTTGAAACTGCATCCAATTTAATTACACTTTGCGACATACTGCTACCCCCTGTTTGCTCTCCCTTTTTACATAAGACGGCCAATGTACGAAAAACGTTCATTTAAGTTTAAGTTTGTTTTTAGGTTAATGTTTGGTCTTTGTTCACTAGACTAACACGCCAAAAATACAAGATAAAGCTCATAAAAAATGGACCAGTATTCGCGACTGGTCCAAAACCTTATTAGCTCTATTGGTGACCTGTTTTTCCATAATCTTGCTTTTCCGGGCACCAATGAGCCCTATTGGTGACCCAGTTTTCCAGAATCTCACTTTTCCGGGCTCCAATGAGCCCTATTGGTGACCCGGTTTTCCAGAATCTCACTTTCTCGGGCTCCAATCGGCATCTATTAATTACCGGATTCCCTGCTTATCAAAATTTCTTATACTTCCCTTCTCATTGCCTGAAGAACATCAACTTTAGTGGCACGCTGTGCAGGACGCAAGCCAGACAGAATCGTGACAAGGTAGCAGATGATAAAGCTGATGATTGGCAAGGTGTAAGGGATATGGCTAAAAATCAGCCCTTCCGGAGGTTCTTCACCGAAAGCCTGCTTGATGATCAGCGGCAGTCCAAAATTCACTATGAAACTGATGGCATAAGCAACAAGGGTTCCGACCGCTGCCCCGATCAGTCCGATATAGCTGCTTTCGAGCAGGAAAATCTTTTTGATCGTCTTTGGATTAGCTCCAATGGCTTTCATGATGCCTATGTCAGGTGCTCTTTCTGTAACCGCCATGGTCATGGTATTATAGATCCCGATTGAAGCAATGATGATTGCGATAGTCCCTATAAAAATCAATCCCGCTTTTACGATCGTGAACATGACATTGACATCTTTCAGCTCATTAATGACCGAATAGGATGGGTAATTATTTCCTTCTAATTTTGCCGTAATATCTTTCACTGCTTCCATATCTTTTGCATAAATTTTCACTTGATCATACTGATCAGCTGGGATAGTTGGCAGTTCCATGTCCGGGTTGTTAAGATCCTTCAGCATTCCGCGTGGAGTGCCAGTGTATTCCTCCACCTGCTTAAGGACTCCTTCAGAAACAAATACTACATTGTCATAAATCCATTCCTTTGTTGGTTTCTTGCGGATACCGACTACCTTTACTTCCAAAGGTTTTATTACCTCTTTGCCGTCTTCATACTTGATAACATCCATGTTGATTTTCTTGCCGACCAACTCGCCTTTATAACGGAATTCTTCTTTTATCTGTCCCTTTTCATTGTAAAGATCTTCAGTTATCTCTTTATTTGGGCGAAGATCCTGGAAGAAATGATACCCAACGACCACTTCATTCTCTGCTTTCGGAAGCCGGCCTTCCGAAAGTTCGAGACCAGCTTTTGTTTCAGATGGCATATGGGCAACCACTGCCTGGGCATTTGTCTGGTGTTCATCCGCTTCAAACCTATAATTCTGCAGGTTTTTCCTTCTTGTCACAGCCTTGACATCCTCTATTTCTTCAAAGTAAGAAATGTCCTCATCCGTCAGCTGTCTGAAGCCATTATTAGACTCCTCTTTTCCAGGAACTTCGATTTCTGTCACAATTCTTCTTTCAAGCGTTTCTTTTACGATTGATTTATGGAGACCAAACCCCACTGAAGCAAGCACAATCAGGAATGCTACGCTCATAGCCGTGGCTAGTATGGTCATGAACAACCGTGTCCGGTTCTTTTTCATATTTTGCCTGACGAATTGAAATTGATCTTTAAGCCTCATTTGCTAGTACCTCCTCTACAACTTTGCCATCCCTTAATTCAATAGTACGATGGCCAATTTGAGCAACCTTGTCATCATGGGTAATGATTAAGAATGTAAGGCCAAGCTCTCTGTTTAATTTAATGATGAATTTGAGTAAATCTTCTTCTGTTTCCGAGTCCAGACTGCCGGTGGGTTCATCAGCAAGAATGATTGGAGGATTGACAATAAGTGCACGGGCGATGCTCACCCTTTGCTGCTGCCCTCCTGAAAGTTCGCCAGGATAATGATCCCGGTAGTCAGATAATCCCACCATATCAAGGATTTCATTGGTTCTAAGTTTCCTTTCCTCCTCTTTCACTCCCTTAAAAATAAGAGGAAGCTCAACATTCTGATAGGCCGTCATACTTGGGATCAGTTGGAAGCTTTGAAAAATGAACCCCAGATGCTCAATCCTGAAATCGGCAAATTTCGTTTCGTTTAGAGTAGAGGTTTTAATCCCATTAATCGTGATTTCTCCATCTTTTGGCCTTATAAATCCACTGACAAGGTTGAGTAGTGTAGATTTACCTGAACCGCTCCTGCCTACAATCGTCACGATTTCCCCTTTGTTCACTTTTAATGAAACATTCTTCAACACAGGAATAACTGTTTTTCTCCCTTTTTTGCCGATTTCAAATTCGTGGCTCAAATTGTTTATTGAAATCATTGACGCACCTCTTCTTCAAAATTTTTGAATTAATTGTATTTTTTACCACCAATTATGCCAAAAAAAATAGGCGATTGGTTAATCGCCCAAATAGAACTATTAGGCTGGGTACTTCTCTGACATAACTTTTTTCAATTGTTTCCGAGCTCTGTGCAGACGTGTTTTGACTGTGCCTGATTTAATATTTAATCTGCAGGCGATTTCATCCTCTTTTAATCCGTATTGGAACCTCAATACCAGTACCTGCTGATACTCACTCGTCAGCAAGTAGAGCATATGCTGGATTTCCTCTTTAAACAGGATGATTTCGACTTCCTTTTCAAGCGATTGATTTGTATCATAATCACTGAAAATTTGCTCCATGATGCTCTGGTCAGATGGAAGCCATTTTCTTCTTTTCTCTGCCCGCAGATAATCAATGGCTGTTCTTGCAGCGATTGCCGCTAACCATGAACCAATTTTATGCGTATCAATGATGGTATCTGCTTTTTTATATGCCTTTATGAAAGTCTCCTGGACTACATCTTCTGCAAGATGTTTGTCTTTAGTAATCCTGAAAGCAATTTGACAAAGATTTTTACCGTGGATTCTGTAAAGCTCGTCAAAATCAATCTTAGCCATATCCATCCCCCTTGCCCTGTTACTAATCTTGCAAGCTTCGCTGCTTACAATTTTTGTCTAGTAATTTTACTTGAAATGCTCCTTGATGAATGCTGGTACATCTTTACCGCTAAATGTACGAATCTCTTTGTGACTCCCTGTTTTGTATACGAAAATGGCGGTATACGGTTCTTCATTAAACAAGCCATAACCTGCGTTCTTGATCGCTGAGAGCACCTGATCATGTTCACTTATTTTAAGGGCGTTTTCATCGTTCATAATACGATTAATTATTTCTTCTTCATGAAATTCTTTGAATTGTTCCTGTTCTATTGAATCATTTGTTACGACAATATGGTCTATATCATCAGGTGTCACAATTGCTTCTTTCAGCATGCCGTTTTCCTCCAGCCATGAGAGGAAGCTTTTATATGAATGCTTCAATTCAATATGTTCGTAATTGTTTATACCTGACATAATTTCAATCGATGATGTGTTACCTTTTGAATAATAATCAATGGAAAAAGGTTCTTGCTCAATCTCATTTTTCAAAATTTCGATAGCCTGGTTAATTTTCTCCTCATCGGTAATCGTCAACGGGCTTTCTGTTATGTGTTTGTTTATTCTAATCGAGGTAATTTCATCGGTATTCATTTTAAAAATAGGCTGGTGTGCATGCTTATACTCTAGTGACTCATAAATCTCTCTCATTTGGGACTCATAGTCGAATCGATCGATGGTGTACTGGCGAACCAGTTTATCGCCATTTTTCAATTCATAAATAAAGAGAGCAAATTCCTGGGAGTCCATTGCTATTTCATTCGTTTTTTCATTCTTAATGATACTTTCATGGAACTTCCGGACTGCCTCAATATTTTCTTGCTGGGATATTGGTTTTGGCGCAAATCGATCATTCGGGTCCATATAAACTTGATTCGCGTAAGTAACACTTTTGATTTCATCAAGTTCTGGCACCTTTTTTTCATATGGAGCAAACGCTTGAGTGGTCAAGACCAAGACCGCCATCGAAACTGCAAAGTATCCAAGACCTTTAACCCTTCCAAAAACCCTCCATGTTTTCTGAAGAAGCATGTCGGCAGCGAAGTATCCGATGATCCCGCCAGCTGCGTATCCAAATATCAGCCAGGCAAATTTATTCTGCATTGCATCGAAATACATGCCGCCCAGAAGCATCATGCAGAAAGCCACACCGTATTTAAAAACAACCTTTAAAGCTCTAAAAGCAATTGCTTCCGAAGCCGCTTCTATATTCCTTTTTTTATAGATTAGCAGGGACAGGACATAGGATATAATCACAAACACTGTATACAAGAGGACTGCTTTTGCAGATATTGCCTGGCCCTCTAAAATAGTCAAATGGGAAATAGGTGAAAGATATTCTATATTCCTAATCTGATAATAATCACTAGGAAACCCATACAGCATTAACCCAAGATTATAAATGATCAGCAGGGTGAACCCAGCGGGAAACAGGAGCATGATGTATGTCAGGACACCCTGGACCACAGAGATTCCCGTCACCATTGCTATAAAAACTCCTGACATATAAAGTACAGCGTTAAACAAAATGGCGATTCCAGTCCAACGGAAGATATCCTCAAGCTGAAAATAAAGATTCAGGTCATATACACTGTGAATAATGGCTGTAACCAACGCAACTAAGATGACCGGAACAATCAAAAATGCAAAGCCTGTTAGAGTGTAAAAGTGAAAGAGATGCTGTCGTTTCAAGGGCAAACTATGAATTAAATCCGCTGCCTGTTTGACGTGCAGGAAACGGTAAAGAAAGATTGCCATAATCACTGGTACTGTAATGAACATAATGAACTGTATGGAAAAATTGAAATCAAACAATCTTTGCACCGGCATGAAATCACGGTAGTTCTCACCAGAATAAATCATCAAAATCCTTAATGGGATAGCAAAAAATAAAACCAGAAAGTAAATGACAGATATCCAGCCGATGTTTCTTCCAACCTGGAGGATCATTTCTTTGTTAAACAATGATATTTTTGATTGCATAGCCGATATCCCCCATTTCATATATAAATATTTCTTCTAGTGTCAATGGGAGGATATCAAAAATAACGGGCTCAGTCTGGTTGATAACCTTCTCGATTTCTTCCTCTTTCCCCCTGATGATGCATACCATGACACTCCCCCTTTTTTCGCAGTGGAGCATTGTCAGTTGATTTTCCAAATGTTTTGGTGTTTCTCCTCTATAAGCTACCTGGACCTTATGTATATCAGATTTGAGATCATCAAGATCTTTTTCCAGCAGGAGTGATCCATGATGCAAAATTCCAATATGGTCGCAAATATCTTCAATTTCCCGCAAGTTATGCGAGGATATCAAAATCGTCATCTCCCTGTCGGCGACATCCTGTATCAAGAGGTTCTTTACTTTTTTTCTGGCCACAGGATCCAATCCATCCATAGGCTCATCCAGGATCAATAACTCTGGCATCGTAGATAAGGCAAGCCAGAATGCAGCCTGTCTTTGAATGCCTTTTGAAAAAGTGTGCAATTTTTTGTTCATGCTGAAATCGAAAACTTCGGCTAATTTTAAGAATCGATCTTCATTCCAGGATGGGTAAATGCTTTTATAAAACTTCGCCATCTGCTTGACTGTGTACTGCGGAAAGAAATAAGGCTGGTCGGATATGTAAAAGATTTTCTCTTTTAATACCTGGTTTTCAAAAATCTGCGAGCCATCCAAAAGCACCTTACCAGAGTCTTGTTTATAAATTCCAGCCAGCAATTTAATGATGGTTGTCTTCCCTGCACCATTGGATCCGATCAGCCCATATATTGAGCCTTTATTTATCGACATATTGACGTTTTTTACAGCCTCATGTTTTTCAAATGTTTTATTGATCTCAATCATTTGAATCATCTTGCCCGCTTCCCCCTTTCGAACCATCAAAGCTTCTAATCATCTCATGCAAATCTGCTGCAGGAATGCCCAGATACAATGCCTCCTGCAGCATCTTCTCAAGATCTTGCTTCACTTGCAGAATTTTATCAGCATCTTTGCCAGGGTCCACAGAATTGACAAAACTCCCTTTGCCCTTTAAGGAATAAATGAATCCCTGTACCTCAAGCTCCCTGTATGCCTTTTGAATTGTATTCGGGTTAATTGTCAATTGCTGTGCCATTTGACGTACGGAAGGCAATTGTTCATCAGGTTTGAGCACTTCATTTATGATCAGCTCTTTCATCTTATCTACCAGCTGTTCGTATATCGGTTTTCGGCTCCTCAGGTCAAGCTCAAACATAATGACCCCCTATCTGTACTAAGTGTACTATTATTATTAATACAGTTTAATTATATGTCAGCTTATACCAAAATAATAGGGGGTAATTTCTTAATAATTTCTTAAGGAAAATTAAGAAATAATATTCACGATGTTTTTTAATGGATAGATTATCTATTTAGTGTAATTTTACACAAAAATTAAGTGAAATCACAATGTTTTTTATGTAAAAATTTACAAGAAAAGCATCCTAGCTTTACCTAGAGTCCTAAAAAACCTTTCCAATAAACAACTTCAAATCCAAAATACATTAAACATGACCAGCTTAACCATAATAAAACGGGAGGTGAAGAAGTTGAAATGGTTACTGGCAATTGGACTTATTCTTTCGAGCAGTACAGCAGATAATCATGATGAAATAGATTTAGTTTGGGATGGCGAATCAATTATAGAAGTGCAGCGGTCAGACTTTTCGATTCCATGGTTTGGTTATCCAATTCTTAACCATACGATGCTGGAAACATTAAATAAACAGCTGTCTCTGCAGATTAAGAAAGAACCCACAAATGCAGGTTTGGATGATTACGGAAAAATCATACCTGAAGATGTAGGATATATTCTTGATGAGAAAAAGTTCAAGAAAGAATTCACGGCAAGTTTTTTTGAGCAACATCATTCAAGTATACAAGTCCCCACTTTACCTATTTATCCGAAGGTTGACAGTGAAATCATCGCCAATATTCGAACGAATCAAATTGGCCATTATATAACCTATTTCAATAGCAGAAACAAAGAACGGACACATAACATCAACCTAGCTGCAGAAGCGATTAACAACCATGTTGTTTTTCCCGGGGAAACCTTCTCCTTCAATAAGGTTGTCGGCAAACGTACTGCCTCAAAAGGTTATCAGCCTGCACCCATCATTGTCAGAGGAGAATTATCAGAGGGAATTGGCGGAGGTATTTGCCAGGTATCATCGACCCTTTTTAATGCTGCTGACCGTTCTGGAATGAAAATTCTCGAGCGATATTCCCATAGCAAACAGGTTCCCTACGTTCCTCCAGGCAGGGACGCAACAGTCAGTTGGTATGGTCCGGATTTTACATTTAAAAACAAATACAATCAGCCCATTCTGATCAGGGCAAGAACTTATCCCGGAAAAATGATTGTGATGATTTACTCATCTGATGAAATCAATATAGAAAAACGAAAAATACCCAGTACAGACAGCAATATATCCATTCCCGAAGAAGCATTTTAATTTACGAAGGAATCCTTGCAAACCAAGGATTCCTTTAATTTTACAGGAAAACCTTTACAATGATGTGAATCTTTACGTACACTATTGGTAATAGATGGTTATGATATTTTTATAGGATGTGAGATAACTTGCCTAAAAAAAAGAATACAACACCTGTAAGGGTTAATATTTTGTTCTTTTCAGTCTTTATTCTCTTTTCAATGCTGGTCCTCCGTCTAGGAATCGTGCAAATTGTCCATGGCGAAGATTATAAACGCGAAATTAATCGGAAGGAAGACGTGACAGTCAATAATCCTGTCCCCCGCGGGAAAATGCTGGACAGAAACCATAAGGTGATTGTTGATAATAAGCCGCTAAATGCTATTACATATACGAATGAGGGTGCTTCCCAGAAAGAAATGCTGGAGGTTGCCGCAAAGCTGGCCCGAATCATTGACAAAGATACAGATAAAGTCCGGGAGAGAGATATGAAGGACTTCTGGATGATCAAGTATCCCGAAGAAGCAAAAAAACTAATAAAAACAAAAGAAATGGAGCTTTTTAAAAATAAAAAGCTTAGAAATAAAGATTTATATAAACTGCAAATTGAAAGAATTACAGAAAAACACCTTAGTCAACTAACTAAGCAGGATATAGAAGAACTGGCCATTTTCAGCATCATGAACAGCGGCTATAAATTTGTACCGCAAATCATCAAAAACAAGGACGTCACACGGAAAGAATTTGCGGTGGTTAATGAAAATCTGGCATTGCTTCCTGGCGTTAATGCTGCCACAGATTGGGACCGGGAATATAAATTTGAGGAGACCTTCAAGCCAGTACTAGGCAGGATTACAACCAGCAGTGAAGGCCTTCCGGCTGAAAGACTCGATTATTTCATGTCACGTGGCTATACAAGAAATGATCGTGTCGGAAAAAGCTATCTCGAACTCGAATATGAGGATGTTCTTCAAGGAAAAAAAGAAAAAGTTGTGAATGTGACTGATAAATCCGGTGAGCTTTTGGAAAAGGAATTAGTATCAGAAGGCCAGCGTGGAAAAGATTTAGTACTTAGCATCGATATGGATCTCCAGCTTGCTGTAGAGGAAATCATTGAGAAGGAACTTTGGGCAGCAAAAAGTTCTCCGGGGACAGGATTACTCGACAGTGCTTATGTTGTATTGATGAACCCAAGCACTGGTGAAATATTGACAATGGCAGGGAAGAAAATTGTAAAAAATAAAAAGACAAAAGAAGTTTTCCTCGAAGATGATGCGTTGGGCAACATTTCCAAAACTTTTAACGTTGGTTCTGTAGTCAAGGGTGCGACTGTTTTGACAGGCTATAAAGAAGGTGCAATCAATTCATCTACCAGATTTGATGATAGAGCACTCGAAATAAAAGAAACTCCGATTAAAAAATCATATACTTATTTAGGGACCCCGAATGATATAGAGGCATTGAAACTGTCATCGAATGTATATATGTTCCACACCGCAATCCGAATTGGAAATGGTGTTTATCGCTATCAGCAAACTTTGAACCTAGATCCCAAGGTCTGGGATACGATTCGAAATTCCTTCGCCTCTTTCGGGCTTGGCATCCGTACAGGTATTGACCTGCCAAATGAACAAACCGGAGCAAAGGGACCAAATAATCCAGTTGGTAAAGTACTTGATTTGGTTATCGGTCAATATGATACGTATTCAAATATGCAGCTTGCCCAGTATATCTCTACGATAGCCAATGGGGGCTACCGAATGCAGCCAAGGATCGTAAAGGAAATCCGGGAGCCTTCCAACCAGGGCGAAGAGCTCGGTCCGATCTATAAATCCTTTGCTCCAAATGTACTCAACGATATTGACATAAAGGATCAGTGGCTTGAACGTGTCCATACCGGTTTCAAAAAAGTTATGCAGGAGCCCGGCGGTACGGCATATCGATACTTCAGCACAGCATCTTACTCGCCTGCTGGGAAAACCGGAACTGCAGAGGCTTTCTATGATGGCCAATACCGTGTAAAAGGTGAGAAGCTCATTCAAACGATGAATCTTAGCCTTGTTGGCTATGCACCATCCGACAATCCCGAAATCGCTATGGCTGTAATCGTACCGTGGGCCTACCAGGGCAATGTTGATCACGGAGCCAATAAAAAAATCGGCCGTGCTGTGATGGATGCATACTTTTCCTTGAAAAACGGAACTAAAAAACCTGCTGATGAAACTGCTGAATAATAGGTGGTCCTTTCGCAGGACAAAGAAAAGCTGTGCCAAATATGGCACAGCTTTTCTTCTTCTAATCCAATTCTTTTTGTTTACAATTCTTTCGCAAGAGAAGGTTTTTTCATGTCAATGCTCTCAAATGCGGCGCCAATCTTCTCTTCACCTTGAGTGAACTTTTCATCTGCAGCATCAAAAGCTGGAGCATCTTTCTTTAGCTCTTCTGCTTTTAGCCTATATGACTCTGCAATATCGGCTAGAGCAGCTTCAAGATCTGCTTTTTGATCCTTCAATTCAGCTGGGACTTCTAGTCCTTCAACCTTTGCAGCAACTGCAGCTGCAGATTCACTAGCTGCTCCCTTTAATTCTGCTTGAGCCTCTGGATCCTTCTCGCCCTCATATGCATTAAGGTCAGCATCAGCATCGTTAATTGTTCTAACAATGCTCATGTAGAATTTGTACATTACACTCTTAGGATTAACAGCTGGCTCTACAGCCTTTTCTGTTTCTTTCTTTTCTGGTTGTGCTTCTTCCTTTTCTGCTGAACATGCAGTCAGCCCAATTGCGAATGCAATCACTGACAGTAAAATTAATAATTTCTTCATACTTATACTCCCCTTCAAGCTATATATATGGCTAAATGTGAAATCCAAATTTCACACAGCTTTTTCATTATAAAGGGATTATTTAACAAACTCAAATGATTTATGGTCCAATTTATTAAAAAGTCCCCACTTGCCAAAACGCAGTGACGAATTACTTTTTCACCACTTTAACATGATAATGAATTCGTTAGTATCCCTTTTGAAATGATACTTCTCTCTAAAACCCATTTTTTCATATAACTTAATTGCCCTTATATTAAATCTAGACACAGTAAGCCTGAAAATTGAATGTGAGCCTGATGCAGTCAGCTCATTTAATACAAATGAAAAGAATAAGTAACCTTTCCCTTTTCCTGTTAACTTAGGGTGCATTCCTATTCCAACGTCAATTGCAGGCTCAGTATATGCACCCAGCATTCTTCCGGCAGGAACCTGGGCAGAATGGCCACTGCAATAAAACCCTATCAGATCCCCTGTTTCGTCTTCTACCGCGGTATATCCATCATTCAGTAATTCATATATAGCATCATCGGTAACCTCATTGTTATATAAATCATACGGCGGGGCATACTGCCAGTTTATAATATCCAGTGCAAGCTCTCTCGTCATTTTTCTGCTATATAACTTCAAGACTTTTCCTCCAGTTTAACTATTTTGTCATTTTTTCGTAATAATAGGTTTAATAGATTCCTCTGTGGGAATATATGTAGTAACAAAACAAAAATCAACTAATGACAGGAGCGATTACATAATGATCACTACATTCGCATTACTTGGAGGAGCTTTCGCAATCGCCGCTGGACTAAATTTCTTCGCAGTTAATGAAAATGCATTTATAGATGATGAAGCAACTAACTAAGAGACGCTGATTGCAGCGTCTCTTTTTCTGTGATTTTGAACATTTCTTGTATTTTTAATCTGTCGCAGGAAATACTAGACTGAAAGAGAATTAGTAAAACATAAGCGTCTAGCCTCATATCTATTAAGGAGGTACGGTAAATGCAGACACCAGATATATTATCAGGTGAACAGGTCATATTGTGCAAGATTAAAACCCAAGATTTGGACATATGGTGGGGTCTGATCCACAATGGCGAACATCCTGAATGGAAAAAGTGGGATTCACCCTACTATCCTCTTAGGCGGGTAAGCCTTGATAAGTTTAAAGAACAAATGACGAACCTTATTCATCAGGGATATGACAGAAAGTACCTCATTAAAGCAGACGAAAAAATTATCGGAATGGTGACATATTTTTGGGAACATGAATCTTCACAATGGCTGGAAATCGGAATTGTCATCTATCTTCCAGAATATTGGAATGGCGGCTATGGGACAGATGCACTAAAATTATGGATTGCACACCTTTTTGAAACCTTCCCTATTCCAAGAATCGGATTTACAACCTGGTCCGGCAATTCCAGGATGCTTACGGTCGGTAAAAAACTAGGAATGGTTGAAGAGGCTCGAATCAGAAAATGCCGTCTCTATAACGGAAAATACTATGATTCAATAAAAATGGGATTATTAAGGGAAGAGTGGGAAGCTCAGCAACATTCATGAATTGAATGTGTAAGGAACTTCTTTAGAAATACTTAAAGCACTCCCAAAAAAGGCTGAAATAGCTTTGAACTCCAAGCATATTTAGCCTTTTTCTATGATGTCACCCCAGAATACTGTATCAAAGAATTCTGGCCATATAGAGCTCATCTATATATTGGCCATCTACAAGCAATGAATCCTTCTTCACTCCTTCAACTTCAAAGCCCATCTTTTTGTATAAAGTGATTCCTGCCCTATTCTCCGACATCACCGTTAATTCAAGCCTGCGAATTCCAGCTTCTTTTCCCCAGCTAAAAAGCTCTTCAAAGAGCATTGTGCCAATCCCGGCACCGCGGAATTCTTCCTTTATTCCAATAACAAGATAAGCTGTATGCTTATTTCGGCTTGCACTTCCTCCCTTTGCAATTAAATATCCTGTCAGTTCATTAACAGATTCAGCCAGAAAAATATTAGAGTTTATTTCAGCCGTAAATGCCTTTATCATTTTCCTTTGAGCTTCTGGATTGAATTTTCTTTCACCAGGCCCAAAAAGCATGAAATTAGTGGTATTTTCAACCTCTCGGATGAGGGTTGCAAAACTCTCTGTATCTCGTTCTTCCACTTGCCGTATGATCAATTAGATCTCCTCATTTCACTAAATATCTATACTCTTTTCAAAAAAAACAGAGGATTATCCTCTGTTTTAAGAAAATATGCTCTTAATGCTATCAATTAATTCTTTAAAGAAGTTAGAGACTGATTCCAGGAACCCTTTGTCTCCAACTGCTTCCTCGATCCTCTTTTGGATATCAGTTGAAAGGTTTTCCAACTGAGTTTTAACATTATCAAAATTGATGTTCAAGTCTCGCATCTTATTGAACAAGTCAACTAGAAGCTGTCGGTCTTCAGGGCTAAGCTGTATCTCAAGGGATTTTAGCTTTTCATCAATAATTTTCTCAATTTCTTCTTTTGTTGCCGGATTTTGAGCAGCAATCTCTTTTTTGATTTCTGTCAGGAGCTCACTCACTTTATCCTGGTCAAGCCCCTCTTTTTTTGCCAGTCTTGTCGCCAGGTTCAGTTCCTGGTTCGCAACTTCGGTCCGATCCTTATCCAGAGACGTTCCTTCACCCTCATCATATGCCTTATAAATTCCCACAAGAGCCGAGTGGCCAGTAACCTTGACCGGTGAAGCGACATCTACAATAGCGTCCTCAATTCCAGCAGTCAACAACGCGTTGGCATACATCTCGTCAGTAACCTCAGTAATATTCTCAGGAGTGACCTGATTGATTACCAGTCCCTCTCCAGTATCCTTCCTAGTAATTTTGGCAGATGAAAACATATTCGAATGTTCATCTCCGTCAATATAGGTTACAAGATCTTTTCCTGTTACGACGATTTCCTTAACTTTCGAAGAATCTTTGACTCCCAGCAGATTCCTAACTTCATCTTTTTGCTGATCAGACAGTGCTTCCCCATACACAACAATTGGAGGTCCGTATTTTTCGTTAATAACTTCCTCATCATTGTCATTGGAAGCTAGCACCGGAAAAGCTGCGCCTCCAATTACAAATGCAATAAGACTAATCAATGCTGTGAATTTCAATATACGCTTTACAATCATGTTTGGGTTTCTCCTTTTCTATAACTGTCTCTTCCAATTACTTTCAAGGTCAAAAATTTAATTACCCTCTAGTAATCTTAACCTTTTAACTAGAACTCTAGCTGTCTTAATATTATGCCTTTACCCTTCTTTGATAGAACATATAAATGCTTGAATCAATTTTCTTCTGCTTTTTAAAAGTTGAACAGCCAATTATCCATAGTCCCCATCTCTTAAATGTTCTCTATTTATTACGAATTTTTATGTATAAAAGTTTCAACAAAAAAGCAATTTCCCTTTATAGGAAATAAGTACATTACGATTTATTATTCTGAGGAGCCTGTTTCTTTTAGATATATTTCATTTTCATTTAAAAATCTAAGAGTTTCTGTAGATTGACTCCCGCTTCCAAACCCATTATTATCTGGATAAGATGGATACTCAATGGTTCCGTCAGTTAATGTTGACTGCCAGCCAAAGTAATATTGAGCTGGCGGATAAAAATCAGCAAATAAAAAGTCCGGTTTCATTGCTTCCATCAGCTTTATTTCTGCTTCAATATACTCTTGCCATTCTGGAGGAATTTGAGAGTAACCATATGACTGCTCGCCGACCTCCGACCTGAAATCCATCTGAACACCTGGACTATACTGATGTTTTCCCTCAGTGATGGAATAGCCGAGGTCCTTCATCAAATAAAACGTCAGGTAGTCCAAATCATTTTCAGGATGAAAATTCCAAATGACATAATAAGTCTCCGGATCTTCAGAGTCAATCTTCCAAATTTGCGGCATACTTCCAACCGAAAAACTTGTTAATTGCCACTCGTGATTCCTCCATTCCCAAAAGCTTATCCCATGACTTTCTGTTTCTGTAATAAAAGGAATAAACACATGCTTATCATCAAGAAAAATGGTGTCCTGGATTTCAGCTGCATGGATTCCATTATTAGAATTCCCCAAGGTATATCTAATTTCCTCTTTGTCAGGAAAGGCTGTTAGGGGAGCAAAATAATACCAATAAAGCACTCCACCTGCAATTAATACTATAAATAACAGAAGAAAGCGCACATTTTTGCGCATAAAGCTACTCCCCCTCTTTTAGAAATGTTTTTTCTGCACGAAAGTATACTTGCTTTTGGCCTGTAGAAACCAGTATCCCTTTACCATCTCTTTCGATAAATATTATTGCTTGGATACCGCTTCCCCATTTTGCCTCAGCACCCAAAAGTTGATACGGGAATCTTTCTTCCTGCTTTGGACGTTCAATGCCAGACTCAAAGGCTGTTTGATACCATTTATCACTATATACAGGCTTTTCTTGGATGCTGGCTATTTGATTTTGTAGAGATTTCATGTCTAATACTTTATCGGAAGCAGACGGATGCGTTTTGTTAATATATCCTTTGTTGATTTCTGAAAGATAGGTTGATAACTCATTATTGGGATAAAAGCCTGAATGCACTAGTGGAAGGATGAGCGACCCTGCCAAAAATATATAATTGGCCAAAAAACCTAACCAGGCATATTTCCGATACCGGTCCCAGCTTATGCCTTCATTTTTCCGTGAATAAATCCCATATAAAATCCATACACCAAGAGGAAGAATGGCTAGTTTTATCTGCTGGTCCATATATGGCAGGTTAATAGAGAAAGAGAATAAGCCAACAAAAATGACAATTCCCAGCTTCCAAATTATTGGTTTTACATCCTGCTTCCTATAAATCCGCCTGGCCAGTATAAAAATTGCAACCCAAGCCAATAAATTCAAAACAACCCCCTGAGCATTCATATATAAACACCTCTTTTTCTTTTATCCCTTACTCCTAACTGAATAGACTGATGATAAAATATTTCGTCAGCGCTAGGTATTCTCTTGTATATGACTTAATTACTGCCTGAATTGGCGTCTTTGCAGGTAAACCATCTAATGTCAATTCTTCACTATTTGCAATCATCTTTGCTCGGTAAATATGAAAATCATTTGTCACTACTAAGCCGACTTCTGCTTCTTCAGGTATGATTTCTTTTGAAAATCGGATATTTTCATAAGTGTCAGTTGACTTATTTTCCAGAAGGATTCTTGATTCTTCAATTCCATGTCCGATCAGTTCCCTTTTTATTGATTCGGCTTCAGATATATCCTCCCCTGGTCCTTTGCCGCCAGAGGCTATTGCAATAGTCTCGGGGTTGTCTTTTAGATACATTGCTGCATGGTCAATTCTGTATTGCAGTGCCAGTGATGGAACAGTTCCTTTCACACGCGCTCCAAGAATGATTATATAATCTGCATTCTTTGGCACATCCATTTTAGCGTTTTCAACTATTTTATAATGCAGAAAACCTACATAGAATACTGAAATGAGGAGGCATGCAGCCACAAGCTTTTTGAGCAATGCTTTTTTTTTCATGATTATCCCACCTTCAAATTGCTAATCTAATATTACCATCGTTTTCCATAGAAGGTTTGCAATTTTCTTGAAAAAGGATAAAAAACCTCAAAAATCGACTGTTACTCCGAATAAATTCACGATCCCATTTCCATATAAGATAGTATGGCAGTGTTTTTTCACTTTCTTTGCCGAAAGCCAACTAGTTTTGTCACCATGAAAGGAAAAGATAAAGAAAAAGCGAAATTTTATTATAGTGAGGAGGGATTAAGATGAATACTAGCGCAGTCGCAAAGCTGCTCGGAGTATCACCGAGCACAATTCAACGCTGGGTGAAGCAGGCGAACCTTCAAATGGAGCGAACGGAGTTGGGGCATTATCAATTTTCTGAAGAAAGCATCGAGGTTTTAAAGGATATCAAAGACCAGCTTAATAATGGGGTACTGTTGCAAGACTTAAAAATTAAAGGAAGAAAGCACAGGAAAGCAGCCATTCCTGCTGTGAAACCGGATTTCTCAGTAGAAAAGCTGATGAAAAGAATGGAGGAAATCGAAAATAGGCTGGACAGAAAGGCAGATGAAGTAGTATCTTATCAAATTCTTCAGCATCGCAGGGAAATTGAGGAACTGCAAAATGAGATAGGCAGGCTGAAAGAATTGATTACAGGAATGGCAGAAGCTGCAGCACAGCAGGAAAAATTGGCCATGGAGGAAAACCAACCATCTTTATCACCTATTTCACCCTTAAGGAAATTCAGGAAGCGAAATATAATCAGTTCCTTTTTTGGATTTTAATTTGGCACATCAGGGATGTGTTTTTTTTTGCCAAATAAAAAACAGACCCAGAAAACCTGAGTCTGTTTTAGATATCCTTAGTTAGACTTTCTGTACGTTTGTCGCTTGAGGGCCACGCTGCCCTTGTTCAACATCAAATGTAACTTCTTGTCCTTCATCTAAAGATTTGTAACCTTCTCCCTGGATTGCTGAGAAGTGTACAAATACATCTTCCCCGCCTTCACGTTCGATGAATCCAAAACCTTTTTCGCTGTTAAACCATTTTACTTTACCACGTTCCACAATTGTTGCCTCCTAGCGATTAAAAAAATTGCAATTTAACCTTGCGTGATTATTATATCCTTCATAAAAAATTTTAAACCTAAATTGAATATTTTTATCGAAGGTTTAGCTTCCGGCAATTTTTTTATATGTTTTCTCATCGCATATGACGAACATCTGTGTACCTTCGGGAACTTGTTCATTATGTTTCCTGGCAATATCAAGCGCCTCTCCGTCTGAAATGAGTGTTGCACCCATGTCAAAGAGCTCCATGGCTGCTTGTTTGTAGGTAGACCAATGCGGCTTCTTCTCGATCTTATAGAGGTTTTCCCCTTCCATATTGCTGAGCAGCTGTTTAAACAATTTGCTCGATCCAGGATAGATTGCCGCCTGAGCCATAAGTTTAGATACCGATTCGTTGGATAAAATAAATTCATCAATGTTGGCATGTTCGAACAAGGCAATATGCTTTTCCTTCATGATTTCTGCAATCGTATAAATATTTCTATTGGATTGTTTCGAAATATGCTCTACCCTTGATGCAATAAGCAGAGTTTTTCCATCAGCATATTCTGGAAGTTCAATACGATCATCTGTAAAGACTGCTACAGACTTAGACTCTAATATATTTGCCTGCATAAGAATTTCTTCTTCTGCAGGATTTCCACTGACAAAATGAACGCGGTCATGCTGCACTGGCGACTCATTGCTATGATCGACGATGACTATATCACACTTTTGATTGGAGTTCAGGATTTCCTCAACGACATTCTTCAGTTTATCCCTAGAGGAACCGATCAGTATATAATGGTCCTTTCCTTTATAGGTCAACTTCCCTTCCTCCTTCATTCTTTTATATAAAGTCAAACTATCAAAGATTTTTCCGATGATAATACCCATTGCACCAATCCCGACTGTATAAAGCAGTAACATAGTAAAAATCCTGCCAAAATCACTGCTGGGTGAGTAATCACCGTAACCAACAGTTACAACCGTTGTCATTGTCCACCAAACAGCATCGAGGTATCTTGGGAAAGTGTCAGGCTCTAGTGTTTTAATAATCAAACTGCTTAATAAAATCACACCAAGTACGATCAAGGTGAGTTTAAAAAGGCTGATTTTCAGCAATTTCGTAAACAACCTTTGTAAAATCCACATGGATGGACCTCCTTTCTCTTAAGCCAATCCCACTGGTAAAAAGCAAGAAAGGTTGTTTGTAATTTCTCCTCCGACACGGTATCCAAGCGCGGATGGTTTTCCGCAAACAAGAAAGCTTCCGGTCAGTATATGACCCTGTTTCTTCCCTTTTTCCGAAAAATAAGTCGTTGAAGGCAGTTCGATATACTGCTGAAAAATGGATGGTACATCCTGGTAGTTCTTGTGTTCTTCTTCCATTATCAGGTTACCAGTTGAGCTGTAAATCTGTACTGTGTCTCCTTCTCTTCCGAAAATCGGCTTTTTGACAAATGATAACTGTCCTTTGTAAAATGGCTCCGCTTCTAAATATGTTGGAAGGAAATATTCTTCAATCCACTGATGCTCTTCAGTTGTGAAAAAGGGATCCTTATTTTCATGTAATCCCCATATGACTGCCTGCACAGCTTTATTCTGCAATAAGAAGGCAGATGGAGGATTGATCATTGCCAATTTCTTTGTTTTTACCAGCTCAAGCAGCCATAAACCGATTTTATTCCCTGAATCGTCTTCATCCATGATAAGGCTTTCTATCGGGAATGTCTGACGGTATAGGATATCAATTTTGCGCCCTGTTTCATCATAAAGCCCAGTCTCCGGTATAATCTTTAGTTTATCTAGTGAGATGAACCTCGAAGGCAGACCATATAAATCCTGCAAATATAGGACTGTATTTCGGTCTTCAATGTTGTCTTCATGCGCGGTGAAAACCACATATGGCTCTATCTCCTCCAGCCATTTGGCTGATGAATCGACAGCAGACCTGACAGCTCTGGCCAGCTGATCTTCCATTCCCTCATTTGGGTTCCCAAGACCAAATTGAGCAGCTACAGAACCATTTACGCTAAATAATTCCTTAATAAATGTTGGAGTATCAGAATTTATCTCGATGCACTTGTATGTATTTTCACTTTTAATCAGATCAAGCCTAGCAATTACGCTTTCAACATTTAACGTCCTGAGCCTTATAAAATCGAGGGTTTCTTCCGGATACCCAAGTTCCCTTAAGGTATCCGGGCTAACATTTCTAAGAAGTTCACTAACTTTGAAAAATATTTTCCCAATCCTATTCGTACAAATCCTGATTGCTTCAGCTTCCCGCCGATCAATGGGCGAAATATCATATAATGCATATTCCTCACCATACAAATCTGGCCAGAAATTCTTGATTCCTCGATAAAAGTGTTCTCTCTTTGTTTTGTGGTTTTTCATGGAATGCCTCCTATTCCATGTCGTTTTCATCAATGGCCTTTACATACAGAACGTAAACTCCCCGATCTTCATCCACTTCGGTAGAAGTAACAGCCATCTGGCCAAAGCCAGGAACATCAACAATATCCTTTAATAAAAAGCGGATTACATCAAGATGAGTTCGGCAAGGTACAGCTGAAAGCAATTTATAATTCTCACTTTCTTTGTACCTGCGGAATTCCACGTGGATTCCCATTCCCCGATAACTTTTCTCATCAAGGACATAATTGTTCCTGCCCCGGTCCTCAAGGACGAGGATCTCTTCATCCCCAACCATCTCATTGGAAATCAGTTCATACTGGGTTCCTTTAATAATGAAATAAGTACAAAGCTGGCGGGCATAAAACTCATCGATCCCGACATTCGGGATTGTATATTCGTATAATGGTTCATAGTTGTCTTTTCCATCATGAATGAAGTAAGTGAGCTTTTTCATGGATGCTTTCCCCTCCTAATAAGACAGACTTTTTGCGACAATCCACCCTACTGCAAGCGAAAGTGTGAAGAGAATGACACCCACTGAACGGTTATCTTCTTCAATCGCTTTTTGGAGACTATATCTCACCGTGACAACCTCAGCGACAAAGAATACAATGATTTGCGTAAAAATTCCAATGGAGCCCCAAATCGCCATATCGAGGAGGGATATCGAATATTCAGCAGCTGCACCAAGCACGATGGCAAGTCCCAGCATTTTCCCTCCAAGTGAAAGAGCAGCTGTTATATTTCTTTTGCCAATCAGTTCAAACTCCTTAATTTTTGGAGTAGCCAGCACGAATAAGCCGACACCCGCGGTTAGCAAAAGCAATCCAAGTCCTAAATAAGCGGCAAAATTCAAATATAAATTCATCTTTGTTTCTCTCCCTTAACCGCCAGTAGTGCTTCTTGACCCGCTGCCGAATCCTGAACTGCCCTTTGGCGAAGTATTTTTATAATTGCTGTCCAGTCTTGCTCCTTTGAATGAGGAACTGTTCTTATACTTCATATAATCATTGCTCTTATAGAGTAATGATCGGTTCGCAAAGAACATGCCAGCGAAAAAGTAATGTCCAAAATATGGAGAGTTGTTATCATCACATTCCCAGACACCATCTTCATTGTCCCATTCCCAGTCTGAACAATCGGTCCCTTCTGGTACGGGAGGGATATCCTGGCCCTGTTCAGAATTCCAATCCTGTCCTTCATCGCCGGATACATCTGGTTCCCAATCACGGTCCGGAATGGCCTGTGGATTGTTATTGCAACCAGCAAGCCCCATCATCAAAGCCGTAGCAGATATACTCGCGATAACCTTTTTTGTTTTGCCCATTTATTTCACCTCTTTCTTATTGACGTAAATATTTACGGAAGACCTGGGAAAAAGTTTCAAATTCCTTCTTACTTTCCAGATAACAACCTTCCTTTTATTGTAACACTTTCCTCTTGCAGTGATGCTGAATTCTTCAATTAGTATGGTACCTCCTTCCTGTGCTCCACTATTAAAGTGTGAATGATCTGGGTTCGCTTTTTTCCTGTTAACAATCAATCTTGCCCATAGAAAAATTCCTCGAAATTAAATTCCTTTATTTCCGCGTTTCCTAATGCGATTTTTGCTAAAATAATTTCAAATAGGCATAAACCTGCTAACATAATGATTCCTGCAACCATAACGACACTCCTTTGTAATATGTTTGCATATACAATAATTTATGGAACGCGTTTCAGGTCAAGAATAATCTTTGCGAGGTTTTTAAATGGCTAATATCAGAGAAATTGCCCGACTGGCAGGAGTATCAGTTTCCACAGTGTCACGCGTGCTGAATAACCATCCATATGTCACCCCGGATAAACGGGAAGCAGTGATGAAAACCATAAGAGAACTGGATTATAGTCCAAACATTAATGCTGTCCATTTATCCCGAGGCAAGACAAATATGGTTGGAGTCGTACTGCCAACGATCAATCACCCATATTTTTCTGAACTGCTGGAAGGAATCGCGGAAGCAGCGATTAAGCATAATATCCAGCTGGTTATCTTCCAGACAGGCTATAACCTGGAAAAGGAATTTGAAGCATTAGAACAACTTCGAGGCCACCTTATTGATGGAGCTATTATTGCTTCACGCGCTATTCCATATGACTCACTTTTAAAGTATAAAGATGCAGGACCGATTGTGTTATGTGAGGATTCTGATCAAGACGAGTTTCCTTCGATTTCAATCCAGCATGTTGCTGCATTCAACCTTGGATTGGAATATTTACTTTCCAATGGACATGAGAGGATCGCCATCTGTCTTGGAAGACTTGAAGGAACAAATAGCAAGAAGCGTCAGAAGGCATATGAGGAAATGATGAAGATGATTGGCCAGAAAGTTCATAAAGAATGGATTATTGGTAAGTGTTTACTCATTCAGGATGGAAAAAAAGTGGTGAACCGATTTTTAAAAATGAAAGAAAAGCCAACTGCTTTTCTAGTCGGTAATGATCAAGTTGCAGCCGGAATTATCACGGAAGCCAAAAAACAAGGCCTTAATGTACCTGAAGATTTAGCCGTATTGAGCTTTGATAATCACCCAATATCCGGAATTTTGGGAATCACGACAATCGACATACCCACTAAACAATTAGGTACAGATGCCTTTAATGCATTTATCAAGCGAACTGGCGATGGTAAATATGCCAAGAAGGTCACCCTGCCATTTAAATTAGTTCAACGACAATCAGTTTAGGACAAAAATCAAACCTGCCAACTTTGGCAGGTTACTTGTTACTGTATTCTGCTTTTACGATCTATCAGCTTAATGGTATCGTCTGTCATGTAATAATCGTGGGAATCCATTAAAATGGCTTTCAATGAGTCTGGGACCCTATTGGTATCATAACCACAAACGGAGATTAAATTTGTGGATTTAATTATTGCGTCTGCTTTTTTTTCGTAATCCCCCAGATTCTTGAAGATTTGGTCCTGTTCTCTCCATTCCACATGAGCCCATGTCTGTACCGGGATATTTTTTTCCAAAAAAGGCGCAAGCATATTGTCTAAATAACTTAAAATCGTTTCCTTATTGAAGTTGCCACGATAGCAATAGAAGTCATAATTGTTAATGGTGTGTATCATTTCCTGTTGTTGCTCGTCAAATTCAAGTTTGATTCTATTCTGCAGTTCAGGCATAATCCTGTCATTTTCTATGATCATGATGTGGTTGCCCAGACCGATAGCCGCTGCAGCATAGATTACCAGATTTTCAACATATTTCTCTTCATTTTCAAAAGTATAAAAAATATGTGCTCCATTTTCTTTTACAGTCGAGATCAGGTCCTCGATTCTTTTGTGCATTGTATCAGTCTCCTCCTGAATTCAAGGGAAACAAACAATGAATTCGCATATTCAAATATACCCTTTATATTAACATATTTCTTGCCGATAATCGATTAAACTTGTTTATGATTCAATCAAGTCCAGTTATACATACGGATTTAAATACGATTATTTTCACAAGTATTATGGGTGGGTTCTGTCTTAAAGGAGTGAATACTTATTCACGAAAAGTGCCTACAAAAACTCACCGAGCATTTAATGTTCGGTGAGTGAAATTAGTTAGTCCATAACAAAAGTCTTGAGTTTACCGGCTTTAGTGTTTAAATCACTTAAAGCTTCTTTATATTCTGTTTCTAACTGGCTAATGATTTCCGATGCGGATTGAATTTTCTCAATGGCTCCAACACCCTGCCCTGCTGACCAAATGTCTTTCCAGGCTTTAGCATTTGTCTCTCTCTGCATCGTATCAAAATTAACAGTATCCTTTTTCTTTAGAGTTTCAGGGTCCAGCCCCGCCCTAACAATACTTGGCTTCAGCATATTCGCTTTGACACCTGAGAAAGCATCGGTGAGAATAAGGTCTTCTTGTGTTGCATCGACCACCATCTGCCTATATTCATCATTCGCCATGCTCTCTTGTGCCACAATGAATCTAGTCCCCATATAAGCAAGGTCTGCTCCTGCTGCCTGGGCAGCAAGTACTGCTCTTCCAGTGGTGATTGAGCCTGCAAGAACAATAATCCCATCCCAGAAAGTCCGTACAGAATCCACAAATGCGAAGCTATTCAGTTCCCCAGCATGGCCACCTGCTCCATTCGCGACTAAAATCAGCCCGTCAACTCCTGTTTCTGCGGCTTTTTTTGCGAACTTCACATCACTGACATCAGAAAAAACAAGGCCTCCATATTCATGGACAATGTCTACCACTTTCTTAGGACTGCCAAGTGAAGTGATGACCAATTGAGGTTTATGCTTTTTGATCAAATCAAGCTCTTCTTCAAGCCTGCTGTATGTACTATGTACCACCATATTCATAGCCCAGGGTGCCACTTTCCGTTCTGGCTCTTGTTTTTTTGCTTCTGCTAAATCGGCATTCAACCTTCCCATCCATTCGTCAAGAACATCAATTGGTCTGGCATTCGGAGCTGGAAATGACCCAATTACTCCATTTTTGCAGCAGGAACTAACCAAATCAGGACCTGAAACAAGAAACATCGGGGCAGCTATTGCAGGAACAGAGAGTTGGTCCCACCAGTTTTCCGGAATAACTTTACTCATCGTATCATCCCTTCTACATTTCTAAATTTTCTGAATATCTATATCATAGTTTAACTTACTGCTTTTTTCAATCTTGATGAAAATTTATTATCTTAAAAAAAGGCTTTTCTCGCATGGATTGTTCCTTTTTGTACACGTACCTACATTTTAAGCAAGTAGCAAAGATAGCTTAAGGCTGTTTTCGTAGAGAATTTTGTTAAAATCCTAAAGCCCATTTTAACGTGATAAAAGCCATTTTGTATGCCGGTACTAAGTTTGCAAGCTCTTTTCTCATATAAACGTTAATTATGTAAAGAAACTAGGTAAGTCAATCCTATTTTGTAGTCAATAGCAACAAAGTTTGAGAAAAGAGCCTAGAAAAGGGCTTAAAAAAGAATCCCCACATCAATGCGAAGGATCCTTGCGATATTTTTGCTGAAATTTTTTTAAGCTGTTATGAATTCGATTTATAACGGTGTTAGTTCCCTTTTCTGGTTCTTTTAAATACCTTCGCCAAATAAATTGACTTCCTTCCTCTATCAGCAGCAAAACAACAATCGGCAGTAGCAAGAGCCAAATCCAGTTCCACATATTTCAGGCTCCTTTCAAATGGATATAATATCCTATTCATTTCTTTACCTCAAAATGTGCGAATCCTAAACATTAACTGGTTTTAGGTTGGGGTCTTGTATTCCATTCAAATGCATCCTTCCACTGCAGATATTCTTATAATATCTTTAGCAGATGGATTTGCTTGTCTGCTTTGTGCACCCCTTTTTATTTTTTCTATCTTTTTTCTAATCTTTCGGAAATGTCATCACGGTGAATGAATATGATGATCATTACGAGTATGGCTGAACCTAAAATGGCAAGGTGATGGATTCCCAGGAAATAAAAAAATACAGGAATTAAAACAAAGGAACCCAGTCCTGCAAATGTAAAACTCTTTAAAAAGGGATAAAGAAAAAGAAAACCGAAAATAATGACCAAGGCTGTTAACGGTTCGAAGGCGAGCATGCCTCCTATGAATGTTGAGATCCCCATTCCACCTTTAAACTTTAAAGTAATTGGCTTAACATGGCCAAGTATGGCAAATCCCAATCCAGTTAGTATGAATTCAGGCGGCAGTTTTAAATAATCACCAAGAAGGATTACAATTGCCCCTTTTAGCGCATCACCAAGAAAAGTCAAAACAAATGATGCCTTTCCATGTACCCGGCCTGCATTCCTCGCTCCAACGTTGCCGCTGCCCTCAACTCTTATATCCTTTCTCCCAAGGAACCTAACAACGAAATAGCCGGCCATCAAGCTGCCAACAAGATATGAAGTTAAAAAGTAACTAAAAATAATCATGGCAACACAACCTGTCCCAGTAATATTAGTAGAGTTTATTCGGTAAAAAGCCAATAAATTCCTTCAACTATAACCACATAAAAAATCCCGGCCAGGGGAGACCGGGATTGATTTCTATCCTTGCTTTCCTATTTGAGTTGCCTGGTCAAGCAGATGGCGGTCCGCTTCCCTATCAATTTTCATATAGAAATAAAATATTAAAAATACCACGCCTGATACCAGTCGTAAACCTGACGCGAGATTCATGGCCGTATCAATTGAACTTAATTGAAGCAGGTAAACCCCAACCTGCGGTGCGATAAAACCAATTATCGCTAACAGGATATTGTATTGTGCGATAAAGCTGCCCCGATTCTCCTCCTTCGTCACTTCCAGCAGCTGATTAAATAACAACAGCACGGTTCCTGAAACAAACAGACCAGAAGTAAAGTTGACAAAGGTCAAGTAATACATATTTGTTGAGAGTATCGTAAGGAATGGTGCCGATGCCATTCCCACGGCTGTAATCACCAGCATTTTTGCATTGCTGTGCTTGTCAGCCATCCTTCCCCACCACTTAAAGCTGATAATCTGGCCAACTTGATTCGCCACAGTTATGATGCTGATCCAAAACCCAGTCATATGAGCGACTTTGATGTTGTAAATATTAAACAAAGGCCAGGCCAGCTGCCAGGCAAAGTTGAAGAACAAGCCGCAGATCAGGAAATAAATAAATGGTTTATGTTTATAAGCTTCCCAGCCAAAATTAATTCGTTTCTTGTCTCTAACGATTTCTTTCTTCTGTTCTATATGTCTATTTAAATACACTACTTCTACAATCCCAAAGAGAAATGCGAGAATGAAGAGAATTTGATATGGCAGTGGATCCGACTTATCAAACCATTGCAGCCCTATTCCTATCAACAATGTCGTAAACATACCAGCGATGGTCAGTATCCTGTTCCTCTCACTAAAAAAACTGCTCCTGCGGCTGTCTGAGATAAGGTCTCCGATAAATGACTGCCAGCTAAGCATCGCGAAGGAACCGGGAAGATTCATTAGGCCAATCAGTAATACAAATGTCCAGGCCCTGTATTCTTCCGGCAGGTAAATGACCAAAAACATTCCTGGCAAAAATAAACGAGTAAACATAATTGAGGTACCTGTAAATCTCTTTTTTTCTTTCAGCCTGCCCATGATCACGGTAGCAAGAATCATAGCGAACATGCCGACTATTTGAGGCAGAGAACTGATTAACCCAACTTGATAATTCGATGCACCAAGGACACTAATTGCAAACAATGCGAAGTAGTTATTGCTCATACTTGTTACAATTGTTGAAGCGACACCATTTATAATGCTATTCTTTTCATTCCTCTTTGTTATTTGTGAAGGACTTTCCATACATTCCTCTTCTTTCGAATAATTCAAATTATTTTGGATATCGAAATATCCACCTAATTTTACTCCTTCTGGTTTTTCTTGACAATAAGTTTTTTATTAACAAAATAAACAAAGAATCTTCTGGAAATTCACGTTTGCTTTCTATCATCTTTTGATTTGTTCACTCTGATTTTTACACAAAAAAAAGGAGCACCTTGGCCCCTTTTTACACAATTACACATTCTTTAGAACTAAGTTCAATCTATTGTTCCGTTCGCTTCTTTCTTCCTCTGTCGCAAGGTCATACTTCTTAAGCAAATGAAATACCTCATTCAAGATATCCTGGGTATGTTCTTCCTCAAAAAATTGGTTGAACAATGGATGCATGTCCTGTGGCAAGAACTCCTTTTGTGATTGGTATTTCTCCTGGACATCCGTTTTGCTGTGGTCAATATTGCATTCTCCCATAAATAATCCCTCCTAGTATATATACCATTAGAATACCAGACTATCTTCGTTTTACCCAAAACTTTATTCTGATTCTTTCCTATCTTATGGATAGTTTCATGGCCAAGGATTCATGGTCTTTTACTAACCGAAATGTATAGTGAGATAGAGCATTGAAATCAAGCCGAGGATAAATGAATAGGTTGGAAATTTCACATGATGATCTTCCTGGCTTTCTGGGATCAGTTCTTTGTATATGACAAAGAGCATTGCCCCCGCGGCAAAACTCAAACCATATGGTACAAGACCTTCCACTTCAGAAGCAAGGAAATATCCAATTGCTGCTGTCACTATTTCTACAGCCCCTGTAAATGTCGCAATCATAAGTGCCTTCACTCTGGACATTTTTTGATGAAGTAAATAAAGTCCAACGAGAAATCCTTCGGGTGCGTTTTGCAGCCCGATTGCAAAGGCAATAATTCCACCAAGGTTTTCTTCGCCCACTCCATAACTTACCCCTACTGACAGCCCTTCAGGCAAATTATGGAGAGTGATTGCTGTAATGATGACTAATGTTTTTCGATCAACGCCAGATAAAAATCTAAAGTCACTTGTGTCCAGATCTTCCGTCTTTGAATTAATAAAATTTAATACAAATGTCCCTAATAACATACCGATGGATAATACCCAAATATTTGATGATTCCAAAGATTCTGGTATCAAACTGAAGGTGGTGGCCGCCATCATAATCCCCGAAGCGTAACCAAGAAGTAATGACTTTAACTTTGATGAGACATTATTTAGAAATAAAACTGGAATTGCACCGAAACCTGTTGCCATTGCAGAGATGACAATCCCTAAAAATGCTTCTGCCATAACTTTTTCCAATGCCTCCTAACTACAAAGTAAAGTAAAATACTTTTCCCCTTAAACCAGGAAGTTACACTTGGAAAAAAATAATCAATGTGGATCATGGTGCAACCAGTTCAACCTTCATACGATCAGGACCTTCAAAAAACACCGCATAGTGATCTGCTCCCCCTGCAAAAGGGTGTCTGTCTTGATAGAGAATGGTAAGATTTCTTTCCTTAAGTTTTTCTGTCATTTGATTCACCTGTTCACGTGATTCTGCATAAAAAGCAAGGTGATTCAAACCGGCGCGGGATCGGTGATATCCAGCATTAATGAACTTTTCTTCGGTCTGTACAAAAACTATATAGGTCGTTTTAAACTTCCAACTTATGCCTCTTTCCCATTTCTGATAGACTTCATATTTCAACTCGCTTAAAAACCAGCCCCAAAATTCAATGGCTTTTTTTAAATCTGTTACATTGATTTCAACATGGTGCAGCATCTCTAAAATCCTCCTGGCAAAAACCTTGTTTTGTATTTTGGACCCTGTAATTGGAAAGGCTAAGACAAAATGAAAAAGGAAGTAATGTTATGTATCTTGCTATTGCCGTGGCCGTTATTCTGATACTCGCTTATTTTTTGGTTGATTGGAAACGATGGGAGAATTTCTATCCAACGATTCAATTTTATATAATATGTAATTTAATGTATAATTTTTTATTTTACAATCATACGTTATGGGCTTATAAACCAAAATCGCCCTGGCTGAATCATACATTCATTGATTTGGCATTTAGTTTAATCATCATCCCCATCGTGTTAATGATCTATCTAAACCATATACCAAAAATGCCTAAAAACACTCTATTCTATCTAGCTGTATGGGTAACTGCATTTACTGTTGTCGAATACTTTTTCCAAAGGACCGGAATGTTTATTTATGATAATGGATGGGGAATAATTCATTCGGCAATCTTCAATGTCATTATGTTTTCTGTCCTCGGTATCCACTATAAACGGCCTTTATATGGCATATTGCTTTCTATTCCCATTATAGCAATACTGCTCTTTTTCCATCATCCTTCATTCGGTGACTTGAAGTAGTCTTCTGCCACGGCAATTAATATATCATGGCTTCTGCTTTGATTCCTTGACAGCATTGCTAATATAATAGAAAGAGGTTATTAACTTCATCGACGATTGCTTGCTTTGACTAATAAGCAATCATTATAAAATGGCCTAGATTACAATATTCCGGGAGAATTTATGATACGTACAATTTCAGTTAGTCCTTCAGGGGAAATCCAAACTGGTCTAAGCATCGACGCATTGCTATCAGACGCAAATCATTGGTATTGGATCGATTTCAGTGAACCTACTGATGAAGAAATCCAATTATTGAACGCGCCATTGCAGTTTCACCCTTTATCCATTGAAGATTGTATCCATACACTTCAAAGACCTAAGCTCGATTATTATGATGATTACCATTTTTTTGTTTTTCAGGCATTGAACGGGGAGTCCATGCAAAAAGAAGAGGTTGATTTATTCCTTGGACAGAACTACATTGTTACATACCATAGCGTCCGCACTAGTGAAGTTGAAGACGTATGGAAGAGATTAGAGCTTGCAAAGACACCTGGCGAATGGAACCCATCGATTGTTCTCTATCATGTTTTGGATAAGATAGTCGATAATTATTTTCCTCATGTATATCGAATTGAGGATTTATTGAATGATATTGATGAGAATTCAGCCGACCGGTCAATGGAGGAACTTCTTGAAGACTTATTTGATACTAGACATGAACTGCTCTCATTAAGGCATACCATCACTCCAATGAGGGATTTGGTATACAGGATGATTAATTCTCATCGCCTTTCCGGTATACTAGAACAAAAAGAGTATTTTGCGGACATCCATGACCATTTATTAAGACTTGCTGAAAAGGTGGAAGCAAGCCGTGAACTGACAACAGATATGCGGGACAGCTACTTGTCGATCAATTCACATGAAACCAATAGGGTAATGAAAGTACTGACTGTGATCACAACCATTTTCATGCCGCTCACCTTCATTGCGGGAATTTACGGGATGAATTTTGAGAATATGCCGGAACTGTCCTGGCGATTTGGATACTTTGGAGCATTGTTTGCCATGTTTGTCATAGGAATGACCATGTTCTTCTGGTTCAGGAAAAAGGGCTGGTTTAAATAATGCAAAAACCATTGAAGCCACACAGGCTTCAATGGTTTTTTTCGTTTTGTTTGTCGTCTTCCCGCAAGGTTAAAAAATCTTCGACAAGGCATTTACTGCTTACGATAATGCCTGACAAGAAAAATGCAATTGTAACCGTGAACGAAAAATAATAATACGCTAACAGTGAAGTGGCAATCGTCCATACGAGCCAGAGATATTTTTCATAATCCTCAGCCATTTACTTCTTCCGCCTTCCAGTAAAGCTGACTGATCGCATCTGCTAGTGCTTCTATTGTATTCTTTAATTCTTTCATATTATTGTCAACGCCGCCAACTTCGACTACCACAGTGTTTGAATGTAAATCCTGATTATAAATTCCATCCACGCCGATTCCCTTTTTAGGCAGGACTCCCTTGCTGATGCCTGGATAACTCTTATTCAGGATTTTATGAAGCTCGTTTGCGAACTTCAGGTTCTTCTGGAAGTTCTTATTTTCCTCGCCTATTACAAAAACTAATCTGGCATAAGGCTCATTATTTATGGTGGCAGTTGTCGAATCCTTTCTGACAGAGTCTCGGTGAAGATCAATAAAATACTCTAATTTCTTGTTGCCAGCCATTGCCTCTTGGACCAGTGAACGTGATATCTCATATGATTTATGAGTCAGCCACCCTTTCTCATCCAGCTCCTGGCCTATATTGGTCTTATCTACGCTTGCTCCAATCCCTCTTTTCTCCAATTCCTTGCCTAGCAATTCACCTACAATAGTGATATTTGTCTTGCCATCAACAGCCTCATTTTCATTCTCTGCTCCTTCTAGTCCCAGCAACGGCAGGTACGATTCCCAGCTGTGAGTATGATAAATGAATACCGATTTTTCTGTTGGGGATGAACCGGTGTATATTTTCCCGCTGTTCAGCTCCTTCAATTCATTCGCTGCCATATTCCTTTCCTGCAGAAGAACCTCCATTGGAGGTGCAGATTCGATTGGGATATCCGTAAAATCAACACCTTCATCGGCAATTAGGAAGTTTGAATCAAATGCCATAAACCCTGGGATTCCGGTCCTGACCAGACTCCTAAGATCATTCATTTCAATGTTTGTAAGCAATTTGAATCCTGTAGAGAATATAGGTAAATCAGTATTGGATCCTGTCAATGCATGTCCAATCAATGGATTCTCATAACTTATGATCCTCAAGAAAACTTCTGCTCCAATATCTCCGTTTACTTTGAATTTAAACATGCTGATGTTTGAAGAAGAAATGAAACCGGCTATTAGAAAAAAACTAAATGTGCAAACAATTATAACTAAAGTTGAAACCATTTTTCGATAAAGATTGACCAATATTCCAGCCATTCAATCACCCTTTTGCATGTGATACCAATTTGTAAGTACACTCTCTGTTTAATCCATAAATATGTACAAATAAAGATTTTAGACTAAAAAACGCCTGGACAGATGTCCAGACGCTCAGTTAGAAATATTTCTTTTTCCAAAAAATAAAAGCGGTTAATCCAGCCAATAAGACGGCCATACTGATTGCCAGGATAAATGCATACGGATTGTGTTGAAATGGAAGATCTACGTTCATTCCATAAAAGCTTGCTACCATCGTCGGAAACGATAGAATGATGGTAATGGATGTAAGAAATTTCATCACCATATTTAGATTATTTGAAATTATAGAAGCAAACGCATCCATCATTCCGCTTAAAATGGAACTGTATGTCTCAGCCATTTCAATGGCCTGGGTATTTTCAATGATGACATCCTCAAGCAAATCCTTGTCTTCTTCGTACATTTTCAAGTAATTGAAGCGCATGATCTTGGCAAGAACGACTTTATTGGATTTAAGTGATGTCGTAAAGTAAACCAAACTTTTCTCTAATGCGAGAAATGCATACAATTCCTTGTTTTTCATTGACTGGTGCAACTCGCGCTCGATCTCATTTGTCTTTTTATTGATTTGTTTCAGATAACGTAAATAATAAATCGAAATCACATAAAGGATTTGCAGGGCAAATCTCGTTTTCTTAAAAGAATAAAATTCCTTGACTCTGTTTGACTTGAATTCATTCAATACAGGCGTCTCTTTGAGGGAAACAGTTATGATACAATTCGGCGTTTGAATGATTCCAACTGGTATGGTTTCATAGATTGGGAAACCAGATTCATCATGAGTGATGTACGGATAGTCAACAATTATATAGACAATTCCGTCTTCCTTTTCAATTCTCGGCCGCTCTTCATCATCTAGGGCATCCTTTATAAAATCAACTGCGACTCCTGTTTCATTCGCCACTCTGATGATTTCATCTTCAGAAGGGTGTACCATATTAACCCAACAGCCTTTTATAATTTCATCAACACGTATTAAATGTCTTTCTTCACTGCTTTTAAAAATTTCCAGCATTTGATCAACCTCCTCTTTAATTATTGAGGAAGCCAACTACCTTTTTTAAGAGTTGATAGTCTTGCAGCATTCAATTGTATCAAATCTAATAGATCATCGACTTCCTCGCACCTATCGGGATCAGGTTCTTTTGAATAACCCAAAGATACCAACTCCTTTCTGTTTTCACCTCTTACATCTTACTCCCGACGCGGTCAAACTACAATGGAAACTTCAAATGAAAAATAACATTTTCGATAAAACTATTGACACCATACCCTATAGGGTATATAGTAGGAACTACATTAAATACCCACTACGGTATAAACAGGAGGAAGATTTGAAATGGTAAACAAAATGACAAAATCATTCATTGCTTTTGCAATGGTTTTATCTATACTTGCTGTTGGTATTCCACAGCAAAAAGCTGAGGCTGCTACTACAACAGCAGATGTACTGGTAACAGTTGGACAAATGGGTGCTGATTCTTATTCACAAACACTGGATGGAGTTCTTTACACAGTTAACCAAATTGGCTTCATGGCTGACAGGATCCTTTGGACACAAGAACAAATTGGCTTCATGGCTGACAGAATTGTATATGTAACAGAGTTCTCACAGGATAACTCTATTAAAGTAATCTATATGGCAACAGCCTTATGGCCAACCGGAACGAAGGATGGCGGATACACTTATAAGGTATCCCTTATGCCGGTTGCGATGCTCCCAGCTGGCTGGTAAATAGTAATGTAAAAAGGCGAATCATGGGTTCGCCTTTTTATTTTCCTCTAAAATTCACCTGCTGCTTAAAAACACATCTTTTGGCACAACAGGTATTTTCATAAAAAAAACACATGATTTATCGATACATTCTATCTACCTTTCCGTATACCTGACCTTCTATATATAATTCGTTGGTCACACCCCTCCCCTTCTTACTGATCCATAATTCCCATTCTGCTTTTTCCAGCAGGTAGTCACCCTTTTTCTTATAATAAGAAATCTTCAAAAAATATACTATAATAAGCTTGAAATCTAGTAATTTGGAGGGAAAATGAACATGAATAGAAACTTCAAAAAGAAATTGATTCCGTTTGCTGTCGTTTCATCTCTCGCAATTGGCGGTCTTTCGGGAGCTTTTACAGCTGACGCAAAGGAATCTTCTAAACAGCATAATGCTAAAATTAAGAACGTCATTTTCTTGATTGGTGATGGTATGGGTGTATCCTATACATCCGCTTACCGTTACTTAAAAGACGACCCAAATACTAAGCTTGCAGAAGGAACAGAATTCGATAAATACCTTGTTGGACAGCAGTCGACTTATGCGGAAGATCCTGAAGAAAACATTACAGATTCAGCTTCATCGGCAACAGCAATGTCAGCAGGTGTCAAAACATATAACGCGGCGATTGGTGTTGATAATGACAAATCCGATGTGAAAACTGTTCTGGAATCGGCCAAGGAACAAGGTAAAGCTACTGGACTCGTTGCTACCTCCGAAATCACCCATGCCACTCCGGCTTCTTTCGGTGCGCATGATGAGAGCCGCAGAAATATGAATGCGATTGCAGAAGACTACTACGATGATTTAATTAACGGCGAACACAAGGTTGATGTACTTCTAGGCGGAGGTACTGAACTATTCGATCGCAAAGACCGCAACCTAATTGAAGAATTCCAAAAGGATGGCTACAGTTACGCTTCTACTAAAGAAGAACTGAAAAGCGATAATAATGATCAAATCCTCGGATTGTTCGCACCTAGAGGCCTTCCTAAGATGATCGACCGTACAGAAGACATCCCATCTCTTGAGGAAATGACTAATTCGGCAATTGAAAGATTGAATAAAGATAAAGATGGCTTCTTCTTGATGGTAGAGGGCAGCCAAATCGACTGGGCAGGACACGATAATGATATTGTTGGTGCGATGAGTGAAATGCAAGACTTCGAAAAAGCGTTCAAGGCAGCGATTGATTTTGCGAAAAAGGATAAGCATACCCTTGTAATAGCTACTGCTGATCACTCAACAGGGGGCTATTCAATTGGTGCTGACGGAATTTATAACTGGTTCCCCGAACCAATTAAAGCAGCTAAACGCACACCGGACTTCATGGCAGCTGAAATTGCCAATGGTGCGAATGTCAAAGAAACACTCTCCAATTATATTGATTTAGAATTGACTTCTGCAGAAATAGATTCTGTCAAAACTGCTGCTGAAGGAGAACTGGCAGACATCGATCATGCGATTGAAGAAATCTTCAACCAGCGTTCGCATACAGGCTGGACAACCAGCGGACACACTGGTGAAGATGTAAACGTTTATGCATTTGGCCCAACAAGAGAAGCTCTGGCCGGAAAAATTGAAAACACGGACCTTGCGAAACATGTGTTCAGCATCCTGCAAAACGGGAATAAAGAAATTGTAATTGAAGATAAATAAAGAAAATGGCCCCTCCCGCTGTCTCCCAGGCAGCGGGAAGTCTGTTTATCAACTGCTGGAAGGTGCTAAATGAGAAAGTTTATTGTATGGATAGTATTAATGTCTTTCCTTGTTGGCTGCAGTCTCGAAGGAAAATCCAATTCGCCAGAACAAATAGAAAAAGAAGAATCGATCCAGAAAGAACAAAACGAAGATACTCCCCCTCCACGTAAATCAATGAATGACTATGTACCGAACCCCCAGGTTACAGATGACCGTTCTTTACTGACTGTGGGCGAAACTGTTCAAGATGAGAAAGGTTACGCCAAGCTAATAAGCTACAAAAAAATGGATCAACGAATTGAAACAGGCCCAATTGAAATGGTTGTTAAAGAAGCTAAAATAATTGAATACCATCCCGACTATAGCTTAATAGACTTTTTTCACAGCTATACAGATGAAGAGAGATTTACTTATATAAAAGTCTTTATAGAGCTAGAAAACAGGTCAGAAGAAGTGCTGAATTTCGCTCCGGTTGCCATAATTGAATCTGACACAGGCGAAAAGAAAACTTGGGAAGACGATATTTATTTGGAAGAACTGAATGGGATAATCCGCCCCGGTGAAAAGAAAGCAGGGAATATTGGAGTCATTGTTGAGAACCCTGAAATAAAATCCGCCAAGATTACGACCAGTAAAGTTTTCAATAAAAGTGAAAAAGATATCTCCAAAGAACAAACCATTACAATCCAATTTTAAAATCCAAAAGGCGCGGATCTGAATCCACGCCTTTTATTTATTAATAAGTATTTAAACGGAATCTCTTCTACCCTTTTCTCTTCTCTTACCATGGTATTTCAGGGCATTTTCCCATTCAATGATAAATTGGCGGTATATTCATAGCTGTTGGTTTTCTTAAGGTGATGTGAAGGGACCTACCCTCGGTGATGGAAGCGAAAAAGACATCCTTTAAATTATATACTGACTCCTCAGCCAATCTATCCATAAGCCATTTCTCGTCCAGGTTCAGCTGAACAAGAACCTTCCTGTAGAGCTTTCCGTCAATGATAAGAGGCAATGCCAAATCATCACTTGTTCTGCTGATTTTCATGTCTTCCAAAGTTACTGTATTTTTTTCCGTGTTTTTCATGACTGTTAAATTTCCGTTAGCCTCCAGTATCCCTACCCTTACATCACGAACATTAAAAATGTCTTTTTCCCGCAACATTAACAAGATATTGTCGATTGAATATTGGGTTTTACGCAGGTTCTCCACAATTAACTGTCCCTCATGAATCACCGTGATTGGTTCAAAGGTGAGTAACCTCCCCACTTTCCTGCTTTTAATTTTCAGGTAGGCTACCAGTTTTTGAAGCAGCGCAATCAAGATTATCGCAACTCCTGTATGTATATGAGGGATATTCGGGTCGGCTATATCAGCGCCAACGACCGCACCAAAAGCCAATAGGATTAAAAAATCAAAGACTGGCAACTCACCAATTGAACGCCTTCCCATAAACAACGCCGCAAACAACATCAATGGGAGGATCGTGACTACCCTGCCTAAGAGAATCAGCATTTCTTCTAAAAGTTTCATTTGTCGCCTCCAATTGAAAGAATACATTCATTAGTTTTGATGTATTTTTACCATTTATACCTAGCCCGTCTCGTTTAGAGGCGTACATAACATTTCATTAATTCGTTTTACCCTAGAATGAGTATCTGAGTTAATTTCCTCTCACTGACTTATCAGGCAATCATAACTCATAATGCCTCCTCCCCCCCACCGAATGGCTTCAACTTTCCTGGAATACAGCAAATCATATATAATGGAATTTAAATCAGGAAACAGTCCTGATTCTGACAACCTGAATATGCGCTTAAAACCTTCATTTTTAAAAGGAGAAATTATATGCATGTACTGCAACGATTTTGGGAGGCTGTTGTTCGATTTTGGAAACGACGGCACCTGACTCAAATTTTGTTATTAATCTTATTGGTATTCATCCTGCTGTCGATTCTTTGGTTCGCGTTTATCGCTAGCAGGGCAAATGTCCAGACCCTGAAGGATGGATTGAGCCAGGCAACCACCATTTATGATCGCGACGGACAGGAAGCAAGCAAGCTTGCTACCAATCGTACAGGCGGAGTATCAATAAAAGTTATGCCAGAGCATGTCCCAAATGCCGTCATTGCTATTGAGGATGAACGGTTCTATGAACATAACGGATTCGATATAAAAGGTATCGCCCGTGCTTTCTTCGGAAACCTTTTAGCTGGGGGGATCACCGGCGGTGGCAGTACACTTACCCAGCAGCTGACCAAAAATGCTCTGTTATCTTCAGAGCGGACATACAAACGTAAAGTAGAAGAATTATTTTTGGCAGTCGAGCTTGAAAAGGTGTATGAAAAGGATGAAATCATAGAAATGTACCTGAACCAGGTATATTTCGGCAGTGGTGCATTTGGAATTAACAATGCCAGCAAGAAATATTTTGCAAAGGATATTCAGGATGTCACTATAAGTGAGGCTGCACTGCTAGCCGGCTTGCTTAAAGCACCTTCTGCCCTGGATCCCTACAACAATTACGACGCTGCCATCAAACGCAGGAATGTTGTTCTTTCTAAAATGAACGAACTTGGAATGTTATCAGATACCGAGTATAAAAAAGCAAAGTCAGAAAAGATTGTATTGGAAGACGGGGGCGGTTCTCTCGCCGACCGAAAATATCCTTCATACGTTGATGCTGTTTTGGATGAAGCAACTAGTAAATATGGTCTCACCCAGGATGAAATCATGACAAGAGGCTATCGAATTCATACGGAACTGGACCAGGACATCCAATCCGGCCTGGAAAAAGTGTACCGACAGGATTATCTATTCCCTGATCGGGCCAGTGATGTTTTAGTCCAAAGTGGATCCGTCCTGCTTAATCCGGAAAATGGAGGCGTCCGTGCATTAGTTGGCGGACGCGGCGAGAAAGTTTTCAGAGGATTTAACCGTGCAACCCACCTGAAGGCTCAGCCCGGTTCGACAATGAAACCACTTGCTGTTTACACACCGGCACTGGAAGAAGGCTATGAATATGATTCCATGCTTGTTGACGAAAAGATGTCATTTAAGAATTACAGTCCGAAGAACTTCTCTGATACTTACCAAGGAGAAGTTCCGATGTATGAGGCCGTGGAAAGGTCCATTAACATACCTGCAGTTTGGCTATTGAATGAAATAGGCTTGAATAAAGGAATCGACGCTGTGAGAAGATTTGGAATCAAAGTAGAAAAAGAGGACCAGAACCTGGCCCTCGCCCTTGGAGGAATGCACAATGGTGTTTCCCCTCTAAAGATGGCTGAAGCTTATTCAGTCTTTCCAAATGGAGGGAAACGTCATGATGCTCACTTGATTACCAAAATTGTTGGTCCTACGGGCAAGGTGATCGCAGAACATGATGGATCCACAACCCGCGTTACTTCCAAATCAGTTGCCAATGAAATGACATCGATGTTACTGAATGTTGTTGAAACAGGTACAGGTAAAGGGACAAATATTGAGGGTGTCGAGATTGCAGGCAAGACTGGCTCTACACAGCTCCCTTATGCAGATATCAACGGAACAAAGGATCAATGGTTTGTTGGATATACACCAAACATCGTTGGGGCTGTATGGCTGGGATATGACAAAACGGACCGCAATCATTATTTATCCAGCAGCAGCTCAAGGGATGTAGTGCCTCTATTCAGGGCAATCATGGAAGAGACAGTGCCCCACATTGAGCGGGAGGAATTCAAGGTACAATCAATCAACGAACGGGAATCCGGTGCCGTTATTGATTATGAAGAAACAGAAAAAGCAATCAGGGAAAAAGCAAATGAACTGGAGCAAGAATTAAAAGAACGGGCTGGCAAGGTTGAAGAAAAACTGAAAGAGGAAGCGCCAAAGTGGAAAAAAGTATTTGACCAAATGCAGGAAGATGCCGCTAAAGTTGGAGATAAGGTGTTTGACAAACTACGCGAGTGGCAAGGAGAATAAATGCATTTCGAGCAGCCAAATTTGGCTGCTCTATTTTTATTGCATCCATTGATGTTGTCAATTGGTGTTCTGAAAATCGATTACGCGAAAAATAGAGTCCATTGGTGGCCGAAAATTCCTTATTCTTGAAAATCAGGGCACCAATGACCCTGATTGGTGACCGAAAATTCCTTATTTAAGAAAAAAAGGGCACCAATGACCCTGATTGGTGACCTGAAATTCCTTATTTAAGAAAAAAAGGGCACCAATGACCCCGATTGGTGACCTCTAAAGACTGTGAAAAGCTTTATTAGAATGCCTTAGAATAAATACATGTATCCCTGAGCTCACCGTCAACGGAAACTGAATCATTCTTTAATATCCCATCGAGAGCAAAACCTAATTTTTCGGGGATCGCCCTGCTTTTAGTATTCAATGAATCACAACGTATTTCGATCCTACGGGCTTTTAGCTCCCGGACGGCAAAATCAGTGATTCCCTGGACAGCCTCGGTCATATATCCTTGCCCACTATATCGAGTGTCAATCCAATATCCGATCTCAAATTTTGGGATGTCCCAGTTAATCTTGTGCAGATCAGATGAACCTACAAATTCACCGGTATCTTTCTTGAATACAAGAAGCCTCAGGTCTGAGCGATTCAAAAAGTTTATATAGCCCTGCCTAATCACGATTTCTGTTTCTTCAACACTCTGTTCTTTTTGGGCAAATGGCATCCAAGGCTGAAGTTCTTTTAAAGATGCATTGATTGATTCACAGGTTACAGCTCCGTCTCCAGGCAGCGGCATCCTGATAAAAAGACGTTCTGTTTCAAATTCGGCTGGGAACTCCAATAAAATAGGATTCACTTTCACCTCTCCCCTTTCAACCTCCATTTAAAAGAGCGGTCACAGGACCGCTCTATAGATTATTCTGCTTAAATACTGATATCCCTCTTTTGGAAAAAGAAAAAGGTGAGCATCATAAATATCGCGTAATATACAGCCAGTATGGCTAACGATACCGGCATTGTAATATCCTCAAGAATTCTATCCTGAAGTGCATAGACAGTCAAATCCAGATGCGGGAATATCAGGAATTTTGCCCACGTATATTTATCAGCAAGCATCAAGATGATACCGCCGATTGTAGAGGAGAAGAACAGTACGAATATCCCGATTCCAACTGCCAGGGCCTGGCTTTTAAATAATGTTGACAGCATAAAGGCAATTGTCATGATGATAAGCAGACTTGGTATGAAATAAAGCATTTTCAACATGAATTGTGTACCGACTTCGGCTACCTTTCTTCCTTCAAGCGTGATTTCAAATATCTTCATATTGAAATCACCACTGCCAAATAAGATCAATCCTATAATATATCCTGAGACAATTAATGTCAGGACCAATAATAACGCATAGATGATGACTGCAATATACTTTGACAACAGGATTCTCCATCGATGATGCGGACGAATCAGCAGCTGCTTGATGGTTCCATCTGAGAATTCTGCAGCGACATTGGCACTGCCAACCACAACCACGAACAAGGTGACAAGTGAGCTGACACCTACTACTACGTCGTTCATGAAATGCCAGTTTGTCTTTTCATTTGGGTTAATGTCTTGATCAAGAAATTGCTGTGTCTGCTCAATTTGGTTCTGAATCATTTTCTTTTCGTCATCGGAGGCAGATGCCATCTGGTTTTCAAGCATTTGAATCTCTGCCTGGGTGTCCTGACGCCAATTAGGATTTGGATCCGCGCTGAATTTCATATAAATGATGCCGGCAATTAACATGGCCATCACAATAATGATCATATAGATCCAGCTTGCCATTTTGCCAAATATCTTCATTAACTCATTTTGGATTAAAGGAATCATATCATCTGCTCCTTCTTGCCTTTATTCGTGATTTCCAGGAAGCGGTCTTCCAGTGTTGCTTTCACATTTAATATTTCAAAGACATCTATTTCATTTTCAACAAATAGCTTGTTAATCCGAGGGATTTGTTCTTTGCGTGCTGATAAGGTTATGCGATTGCCTTTATTGTTGGTTACTTTTACATCTGTCATCTGTTCTTTCAATAGCTTGGAAGCTAGGGCAGGATCCGATAATTCCACTTCTATTGTTTTAACCTCCAAAGCTTCAGACGTTTCATTTTCATGGTGCATAGAAGAAATATGTATCAATTTCCCCTTTTCAATGATCGCAAATCGGTCGCACATTAGCTGCATCTCTGACAATAAATGAGAAGACACTAATACAGAAGTTCCCTGGCTTGCAAGCAAGCGCAAATAATCCCTAAACTCACGAATTCCCTGTGGGTCTAGTCCATTAGTAGGCTCGTCCAGTATGAGAATAGACGGTTTATGTAAAATCGCTTGTGCCACCCCAAGACGTTGGCGCATTCCCAAAGAATAAGTACGGACTTTATCATGGATCGCATTTTCAAGCCCTACAAGCTTGGTCACTTCGTTTAGCCGCTCTTCCGTAATATCACTTAGTGCCATACGCGCGTAATGCCTGAGATTTTTGTATCCACTAAGGTATTTGTAGAATTCTGGATTTTCCACTATAGCACCCAGTTCATTCATTGCTTTTGTAAAAGACTCATCCAAATCATGGCCATTTACGAGCACAGTTCCTCCTGTGCGATTAATCAGGCTGACAATCATTCGGATGATTGTTGTTTTTCCGGCACCATTAGGACCCAGCAGTCCAAATATTTCACCTCGTTCCACTTGAAAACTCACATCATCAACGATTGTTTTTTTACCAATCGTCTTAGTCAACTCTTTTACCTCGAGGGCAAATTGCGACATAGAATCTCCTCATTTCATCAATGTTATTTCATGTCCTCACAAAGATTAATACGATGAAAATTGTAAAAAGTTACAAAAAAAGCAAAAAAAGATAATCTTATCAAAGCCCTCATTTTTATTCCGTATATTGCCCACTCTTAATACAAACGATATAAATGATATTCGCTGGAATATCGTCTGTTTCAAAAATCCAATCATGAGGTGATTGTATGAGTTATAAAGATCATTTGGATCCACACTCACAACTTTTCCACCACACTTGGACGAGGCGCAAGCATACCAACTCGCAGGTAAATGGGGAAACCCAGGTAACAAAGAACACACTGCTTGCAAGGAGTAACGCTAAAGCGCACCGCATGTTTTGATTTTTTGAAACAAAAAAAGGGAAAAGACGCTCCTGGCGGCTTTTCCCTTTTGAAAACATTAAAGAAAAACAAAATAAATAATTCCTGCCAAAATAATCCGATAGATCGCAAATGGCATTAATTTAATTTTATTGATAAGCTTCAAAAAGAATCTGATGAAAATCAACGCAAACACAAATGCGCTGATAAAACCTACAGCGAAAAATGGCAACGCATCTATTGTGAAATACTGCCAGTTTTTCAGCAGGGATATCCCGCTGGCGCCAAGCATGATTGGAACCGCCATTATGAAGGTGAAATCGGAAGCCGCGCGATGGCTCATACCGAGAAGTACTCCTCCTGCTATTGTGGAACCAGACCTCGAAAAACCGGGCCATAATCCAAGACACTGAAACAAACCTACTCCAATTGCCTGTTTATAGCTGATTTGATCAACATCCTCAGTCTTAAGTGTTTTGGGTTGAAAACGGTCTGCTATTATCAACAGGAAGGCTCCTACTACCAACCCAATGATGACAGTTTCTACCGAAAATAGGTGCTCATCAATATAGTCCTCAAATAAAATGCCAGTCACCCCAGCAGGAATCAAACCTGCAATTACCTTAGGCAAACTTAGCCTTCCTTTGGAATCCGCGATTGAAACACCCTTTTCCAAACCTAACAGGTTAATGAATCGATCTTTGAATACAATGACTACAGCTAATATAGACCCTAATTGAATAACTACTTTAAAAGTATTGGCAACAGGCTCTGTAAACAATTGTTTCGAGTGCAACAGCAAATCATCGACAATAATCATATGTCCAGTGGACGAAACAGGTGCAAATTCAGTTAATCCTTCTACTAAACCGAGTATAAATGCCACAATTAATTCCCAAATGTTCATGAAGTGGTCTTGCTCCTTTAAGAGTTAAATTTTAGTGCTTGCTTGTCTTACATTATTTCGAAAAACAACAAAAGCAAATGTACTTATTAATTTTTATCTTTAATTGGACATTTAGTCAATAAAAAAAAGCAGCATCATAAGCTGCTTTGAGTACTTTCCTTAAAAACAAAGAACTTTTGGCCAATAAAGTTCGTGAGCGTGTATATGACCGAACCAAGAAGGATTGCAGTATTGTCTAAGTCGATATGAAATGGCCCTGCTGTTATTGAGTCCATTGTCCCGGTAATCACACGGCTGATTGAGAAGGAAAGAAAATAACATGCCATCACAACAATAATAAATCTCGCTGCTCCAACATGAATGGGAACGCCGCTTTTAAATGTGTAAATTCTATTCATAAGAAAGCTGACAGCAGCGCCTGCTGTGTTTCCAGAGAATGTGGCATAAAAAAAGGGCCATTCCAGTCCATTTTTCAAAAAAAACATCAGTCCCATTCCAACAACGGTATTGAGTAAACCGACCATCAGAAATTTGATAAATTCCGGAAAGCTTACAGAGCCAAGTTTAATCCTTTGCGCCAGCTGACTAGTTATTCTCAGATAGCTTCTGAGTTTCACTGATTGGCTCATAATCTGCTCCTTCCATGTTGATCAGTTTCCTCGACACAGGCAGATTAAACAGATCGACATCAACAATAAATTTCGGACGCCGTTTAGTTTCTTTATAAATTTTGCCTATATACTCTCCAACCAAACCAAGCGCAATTAACTGCAGGCCCCCAATAAGCCATATAGAGGTTATTAAGGAAGTCCATCCGAGTTCTGTATTTCCAAAAAGCTTCAATGTAAGAAAATATAAACCGAATACAAGGCTTACGAAAAAAGAGAGGCAACCTACAATCATCACGAACCTTATCGGTGTCACTGAAAATGAAGTGATTCCATCAAAGGCAAACCCAAGCATTTTCCTCAACGGGTACTTCGTTTCACCGGCATGACGTTCCTTTCTTTCGTAATAAACATTCGTGGAGTTAAAGCCGATTAATGGAACAATCCCGCGGAGAAACATATTGCTTTCCGCAAAATGCTCCAATTCTTCAACGGCCCTCTTGCTCATCAACCTAAAATCGGCATGGTTGAAGACTAGTTTGACCCCCAGCTTGTCCATGAGCTTATAAAATCCTTCAGCAGTAAAACGTTTGAAGAATGTATCACTCTCCCTGCTGCTTCTCACACCATATACCACTTCGTAACCTTCATTGAACTTTCTTACCATTTCATTAATAGCATGAATGTCATCCTGCAGATCAGCATCAATAGTTACCATGCAATCGGATGCCTCTTTTGCAGAAAAAAGTCCGGCAAGCAAAGCATTTTGATGTCCTGCATTTCTTGAGAGCTTCAGGCCTTTTATCATTTCATTATCCAAACTGGCTTTGTAAATCAAGTGCCAGGTCCTATCCTCGCTCCCATCATCGACGAATAAGACCTTGCTTTTTTCTGATACCATATTTTGCTTGATCAATTCACTTAGCTTTGCTGCCAACTGATCAATAGTCTCTACCAAAACATCTTCTTCATTATAACAAGGAACGATAATTGTGAAGATCGGCGCATTCATTTATAAGCCTCCTTGGTGTTATAAAGCTTCATAGAGGTAAATTTTCCAGGCGCTTTGCTTAGAATTAAAGATCTTATCAAGCTTCAGATTATTTTCTGATGCGTTATCGATTGGAACTGAAGAGAAGATAAACTCCCCGCCCATTTCCTTAAACTGCTCTATGTTCACTTCTATATTTTCGATTCTTTTCTTTGAATTTTTTTTAAACATATAATGCTTTCCCAATTCATCGGTAAAAAGATAACAGCGTCCGCCCCACTCATCAAAGTAAACGCGGATACGCTTATTTTTTTCCAGCTCATTTTTGATAATCTTCCTAAACTGATATTTATAACTTAGAGGATAAAAATTATTGTAGGTGTCCAGCGTGTAAAAACCATTATATTGCGCGATTGCTGGATGCAAGCCTATACTGGCAACACGATAGCTATCTTGAGGTTTTCCGATGTGATCTTTGATCGCTCCAAATTGTTGCTCTGCATAAAACTCCCTGACACTGGGCTTTTTGTGGTAAACCATTTCTTCATTTGTGAACAGGAGAATGATAATTTGGACAGCCACCAACCAGGGAACAGCCTTCCGCAACATTTTTTCATTCCAGAGGATCTTAAGGCCAATCGCAAACAAAATATAAAGAATTAACGGGCGCAAAAAATGAAACCTGGCAAAATTAAATGTATCTAGAAAATGAAATCTTTCAGTCAATGGCAGCCAGCCTTTATAAAACCAGAAAGCATACCAGGCAGATAAAGCAAAATTCAGCCCAAAGAGGAAAACAAAGATTCGTTCTTTCTTCCACTTTCTGTGCTTCCAAATCAGAATGATTGCAGCTGCTATGACGGGCAATATAACCAAAGTATGTACAGTCATCACATGTGTGTGTCCTAGCAGGAAATTTTTGAAGGTAAGCCTGACAGAGTGCCAGAATGACAGGCGGGCGTGAAAGTATTCATCCCTGCTATTCGGTTCCCCATCAAATAAAAAAGAATAGACCAGCCGATAATCAGTGATTAAGAAAACAGCAGTCATATAAGCGATCGCAAAAAAGAATTTCCAATTCCAGCCCTTACTGCGAATGACATCACTAAGCCAGAATAGACCGATTGCACTGAGGAAAAAGAAAAAACCCAAAACGATACTTGAGTAAAATGGCAAAAGTGTAAGCGCAAGATAATGCGGCCAGGAACCTTTCCCCTTTCTGATATGCAAAAAAGCCCAGAGTGCCAAAGGCATACCTAATGTACTTAGCATCCCTGACGGCCAAAAAGGGGTAAGCGCAAATGCAAGCGCTGTCCCGACGCGAATCAGGCTTTTATCATCTCCCTTAGTAAAGTGGTCCTTCAAAACCAAATACATACCGAGGAAGGCTATAAACCTGGTGATACCCTGGCTTATTCCATATGCAATCATCGTCGGGAACCATACATACAGCCATACAATCAGGCTATACTCTGTTCCAAGTGCATTCCTCGGCAGTCCATTGATGATTTGAGGAATCCTGGCATCTAACGAACCGGCAATCTGGCCACTCTCAGCAAGCACCTTGTACCATGCCAAATTTGAGTCTAGATTGTCATGTACCCGAATGTGGGCATCGTCTCCTAAAATGAAATAGGGGGATAGGAAGAGTGAAATCACAATGAGAGAAAATATGATGAGTTTTCGCTCTTTATCCTGTAAGTAAGACAAATCTCATTACACCTCAAGTTCCATAGTTGCTTCTATTAAGGTTTGCACATTTATTAAAACTATTCCCTGCAACCTCTATTGGTTTCCTATTCTGCTATGAAATGTATTTTCCACTAAACATAGGGTTTTATGTATTAAGGGATCCAGGACTGCTTAATGCCAAGCCATATAACTCAAAAAAAAGCCGCACTGGTGTGAAATTAACCAGTACAGCTTGATTATCCCTCTTCAGTTAAATTATTCTCTGCCTCAAGAATGAAAAGATCCTTCTTTGACTGCAAAAAAATGATCGATGTCAATCCAACAGCCAGTAACAGTCCCAATGCAGAGAATGCGACGGTGACTGTTTGCAGTTTTACTACTTCTGCTAAATAACCTAATAATAACGTTAACACGATTTGAACCATTGCCTGAAAGAAGGCAAACGAACTGCTAAACCTGCCCATCAAGTCAACTGGTACATTGTTTTGGAAAAAAGTCGCATAACCAGTAAAAGAAAATGGTGAAAAGAATCCAATAATGATAAAGCCGGCCACAGCTAATGGTACCGTGTCTGAAGATGCAAGATAGAACATTAAGTACCCAGTTACTGACAAAAAAGAACCCATTCCTAACAGCAGTTTGATTGAAAGACGATTTGCCAGCGCTGACACTGCAAATGAACCAGCCACATACCCGCCTCCTGTTAGGCTGACCAATAATCCATAATTCTTTTCAGATAAGCCGACAACCTGCTGTATGAAGGTTACCTCCTGCGAATCGAGGGCGAATGATATTAATGTAATGAACTGGAAAATCAGAAAAACCACCATAAATCCTGCTGCTGTTTTCCCAAAACTGATGACAGCTTTCCAATCAGCAGCGATCATTTTCAACGTAATCGGATCTCTAACACTTTCATTGCTTACCTTTTCATCAACATCAGGAAGGAAGTATATGGCCAAGGCACATAAAAAGAAAGTTAGAGCATTAATATATATACTTGTATTTATGCTTCCATACATAATCAACAGCCCTGATACACTCGGACCTACCAGCATGGCACCCGATGTCGCGAAGGAAAAAATTGAATTGAAGCGCTTTCTCTTTTCAGGCGGTACAAGCTTTGTTATGTAAGTTTCTGATGTGGGACCAAAGAATGCCCCCGCTATATTGGTTAAGAACATAATAATATAAATTGGAATTAAAGAAGTGAAAAATGGGATGAGCGCAATTAGTAGCCCTCGAAGGATATCAATGTAAATCATTAACCTTCTCTTATTCACCCGATCAATGACGCTGCCTGCCCATGTATTAGTAAGAAGGATGGCTAAAGGTCTAATGATGAATAACCCTGCTATTGCAGCAGCAGAACCTGTTAATTTTAATACCAATAAATTAATAGCAACAAAATAAATCCAGTTACCAATGTTTGAAACTCCAATTCCCAAAACCAAAAGTATGGGATTCTTCCAGCCTTTCAAACTGACCCCTCCCGAGTGCAGAATATAAATGTAAAAATGCTGCTCTATTTCTCTTTCCATCCTATATTCAACTTCCAAAAGTTTCAAGAAGCTATTTGAATAAATTCCATTTTTTTACTTAAATCAAGAATTGTCACAATTTGTCCACATAAATTTTCCCAACATAGCAACCGAAAACAAGCTCTATACCCGCATTTACAAGCATTTTAAACTTCAAGCCTACTATTTTCATTTATTTACCAGTCCGAGTCGTACAATTTACCCATTACTAACATAGGTATATTACTTATAATGGGATATAGAATTGATAAGGAGCTGAAACCATGAATTCTAATCCGAAGTTTGTTTCCAAGATCCTTCCGCTTTTTGCGGTGTTTATGGTTATAGTTACGATTGCAGCGACATTTGTCGTTCAAAATACTGATGATAAAGTATCTGTCCCCTTTTCTTCTCTTGTCAAGACTATAGAAGGCCTTAATGGCAGCGAAGCCACTCTTACAGAAAAAATGGATGGAACTCTAGTACTTAAAACTAAAGATTCTACATTAGTTTCCCAAGTTCCTCCCGGCAGCCAGATGGTCGATAAATTAGTAGAAAAAAATAATATAAACTATGAATATATGAATAACAGCAAATATGGCGCCTGGATCCTCGGTGGTGTGTTATTGCTTTTGCTAGGTACTGCGTTTGTAATCCAAAAGAAAACTGGTGGCATTGGCACAGGCAATAGAATGAAGAATAGTTTATCAAAGCCTACCCCTCTGCCTTCGATTACTTTAGAAGATGTTGGTGGATTACAGGAAGAAATGAAAGAGGAAATCTTCCAGACTCTTTCAATCCTGAAAGAACCAGAAAGATCGGCAAAAATGGGCATTAAGCCGCCTAAGGGCATTCTGTTATATGGACCTCCAGGTACAGGCAAAACCTTGCTTGCTCAAGCTATTGCTCGTGAATTGAATGCTAACTTTTTCTCAGCCAGTGGATCTGCATTTAATGAAATGTTCATCGGTGTAGGTGCCTCACGTGTTCGAAGCTTATTTCAAAGTGCACGCAAGCAAGGTCCAGCCGTTATTTTTATCGATGAAGTCGACGCCCTTGCAGGGAAGCGTAAGCCTCATGGCGGTGAAGAAGGCGAGAAGACTTTAACTGAACTTCTTGTCCAGCTTGACGGAGGACATTCAAACGATGGAATCCTTTTCATCGCAGCTACAAACAGAAAAGACATGCTAGATGATGCATTCCTTCGCCCTGGCCGTATCGATTTCTCATTCAATGTCCCTCTTCCAGATACGAAAGGCAGAAGAGAAATCATTAATATCCATATAAAAGGGAAAAACCTTGCTGCTGATGTTGCATCATCACTGGACGACCTGGCTGAAAGTACTTCTGGATTCTCAGGCGCCGAACTGCACTCATTGTTTGAAACAGCAAGTAGACGAGCATTAAGGAATGGACAGGATTTCATTTCGAAGAGTGATATAGATTACTCTCTTGACCGGACAATCCTTGGAAGTACTTCCCGCACTCTTCAGGATGCAGATACGAAGCGCAGGGTTGCGATCCACGAGGCAGGACATGCTCTAGTTTCTGCAGTAACTAAACCAGGGTCAGTCCGCAAAGCAACTATTATACCTAGAGGGCAGGCACTAGGATACGTGGCTCCGATTCCAAAAGAACTTCAATTGTCTACACATAGCGACTTAATTGATAGGATCGCCATGATCCTTGCTGGCGGTGTCGCTGAACGGATGATTCTCGGTGAACACAGTATCGGAGTAAGCGGTGATGTCCAGCAGGCTAAACAGATTATAGAGCAAATGGTTGATACAGGCTTGCTGCAGGAAGGTTTCTCACTAACATTCAGCAAAGGTTTGAAAGAAACAAAAATGCAGGAACTTTTTGATGACGCTCTAGAAAAATCTGAAATGATCATAAATGCTCACAAATATCAATTTGATGTGCTGGTAGAAGAATTGCTAAAGAAAGAAACATTGGAAGGCTCAGAAGTAGATGAAATAGTCCAGGATAAGACTGGTTTTCGTGAGGATCAATATGTAATGGCGTAACAAAAAAGGCTTTCCGTGGAAAGCCTTTTTTATTTTTGATCAAGAGCCTGAGCCAGGTTAGTTCTTATTTCTGTATCTTTGAAAGAAAGTCCAAGCTGAACGGCTGTTTGGGCGATTTCTGGTCTGATGCCGGAAAGTGTTGTCTTTACGCCAATTAATTTTAATGCGTTCAAAAGCTGGAAGATTTTATGGGCAACCATAGTGTCGATCATTGCCACACCTGATAGATCGACAAATAGATGATGAATATCCCTCTTGCTGCATTGCTTAAGAGTATTTTCAAGAATCATTTTTGCCCTTGTTGTATCAATATCTCCTATAAGAGGCAGCAAGCCTTGATGGTTGCTTAATGAGATGACAGGTGCACTTAGTTCATTGATGGTTGCCTGCTGGGCTTTCAAAATGCTTTGTGAGTATTTATATGTAGCTTCGACGAATCGTAAAATGACTTCGTCCATTTCCTTAAGGATGATGTCATACCAAGCATCAACTTCTTCCCTCTTTATCTCCGGATTCTTCTGGGCAAATTTACGGACATATTTAAAATACTGATTCCTGACGTTCTTAAATTCCTTGATCACGTAATGAATAGGGGTATTAATATGTTCACTATCACTAGCTATTTCGATTATCCATTGTTCAAAGTCCTGGAAAAATTCTTGTTCCCCTCTATTGAATAATTCAATAAAGTGCAAGTGGAAATCATGGTTTTGTTTTTTTAAAGCAGCAATTAGCTCAGGATCATTGGACACGTAGACACCTGCGGTATTTGGTTTATCGATATTTTCATACCATTCTTCAGTTAGATTATAGCTGTTTTCCTTGAGAAATTCATATAAGCCTTGATTTCTATGCATCAAGCTTCCTCCCGCCTCGAAATGCACCATACTGAACAAGTTAACCAGATGCAATTTTCTCTATTGCTGTATTATACCAAAAATCCTGCATCATATAAAATAATAGGAAGCTAACCTAATCTTATAGACTTTCATCCTGCAATTATTTTTTATTCCATTTTATGTTTATCCTTTAGCTCAGACGGGGCCATTTTTATGATTTGTTGAAAAATGATAAGCAGCACACCTACGTCATCAACTACACCAATCAACGTTAAGAAGTCGGGAATGATATCGAATGGCAGCAGAAAATAGCCAATGATCAATCCAATTGAAATTAATTTTTGTTTTAATGGCACTAACCCGGAAGTAAAGAACTCTATTAAAAAAGGGATGAATCTTTTCACTTTGAAAACAAGCCTGATTCTTTTCAAAAACTTTTTCATAACAGCACTCCTTTCAACTCGTACTATCCACATTCACTTATTTTTGATTATTAAAACATTCAAGTAAATCTGACTATCATTAATACGTTTAAAGAGTAGATTTGTTTCATATCAGAAATCAAAAAATAGCCAAATTTAATTGGCTGCTTTCCGAACTAAATTAATACCACATTAATTTACTTTTCCTGTTGATCACAATAGAAATGGATCGCTACTTTAAAGAATGCTGCTAGTCCCTGCTGGTATTTATCTATATTTTTTGTAAATCGGGGGTCATCCACATATAAATCCCCCAGCCCGCGGTAGATCTCCAGTGTGCAATCATAATAATGGTCAGTGATAAATTGACGCCAATCTGCTACAGCCTGCTGTACTTCTGGAGCTTCTGGACCCTTATCCATTCCGGCAATAAGCCGCTTATAAATTTCCTCAGTCTTACTCTGGATGTCTCCCCAGTCTTCAGCTGAATATCCAGAAGTCCTCTTCTCTACGTTTTCGACGGTCTCTTTTCCATACTTCTTCTTAGCTTCCTCGCTATATTTCTTCTGGTGTTCTTCTATTTCCTTCATATCAAATCCTTTGAACATATCCTTATCTGCCATTTTAAAGCCTCCTTCTATTGAATCGATTGTCTGGTCAACTGTCTGGATCATCTCTTCTAACCGCTTTTTTTTGGCTAAAAGCAATTCTTTATGCCTTTTCAAATTTTCTTTGCGGTTAAACTCAGGCCGTTCAATAATTTCCTTTATTTCTTGAAGAGAAAAGTCCATTTCCTTAAAAACCATTATCTGTTGAAGGCGCTCAAGATTCTCTTCAGAGTAAAGGCGATACCCGGCAGAGGAAAAGGCTTCTGGCTTGAGTAAACCAATACGATCATAATGATGCAGGGTACGTACGCTTACTCCTGTTAACTCTGCAACTTCTTTTACTTTGTACATTTCTCGATCACCTCCACATACCAATCTTAAAGTATGACGCAACGTTAGAGTCAATAGTTTTATTAAGCGCTTTAAAAAATTTAGAGAAGAAAAAATACATACTCTTTATTAGCTTGTCTGGAGTAAAGTCTTATCTATATAATTGGAGATGTTTGAAAAGGAAATAACAGAACCAGTCAACTTTTAATGGTATGGAGGATAAGCATGGACAAAATGGAGAAGTACTTCGATAAAATTGCAGATCTTCCTTTAAAAGAGAGTTATTCTCGAGGTGAAATTTTATCATCAGATTTCCTGATGGCCAGGGAAAATAACATTGAGATTTACTATTGTACACATAACGAATATATCAATAAAGAGGCCAGGGTGTTTATAATAGGAATTACACCAGGTTTTCAACAAATGAATAAATCGATTGCTGTTGCCCGTAAATGTCTGGAGGACAACATTTCAGTTAATGACATTCCTTATATTTGTAAGCGTGAAGCACGGTTTTTTGGGATACTTCGCAAAAATATCACCCAAATGCTAGACGAGTTAGGTTTGAACATATGTCTGGAATTGGAAAGCTGTGAGCAGCTTTTTGGCGATAAGGATTTCTTGCTACATACTACGTCTCTGATTCCGTATGCCGCCTTTGCCAATTGCAAGAACTATGCCGGACATAACCCGAAGATCCTGAAGAATGAATTATTGACTCACTTTCTTGAAGAATACTTCAAGCCTCAGGCAGCCGACCTTCAAAACTCCTTAGTCATTCCGCTTGGAAAAGGAGTGGAAGAAGTTTTATCTCAATATATACAGGAAGGCATATTTAAAAAAGAGAACATTTTATTAGGCTTCCCACATCCTTCTGGAGCGAATGGACATCGCCTCCAGCAATTCGAGAAGAATAAAGAAAGAATGAAAGATACAATCAGTGATTATTTCCGAAAAAGTTAAAAGACCGATGATCTTGGTCTTTTAAACTTACTCAAATGGAATTTCTTCCTGATACGCCTTTTCGTATTTGGTTAACAGTTCCTCTTTATGTGCTTCACTGTTAATTAAAATGTCTCCGTATACCGGAACTACTGTATGAAAGTCATGTTCTTCATTCTTCCTGGATATGAACAGGTAGCTTTCTCCTTCTTTAAGCAGCTGGTCATTTTCCACCAGAATCAGCTTCTTCCCATCATAGCCACCTTGCTGGTTGACTGTTACCTCACCTTGCAATTCACCTTTGATGCTCTCTGCTACTTCCACTTTGAACTGTGTTTCAAGCATCCCTCTTTCTTCAGAAGTTCCAGACATCTTTATGACTTTTCCAATGAACACATTGTCAGCCCATCCGACAAGCCTTTGTGGGTCAGTCACATCAAAAGCATGACTGGTTTGTACCGTTTGAATCACGTGATTTACGGGAGGCTGATTAGAAAGCAATCCAGGACCGGCGATGCCCAGGGCAATGATCGCAGCAAGGCCGGGGGCTGCAAAGGCGAGCCATTTCTTATTATTGCTTTTTCCTACTTCCGTTTTTGCCTTGTCAATCCCAATTCTGCTTCGTTTACTCAATTCTTTGGGTATTTCAATTTTATTCATTTCTGTTTGGATTTTATTGCTCATTTACCTCATCTCCCTCCAAGTCTTTGCGAAGCTTGCCCAATCCCCGGTACAATATTGACTTTGCTGTACCTAGTGGTATATTCAATGTTTCTGAAACTTCTTTTAATGTCATTCCTTGATAAAATCTGAGAAGGATTACACTTTTTTCTTCTTCCCGCAGCTCTTCAATCATTCCCTTTAAAGTAATTCCGGATGTTAAATCTTCATCAACTGCTCCGGAAATATATTCATCAAAATCGGGGTTCAGCGGCACAATTTTTTTCCTTTTTCTAAGAATGTCGAGGGAACAGCTGATGGCTATTCTGATCAGCCATGACTTAAAGTATTTGGGCTCTTTCAGTTCTTTAATGGATTTGAAAGACTTGTACGCAGTTTCCTGTACAACATCCAATGCGTCATTCTGGTTTTTGACATATATAAACGCCATCTTGTATAGATCTTCCTCATATTGCTGGAAAAGCTCGAGAAATGCTTTGTCATTTCCCTTCTGTGCTTTTTTTATCAACTTCAGCAATAGGTGCACCCCCTTGTTACCGTTCTTATTCATTAGACGGAAGTTTCGCCGCTTTGGCTTTAAATCCTCTAAAAAAATACAAAATAAAGACATCCTGTACTACTTGCAGGATGTTTCCCTATAAAATCCCATATCTTCTCCATATATCTGGAAGCAGAGACTGATATTTATGCTGTAAATACCGATCATCGATCAATATGATCGTTCCTGTATCTTTTTCTGACCGTATCAACCTGCCGCCAGCCTGGAGCACTTTATTCATCCCAGGATAAACATAGGCGTAATCATATCCATTTTTCCCTTTGGATGAAAAATGCTGTTTGATCAAATCCCGCTCAAAGCCGATCTGAGGCAGACCAACACCCACTACCAATACACCATTCAGTCGATCACCCTTTAAATCTACTCCTTCCGAGAAAATCCCTCCCAGGACAGCGAAACCAACCAGAGAACCTGATCCGCCTGGTTTGAAGGATTCCAGAAACGCTTCACGTTCGGCATCTCCCATCCCTGTACCCTGAACAATTGTAGGTATCCCGTAATTGCCATGATTCCAGTATTCCCATACCGAATTAAGATATAGATAGGAAGGAAAGAAGATTAAGTAGTTGCCTGGCTTACTTTGAATGGTCTCAATCAGTGTTTTAACAATTGGTTCTATCGAGTTTTCTCTATCCTTATATCTTGTTGATAAAGGTTGGATCATTACCTGGTTTTGTTCTTGTGAAAATGGAGAGGGAATTCTGACAACATAATCATCATCGTCTCCACCTAACATATCACGGTAATATCCAATAGGACTCAAGGTGGCCGAAAAGAAAACACGGGACTTAAAGCTTTTACCTGCTTGCTTAATCAGATAAGAAGGATCAAGGCAAAATTGCTTTACTATAACCTCATTCCTTTGAACCTCTGCATATAAAATAAAACGGTCGTCGAACAGCTTACTGATTCTTTGCCAATTCTGCGCCGCAAAATAGGTATCAAGCAACTGCTCAGGGTTCTCAGATCGATCACTTAGAAGCTCCTTTTCGGCAAAGTCGATAAATTCCAATACCAACTGATTTAGTTCTCCTTGCGGTTCCTTAAACACCATTGTTTTTGAAGGTTCCGCCTGCTTTTTTATTTTGATAAAGCAGTCGTTTATTCGCTTGCAAATCCTATGTATATTTTCGTTTGTCCCCTTAAAGTCCCTTTTCAGCTGCAAAAATGCTGTCTTTTCTAAAGTAGATGAAAACATATCCCTTCCTCTGTCAACCAGGTTGTGAGCCTCATCAACAAGAAGGACAGTTTCTTTCTTTTGGTCATCGAATAAACGTTTCAATGATACTTTTGGATCAAATATATAATTATAATCACAAATGACTGTGTCAGCTGCGTATGCAAGGTCCAGAGAAAATTCGAAGGGACAAATCTTATGTTTGAGGGCATATTGTTCAATACATGGTCGATTTAAAGAATTTTCATTTTGTAAGATATCGAGGATAGCGCCATTGATTTTGTCATAATAACTCTCCGCAAACTCACAATGGTCTTTATTGCATATCCCCTGCTCTGTAAAGCAAACTTTGTCCTTGGCCGTTATGGTCACTGCTTTCATTTGAAGGCCATGATCAAACAGTTGGCTAAAAGCTTCCTCTGCTGTTTGCCTGGTAGTTGTCTTGGCAGTCAGATAAAAAATCTTACCCAGGTGTTCCTCGCCGATTGCTTTAACAGACGGAAAGAGTGTAGAAATGGTCTTTCCGATGCCAGTAGGAGCACTTGCGAAAATAGTCTTCTTTTCCTGAATTGTTTTGTATACCGATCCAGCAAGCTGACGTTGTCCTTTACGATATTGAGCAAAAGGGAATTCCAAATCTTTTATGCTCTGATTCCTATTCCGTTCATGCTTTAGACGCCATTTTGCGTAAGGAGCAAATGCAGATACCATTATCAACATTGCTTCTCTTATTTCATCATATGTCCGAGTTTTTATGAATCTTTTCACTTCACCGGATGATTTCTGCACGTATGTAAGCTGGATATCGATACAATCTAATTCATGATCCTCCATGTACATGTAAGCATAGCATTCTGCCTGGGCCCAGTGAGCAAGATTACTGTCTTCATTGATCAATTCAAGGCTTAAAGAGGTTGACTTAATTTCATCTATGGTGATCCGCCCATCCTTTATAAGAAGCCCATCACAACGGCCTTCAATAATAAAATGAATGTTTTCATATTCTATTTCAGTCTTTAAAAAAACTTCACTTTGATCTTGTTCGTTATATGTTTTCTGGACTTCACGATGGATTCGAGAACCTTCGGTAAACGATGAAGCAGTCCTGAACCCGGATACGATACTTCCACTTTTGTATACATACTCCGCCAAAGTTCTCACCGATATCTTCATTTCATTCTTCATCCACTCACCTGGCCCAATCTAAAAATGATTATAATTAATTATAGTACATATGTTCTTATATATCCAATCATATAAAAAATCCGTCCCAGAGAATCCTGGAACGGACTAATATCTTACCAATGGCGAGTTATTTCAAGCAAAGTGTCAATCTCAATTGGGTTCAGTGTAAAACTCAGATCATTTTCAGCAATTTCCGTTGTCTCATTCAACAGCTCGTCAATATCCATGCTAATTGTTCCCATACCGAACCTCCTCATTTTATGCTGGACAGAACCTATGTCCGGCTTCGTGAAAATAGTTCGTTTATTATATGAGGGTTCTGGGGGTAATTTAACATCGAGAAAATTTTCCCAAGTTTTAAAATCTACAGTTTAGGCCAACTTGAAATCCTCTTTATAATTCACCATCTAAATACTTAAAGATAATACGCCGAAAAAACAAAAAAGGTCCAATTTAGGACCCTTTTTGTTTTTTTTAATCAGATTGGAGGCAGGATTGGTGGCATACCAGCAACTAAAACTCCTAAAGCCATTGCACCAGTGAATAAAGCAAAAAACTTCTTTTTCATGTTTTCATTCCTCCATTTAATTTATTTTTTGAATATATTTTACTGCTTGATCAAACCTGCCTATCTGCTGATAGTGGTTTGATAGCATTTTGTAAAATCCAATTAATTCCTCACTTTTGCCATCACTTTCTTCCAAGTAAGGTATAACTTTAGCTTCTGTATAAGCAAGTGACTTCTCAGGCGATTCAAGATTCATTAGGTAATAGTTTGAAAGTATTCTATATTTACGACTTTCCAACTTCTTGGATAGTTCGTAAACCTCCTGAAAAGCTTCTCGAGCTTTGATTTCATTATTTAACTCTAAGTAAATCTCTCCGATAGAGTAAGTTGTTATCAGATAATGGGCATTATAGTTTGTTTGTAAGGATTTACTCTTCTCAAAGAAAAGAAGCGCGTCCTCGACATTGTCCAATTTCTTTTGTAAGTATCCCATATTATGATAAATCTCTGGCAAAAGTTTTGTTTCTTTCAATAACTCTGCATTCCTAATTAAATGTTTAAAACAATCTTGTGCTTCTTCATAAATTTTTGAGTGAGTATAGTTGATTCCGAGTAACATCATTGCATGAAGTATTCGTTTAAAATTATGTTCTTCCATGAATTCCTGCAGAGCAAGCTTTCCGTAATAAATAGCATATCCAGGTTCTTCTAAGGTGGTCTTAGCGATTGCTCGGTGGTAAAACAACTCGCCACTAGCAATCTCTATTTTGGAATCCTTACCAATCGATCCCAATAAGTCATCTGCTTTTTTATATATGCCTTTCTTTAATAACCATACAGCATAAAGATAGGAAAATAAAGCCAATTGAGGTTGGGAAAATATATTCTTCTGTTTATTTAAAAGGTCATATTGTTTTTGTGCGGCATTCAACATTTCTTTAAAAATCAGATACCTGTATTTCGCTAGTTCATATGTATGTAGATTATTGGAAAATGGAATTATCCCTTCAAACTCCTTTAATCTTTCCATCACATCATCGGCTTCATCGTTCAAAAAATAATCAATTTTTTCATTCAGCTCCGCCACTAGTTGTTTAATTTGATCCTCATTTTCTGTGATAGAAGCAAGATTGACGCCAAGCCTTTCAAGCAACAGGCCCATGGTTTCTTCATTGGCTTCCTTTGAATTGCTTTCGATCTTGCTTAAATGGGGAACTGAACATATGCCATTTGCCAGTTCCTTCTGTGTTAGACCTTGCTGAACTCTATAAAATTTAATGAGTGGTCCAAACTGCATACATTCACCTTCCGTTTTCTTTTAATCTACCATCTTTTTTAACTTTTTAAACAGTGCAAAAGTACTATTTTTTAAAAATTCTATATTTTATAAATTGTTTCTTCATATAGTACAACAAATAATAAAATAAAGCCACCCGGATCAATCAACCCGGATGGCTGGCATGGATGTGAGTTTGCTATTATCTTACGCGTGGGAAACCAAAACCTGATGCATAGTCATCGCCAGTAGCTGCTCCTGTTCCACCTTTGATGTCATATAGCTTCGCGCGTCTTTGGATTTCAGAGCGAAGCTGAGAGTTGCTCCAAGATTTATTCGCAGACCATAATTTAGCTGCAAGGCCAGAGATGTGTGGTGTAGCCATTGATGTACCGCTCATCGTAGCATAGTTTCCATCTACGGCTGTTGAATAAATTCCGCCGCCAGGTGCTGCTACTTCAACATCCTTTTCCTGGATATAGTAGTCGCCGTCCGTATATGGGTTACCACGAGAAGAAAAATCTGATACTTTATGGGTGCCATTTACGAAGGCATTATCCAGTGACGCTACCGCGATTGCATTTGTTAAAGCGCCTGGATATCCAATCGTGTTAGCACTTGGTCCACTGTTACCTGCTGCTGCAACAACTAATGCACCTCTGCTGTATGCATAGTCAACAGCACTTGCAATCATGGAATCCTTGCCGCTTGAACCTAATGACATCGAAATAACCACTCTGGTTCCTGTGCGAACACCTTCATCTGCAGCATGTCGGATTGCCCCTGCGATATCATCTGAATACCCTGAACCATTATCGCCTAACACCTTATAGCCCCAAAGTTCAGCTTCCGGCGCTACTCCATACACTCCTGCTCCATCGTATCCGCCATTCGCGACAGCTGTTCCGGCAACATGTGTGCCGTGGCCCTGACGGTCAGTACATGATCCATTGACCATTGAAGAGTAGGATTGGGTGAAATCCTTACATTGTTCAACATTATCAGTCAGATCAATGTGATTGCGGTTAATCCCTGTGTCAAGGACGGCTACCTTGATCCCATTCCCGCCGCTTGTAGATTGGATATAGTTATCATTATAGATCGCTTGAATTCCCCAAGGAGTCTGGTCAGATGGATAAGATGCCTGAGCAGTATAGTCACCCTTGCCTTTACCGTTTCCATTCCCTTCTACTCGGGCGTCGATTGTAAGAGTGTCCACCTGGGAAACTTCGATATTCTTATTTTTTAACAAAGCCTGATATTGCTTGCTGTTTACTTCTGTAGTGAATCCTTGATTACCAAAGTCCCATCGCTTGCCATATTGTTCTTTCGCTTTTGCTTGTTCTGCACTCGGACCCTTAATTAAAACTCGATAAGTATCCTGGCTTTCTTGTACTCCCGCACCAAAAGCCCCTGTCGCAAACATCGAAATACCCATTGCTAAACTAAGTACTGCGGATCCGAATATTCTTTTCTTCTTCATTCTCTTGCTCCTCTCACCTTTGAAAATTTTACAGCTTGCCGGCTGCAGAAATAAGTATATTTTAAATTTTCAGCTAATATCAACAGATAACCGAGCCGTTTTGATTGGGAAAAATGGTGTATAAAAACTCTGTATTGGCGCTTACTTGGTATAGGTTTACCATTAACATTTCCAATTCAATAACCTGTTCCTGCTGGAACTTTAACTATGTAATATTGTTTCACTTCCATATATGCATCTCTAATTAATACTAAAAATTGCTGCTGCTGGCAAAATAAAAAAATGGTAAATCTCCATTCGAAAATATTGGGAAACCGATTGCTTTCATAGAGGGTATTTTGGGAAAAAGGACATAAGAAACGGCCAAAAACACAGCCTTCTGAAGTACAAAAAAACACTCCGATAGTCATTATCGAAGTGTTCATTCTAAAAAGATTTTTTAAATGCTTTGCTGAGAGTATTTAAAAAAGGCACATCGGGGACAGTTTTTGAATTATTAAGGTAAAAAGCATGATTCGGCTTTATCCCGATAATACATGGCTGAAGCCCCATGACCTGCAGCTCCTTAACAAGAGCAACGAATGCTTCAACACCTTCGCTTGTTAAATTTCCGACACCATTAAAATCGAACAGTACCTCTTGATAGCCCCCATCTTGTGACTTTTCCAATACCCTCTTTTCGTTTTGGCTGATCAATTCACTATCAAGGTTACCAAAAAGAGGCACCAAGGCTGTACTTTGGGTTAACTTAATGAATGGGCAGGAAAGACTTTTGATCTCGAAAAGCGTTTTTTCGACCAGCTCTTTTTTTTCAAGCAGTTCAAGATTTGTGTCTGCCAGCCGTTTACGGTGTTTTTCAACTATACTTTCTAATTCTATAAGGCGATGGTCTTTTTCAATACAAATGATATGACCCCGCCTGTCATTCCAATTTACACTTAAGTCAAACAGGGCATATGGGGATTCTTTGGTTTTCATGATCAATTCGCCTTCCGACCTGCCTTCCAAATTCCCCAATATGTTTTTTGTTTTACCCTGGCTTTCCCTGTCAACTAGGTCAAGAAAATTTTTCCTTATATAAAATAATTCTGAGCTTACTTGAGAAAAATCAAGAATATTATAGTCAAGGTCTATTAAAAAATATGGTTGGGGCAAAAATTTAAGATCCAACATTTGATTTCACTCCATGCCGATGACGGTCAAGCCAATCATTTACGTCTTCCAGGTTTTTATGGAAAAGCGTCTTTTCCGAACCATATCGATCAAATTCGTACTGACTTAAGAGTCGCCCACCTACAATGACGGCTGGGTGGTTTGGAAGCTCCTCCAATTCTTTAATATAAGGGCGAAGGTTCTCTGCATGATAAAGAATTGAAAAAGAGAGGCAAATAGCATCTGGTTTCCATTCCTCAGCGGCTTTCTTGATATATTCCAGGGGAAGATTTGGACCATGGTATTTTGTTTCCCAACCATATTCAATGAACAGCTGGCTAGCCATTTTCAGTCCAAGGTAATGCTGTTCATTTTCAACACAAAGAAACATCGCTTTTTTCCCAATGGAAGAGACCGGCTGATTTTTTCCCTTTTGCCAAATGTATCTTGCCAATAAATAATCACAGGTTGAAGTTGCCAGATGCTCATCGGCAACAGTGATTTTATTGGTCTCCCACAAGTGACCCATATGTCTCATTGCAGCAGTAATGATGTGTTCATAAATATATAAACTGTCTTTTGATGCCTTTATCTCTGCTTCTAACAATTCCCAGGAAGCATCTTGATCGCCTTCAAGCAATAGCTGCGAAAGCTCAATAGCCTTCTCCATCTCACCTCACCTCATTCTTCTATTATTGCCTCACCTGATAATGAATCAATTGCGCTTTCAAGCATGTGGATAAATACCCTCACACGTTTGTCATCATTGGACTTTTCAAAGGCACTTATCAATCTTTGAAAATTATCAATAAGATGCTCTGTTTTCATCCCTCTGGAGGTCAGGATGCCATTTAGCCAATGAGCATAATCAATAAAGTATTTTTCTTCATCCATGCTAGCAGCAGTTTGGAGATACTTAATATGATGCTCATTGTCCTCTTTGCATTTTTGCCTTCCCCGTTCTCCATATTTTTCGAGCAGGACGGGATAATCCCTGTAAATCCCTTCGGTAACTTCTTCTATAATTGAATTCATTAATGAGAGGTTCATTCAGCTACCACCTTGTAACGACCGACTGAGGGCCGGATTGTCGCCAGTTCCTGGTCTGGATAATTTTTTTCAAGTTCATGAACCTTCTTATATGCGTCACTCGTAATGTATTTTATATAATTTTCCTTTGTATCCCAGCAAATTTGAACGGTCAGCTCTGATGGTGTTTGTTCATTTTGCAGCAAATGAAAGGAAATAAATCCTTCATATTCATCTACTAGTCTCGATCTTTTTTGGTAGATGCCGATCACTTCATCAACCTTGCCTTCTGGTATATTCACAGTTGAATGAACGATATACATAATCCATTTCCCCCTCATCCCTTTTAAAACATAGTACAAGTATACATTTCTAGCAGTAACCATTCAAATTTACTATCTTCACAGTAGAAATAGCAGACCACCTTTTAGAGTAGCTGTTTAAATTATTATCATTTAGATAATATACTATTAAGCTATGAGAGGGAGAAATTGGGTTGATTTGAAACCTGATACAGTGTAAATAAAAAAGCTGGATGTAAGCCCATCCAGCTTTCGTCTTATTGTCTGGCTGCCGTCGTGATCGCTTCGATTGCCTCCTGGATTTGATCTTCATTTACATCGTAATGGGTTACAAACCTTACAAAAGTAGGCCCAAACGTACCGGCGATGACTCCTTCAGAGCGAAGCCTCTCTACAAATACATCGGAAGGGATGTTCAAGCCTGCTACATCTGCGACGACAATATTTGTTTCCGGCTGTCTGGCAAGTTTCATTCCAGGGATCGATTCGATTGCTTCTGCCAGTACCCTTGCATTCCATTGGTCTTCTCCAAGTCTATCTTTCATTTTAGTCAGGGCAATCAAACCAGGTGCAGCGATGACACCAGCCTGCCTCATACCGCCGCCAAGGCGCTTCCTCCATTTACGGGCTTTTGAGATGAATTCTCCATCACCAGCTATGATTGACCCAACCGGTGCTCCGAGTCCCTTTGAAAGACATATTTGAACTGTATCTGTATTTTTGGAGAATTCCTTCACACTCACACCTGCAGCCGCTGCGGCATTGAACAATCTGGCACCATCGAGATGAACAGGTACTTTATTGGCTTGGGCAATACTATAGATCGCTTTCATATTTTCAACCGGAATAACTGCTCCCCCTGCTCGGTTGTGCGTATTTTCCAAACAAATCAACCCTGTTTCTGGATAATGGATATCCTCAGTTCGGATTGAATTCAAAACATCCTGTGGATCCATGGCTCCCCTGTGCCCTTGAATGGTCCTGGTCTGGACTCCGGCAAGGGCAGCTACTGCACCAGATTCATAATAAAAAATATGTGATTCTTCTTCCAACAGCAATTCCTGTCCTGGTCGGCAATGCGTTAAAACAGCAATTTGATTTCCTTGTGTTCCGCTTGTGACAAACAAGGCCGCCTCCTTGCCAAGTATTTCAGCTGCCGTTTCTTCTAACTCCCTGACTGTTGGATCCTCTTTATAGACATCATCACCCACCTCTGCTGTGTACATTGCTTTGCGCATTTCTTCAGTAGGTTTTGTGACAGTATCGCTTCTTAAGTCAATCATTACTTCCCCCTCATTTCTATGTAAATTCGTATTTATTCATATTCTACCAACAGAACCTGCAAAAAACTAACAGTTTCTATTGGAAAGCAATCGGGTATTTGTTTTATATACACTAAAAAAAGGAGGAATACAGTATGAATATCGAAAAAGTTATGACTAGAGACGTAGAATATTGCAGTCCTGACACACCCATTCACGAGGTAGCCTCTAAAATGAAGGATCTTGATGTTGGGGTAATGCCTATTTGCGAGAATGACCAGTTGACAGGCCTGGCTACTGACAGGGATATTGTTTTGAAAGCAGTCGCGCAAAACACTTCATTGGATACACCCATATCAGAAGTCATGACAACCGATCCAGTGCGCGGCACTGTTCATATGACGGCCGAGGAGGCTGCAGATTTGATGGCAGACGTACAAATACGAAGACTCCCAATTGTAGAAGATGGTAAAATGATTGGAATTATATCATTAGGAGACCTGGCCGTGACGGAAAAGCTTGATGATGAAGCAGGACAAGCTCTTGAGGATATTTCAACTCCGGCAGAGCCTGAAAAGTAAATTAATATTGAAATACCCCGCCGGCTGGCGGGGTATTTTATTCTGATTCTGTTATTTTTCTGAATTCCAGCCCTTTTTCCTTCATTAAATGCTTTAAGGCTGCTTGAAAGGTTGAAAAAGATTGTGCTTCTAATTTTATTCCATCAAGGACCATCCGCTTGACCAATTCTGGATTCATTCCAACAAATAACGTTTTGACACCCATCAATGAGATAGAAGAAGCCATTTCATGAAGCTCCCTGCCTATTTCTTCAAGGCAAACATCCTCAATTCTTTCTCCACTGATATCAGTTAAGTCTATAATTGCCGTTTCTATGTCCTTATTATGGATAAAGTGAAGGATTTTCCCGCTTATTTTATCAAATCGCTCTGCTCGAATTAACCCTGTAATAGGTACCAGTATTGTCTGAGGAACAATAGAAGGTATGATTGGCGCGGACATTTCAGAAATAATCGTCTCATATTCTTGAATTTTTTTCTCTAGCTCCTTGAGTCTATTTGTTTCCAAAATTCCAAACCCCTCCGATGACGTATTCACCTTGCTTTTACTATGATACCTTTTGAGGAATATTTTGTATAGAAAAAAACTGCTTCTATTATCGAAGCAGCAAGTAAAAGGTCACCCTATAACCCTCAATGTATAACATTAATTAAATGCATGATATCTTCATAAATTTGTTCTTGATATTCGTCATCACAGCATCTCTTGTAATCATCAATCAAACGTCCAAGTTCTTTTAGAAAAATTAATTTTTCCTCTTCATTAATCATGGCAGAATTCTCCTTAATAGGATAAAAGTCATGTGTATGTTTAAATTTATCATGATTTTTTCCCTTAAAACAACCATTAATTTTCCTAACCTCATTATTATATTTTGCATATGTGGAGAAACTATTCATTAATACATCAAATGTTTCGTGTTTATCTATAAGAAAGGAGCAACCATGTTACATAATATATTCAGGCTGGGTATGCTGTTAATATCCTGGGCCACTTTACTCTTATATCCGAAACGTGACTTCAAACGGTTTCTTCCTGTCACGATATTTGTTACAGGAATGGTATCCATCTTATTGGTAATATCTCATCCATACAAGCTATGGAAAGTATCTGGAAGTATCAAAACCCGTATTTTCAATGACCTTTGTTTCACTTTAGGTCCTTTTTTTGTAACAAATCTATGGATTTTCCGTCTGGCTTACGGTAACATCTGGCAGTATTTAGGAATAAATCTGGTGATTGATTATTTATTAGCATTTCCCGTCACTAAGTTTTTTAAGAAAATTAACATCTATCAATTAGAGCGGCTGAAACCACTGCATTTTTTAAGTATCATTTATTCATTTGCAATTTTTGCCTACGGTTTTCAGCATTTATTTCAAAAGTCTAAACGTTAAATGTTATTATGTCTAATCGTTTAGAATTAAATAAAACCCTTCCGCTAAACTGATGGAAGGGTTTTCGCTTATTCTTCATCAATAGTGATATTCTCCATGACCAGTTCGACCCCTTTGGTGTTCTCAATATAACTGATTACAGGATCAATTTCATTACTAAGCTTTGGAGTCAACGGCAATTCAATTCTTTCATCATCATAAATAAAGATCACTTTGTCAGGTGTTAGGGTACCACTCTCTTTTTTGTTGATTTGTTTCATCTCTGTAATTTTATCCCACGGATATACAGTTTGTTCTAATTTCCAAAGTTCGTCATAATATAAGGCATTCTTGTCCATATAATAGTAATTGTCAATGCTCAAGTAGCCTCCAGCAGCCATGATTACCAGTGTGAGTGCGGAGGCAATAAAAACATTGAAACTCCTCTTTCTCGATTCATCTGTTTTAAAAAGATAGATTGCTATGATGATCAGTAATACTGGTATAATCAAAAACACTGCAACCATTGCAACATAGGATGACATCGGACTGTCAAAGAACCAGTGGGACTTATGAATGTAAACCGATTGATGAATGAAAGTAACGATAAAAATACCAATTGGTACAGATGCGAAGAGAAGAATAACGGCGACTGTTATCAGCAAGCTCCCCGCACGGTCAGCATTATGAGCACTCAAAATCTTGTTCCCCTTTTCTATTCTCTATATTTCTATAATATATATTCACCTTAAAGTAAAAAATTTCCTTCCTAAAAGGATATTTTTTTTATAAAATTCCAGCTGAACATTATTAAATTCTGCCTTGAATAATATTATGTATGAATAAACAAGCTAATTGCAGGTTCAATCTCTAGACGCATTCTCATGCGCCCTATCATCATCCGAACAGCATTTTTTAAGTGTCCGCAGCAGATTGGTCTGCATGATCAAAATGATGTCACATGAATCAGAGGCTTCACATTTCCTTACTGGGAACAAAAAACAAGCTGGACAATGTCCAGCTTGTTTTTTGTTTATTTTCTAAGATTTTCCTGGTCTTTTAACCTATTTTGCTGATCGGGAACCCTTCCTTGATCCTTGAACTCATCAATCTTTTTAGCTTCCCCTAATTTTTCTCGTTCGTATTCCGCCAAGCTTTGCTGATCCTTTTTTGAACCTGCCATGGTAATTCCCTCCTTAGCCTTAGTATTCATGCTATTCCCTAATGGAAAAACAACCAAACACAAATGCAGAAGAGCAAATGTTTGGTTCCCAGCAGTTATCTAATTTCACCGATGCTTATGACTGATCAAGACACCGAAAACAAACAGATTGTGAACTTCTGCCTGTCCAGGATGTTTACATAAACTCTATAGATGGTAATTAGAATAACAAGAACCTTCTTAACTGGAAAGGTTTCAGGGTTTCGAAGAAGCTTCCAAATCGGATAGAGAAAACGATCCGTAATACTTCACCGGTGTGAAGGCAGCAAAGTTTACGTTAAAGCCTAACTTACCATGTAAATACAGAAGGAAAGGAAAATGTAAAATGAGAGAAATAACAGTAACGGTGGATTTAAAGGGGAAAAATTATTTAACAAATGTCATTGCAGACCGTGAAACATCAGAGGAAGAAATTTTAGAGATGGCACGAAAGCAAGTTCAAGAGCAATGGCTCTTTTAAATAGGGAAAAGGATGTTCAAGTTCGCTGAACATCCTTTTTTAAATTGCTTTTCATTTTTTAAAAATCCTTGTTCCTTTTATCTGGCCCACTTCGTAATCGTAATTTTTGTCCCAGTTCCCGGCATGGAATCGATATCAAAATTGTCCATTAACCTTTTAACCCCCGGAAGTCCTGCACCAAGACCACCTGAGGTTGAAAACCCGTCCTGCAAGACCATCCTTATATCATTTATGCCCGGCCCATTATCAGCAGCAGATATCTGAATACCTCTTCGTCCATTTTCTTCTAAAACGTTAATTGTAATCTGGCCGCTGCCCGCGTACAAATAAATGTTTCTTGCGAGTTCCGATATTGCTGTCGTTATTCTTGCCTGGTCTACGCCACCAAATTGGAGTTCTTTAGAGATTTCTCTCCCTTTCTGACGGGCAAGCACTATATCAAATTCATTATTAATATTAATAATAATCGGTTCTGTCATCTGGTTAACCCTCTAACAATTGGCTTAATATCGAAATTCCTTGTTCAAGATCCAGTGCAGTATGGACATTTTCCAATGTTATGCCAAGTTCTATCAAAGTAATAGCGACCGCTGGCTGGATACCTGTCAGGACAGCTCTCGTACCCATTAGGCTTGTCATTACGATTACATCGCCTAAAACTTTGGCAATGAACGAATCAATCATATCGACAGAAGTCAAATCGATGACAACACCTTTCGCTCCTGTATCCTTAATTTTATTCAATAAGTCCTCTTGAAAAGTCAGTACCGTTTGGTCGTCTAGTTCTACTTGAATTGAAACTAATAAATAATCCTTTAATTTTAATATAGGAATTCTCATTTTATATGCCTCCAAATCATTAAACTCACCAGAATTCACTATGTACAAATAAATTTCCTTCAAGGTGGTCTGCATCCAAACACTTGCACGTTAGTAAATAAGATTTTAATTGGATTATACGCTATATAACAAGTGGTTTACAAATTAAAAGCAGTGTTTAATGTATGTTAAGCACAAAGGATAACAAAATAATAAATAAAATAAAAAACCTCCGGTCAGGAGGTTTTAAAAGTCAAAGAGCTGGGTAAAGGTTTAAACAACTGACTAAAATGTAGTTTTTGCCCCAAGGTATCGTGGCTTCCAGTAAGAGTTATTCATGTCACTGATTTCTACTCCTCTTGAAGAACCGGCATGAATAAATTTACCATCGCCTAGATAAATACCTGCATGGGAGGGACCTGCCTTATATGTCTCAAAGAACACTAGGTCTCCTACACGTGGTGAAGAAACAGGTTTTGTAGCATCCCAAATGGACGCAACTGTTCTCGGGATTGAAATACCGACTTTGCTATATGCATAGTTTAAGTATCCTGAACAATCAAACCCTGCCGGCGTGCTTCCTGCCCAAACATAAGGGACACCAATATACTTTTTGGATTCAGCAATTAATGAGTTCACTTTAGAGGTAGAACCATATGTTGCCATAACAGGAGTGCTTGCTGATGATACATTAGTAGCAACTGGTGTTGCAGCTGAACCCGATAGCTTCAATACCTGACCAGGGAAGATAAGATGCGACTTAAGATTATTGATAGACATCAATTGTGATAGCGATAAATTATGGCGAGCAGCAATCGTTGACAAATTGTCTCCGCTACGGACTGTATATGTGCTGGATGAGCTGGCTGGTGCTGTTGCTGCCGTTGTAGCTGCAGTCCCAGATACTTTTAATTTTTGTCCAGGATGAATCACATCGGATTTTAGCCCGTTCAATGATTTAAGTCCGCTAATGGACATTCCATATGATTTTGATATTCCCCATAACGTATCGCCTGTCTTTACGACATAAGTAGTACCAGATGTGCTTACGGCAGTACTAGCATCAGTTGAATGACTGTGCGGCGCTAGAACTGATAGTTTTTGATTTACATAGATGGTTGAGCTTGATAGATTATTCCACTTTTGAATATCATTTATAGCAACATTATATATATTTGAAAGTTTCCATAAAGAATCTCCAGATTGAACTGTGTGTAATTTATCGTGAGCACTTGCAGAACCATTGAATGATGTAAATAAAATCCCGGCTGTTGCAGCCACCGTCAAAAGCTGTTTTTTCATGTTAGAGCAACTCCTTTGATTTCGATTACAAATTAATAGTAGAGTTTCCCAAACTAGTTTTGAATCTATAAATATTGGTTTACAAGGAATTGTTTTCCTCTGGTAAAAATATCGTTTTCATGACAAAAGTTCGCAAAATCCCAATTTTGAAGGGATTACAGGCTCTTTTTTCCTTTTAAGACCCCTTTTTGTTACACTATTGAAATATAAGCTTAATCTTGCTGTAATTTTAAGTGACTATGCCAGTTGACCCAGTTCATTGTCATAACAAGGTCAAAATGACCTAATAAGTTGAACAAATATCGATTTTTCTTGATAGAAAATCAAAACAACCCCGCTGTCATGACAGCGGGGTTTACGTTTACATGTATTAAAGGTTGCGCTTGATTAATTGATTAGCTAAGTGATCCACCTGTTCGCTATTTCCTGTTTCTTTGGCAGCTGATGCAATTTGGTTGATCATTTGACTGCTCTCCGGATTTGTAGAGCTTGTTGAATGGAAACCTGTAGTTTTGTTTGTCTTGTTCGTATCTAAACCAGACGTTATTTCTTTTGCAAATTCTGTTATCCCTGCAGCTACCGGCTTATTAAAAGCAGTACTTGGATTGGTATTCTGGAAAAGCTGCCTCATTCCATCTCCCATTCGATTTCGAAAAATAAAAGCTGCTGCTGCACTTGCTACAACTCCCATAATCGAAAACGTCATGGAGCGATTTCTTTTAGGTCTGTACCCGAACATTTTCATCATGTTTTGAGGTATATTTGATCTCATTAACGCAGAAATCCATGCAGATCTATTCATCCGGCAGCACCCCTTTTTAAATTAGAGGAGTCATCTCCTCCATCAATTAGTATTTGATTTCTGCCGATCGATATACCGGAAAAAGATTACATAAGCAGCTGATTATTCTTTCAAAAATGGCTTTATTTTTCGGATGGCTTTCTCCAATTTTTTGGCATTCTTATTGTACATTGCCTTAGTACTCGAAGACTCTGTCGCAAGAGCAAATAATTCAAGGTCTGCCTGGCATTTATTAAGCATAGCCAGCAATAATTTCCTCGGCTGAGGTGATGGAATTTGAATTTGGTCATCGTACGTATCAATGAATAACTTCCCATAAGAATCTACTTGGCCTAAAAAAACATTGTCTAGCGTCACTCCTAAATTAGCTAGCTCAATATCCAGCCATCCTTTGTTTTTACCAGATGATGCTAATTGGTCATTCAAGACATTTCCATCCATTATGACAGTATATGTTTCTTTTTCAGGAGCTACCTGCATATCCAAGTCCTTTGGTGTTAGTGGTAGCAATTCTTTCTTTAGCAAAACACTTAAATCACCCTTTGGCTCCAGGACAGCAAACTCAACATCTGCAGTCTTAAAAACATTTTTCTGTCTTAATAATGAATTCAATTCATCGATTGTATATTTTTCCTTCTTTAAATTCTCTTCCATCACTTTTCCATCTTTAATTATTACCGTTGCCTTTCCTTCAAATAAATCTCTGAACTTCTTGCTTTTGATTCCGATGAGGTCATGCAAATATGTAAAGGATCCGAATATTACAATGGCCAATACCCCATGAAATAAATTCCCATCAAGACCCATTATTACTTCACCAGCAATACTTCCTATCGTGATACCCGAAACATATTCAAAGAAGGACAGCTCCGACAGTTGTTTCTTTCCGCCAATTTTCGTAATTGCAAACAAAGTCACTACAAACAAGACAGACGATATAATAATGTGCATCCATTCATTCATTTTCTCACCTCTAGCTTTTATACTGTGGCTCTTCCATTTCAAGCTGAGTTTTCCTGTTTTGCAGGTCCGTTTTTATTTCTCCTATGACCAGCATCGTTTCGTGAAAAACTTTGCTTGCCTCAGGAATATTGGTATTCAATGCCATAGAAGATAACTGTGCTTCGATTCCTTTAATCGTTGAAAGGACCTGGTTAACGTCTGATGCGATTGTCATTTGTTTCCCCCCTGTGTATATAGGAAAAGGGCGGGTTCCCCCTGCCCTCCTTCAGTTTCACTGTTTATATTGTGGTTCTTCTTGTACAATTTCCTGCAGACGTGGTTGAATGCTATCTATAACTGCCTGAGTTTGTTGGGCAGCTGTCTGATAAAGTTGCTTAGCTTGCTGATTATCTGTTCCAAGTGCAAACGTTTCTAAACTTGCCTGAGCACTTTTTAGACCAGCAATTGTTTGTTTTACTTGCGCTCCAACTGTCATCATGGTCCCTTCTTTCTACAGAATTATTTGTACTGTTTTAGTATGACTAGGCTGAAAAGAAATATGCCAGGCTAAATAGTTATTTCAATGCAAAAAGCCACCAGCATGCTTTAAGCAAACCAATGGCAGGTTATTTTTTATCTTCGTTCACCATAATTCTTGTGTTATATAATACGTAGCCGTTTTCCCATCTTGCGCGGATTTCCAGTGCATAATCACCAGAAGCTACATTCGAATCCTCAAGGTTGATAGGGTATCCTTTTAACCCTTCATATGCGAGCTTTCCCGATTTCATTTCCCATAAGTAGCATTTCACAGAATCAGGTGATTGTTCAAATAAGAGTTTAATGTTATCACCAGATTCAACAATGATCGGGTTAGATTCCCTTGCAAGGACAGCAGGATCGATATTATTATCTGCCGCAGAAGTCCGCCCCCATTTACTCAAGGAATATGTTACAGGCTTAATCTCAATAGTATGTTTTGCTACAACCACTTCTAAATCAGGAGGAACAGGTTTATAACGGCTATAAGTGCTCCAGCTGATTACACATAATAAAAACAAGAAAGACAATATTAGCCACGGAACAGACTTCTTCACCGCGATCCCCCATTTCCGGATTGCTTCCCATTAAATAGACGGGGAAATCAGCAAAAAAGTTTCAAATTTTCAGTTAACTTTTAATCAAAATCAATATTTTGCGTTTGGTAATTTTATACAATTTCTTATATACCTTATAAACTTTTTCCTGGTGTAATCCATTTTCGATAGTATGTAACATTCATTACATGCGTATAACATCTCTTATTTTATAATGAATAAATAATTGATAAAAAGTTGGTGATGAATATGCATGAAGTTCGATTTTCCCATCCTTCGGTTGGACATCCTGCTGTGATTGATTTTAATGAAAATCCTTATATCGTTATCTGGGAAGTGACAAGGGCCTGCCAGCTTAAATGTCTGCATTGCAGGGCAGACGCCCAGAATAAACCGGACCCAAGGGAATTAACGCCTGAAGAAGGTATAAAATTGATCGACCAAATTTATGAAATGGGAAATCCCATGCTCGTATTTACGGGTGGAGATTGTATGATGCGAGAGGATCTGTTTGACCTTGCTGATTATGCGATTAAAAAGGGTATGAGGGTCTCCATGACACCAAGCGCCACAGATAATGTGACAAAAGAAAAAATGGAAAGGGCGAAGGAAGTAGGACTTTCAAGATGGGCTTTCAGCCTTGATGGTCCCACCCCTGAGATCCATGACCATTTCCGCGGCACTCCTGGTTCGTTCGACCTTACAATCGAAAAAGTGAAATACCTGAATGATTTAAACATGCCTTTGCAGCTTAATACAGTTATCTCCCGCTACAATTACAACCATCTTGAACAAATGGCGGAATTAATGAAAGAACTCAAGGTAGTCATGTGGTACATTTTCTTGCTGGTGCCTACAGGCCGGGGGCAGGTAGATGCCTGCCTGACTCCAGCTGAACATGAAAAGGTGTTCAGGTGGCTTTATGAATTAAGCAAATCCGCACCATACGATATTAAAACTACTGCGGCCCAGCATTACCGACGTGTAGTATTTCAACAAAAGGCGCGGGAAAACAGGGTTAATAAGGCAGATGGGATTCGGTATGAGGATACCTTGACTAAAGATATGGCCTCTATGACTGATGGCTTGAAGCGAGCACCAAAAGGGGTAAATGACGGAAACGGATTTTTATTTATTTCTCACACTGGTGATGTTATGCCATCAGGACTGCTGCCGCTTTTTGGCGGGAATGTCCGTGAAAGGCCTTTGGCTGATATATATCGAAATTCCCCTATTTTCAAAGACTTGCGGAACCCTGACAAATATAAAGGCAAATGCGGTGTATGCGAATTCCGCTTTGTCTGCGGGGGTTCACGCTCCAGAACGTATGCAGTGACTGGAGACTATATGGACAGCGAACCATTCTGTGTCCATATTCCAGAGGCAATGCGTAAAAAGGAAACAAAGGTTTAACATCATCGGCTCCTTCTTAGGAGCTGTATTTATTTTTATCATCTTTGACACTTTCATGACATCGCCAAAACTGTGACATAAAGCACGGCAGCCAAGACCTTTCAGGTTTTACAATAAAACTAACGAAAGGATGGTGCAAAGATGACAATCAAGATTGATCAAAACGCATACAAATGGTTTGAAAAAGAATTTGATACACCTAAACCGTTTCACATCCGCCTTTACCCTCAATATGCCGGGTTTGGCGACAAGAACAAGGGCTATAGCCTGGCCTTCTCGCTTGAAGCTCCTGCCATTGCCGCCGAACAGCATGAGATTGACGGAATTACCTTTTATGTTGAAGCAAATGATACATGGTTTTTTGATGAGACAGATGTTGAACTTAAGTACAGCGACACCGCTGGTGAATTATTCGCCAATTATATAGAACACAATTAAACTCAAATGAGTCCCTGTATTAACCTGGGACTCTTTTACATTTCTTTTGGAGCTTTGATCCCCAATATTCTAAGCCCTTCCTCGAGGACAATGCTGACAGCATGTACTAACTGGAGCCGCGCATTCTTCTCCGCATCATTTCCAAGGATCCGCACTTCTCCGTAATATTTATTAAACGCCTGTGACAGATTGAGGACATATTTAGCAACAAGGGATGGATCATTTCTTTCAACCGCTTTCTTGATGGTATCCGGGAATATTTGCAGCTCAGTGATCACTGGCCATTCAGCAACAGCTGCCAGATTGGTGTCCTCATTCACAGATTCATCTTGAAATGCCACCTTTTTCAACAATGATTGTGCCCGGGTATTTGTATACTGAACATAAGGTCCTGTTTCGCCTTCTACTTTTAGCATCTCATCAAGGGAAAACTCAATATCATTCATGCGGAAATTCTTAAGATCATGAAAAACAACTGCACCGGTACCAATCATTTTGGCAACATCTATTTTATTGACCAAAGATGGATTTTTTTCTTCTATATTTCTTTCCGCCAACTGAATAGAATCTTTGAGAACATCTTCAAGCAAAACGACCTTGCCTTTTCTTGTGGACATTTTTTTGCCATCCTTTAACATCATCCCAAATGGAATATGAGTAATACCATCCGCCAATGGAAAACCCATTTTTTCAAGCACTGCTTTTATCTGTTTAAAGTGAAGGCTTTGTTCATTGCCAACCACATATATTGATTTCACAAAACTATACTCTTCGAATCTGTACATGGCCGCAGCTAAATCTCTTGTAGCATACAAGGTGGCACCATCTGATTTTGTTATAAGACAAGGCGGAAGTTCTATGTCATCCAATTTGACTACTTGTGCCCCATCAGATTCATCAAGCAGTCCCTTTTCTCGCAGCATTTCCACGATTGGTTCCATCTTATCATTATAAAAAGCTTCACCAGCATATGAATCAAACTCTATTTCCAAAAGATTGTATATCTTCTTAAACTCCTTCAATGATTCATCCTTAAACCACTTCCAAAGTCTAAGTGCTTCAGGATCCCCATTTTCCAGACGTCTGAACCAGTCGCGGCCCTCTTGTTCAAGCTGAGGCTGACTTTCTGCGGCTTCATGAAATTTTATATACAGCGCAAGCAGCTCCTGAATCGGTTCAGCCTTCACTTTTTCCTCATTTCCCCAAAGCTTATATGCCGTGATTAGCTTGCCAAACTGAGTTCCCCAGTCACCTAGATGATTGATTTTTACTGTTCTGTAACCACATTTTTCATAAATAAGCGAAAGTGAATTCCCTATAACGGTAGACCGCAGATGACCCATGGAAAATGGTTTAGCGATATTGGGCGAGGAAAGGTCAATTGTTATAGTCTGACTTTCACCAATATCAGAATCACCATAATGGTTCTTCTTTTGCTGAATTTCATTTAAAAGTTCTTTGGCGACTTTAGACTTATTTAAAAATGCATTTACATAGCCGCCAACCGCTTCAAACCGATCGAATGGTTCATCGACCCGGCTTTGCAAGCGTAAACTTAATTCTTTGGCAATTTCAAATGGTGGCTTCCTCATCGTTTTCGCCAATTGGAAACATGGAAACGCTAAGTCTCCCTGCTGCAGAAATTTCGGTTTCTCAATTAACACCTCTATTTCATTAGAAGAAAGAAGGCCATCGATCCGAGCGGCAAGCAATTCTGAAAACAGTTTTACATAATTCATTAAAAAACCTCCCTAATAAAAATAAAAAACTCCCGTCTCTTAAATAAGAGACGAGAGTTTATCCCGCGGTACCACTCATATTGTTCCATAATAAAGAACCTGCTTTCGTTGATAACGGGTAAATCCCGGCCGGCCCTACTCGTTTTCAGGCAAGCATCTCAAAAGTGCGCTTCATCATTCATTTGCACCAGGCTTCCACCGTCCCTGGCTCGCTATAGCAAGTTTAGAATAATTACTCTCTTTTTCATCGATTTGATATTTTTACCATTATAAACAATCAATGAACCATTTTGCAATCAATTTTTCACGACCATCAGCGAATTAAATTCTTGGATTGAACGCTTGTGTTCATCATACTTTTCAATATAGTTGCCGCCGGTATACTCTCCAATTACCTTGCGCCAAAAGTTCCTTGCCGGCTCATTTTTCTCAACCTGGGTAATACTCCAGTTCCCAGGGAATAGATCAAAAAGCTTGACGGCCGCATCCTTTCCAAATCCCTTCCGGTAGAATTTCCTCATGATAAAAAATTCAAGGATGACATTGGGGTCTCCACTTTCAACCATTGCAAAACCTGCAAGGTCCCCATCATGCATGATAAAAAAAGCATGTAAATCTGCTTCAGACCAATATGGTTGTAAATCAAATGGAGCAAAGCTGCCATTCACTTCAAGCTTGATATCCTGAAAGACGGTAAATTCGTAAATATAAAATTGGACTAAACTTTGAAGAATTTGTTCCTCTTCTTGTTTTACACGTACTAAATCAATCACATGGATTCCCCTTTTTTAAAAGTTATAAATAAGAATTCGTGCATTTAACCGGAAATCCTTTTTATCATTAGAAAAATTAATCTATAAATCACCCTGTAAATAAAGCAAAAATGAGCCCTCATCTTATTAGATAAGGACTCATTATACTAGTATTCTTCTATATGCCAAGTATGTGTAAACTGAATACAGCCCTTTAATGTTTGTGCGACCGGACACCCTTGTTCAAAGACATTCAATGCTCTTTCGGCAGCTTCACTTTTTCCTGCAGGGACCTTCAATTCATAGTGACAGCTGATTTTCGTGATTTTAAGGACTCCTTCCGGTGCTTCAATTGTTCCTTGGACTTTAGCCATGACTTTATCAGGGAAAGTTGGTATTTTACGCGCCTCCAGCGCGCCAGATAGGGTTCCGACCAGTCAGCCGCCTGCTGCAGAAACAATATGGTCAAGCGTTGACGGATATTCTACCTCCGGGTTTACACCATAGAACTGCTTTACACCACCATGGACGCCAAAAATCAAAGGCTCACTAAAACCCTCAATGTATGCCTCCCTGATTTTGTTGGGAGTATCTTTTTGGAACACTGCAATCTTCGTTAGCGCAATTGGCTCTGACAACTTATACGATCCCTCCTTGTTTTTCTGACTCCAACATATAAGAAACTGCGCAATTTTTCAAATAATAACCTAATTTCTTTTAAAAAAGGCAGCCCGACTTTTTTATTCTATGATACAAGCTGATGCTCGTCCGATATTTTTTCATATGATGTTGTTGTAAGGTTCGGATCTTACCTATCTTCTAAAACGGAAGGAGGTGGAGAGATGTTAATCACTGCGATTGTTGTTCTTTTGCTGGCTCTTGCTTTGGTCGTTGCAATCTTGTTGGGTCAGGATGCGTTAGCTGATGTCCTTTACACTTGCATCGGTGAAGTAATTGCTGTAGAAAACGGTGCTGCTTAATCTCTGAAAGATTTGTGACCTGAAGTTCCTTACAGTCTCCCTGGCTATACCGGTATTAGCTGGGGAGATCTTAATTAAACAGAAAGGATGATCTTTAATGAATGAGAAAGATCTAAAGCCCCATCTTGAATCTTTAAAAAAAGATCCGTCATTAAGTGAAATACTTAATTTTTCTCAAGCGGTGTTGAAGAAATTACCAGAGGACACTAACGAGAAAGTATCTGAGCTTATTAACCCACCTGGGAAAAGTGAATTAAATACAGATACCCTTAATTCTCTGATGGGTGCTGTACAGGGTATGGTAAATCCAACTACTTTATCCATGATTTCAAAGACATTGAATAAGACAGAAATAAATAAAGAGGAGTCAAGCACTACAAGCTTAAATCATAAGCTCGACAAGCTTTCATCAGAATTGGGCGAGTTGAGAGAGCAGTTGGGTGCAACAAAGGTACTGCTGGCCGAACAAAGCAGTCGTATTGAAGAACTCGAGGCAACTGTCCAATCTCTTAAACGACGGAGGAGACGATGAATAAAAATAGAGTCCTTCATTCACTATGGAGAACTCAATTTTTATGCGGATTAAAAATTAAGTAGCAAATAGATAGCTGTTCCCCACATAATCATAGCCGATATCTTATTTATGATACCGAGAAAACCCTTTGATTTTCCTAACCTCCCCACTTGACGGCCAACAAAAGCAAGGGCGAAAAACCAGATCCATGAAGTTAAGATACAGGCGAGAGCAAAAGTGAATTTCGCTGGTCCCGAATAGGTAAGAGAACTCGTTCCGATCACTCCGACCGTATCCATGATCGCATGGGGATTAAGCAAAGAAACCGAAGCAGCAAAGGTTATTTGTTTTTTTGGGGAAAAGGCCTCCTGTTCAGCTGTAACTTCAGATGGCTTACTTCTCCAGGTTAAATAACCCATGTAGATTAAAAAAAGTATCCCTGCTGATAAAAGCAATGTATTTAGCCAGGCAATCTGAAGAACGATAACCGATATACCCAGAACAGCCAAAGTGATTAAGAGTGTATCACTTATCGAAGCTGTCAGGATAACAGGCAATACGTTCCTATATTTTTTATGTATCGATCCCTGATTGAAGACAAACACATTTTGGACTCCTAACGGAAGGATCAGCCCGAAAGCGAGGATGAAACCATGAATTCCTGCTGCTAGCATAAGTCTACTTCTCCTTCTTCAATACAACTGAATTTATTCCAAGGCAGCAAACGACTGCCATGACAATTTTCACAAAAGAAAAGGACTTAGCACAAAGTCCTTTTCAATTAATCTTTTAATATTTTCTCTGAGATACTGAAAACAGCTAAAGTGATAATAAATGCAAAGATGCCAGAGTAGATTTTATTTTCCCAAGCAATTATATTATTGGCGAATGTTAGGATTGTAGCGATAAAGAAGCTTGCGAAAAGAACTTGAGAGACATTTAATTTCTTTTTCATTTTTTACTCCTTTATTTTAATAGACTCACAAAATCTAATATTGCCAAATCAACCTGGTCAATGTGTAGATTTTCTTCAAGATCCCAGAGTCTTATATCAGACATTTCTTCGTTTTGTTGAAAGGGGCGCAAAGAGTTAGTTGCCGAGTAGTATACTGGATTGAACTTTTCAGCTCCGTTCAGGTAGTTTTTCACCCTCGCCAGGCCAACAAATTTAAGATCAACGATGGATTGTCCTGTTTCTTCAAGAAGTTCTCTTCGAGCGCAATCCAAAGGTGTTTCGCCTTTCTCCCTCTTTCCTGCCGGCACTTCCCATTGCTGCCTGAAGGTGTTGTATCCAATTAAATATTGACCCTTCACCTTAATAATGGCATACGATCCAGCCAGCGGCTGGTATTGCCCCATATCCTTTTCTTTGATTTCTAGAATTTCTATCAATTCAAAACCATTATTCTGCTTCGTGACCATGAAGCAACCGTCCTTGCTCGTCACGCACCCTTGCACCAAAGTGGACATGCCAGTGCATATGCTTATTGCTCTGGTATTTTCCAGTGTTTGTAGAAATCGTGCATGCGCCATAATCCTTTTCAAGCATAGAAGCAGCCTGCTTTACTACATGGAGAACATCACTCATGATTTCGGCTTCCTCATTGGAAACTGACAAAAAAGATAAAATATGTTTTTTGGGAATGACAATAATATGAACCTCATAATATGGCCGAGTGTGGTAAAACGCGAGAGTGTGCTCCGTTTCAAACACCTTTTCTACCTGGGTTTTGCCGGATAATACCTCTTCACAATAGAAATCCTCCCATCTTGGTTCAGCAAACATTTAAACACCTCTTTTCATTATTTTTCTCCACTTCGGAACAATGAGCTAAGTTTCTTTTTTGAATAACGCAGCTAATAACGCCGATTTTCCAAATTGTTTTGTCTCATTTTCCATATCTCTCATTTTCCGGATTTCAACCGCTGTGAAATCATGAAAAATTCCTTTGAGTTTTTCATCAGAAAAGCCCAAACCGCCTCGCATGCTTCTGCCTCTGTATACTTCCCAATCGGAAATGTCTGCCCCGCCAAGCTCTCCACCCTCTACAAAGCAGGTTAGCGCAAAGGAACCACCAGGCTTCAAGGCTCTTTTAACGAGGCAGATATAATCCATTCTCCTGTGCGGCGGGATATGGTGGAAGCAGCCAGAATCATAGACAAGATCGTAAGTACCCTCTTCAATATCCAAATCAAAAATATTACGTTGAATAAAATTCACATGTACCTTCTGTTCTTTTGCCCTTTCTATAGCCCATTCCAGTCCTTCTGCCGACTGGTCGACGGCATGGACATTAAAGCCATTTCGGGCCAAATAAATTGCATTCCTTCCAGGTCCACAGCCTAACTCCAGCGCTTTTCCCGCTGTTATCCTGCTCTTTTCCATATACTCCACTAAATTCTCATCGGGATGGTTTTCAAAAAAAGGAACTTTTCTTTCCCGGTCAGAGTAAAACTGATCCCAATTGAACTCACTTTTTTCTTTAAGAAGATGATCCAGCATTGTTAATAAATCCTCGTAACTATGTATGGTTTCTTTCATAATTCCCCTCCAAAATCTCGTGTTTACCCTCTCACCGGTGATATAAGGTGGAGGTGACGTTTGTTGCTGTTTGGTTTTATTAATATCGGCCTCATTGATCCTGAGTAATTCAACGTAACTTCTTCTTCCGTAAAAGCTTTTAGCGCCTCGATTAAAAAGGTGCTGTTCAACGATAGTGATAATTCCTTTTCACCATATACATCCATGATTTGCTGAGTTTCTTCAATTTTGCCTAATTCCGGGGAATATGAGGTAATCTTAAGGGTGCTTCCATTTATTAATTCCAATTTCACATTGTTGTTCCTTGATTCCCGATTAAATAAACTGGCGCGGTCGATTCCTTTTAATAATTTGGAATTTTGGACAGTAATCATTGTCTTTGGATGTGCTGGAATAAGACTGTTAAGATTAGGATAATTTCCTTCAATTAATCTTGTGGACATTGCTAGATTTAGAGTTTTGAATACGAGGTAATTTTCACAAACATATATAGTAATCAAATCCTTGGCACTGCTGAATAGTCTCATCAATTCTTTAACTGATGCTAGCGGTATTATATAGGAACCTTCGATATCAATTTCAACTTCGCTTTCTCTCATCGCTAATCTGTGGGAATTGGTGGCTGCACATATCATTTTGTTATCCTGTAAAGTGACCAGCAACCCGGTCAAAACTGGGCGGTTATCAATTGTCGAAGCAGCAAACGCCGTTTGGCTTATCATTTCATTTAACAGAAGGCCAGGTATTTGGACACTCTTACGAAGATCCAGGACTGGAGTGTTAGGATATGCCTCAACGTCAAAACTGCTCAACACGACAGAGATTTCCTCAGTCTTGATTGATAGTTTATGCAGATCAATTAACTCAACCATCAGTTCTTCAGGGAGCTTTTTCACCAATTCACCTAAATATTTTGCAGGAACCACAACGCTTCCTGTTTCATAAACAGTCAAATTTCCTTCAGCCTCGAGAGGGATTGTTTTTTCAACAAAAAATAAATGATTGCTGACGATAAGAGTCAACCCTTCAGCATGAGCTGTCATTTTCATTCCATTCATGATTTGCGGCTCTGCTTTAGCTGATATACTCCTGCTTAATTCAGATATTGCTTCATAAAAACTGCTTCTATCAATTTTAAATTTCATGACCTTTTCCCCTTCATTTCACCTATATAATTTAATTCGACAAAATTTTGGAAAATCCTTGTAAAACTAGAAAAAAAAGCGACCTTCTTTTCCAGAAGAATCGCTGAATATACAAAGCTTTATTTTTCGATTATTGCCTGGATTACATGCCCTACTCCGGTATGCAATTGACCTTCAACTCGTTCCTGTTCTCCGTAAAAGAAATGCATTATTTTGAACCCTTTCAGCCATTGTAAAAGGTCAGCTGGATCGTATAGCATATCTAATGTTTTGGGCCCGCCTGTTCCATATTGGATCTGGTCCTCTGAATATACTTCAAGCATGACTATGCCTCCAGGTTTGACAGCCGATACAAGTTTGTCGAATACTGTTTTTTGGTCCTGCTTGGAAAAATGGCCAAAAACCATGATGGCTGCATCGAATTCCTCAACTGGTACCTCATCCTGGATTAAATCTTTTTGTTTTGTTTTGATATTTACTCCATAACGATGAGCCAGTGCTTCAGTTTTTTCCAAGCCATTCTGCGCATAATCATAGGCTGTTACTTCAAGACCTTGCCGTGCAAGGTAAACAGCATTCCTGCCTTCACCTTCAGCGAAGCATACAACTTTTCTTCCCTTCTCGAGCCTATCTGCCTGTTTTTTTATAAAAAGGTTCGGCTCTTCACCATAAACATATTGCTCAGAGCCAAATCGCTCATTCCACGGATTTCCCATACTCTCACTCCTTCCTGATTATTATACCCAATACCCTTTTTTTAGTATGATTAAAGAACATAAGGCTAACCTATTTTTTAATGGGTAAAAAAAGATAAGGAGGTGGATTAAGTTGAAAGAATTATTTTCGATGGACGAAGTCAAAAGCTTGATCAGCGATAATGAATTAAGCTTTGTTTATGTGTTGACTGACAGTTGAAGTGTCTGCCATGGTCTGCTTCCTCAGGTTGAGGAAGTGATGAAGGATTTCCCAAAAATTAAAACCGGCCTAGTCAATGCTGGAAAGGTCGAAGAAATAGCGGGTTTCCTGATGGCCTTTACCGTTCCCGTGATCGTCCTCTATGCAGACGGGCGAGAATATTTAAGGGAAGCCAGATTTGTCCAGGTTGAAAAGCTAAGGGAAGATCTTAACAGAATTTACGAAGGTTTTTTCGGTGAATGAGGAGGAGCTTGGGCAAAACCAAGCTCTTTTTCATTATTCCAGGTTTAGGTTGTTTTCATATATTAATTTTCCTTGTGATGAATATGCAGAAATTTTAGTCACAAGGCTTTGTGCATTTTCAACATCCGATTGATGATACCAGTATTTCCTGCTATTGCTTGTTATGATTTCGGCATTATACTTGCGATTGTTAACCTCTAGAATAATCTTCTCGATTTCGGGCTGAAAGATTTCTCCAATAAACACGGTTCTATATGTATTACTCCCGTTCTGGTAATACTCTCCCTGTAACCATGTTGATGCCCCAAAGGAAATAGGATCGGTGGGACCGGAGCCAGATTGTTCAAAACCTGAAGCTCCTCGATATTGCCAACCTTTATCTTCTTTTACATACTGAATGACACCATACCCATTGATTTTTTCGTATATGGAAAAAGCATCTTTATTATTTGTCTTATCAGTAAAAATAATATTGGCAGTTTCAATCCCACTATCCAAAGCCGCCTGTTCAATCGTCTTCTGATCTTGGACGGTGACATCTGCCTGTTCATCACTACAGCCAGCAAACAAAACACTGGTTGTTAAAATAACTGTCAATACTGTCTTGTTCAATAGAAATCACCCTTTCACCTATACTGTAACATACGTATTCAACACGGAAGATAGATATAATGCATTAAGATTGACTGAATTTTAACATATAAATTTCCATTTAGATTAGGGTATGAATACCTTTGTATATAGCAAAATAATTAATGGATCAACTTCCTTTCATAAGGAGACAAAGCATGAATATAGAAACGATAAGGAGTGCAATCATGGGTATATTAAGCGGGAATCCTAAAGATGAACCAATGCATTATGGTGAGGTATATGGCACGTGGAGCCATTTATCCGTCAATCACGGACTAATTGCAGCTTACCAGACATTTATCAATCATATTGGTGATGAGGATCTAAAAAAGCTTGTTCAAGAAGCCATTGAAGCAATGCAGGAAGAAAACAAGCAGGTTGCGGAATTGCTTAAGTCAAACGGGATTGGTCTTCCTCCCTCACTTCCTGAACGCCCGGTTGCCCATCTGGAAGATATTCCACCGGGAGCAAGATTCAGTGACCCTGAAATTGCCGCTGCAGTTTCGAAGGACGTTGCGGAAGGCTTAGTAGCTGCCAGCACGATGATTGGTCAAGCCATCAGGGAGGACATTGGAGTAATGTATGGACAGTTCCATATGGCCAAAGCACAATTCGGAGCTAAGATGCTAAAACTGAATAAAACAAAAGGATGGTTAATTCCTCCTCCATTGCAAGTGAAATCTACCGAGAGTTAAATAATATTGTTATGTAAACTTATTGAAGGACAACAGCAGGCCAAAGTGGTCTGCTGTTTTAGATTGATTATTTATTGTACATGGTGATTCGCCCTGGGAATTGTTCGAGTCGGACAAAATTTTGCTGCTCAACTTCTACTTTTGTCCGAAGTTACCCCGAAGCCTTTCAATATAGAAAATCCCGTTGCATTTCTCTCAAAGCTGTCTGAAGTTGACCCAGGTTCGGACAACTTTCCGTTGATTTCTTTAAAAGTTGTCCGAAGTAGGCCCGGGTTCGGTATAAATCATTGAATAGCGGTGGAATACATATTCCATACTACAATCAATGTGAGCTCACCTTTAACTATTTCCGCCAAATCCTCTTGTTTTCAATTCTTCTTGTGTATCCGAGTGCATCGAGACGCTCAAGGAAAGGAATCATGTATTTTCGCGATAACTCCACGGCTTCCTTAGCTTGGGGTACCTCAAACTCATCCCCTGTATATTTTCTTAGTCTCTCAACCGCATCGGCAAAATGAGCTCCGTACCAGGCATACTGATCATCAAGCAGGACAATCTCTCCCTGGTCTTCAAGGAAGCGTTTCAACTCAACTGCTATGGAGTCCGGGATGCCGGCATTTTTTATATAATCATTCAGATAAGCAACTTTTAGGCCATCTTCCTTGAGTTCGTTAAGCATATTCTCTGTCCGCTTCACCCAGTTTTTCGGGACATGAGGAACGAAGCTTGCAAGGTAAATATACTGTTCTTTCCTGGAAAATAAGCCCTTATTGGTGCCATTATCAATAATGAATTCAAGCAAAGTTTTCGAGAAAGATTTTTGCAGTGACTGAAGCAGCTCAGCTTTGTTCATCCCGGTTCTCATAGGGTTTTCCAGATGGTAATCTCCCAGCCGGTCCTTGATATCCTCTTCAATGAGTTCGACAACTGAGACAAGGGCATATTCCTTATTCGAAACCCGGACAAACTGGTCATCGTTCAGATTGGCCAAAATCGATCCTTCATCTAGAGCAGTCCGCTTAATCAGGTCTTCCACAGATAAACTCTTTGCTTCATATAAAGCGGCATTCATTCGTTCAATTGGTGTACCTGCCTTCTTTTTCTCCAGTTCTTCTATTGTCTGCTGACCAAATCGATATTTATTTCCACGCGGGTCAATTACCCATCCGCCGCCAATCGTTTCCTGAGGGCTTGGCCTGCGGACAATGAACCGGTCTCCGCGCTTCGTAACAATTTTTTCATCCAAACGCAGCTGACAAAGGATTTCCCCATTGTCTTCTTTTAGTTCATTTCGGTCAAAAAAGACAATCCGTCCCATTACTTCGGCGGTGCCGATATGACACTTAATTGGCGTCCTTTGTTTTACCAAATGCTCGAGGTCCTCGACCACTCTTATAGCGACATCAATCGTATTCGTAACAATAAAGTGTTCAGAGGAAACCAGGACTTCCCCGCGTTCAAGGTCATCCTTCGAAACCCCCGATAGATTGATGGCTGCCCTCTGGCCGGCGAAAGCCGTTTTTGCCGGCTGATGATGCACCTGCAGCTGACGTGCCCTCACTTCAATTCCAGACGGCAGGACTTTTAGCAGCTGGCCCTCTTCGACTGTCCCTTCGTAAACAGTACCTCGGACGACGGTACCTTGGCCTTTAACTGTAAATACCTGGTCAATCGGCAGCCGGAAGGCCCCCTTAGCATCACGCATTTCTTGCTCTTTCAGCGTTTCTATAATCAAATCTTTTAATTCATGAATTCCTTTTTTAGATAGACTATCGACCATCATAAACGGCGCATCCTCAAAGACTGTCCCTTCAAGTTCACCAAGAATATCATCTTTCACAAGTTCAACGAACTCTTCTTCAACCCGGTCAATTTTTGTAATTGCAATAATACCTGAACGGATTCCGAGGAATCCAAGAATATCGAGGTGTTCCCGTGTTTGTGGCATGACACCCTCATCCGCAGCAACTACCAGTACTACAAGGTCAATTCCAGCAACACCGGCAATCATCTGGCGGATGAAGCGCTCATGTCCCGGAACATCCACAACGGAAATTTGCAGATCCTCATCCTCATATAATGGCGCAAATCCAAGTTCAATTGATATCTGCCGTTCCTTTTCTTCTTTCAGGCGGTCAGTATCCACATTCGTTAACGCTTTAGTCAGCGATGTTTTCCCGTGGTCAATATGACCTGCCATCCCAATGGTAAAATACCTCTTGCTCAATCCTTACACCTTCTTTTGATATGTATAAAATAACTCTAACTTTAAAAGCAAAATAGTTCAAGCAACGGAAATCAGACAATTATTATTCTGCCTATTCATGCTGAAAACTTAAGAACATCCTCAAGTATAAGATTTCCGCCCTGTCCATATCTAATTTTCATTCATATATTAATAAGACGAAATAATTTTCAGGGAGTGATTAAATTGAGTGACAATCAACAAAAGCCAAACCCAATCCCAAATAGTCTTGTTGACCTGTTTGTAACAGACATCCTGCAGAAAAACGGTATTAGCAAAAAGGATATAAAGGATAAGATCACGGATGATAAGAAAATGGCCATAAAAGAATTAGTTGAAGACTTAAGCAAGCAAGTGGAGTCATTCGTCAATGCTAACAGCAAGCCTAAAAAAGATTCAGAGAAAAAATAATAGACTAACCCCCAGACACCCTATAAATGGGTGTCTATTTTTTCAAAATGGGACTCTATTTAGGGTATATACACAAGCTATCCGAAGGTTTCATTAATAAGATATTCCATACTAGATTAAAAGGAGTGAAAGCAATGTCAAACTATTATCATGATCACCATAAACCGCACCATTCTGGTAAAAGCTGCAAGAAAAAAGCAGATGTGGAGCAGGAGGCAATCCAGTTGGAGTATACCGAGCAGGACTCTGATGAATTAATTTGGGTTAAAGACTCTTGCAACATCAAGGTTCATACTACCGATACACAAGCTGCGGTTTCCTTGCAGGTTGCCCTTCAGTTAGCTATCGCATTAGTCATCAGCATCACAATTGGCGATTCTGATCAAGGCCAGTACGTCGCCCAGCAGCTAATTCAGGAAATGGGCACTGAACAGTCGAACACACAGAAAATCATCATCAATAATTCCAAAGATGTCAACGTCACTACCACTGATACAGATGTAGCAGTCAATGTTCAGGCATTACTGCAGGTTCTGGTTGCCCTCGTTGCTGAATTGGACATTCTGTAATCTATTAAATCTTGAAAGAGGTGAAAATGATGAGCAAAGAAAAAAAATGGAGAGCAATGGATCATTGTGACACTGGAAAGGGAAATGAAGCGGATGTGACGCAGGAAGCCGATCAAAAAATGGTCACAAAGCAACAGTCTTTTGAATGGATTATCATCAAAGATTCAGAATGCATTGATGTCCACACAACTGATACTCAGGCTGCCATCTCCCTTCAACTTGGACTCCAGGCTGCAATTGCTGCTGTCATTAGCATTGCGATTGGGGATTCTGAGAAAGGTAAAGCTGTCGTCAATGAAATCAAACAAGTAATCAAAACTAAACAGCGAAATACACAAAAAACCATTATTGAAGGTTCAAAACATGTTGAGGTCAAGACAACTGATACTGATATCGCCGTGAATATCCAGGCGCTCCTGCAGATTCTGGTTACCCTGGTTGCCAAGCTGGATATTCTATAATATCCCCTCATTTTTGACCAAAAAAGATCAGCCTGCAGACATTTAAAACAGTCTGCAGGCTGTTTGATTTGTGAGTCAATTGTACATAAAACGCAGCATAGCGCCGGCTGCCAGTCTGCTTGTCATATCCCGGAAGTCTTTCGATGGATCTATTTCTACGATATCCATCGCCTTAACTTTTTCATGGGAAGCGGCAGCGGCGATACTCGCTAGTAATTCCCTGCTGGTTATCCCACCCGGTCCAATTGCCGGGCAACCTGGCGCGAAAGCCTGATCTACGACGTCCATGTCAACAGATAAGTAGATAAAATCTACTAATTCAGCTAGTCTTTCCAGTTCCTTTTTTATGATTGGGATTATTCCTGTAATCTCTATATCTTCCATTGTATAGACAGAAATCCCGTTATCCTTTGTATAATCATGATATTCCTTCGCGTTCGCATAATCTCGAATCCCTATCTGGACAAGATTGCCACCCTTCAGGTGACCACCATCAATAAGACTTCGGAATGGCGTGCCATTTGTCCGTCCGCCATCAACCAGGTTCCTTACATCATGATGTGCATCCCATTGAATAACCCCTACTTCACCGTAATGTTCCTTGAAAGCGCGTATGGAAGGATAGCTGATACCGTGGTCACCACCCAGCATGATATACCTTTGACAGGCGTTCTTTTCAAGCATCTCCCCAACACTGATATGCAGTCTCTCGATGGATTCCTCCAAATCAGTGGGATGGGTATGCACATCGCCAAAGTCAATGATGCTAATCCCCTTGTAATCTTTCTCTTTTTCACCTGAAAAAGTGGAGAATGAACTCATGCTTGCCCTGATTGTTTTCGGCGCATCTGAAGCCTGTGATAAAGAAATCGATGTTTTAGAGAAGGGAAGACCGATTAAGCCAATGTCCCCTTTCTCACCTTCTGAATAAGGTATAAGACACTCATTTACCTTCGTGACAAATCGATCCTTGAAAACCGCAGGCTTACCGGGCTGAAGATAACTGAATTTCACCATAAGCGGTCCTTTCCCAAAGTTTTTTACCAGAATGGAAAACACTTTGTGCGTGATTCACACCGAAGTGGTACGGAATATATTTATAGTTAGGAACATCCCAGATGACCAAATCTGCTGATCGACCTTCTGCTAATGTCCCTGCCTCGGATGCTTTTCCGATTGCATGCGCAGCATTGACTGTGACGGCATTCCAGATTTCTTCCGCAGACATTTTCAGCTTCAATGCAGCCAATGACATAATCATCTGCAGGTTTTCAGTAACACAGCTTCCCGGATTGAAATCTGTCGCTAAAGCGACTGCCGCACCCTCATCAATCATCTTTCTCGCACGTGCGTAGTGGTCCTTCCCGAGGTAAAATGTCGTTCCAGGCAATAACACAGCGACTGTATCCCCTTCGCTGAGCTGTCTGATTCCTTCATCGGAGGCTGCAACCAGGTGGTCTGCACTTGCAGCTCCAAGTGACACCGCCAGTTCAGTGCCTCCAAGCGGATCAATTTCATCAGCGTGGATCTTCAAGCCAAATCCCTTTTCTTTTGCCAGTTGTAGAAACTTCCTTGACTGTTCGATGGTAAATACACCTGTCTCGCAAAAAATATCGACAAACTCGGCAAGTTCGGCATTCTTGATATCATCGAACAACTTTGCCATTTCTTCCAGGAACTCATCTTCTTTCCCTTTAAAACCTGGCGGAACAGCGTGCGCGCCGAGGAATGTCGAAACGACAGAAACGGGGTACTTTTCCTTTAATTTTCGGACCACTCTCAGCTGCTTGATCTCTGTATCTGCATCCAGGCCATATCCACTTTTAGCTTCCAGAGTCGTGACCCCGTAAGAAATCATTCTCTCCAGATGGAAGGAAGCTTTTTCAAACAATTCTTCCTCTGTCGCTTTTTTAGTAGATCCTACCGTGGATAAAATTCCGCCTCCCTGAGCGAGGATTTCTAAGTAAGGTACTCCAGCTTGCTTCAAGGATAGTTCATGTTCACGAGATCCTCCAAAAACCAAATGAGTATGAGGATCAACGAGACCAGGGGAAACAACCTTTCCCTGTGCGTCGATTTTTTCGGAAGCTTTAAGTGCTCCGGCTTCAGCATTCGAACCCAGCCAGGCAATTTTCCCATCCAGGATTCCCATTGCTGCGTTCTCACGTATGTTCAGCTCTTTCATGGCATGCCCCTTTAGTGGCTTGTCAGAGCTTTTGGGTAAAATAAGCTGGCCGATATTATGAATAATCAAATCGTATGTCAATCTTCTCCACCCTTTCTTTCTAAAATCAGGCTGTTGATTTCTGTTCAATATATATTTCATTTACCCCAAATACTGCTAGTTACATTTCAGGGAGCATCGGGATATCGACGCCTTTTTCTTTCGCTGTTTCGATCGCTTTGTCATAGCCTGCATCTGCGTGGCGGGCTACGCCCATTCCGGGATCTGTAGTCAGTACTCTTCTAAGCCTTTCTTCAGCAAGGTCTGTGCCATCAGCCACTACGACCATTCCTGCGTGAAGGGAATATCCCATGCCTACGCCGCCGCCATGATGGACAGAGATCCAAGAGCCACCAGCTGCGACGTTGACAAGTGCATTGAGGATCGCCCAGTCACCGACTGCGTCGCTGCCATCTTTCATTGCTTCTGTTTCGCGATTTGGAGAGGCAACGGACCCACTATCTAAATGGTCGCGTCCAATTACGATCGGCGCTTTCAATTCACCTTTTCGAACGAGTTCATTGATTGCCAATCCCATTTTCACTCGCTCACCATAGCCAAGCCAGCAAATCCGTGAAGGCAGACCCTGGAATTCCACCTTTTCCTGGGCCATGTCAATCCAGCGCTGAAGGGCTTCATTTTCCGGAAAAAGCTCCTTGATCAATTCATCTGTCCGGTGGATATCAGCCGGATCTCCTGATAAAGCTGCCCAGCGGAACGGTCCTTTTCCTTCACAGAACAGGGGCCTGATATAAGCAGGAACAAAACCAGGGAAATCAAAAGCATGCTCCTCCCCCTGATCCTTGGCAACCTGACGGATGTTATTGCCGTAATCAAATGTAACTGCACCTCTCCGTTGGAATTCAAGCATGGATGCCACGTGCTTAGCCATTGAGAAAGATGATTGCTTTACATACTCTTCAGGATTTTCCACGCGAAGTTTAGCTGCTTCCTCCAAAGTAAGACCAACGGGAATATATCCATTTAGCGGGTCATGTGCAGAAGTCTGGTCCGTTACAATATCAACTCTAAAATTCCTGGACAATAATTCAAGATGGACTTCGGCTGCATTTCCGACCAGACCGATTGATAGAGCTTCTCCTTTATGCTTGGCTTCCTTAGCCCACTCAATGGCTTCATCAATTGAATGTGTCATCCTGTCGCAATATCGGGTATCAATCCGCTTTTGGATCCGTTCTGGATCGACCTCTACAGCAATACACACCCCATCGTTCATCGTGACTGCGAGAGGCTGCGCTCCACCCATGCCTCCAAGTCCAGCTGTCAACGTAATAGTATTTTTCAAGGTGCCGCCAAAGTGCTGTCTCGCAACCTCGGCAAATGTTTCATATGTGCCCTGAAGGATTCCCTGTGAACCAATATAAATCCAGCTTCCTGCAGTCATTTGTCCGTACATCATCAAGCCTTTTTTATCAAGTTCATGAAAATGGTCCCAATTCGCCCATTTAGGTACCAGTACAGAATTAGAAATTAATACTCTTGGTGCTGCCTTATGCGTTTTGAAAACAGCGACAGGTTTACCTGATTGAACAAGCATCGTCTCATCATTTTCCAGCCTGCGCAGCGTTTCAACAATTGCGTCGAATGCCTCCCAGTTCCGTGCCGCTTTGCCAATTCCGCCGTATACAACTAGATCCTCCGGCTTTTCAGCGACCTCTGGATCAAGATTGTTATAAAGCATCCTCAATGCAGCTTCTTGCTCCCATCCCTTACATTCAAGTTCAAGACCTTTTTTTGCTTTAATATTGCGTTTTGCTTCAATCGCCATTTTTTCCACTCTCCTCAATTTTCAAATTTCAAACCAGGCTTTCCTGTCTTTTTATAGCTGTCCACTGCGGTTTATTTTTTTTTAGCCATTCTGCAAGTCTTTCGATATCTTCAGAGAAAATTCTGTCCTCAGTAATGGAGGGAACTATTTTTCTTGCTTCCTCATAGAAGCCCCTTGTATTAGGTGACATTTTATCAATACCACGATATTGGACTGCCTGCAGGGCACAAATACATTCAATTGCCAGAACGCGCCTAACGTTTTGGATGATACTGTGTGCATGACGGGCAGCAATCGTTCCCATGCTCACATGATCCTCCTGATTGGCAGAGGATGGGATGGAATCCACGCTAGCAGGATGAGCGAGAGTCTTATTTTCAGAAACTAGTGACGCAGCGCTGTACTGCATGATCATCGCACCAGACTGAAGTCCCGGTTGTGGACTCAAGAATGGAGGCAGGTCATTTAGTTGCGGGTTTACCAATCTTTCAATCCTTCTTTCAGAGATACTTGCAAATTCAGCAACTGCTATTTTCATAAAGTCCATCGCAATCGCTATTGGCTGCCCATGGAAATTGCCTCCCGAAATGACGGTTTCTCCACCATCAAAAATCAGCGGATTATCCGTTGCCGCATTCATTTCAATCTCCAGCTTTTCTTTTACATAATCAAGCGCCTGCCACGAGGCACCATGTACCTGAGGAATGCATCTTAGTGAATAGGCATCCTGGACTCTTTTTTCACCCTGTCGTGTCGTCAGCTTACTTCCAGCCAATAAATCTCTCATGCGCTCCGCTACATCCATTTGCTGCTGGTAGCCGCGCGCTTCTTGAATCGCAGGATGGAATGCGTCAATGACACCTTCAAGACCTTCCATTGTCAGGGCAGCGATCCACTCTGACTGATGGGCCAGATCATTTGCTTCAATCCAGTTGACAACACCCATTGCCGTCATTGCCTGAGTTCCATTTATCAGGGCAAGACCTTCTTTCGCCTGCAGTACAATTGGCTCAAGCCCTTCTTTCTTATAAGCCTCTTCTGTTGCACAAACCCTTCCCTCATAAAACACTTTGCCCTCACCTAACAGTACTAGTGCCAGATGTGATAACGGCGCCAAATCACCCGAAGCGCCAAGCGAGCCTTGCTGCGGGACAACCGGGTGGATCTGCAGGTTGAGCAATTCCTTCAGCCTCTCAGCGATTACCGGCCTGATCCCGGAAAACCCTTTAATCAAGGCATTGAGCCTGAGTAAGACCATCGCTCGGGAAACGACCTCTGGAAATGGCTCCCCAACTCCGCATGCATGTGACCTGATCAAGTTTAACTGCAGGGCATTGACATCCTGTTCATTAATGATGACATCACTAAATTTGCCGAATCCTGTATTGATTCCATAAATCGTACGCTTGTCGGCTACAATTTTCTCTACGGCTTCCCTGCTTTCAGAAACCTTCTTCATACTATCGGGACTGATAGCGACTACCTCGTCGAGATAACAAACCTGTCTGATTTGCTCCAAAGATAACGTTTCACCTGTTAAAACAACCATTTTCGTAACCTCCTGATCACTGGATAAAATAAAAAGGAGACGACAATGGCATACTTAAACCATCATCGCCTCCTACTGACTAGTGGACTATAGGCAATGCAACTTTATATATGATTGATTCCTAAACCAACCGTTTCGTGTTCAGACCCCTTTACAGGAGCGCCAATCGTTCCATAAAAAGCGACAGCAATCCATTCTCCTTCTTTTTCATCGGTAAAAGGTGTTCCACGGACAACGGCAAAACGAAGGCCGACAGTACGGCTCATTTCACCAATGGAAAGATGCCCCCGCGTGACCCCCTCCATGCCTTCCATAATCGCATGGTATAGTGCATGGGTTTCACGGTACAAATTTGGATGTATGAGACCATGGCGCTTGGCAGCAGTTTCCACTGCGGAAATAACTTTCTGCATATTCATCGATCCAACTTTTCCAAGGCAATAGCTTACATCTTTTAAGGAATCCTGAAAAAAAACCATTTCTTCTTCCGTAAAAGATGCCAGCAGGATCGCTGTTTTCCCAATCGCAATTTTGCTCATGACAAACCCCGTTTTCTGAATTTTAACTATTGACTAATAACTTATATTAATTTTATGTTTCCCCATCGCTAATGTCAACCTATATGGTAAATTTTAGTATTCTAATATAGTAGTATGATACCATGTTAAAGCATTGAAAAAAGCGCCAACAGGCGCTTTTTGTTATTTATTTTCTAAAGACTCTGCAAGCCTGAAAAGAAAGCCGTAGATCAGATTATAAGCATCTCTGATCAATAGATCTTCCCTGTAACCGTCCAGCCCATTCAATGCGAAATTCAGGCTCCATACTCCCTCATTGGCATCGAACATCAGATCATACCTAGACCCCTCACCATGAAGGTTCTCCTCCAGGTATTTCTTGATGCCAGATTCATATTTCTTCTGAAGCTTAAGTCCCAGCATAACGTCATATGTTCCGAACACATCATCTTTTTCTAGACTGACGGCATCAACACCGATCAGGTCAAACCATTTGGATTCCAAATACATGAATTCATTTTTCCGCTCTTTAAAATAAGCAATTGGCTGATTCAGGAACTTAAATGATTCTTCACCCAGGAACTCTTCAGTTTCTTTGTTTCCTCTCTCAACATAAGCATCCGCAAAACGAGCATCTGATTCTAATTCTTTTACTTCAACTCCATGAAGCAGTCCTTGACGCACTGCATATTCTTTTTCTTCATTATGTAATTCAACGGGATTCTTCTGAATTGTTATATACTTCTCGACCTGGTTCTTTAACATATTTATTGCCTCCATATTTATTTAGCTGCTATTTATATTGAATGGTAATTGGGCAAATAGCAAATATTCTAGATCAGGTTTCCCAAAAACCAATGAAGAATTTCGTCTATATGGTCACATCCCCATACAAACCACTGCTTTTCCCCATATCCTGTTAGTACATCACCACTCTATAAGAAAGGAGAGGCGCGTTTAATGAATTATTATTACAAAGATGATCATCGGCCAGACGATGATTACGATCATAAAAAGGAAAAGTCGAAACACCGTGATAAAGAGAAGCACAAAGACTGGGATGACCATAAAGATTGGAAGAAACAGAAGGATAAAGACAAACACAAGGATTGGGACGATGACAAACATGATTGCGGCTGTCAAAAAGGCCATCATGATGAAAAACATTCACATCACTGTGTATGCAAAAAGGTAAGGGATATAAATGAAGCACAACACAAGGTAAAACAAAAGAGTCATGGTTGTGACGTCAGCTGCGAAAGATCAATCAGAGAGCTTTTGAATCAATGCAAACAGTCCAACTATGATACAATCCCGTTCAAATTATTATGCGGATGCAGCAAAGGGGATTGCGAGACTTTCGTAGGTACTGGCGTGGTTAAAATCGGTGGCTGCTTTTATGACATCAAGTCTTCTTTTTTCCGAGTAGTTGACTTTACGAAGGGATCCAAATGCTGTGCGATCCTCGAGTTGCTCTGTCCGGAACGATGCAAAGGTAAGCACCATGGGATTGAGGGATTCGTTAGAACTGGTGCATGCTTCGAAGTCGACTTAAAAGATTTTGTCGGTATTACCTGCTTCCCGCCTGTAAAAGCGAAGAAGATGGATCCAAAGAAACTGTTATGCTCTGGACATTGATTTCCTGAATAGAAAAAACAATCACCCCACTTCTATGTGGGGTTCCGTTTTGTGTCAAATACTCAGCACTTGTCCCGAGTTCTATTAACCTCACTCCCTTGAAATTAAAAATATGTGATTGCCCTCTATCATTCGTCTATTCATTTACAGTTGTACTGGCATATAAAATAGTAAGTCAAAAGAAAGGAGCAGACTTTTACTGTTTCTTACTGCTTTTGATTAAAAAAAAAGGAGTGAAAGATATGAAGAGAAATACAGGTTGCAATTCAAACCATGGCTGTCCGCCACAGCTTTCATGTGATGAAGCTAAAACACTTCGGGTTGATTGCGATAATGATTCTTACTATCCTTATGGCAATTATCTTCAGTACCCAGTCGCTGACATTGATGTTGCATTAGCAGAAGTGGAGCTGCAGGTAGAAGTTGAAAGTGACATTGAACTGCCAACTGCCGCACGTGAGATCAAACACATGCGCAGGAATGTATCCCTGACACAATGTAAGGCAATCCGTTCAGCAATGGACTATGACAAGGTAAAACTATATATTTCTGGTGTTGTTCACAAGAATATCCAATATGTTGAGCAATGCAGCGGAGTATTGAGGGACTACAGTGTCGATGTACCATTTACTTGCAGTCAGGCTGTCAAAGTTTACAATTATCCTGATTATGAACACTTGAGCCAAAAGAACACAGTATATGAAAGAAGGTTCATTGACAAGAAAGGCCATGGTGCCGATAATTGCACATCTGGAGCATACACGTATGAGTACTACAATGAGCCAATCGACTGCAAACTGCTAGCATCTTTTGTCAATGACCTGGATCTTTACAAAGATTTTGACAACTGGGGCAGATTCAGCCGAATCACCGAGAAGATGGAAGTCGGCTTATTCTTCAAATTGCTTCAGAAGCAGCAGGTTAACCTGGGTTATTGCTATGGCGGCAAAGAAGAAGAATCCTCCTCTTCATGTGACTCAGGCTATAAGATGGAACATCAGCCAAAAAGCATGAAGGACAGGATGAAAGATTTAATGAAACGCAATGAAGGTTAACACATGAGCAAGGGTGTCTCATCTGAGGCACCCTGTTCTTCCTTTATAGAGAAAGCAGCTTTTGTAAGTCCAGACATTGTTTTTGATAGAGACCAATTTTCATTCTTGCCATACCCTGGAACATGACTCTGTCGTTTTGGATGAATTGTTCATTCCATATACAATGCAAACCCGATAGGCTGAAATCCACTTTTTCCGCTAATTTCTCGCTATATTCGCGGGTATACCCTTCTTCCATACCAAGATTTGAAGTGAATAAATATTCCTTGCTGTCCTTGAAAGAAAGTTCAGGCTGATGAATCCAGTCTACGGAAATGATTTTCTTCCATGGGATGTGTATCTTAAGTGAATGCATCGTCCCTTTATCGTCAGTACTTACATAATCAATGTCTAAGAGAAGGGTTCCTTTGGTGAATAAGCTGGCTGATGGCAGTAATACTTCAGCATCAATGGAGTGAAGTGAACACTCAACATTAGAAACCGTGGAGATTGGCCTGGAGAGGCTGAATGTATCAAATATGTCTATCTCGAGATCCACATCTGCCAGCTGTAAAGGAAGCCTCACCTTTGTCATTTCTGTTTTCATATTTTTCCCACTGTATGCGGCTGTAGCTAATTTAATAGATTCCGAGGAAGATTCAGATGATTCATAATGATAATCTGCGGATTCATCAAGTTCTTCATTGTAATAAAGTTCATCACCGGACTCTGAAAAAGCCAATAACTGATTGTCACTTTCATCAGGAAGAACGCTGGACTCCTCTAACATTATTTCACTAGAGGATTCCTCATAATCTTCCTGACTTGCCTCCTCTATTAGATCCTCTCTGTCACTAATGATTTCTAGCAGCTCGCTTGACTCTTCCTCTTCTATTGTAAACTGTCTTTTTGAAGAAGAAGGCTTTTCTTCAACACTTTTAATAACAGGAGGAGCGAGGATCAATGGCTTTCCCGAACTCTTACCTTGAGGCGGTAATCTCGTATCATTGAAATTCTCGCCTAAATCCTTATCGATTTCTTCAAAAATTCTCTCCATTTCTGAATCACCATCTGAACTCCCGCGGCCCAATGAATTATTTCCCCAATTGCCCTGAAACAGATTCATTTCGTGAAACGTTCTACTTCTGTTTTCCATCTTCAATGGAAGGGTCTGCTTTTATTGCAACCTATCCCTACCCTCCTTTCGCTATAGCCGTAAAACATAAAGGGGCATATACTGTTGGTGTCTAGTATATTCCCCCGCCTTTTATCTAATATTTATTCTGATTCGTCATAACAATCTGGATCATTTGTTGCTGAAGAAACGCGGATTTGCTGATTTTGAAGTACACGTACAGTGAAATCGATGACCATTTTCTCTTCAATCGTCTGGAAATATCCTTCATCGATTGGTGAAGATGTCGGTAACGGCTGACGGTCAATCGCTTCATCCCATTCAATGATCTGGCTGGATACTAATTCACAGAAAGGCAATTCATTATAATGCTGTGAGCTTTCCTGGTGGAACTGGCTCAAGTCGCTAGTCAGCAATTCATCTTTTTCCGGGAATCCAGTTGACAAAGGTTTTGAAACGAAGAAATCAAATTCCTTCCTGTTGTTCACTTGCGGCATTACTGGATGGGAAAGGAAATTCTTCACCTCTGTTACTACCTGGAACGGAATATCGACTGTATAAGAGTGCAGGTCAGAAGCTACGGATGAAGATGATGAAGCTTCAATTTCCTGGCTCGGGCTTGCATATTGGATGTTCTTTCTGACAAACCCTTTGATAAATAATTTATTCGTCGGCAACAGCAGTCTGCATTGAGTCAATTTAATCCGCTTTTTAATATCCTTAATCTCAAGCACCGGTTCTGGGAAATTAATCATCGTATCCAGATTCACGTGCAGAGTCAGTTCCGCAAGAACGACTGGAACTTTTGTTACGACCTTTCCAAGGCTTACATGTGGATGGTGGTGTCGAGGTGAGCATTCAAAATGATCAGTTGAAGGCTTACACTCGAAATCAGGCTTTTTATTTTTATCTGGTTCAAACATACATGGCTCCTCCTTAAACTCCTTAGAGTGAAGATGTTTTATCCTATGCGCTTCGACTTTTTGGGTCTAGGCGATTGCCCTTATGCAAAGAGAAATTTCAATGCAGGTATCCGGTGTAAACCCTTTATTTATTTGTGATGTACTGGCCAAACACCCACTTAAAAAATTTTTTGACACTTTGTTTGCTTCTATTGTTAATTAGCAAAAAGTGTTAATCGTGAATATGTATGAAGCATAAAGAAAAAACATGGCGGCTCCAGATTTTTCTGGACTTCGCCATGCTTTTATCATCTTGCATAATACTGGATAATTGAGTTCTGCTATTTCTTAATCTCCATCGAAGAGATCAGAGATATCGATTTGCTGGTTTTGATAAACTCTCACACGGAATTGCAGGAATGTTTTTTCAATGATTGTTTGGAATGTTCCTTCCTCGAATGGTCCATTATTAGGCAGCGGATAACGGTCGATTGCTTCATCCCATTGAACAATGCTGCTTTCCACTAATTCACAAAATGTGATTGGATTATAGTTTTGAGTGCTTACCTGATGGAATTGAGACAAGTCGCTTGATAGCAATTCATCCTTCTCAGGGAATCCATGTCCTAGCTTCTGAGCTCTGAAGAAATCAAATTCATCACGAGTATTCGCTACAGGCAAAATTGGTCCTCTAATGAAGCGATCGCGTGTCAGGACAGTTACACACTCAAAAGGTACATCAACAGTCAAAGAGCGCATTTCTGATGATACACAATCACTCTTAGCGTGAGGGCAAGGTGTAGCATACTGGATATTCTTCCGGACGTAGCCTTTGATGAACAACGGGACGCCTGCTGCCGGGAATGTAGTTCCTAGAAGCAATCTGCATTGGACAATTTTCACCCGCTTTTTAATATCCTTAATTTCAAGTACTGGGTCTGGGAAGTGGATTTCCGCAACAAGATGATCTGATACTCTCACATCAGCCAGTGTTACAGCAAGGTTGGCAAGAGGGCCTACTCCAGCAGGAACTGCCCTAACATTTTCGCATTCCGACATTGAAGCAGATTTATTCACATTCACACAACCACGTGAACCTTTATGTTCATTAGTCATTCATATTTCCTCCTTTTAAATTTCTTATACAATTTATCCTATTCCTGCTATTTTTTTTGGACTAGATGAATGAATCAGAACAAATGCGGATTTTTCGCATTCTTTGAATTTTACACGATTGAAATTCTTTAATTCTATAATCAATGGGTACTTGCACAATTGAACATGCTTTCTGCATAGGATTCAAAAGGAGGAGGATAAAATGAACAATTATAATTATTTTGCAGTCGATATAGGGAACAGCTGGTATAAAGTCCTGGCCTCTGACCATGGAGAGCTCAGGGAATACCAAATGCCAAACGCCATCGCATTGTACGATGATGAGTTTTATGAAAAGCCCTATGACGAGGAAGATATTAATCTCGAGGAAAACTTGATCGTAGAGATAAAAAGCCCGGCGATCACAAACAAAAGAGAAATTTTTTACGCAGGAAAGGCGGCTGCCAAGCAAAGGAATGTCAGCCTGACCGCAAGCAATAATCAGAAAGCTGACGAAGACCGCACCTATATCCTTCTGTTTGCCGCTGCAGCCTACCATGCTTCCATCATAAATCCAAACGATATTGAACTAAACTATTGTATTGACCAATTAGCTGTATCTCTACCAACTACACAATATAAGGAGAGAAAAGAATTACTGAAGCAGCGCTTGATTGGCAGCCATACCATCACACTCCATAAGGTGCCGGGAATTCCTGAGCCAAAAGAGCTTATTGTCAAGTTGGAAATCAAAGATGTAATTGTTGGCGCTGAGGGAGCCTGTGCCTATTTAGGTTTAATTCGGGACATTGACACATTGACAATCAAGGACGATACCCTCGTAAAGGACTCCAAGAAAGGAATCATCATTGGTGATCTTGGCGGGGATTCAGTAGATTTCGTTGGAATCAAGAACAGTAAGCCTGTAGCCTCAGTTGAAGGTGATCATTTTGGAATCAATTTATTTTTGGATACAATTATAAAAAAAGTAAGCAAGAACGAATTATACACTTTTGACTCAAGGTCAGAGCTTGAAGAAAAACTTTTCGCCGGCCAATCAGAATGGTATGTCGAACCATTTGCCGGTGTCAGGAAAGATATCAGTAAGTACGTGATCCCTCAATTGAGGATCATGGCTATAAAATACCTTGAGCACTTTGACCGTGCCAGGAGCAGTTCAAGCGAGATCAAGGGGGCATCCCGCTACATCGCAGTTGGCGGTGCAGCAAAACTTGCCCAGAAGCAAATCCAGGAAGCTGCAGTTAGATGGGCTGATAAGGGGCGCCCGATTGAACTGACTTTTCCAGAGAACCTGGAAAAACTGAACGTCTTCGGACTCATGATTTTAGCCAAAATGAACCAACTTAAAAAACAACATGAGAATACCGAGGAACTAATTTCCATTGAAGGATGATCGGTATGTCAAACACCTATACGGATTATGTAAATAAGATCGCGATAACAGTCCCTGAACGATATATTGATGTCAAAACAGGTGAGTCGTATTCAGTTTCACCAAAAATTGAGGAGCAAATCGAATATCATGCCGATAACAGTTCGCTAGGCCATCTTGTTCTTTCAGCCCTTCATCATTACCTGAATCCCAAACCGGCATTGAATGGGGGCTCTGCTGAAATTCTCCAGCAGCTAGCAGACATTCGATCGATGCTTGAAAATGGCGCCTATCTACTCCAGCCGCCTGTTAAGGCAAGAACCGTGAAAGAACAAACAGAAGCTGCAAAATTACTCAACATGAAGGAAGTTGAAGATATCCTTGAAGCATTCGGGGGCTAATCATTGGAAAAATAAAGGACGGTACTCATGTACTCGTCCTTCACTTTTGGAAGGGGTCTTTTAATAATTTCTGCTTAAATTGGTCTGATAGATCATTCTTTAATTATGCTTGAAACAGTCGAGAGTATTCCTGGTTAGTGACGGACTAGAATTCATGATCTGTGATTTGTCTGAATCTTTACAAATACAAATCGCTAAAACATGCTCATATTATACCTTGCAGACATTCTTTCAAGCAGTTTAATTCCGCCAATGCTATTCCCTTTTTCATCCAGGGCCGGCCCTAAGATGCCAATCCCGAATCTGTTTGGAACAGAACCCATAATACCGCCTGATACACCACTTTTTGCAGGAATACCAACCCTGACAGCGAACTCTCCCGAAGCATTATACATACCACAAGTAACCATGAACGTTTTACACAGGCGAGCGACATGTGCAGGTATCAACCGGCGATTCGTGACCGGCTCCAAACCATCCATTGCGAAAACACATCCAATACGTGCAAGGTCCAGACAGTCCATTTCAATTGCACATTGTTTCGTGTACACCTTTAACAATTCTTCAACATCCTCATCAATCACGCCATGCTGCCTTAAAAAATAACATAAGGCCCTATTCAGATCAGAAGTTTCATATTCAGACTGAGCAACTTCCTCTGAATAACCAATTGAAGAGTTGCCTGCCAGTTCCTGGATGAATGAAAGAATTCGTTCAAAGCGCTGATCGGCATCATTTCCTTTAATCATATGAGTAACTGCCAATGCGCCTGCGTTAATCATTGGATTCAACGGTTTTGAAGGACTGAATTCCAGCTTGACAATTGAATTGAAAGGATCGCCAGTTGGTTCATAACCCACTTTGTCAAAAACTGCTTCTTCACCGTAATCTATCAGGGCAAGCGCAAGTGTCAATACTTTTGAAACACTTTGCAAAGTCAATTTCTGCTGTATGTCCCCGGCCGAAACACAAGTTCCATCATCATGAAAAATAGCCACTGACAACTCTTCTGGATTCGCTTTCGCCAATGCAGGGATGTAATCTGCCACCTTCCCGCCGTCAGTGTATTTTTTTGCTTCTTGTACAAGTTCATTCAATTCATCAGTCGTTCTGCAAGGCATAAATTACTCCCCCGAATCATTAATTTTGAACAATTACCAACTCGCATTCCTGTTAACCGCCTTTTCCATAGAAAAAGGCAATGGTATGAACATTGCCAAATTTTAAGAATTTAAGCATAAGTTAAAAACGGCCTGACTTCAATATAGAATAAATAATCCATAAAAACATTCCGAATGCAATGATAAATCCTACTTCGATTGCCGGTACGCTTGTCAGTATAGTATTATTGCCAAAAGTTGCGCCGACAATCAGACCAAGCACAACAATACTAAAGGCAAGCAGTGTTAAACTGAAAGATACCTGGTTGCTGATCCGGTCAAATTTATGAAGAATCCGATTGATTTCCGATAAGCTGATTTCGAATTTCAAATCTCCTTTGGAAGCCTGATCCAAAACAGTTTCGACCTGATTCGGAATATTGGTGAATGTATCAGATAAGTTCTCCGCATTATTCCAAAGCCTTTTGCCCATTTTAATCGGATCATACCGTTCCCTCATTATCTGTTCTCCATAAGGCCTGGCTAACTTAATCATATCAAGGTTTGGATCGATTTCAGAAATGATGGCTTCAATCGTGATTAAGGCTTTCCCCATCATCGTCATTTCCTTCGGCAGGATAATCCGATGTTCCTGTGCCGCAGCAAAAAGCTCCTTGACCGTCAAACCCAAGCTTAGCCCTTCTTTTGATGACCATTCAACCGTTTTCCTTATTCCATCTACCCGGTCATAAAAGTGCTGTTTATCAATATCGGATGGAACATAAGCCATACGGAAGACAGACCTGACGATCCGGTGGGTGTCCTCCTGCATAATTCCCATCATCATTGATGCCGAATCATATCTCAAGCTTGCTGAAAGCCGGCCTACTTGTCCAAAATCTATGAAAATAAGCTGTTGAGCTTCTGGATTATAAAGGATATTACCAGGGTGTGGATCACCGTGAAAAAAACCTTCCCTTAGAATTTGGGTTATGAATGCACTTACCAATAAATCAGCGATCCTTCGTTTTTCCTCATTTTTAATAATAATTGTATTCAACTCGTTGAGTTTTATCCCTTCAACCTTTTCCATGGTCAGAATCTGAGGAGTCGAGTATTCATGAAAGATAACTGGGACCTTTATCGATTCGCAATCTTCAAACTGCATTTGAACCATATCCGTATTCCGGGCTTCTTCCGTATAATCCAGTTCCCTGCGGATTGATTCTGACAGCTCTTCAACCATATCAGTGATATTGTAATATTGAGCCCAGTCATAACGCTGCTCGATCAGCCTCGCAATATCCCTTAAAATTTCAAGATCCGTATGGACGGTCTGCTTAATTCCTGGCCGCTGGATCTTCACCATGACAGATTCCCCTGTTGACAAAACCGCTTCATGGACCTGTCCAATCGACGCTGCCGCTACATATCCTTCGTTAAAATATTGGAATACTTCCTCAACAGGCCTGCCAAATTCGTGTTGAAGCTTCTCCTTAATTTCACCTACAGGCACTGGGGGAACCTGGTCCTGAAGCAGCTCCAATTCCTTAACAATCTCTTGAGGAAGCATATCACTTCTGATACTGAGGAGCTGGCCAAGCTTTATAAAAGCGGGCCCCAATTCCTCCAGCATACACCTTATACGGTTACCGGCTTCCCTGGTGTTCCCGCTTTTCACATCTGCAGCGATCCGGTCCTTCAATGACAGGATATGAAACAGCCCTACCTCTTCCAGAACATAGCCAAATCCATATTTTACAAACAATGAAGCTATCTCTCTATATCTATTTAACCGTCTCAATCGGTCCGTCAATTCCATCACCCGCTGCTATTCAATGTCTTTTGAAAATCCAGGCGGAATATTTTCCATTCCGTTTTCAACCTGGTCAATATTATTATTTAACCTGCTATTACGAAGATGCAAAATTTCTTCCTGCAATAATACAAGCTGTGCCTGGACTGTGTCTAATTCTTCCCTTGTTACAAATCCAAGCTCAGTCAGCTGGGTTCTGGCCATTTTCCGGAATTCTTCATTCCATTCACCGCTTTTCGATTCGCCTTTTTTGAAAAAATCACCAAAAATAGTGTCAGCTTCAGCCTGGGTCATATTTCCCTTCTCAACCAGCTTCATAATGGTTTCATCTACCTTTTCCTTACCGGCAACGGCAGCTCCCAGCCCTAACAAAAAACCGCTCTTCAGAAAATTATTCATTAATAGAACCTCCTCTTTTAGAAATCAATTTACTTATTGATACCCCAAAATGTTGAACAATCACCCAAATAAAATAAAAAAGCACCTGTTTATATTTCTGAACAGGTACTTTTGCCATAACGGGTTCCTTGGTCCCACTTTGGCTGCTTAAGTTCTTTATTTACAGTCACAGTTTGATAACATCTGCCTTATTGAGATAAGCCCAGTTTTGGGGAGCCTTCAAACTAAGCTGCCAATATGTTGTTCCATTGAGCTGATATAAATCAATTAATCTGTACTTTTCGATATAGCTGCGGATGTCTTCAAACCAGACGATATGCTCTTCGGTTCCTTTCCAATATCTGAACCATGGTGATCTGGCTGCAGAATCATATTGGATGACCGCACCAACAGAGATACCAAGGTTCTGTGCGTCCAGGACGGAGAGCGCACGATATTGATTGGTTGAAACCACTTTATCATGCCCGTAAAGGGGGAGACCAATTTGCAATTTTTCTCGAGGAATCAAGGTCAATGAATACCTGACAACCAGTGCGATCCACCATAAAGGGGAAATAGGATCAGGCGGTCCTCCCGGATATCCGTAATCAATCGTCATCACGGCCACAATGTCGGCAATCTCCCCAATCGTTTTATAATCATAGGCTCCGATAATTGGATTTGTCGGGATATCTTCAGTCTTAGCATGGACGTTCACATGTAAAATAAGATTGCCCATCGCCGCCTTCAGTTCACGAAGGAAGGAATTAAAATCTTCCCTTTGAGGCGGCGGAATAAATTCAAGGTCGATACTGATTCCGCCATACCCCCGTTGAGTTGCTAAATTAACAAGACTGGCAACGAGGTTCCTGCGGTATGTCGGGGATGACAATACATTGCCGGCCAGCTCTTTACTGAATCCGGCAGCAGTAGTATTTTGGATCAATAATAAAGGGATGATATTTAAATCCCTGCTTTTACGGACAATTGGGGCGTCATCCCCTAAGACATAGGCATATCCTTCTTCTGTGAAGGAAAATGCCACAATAGCAACATAAGTTAGATGAGGAGCCATTTTCTCCAGTTCGGCCAGAAAAGTTTGAGAGGAGCCAGGTACGATGAATCCAAGTGTAGAAAACTGTGGTTCAACAGGGGAAGGAATATTGATGTTCTGGCCAATATACAATCTGTTGGGATCTAGTCCAGGGTTTGCACTGACAATGCTGCTAATACTAGTCTTGAATTGGGAAGAAATTCTCCAAAGTGTATCGCCAGCTTTGATTTTATAATAACGAATTATAGGCTGCTGATCTGGAATATAAAGAGCCAGTCCTGGAATGATTAAACTGGCGGAAGGAAGTCCATTGACATCAACAATACTTTGGGTCGATACACCATAAGTTCTGGCAATTGCCCATAGATTTTCACCCGACCTAACTACGTGGACAGTCATCTGATCACACCTTTTTATTTTTTCCTTTTATAATCATATGGTGTTTAAGATATGATATAGTACTGTCATTTTTAAAAGGTGGCCGTTTCTCAAAGCTTTTTAAGGATCGGCTCCTTTTTATGTCTCCATCACCGCTATGGA